>CAWJZQ010000039.1:0-239027 GCA_963847415.1 uncultured Thermoleophilia bacterium | reverse complement strand
GCGCTGGTGACAGCGCCTTTCTTCTTGTGCAAACCGCGTGCAACGCTCCGCGTCAGGCGCTACTGCAAAGCCGATGCAAACCTCGGCACGTACGCACGGCCTGCTAGAGGTTGAGAGCCCGCGAAGTTCGACTGTCACCGGACGCGACACGCTGTTGGTCCATTTGGATCATTCGCGGAGCCCCTTGACGGCTTGATGATCGAGGAAGAAGCAAATCGGAGGGGGAAACAATGGGATTCCGCTACCAACTCGCCACGCAGGACGGCGACGTGTTCGAGCAGGCCGAGTACGCCTACGAGCCACTCGTCGGCGACGTCGTCCGGCTGGCCGGCCACCGACCTATGCGGGTGACCGGGTACGTGCGCGCCGAGCGGTTCGCCGAGTTCGTCGACCAGGCGGTCTACGGGCTGCTCGAGCTCGAACCGGTCTGACGCGAGCCACTGCTGCTGAAAGTGCTTGGCCCCGACGTGGTGCCGGGGCCAAGCAAGCAACCACTCCGCGACTTACGGATTCTCCGGGTTGCTTCCGCCGCCGCAGGTCGGGGAGCCCGGCACGCCGGAGCCGTTCGGGCCAGCGCCCGCCTGGCCCGGAACCCCTTGGGTATGGGGCGTTTGAACGATCACGTCGATCGGCCCCTGCGCCGGGTTCATGTCGTTCAATCCGTTGTAGGAACAGATTGAGTTGGAATGTGCAGGCGCTCCAGTGCGGTTCCCCGAACCGGGACCAGAAACACCCGGAGTACCCGGCGGCCCCTGCACCTCACCAGCAAGAGCAGTGCCAGCGCTCAAAGCCGCGATGACGGCCGCGCACGCGGCTACCGCAAGCTTCGTCCGCATTCTGACCTCCTGTCCGCCCACCTGACCAATTGACTCCCCGCGATCGCCGACCCTACGGCACCGAGGAAGCAGGGGTCAAATGCCGCAACCAGGCGCTTTCGCCTCAGCCGCCGGCGCGGGTCGCTGCACCACAAGCACACCGGTCGAGATCGCGTTCCTACTCCGGTTTCAGAGTCGCGGTAGCGGTAATCATTCTTGTGTCCTCCGCCGTATCGGAGGGTTTCGGAGATGGGCCTCCGAGGATGTTCTTGGCTCGCTCCGAACAAACGTGCGTCGCTTGGATGCGACGCCGGAAGGAGGTCTTCGCAAATGGCGAGCAACCAGATCTGGACGTACCGCGACACCGCCACTCACCCAGCGCAACCTGGCCGGTCTTTCCGTCGAGGCACTCGACGGATCGATCGGGAAGATCGACGAGGCAACGCAACGAGGTCGGCTCGAGCTGCATCGTCGTCGACACCGGCCCATGGATCTTCGGCAAGAAGGTCATGCTCCCGGCCGGCGTCTCAAGAACGTCGACCTCGACAACGAGAAGGTCTACGTCAACCGGACGAAGGATCAGATCAAGGACGCGCCGGAGTACGACGACGCCATGATCTGCGGACGAGGGCTATCGCGACAGCTATCGAAGCGACTTGGCTCTTACTACGGGCCCGGCGGCCGGGCTACCGCGACGACGATTCGATCTAGCTCCTCGAGCCCGCGCGGCCCGGGCGCTTCCACGGGCCTTGGCCGCGCGGGCACACAGCGAGTGCAATGAGGCCGAGGGCGGCGATGCTCCGGGAGGCGTCGCCGCAGGCCTCGTTGCATCGCGTTCTAACCGGAGAAGTTGCGCTACGCGCTCCCGGGCCGCTGCCTTCTCCCTCTCCGCCACACGCGCGAGAGGAGATAGGTCGGCACGAGCCACACGAGCAGGAATCCCGCGAGCGCCGTTCCAGACGCGCCGTGGATCAGCATCGTGAGAGCGAAGACCACGAAGAGGACGAAGCTGAACATCAGCCACGCGGCCGTGAAGAGGACGAGGGCAGCGACGCGGGTCGCCGTCTGCCCGATCGCGTTGCCCCTGAACTGCGGGAGGCCGTCGAGCACGAGACGAAGCTCGTCCCGCGACCGTGCGCGCAGCGCCATCCCCGTGCGCTCGGCGAGCTCCTCGACCGTCAGCCGGCCGTGGAGGAAGTGCTCCTGCAGCGAGGCTGCCGTACGCTCGCGATCACCATCGCCGGCCAGTTGCATGACACGGCAATCGTACCCCGACGCGCGACGTCACACGCCGGCGCGCCGCGGCTGCGGGCTCTGACCGCGAATCGGGAGCCAGTAGAACGCGTTTGAAGGTCGCGATCGCGACCATGCCGACGGCCGGTGAGAGCGACAGGTTCGCGCGTTCAGCGTGTCGAAGCTTGTTCCGTGAAGGCGTGGGCTTTCATCGTCCTCGCTGGGGCGGCGCTCTCGCTCGCCTTCGCCGCGCGCGCTCATGCCGACCTGGGGGACGAGCAGCCGCTGGCCGCGCGTACGCGCCGGTCGTCCGGCTCGTCGCCAGAGCGAAGAGTGCGGCCCGGGCGAGCCGTACGAGCCGATCGACGTCGACGCGCTCTTCGGGAGCCGAGGTCGCGCTGCGCGGCCCGTGGACCGGTCGACCTCGTCAAGATCGGCCCGACCGCGAAGGATCTCGTCGGCCGCTTCGAGTACCACCTCGACTTTCCCGGGATCCGCTCGACCCGGCTGCGACTACGAGCGGTGGGCGCGCCGTCTCGGCCGGACGAAGCCGACCGTCTACGCGCACGTCGCCACCGACCCGGGCGACCCGGGCAAGCTCGCGCTGCAGTACTGGTTCTTCTACGCCTTCAACGACTTCAACAACATGCACGAGGGCGACTGGGAGATGATCCAGCTCGACTTCGACGCCGCCGACGCCGCGCGAGGCGCTCGCCAGACGCCGGTCGAGGTCGGCTACAGCCAGCACGAGGGCGGCGAGCGGGCCGACTGGGGCGACGCCAAGCTCGAGCTCGTCGACGGCACCCATCCCGGTCGTCTACCCGGCCGCGGGTCCCACGCGAACTACTACACCGACGCGCTCTATCTCGGCAGCTCCGCCGAGGCGGGCGTCGGCTGCGACGACACGACGGCCCGCACCGCGAGCTCCGGCCGGTGGTCGCAGCCGATCCCGAGCGACGCGCGGCGGCCGCACGCCGTTCCCGTGGATCGGCTTCCAGGGCCGCTGGGGCGAGCTGCAGAAGGCGTTCTTCGACGGCCCGACCGGCCGAACATGAAGACGCAGTGGACCGAGCCGATCGGTGGTCGAAGAGCTGGCGCGACCGAGCTTCGCGGTGCCCGACCGGGGCGATCTCGGCACGAGCGCGACGGACTTCTTCTGCGCGGCGGTACGACCGGCTCGCGCGGCCTCATCAGCCTGCTCCGCAACCCGGGGCTGACCCTGCTCGTGCTGGTGGTGCTCGCAGCGCTGCTGATCTTCGGTCGCGCCGCACCGAGTGGCGTCCAGCCGCGCCGCTGCACGTCGCGCGCCGCCGCGCCTGGGGGCAGATCCTCTCGGCCGCGGGCCGGATGTACGCGAGCAACGCATCGGGAGCGGCGCCGCCGAACTGCCCGCTGTGCTTCGGGCCGGCAAGCGTTCTCACCTGGACGATCACGCCCGCCATCCCGCGGAGCCCCACGGTCAGAGTCGGAACGCCGGGACGAAGGCTGCCCATGTCCGCGATCACCATCGCGTCGGCGGCGAACAGCTCCGGCTGGCTCGGTGGGAACGTCGTGAGTGCGCTGCCGATCTCCTCCTGCCCCTCGATCACGAGCTTGATCCCGACCGGGGGCTTCCCACCCCAGGCGCGCAAGGCGCCGACGTGGACGAGAATGTTCGACTTCGAGTCGGCGGCGCCGCGGCCGTAGATCGCGCCGTCGCGCTCGGTCGCCTCGAACGGCGGCGATTCCCACTTCGACTCGTCGCCGGCAGGGACGACGTCGTAGTGGCCGTAGAGGAGCACCGTCGGAGCTCCGTCGGGAGCGGGGATCTCGCCCATGATCACCGGCGCTGTGTCCGGCAGCTCGAGCGGCTCGAGCACCTCGACGCCCGCGTCGCGCAGCAGCCCGACGATGAAGTCGTACGCGTCGAGCAAGGGCTGGCGAGGCTCGGGGAAGCCGGCGGCCGAGACGGAAGGGATCGCGACGAGCCGCGCGAGCTCCTCTTCGAGCTGCGGCATCAGCGCGGTCACGCGCTCGCTCAATGACGAGCTGGCCACTGACGGGCCGTCGTCTGGCATGTCAGCCATGGCCGACTATAACCCGGCGCGGTTGACGCCTGGCAGAGCTTCGGTCGCTAGTCGGGCAGGCGCACGTTCGCGGTGCCGGTCGAGACGCGCGGGGAGAGCCCCGTCGGCCACGTGCGCAGGTCGACCGCGCCGCCCGGCCTGGCCGGGAAGGTCGCGAAGGCCTGGAAGCTGCTCTGCCAGAGCCGCACCGTCTTGCCGCGCGTCGACGGGGGCAGCACGAGCCGGAACCGGCCCTTCCTGTCCGGCCACTGCGCGGCGACCGGCTTGACGACGCGTCCGTTCACGTTCGCCCCGACCAGCAGCCCCTGATAGATGGCGCCGGGGTACGACGTCGAGGTCGGCAGCGGCAGGACGGCGCCGACGCGGGCCGGCAACTGCACGTCCATGCGTGCGCTCCGAAGCCGCTTGAACTTGACCGTCGGGACCAGGCCCGACGAGTACGAGACCGAGCCGAGCGCGACCTGGACGCTGAGCGGCACCGGGTCGTCCTGCGACTTGTCCGATGCGGCGAAGAAGGACGTGTAGTTCCCGTTCGCGTCCGAGGGCTCCGAGAACGTCCAGAAGTCGCGGTCGACGGTGCGCGTGACAACGGTCGCACCTGCGACCGGCCGCCCGTCGGCGCCGGTGATCCGGCCGGAAGCCGGTAGTGAACAGGCTCACCCCGGCGGGAGCGAAGCCGCCGCGCGTGGAGATGCGACCGGTGACGACGACGTTGCCGTTCTTGCCCGAGCTCGCCCGCAGGTCGTTGATGCGGTACGCGACGGAGAAGCCGCCGGTCGCCGCGCGGGCCGCCGCGCGCTCGGACGGCGTCAGCGCCCTGCCGCCGACACGAGCGCGCGAGAGATCGGCGACCTTGACGACATGGCGTCGAACGCCGTTGACGTCGACGGCGGCGCGGAAGCGGCCGTCCGGGCCGGTCGCCTGCTTCAGGACGTAGCGATCGACCGAGATCCGCGCGCCGGAGACCGGCCTGCCGCCGACGAGCAGCCGGCCGCTCGCGATCTCGGTGTTGTCACCGGACGGGAGCCAGGCGCGCACCGTGATCGGCCCGCCCGTCGAAAGCCGTGCCCCACCGGCGACCGCGACGGGAGCGCGCGTACGCGCCGGCTTGGCCGTCGGCGTCGACATCACCCTGGGCGGGTCAGCCGCAGCGGCCGCGGCCCGCGTCAGCGCGGACGGCGGTGACGACTGCTGCTGGCTGCCGCCGATCGCGAAGACCTGCAGCACGGCCGCCGGCCGCTCGACCGTCGGCGTGCCGCCGACGAGCCCGAAGCCGCCGAGGACGAGCGCCTGCAGCGAGGTGACCCGCCGAGCGGGATGAAGAGGAGCCCGATGCCGAGGAACACGGGGCGTCGCGTACATCCGGCCCGCGGCCGAGAGGATCTGCCCCCAGGCTGCGCCGGCGAGCGACACGGAGCGGCGCAGCCGGACGCCACGTCGTGCGCGTGACACCGAAGATCGCAGGCGCGGGAGGACCGCGAGCACGAGCGAGCGTCAGCCCCGGGTCTCGGAGCAGCCGGACGAGGCCGCGCGAGCCCGCTCGCCACCGCCGCGCAGAAGAAGTCGGTGGCGCTCGTCCCGAGGACGCCGCCGGTCGGCACCGCGTAGCTGCGGTCCCGCCAGCTCTTCGGACCACTCGATCGGCTGCGTCCACTGTGTCTTCAGGTTCGGCCCGGTCGGCCCGTTGAAGAACGCCTTCTGGAGCTCGCCCCAGCGGCCCTGGAAGGCGATCCAGGGGAACGCCCGCTGGGCCGCGGCGGGGTCGCTCGGGATCGTCTCCACCACCGGGCGGAGCTCGTCGTGCGGGCCCTCCGTGTCGTCGCAGCCGACGCCCGCCTCGGCCGAGCTGCCGAGGTAGAGGGCCTCGTGTACTTGTTCGCGTGCGAGCCCGCCGCCGGGTAGACGACGGGATGCGTGCCGTCGACGATCTCGAGCTTCTCGTCGCCCCAGTCCGCTCGCTCGGCGCCTTCGTGTGAGCTGTAGCCGACTTCGACCGGCGGCTGGCGAGCGCCTCGCGCGCATCGGCGCGCGTCGAAGTTCGAGCTGGATCATCTCCCAGTCGCCCTCGTGCAGGTTGTTGAAGTCGTTGAAGGCGTAGAAGAACCAGTACTGCAGCGCGAGCTTGCCCGGGTCCTCCGGGTCGGTGGCGACGTGCGCGTACACGGTCGGCTGCTTCCTTTCGTGATCCGGCGCGACCAGCGCTCGTAGTCGCAGCCTGGGTCGAGCGCGCTGCCCGGGAAGTCGAGGTGGTACTCGTAGCGGCCGACGAGATCCTTCGCGGCCGGGCCGATCTTCACGAGGTCGCCCTGGTTCCAGGGGCCGCGCAGCGCGACCGTGTCCTCGTCCGAAGAGCGCGTCCACGTCCATCGGCCGTACGGTTCGCCCGGGCCGCACTCTTCCGCCTGCGTGACCAGGCGGACGACCGGCGCGTAACGCTGCAGCGAGCTGCTGCTCGTCCGCCAGGTCGGCATGTGCGCGCGCGGCGAAGGCGAGCGAGAGCGCCGCCCCAGCGAGGACGATGAAAGCCCACGCCTTCACGGAACAAGCTTCGACACGCTGACGCGCGAACCTGTCGCTCACTCGGCGCGGGGTCGGCATGGTCGCGATCGCGGCCCTCAACGCGTTCTACTGGCTCCCGATTCGCGGTGAGAGCCCGCAGCCCCGGCGCGCCGGCGTGTGACGTCGCCTGTCGGAGTACGATTGCCGTGTCATGCAACTGGCCGGCGATGGTGATCGCGAGCGTACGGCAGCCTCGCTGCAGGAGCACTTCCTCCACGGCCGGCTGACGGTCGAGGAGCTCGCCGAGCGCACGGGGATGGCGCTGCGCGCACGGTCGCGGGACGAGCTTCGTCGTGCGCTCGACGGCCTCCCGCAGTTCAGGGGCAACGCGATCGGGCAGACGGCGACCCGCGTCGCTGCCCTCGTCCTCTTCACGGCCGCGTGGCTGATGTTCAGCTTCGTCCTCTTCGTGGTCTTCGCTCTCACGATGCTGATCCACGGCGCGTCTGGAACGGCGCTCGCGGGATTCCTGCTCGTGTGGCTCGTGCCGACCTATCTCCTCTCACGCGTGTGGCGGAGAGGGAGAAGGCAGCGGCCCGGGAGCGCGTAGCTCAACTTCTCCGGTTAGAACGCGATGCAACGAGGTCGGCGGCGACGCCTCCCGGAGCATCGCCGCCCTCGGCCTCATTGCACTCGCTGTGTGCCCGCGCGGCCGAGGCCTGTGGAAGCGCCCGGGCCGCGCGGGCTCGAGGAGCTAGATCGAATCGTCGTCGCGGTAGCCCGTGCCACCGGGCCCGTAGTAGCTGCCGAGATCGCTGCGATAGCTGTCGCGATAGCTCTCGTCCCCGCGGATCTTGTCCTCGTCGTATTCCGGCGCGTTCTTGATCTGATCCTTGGTGCGGTTCACGAACACCGTCTCGGTGTCGAGGTCGACGTTCTTGACCACGCCGGCCGGGAGCATGACCTTCTTGCCGAAGATCCATGGGCCGGTGTCGACGACGATGAAGCTCGCGCCGACGTCGTTCGTAGCCTCGTCGACCTTCCCGATCGATCCGTCGACAGCTTCGACGGAAAGACCGGCCAGGTTGCGCTGGGTGAGTGCGGTGTCGCGGTACGTCCAGATCTGGTTGCTCGCCATTTGCGAGACCTCCTTCCGGCGTCGCATCAAGCGACGCACGTTTGTTCGGAGCGAGCCAAGAACACCCTCGGAGGCCCATCTCCGAAACCCTCCGATACGGCGGAGAACACAAGAATGATTACCGGTACCGCGACTCTCAAACCGGAGTAGGAACGCGATCTCGACCGGTGTGCTTGTGGTGCAGCGACCCGCGCCGGCGGCGGCGGCTAGCGCCTGGTTGCGGCATTTGACCTGCGTCCTCGGTGCCCTAGGGTCGGCGATCGCGGGAGTCAATTGGTCAGGTGGGCGGACAGCAGGTCAGAATGCGGACGAAGCTTGCTGTAGCCGCGTGCGCGGCCGTCATCGCGGCTTTGAGCGCTGGCACTGCTCTTGCTGGTGAGGTGCAGGGGCCGCCGGGTACTCCGGGGGTTCCTGGTTCCGGTTCGGGAACCGCACTGGAGCGCCTGCACATTCCAACTCAATCTGTTCCTACAACGGATTGAACGACATGAACCCGGCGCAGGGGCCGATCGACGTGATCGTTCAAACGCCCCATACCCAAGGGGTTCCGGGCCAGGCGGGCGCTGGCCCGAACGGCTCCGGCGTGCCGGGCTCCCCGACCTGCGGCGGCGGAAGCAACCCGGAGAATCCGTAAGTCGCGGAGTGGTTGCTTGCTTGGCCCCGGCACCGCGTCGGGGCCAAGCAGGGTTGTTTGGGACGGGCCCAGCTTTCAGTGCGCTGCGCGGTGCGCTGCAGTGGCTCGCGTCAGACCGGCTCGAGCTCGAGCAGCCCGTAGACCGCCTGGTCGACGAACTCGGCGAACCGCTCGGCGCGCACGTACCCGGTCACCCGCATAGGTCGGCGGCCGGCCAGCCGGACGACGTCGCCGACGAGTGGCTCGTAGGCGTACTCGGCCTGCTCGAACACGTCGCCGTCCTGCGTGGCGAGTTGGTAGCGGAATCCCATTTTTCCCCCTCCGGTTTGCTTCTTCCTCGATCATCAAGCCGTCAAGGGGCTCCGCGAATGGTCCAAATGGACCAACAACGTGTCGCGTCCCGCGACAGCCGAACTACGCGGGCTCTCAACCTCGAGCAGCCCGTACGTGCCGAGGTTTGCATCGGCTTTGCAGTAGCGCCTGACGCGGAGCGTTGCACGCGGTTTGCACAAGAAGAAAGGCGTTGTCACCAGCGCCTTTCCCCATGGGCGCACCTGGGATCGAACCAGGGACCTCTCGCGTGTGAAGCGAGCGCTCTCCCGCTGAGCTATGCGCCCGGAAGAACAAAAGTCCGCGGCACCGGTGAGGGATCCTTAGGGCTGCTTCCTCCCGGATCTGACCCGGTTCGGAATCTCACCGCGCCGCGGGCATCGCCGATTGTACCGGGGCTGCTACTGGCCCTTCGACTTCTCGATGCAGCGCTTGATCGCGTTGAGCTCGCTGTTCGAGATCTTGGCCGGCGGGGCGCCCGCGAAGATCGACGGGTTGCCCTTGAAGTCGATGACGCCGTTCTCGACGATGGCCGTCGTCTTCTTGCTCTTCTTCTCGGCCGCCTTCTGGGCCGCCGCGGGATCCTTGTAGAGGACCATCGTGAAGCTCACGCCGGCAGGCGACTGCCCGTCGAGAACCGTCTGGCTCGGCTGGACGAGGAAGTTCTCGTCCTCGTTGAGGCAGTTGCCGACGGAGATCCCGTTGACGCCGCCGCCACCCGAGGGCCGTTGCCGCTGCCGGAGCTGTTGCTGCTGCCGCAGCCGACGAGGAGGGCTGCCAGGGCAGCGAGAACGAGGACGGGGGAGGCGATCTTGTTCACGGGTCGGGGCCCTTTCGAAAGGAAAATTGGGAGGGGCGGCGAGGGTAGCTGACTGCGCGGACTTGCGCAAAGTGCGGATTCCCTCCACAATGAACCGCGTTCCCGACGACAAGAGAGGTGGTGCACCGATGACTGCAATCGAGCTCGTCCGCGTCCTTCGCGCCGCCTCCCGTCCCTCTCGCTCCTAGCGCTCCGGTGACGGGCGCCGGCGCCCGTTCACCGTTCACACGCGCAAAGGAGCTTTGGTTGACACTTCCGGTCACGGAATCGTTGCTGCACCGGCTTGGCTGGGACGACGGCTGGGAGGCCTCGTTCGCCGAGCATCGCGCCGCCGGGCTCGTGCCCGCCCGCGTCGCGATCCAACACAGGGGCGCCTACGACCTGATGCACGAAGAGGGCGAGCAGCGCGCGAGCGCGGCCAACCGCCTCGTGCGCGACGAGGGCCTGCCCGCGCGTCGGCGACTGGGTCGGCATCGATCCCGACGTCGAACCTGATCGAGGCGCTGCTCCCGCGCCGCACCTCGATCTCCCGCAAGGAGGTCTGGCAGGCGACGCGCGAGCAGATCCTCGCGGCGAACGTCGACGTCGCGTTCCTCGTCCAGGCGCTGCCGCTCGACTTCAACGTGCGCCGCCTCGAGCGCTACCTCGCGATGGCGTGGGAGAGCGGCGCGCAGCCGATCGTCCTGCTGACGAAGACCGACCTCGTCGACGACGTCCACGCCGTACCTCGACCGAGGTCGAGACGGTCACGCTCGGCTCATGCCCGGTGCACGCCGTGTCGGCGCGCACCGGCGACGGCCTCGACGAGCTGCGCGCGTGGCTCCGAGCCGAACCGCACCGCCGTGCTGCTCGGCTCGTCGGGCGTCGGCAAGTCGACGATCGTCAACGCGCTCGTCGGCGAGGAGCTGCTCGCCGACGCAGGAGGTGCGCGAGGACGACCAGATGGGGCGGCACACGACGACGCACCGCGAGCTGATCCTCGTGCCGAGCGGCGGCGTCGTGCTCGACACGCCCGGCATCCGCGAGCTGCAGCTCTGGGACGCCGACCTCGAGCAGACGTTCGGCGACGTCGAGGAGATCGGGCGCCGCTGCCGCTTCACCGACTGCAACCACGACCAGGAGCCCGGCTGCGCGATCCGCGAGGCGCTCGCCGACGGCGTCGCTCGCGCACCGACCGCTGGCAGAGCTACCTCAAGCTGCAGCGCGAGCTCGAGGCGATCGAGGCGCGCCGCAACCACCTACTGCGACAGGAACGCGTCCGGGAATACAAGATTCGCGCACGCGCGAACAGGCCCAAGAAGAAACGCTGAGCCCGCCCCGCGTCCGGGAGGACGCGGTCGAGCTTCGTGCTGGCCGATCCCGAGCACCGCTTCGAGCGAGGTGGTGCTCGGGCAGGAGGTCGCGCGCCCGCGCGTCGGGCCCGCCGTTCGCGTGGCGTGACGGCGCGTGGCGCCTCACGTTCCCGCGCCCGGACGTCGACCGGCTCGAGTACCTGATCGGCATCGACGGCAGCTTCTCGCCCGGACCCGGCCAACCCGCTGCGCGCCCGCGGCCCGTTCGGCGACAAGTCCGTCGTCGAGTGGCCGGAGTACGCGCCGCCCGCCTGGCTCGACTCGATCGCCGACGCCGGCCCGATCGAGGAGCTCGAGTTTCGCTGCCGCCGCCTCGTCGCCCGCGTGCGCGTGCTGCTCTACGCGACGCCGGAGCCGCCCGCCTGCGGACGCGCCGCTGCTCGTCGTGCACGACGGCCCCGAGTACGCGGAGTACGCGGCGCTGACGCGCTTCCTCGACGCGATGAGCTGGGAGGAGCGCATCCCGCCGCTGCGCGCCGCGCTGATCCAGCCGGTCGACCGCAACGAGACGTACTCGGCGTCCGCGCTCTACGCCGGTGCGCTCGTGCGCGAGTTGCTGCCGGAGATCGGCGAAGCGCGCGCCGCACGGCCTGCGCATCGGGATGGGCGCGAGCCTCGGCGCGCTCGCGATGCTGCACGCGCACGTCCGCCATCCGAAGACGTTCGACGGCCTGCTGCTCCAGTCGGGCAGCTTCTTCCGCCAGCGCTCGGACAAGCACGAGTCGGCTTCCCGCGCTACCGGCGCATCACGCGTTTCGTCGGCACCGTGCTGCGCGGGGTCGACGTCGCTCGGCCGATCCCGGTCGCGATCACGTGCGGCACCGCCGAGGAGAACCGCGCGAACAACGAGGCCGTCGCCGAAGCGCTGATACATCAGGGATATACCAGTTGGATATCACTGGTCCGTGACGCGCATAACTGGACGTCCTGGCGCGATGCGTTCGATCCGCACCTGCCGGCGTTGATCGAGGCGGCGACATGAGCCGGCGCGAGGTCGACATCGACGGCGGCGCGGTGCTCGCGTACGGCCACTACGGCCGGCCTGTGCTCGCGTTCCCGTCCGAGAACGGCGAGGTCTGCGACTGGGAAGCGCGCGGGATGATCGACGCGCTTGCCGAGCCGCTCGAGGCGGGCCGCATGAAGCTCTACTGCATCCCGTCCTTCGACCGCGAGAGCTGGACGCGTCGCGACCTCGGGCTCGAGGAACGCGCACGGCGGCACGGCCACTACGAGTGGTGGCTGCTGACGCGGCTCGTCCCGTTCGTCCAGGCCGACTCGCACACCGCACGAGCTGATCGCGACCGGCGCCTCCTTCGGCGCCTTCCACGCGGTCAACTTCTGCCTCAAGCGCGGCGACCTCTTCCCCGTCGCAGTCGGGATGAGCGGCGTCTACGACGTGAGCGTCCAGGGCGGCGGGGAGCGCGGCGAAGCCGTCTACTTCAACAACCCGATGGACTACGTCACGCACCTGGGCGGAGACCACCTGGATTGGCTGCGCTCGCAGGTCTCGATCGTGCTCGTCTGCGGCCAGGGCCAGTGGGAGGACTCGACCGGCGCCCTCGACTCGACCCGTCGGTTCGGTTCACTTCTGGGCGAGAAGGGCATTCGCCACGAGGTGGATCTTTGGGGACACGACGTGCCGCACGACTGGCCGTCCTGGCGGCGCCAGGTCGCGCATCATCTGCCGAGGTTCCTGTGAGGCCCGATGGCTGAGCACACGATCGGCCTCCTCCTCGGCACCGAGGAGGACTGGCCCGCGGCGTTCGAGGCGCTCGTCGGGCGGCTCGGCCCGGTTGACGGCCACACGCTGCGCACCGAGCGGATCCTGAACGAGCCGTTCGACCTCCGCTACAAGCCGCGCTACTCGCTCGTGATCGACCGGCTCGCCTGGTGGTACGACCTGCCGCGTGCGTGGCTGAAGAAGGTCTCGTTGATGGACGACGTGTACCTGCTGAACAACCCGTTCACGTTCCAGGCGATGGAGAAGCACTCGGCGTACTGCGCGCTGATGCGCCTCGGGATCCGCGTGCCCGACACGTGGCTGATCCCCCACAAGGTGCCGCCGACGAACGAGCGCTTCGAGCCGACCGCCGAGCGCTACAACGCGCCGTTCGACCTCGAGGCGATCGGCGAGCACATCGGGTATCCGCTGTTCATGAAGCCGTTCGATGGCGGCCAGTGGGTCGGCGTCTCGCGCGTCGGGGCGCCCGACGAGCTGCGCGCGCGCTACGACGAGTCGGGCGAGCGGATGATGCACCTGCAGACCGCGCTCGAGGGGTTCGACGTCTTCGTGCGCTCGCTGTCGATCGGCGCCGAGACGATGGCGATGTGGTTCGACCCGTCGCGGCCGATGTACGACCGCTACCAGGTGAGGCACGACTTCCTGACGCCGGAGCTCGGCGACGAGATCCTCACGATCAGCCGGCTCGTCAACGCGTTCTTCCGCTGGGAGTTCAACTCGTGCGAGACGATCGTCAAGGACGGCGTCGCGTACCCGATCGACTACGCGAACGCGTCGCCCGACGTCGCGCTCACGTCGCTGCACTACTACTTCCCGTGGGCGATCGCCGCGCTCGTGCGCTGGTCGGCGTTCTGCGCCGTCACGCGCCGCGAGATGCACATCAACCAGAACTCGCGCGCGTACTTCGACTGGGGCGACCGCGAGGACCTCTCGTACGAGGAGAAGCTCGCGAAGTACCGCGAGCTCGCCGACATGTACTTCCAGCTGGACGCATACCAGGAGTTCTGCGACACGCATCTCTCGCACCTCGACGAGCTCGCGCACGAGTGGTTCACGTCGGGCGACTTCGACCGCGTGCTCGTCGACACCGTTCGTTCGACCTTCCCGACGCATGAGCACGAGCGCTTCGTCGCGCACTACCGCGGCCTGCTCGGCGCGTGGGCGCGCGACAACGCGCCGCAGACGTCGGTCAGCCCAGGTTCTCGAGACGCGTGATCGCGACGTCGAGCCTGCGCTCGGCCGCGTCGACACGCTTGGACGCCGCGTCGTAGGCGCCGTTGTCCTGCGCGTCGGCTGCGCTCGCGAGCGCGCCGTAGGCGGTCGCCGTGTCGCGCAGCGCCGCGACGAGCGCCGCGTGCGCGGGGCGGCCCATCGGCGACGGCGTCACGTGCCCGATGCGCGTCGCCGCCGACGAGTACGCCGAGCGCAGCCCGCGCGCGGCACGCGCCTGCTCCGAGGGCCGCGTCGCACCGGCGAGCTGGCGCCGGCCGGCGAGCCGCTCGCCGTCGAGCAGCGAGAGCGACGCCGACACGGCGTCCGTGTAGTCGCTCGTCTGTCCGAGCGGGAGCGCGCGCAGACCGCGCAGCTCGAGCGTCGCCGCGACGCCGGCGCAGTCGGCAAGTGTCGTGCCCTCCGCGAGCACGCGCGGCGCGAGGCAGGCGACGACGGCGGCGCCGCGGGTCGTCGGCACGAGCAGCAGCGAGACGCGCCGGTCGACACGCCCGGCCGGCAGGCTCGGGTACCGGATGCCCTGCAGACGTCCGACGGAGACGGCGTGGGCGGGTGCGCTGCCCGTGAGCTGCGCGCGCAGCGACGGCGGCAGCAGGCCCGGCCCCTCGGCGTCGGGCGCGATCCCGGCGAGCACCGTGCCCGGCCGGTTGGGGTCGGTGGAGGCCAGCGCGAGCGCGTTCTCGAGCCTCAAACCTTGGATGAGCGGAGGACGAACTGTGCGCCAGTCGTCGCTCGGGAACGTGAGCAGGAGCGGGCCGAGCTGCGCCACCGAGCGCTTCGGCTCGGAGGAGCCGTGCGTCGCGCGGCCGAGCGCGAAGCCTCCGATCAGCAGTGCGATCAGCACGACGGCGACGAGCGCGAGGTCGCGCCACGGGATGCGCCGCTCCTCCTCGACGGCAATCACCGGCGGGGCGCGCAGGACGTTGCTCTCGACGATCGTCTCGCCGAAGCGCCGACCGTTCGTCGACGGCGCGGCAACGGGCTGCGAGGCGAGCGCCGCGCGCGCCGCGTCGACGAGCTCGGTTGCGCTGCGGTAGCGGTCCTCCGGACGCTTCGCGAGCCCGCGCGCGATCACGTCGTCGAGCCCTGCCGGCAGGTCGGGCCTGAGGTCGCTTGCCCGAGGCGGCGCCTCGTTCAGGTGCGCGTGCAGGAGCGCTGCCTGGTTGTCGTACGGGAAGACGACCTCGCCGGTCAGCGCCTCGTACATCACCGCGGCGAACGCATACAGGTCGGCACCCGGGCCGTACGCCTTGCCGCTGATCTGCTCCGGCGCGGCGTAGTCGAGCGAGCCCGTGTACTGGCCCGTCATCGTCACGCCGCGCTCGCCCGCGCCCTTGGTCAGGCCGAAGTCCGCGAGGAACGCGTGGTCGTCGTCGTCGACGAGGATGTTCTGCGGCTTCACGTCGCGGTGCACGAGCCCTGATGCGTGCGCGGCGTCGAGCGCGGACGCCGCCTGCGCGAGGAGCGCGAGCACGCGTGTCGGCGGCACGTCGCCGTCCTCGGTCAGCTGCTTCAGGTCGCGCCCGCGCACGAGCCGCATCGCGATGAACAGGCCGTCCTCGCTCTCGCCCGCCTCGTAGACGGGCACGATGTTCGGATGGTCGAGCGCCGCCTGCAGCATCGCCTCGCGGCGGAAGCGCGTGCGGAACTCCTCGCTGCCGCTGATGGTCGGCAGGAGCTTGAGTGCGACCGGCCGGTCGAGCGCGAGTTGGGTGGCCTCGTAGACGACGCCCATCCCGCCCGCGCCGACAACGCCCTCGATGCGGTAGCCCGCGACCTCGGTGCCGGTGCGCAGCGTCATCCGAAGCCCCTGCAGGAGACGGCGACGGAGTGGCCGGGCGCGAGGCACGCGTGGGAGATGCGAAGCCCGTTCGGCAGCCCGGAGATCGAGATGCGCGCCCACGCCCCGGCGCGGCCGGCCCTGGTCGCGCGGACGTCGATCGCCGCGCCGACCGGCAGCCACCGGCCGTTCAGCATCGGCAGCGAGATCGACCCGCGCCGCGCGTGGCCGCTCCAATGCGCGCTGCAGCCCTGCACACAGCGGGCGGAGAGCCTCGCTCCGGGCGCGAGCCCGGTCAGCCCGAGGCTGACGATCTGCACGCGGCGTGGCAGCGCGCGCACGTGGAAGGAGACGCGGAATGCCGGCACCACGTTGATCCGCCCGCGCACGATGCTCGGGCGTTTCGCGACGCAAGCAGGCGCCGTCACGGTGTAGTTGGACGGGCGGTCGACGAAGCGCGGGCTCGTCACGACGTTGCTCCGTAGCTGCACGCCCCGCGCGCGCACGTTGCCTCCGAAACCGTGCCAGAGGCAGTTGGACGCCACGACGTTGCCGCGTCCCACGATCGACGCCCACCTCGCAGCGACGTTGCTGCCGCCGGAGTTGGAGAAGATGTTCGCGAGCACGACGTTGTGGCTCGACGACGTGCGACGGTTGCCGCTGATCAGCACACCGCCGGCGTTCCCGTCCACGAGGTTGTGCACGACCCGCGTGCGCTGTGCGTTCGGCCCGAGCACGATCCCGATCCCGGCCGTGTGCACGACGACGTTGTTCGAGATGCGGGTGCGCAGCGCCGAGCCGACGAAGATGCCCGGCGCGGAGAGCCCGCGCCGCGAGGCTCGTGTGCACGACTGGATGCGGTTGCCGTCGACGACGACGTCGTGCGAGCCGGCGAGGAGGACGCAGGCGGTGTTGCGGTCGCGGTAGCCGGTGCCGCTGATCGTGTTGCCGACGATGCGCGCGCTGTCGGCGTTCACGAGCACCGCCGCGCGGCCGCTGCCGCTGCCGCGGATCGCGATGTGCTGCAGCACTGCCCCGCGCGCGCTCGGCGTGAGTGTCACGCCCCCGACGATCAGCGCGCGCCGCGCACTGCGGCTGCGCAGGACGAGACGGTGGTCGACGACGACCCGGCCCGCGAAGTGGCCGCTGAGGCAGCCCGTCGCGCCCGCAGGCAGCGAGCGAACGAGCCTGTGCACGGTCCGGAACGGGTGCGCGCGCGTCCCGCTGCCGCGATCGCTGCCGGACGAGCTCGCGTAGCGCGCGCAGCTCGCCGCGTGCGCCGTGCCGGGGAGCAGGAGCGCAGCGGCGCCGAGCGTTCCCGCGACAAGACAGAGGACGCGTGCTCTAGCCACTACCGACGATGTCGACGGGGCCGCCGCGTTTCTTCGGCTTCGTACGGTGGACCTTGGGCACGATCGGGCGCGCGGGCGCGCTCCGGACGACCGGAGCCGGCGCCTGCTGCAGCCCGGCGAGCGGAACCGCCTGCGAGAGGTGGGGAAGCGACACGGCGGGGCCAGAGGAGTGGAGCGGGGCCAGCGCGGGCGCGCTCGCCGCGGACGACGGCGCGGTGAAGCGCCCGGCCGCGAAGGCGAGCAGAAAGACGACGAGCGCCGCCGCCCCGGCCGCCGCCGCGAACCCCGTCGATGTCACCCGGTCGAGCACCTCGATCGTCCCCGTTTCTAACGCCCCTTTCCCCGGTTCAGGTTCTCCGAGTGAAAGGCGTGCGTAAAACCTTGCCCGCATCCCGTTTCAATCGAACCCCGTTGTGGTGAAGTAGCAGGCGCACGACTCACCACGACCGAGGAGGTGTCCGGTGTCGACCATCGGCGCAGAGATGGGGCAGTTGCAGCAGTTGGGGCAGACGTTCTCGCGTGAGGGACAGAACGTCGCGCAGCTGACCGCCGCGATCAGCAGCCAGGTGAACACGACGTGGTGGAAGGGCCCCGCTGCGGACCGCTTCCGCTCGGCGTGGGAGAGCGAGTTCGCGCCCATGATGCGCAGGCTCGAGGCCGCGCTGCAGCAGGCGAGCCAGGAAGTGGGCCGCCGTCACGACGCACTCAGCCAGGCCGGCTCCTAGCGGCACGCACAGCCGACCGCACAGAGGAGGGGGCTCATGGGCGAGGGGCTTCTGTCATACCTGCCCTACGATTCGGGGGCGATGCGTGAGGCCGCCGGCGCGATGCGCACGCAGTCGGGCCAGCTCACGACGATCGGCTCCGAGGTCACGGGCGCCGGCGGCTCGATGACGTTCGACGGGCCGGCGGGCGACCGCATCCGGCAGGAGTTGAACGACTGCGGTCGCCATGCGGCCCGGGCCGGCGAGGGGCTGACGCGGGCGGCCGGCCAGTTGGAGCGTGCGGCCGACGACGTCGACACGCAGAACGCGGCGATCCGGCGGCACAACGACCAGGTGCTCGCGTCGATGCCGCCGCTCGAGCGCAGGCTCGTGTTGGAGAACAGGTGATGCGCCCGAACGACGGGGGCGGCGGCGGCGGCCGCATCGTGATCGACCCGGCCACGCTGAAGGCGAGCGCGAGCCGGGTGAAGGGCGCGGTGGCGGAGCTGCGGCAGGCGAGCACGGCGATCGGCCACATCTCGCTGCCCGACATGCCTCCCGACGTCGCGGGGACCGTGCGCAGCGCGCTCTCCGACGCGGCTCACGCGCTCTCCGGCGACCCGGCGCTGCTCGACAGCGCGGTCGTCGAGCTGACACGGCGTGCATTCCTCGCGGAGTACGCCGACCGCATGATGGCGGGCTACGCGCTCACCGGGCAGGCGCGGAAGGACTTCCTCGCCTGGATGAAGGACGGGACGCTGCTCCAGTACGCGGACCGCAACCAGGGCGAGGCGGCCGGCCGCGAGCTCGCGAAGCTCTACACGAACTTCCGCGACGAGCCGCAGCAGCTGATCGACCTCTCCAAGTGCCTGCAGGGCGCGGAGCGCTGGGGCGCACCGGACGTCGAGCAGGCGTTCGGCGCCGGCTTCGTGAACGAGTTCGGCGCAAAGAACATGGAGCTCGTCCCGCGCGTGATCCAGGCGCTGGAATACTCGCAGCAGCTCGTCGGCGACATGAGCATCGACCCGCACCTGCTGCGCGACGTCGCCGCGAGATGGCAGGGCAACGAGTTGCACGACAACCCGCTCGACCTGCTGGCGCCGTTCAGCATCGCGCTAGCGAACGCGACGATGAGCGGCCGCCTCACGCGCACGACGGAGGACGCGATCGTGAACGACCCCGACACGTGGGCGACCGCGGCGCTGATGTCGAAGGGCACGTTCAGCACGCACTTCCTCGTCAATGCGTTCAAGAGCGGCGTCGTCGACAAGATCGCGCAGGACTCGCTCTACTACGGCGGCGGCGCCTACGGGATGGCGCCGCAGGATGCGCCGTACTCGCTCGGCATGCTGTGGTCGCAAGGCAAGGAAGGGCTGCCGTACGACTCGAAGCAGATCGTGCTCGACGCGCTCGCGCGCAACCCCGAGGCTGCGCGGCAGGCGCTGACGACGAACCTGTCGGACGTCCAGGTGTGGGACATGGGCTCACGCGAGGACGTCAGCAACCCGCTCGACCTGGTCTACAAGTACGGGCACTTCGACGACGACGGCTCGGCGTTCGGGCACGCGTACCTCGCAGCGACCGACGACCTGAACGCGGACCGGAACGATCTCGCGTCGATGAGCAGCGGCGCCGGGCTCACGCAGCACGCGCTCACGCTGATGCTCGACAACGACCACGACGGCATGGCGGGCTTCAAGGACGGGTTGGCGTCCGATCTCGCGCACCATCACATCGCGGACCTGTTCGACAGCGCGGTCGCGAACCACGTCGGCGACTCGGTCGACGTGATCGACGGCTCGCTCGTCCGCATCCCTCAGACGCAGCTGAACGAGATCTTCCAGAAGTTCGGCGACCATCCCAGCTCGCTGGCGACGGTCCTGCACTCCGGCTCGATCTACCAGGGCGCGCTGATCAGCGAAGGCACGCTCGCACGGCCCGCACGCGCCCGCCGACTGGGCGTACAAAGCCGGCGCGTTCGACGCGACCGTGCTCAACGCGGCCGACCTGCACCGGCTCGACGACTTCAACGAGGACGACGAGCGCCACAAGTTGATCGCCGGCTTCTTCAAGGACGTGATCAACGACACCGTCACGATCGAGAACCCGATTGCGGCGACGGTGCTTCACAACGGCGTCGACCAGGCGATCGACAGCGTCTTCCCGGGGCCCGACATCCACAACCTGATCGACGACAACACCGAGGCGCGCGCGATCATGTCCAACTCGATCCACGCGTCGGTCGCGGGCGGCTACTACCAGCACGGGTACCTGCACGGCGCGCCCTCCTCGATAGTCGACAGCCAGAACCAGCTCATCTCCTACGGCGACGCGACGGGTGATGCGCGCTGGCACTACGAGGAGTGGCTGAACAGCGATCCGCATGTCGAGCAGGTCTCCCAGAAGGCACTATCCGAAGTCACCCGTGCGTTCTCGGAACACGACATCGATCTCGTGCGCTAGCGCCGCCGCCGCCCTCTTGTTGCTGGCGGCAGCGGGCTGCGGCTCGAAGGACAAGGACGCGTCGGGGCTCTCCGACTGCGAGCGCGCAGCCGAGAACGCAGCGGCGGTCGACGTCGTGCGCAACGCGTACAACGCCGGCAACCTCGGCACCGCGGACGAGCTCGCGACGCATTTCAAGGACGTGAAGCGCTCGCTCTACCTCGACGCGAACGGAAAGCTGCGCACCTGGGCCGTGCTGAAGACGCACCCGGCGACGTCGTACGACACGCTGATCTGGGTGAACACGCTCGAGGGCCCGGTCGGCGACCGCGCGCACGACGCGCGATTGCGCGTCCGCGACTCCGGCAGCGCGAACACTAGCACTGCCGATCGGGCGGAAGGACGCCGGCGCGGGCCGCGCGCACTGGTGTCTGACACCGTGGCAGCCAGTTGCGTGCGCCGGCGGTTCGGAAGGTGTCAGACACCTCCTCGGACCACACCTGCGCGCAGTCGAGCGGACGTAGAGTGTCGTCGTGCTGAGGGGGCGCTGCGCGTGCAATGTCGTTGCGTTCGAAGTCTCGGACGAGTTCGTCGTCGCGTACAACTGCCACTGCTCGAACTGCCGCGCGGCTACAGGCTCGGCCTTCCGACCCTGGGGCGAGATCGAGCCCGAGAAGCTGAGGTTGACCAAGGGTGCGGACTCGTCGATATTCGTTGGCGATGCCGACGGCCGCCACGAGAGGCGTTGCGGGGAGTGCTTCTCGCTGCTGTATTGGACGGGCTACGAAGGCAAGATCCGTGTGCCCTACGGGTCATTGATCGACGAGCCGGCGCTCAAGCCGATGGCGCACATGTTCGTCGGCTCGAAAGCTCCCTGGTATGTGATCCACGACGACCTCCCTCAGCACGACGGGTCCCCGTGGTCTTGATCGGCTGACGGCCCCCGCCGTCTGCGATACGTGTCAATCGAGAAGCTTCAGGTACCTGACGCCCGGCAGGGCGGTGAACCCTTGTGCCTCGTACACCGCGCGGGCGGGCGCGTGTCCAGGGTCACCGCCGGTTCCGACGGCGGCAATGTCCATGCCGCAACTGCGCATGTGCTCGATCGACCTGTCGATCAGGCGTCGCGCGATCCCGCGCCGCTGGAAGTCGGGATCGACGGCGATGATGTCGATGACGCCCATGCGTTCGTGAAAGGCGTTCAACGCCACCGCGGAAAAGCCGACCGGCTGGTTGCCGACGGCAGCGACGAAAACATCGTGTCCGTCGCTCGTGCAGCTTTCCCGTACCGCGTCGGCCTGGACGGTGCGCCAGTCGGGCTGGTGCAGCCGGAAGAAGATCGGATCGCCGAGAACCTGTCTGAAGGACTCGAAGATCGGCTCCCAGGCGCGGAGGGAGAACTCGACGATCCGATTGAGGTCAGCTTCGTCGAACGTACGGATCTCGACGTCGTCGCGCACGTGTGGCAGAAGCTAGCTGCTCGCGCGGCTCCGAGCCCCGCTACTCGTGGCGGAACGCGTAAGGCTGCAATCTGATTCGCAGAATCAGATTGCGGCGGTGCCCTGCGAGCGCGCGCCGGGGCCGAACACCAACAGCTCCTACGACACGGTCGAGGCCGTGACCAGCGCGACGATTTGCGCCGAGCGCAGCGTGCCGCCCGCGCGCTCGATGATGCGCTTGTCTTCGGCTTGCAGCGCCGCTCGCACTTTGGGCGCGAGGCGGTGGTAGATCGCGGTCGTCTCGAACAGCGCCCAGAGCTCCTCCGCTGTCAGCGCGTGGTCTCGCCGGACGGCCGTGAACGTCGCCGGGCCGAACAGCTTTCCCGCTTCCGGTACCGCGAAGCCGGGATGGGCGAGCCAGGCCCAGACCTCCGACACGTTCTCGCGTCGCGCCTCGACGCCCGCCCGGATGCGTCGCCAGGTCGCGCGGCGCAGGACGCTCGCCGGCGATCTCGGGTGCGAGTCGCACGAACGCCTCGTGGAGCTCGTCGACGACTGTCGCCTCTGCGTCGTCTCGCAGCCCGACCGGCTGCAGCAACGCCAGGGTTCCTCCGGGACGGAGGAGCGCCGCAACCTTCGCCCAGCCGACGCTCGGGTCGACCCAGTGGAACGCCGATCCCGAGAAGACCGCGTCGAAGTGCCCGAGCGGGAGCGACACGTCCTCGAACCGGCTCGCGTGGAAGCGGACGAGCTCGGAGTCGTGCAGGCGCCGCCGCGCGACCTCGATCATGTTCGATCCCGGCTCGACCGCATCGACGCGCAATCCGAAGGCGACCAGCTCCTCGGTCAGCTTCCCCGTCCCCGATCCCACTTCGACGACTCGAGCACCAGGGCTGAGACCCGCGAGCTCGACCGCGCTACCGACGATGGCGCGCGGATAGCCAGACCGACGTGCGTCGTACGCCTCGGCGGCGTTGTCGAACACACCGCCATGCCGCCAAGGTTCGGCCATCACCTCACCGTACCCTCGACGTCTTCAGCTGCCGAGCTGCACGAGCTCGACGGCGCCGCGCTCGACGAGGTAGCCGCGGCCCGGCGGGAAGACCGGGTTCGAACGGCGCGGGAGGCGCGTGCCGAGGATGTCGCCGTCGACGTCCGGGTCGGGATCGAGCAGCAGGCCGTGCTCCTCCTTGCGCAGCTCGCGCACCCAGCCGGCGAACGCGCGCTGCGCGCCTTGCCGCTCGACCGCTGCGATCACGCGCAGCGGCAGATCGCGCCCGCGCCGCACGAGCGTCTCGAGCGCGGGCGCGCCGAGCGACTCTGCGAGCTCTTCGCCGTCGTCGATCACGATCGCCGCGGGCCGGTCGGAGGCGATCGTGTTCGCGAGCTCGACGGCCGCGTCGTCGCACGACTCGCCGGTGAAGACCTGCGTCCACCCGTCGAGCTCGGTGAGCGCCGTGCGCCGCGGCGCGAAGAGATAGAGGTCGAGCCCCGGCGTCGACGCCCGCAGCGACGAGACGATCGTCCGCAGCGCGGTCGTGCGGCCGCTGCGGTAGGGGCCGACGACGAGGAAGTGGCGGTCGGTGAGGTCGACGCGTGCCGGGCCGAGGTCGGCGTCGGCGATCCCGATCGTCGCGTGCCACGGCGCCTCCGGCGGGCGGCAGCGAGGCGGCGTCCACGCGCCGTCGGGAGCGGCTCGATCGCCGGTGCGCGCAGGTCGCCGTGCCGCGCACGCAGCTCGTCACCGAGCGTGGCGAACGACGCCGGGTCGCCGGCGTGCTGCGCCGCCTGGAACTCGATCCCGCCCGGCAGGAACCCGCGGCCGGGCGGCAGCTGCGCGCCGCGCACCGTGCGCGGCTCGACGCCGAGCGAAGCGAACTCGTCCTCGTCGGCCATCCGCAGCACGAGCCGCGTCGGGATGATCCCGGCGAGCGAGTTCGGCACCGCGCCGCGCCGGTCGGCGGTGATCGCGAAGTGGACGCCGAGCGGGCGCCCGTCGGCGACGAGACGCGGCAGCGCGTCGATCAGCTCGCCGAGGTTGACGCGCTCGAACGCCGAGGCGAAGCCGGCGTAGCCGTCGAGCAGCACGACGATGCGCGGCAGCGTCTCGCCGCGGTAGTCGGAGAGCGAGAAGACGCCGGCCTGCGCGAACTGCGCCTTGCGCCGCTCGAGCGTCGAGCGGAGCAGGCTGAAGAGCGCGCTCCACGCGCTCCTCGTCGTCGCCGCCGACGACCGCGCCGACGTGCGGCAGCGCCTCGAGCGGCGCGAGCCCGCGCGTCGCGAAGTCGAGCCCGTAGAGCTGCAGCTCGTCGGGCGACGCATCGCGCACGAGCGAGGCGGCGAGCGTGCGCAGGAGCGTCGTCTTGCCGGAGCCGCTGGAGCCGTAGACGAGCAGGCTGCCGTCGCGCTCGAGGTCGACGACGAGCGGACGCTGCAGCTGTCGCGCAGGCTCGTCGATCGTGCCGAGCACGACCGCGGCGCCGTCGGCGCGCGGCAGCTCGTCGAGCGGCAGGGTCGCGGGCAGCGGCTGGAGCCACGGCGACGACGGCCGCTCGAGGCCGAGCTGCTCGGCGGCCCCGCGCGCCGCACCGACGAGCTTCGTCAGGTCGGTGACGGACGCCGCTGCCGAGCCGTCGGCGCCTGCGCGAGCATGCCGTCGATGCGAAACGGCGTCACGCACGACGGGCGCGCGCAGCGTCGCGTGCACCGTGGCGCCGCCCACGTACGCGGTCTGGAACTCCGTCAGCTCGCCGTGCCCGGTGCGCGCGAACGCGCGGCCCGGCAGGTCGCGCGGGATGCGCGCCGCGTCGGGCGTGCCGATCACGTCGGCGCTCTCCGCGCTCTCGTTGACGCGCAGCGCGATGCGCAGGTTCGTGTTCGCGCGGATGTTCTCGCTCACCACGCCGCCCGGCCGCTGCGTCGCGAGGACCAGGTGCACGCCGAGGCTGCGGCCGCGCTGCGCGACGTCGACGATGCCGTCGACGAAGTCGGGCACCTCCTTGGCGAGCGTCGCGAACTCGTCGATCACGATCAGCAGGCTCGGCGGCGCGCGGTCGGGATCGCGGCGCTCGAGGTCGGCGAGGTCCTTTGCGTCCGCGTCGCGCAGGATGCGCTCGCGCCGCCGCAGCTCGGCGTTCAGCGAAGCGAGCGCGCGGCGCGTCAGGTGCGCGTCGAGGTCGGTGACGAGCCCGACCGTGTGCGGGAAGTCGACGCAGTCCTTGAACGCGGCGCCGCCCTTGTAGTCGACGAGCAGGAACGCGAGCCGGTTCGGCGGATGCGAGACGGCGAGCGCCGCGATCAGCGTCTGCAGCAGCTCGCTCTTGCCGGCGCCGGTCGTCCCGGCGACGAGGCCGTGCGGGCCGTCGTCGCGAAGGTCGACGCCGAACGGCTCGCCCACCGCCGCGCCCACGGTCGCGCCGAGCCCCGACGCGGATTCCCAGCGCTCGCTCACCCAGCGCGCGTCGGGCTCCTCGACGTCGAGCAGGTCGAACAGAGCGACGCGTTGCGGGATCCCCTGCGAGCCGGTGCCGCCCGCGTCGCGGGCCGGGGCGAGCGCGAGCGCGAGCTCGAGCGCGCGCTCGGGGGAGAGGCTGTCGGCGCTCACCTCGTCGTGCTCGGAGCCGTCGCGCGCGCTCGTCACGGTCAGCCGCGCCGAGCCCTCCTCGACCTGGACGACCACGGTCGACTCGCCGGGCAGGTCGCGACGCTGTCGTGCGAGCCAGAGCACGGTCACGCCGGCGTCGGCGGCGGCGAGCAGCCCGCTGACGAGCGCGCGCTCGGGCGCGACCGTCTCGTCGACGACGAGCAGAACATGCGGCAGCCGCTGCTTCGGGCCGGCGAGCGCCGAGTCCTCTCCGCGGCGCGCCGCGACCAGCCGGCCGACCTCCTCGAGCACACGGCGCGCCGCGAGCGGGCCGAGCCCGATGCGCGGCGCCGGCTGCCCTGCAGCCTCGTCGGTGTGCGGAAGCCACTTCAGCCAGCCCCACTCGGCGCCCGGACCGAGCGCCGCCGCGACGACGAGCTCGGCGGGCGAGTGCAGCGCCGCCGCCTGCGCGACGAGCCAGCGCGTCAGCCCGTCGACGCGCTCGCGCGGCCCTGCGATGCCGACGGTACCCGCATCCGCGGCGTGCACGGCCAGCGGCACGGCGGGCGCGGTCGCGTACCAGCCGACGACGCTCTCGGCCTCGCGGCGCAGGTCGGGGCTCCCGCCGGCGTCGACCTCGACCGAGAGCAGCGAGGGCAAATCGGCGGTGCCGAGCCGCAGCTCGAGGAAGTCCTCGTCGCCCGGACGCCGCTCCCAGAGCGACGGGTCGTGGCGCCGGGCACGGGCGATCAGCTCGGGCGCGGACGGCGCCGCGGCGCGGCGCGCGTCGACCTCGGATGCCCGCTCCGCGTCGAGCTCGTCGCGCAGCGAGACGAGCGAGCGGCGGTAGTCGCGCGAGTGCATCTGGAACCCCTTGCGCCCGCTGCGGCGGTCCTCGGCATAGGTCGTCACCGCCATCACCGGCGAGAGCAGCGAGAAGAAGAGCATCGTCGGCAGGTGCGTGAGCAGGAAGAGCCCGACGCCGAGCGCGAGCGGGATCAGCGACGCGCCGAGCGGCAGCCGCGCGCGCTGCGGCTCGGCCGGCGGCGCCGGGAACGGGCGGCGTCGGCGCTGCGGCGGCCGGCGTACGCGCGGCGGCCGGTTCACCTGCAGGAGCCCGGCCTCCCCGCCGGCCGGGCGCGCGACCGGCTCCGGCGGCGCGACGCCGAAGAGCGATCGTCCCGCGCGCACGAGCCGGCCCGGCTCGAGCTGCACGGCCTCGCCGGGCTGCAGCGGCATGCCGTCGAGCACGCTGCCGTTGCGCGACCCGGCGTCGGTGACGGTGACGTCGCCGTTCGCCCCGACGGTCAGCACGACGTGGTTGCCGGACAGCGAGGGGTCGTCGATCGAGACGTCGGCCTGCCGGCCCACCGTGTGCGTGCCGGGCGTGAGCGGGACGCGGCGCCCGGCCTCGGGACCGGCGTCGATCACCAGCTCCACTCGTGGCCGAAGCCGGTTTAGCGGGGCCGCGGCCGAGGAGCAGCTCGTCACCCCAGCGGAGGCCGAGCTCGGAGACCGGCACGTCGCCGGGGACAGGCTCGCCGGCGAGCGTGGCGGCGGAGGCGTCGAGGCCCAGCTCCCGGCCGATCGCGGCGAGCAGCTCCCCCGCGCGGACGTCGGGTGCCGCCTCGACGGCGACGTCGTGCGACCCGCCCTGCGGGTCCACGATGACGAGTCTCAGCTCGACGGGGGTCAGACGGCGCGTGCTCGCCAAGTCGCGTCACACTTTCCCATGCACATGGGGCTTGACTCCTGAGGTGCCGAACGCGTGGAATGTGCCGATGGCCGACACGGAGCTCATGCTCGGCAAGCTCCCGGTACGCACCGACGTGCGCACGCTCTCGCTCGGCCGTTACATCGACGCGCGCCAGGCTGCCCGACCCGCCGGCGAGCTCGACGAGACGGCGGGCGTCGCGGAGTGGCCGATGTACGCGAACGACCGCATCGGCGACTGCACGATCGCGGCGGCCGGCGCACATGATCGAGGCGTGGACCGCCGCCGGGCAGGGCCGCACGGTCGAGATCTCCGAGCAGGCGGTGCTCGACGCGTTCGACCACGTCAAGCTGACCGACCCGCGACGGGCGAGGAGGGAGCGGTCGAGCTCGACGTGCTCCGCTTCTGGCGCAAGCACGGCATCGGCGGCCACCGCATCGGCGCGTACGCGCGCGTCTCCGTGCACGACCACGCGCTCGTGCAAGACGGCGGCGTGGCTGTTCGGCGGGCTGTACATCGGCGTGCAGCTGCCGCTGACGGCCCGGACGCAGGACGTGTGGGACTGGACGGGATCGCTTCGCGGGGCCGGCGCGGCCGGGCTCGTGGGGCGGGCACGCGGTCGACGTCGTGCGCTACGACGCGGACAGACTCACGGTCGTCACGTGGGGCCGCCTGAAGGCGTGACGTGGAGCTTCTGGGATCGCTACTGCGACGAGGCGTACTGCATCATCTCGGACGACTTCCTCGAGCGCGGGCAGGCGCCGAACGGCTTCGACCTCGCGGCGCTCGAGGCCGATCTCGCGCTCGTGACGGCATGATGCGCGCATGGCCGAGGCTGCGATCCTCGTCGTCGACGACGACGCGCCGATCCGGCGCATGCTCGACCGCACGCTCACGGCCGAGGGCTACGCGGTCGAGACCGCCGCCGACGGCGGCGCAGGCGCTCGCGGCGGTCGAGCGCTCGACGCCCGACCTGCTCGTGCTCGACGTCGCGCATGCCCGGCGTCGACGGGCTCGCCGGTCTCGCGGCGGCTGCGCGCGAAGGGGCTCGCTGTCCCGGTGCTCCTGCTCACCGCGCGCGACGCGGTGCAGCGACCGCGTCGCCGGCCTCGACGCGGGCGCCGACGACTACCTCGTCAAGCCGTTCGCGACGGAGGAGCTGCTCGCGCGCGTGCGTGCGCTGCTGCGCCGCGGCAAGGCGCCCGAGGAGGTGCTCGCGTTCGCCGACCTGACGCTCGACGTCGGCGACGCGCGTCGCACAGCGCGGCGGCGACGACGCTCGCGCTGAGCGAGCGCGAGGCGGACCTGCTCGCGCTGCTGCTGCGCAACGCGCGGCGCGTCGTGACGCGCGAGCAGGCGATCGCGGAGATCTGGCAGGGCGACGCCGACGACGAACGTCGTCGACCGGTACGTCTCGAACCTGCGCCGCAAGCTCGGCGACCCGCCGCTGATCGACACCGTGCGCGGCGTCGGCTTCGTCATCGGCAGATGAGCCTTCGCGCTGCGCGTCGATCGTCGCCGCGGCAGCGGCGACGATGCTCGCCGTCGCGGTGCTCGGGCTCGCGCGTCGACGTGCTCGTCGCGCGGCACCTGCGCGGCGAGCTCGACCGCTCGCTCCGCACGCGGGCGATCGGCGTCGCGCAGCTCGCGGCGTCGGCGCCCGCGTTGCTCACGACGCCGGGCGCGCTCGACGCGCCGGCCGGCGGGACGCAGGCGCTCGTCGAGGTGGTCGACCGCCGAGGGCGGATCGTCGCGCGCTCGCTCTCGCTCGGCGGTCGCGTGCTGCCCGAGACGCTCGCGGCGCCGGCGCTCGCCGGCCGAGCGCCGCGCTACCGGACCGTGCCGTTCGGCGGCGACGAGCTGCGCGTCTACGCGGCGCCGCTCGCGAACGGTCGGCCGCGGCCGGCGGCGCGGTGCTCGTCGCGGCGTCGACCTGCCGATCGTCGACGACACGATCTCGACGCTGCACGGATCTGACGCTGCTCTGCCGCGCTGGTCGCGGCCGGCGCTCGGCGGCGCGGCGCCGCCGCGCTGCTGATGCGCCGCGCGCTGCGGCCGCTCGCGCGGCTCGACCGCGCGCGCGGGCGAGATCGAGCGCACCGGCGACCCGACGCAGCGCCTGCCCGACCCGCACCGCGCCGACGAGGTCGGGCGGCTCGCGACGACGCTCAACGCGATGCTCGACAGCCTCGAGCGCGCGCGCGAGTCGGAGCGCCGCTTCCTCGCCGACGCCTCGCACGAGCTGCGCACGCCGCTGACGGCGCTGCGCGGCAACGTCGCGCACCTCGCCCGGCACGGCGCGACGCCGGCGCTCGTCGCCGACCTCGAGGCCGACGCCGAGCGGCTCGCGCGGCTGCCGACGACCTGCTGGCGCTCTCGCGCGAGGACGCGGCGCCCGCCGCCGGACGAGGACGTGCGGCTCGACGAGCTCGCCCGCGACGCCGGCGCCGACCGCGTGCGAGGCGGAGCCCGTGACCGTCGCGGGCGACCGCGCGGCGCTCGAGCGCGCGCTCGCGCAACCTCGTCGAGAACGCGCGCCGCCACGGCCGCGGCGACGGTCACGGTCACGCGTCGAGCGCGACGGCGACGTCGCGTCTCAGCGTCGAGGACGAAGGGCCCGGGCGTGCACCTGCTCGACCGCGAGCAGGTCTTCGAGCGCTTCTCACGGCGACGGCTCCGGGCTCGGCCTGGCGATCGTGCGCGCGACCGCGGAGCGGCACGGCGGCCGCGTCGTACGGTCGACGGCTCGCGCTTCACGCTCGAGCTCGTCAGGAAAGCTTCAGAGTCCGTCGCGACCTGCGGCAGAGCTGAGAAGGACGCCATGAGGATCTTCCGCACCGCATCCACCCGCCGCCTGGTCGCGCTCGGTCGCGGCCGTCGTGGTCGCCGCGTCGTCGGCGATCGTCGCCGTCGCCGCGATCGGCGGCAGCGGCCCGACGCCCGCCGCCGAAGCCGCTCGCGCAGGCGATCCACGACGCGCTCGGCGGCGCCAAGCCCGACGGGATCACCGCGCGCATCGGGCTTCACGAACACGCTCTTCCCGTCGGGCTCGATCGTCGGTCAGGCCGGCTCCGCGCTGATCTCGAGTGCGACCGGCCGCCTGTGGGTGAACCCGAACGGCGGCCGGCTCGAGCTGCAGTCCGACGCGGGCGACGCGCAGATCGTGTGGAGCGACAGAAGGTGACGGTGTACGACGCGTCGTCGAACACCGCCTACGCGGTCGACCTGCCGCAGGAGCAGACCGGCCGCCGGCAACGGCGCGCAGCCGAGCGCCGTCGCGTCGACGAGATCACGACGTTCCTCACCGACCTCGGCCAGAACTGGACCCTCTCGGGCGCCGACCCGACGAACACCGCCGGGCAGGAGTCGTACACGGTGAAGGTCTCGCCGAGCCACGACGGCGGGCTGCTCGGCCGGCGCGGAGCTCGCCTTCGACGCGTTGCGCGGCGTGCCGCTGAAGATCGCGGTCTACGCGCAGGGCGCGTCGTCGCCGGTGCTCGCGCTCGAGGCGACCGACGTCACGTACGGCGCCGTGCCGGACTCCGACGTACAGGTCGGCGCCGCCCGCGGGTGCGAAGGTCGTCGACCTCTCGACACAGGCGAAGGCCGCGCAGAACGGCGACTACGACAAATCGGTGCCTTCGGTGAGCGGGCTCGACGCGGTCACGAAAGCGGCGCCGTTCGACGTCGTCGCGCCGGACACGCTCGTCGGCCTCCCGCGCCATGACGTGCCGTCTGATCGACAAGAACGTCGCTCGCCGTCTACGGACAGCGGGCTCGGCGGGATCGTTCTCGTCGAGCGTCCCAGGAGACAGCGGCGAAGCAGTCGTCGCCGCTCGACCAGCTGCCGGCGGTGACGCTCGACGGCGTGACCGCGCACGAGCTCGCGACGCAGCTCGGCACGGTGCTGACTTGGGATCGCGCCGGCGTCTCGTACGTGCTCGCCGGCTCGCTCCCGCCTGCCGCCGCCGAGGCCGCGGCGCGCTCGCTGCGGTGAGCGACGCCCCGCCGGTCGCCGCACGCGGTCTCGTCAAGCGCTACGGCGAGATCACGGCGGTCGACGACGTCGACCTGACGGTCGAGCGCGGCGACGTGTTCGGCTACCTCGGCCCGAACGGCGCGGGCAAGACGACCTCGCTGCGCATGCTGCTCGGTCTGATCCGTCCCACCTCGGGGCAGCGCGCTGCTGTTCGGCCGCGATCCCGCTGCAGTCGTGGGCGCGCGGGCGCTCGACGGGGTCGCGGGGTTCGTCGAGGGCCCGCGCTTCTATCCGTACCTCTCCGCCCGCAGGAACCTGCGCCTGCTCGGCGACCTCGACGGCGGCGTGCCGCCGTCGCGCATCGAGGAGGTGCTCGACGCGGTCGACCTGCGCGACCGCGCGAAGGATCGAGTCGGCGGCTACTCGCACGGGATGAAGCAGCGGCTCGGCATCGCGGCGTCGCTCGCTGCGCGACCCGCAGCTGCTCCTGCTCGACGAGCCGACGACCGGTCTCGATCCCGCCGGGATGCGCGACATGCGCGAGCTCGTGAAGCGGCTCGCCGGCGAGGGGATCACGATCCTGCTCTCGAGCCATCTGCTCGCTGAGGTCGAGGAGCTGTGCAACCGCGTCGCGATCATCCGCAGCGGGCGGATCATCTACGAGGGCCTGCTCTCGACGCTGCTGGAGTCCGCCGCCGGCGGCTACCGGCTGCGCGCGTCCGATCCGGAGCGCGCGCGAGCGGTGCTGCTTGCGCGCGGCGTGACCGGTGTGTCGCTCGTCGACGGCGAGCTGCGCTTCCAGGCCGAGGCGCCGGTGGTCGAGGCCGCGACGATCGCGCTCGGCGCGGCGGGGATCGGGATCAGCGCGCTCGTGCCGACGACGGCGACGCTCGAGGAGCTGTTCCTCGGCATGACCGAGGAGGAGGCGGCGTGATCCCGCGGCGTAGGCTCGACGGAGCCCCATGATTGCCGTCTACCGCTGGGAGGTGCTGAAGCTGCTCGCTCAGAAGCGCACGTACCTCGGGCTCGGCGTGGCGATGCTCGTGCCGCTCGTCTTCACGGTGGTGCTGATCTTCCAGACCGGTGGGCCGAACGACATCCCGCTCGGCCGCTACATCCGTGAGACCGGGCTCGCGCTGCCGTTCGTCGTGCTGTTCTTCATGTCGATCTGGGCGTTCCCGCTGATCACGGCGCTCGTCGCAGGCGACATCGTCGCCGCGGAGAGTCACAACGGGACGCTGAAGACGATCCTCACGCGCTCGCGCGACCGCGGCGAGATCTACGCCGCGAAGGTGCTCGCGGCGTTCACCTACACCGCGGTCGTGATCGTCGCGATGGGCACCGTGGGCGTCGTGTCGGCGAGCCTGACGTGGGGGTTCAATCCGCTGACGTCCCTCTCCGGCACGACGGTGAGCGCCGGGCACGCGTTCGGGCTGCTCGCCGCGAGCCTGGCGATCTACGCGTGGCCGATGGCGGCGATCGCGTCGTTCGGGCTCTTCCTCTCCGCGGTCACGCGCAACAGCGCCGCGGCCGTCGTCGGCACGCTCATGTGGGCGCTCTTCATGCAGCTCCTCGGCGTGCTCCCGGGGCTGGAGGGGATCCGGCCCTACCTGCTCGCGGAGCAGTTCCAGGCGTGGCACGGCTTCCTCCGCACGCCCGCCGACTGGACGCCGGTGGTGCGCGCGCTCTGGGTGTGCGCGTTGTACGTCGTCGTCCCGCTGACGGCCGGTTACCTCGTCTTCGTCCGGCGCGACGTCGCCGGCGAGTAGGTCCTTGCGGCCACGGCCGCGGTGGGCCAGTCCACGTGGTCAGACCAAGACGCATGGAACTGTCACGAACGTTCCACAGTGGGCGGTGAGCAGCGGTTTCGCCGGCGGTCGTGTCGGCAGGGACATGGCTCGCCGGGCCGCCTTCGGTGGTCAGACCACGTCGGTACGCTCGCGCCCATGAGCATCGTCTCCGACGTGAAGGAGCGCGGCCTCGACGCCGTGCGCGAGTGGGCGCTTCGGCTCGACGGGGTCGAGCCGGCACGCGCTGCGCCCGACGAGGCGGGGTCGGTCCCGACCGAGGCGCTGCTGCAACTCGCGGACCGTGTACGGCGGTGGCACGAGGCGCAGCGGCCTGCCGACATCGAGCTCGAGGTGGAGCCGGGCGTCGTCCTGCAGCGACGGTGGGTCGCACTCGACACGGTCGGCGTCTACGTGCCGCGCAACCTGATCTCCACGCTCGTGATGTGCGCGGTGCCGGCGCAGGTCGCCGGCGTTCGCCGCATCGTGATCTGCACGCCGCCGTCCGGCGCCGGGATGATCGCCGCGGCCGCCGAAGCGCTCGGGCTCGACGAGGTGTGGGCGATCGGCGGCCCGCAGGCGATCGGCTGGCTCGCGTACGTCGAGCGCGTCGACAAGATCGTCGGCCCCGGCAACGACTACGTGAACGAGGCGAAGCTCGAAGTGTCGCGCGACGTGCCGATCGACCTGCCCGGCGGGCCGTCCGAGGTCGTCGTGCTCGGCGACGGCGACCCGGAGCTGATCGAGCTCGAGCTCGCCGCGCAGCGCGAGCACGGTCACGACGCGGTCTGCCGCACCGTCGACACGCTCGAGGAGGCGGAGGCGATCGCGCCCGAGCACCTCGTGCTGCTCGGTGACGCCGAGCGCCACGCCGACCGCGTCCGCAACGCCGGCACGGTCTTCGTCGGCCCGTGGTCGCCGGTGCCCGCGGGCGACTACGCGACCGGTGGCAACCACGTGCTGCCGACGAACGGCTGGGCGCGCTCGGTGGGCGGGCTCGGCCTCGAGACCTTCCTGAAGCCGGTGACCGTGCAGCGCCTGACGAAGGCCGGCCTGCAGCGAATCGCGCCGACGGTCGAGGCACTCGCAGCCGCGGAGGGCCTGCCCAAGCACGCGGAGGCCGTCCGCCGCCGTACTTGACATGTGACCAATAGGTCACCTATCATTGGCCGCATGGAAGACGACGCGGTGTTCGACCCTGTGTTCAGGCGCTGGCCGACCCGAGTCGCCGCCTGCTCCTCGACCGGCTCTTCGAGCGTGACGGCCGCACGCTCACCGAGCTCGACGCGGAGCTCGAGATGACGCGCTTCGGCGTGATGAAGCACCTGCGCGTGCTCGAGGACGCCGGCCTCGTCGTCTCCCGGAAGCAGGGACGCGAGAAGCTCCACTTCCTGAACCCTGTTCCGATCCGCGAGATCCACGACCGCTGGATCGACAAGTACACGGAGCGTCGGGTCTCCGCGCTCCTCGACCTCAAGAACGAGCTGGAGGAATCAGCATGATGACGAGCACGTTCACCGAGACGACGGTGCAGGTCTACCAGGTGTTCATCAAGGCGACGCCGACCAGATCTGGGACGCGATCACCAAGCCCGAGTTCACGACGCGGTACTTCCACGGTGCGCGCGATCGAGAACACGCCGGAGCTGCACCTCGTGCAAGGCCCCGACGGCGAGGACTGGGGCAACGGTCGCGACGATCGAGTTCGACCCGCCGCGGCGGCTCGTGCACGACTGGCAGTCGCTCTACGACCCGGAGCTCGCCGCGGAGCCCGCGAGCCGCGTGACGTGGGAGATCGAGCCTCAGGACGGCGGCGTCTGCAAGCTGACGATCGTCCACGACCGGCTCGAGGGCTCGCCGAAGACGGCCTCGAGCGTCTAGGGCGCGGGCTGGATGCACGTGCTGAGCGGCGTGAAGACGCTGCTCGAGACGGGCGAGCCGCTCTTCGGCTAGCAACCCGAGGCGACGGGGCCGCCGACGCGCGACAGGGCGACGTGCTCGCCGCGCGCAAGCGCGGCGAGCCGCGCCCGGTAGCGCTGCATGTCGGCATGCGTCCAGTCGCCGTGCGTCTGGCAGCGCCAGGGCGCGTAGCGCTCGCGGTGGTAGCGGCTCGTCAGGCTCTCGTTGTGGCCGATCACGTTCGGCAGCGAGATGCCGTAGCGGTGCATCAGCCAGAGCGTCAGCCGCAGCGACGCCGAGAGCTGCCGCGGGTTCTGCAGGATCGAGGCGTCGCTCGTGCCGACGTGCTCGATCCCGATCGCGGTCCAGTTCAGCCCGACCGTGTGCCGGCAGATCGTCGTCAGCGCGACGAGCTGGTAGATCGTCCCGTCGCGGTCGATCACGAAGTGCGCGCACGTGCCCGGGCAGCTCGTGCAGCTCGGCGTCGGGCGCGTCGTTCGCGAATGTGTTCCACGCCGAGGAGAAGCGTCGTGCTCGCCGTGTAGTGCTCCACGATCACCTTCGGATGCTGGAGCCGCCACGTGTCGAGGCCGTAGTGGCGCTCCGCGTAGCGCGCAGTCTCGGCGCGCCGCTGCGCGCCGAACGGGATCGGCTTCGAGTCGACCGCCGGACGGGGCGGCGCGACGGCCACCGTGAGCACGAGGGCGAGCAGCAGGCGCACGCCGCGACGGTAGCGCCCGGCCACAGGTGACGTCCTCCTGAACGGCGGTTCCCACCGCGCCCCGGGCAGAGCTACGCTGAGGACGTGACCGGCGCAAAGGTGATGGTCGTCGAGGACGACCTCGACTTGCGGGCGGTCCTGCTACGCGGGTTGCAGGAAGAGGGCTTCTCGGCCGTCGGCGCCGGGATCGGGCGCCGAGCTGCTCGAGCGCCTCGAGCCGGAGGGCCCCGACCTGCTCGTCGTCGACATCGGGCTTCCCGACACGGACGGGCGCGACGTCGTGCAGGCGCTGCGCGCCCAGGGTGCGGCGATGCCGATCATCTTCCTGACCGCGAAGGATGCGCTCACCGACCGGGTCACCGGGTTCAGCGCGGGCGGCGACGACTACCTGACGAAGCCGTTCGCCTTCGCGGAGCTCGTCGCGCGGCTGCAGGCGCTCTTGCGCCGCGCCGCCCACCGACACCGTCGTCGCCGCGGGCAGCCTGCGCCTCGACCCGCTGGCGCACGTCGCCTCCGCCGAGGGGCACAAGGTGCCGCTGACTCCCACCGAGTTCCGTCTGCTTGCGAAGCTCGTCGCGAATCAGGGCGCGACCGTCCGCCGGCGCGACCTCGTTCGCACCGGCTGGCCGCACGGCGCACGCGTTCGCGACAACACACTCGACGCGTACGTCGCCCGCCTGCGCCGCAAGCTCGGCGAGCTTCCGGGCACGCCGACGATCACGACGGTGCACGGCGTGGGATACCTGCTCGAGTGAGATGGCGTTCGCACCCGGCTGCTGCTCGTCGTCGTCGGCGCACTGACCGTCGCGCTCGCGCTCGCCACGATCGGGTTCAACGTGCTGCTGGCGCACGCCGGGTCGCGCGACGCGAACACCGAGCTCCACGCGCGCGCCGCAGAGGAGCTCAGCGGTCTCCGAGTCGTCGACAACACGACATCCACGTCGGCCGAGACGGGCGCGACGGACTCGGCCGACAGCGGCGTGTGGATCTTCAACGGAACGCATGTGGTCGGTCCCGCCCGCGCACACGCCCGGAAGTCGACCTCGCGGCCCGCGCGCTCGTGGCGGGCCCGGCGCGGATCTTCGACGTCCCCGGCGCGGAGGAGCGGCTCTCGCCGTGCCGATCGTGTCGAAATCGCCGGCGCGTCGGCACGCTCGTCGTCGGCATCTCGCTCGCGCCGTATCACCACACCCGGCGTACTGCGTTGATCGCCGCGCTCACCGTTTTCGTGCTCGTGCTCGTCTTCGCGGCGGCGGCGTCCTGGTGGCTGCTGCGCGCGGCGCTGCGTCCCGTCGCCCAGATGACCGAGCAGGCGGCGACATGGAGCGAGGAGGATCTCGACCGCCGCTTCGCGCTCGGCGAGCCTTACGACGAGCTCACGCGCCTCGCCCGTACTCTCGACGGCCTGCTCGAACGGCTTGCCGCGAGCCTCCGCCACGAGCGCCGCTTCTCCGCGGAGATGTCGCACGAGCTGCGCACGCCGCTCGCGAAGCTGATGGCCGAGGCCGAGCTCGCCCTGCGCCGCGAGCGCTCGTCGACCGAGTACCGCGAGAGCTGCAGGCGGTGCTCACGAACGCGCAGCAGATCGAGCGGATCGTCGAGCACGCTCGTCTCCGCGGCGCAGGACGAATCGCAGCTGCAGGGCGTCTCCAACGCGGTCGAGGTCGCGGAGGCGGTCGTCGCCGCGTACAGCGACGACGCCTCCATCGCGCGGTGTCGAGCTGCGGCTCGAGGGCGTCACCGAGCCCGTTCGGATCGGCGTCGACCGCGACATCGCCGAGCGCATCCTGCACCCGGTGGTCGAGAACGCACTGCGCTACGGGCGCGGGGAGGTGCGCGTCAGCGTCGCCCGCAACGGGACGACCGTGCTGTTCGCGGTCGACGACGACGGGCCCGGCGTGACGAGTGACGAGCACGAGACGATCTTCGAGCCGGCCGTTCGCGGGAGCGCGGGCCAGTCGACGAACAGCGGCGCCGGCCTCGGGCTCGCGCTCGCGCGGCGTCTCGCGCGCGCCGTCTCGGGCGACGTCGAAGCGTACCCCGGCCCGAGCGGCCACTTCGTCGTGCGCCTCCCTGCGATCTAGACGACTAGCGCGTCGCGCGCACGAGCGTCGCGACAAGCACCGCCGCGACTGCGAGCGGCAGCACCCACCACGCGGCGAGCAGCGCCGTCAGCGCGAGCCCGGCCACCACCCCGACGGCCGCGACCCAGTCGTCGCCGACGACGAAGTCCCACCAGAAGCGCGCGAACCGCGGCTCACGCGGTCACCGGCACGACCCGGCGCCGGCGCAGCACGCCGACCGACGCGAACGCGAGCACGAGCACGAACGCGAGCACGCCGAGGATCATCGCGTCGCCGCCCGGCCACGAGGCGCCCGCCCCCTCGGCGCCCCAGAAGATCCCGAAGGTCGTCAGCATCACTCCGACGGCGAACTTCATCGAGTTCTCGGGCACGCGCGCGAGCGGTGCACGTGCGAGCACGCCGACGACAGCGACGAGCACGATCGCGACCGCCGCGCCCCGCTGCCGCGAGCGGGATGTTCTGCTGGGTGCTCCCGAACGTCAGCACGATGAACGCCACCTCGAGCCCTTCGAGGAAGACGCCCTTGAACGAGAGCGTGAAGCCGTACCAGTCGAGGCCCGCGCGCTCCTCGTGCGCCGCGGTCTCCGCCTCGCGCAGCTCGCGCGCGAAGATCGCGTCCTCGTCGTGGAGCGCCTTGTAGCCGCTCGCGCGCAGGATCGCCTTGCGCAGCCACTGCAGCCCGAAGACGAGCAGCAGGCCGCCGACGACGAGCCGCAGCGCGTCGATCGGCACGAGCGTCGAGCGCCGGCCCGAGCGCTGCCACGACGACCGCGAGCGCGAGCGCGGCGGCTCCGACTCCGGTGAGCGAGGAGCGCCAGCCGCGCGTCAGGCCGGCGGCGAGGACGATCGTGAGCGCCTCGACCATCTCGACCGCGCTCGCGAGGAAGGCGGAGAGGACGAGGAGGAGGTCATTCACGCTGCACGTTCTAGCTCATGGGGAATAGCGCCGGTCCCGCATGCGCTTATGCGGTCATGTTCGTGCAAGAGCTATGGCGCTACCCGGTCAAGTCGATGCGCGGCGAGCGGCTGGACTCGGCCGAGCTCGGCGTCGACGGCGTGCGGGGCGACCGGCTCGTGCACGCACGCGAGGCGAGAGGACGCGTCGTCACCTCCCGCTACCGCCCGGGCCTCCTCGGGCTGAGCGGCACTCTCGGCCCGGACGGCGAGCCCCTCGTCGACGGTGAGCCCTGGGGGTCGCCGCAGACGCTCGCGAAGGTGCGCGCCGTCACGTCCCCCGACGTCGAGCTCGTCCGCTTCAACGGCCTCGACAGCGGCCAGCGCTACGACGTGCTGCCGCTGACCGTGCTCACCGACGGGATGGCGCGCGCCGTCGGCGTCGACCACCGGCGCTTTCGTCCGAACCTGCTGATCGGCGGCGTGACGGGAGCTCGAAGAGCGGACCTGGCCGGGCGCGTACCTCGAGATCGGCGGCGTGCTGGTCGGCGTGCGCAAGCGACGGTCGCGCTGCGTGATGACGACGTTCGATCCCGACACGCTCGAGCAGGATCCCTCGGTGCTGCTCCGTGTCGTCCGCTCGTTCGACGGCACCGTCGCGCTCGACTGCTGGGTCGAGCAGCCCGGAAGGATCGCCGTCGGCGATCGGGTTACAGTGCGGCGATGAACACGCGGATCGCGATCCTCGGCACCGGCCGGCTCGGCGAGTCGATGCTGCGCGGCTTCCTCAGCTCGGGCTGGCGGCAGCCCGCCGACATCTCGGTGACCGCGCGCCGCGAGGAGCACCTCGCGGAGCTGCGCGAGAAGTACGAGGGCGTCGCCGTCGAGGCGTCCAACACCGCTGCCCTGCGCGGGCGCGGGTCTCGTGATCGTGTCCGTGAAGCCGCAGGACATGGAGGCGGTGCTCGAGGAGATCGCCGAGGAGCTGCCAGCCGGAGCAGACCGTGCTCTCGACCGCCGCGGGCGTGACGACCGCGTCGATCGAGGCGCATCTCCCGACCGGCACGCGCGTCGTGCGCGCGATGCCGAACGCGCCCGCGCTCGTGCACGAGGGGATCGCCGGCATCTGCCCCGGCCACGCACGCGAGCGACGACCGACCTCGCGCTCGCGGAGGATGCGCTCGGGCATCTCGGCGCGGTGGTGCGCGTCGCCGAGTACGACATGGACGCCGTCACCGCGCTCTCGGGCTCCGGGCCGGCGTACTTCGCGCTGCTCGCCGAGGCGATGATCGAGGCCGGGCTGCTGCTCGGCCTGAGCCGCGAGATCTCGACGCAGCTCGTCGTGCAGACGATGTTCGGCAGTGCGCTCCTGCTTCGCGACGAGAAGCTGCATCCCGTCGAGCTGCGCGAGAACGTGACCTCGCCGGGCGGGACGACGACACGCGCGATCCGCGAGCTCGAGCGCTCCGGCGTTCGCGCCGCCTTCCTGAACGCGATCAACGCCGCGACCGAGCGTTCACGCGAGCTGTCGGAGCGCGTCTCCAGCTGACGAAGCGCCGCGAGATCAGGTCCTGGCTGATGGACATGGACGGCGTGCTCGTGCGCGAGGAGCACCCGATCCCCGGCGCGAGCGACTTCATCGCGCGCCTGCGCGAGCTCGGCTTGCCGTTCCTCGTGCTGACGAACAACTCGATCTACACGCCGCCGCGACCTTGCCGCGCGGCTCGCGCTGAGCGGGCTCGAGGTGCCCGAGGAGTCGATCTGGACGTCGGCGCTCGCGACCGCGGACTTCCTCGACGACCAGCGGCCCGGCGGCACGGCGTTCGTGATCGGCGAGGCCGGGCTCACGACCGCGCTGCACGACGCCGGCTACACGCTCGACCGAGCGCGACCCCGACTACGTCGTGCTCGGCGAGACCCGCACGTACTCCTTCGAGCGCGATCACGCAGGCGATCCGGCTGATCGTCGCCGGCGCGCGCTTCATCGCGACCAACCCCGATCCGACCGGCCCGACGCCGGACGGGCCGCTGCCGGCGACCGGCTCCGTCGCCGCGCTGATCAGCCGGGCGACCGGCGTCGAGCCGTACTTCGTCGGCAAGCCGAACCCGCTGATGATGCGCTCGGCGCTGAACGCGATCGACGCGCACTCGGAGACGACGGCGATGGTCGGCGACCGCATGGACACCGACGTCGTCGTCGGGGCTCGAGGCCGGGCATGCACACCGTGCTCGTGCTCACCGGCGTCGACGAACGCGCGAGGAAGCCGAGCGCTTCCCGTTCCGCCCGTCGCGGATCGTCGACTCGATCGCCGACCTCGTGCCCGAGCTCAGCTGAAGGCCGCAACAACGTGGTCTGACCACGAGCGCCCCTCGGAACGGACAGGTCCCATTGGCCCTCGATACCACGCAAATGCAGGTGTTGTGGATCGTTCGTCGCACATTCGCGCAACTTGGTCTGACCAAGGTGGGTGTCCGTGCCGGGCGCGTCCCGTCCCGGCGTTGGGCGGCGAATCTGAGCGCGCGTGCTCAGCTGAACGGACGAACCGCCGGGTAGAGCGCGCGGAAGCGCTCGTAGCCCTCGTCGTACGCCGCGGCGCCACGACGGCTCCGGCTCGACGCGTCCGGTCACGCGCACGCACTCCGCGACCGCCTCGTGCGCATCCGCGAATCGGCCGGAGCGCACGCCGGCGAGCAGCGCCGCGCCGAACGCCGCGCCCTCGTCGACCGCGGTCCGCTCGAGCGGGATGCCGAGCACGGTGGCGACGATCCGCGTCCACAGATCGCTGCGCGCGCCGCCGCCGGAGATGCGGCCGGTCTCCGCTTCGAACGCCGAGCGAGCGCAGCAGCTCCAGCGAGTCGCGGAGGCCGTAGGCGACGCCCTCGAGCACCGCCCGCGCGAGCGCGCCTCGGTCGTGGCGCACGGTCAGGCCGACGAACGCGCCACGCGCGTCGGGGTCGGCATGGGGCGTGCGCTCGCCCGTGAGGTAGGGCAGGAAGGTGAGCCCCTCGGCGCCCGGCGACCACGCCTCCGCCTCGGCGACGAGCGTCGCGTCGTCACCGCCGACCACGTCCCGCAGCCAGCGCAACGACCCGGCCGCCGAGAGCATCACGCCCATCGCATGCCAGGTGCCCGGCACGGCGTGGCAGAACGTGTGCAGCCGCGCCTCGGCATCGGCGCTGTACGACGGCAGCACGCCGAAGACGACGCCCGACGTGCCGAGCGCGACCGACAGCGGGCCGGGAACGTCGATCCCGACGCCGAGCGCTCCCGCGGCCTGGTCGCCTGCGCCGGCGATCGCCGTCGACTCGTGCGCGGGCGGCAGCCACTCGCGCGGCAGGTCGAGCGCTGCGAGCACCTCGTCGCTCCAGCGGCGGTGTGCGACGTCGAAGAGCAGCGTGCCGGACGCGTCGGCGGCGTCGATCGCGTGCTCGCCCTCGAGCCGCAGCCGGACGTAGTCCTTCGGGAGCAGCACGTGCGCGATGCGCTCGAACACGTGCGGCTCGTGCCGCCGCAGCCACAGCAGCTTCGGCGCCGTGAAGCCGGTCAGCGCGCGGTTGCCCGTCAGCTCGATCAGCCGCGCGAGCCCGATCCGCTCCTCGATCTCCGCGCACTCCGCCGCCGTCCGCTGGTCGTTCCAGAGGATCGCCGGCCGCAGCACGTGCCCGTCGGCGTCGAGCGTGACGAGACCGTGCATCTGGCCGGAGAAGCCGAGCGGTCCCCTCGGGCAGGCGGGCCAGGACCGCCTGCGTCGCACGCCACCAGTCCTCCGGGTCCTGCTCCGACCAGCCCGGCTGCGGCGTCGAGAGCGGGTACGGCTCCTCCTCGACTGCGAGCACGTCGCCGCGCGGCGAGATGGCGATGCCCTTGACGCCCGACGTGCCGACGTCGATCCCGACGAGCGCTTCTTCGGTCACGCGCCCAGCGCCGCGTACACGAGCTCGTACGCGCTGACCGCGTCCTTCTCGTGCTGCGCCGCACGCAGCGCGTCGCCGTCGACCTTCGCCGCGATCCCGTCGATGAACCGCCACTGCAGCACCGAGCGCTCGACCGCGGCCACGGCGTCCTCCGTGTACGGGTAGAGGTCGAAGCCGAGTCGCTCGCCGTTCGCGCCGTAGTTCGCGCGGCGCAGCTCGACGGCGAGCTCGATCGTCTCCATGAACGCCGTCGCGCCGACCATGTTGTCGTCGTCGAAGGTGCCCCAGCCGGAGTTCGCGTGCTGATGGCCGAGCAACCCATTCGCGGCGAGCAGCGCGGCGTACTCCGCGAGGTTCTCGCCGTTCATGATCAGGTGCTGCCAGTCCATGTTCACGGACAGGTTCGTCACGCCCTGCGTGCGCAGCGTGTGGATCACGTGCAGCGTCATGCCGATGTTGCGCATGAAGATCTTCATCGCCGGCTCGGAGTTCTTGTGCTCGAGGAAGATCGTCACGTCGCGCTCGGCGGCGTGACGCGCGAGCTCGCCGATCGCGTCGACGAAGCGCGACCACGACTCGGCGTACGCAGTCTGGAACGGGTAGTTGTAGCCCTCGATCCCGGGCCAGATGATCATCTGCGCGCCGATGTCGCCGGCGAGCTCGATCGCCTCGCGCGTGATCCGGATCGCCTCGGCGCGAGTCGCGTCGTCCGGCGACGACAGGCCGCCCTTCGCGAAACGCGGATCGAGGTGCAGGCCGCCGGCGACGCAGTAGATGCCGTGACCGTCGAGCGCCTGCTGGATCTCCTCGAGATTGTCGCGGTTGATCTCCTGCGGGTAGTGGAACTCGTAGTCGTCCATCAGGTCGCCGAGCCCCTCGACCGCGGTGCGCACTCTCTGCGCGGTCGTGGTGCCGGAGAGCTCCGGCTTGTAGCCGCCCGGGTTGAAGCGCGTCGCCATGGAGCCGAACGCCCAGATGCCGAGACTCGTCTTCATTGGTCTTCTCCTCGTTGATTGCTCGCCGCGACGATCGTATGGCCTGCGTCATCCGACGAGCACGGTGATCACCTCGTGCGGCCGGTACGGGACGACGAGCACGTCGTCCTCGACGGCGACGTCTCGCCGTCTCCTCCTCGAGCGCGTTCGCGTAGCGCGCCCGTACGGGCGGCTGCGCGAGCCGCACGCGCGCGACGCCGCGGCCGCCGTGCGCCTCGTACAGCCTCAGCACGAGCACGTCTGACCGCTCGCCGCGCTTGATCGTGTCGAGCACGAGGTTCGGGTCGTCGAGCGCCGCGAAGGACGTCTCCGGCATGCCGCTCGTCCAGCGCAGCGGCGCGTTGAAGCGCCGTCCCTCCGCCACGACGCCCGCGTCGCGCCAGCCCCCGGCGTGCGGGTAGAGCGCGTAGGCGAACTCGTGCGCGCCCATGTCGGCTTCCGGGTCGGGGCTCTTCGGCGCACGCAGCAGGCTGATGCGCAGCTCGTTGCCGTGGCAGCTGTAGCCGTACTTCGAGTCGGTGAGCAGCGCCGCGCCGAAGCCGTGCTCGGAGAGGTCGGCCCAGCGCTGGCCGGGCACCTCGTAGCGCGCGCGGTCGAAGCTCGTCGAGTAGTGCGTCGGCCGCTCGGCGTAGCCGAACGCCGTCTCGTACGTCGCGTTCGGCGCGTGCACGTTCAGCGGGAAGCAGACCTTGAGCAGCTTGTGCTCCTCGTGCCAGTCGACGGTGGTGTGGAACTCGAGTCGCCGCGCGCCGGCGTCGAGACGCACGATCTGGCGCAGCGCGCTGCGCTCGCCGACGCGGCGCTCGAATGCGATCTCGGCGCGCAGCGGCCCTACCGCCACCACCGAGCACGACTCGGCCGGCGGGCAGTCCACGCGCGTCTCGAGGTGGAACGGGTCGATGTCCCAGGCGTCGAACTTGACCGGCAGGTCCTCGTACAGCTCGAGCAGGTTGCCGGGCGCCGCGAGCACCTCGCGCCCGGTCTCCTTCTCGATCACGCTCAGCACGCTGCCGTCCTCGCCCAGCTCGACGCGCAGGTGCTCGTTCTCGAGCGTCAGGCCGTCGACGCGCACCTGCGTCGGCCGCCTCGACCACGCGGCCGGCCGCGAACGGCGCCGCCTCGACCAGCACCGGCTCGCCGTCGCGCAGGACGACCTCGCGCCTCGGCACGTCGATCGTGTTCACGGGCGTGTCGCCGCGTCCCACGAGCGTCGCGCAGGCTGCGCTCGAGCTCGTCGAAGTCGCGGCGCGCGTCCTCGTAGACGAGCCCGATCGACGAGCCGGGGAGGATGTCGTGGAACTGCTGCAGGAGCAGGAGCTTCCACAGCCGGTCGAGCTCGGCACGCGGGTAGTCGCCGCGCGCGCTCGCCAGGAACTCGACGTCGTGCAGCAGCTGCTCGCAGACGCGGTTCCCGCGCTTGGTGAACGCCTGCGAGGTGTAGACGCCTCGGTGGTACTCGAAGTACAGCTCGCCGACGACGACCGGCCGCTCCTCGCGCTCCGCCTTCGAGCGCCGAGAAGAACTCGTCGCTCGTCGCGGCGCGCGTGCGCGGCAGTCCCTGCAGGTCGCGGGCGCGGCGCAGCGCCTCGAGCATGTTGCGCGTCGGGCCGCCGCCGCCGTCGCCCCAGCCGTAGACGAGCATGCTCGGCCGCTCGACTCGTGATCCTTGAACTCGCGCTGCGCGTACAGCAGCTCGCGCACGCTGACGTCGCTGTTGTAGTTGTCGGCGGGCGGGAAGTGCCCGAGCACCTCGCTGCCGTCGATCGCCCTGCCAGACGAACGTGTGCGAGTCCGGGCGGTTGAAGCGGTTCCACGAGAGCTTCTGCGTCAGGAAGCGCGTCAGGCCGGCGAGGCGCATGAGCTGCGGCAGCTGCCCGCAGTAGCCGAACGCGTCCGGTGACCAGAACTCGCTGCAGCGCACGCCGAGCTCGTCCTCGAAGAAGCGCTGCCCGTGCAGGAACTGCCGCAGCAGCGACTCGCCCGACGGGATGTTGCAGTCTGGCTCGACCCAGCTTCCGCCGACGGGCACGAACTGCCCCGTCTCGACCTTCGCCCGGATGCGCTCCCACAGGTCGGGATTGCGCTCCTTGATCCAGGCGTACTGCTGCGCCTGCGAGCAGGCGAAGCGGTACTCCGGGTACTCGTCCATGTACCGGGTCTGGCTGCCGAACGTTCGCACGGTCTTGCGGTACGTCTCGGCGAGCGGCCAGAGCCACGCGGTGTCGATGTGCGCGTGCCCGATCGCAGCAGACCTCGTGCGCGCGCGTGCCGTTGTGGTGCTCGTAGAGCGCCGTGAGGATCGCCGGATCGCGCTCGTTGCAGAAGCGGTTCAGCTCAGCACGCAGATGGCCGGCCCAGCCCGGCTCGAGCGCGTCGGACGACTCGAGCGTGCGCAGCAGCTCGAAGTCGTGGTAGAGCCGCCACGCATCCTCGTCGAACAGCGCGAGCTCGCAGACGACGAGCTCGGGCTGAGCTTCCTGCGCGCCGAAGAGGCCGTTGCACGCCAGCTCGAGCGCGAGCTCGACCTGCTCGCCGCCGCGCGCGTGGGCGAGCACGGTCGCGTCAGGGCGCTGCGTGTGCTCGATCCCGTGCAGCCCCTGCACGGCGCGGCCGTCGACCCAGAGCGTCGTCTCCGCCGTCGTCGCCCAGAGCAGGTCGACGCGCCGGCCCGCGCCACTCCTCCGGCACGGTCGCCGCGCAGCCGGTACCAGTACGTCGCCCAGAGCGGGCCGAGACGCTCCCGCAGCTGCGCCGGCCGGTAGTCGAGTGCCGCCGCCTCCTCGTACGAGATGCGATCGACCGGGCCTGCGACGAGCAGCTCGTCCGGATCGCGCGTCTCGGCACGCACGCGCTCGCGCAGGCGTTCCGACGTCTGCGCCAGCCGGTCGCGGGTGTACTCGAGGTGGCGGATCAAGGAGGGGCAGAAGTTTGCACCAGCCGCTCGCCGTCGTGTATCTGGGTGAGGCATGGCCTTGATCCTCGGCGTCGACGGCGGTAACTCCAAGACGGCGGTGCTGGTCGCCACGACGGACGGCGAGCTCGTCTCGAGTCTGCGCGGGCCGGGAACGAACACGCATGCCGTCGGGCCCGACGCCGTCGCCGACGTGATCGGCGCGCTGGTCGCCGAGTCCGGCGCGGCGCTTCCGGTCGAGCACGCCACGTTCTTTCTCTGCGGCGCGGACGTACCGTCCGACATCGAAGGGCTCGAGCGTGCGATCGACGGGCGCGGCTGGGCGCGGGCACGCACGGTGGACAACGACACGTTCGCGCTCCTGCGCTCGGGTTCCGATGCCGAGACGGCGGTCGCGGTGGTCTGCGGAGCGGGTATCAACGTCGTCGGCCGCTCGGGCGAACGTGTCGCGCGCTATCCGTCCCTCGGCTGGGAGACGGGTGACTGGGGCGGCGCCGTGATGCTCGGCCGCGAAGTGCTCCGTTTGGCGGCGCGCGGGGAGGACGGCCGCGGCGAGCCGACCGCGCTGACCGCGATCGTGCGCGAGCACTTCGGTGCGGCGAGTGTCGAGCACGTCGGCGCCGACGTTCACTACGGCCGCCTGCCGCAGCCACGACTCGCCGAGCTCGCGCCGCACGTCGTGGCGGCCGCTGCGGACGGCGACGCCGTCGCGGTCGCGCTGATCGATCGGCTCGCCCGTGAGATCGTGCTGATGGCGCGCCGCGCGATGCGCGACCTCGACGTCGAGGAGGCGGACGTGGTGCTCGGCGGCGGGATGCTCGCCGGCGGCACCGGCCTCCTCTACGAGACGGTCGTCGCGCAGCTGCCGGACGGCGCCCGCCCCGTGCTCGCGCCGGACCCGCCCGTCGTGGGCGCGGCGCTCGCCGCGCTCGACAGCGTCGGAGCGCGAGAGGACGCCAAGCGGCGGCTGCGCGCGGAGTCGCGTGCATGATCACACGTGAGGAGCAGCAGGAGGCGCAGGCCTACGCGGCCGAGCAGCTCGCGGCGACGGGCATCGTCCTCACCGACGCCGAGCGGGCGCAGATCGAGGTCGCGGACTTCGGCCTCGGCGAGCTGCGCACGACAGGGCTGATGCTGCTCGTCTACGTGAACACGGACCGCTACTGCGCGAAGGAGCTCGTCCTCTACCCGCTGCAGATGTGCCCCGAGCACCGCCACCCGCCCTTCGAGGGCTCGCCGGGAAAGGAAGAGACGTTCCGCTGCCGGCGCGGCGCCGTCGAGCTCTGGATGGACGGCGAGCGGATCGAGCTCCGGCCGGGGAGCAGCTCACGATTCCGCCGGACACGCTGCACTGGTTCCGGGCGGGCGACGAGGGCGCGGTCGTCTCGGAGTTCTCCTCCCCGAGTCGCGACGACCTCGATGTGTTCACCGACCCACGGATCGTGCGGGCGCCGCAGGTCGAGCCTTGACGCGCAGCCCGGTGACGGTCAGGCTGGTCCCGTGCTGATCGGGATCATCATCGTCGTCATCGTGATCGCGTTGCCGCTCGTCTACATGGTCCACCGCTTCAACCAGGGCGAAGAGATGGTCGCGGGCGGCTCTGCCGGCCACCAGGTCGGGCACGGCGAGGACGAGGACTGGGGCCCGCACTCGGACCCCCCGCCCGACAGCTGAGCCCGGGCGACGACCTTCGTTTCGCGCACGCGCTGGCGGATGTCGCCGACGCGGTCACGACTGCGCGCTTCCGCGCGCTCGACCTTCGGGTCGACACGAAGCCGGACCTCACGCCGGTCTCGGAGGCGGACCGGCGCGCCGAGGAGGTGATCCGCGAGCGCGGTCGCGCTCGTCGGGTCGCGGCGAGGGCGTGCTGGGCGAGGAGTTCGGCGACGACGGCGGCGACGTGAAGTGGATCGTCGACCCGATCGACGGCACGACGAACTTCGTGCGCGGCGTGCCGGTGTGGGCGACGCTGCTCGCCCTCGAGCGCGACGGCGTCGTCGAGCTCGGCGCTCGTCTCGGCGCCCGCGCTCGGGCGGCGCTGGTGGGCGCTGCGGGGCGGCGGCGCGTTCGCCGACGGCGAGCGCTGCCGCGGTCTCGCGCGTCGCGCGTCTGGAGGATTCGGCGGTCTCGACCACGTGTGCGCGCCGCATGCCCGACGGCTGGCGCACGATCGTGCAGCGCGCGTGGTCGAACCGCGGCCTCGGCGACTTCTGGCAGCACTGCCTCGTCGCCGAGGGCGCGCTGGAGATCGCGTGCGACTCCGTGATGGCGGTGTGGGACTACGCGGCGGTCACAGCTCCTCGTCGAGGAGGCGGGCGGCCGCGCCACGACCTACGACGGCGCCGAGCCCGCCGCGAAGCAGAGCTTCGTGACGTCGAACGGCCTCCTGCACGACGAGGCCGTGGCGCTGCTGGTACCCGACGGCACTTGAAGTGGGGGAGACGTTCGCCCGGCGAGTAGACAGCGCGCGGCCGACGATCGCGCGGCCTCGGCGCCGGCTTCCGCGAGCGCGGCGACGTCGGCCGCGTCGCGGATGCCGCCGGCGGCGAGCACGCGCGCGCCCGCGCCGGCGGCGCGGCGCACCAGCTCGACATCGGGGCCGGTGAGCGTGCCGTCGCGGTCGATCGCCGTCACGAGCACGCGCGGCCCGCGGCGCGCGCGAGCGCGTCGTCGAAGCGAAGCCCGGCGCCGCTCGGTCCAGCCGGCCGTGCGCACCTCGCCGTCGCGCACGTCGAGCGCGAGCACGAGCGCGTCGCCGAGCTCGAGCCACGGCGTCGGGTCGGGCCAGGCGGCGGTGCCGACGACGACGCGGTCTGCGCCGGCGTCGAGCAGCGACGCGCGCATCGTCGAGCGCTGCGGATCCCGCCCGAGGCCTGGACCGGCAGCCCGAGCTCTGCGACCGCGCGCACGAGCGCGGGCCGCACGCGGCCGCTGCGCGCGCCGTCGAGGTCGACGAGATGGATCCGCCGCGCGCCCGCCTCCGACCCAGCGCCGGCGCGAGCGCGACCGGGTCGCCGGCCGCGCTCGACCACGGCGTCGTAGTCGCCGCGCTCGCAGCCGCACGGCCCCCTCGCCGAGCACGTCGACGGCGGGAATCACCTCGATCGGTTGCTCGAACCACATGTTCACATGTTAGCGTGCTAACATAGAGGTACGATGAGCAGCAGCGGACGACGACATCCATGGCGGACCAAGGAGATGCGAGAGCTCTTCGACGCGATCCAGTCGCTGGAGACGCGGGCGGAGACGGAGAGCTTCTTCCGGGACCTCTGCACGCTGTCGGAGCTCGAGGCGATGGCGCACCGCTGGGAGGTGGCGCGGCTGCTGGAGCAGGGGCTGCCGTACCTGGAGATCGCGGAGCGAACGGGCGCGTCGACGACGACGGTGACGCGGGTGGCGCACTGGCTGCGCCACGGCGAGGGCGGCTACCGGCACGGCGCTCGATCGCGCGATGCTCCTGAGGGTCGCCGTCCCCGTCAAGGGACGGCTGCGCGAGCCGTCGTTCCACCTCCTCGAGGACGCGGGCCTCGGCCCGGAGCAGCCCGGCGACCGCGCGCTCGCGTTCCCGTGCCGCAACGCGCCGGTCGAGGTGCTGCTCGTGCGCGCCGTCCGACGTGCCCGAGTACGTGCAGGACGGCGTCGTCGATTGCGGGATCACGGGCATCGACCTCGTGCGCGAGCGCGGCGCCGACGTGCGCGAGGTGCTCCCGCTCGGCTTCGGCTCGTGCCGGCTCGAGGCGGCGGTGCCCGAGGAGTCGCCCGTACAGCACGCTCGAGGACCTCGCCGGCGCGGCGGTCGCGACCGTCTACCCGCGCCTGACGCGCGAGCTGCTGCCGGTCGACGTGACGCTCGTCGACGTGCAGCGGCTCGGTCGAGATCACGCCGCGGCTCGGGCTCGCCGACGCGATCGTCGACCTCGTCTCCTCCGGCAACACGCTGCGCACGAACGGCCTGCGCTCGCTCGGCGTGCTGCTCGAGTCCGAGGCCGTGCTCGTCGCCCGCGACGAGGAGCGCGCCGGGCCGCTCGTCGCGATGCTGCGCGCCGTCGTCGAGGCGCGGCAGCACCGCTACCTGATGCTGAACGCGCCGGAGAGCGCGCTCGCCGCGATCTGCGAGCTCGCTGCAGCCCGCGCGTGCCGAGCGTGCTGCCGCTCGCGGAGCCGGGGATGGTCGCCGTGCACGCGCTCGTCCCGGCCGCCGACGTCTGGCGGCTGCTGCCCGAGCTCGAGGCGGCCGGCGCGTCGTCGATCCTGATCGTCCCGGTCGAGCGGATGGCCGCATGAGGGCGCTGCGCCCGCGTTCCAGCCCTACGAGTGGGCGGCGCCGACCGACGAGGTCGCGCGCCTCGCGGGGATCGACCCTTCGCAGGTGCTGCGCTTCGACCAGAACACGCCGCCGCTGCCGCTCGCCTCGACGCGGCCCGGCGGCGGTCGCGGGCGCGCTCGCGCGCGTCAACAGCTATCCGGCCGGCGGCTATCGCGCGCTGCGCGCGCGCGATCGCCGACTACGCGGGCGTCGAGCCGGAGAACGTCGTGCTCGGCGCGGGCGCCGACGACCTGATCCTGCTCTGCGCGCGCGCCTACGCCGGCCCCGGCGACACGGTCGCGATCCCCGAGGCGCCGACCTACCCGCTCTTCCGCGATCGCCGCCGAGCTCGCAGGCGCGAGGTCGGCGACGACGACCCCGTGCTGACGTTCGCGTGCCGGCCGAACAACCCGACGGGAACGCTCGGCGCCGCTGCCCGACGCGCGGCCGCTCGTCGTCGACGAGGCGTACTTCGAGTTCAGCGGCGAGACGGCGCGTCGAGCTGCTCGACGACGGCGTGATCGTTCTGCGCACGTTCTCCAAGCTGTTCGCGCTCGCCGGCGCGCGCATCGGCTACGCACTCGCGTCGACGGACGTCGCCGCCGAGCTGAACGCGCGCCAGGCGCCGGCGCCGATCTCGATCGGTCGGCGCAGCGCTCGCGATCGCGGCGCTCGCGTCGAGGCCCGACCCGACGACCCGTCCTCGAGGAGCGCGAGCGGCTTCGCCGACGGGCTGCGCGCGCTCGGCTTCGCGCCGCTCGAGTCGCACGCGAACTTCCTCTACGTGCCGACCGACGACGCCGACGCGATCGCCGACGCGCTGCTTGCGCCGGGGCATCGTCGTCCGCTCGTTCCCGGGTGCGTTTCGCGTCTCGGTGCTCGACCGCGAGGACGACGACCGGCTGCTCGAGGCGCTCGGCGGCCCGGCCGTCGCCGGCGGCCGGAGCGTGCGCACGGTTCGCGCGACGGCGGAGACGCGCTTCGCGACGCGGCTGGCGCTCGACGGCGCAGCGCCGCGTGCGCGTCGCGACCGGCGCCGGCATCTACGACCACTTCCTCGAGCAGCTCGCCTTCCATGCCGGCTTCGACCTCGTCGCTCGAGGGCGCCGGCGACCTCGAGACCGGCGACCACCACACGGCCGAGGACGCGGCGCTCGCGCTCGGCGAGGCGCTCGACGCCGGCGCTCGGCGACCGCGCGCGGGATCGCGCGCTACGGCAACGCGGTCGTGCCGATGGACGACGCGCATGGCGCGCGCGGCCGTCGACCTCGGCGGCCGCCCGTTCGCGGAGCTGAGGCTCGAGCGCGATCCCGGGCATGGCGCAGCACATGCTCGCAGAGCCTCGCGCAGGCCGCGCGCGCGACGATCCACGTCGAGGCGACCGGCCGCGACGCGCACCACGTCGCCGAGGCGGCGTTCAAGGCGGTCGGCCGCGCGCTCGCGCGCCGCCGTCGCGCGCGCGGGCGCCGGCGTTCCCGTCGACGAAGGGGCGTGCTGTGAACGTCGCGATCTGCGGCTACGGCGCCGGCAACGTGCGCTCCGTCGAGATCGCCTTCCGCCGGCTCGGCGCGGCGATCACCGAGCGACGTCGCCGCGGCCGACCTCGCGGTGCTCCCCGGCGTCGGCTCCGCCCGCGCAGCGATGGCCGGTCTGCGCGAAGCGCGGCCACGACGCCGCGCTGCGCGACCGCTTCGAGCAGGGCGCGCCGATCCTCGGCATCTGCCTCGGGCTTGCAGCTCGCGCTCGACGAGACCGAGGAGGACGGCGGTGTCGACGGGCTCGGGCTCGTGCCGGGCCGCGTCGGTGCGGCTGCGCGAAGGGCGCGTGCCGCGCATGGGCTGGGCCGAGGTCGAGCGACGGCGGCGCTTTCTACTTCGCGCACTCCTACGCCGCCGAGACCGAGCACGCGACCGCGTGGTCCGAGGGCGATCGTCGCCGAGGCTCGGCTCGGCTCGTTCGTCGGCTGCCAGTTCCACCCGGAGAAGAGCGGCGCAGCTCGGCGCGCGCTACCTCGAGGAGGCGTTGTTCCTCTCCCGCGTCTGATCCCGTGCCTCGACGTGGCCGCCGGCCGCGTCGTCAAGGGCGTGCGTTTCCGCGGCCTCCGCGACGTCGGCGATCCGGTCGAGCTCGGCGCCGCGTACTCCGACGCCGGGCGCGGACGAGCTCGTCTTCCTCGACATCAAGGCGACGACTCGGCGACCGGCCGACGCTGGTCGAGCTCGTGCGGCGGGTCGCCGACCGGCTGGCGATCCCGTTCACCGTCGGCGGCGGCGTGCGCTCCGCCGACGACGCCGAGCGGCTGCTGCAGGCGGGCGCCGACAAGGTCGGCGTCAACTCGGCGGCGCTCGCGCGCCCGGAGCTGATCGGCGAGCTTGCCGAGCGGCTCGGTTCACAGGCGGTCGTCGTCGCGATCGACGCCGAGGGCGGTCGTGTGCGCTCGCACGCCGGCACGGTCGCCGCGGGCCGCGACGCGGTCGAGTGGGCGCGCGAGGCGCGAGGAGCGCGGCGCGGGGGAGATCCTGCTCACCTCGATCGACGCCGACGGCACGCGCGAGGGCTACGACCTCGAGCTGACCGCGGCGGTCGCGTCCGCGGTCTCGCTGCCGGTGATCGCCTCGGGCGGCGCGGGCAACGCCGCGCACGTCGCGGCCGCGCTCGAGGTCGCGCAGGCGGCGCTGCTCGCCTCGATCCTGCACGAGGATCCCGCCCGGCTCGCGACGCTGCGCGACGAGCTGCGCGAGCTGGGGTTGCCGGTGCGCGATGCATGCCGATGCTGAAGGCGGCGATCGTCCAGGACGCGGACGACGGACCGCGTCCTCATGCTCGGCTGGATGAACGAGGAGGCCGAGCGGCTGACGCGCGAGACGGGCGAGGTGTGGTTCTGGAGCCGCTCGCGCGAGCGGCTGTGGCGGAAGGGCGAGACCTCCGGGCAACACCCTCGCCGTCGACGAGCTGCGCGACGACTGCGACGGCGACGCGCTGCTCGTGCGCGCCGCGCCGGCCGGGCCGGCGTGCCACACCGGCTCGACCTCCTGCTTCGCGCCCGACGCTCTGGCGGACGATCGCGCAGCGCGCAGCCGAGCGGCCCGCCGGCTCGTACACGACGGAGCTGCTCGACGCCGGCGTCGGCGCGTGCGCACGCAAGGTCGGCGAGGAGGCGGTCGAGGTGACCGTGGCGGCGCTCGACGAGAGCGACGAGCGCCTCGTCGAGGAGGCGGCCGATCTCGTCTACCACCTCTACGTCCTGCTCGCCGCGCGCGGGCTCGACGTCGGCGCAGGTCGAGGACGCGCTCGCGGCGCGCCGAAAGTCCTGACCTGCAGGCCAGTTGCGTCTATCCGGCCGCTGCTTTACTCTTTGAAGTGATGACGGCGCGCACCTTTATCGTCACGAAGATCGCGAAGCTTGCGCGCCCGCATTCGCGCTAGCCGGCTTCGCTTCCCCCTCTCGCCGGACTAGCCAACTACCAGGAGGGGGCCGGTGAGGATGAAGGCACTGAGCATGAAGAAGCAGGGCCTGTACGACCCTGCGTTCGAGCACGATGCGTGCGGTGTCGCGTTCGTCGCCCGGCTCGACGCGCAGCCGACGCACGAGGCCGTGGCGCGCGCGCTGACCGCGCTCGAGAACCTCGAGCACCGGGGCGCGGCAGGTGCCGACGCGGACACCGGCGACGGCGCGGGGATCCTCGTGCAGACGCCGGACGCGTTCCTGCGCGCGGTCGCAGGGCTGCACCTGCCGCCGCGCGGCGCCTACGGCGTCGGTGTGTGCTTCCTGCCGCAGCGCGCCTCGCGCCGCCTCGAGCTCGAGCAGCTGCTCGAGGAGACGGTCGAGGCGGAGGGCCAGACGCTGCTCGGATGGCGCGACGTGCCGGTCGACGGGCAGGCACGTCGGCTCGCATGCGCGTCTCTTCGCGCCGGTCGTGCGCCAGCTCTTCGTCGGCGCGTCGGCCGAGCTCGCGGACGATCCCGACGCGTTCGAGCGCAAGCTGTACGTGATCCGGCGCGTCGCCGAGCTCGCCGCCGGCCCCGACCTCGTCGTGCCGAGCCTCTCCGCGCGCACGCTCGTCTACAAGGGGATGCTGACCGCGCCGCAGCTCGGGCGCTACTACCCGGACCTCGGCGACGACGCGCTTCGCGAGCGCGCTGGCGCTCGTGCACTCGCGCTTCTCGACGAACACGTTCCCGAGCTGGGAGCTCGCGCACCCGTACCGCATGATCGCGCACAACGGCGAGATCAACACGCTGCGCGGGAACATCAACTGGATGCGCGCGCGCGAGTCGCAGCTCGCATCGGAGCTGTTCGGCGACGACCTGCACAAGGTGCTGCCGGTCATCCGGCCCGGCGGCTCCGACACTGCGGTGCTCGACAACGTGCTCGAGCTGCTCGTGCTGGCCGGCCGCTCGCTGCCGCACGCGTTGATGATGATGGTGCCCGAGGCGTACTCGGGCCGCACCGACGTGCCCGACGACCTGCGCGGCTTCTACGCCTTCCACGAGTGCCTGACCGAGGCATGGGACGGCCCGGCGGCGATCTCGTTCACCGACGGCCGGGTGATCGGCGCGACGCTCGACCGCAACGGGCTGCGTCCGGGCCGCTGGCTCGAGACGCGCGACGGCTGGGTCGTGCTCGCGTCCGAGACGGGCGTGCTCGACATCCCGCCGGAGGACGTCGTGCGCAAGGGCCGCCTGCAGCCGGGCAAGCTGTTCCTCGTCGACCTCGAGCAGGGGCGCATCGTCCCCGACGAGGAGGTGAAGCACGAGGTCGCGACGCGCCGCCCGTACGCCGAGTGGTTCGAGCGCGAGCACGTGCGCCTCGCCGACCTGCCGCCGCGCGAGCCGCAGCGCGCCGCGGGCGAGCCGCTGCGCCGCCTGCAGCTCGCGTTCGGCTACACGCAGGAGGACATGAAGGTGATGCTCTCGCCGCTCGCCGCGAACGCGGAGGAGGCGGTCGGCTCGATGGGGAACGACACGCCGCTCGCGGTGCTCTCGAACCGCCGGCCGCTCCTCTACTCGTACTTCAAGCAGCTCTTCGCGCAGGTCACGAACCCGCCGATCGACTCGATCCGCGAGGCGGTCGTGATGAGCGTGCAGTCGCTCGTCGGCTCCGAGCGCAACCTGCTCGACGAGACGCCCGAGCACGCGCGGCAGCTGATCATCGACAACCCGATCCTGCGCGACGACGAGCTCGAGCGCGCTGCGCCAGGTCGACTCGGAGGTCTTCAAGGCGCACACGATCGACTACGACGTGGCCGGTCGACGGACGGCGTCGACGGGCTCGAGGAGGCGGTCGAGCGGATCTGCGCCGAGGCCGACGACGCGCTCGCGGACGGCGCGAACATCCTCATCCTCTCCGACCGCGCCGTCGGGCCGGAGCGCGTCGCGATCCCGTCGCTGCTCGCGGTCTCGCGCCGTGCACCACCACCTCGTGCGCGCGGGCACGCGCCTGCAGGCCGGGCTCGTCGTCGAGTCCGGCGAGCCGCGCAGCGTGCAGAGCGTCGCGGTGCTGATCGGCTACGGCGCCGCGGCGGTCAACCCGTACCTGATGCTCGCGACGATCTCGCGAGCTCGTCGCCGAGGGGCGGCTCGAGCTCGACGCGGAGGAGGCGCAGGAGCGGGCCGTGAAGGCGGTCGGCAAGGGCCTCCTGAAGACGATCTCGAAGATGGGGATCTCGACCATCTCCTCGTACTGCGGCGCGCAGATCTTCGAGGCGGTCGGGCTCTCGAACGAGCTGATCGACCGGCACTTCACGCGGCACGCCGTCGCGGATCGGCGGCATCGGCCTGCGCCGAGCTCGCCGAGGGCGCGCTCGCACGGCACGCGCGCGCGTATCCCGGCGCGGCGCGGCGAGCTGCTGCCGGTCGTCGGGCTCTACGCGTGGCGGCGCGACGGCGAGCACCACCAGTGGAACCCCGAGACGATCGCGCTGCTGCAGCACGCCGTGCGCGGCGGCGGCGCGGAGACGTACGAGCAGTACGCGGCCGACGGTGAACGCCGACGTCGGCGCGCCGCTCGACGCTACGCGGCCTGCTGCGCTTCCGCGACGCGCGGACGGCGGCATCCCGCTCGACGACGTCGAGCCGGCGTCCGAGATCGTCAAGCGCTTCTCGACCGGCGCGATGTCGCTCGGCTCGCTCTCGCGCGAGGCGCACGAGACGCTCGCGATCGCGATGAACCGCATCGGCGGCCGCTCGAACACCGGCGAAGGCGGGGAGGACCCGGTGCGCTTCGGCGACGAGCGCCGCTCGAAGATCAAGCAGGTCGCGTCCGGCCGCTTCGGCGTGAACATCGACTACCTCGACGAACGCCGACGAGCTGCAGATCAAGATGGCGCAGGGCGCGAAGCCCGGCGAGGGCGGCCAGCTGCCGGGCCACAAGGTCGACCGCTACATCGCCGGCGTGCGCTTCACGACGCCGGGCGTCGGGCTGATCTCGCCGCCGCCGCACCACGACATCTACTCGATCGAGGACCTCAAGCAGCTGATCTACGACCTGCGCTGCGCGAACCCCGAGGCGCGCATCTCGGTGAAGCTCGTCGCCGAGGTCGGCGTCGGCACGGTCGCCGCGGGCGTCGCGAAGGCGAACGCCGACCACGTGCTCATCTCCGGCCACGACGGCGGCACCGGCGCGTCGCCGATCTCGTCGATCCTGCACGCCGGCGTGCCGTGGGAGATCGGGCTCGCCGAGACGCAGCAGACGCTCGTGCTGAACGACCTGCGCTCGCGCATCTGGGTGCAGACCGACGGCCAGCTGAAGACGGGCCGCGACGTCGTGATCGCCGCGCTGCTCGGCGCCGACGAGATGGGCTTCGCGACCGCGCCGCTGATCGCGACGGGCTGCGTGATGATGCGCGCCTGCCACCTGAACACGTGCCCGGTCGGCATCGCGACGCAGGATCCCGAGCTGCGCAAGCGCTTCCGCGGCCAGCCCGAGCACGTGATCGAGTTCTTCTTCTTCGTCGCCGAGGACGTGCGCGAGATCATGGCCGTCGCTCGGCGTCGCGACGGTTCGAGGATCTCGTCGGCCGCGTCGACCTGCTCGAGGCCGACGACGCGCTCGAGCACTGGCAGGCGCGCGGCATCGACCTCTCGAACCTGCTGCGCACGCCCGACGTGCCCGCCGGCACGCCGCTGCGCCGCATCGCAGGCCAGGTCTCGCCGCTCGCCGGACGCGCTCGACTGGCAGCTGATCGAGGCGCGGCGGCGGGACGTTCGCAGGTGCGCAACGTCGACCGCACGGTCGGCGGGCTGCTCTCGCACCACGTCACGAAGCGCGGGCTCGCGGGCTGCCGGCGACGCGTTCGAGCTGCACGGCTCGGCCGGGCCAGTCGTTCGGCGCGTGGCTCGCGCCGGGGCATCGAGCTGACGCTGATCGGCGACGCGAACGACTACGTCGGCAAGGGCCTCTCCGGCGGCGACGCTCGCCGTCCGGCCGCCGCGACGAGGCGCACGTTCCTGGCCGAGGAGAACGTGATCGTCGGCAACACCGTGCTCTACGGCGCGACGGCGGGCCGCGCGTTCTTCCGCGGCATCGCCGGCGAGCGCTTCGCCGTGCGCAACTCGGGCGCATCGCGCCGTCGTCGAGGGCGTCGGCGACCACGGCTGCGAGTACATGACCGGCGGCCGCGTCGTCGTGCTCGGCCCGACCGGGCGCAACTTCGCGGCGGGCATGAGCGGCGGCATCGCGTACGTGCTCGACGAGGACGGGCGCTTCGCGGCGCGCTGCAACCATGCAGCTCGTCGCGCTCGAGGCGCTGGAGGACGACGACGAGGAGATCGTGCGCGCGCTGCTCGCCGAGCACGCTGAGCGCACCGGCTCGCCGGTCGCCGCAGCGCGTGCTCGCCGACTGGAACGCCGCGCGGTTCGTCAAGGTGATGCCGCACGACTACAAGCGCGCGCTCTCGGAGCTCGGCGACGAGATCCGCTACGACGACGCCCGGTCTCGGCCGGCGGCGCGGGTTCGTCACCAAGGAATCGGAGGCGGCGGCCTAATGGGCCGGATCGGCGCGTTCATCAAGGTCGGCGCGGCAGGAGGCGCCCGAGCGCGACCCGCGCGAGCGCGTCGGCGACCTGCGCGAGTTCGTCGGCACGCTGCCGCTCGACCGAGCTGCGCGAGCAGGGCGCGCGCTGCATGGAGTGCGGCGTCCCGTTCTGCCACAGCGGCTGCCCGCTCGGCAACCTGATCCCCGACTGGAACGACCTCGTCTACCGCGACCGCTGGGACGAGGCGATCCAGCAGCTGCACCGCACGAACAACTTCCCGGAGTTCACCGGCCGCCTCTGCCCCGCGCCGTGCGAGGCCGCGTGCGTGCTCGAGATCAACGAGGGCAACGCGGTGACGATCAAGCAGATCGAGGTCGCGATCGTCAACCGCGCCTGGGACGAAGGCTGGGTCGTGCCGCAGCCGGCCGCCGCACGCACGGGCCGCAGCGTCGGCGTGTCGGGTCGGGCCCCGCCGGGCTCGCGTGCGCGCAGCAGCTCGCGCGCGCCGGGCGACGACGTCGACGGTGTACGAGCGCGACGAGGCCGCCGGCGGGCTCGTTCGCTTCGGCGTGCCGGAGTTCAAGATCGAGAAGTGCGCTCGTCGAGCGCCGCGTCGAGCAGCTCGCGCGCCGAGGGGGTCGAGTTCGTCTTCGGCGCCGACGTCGGCGCGACGTCGACGTCGCCGAGCTGCGCGAGCGCCACGACGCGCTCGTGCTCGCGACCGGCTCGCGCGTCCCGCGCGACCTGCCGGTGCCGGGCCGCGAGCTCGACGGCGTTCACTTCGCGATGGAGTACCTCTACGCAACGGACGCGCGCTGCGAGGCGCACGATCATCGCGCGGCAGGCAAGCACGTCGTCGTGATCGGAGGCGGCGACACCGGCGCCGACTGCGTCGGCCACGCACATCGCGAGGGCGCCGCGTCCGTGACGCAGATCGAGCTGCTCGGCGAGCCGCCCGTGTCGCGCCCCGACGAGCTCACGCCGTGGCCGCTGTGGCCGATGAAGCTGCGAACCTCCTACGCGCTGAAGGAAGGCGGCGAGCGGGACTTCGCGATCTCGACGACGGCGCTCACGGGGTCGAACGGCCGCGTGGAGCAGATCCACTGGCAGCAGAACAGCGGCTCGCCGCCGTTCGACGTCGTGCCGGGCACCGAAGAGGCGCGGCCTGCGGGCCTGGTGCTGCTCGCGATGGGATTCCTCGGCCCGGAGGCGCCGGTGCTCGACGCGCTCGGCGTCGAGCGCGACGCGCGCTCGAACGTGGACGCGGCGCGGTACGCGACATCTGTCGACGGCGTGTTCGCCGCGGGCGACGCGCGGCGCGGGCAGTCGCTGATCGTGTGGGCGATCAACGAGGGCCGGCAGTGCGCCGCGGCCGTCGACGCGTGGCTCGCCGATGCGTCGACCGACGCTTCCATTTCGATAGCGGCCGCCCGGCGAGCCGAGTAACATGCGCCACATGAAGCGAACGATGAACGACGTCCACGAGCACCTGAACTGCGCCGTGGCGGCGACCGCAGAGATCATCGCCACGAAGTGGACACCGCTCATCATCCACGACCTCTCCGAAGGGCCGCGGCGTTTCATGCAGCTCGAGCACGCGTGCCCGGGGATCAGCCCGCGCACGCTCTCCGAGCGTCTCGACATGCTCGAGCACGCGGGCGTGCTCGCGCGGCGCAGCTATCCCGAATCGCCGCCGCGCGTCGAGTACGAGCTGACCGAGAAGGGGCGCGCGCTGCTGCCGATCATCCGCGAGATGCGGAAGTTCGGCCGCTCGTGGATGATCCCCGCGCCGGCGCGCCGCCGCACGACGGCAACCCGCTAGCCTCCGCGCACTGATGCCTTCGCGACGTCTCAGGCGCCGCGCGTGACGCGCATGTTCGCGGCGATCCAGCGCTTCCGCGCACGCTCGAGCAGCGTCCACGGCAGTGGGGGCATCGTCAGGGCCGCTGGTGTCCGACACCGCCTCGGTCCGCGACCGCGTAGGCGAGCTCGACGACGCCGTCGTCGAACGTGCGCACCGAGAGCGGCGTGAGCGACGTGAGCGGCTCGGCGCCGTCCGCGGCGAGCGGCGTCCCGCTCCCGAGGATCAGCGGCACGACGTGCACCCGCACCTCGGTCAGCGCGCCGATCGCGTGGAATGCCTGCATCGTGCTCGGCCCGCCGACGAGGTGGACGTCGCCGTCGATTCCCGCTTCCTGCATCGTGCGCAGCAGTGCCGCGGCGCTCGGCGCCGCCGTCACGCCGTCCGGCGTCTCCGGCGGGAGCGCGCTCGAGGTGAGGACGAAGACCGGCTGCGTCCACGGCCAGCTCGGCGCCCCGAGCGCCGGCAGGAACGTCGTTCTGCCCATGAGCACCGCCTCGGTGGTCGAGAGGAACTCCGGCAGCCCGTACGAGCCGGCACCCGCGAAGCCCGGCACGAGCAGCTGGACCGGTCTGCCGTCGGCGCCCGAGACCTTGCCGTCGAGCGAGACGAAGAAGTTCGTGCGGATGCGCATCGCGTCAGCCGCAGCCTACGGGCGGCGGCCGTTCAGCTGCGCGCCGCGGACGGCACGTGGATGCCGCCGCCCCGCGCGACCGCCCAGAGCGCGAGAACACCGCGATCACATGGATTGCAATTTGACCTCGCCGCCTCATTTGTTTCGATTCTGGTCGCTTCAAGTTCTGAAGCTTGACAACGCACCGACCTCTGTGCAGACTGGGTCGACGATGATCGTTTCGAGTCACACGCGCATTTCGACGCTCGGCCGGTGTTTCGCACACCGCGGCGCCGTCGACGCGCAGCCTCGTTCTTCTTTCGATCATCACGATTCTCCCCCACTAGGGGGAGGACGCACTCACGCGGCCGTTAGACGCCGCACACACCGACGTCAGACGGAAGAAGTGCGCCCGCAATCGGGCGCCGACGGAGGAGCATCGAGTGCGCAGGATTTCGATTTTCGACACGACTTTGAGGGACGGCGAGCAGTCGCCGGGCATCGCACTGCGACCGGCCGAGAAGGCCGAGGTCGCGGCTGCGCTGGAGCAGTTGGGCGTCGACGTGATCGAGGCCGGCTTTGCGGCGTCCTCGCCGGGCGACTTCGAGGGCGTCGCGGCCGCAGCCGCGGCCGTCTCGACCGCGACCGTCGCGTCGCTCGCTCGCACGACGAAGGAGGACGTCGACGCGGCCGTCGCGTCGCTCGCCGACGCACCGCGCAGCCGCGTGCACGTCTTCATCGCGACGAGCGAGCTGCACATGGAGCGCAAGCTCGGTCTCACCCCTGACGAGGTGCTCGAGCGCGTCGCCTGGTCGGTCGCGTACGCACGCGAGCGCTGCGACGAGGTGGAGTTCTCCGCCGAGGACGCGACCCGCTCCGACCGCACGTTCCTCGCCGAGGTCTGCCGCACGGCCGTCGCGGCCGGCGCCACGATCGTCAACCTCCCCGACACGGTCGGCTACACGACGCCTACCGAGTACGCGGAGATGTTCACCGAGTTGCTCGAGCGCGTCCCCGAGCTCGCGGACGTGCAGCTCTCCGTCCACTGTCACAACGACCTCGGCCTCGCGGTCGCGAACTCCCTCGCCGGTGTGGGCGCGGGTGCGACGCAGGTCGAGTGCACCGTCAACGGGATCGGCGAGCGCGCGGGCAACGCCTCGCTCGAAGAGGTCGTGATGGCGCTGCGTGTCCGCGCTGACGCGTACGAGGCGCACACCGGCGTCGACCCCGCCGTGATCCGCGACACATCGTCGCTCGTCTCGGAGCTGACCGGCTACCCGGTCGGCCCGAACAAGCCGATCGTCGGCGCGAACGCGTTCGCGCACGAGGCCGGCATCCACCAGGACGGGATGCTCAAGGACGCCGGCACCTACCAGATCATCGACCCGACCGATCTCGGCACGGCGATGACGCTCCCGCTCGGCAAGCACTCGGGCCGGCACGCCTTCGCGCGTGCCTGCGAGGAGGCCGGGCACGTGCTCGACCGCGAGCAGGTCAACGCCGCATTCAGGCGGTTCAAGAAGCTCGCCGATCTCGGCGTGCCCGTCACCCTCGACGACGTCTTCCAGGAGGTGAGAGCGTGAACATCAAGACCGTCGCCTGTCTCGCCGGAGACGGGGTCGGGCCGGAGCTGATGGCTGCGGCGACGCGCGCCCTCGAGCGCGTGTCCAAGCTCCACCAGCTCGAGCTCGACGATCGCCATCTCCCGTTCGCGGGGGAGGCGGTGACCCGCTCCGGCCATCCACTGCCGGCCGCCACGCGGGCCGGCTACCGGGACGCCGACGCGATCCTGGTCGCCTCGCCGCACGAGCCGGCGCTCGACGGCGTGAAGGCCGACCTGCATCTCGCGTGGCGTGTCGCCCGCATCCAGCTTCGCGACCGGCGGCGACATCGTCGTCGTCGGCCCGGTCGGAGAGTGGGCGAACGAGATCGCGATGTCGCGTGCGTTCTCGTGCGCGGGCTCGCGACACGGCCGCATCATGTGCGTCGGCGACTCGACCGACCTGGCGCGCGGCCGTGTCGCCGACGCAGGTGAATCGCTGGGGCGGGCTCGACGTCGAGGAGGCCGGCTCGGCGAGGTGCTCGTGCGCCTTCGCGACGCAGCCGGAGTCCCTCGACGTGATCGTCACGGAGAGCCACCTCGTGTCGGCGATGGTCGACGCGGCGGCGCACTACGCCGGCTCGCCGCTCCTCGGTCGCGCACGCGTGGCTGCCCGACGAGGGCCCGGGCGTGTTCGCGCCCGGCACGTCGGAGTCCGACGACGTCGCCGGCTTCGGCGTCGTCGACCCGAAGGGGATGCTGCTGACCGCGTCCCTGATGCTGGCCGAGGGCCTGAAGCGCCGCTCCGCGTCGCGCACGCTCGAGCGGGCGGTCGGTGCGAGGTCGCGCGCCGCGGCGAGCCCGCACGACACGCGCTCGTTCACGGACGCGGTGATCGACCTGCTGCCGCAGACACGCACCGACGTCGAGCACTTCGACGAGGTCGCAGTGATGCGCCCGCATGCTCGGCTCCGACGCGATCCTGCGTGCCCTCGAGCAGAAGGGGTCGACGTCGCGTTCGGGATCCCCGGCGGCGCGATCCTTCCGACCTACGACGCGATCGCGCGCGGCACCACCGTGCGGCACGTGCTCGCCCGCCACGAGCAGGGCGCCGGCCACATGGCCGAGGGCTACGCGCGCGCGTCGGGCAAGGTCGGTGTCGCGATCGCGACCTCGGGCCCGGGCGCGACGAACCTCGTCACGCCGATCGCCGACGCGTGGATGGACTCCACGCCGCTCGTGGCGATCACCGGGCAGGTGCGCTCGACCCTGATCGGCACCGACGCGTTCCAGGAGATCGACGCCACCGGCATCACCATGCCGATCGTCAAGCATTCGTGGCTCGTCCAGGACGTCGAGGAGCTGCCGGGAGTGCTCAAGGCAGCGTTCCACGTCGCGCGCACCGGCCGTCAGGGCCCGGTGCTCGTCGACATCGCGAAGGACGTACAGGAGGCCGAATTCGACTTCGTCTATCCCGACGAGGTCGACCTGCCGGGGTGGAAGCCGCCGCACAAGGTGCATCCGAGGCAGCTCCGGGAAGCGGCGAAGGCGATTGCCGAGGCGCAGCGGCCGATCGTCTACGCCGGCGGAGGCGTGCTGAACGCCGACGCTTGCGCCGAGTTGCTCGAGCTGGTCGACTCGGCGCAGCTTCCCGCAGTCGTGACGCTGATGGGCAAGGGCTGCCTGCCCGGACTCGCATCCGCTCAACTACGGCGCGCCCGGCATGCACGGCTCGAAGTACGCGAACTGGGCGCTGAACAAGGCCGACCTCGTGATCGCGGTCGGCTCGCGCTTCGACGACCGCGTCACCGGCAAGGTGTCGGCGTTCGCTCCGGGCGCGAAGGTGATCCACTTCGACATCGATGCGGCCGAGGTCGGGAAGATCCGCCACGCGGAGATCCCGGTCGTCGGGCCGCTGAAGCTCGCGCTGGCGCAGCTCGCCGCGGAGGTCCGAGGCCGCTCGGCCGCAGACGTGGCTCCCGATACGCGGGCCGTGGCTGCGTCAGCTCGAGGATTGGCGTGAGCGGTTTCCGTACCGCTACACGAAGACGGACGGCGTCCTCAAGCCGCAGACCGCCCTCGAGGCGCTGCGCGACCTCGCGGCGACGCGCGAGGAGGACGTCGATCTGGACGACCGGCGTCGGCCAGCACCAGATGTGGGCCATGCAGTACATCCAGTGCGAGAAGCCGCGCACGTTCGTCACCTCGGGAGGGCTCGGGACGATGGGCTACGGCCTGCCGGCCGCGGTCGGCGCGAAGGCCGCACGTCCCGACGCGACCGTCGTCTGCATCGACGGCGACGGCTGCTTCCAGATGACGTGCCAGGAGCTCGCGACCGCCGCGCTCGAGCGGCTGCCGATCGTCGCGGTGGTCATCAACAACGGCTGGCTCGGGATGGTGCGCCAGTGGCAGGAGATGTTCTACGCGGAGCGGTTCGCGCAGACGCACCTCACGCACTCCGTGCCGGACTACGCCCAGCTCGCCGAGGCATACGGCTGCGCCGGCTTCACCGTCGAGAGCGAGGACCAGCTCGAGGACGCGCTCGCCGCCGCCTTCGACGCCGGCCGGAGCGCCGTCGTCGACGTCCGCTGCGACCCGGAGGAGAAGTGCTTCCCGATGATCCCGGCCGGCGCCGCCGCCGTCGACATCATCGAAGCCCCCGGCGAGGAGGTCGTGCCCGCATGAGACGGCTGTGGACGTTCCTCCGACGTTTCGTTCCCGTGTCTGACACCGGACATCTCGTGCCGGTACGCGCCACCTCGAGACCTGTCCGGAGGCGCCGGTGAGCTCGCACACGATCTCCGTCCGACTCGAGAACAGGCCCGGCGCGCTGGCGCGCGTCTCGCAGCTCTTCTCACGGCGCGGCTACAACATCCAGAGCCTCGCCGTCGGGCCGACCGAGCGGCCCGGACATCTCGCGACTCACCCTGCGCGTCGACTGCAGCGAGCACTCGCTCGAGCAGATCGAGAAGCAGATGCACAAGCTCGTCAACGTCCTCCGCGTCACCGAGCTGCGCCCCGACGAGGCCGTCGAGCGCGAGCTCGCGCTGATCACCGTCTCCGCCTCGACCGACAGCCGCGCCGAGCTCGTCGCGCTCAGCCAGGTGGCGGGCGCGCAGGTCGCCGACATCGGCCGCGACGCCATCACCTTCGAGTTCGTCGGCCGCCCCGACCAGGTCGAGGCGTTCGAGGAGCTCGTTCGCCCCTACGGCGTGCGTGAGCTCGTGCGCACCGGCCGCGTCGGCCTCCGCCGCCCGAGCGCCTCGCGCGGTTCTCAATCCTCCGTCAACGTCTGAAGCGAAAGGATCCCCACATGGCCGAGATCATCAAGACCGGCAGCCTCGACCGCCTGTCCGGGAAGGTCGCCGTGCTCGGGTACGGGAGCCAGGGTCACGCGCACGCGCTGAACCTGCACGACTCCGGCGTCGACGTGGTCGTCGGCCTGCGCGAGGGAAGCTCCTCCGCCGCGGCCGCCGAGGAGGCCGGCCTCGCCGTCGCCTCCGTCGCAGACGCGGTGCGCGGCGCGCAGCTCGTCGCGTTCCTCGTCCCGGACGGCGCGCAGCCGGCGCTCTACGAGTCAGAGGTCGCGCCGAACCTCGAGCCCGGCGCCGCGCTGCTCTTCGCGCACGGGTTCAACGTGCACTACGGCCGCATCCAGCCGCCCCAGGGACACGATGTGATCATGGTCGCGCCGAAAGGGCCCGGCCACGTCGTCCGCCGCCTCTACACCGAGGGCTACGGCACACCGGCCGTCGTCGCCGTCGCGCAGGACGCGAGCGGCGAGGCGCGCGAGCTCGCCCTCGCCTACGGGGCGGCGCTCGGCGCCGCTCGGGCCGGCATGGTCGAGACGAGCTTCGCCGAGGAGACCGAGACCGACCTCTTCGGCGAGCAGACCGTGCTCTGCGGCGGCGTCACGCAGCTGATCCAGCTCGGCTTCGAGACGCTCGTCGAGGCGGGCTACCAGCCGGAGGTCGCGTACTACGAGTGTTTGCACGAGCTGAAGCTGATCACCGACCTGATCTGGGAGGGTGGGATCGAGCGAATGCACTACTCGATCTCCGACACCGCCGAGTACGGCTCGCACGCGGTCGGCCCGAAGGTCGTCGACGAGCACGTGCGCGAGAACATGCGCAGCGTGCTTGCGTCGATCCGCGACGGCTCGTTCGCGCGCGAATGGATCGCCGAGATGGACCGTGGGCAGCCGGTGCTCGACGAGTACCGCGCCAAGCTGGCCGAGACGCAGATCGAGCAGGTGGGTGCGCGCCTTCGCGCGCTCAATGTGCGCGAGGAAGCCGCGGAGGTTCATGGCGTCGGTTGACGTACCGGTCGCGCTGCTCGGCTACGGCACCGTCGGTGCGGCCGTCAACCGTCTCCTCACCGAGTCTGCGGACGACATCGAGCGCGCCACCGGCCACCGCCTCCGCGTGGTGAAGGCGCTGGTCCAGGATCCCGCGAAGGAGCGCGAGCTACGCGCCCGCGGACGGCGTCCTGACGACCGACTTCGCCGAGATCAGCGGCGACCCGACGATCGCCGTCGTCGCCGAGGTGATGGGCGGGCTCGAGCCGGCAGGGTCGTACGTGCTCGACCTCCTGCGCGGCGGCAAGCACGTCGTGTCGGCGAACAAGCAGCTCGTCGCGCGGCGCGGCGCCGAGCTCTTCGAGGCCGCGTCGGGCTCGGGCGTGCAGCTGCGGTTCGAAGCGAGCGTCTGCGCTGCGATCCCCGTGATCAAGGTGCTGCGTGAGTCGCTCGTCGTGACGAACGTGCACCGCGTGCTCGGGATCGTCAACGGCACCACGAACTTCGTGCTCACCGAGATGGAAGGCGGGAAGAGCTACGGCGAGGCGCTCGCCGAGGCGCAGGCGCGTGGGTACGCGGAGGCCGACCCGACCGACGACGTCTCCGGCGCGGATGCCGCGGCGAAGATGGCGATCCTCGCGACCGTCGCTTTCAACTCCCGGGTCGACCTCGAGGACGTCGCCTACACCGGCATCACCGGCATCGACCCGCTCGACGTCGAGGCGGCGCGACAGCTCGACATGGTGATCCGGCTCGTCGGCGCCGCCCGGCTCGTCGACGGCCAGGTCGACGTGCGCGTGCACCCGGCGCTCGTCGACAAGCAGCATCCGCTCGCGAAGGTCGACGGGGCGTTCAACGCGGTGATGCTGCAGGGCGACGCGATCCGCGAGATCACGCTCGAGGGCCCGGGCGCGGGCGGCATCGAGACCGCGTCGGCGGTCGTCGCCGACATCACGACCGTGATCGGGACGATGCACACCGGCTTCCTGCAGAACGACGCCGCCTGGCGGTCGCTGCCGATGCTCCCGCCCGGCGACAACCGCTCGCCGTTCTACTTCCGCCTGTCCGTGAAGGACCGGCCCGGCGCGCTCGCGCAGGTCGCCGAGGAGCTTGCGCAGCGCGAGATCTCGATCGCGCGCCTGCTGCAGCACCAGAACGGCGACGGCGCGTCGCTGCACGTCGTGACCCACCAGGCGCGCGCCGGCGCGCTCGACGACGCACTCGCCGCGCTCGGCGACCTGTCGGACGTGCACAGCCGCTCGAAGCCGCTGCCGGTCGTCTCCGACCGCGGCGTCTCGGAGCTGGGGTGGGCATGACCTCGGTCGCGTCCTGGTTGTCGCTCGGCGAAGGCTCGACGCCGCTCGTCCCGGCGCGGCGCCTCTCCGAGGCGCTCGGCTGCGAGCTGCACCTGAAGTGCGAGGGCCTGAACCCGACGGGGAGCTTCAAGGACCGCGGCATGGTCGTCGCAGTCGAGCGCGCCGTGCAGCGCGGCGCGCGCTCGGTCGTCTGCGCGTCGACCGGCAACACCGCAGCATCTGCCGCGGCGTACGCGGCGCGCGCCGGCGTCGAGGCCGTCGTGCTGACGCCGGCCGGCGCGACCGCAGGCCCGAAGCGCGCGCAGGCGCGCGCCGTCGGCGCACGCGTGATCGAGGTGCGCGGCACGTTCGACGACGCGCTTCGCCTCTGCCGCGAGCTCGGCGAGCGCGACGGGTACGCGGTCGTCAACTCGCTCAACCCTGACCGCCTCGACGGCCAGAAGTCCGTCTCCTTCGAGTTGATCGACCAGCTCGGCGGCGCGCCGGACGTCGTCGCGCTGCCGTTCGGCGGCGGCGGCAACGTCAGCGCCGTCGCGCGCGGCTTCGCGGAGGCGGGCGCGACTCCGCGCATCGTCGTCGGCGAGGCCGCCGACCGCGCGAACACGTGGGCCTCCGCGATCCGCATCGGTGCGCCGGCCCACGCGGCGCACGTCGCCGGCCTCGTCGCCGAAGGCCGCGTCGAGGTCGTGTCGCTGAGCGAGGAGCAGCTGCGCGACGCGTGGGAGCGCCTCGGCCGCGAGGAGGGAGCGTTCTGCGAGCCCGCGAGCGCCGCGGGGCTCGCCGCGCTCGAACTTAGTGATGAGTCATCACTAAGTGGCAAGACGGCGGTCGCGATCCTGACGGGCCACGGCCTGAAGGACGTCGACGCGGTGGCGCAGCCGCCGGAGGCCGTCGTCGAGCCGACGCTCGAGGCAGTGTTGGAGGTCTTGTCTTGACGGTTCGGGTGGTCGCACCCGCCTCGACGGCGAACCTCGGTCCCGGGTTCGACACGGCAGCAGCCGCGCTCGAGCTCTGGAACGAGGTGACCGTCGAGGAAGGCCGTTTTTCGAACGGCAGTGGCGTGGAGATCGAAGGGGAGGGGGCGGACGAGCTGCCACGCGACGACTCCCACCTGACGCTCCGGGCATTCGCGCTCTTCGCGCCCGCCGAGGGCTATCGCTTCAGCTTCGTCAACCGCGTGCCGCTCGAGCGCGGCCTCGGCTCGTCCGCCGCTGCGATCGCGCTCGGGCTCGTCGCCGGCGCGACGGTCGCCGGCAGCTCGACGAAGCCGGGCGACCTGCTCGCGGCCGGCGTGCCGATCGAGGGGCACGCGGACAACCTCGCCGCCGCGCTCTACGGCGGCGTCTGTTTCGCGATGAAGCGCAACGGCACGATCCATGCCGCGCGCATCGCGGCCGACATGCCTGCGGTCGCGATCGTCGCAATGCCGGCAACGCGCACGCACACGACCACGTCGCGGAGCGCCCTGCCCGCGACCGTCACGCACGCGGACGCCGCGCACAACGCAGCCTCGGCCGCGCTGCTGGGCGCAGGGATCGCGCACGGAGACGCGCAGCTGCTGCGTGACGCGTTCGACGACCGCCTGCACGAGCAGTACCGCGCGCCGAACGCGCCGCTCCTGAAGACGCTGCGAGCGAGCGCGCCGGAGGGCACCGTCGGCGTCACGCTCTCGGGCTCGGGGCCGTCGGTCGTCGTCTGGGCCGAGCGCGAGCGGGCCGACGAGGTGGCGCGCGCTCTCGAGGCGACCGCTCCCGAAGACACGAAGATCATCCCCCTCCGGATCGCGAGCGAAGGAGCCCACGCCGCATGAGCGTCTACGACCGCACGCATCCCGCGAAGCGTCACAGCGCCGCGCTGACCGACGGCGTCGACCGTGCGCCCGCCCGCGCGATGCTCAAGGGCGTCGGGTTCACCGATGCGGACCTCGCGCGGCCGCTGGTCGGTGTCGCCACGACGTGGATCGAGACGATGCCGTGCAACCTCAACCAGCGGCTGCTCGCGGGCTACGTGAAGCAGGGCATCCGGCGTGCGGGCGGGACGCCGCTCGAGTTCAACACGATCGCCGTCTCCGACGGCGTGACGATGGGGACCACGGGGATGCGCGCGTCGCTGATCTCGCGCGAGGTGATCGCCGACTCGATCGAGCTGGTCGCGCGCGGCCACCTGTTCGACGGCATCGTCTGCATCGTCGGCTGCGACAAGACGATCCCCGCCGCCGTGATGGCGCTCGCGCGTCTCGACCTGCCGGGGCTCGTGCTCTACGGCGGCTCGATCGCCGCCGGCCGGTTCCGCGGCAAGGACGTCACGATCCAGGACGTCTTCGAGGCCGTCGGCTCGCATGCCGCCGGCTCGATGACCGATGCCGAGGTGCACGCGCTCGAGAGCGTCGCGTGCCCGGGCGCCGGCGCGTGCGGCGGCCACTTCACCGCGAACACGATGGCGACGGCGCTCGACTTCCTCGGCGTCAGCGCGCCCGGCCTGAACGAGGTGCCGGCGAAGCACCCGGGCAAGCCGCAGGCGGCGCTGGCCGCGGGCGAGCTCGCGATGAAGCTCGTCGAGAGCGACACGCGTCCGTCGCAGGTGCTGACCCGCGAGGCGTTCGAGAACGCGATCACCGCGATCGCGGCGACCGGCGGCTCGACGAACGGGGTGCTGCACCTGCTCGCGATCGCCGCGGAGGCGGGCGTCGAGCTCTCGATCGACGACTTCGACACGATCTCCGCGCGCACGCCGATCGTCGCGGACATCAAGCCCGGCGGCCGCTACGTCGCGACCGACCTCTTCAAGGCCGGGGGCGTCGCGCTCGTCGCGCGCGAGCTCGTGCGCGCGGGCGTGGTGAACGAGGACGCCGTCGGCGTCGACGGGCGGACGCTGCGCCAGGTCGCGGACTCCGCGCACGAGCGGCCCGGCCAGGACGTGGTCGTCTCGTGGGACGCGCCGCTCAAGCCGACGGGCGGGCTGGCGATCCTGCGCGGCAACCTCGCGCCCGAGGGCTGCGTGGTCAAGCTCGCCGGCCACGAGCGGCTGCACCACCGCGGGCCTGCGCGCGTCTTCGACTCCGAGGAGGACGTGCTTCGCCGCCGTCAAGGCGCGTGCGATCGAGCCGGGCGACGTCGTCGTCATCCGCTACGAAGGTCCTGCGGGCGGGCCGGGGATGCGCGAGATGCTGCACGTGACCGCGTCGCTCGTCGGCGAGGGGCTCGGCGACGAGGTCGCGCTGATCACCGACGGCCGCTTCAGCGGCGCGACGCACGGGCTGATGGTCGGCCACATCGCGCCCGAGGCATTCCGGGGCGGCCCGATCGCGCACGTGCGCGACGGCGACACGATCGTGGTCGACGTCGAGAGCCGCGAGCTGAACGTCGAGCTCTCCGACGACGAGCTCGCGCAGCGCGCTGTCGGGGTGGACGCAGCCCGAGCCGCGCTACGCGACCGGCGTGTTCGCGAAGTACGCGGCGACCGTCGGCTCGGCGTCAGAAGGAGCGAGAACGCACTAGTGGTGTGCCAGCAGCCGCCTGATCGCCCGCGTCGCCTGGCCGATGCGCTGCTCGTTCTCGATCAGCGCGAAGCGCACGTGCCCGTCGCCGCCGTCGCCGAAGCCGATCCCCGGGCTGACCGCGACGTGCGCTTCGCGTGCGAGCCGCAGCGCCGTTCTCGAGGGAGCCGAGCGCGCGGAAGCGCTCAGGCAGCGGCGCCCACACGAACATCGTGCCGCGCGGCGGCTCGACCGGCCAGCCGGCGCGCTCGAGCCCGCGGATCAGGGCGTCGCGGCGGCTGCGGTAGATCTCGCAGACCTCGGCCGGGTAGTCGCCGGCCTCGCGCAGCGTGACCGTCGACGCGATCTGGATCGGCTGGAACGTCCCGTAGTCGAGGTAGGACTTCAACTTTGCGAGCGCGCCGACCACGTCGGCGCGTCCGAGCACGAAGCCGACGCGCCAGCCCGCCATCGAGAAGGACTTCGTGAGGCTGTACAGCTCGACAGCGCAGTCGAGCGCGCCGTCGGCGGCGAGGACGGACGGCGGCTCGTGGCCGTCGAAGGCGACGTCCGCGTACGCGAAGTCGTGGACGAGCAGGAACTCGTGCTCGCGCGCCAGGTCGACGAGACGCTGCATCTCCTCGGGCGTCGCGACGGCGGTGGTCGGGTTGTGCGGGTAGGAGACGACCACGACCTTCGGCCGCGCTTCGCGGACGGCTTCGGCGATCGCGTCGATCCCGCCTTCGGCGGGCGGCGAGACCACGGTCGCGCCGGCGAGCCGAGGCGCGACGCGGTGGATCGGGTAGGCGGGCGTCGGCACGACGACGCTGTCGCCGTTCTCGACGAGCACCCACATCAGGTGCGCGAGGCCTTCCTTGGCGCCGATCGTGCTCGCGACCTGCGTCTCCGGGTCGAGCACGACGCCGAAGCGCCGCTCGTAGTGCTCCGTAGCCGCGCGCCGCAACTGCTCGATGCCGCGGCTGACCGAGTAGCGGTGGTTGCGCGGGTTGAGCGCGGCCTCGCGCAGCTTCTCGACGGCGATGGGCGGCGAAGGGATGTCCGGGTTGCCGAAGCCGAGGTCGATCACGTCCAGCCCTTCGTGCCGGAGCTCGCGCTTCAGCTGGTCGACCGTCGCGAAGACGTAGGGCGGCAGGTCGTCGATGCGGCAAAACTTCATTTGCAAAAGTATTGTAGGAGCCTATGACGGTCGACACGCTGAGGTGCCGAGTCTGTGAGGCGGAGTATCCCGCGCTCGCGAGTGGGAGCTGCGGCCGCTGCTTCGGCCCGCTCGAGCCCGTCTACGACTGGGACGCGGTCGCCCGCCTGGCGACGCGCGAGCGGATCGCCGCCGGCCCGCGGTCCCTGTGGCGCTACGAGGCGCTGCTGCCCGCCCGCGCCGCCGGTCGACGCAGCCGGCGCGCCCGGTTGGACGCCGCTCGTGCGCGCGCCGCGGCTCGCGAGCGCGGTCGGCGTCGGCGAGCTCTACCTGAAGCTCGACCACACGAACCCGACGCACTCGTTCAAGGACCGCGTCGTCGGCGTCGCGGCGGCGAAGGCGGCCGAGCTCGGCAACGACACGCTCGCCTGCGCGTCGACCGGCAACCTCGGCAACGCCGTCGCCGCGCGCGCGGCCGCGGGCGGCATGCGCTCCGTCGTCCTCTACCCGGCGCACCGTCGAGCCCGAGAAGCTGCTCGCGACCGCGGTCTACGGCGGCGAGATGTACGCGGTGCGCGGCAGCTACGACGACTGCTCGCGGCTCGTCGTGCGAGCTTGCCGGCGAGTTCGACTGGGCGTTCGTCAACGTCAACCTGCGCGCCTACTACGCGGAGGGCTCGAAGACGCTCGCGTTCGAGATCGCCGAGCAGCTCGGCTGGGAGCTTCCCGACGCCGTGATCGCGCCGGTCGCCTCCGGCTCGCTCTTCACGAAGATCTGGCAGGGGTTCGAGCAGTTCCGCCGGCTCGGCCTGGTCGAGGGCGAGCCGCCGCGCCTCTTCGGCGGCCAGGCGCAGGGTTGCTCGCCCGTCGCGAGCGCGTTCGCCGACGAGCGGCCGGTCTCGCCGGTGCGCCCGGCGACGGTCGCGCAGTCGCTCGCGATCGGCGCGCCCGCCGACGGCGACCTCGCGATCGCGACCGCGCGCACGTCGAACGGCGCGATCTACGCCGTGCCGGAGGAGGACGTCGGCCCGAACATGTCGCTGCTCGCCGAGACGAGCGGCGTCTTCGGCGAGACCGCGGCCGGCGTCACCGTCGGCGCGCTGCGCGCGGCCGCGGCCGCCGGCGCGATCGGCGAGAACGACCGCGTCGTCCTGCTCGTCACCGGCAGCGGACTGAAGACGCCGCAGCTGATCGACGCGCGTCCCGGGCGCGAGATCGAAGCGGACGTCGACGAGCTGCTGGAAGGGCTCGGGGTCGCATGAGTCGACGTCGTCGCCTGCCTGCCCGGCGACGGGATCGGGCCCGAGGTGCTCGACGAGGCGGTGCGCGTGCTGCAGTCCCTGCCGCTCGACGTTCGAGCTCGGTGGTGCTGCCGTTCGGCGGCGCGGCGATCGACGAGACCGGCGACCCGCTGCCGGCGGAGACGCTCGCAGCCTGCCGCTCGGCGCGACGCCGTCCTGCTCGGCGCGGTCGGCGGCCCGAAGTGGGACGGCGGCGCCGGTGCGGCCGGAGGCCGGGCCTGCTCGGGCTGCGCAAGGCGCTCGACGTCTACGCGAACCTCCGCCCCGCGACGCTCGGCGACGTCGACCTGCTGATCGTGCGCGAGCTCGTCGGCGGCCTCTACTTCGGCGCGCGCGGCGTGCGCGACGACGGCACGGTCTTCGACACGCTGCGAGTACCACCCGGCGCAGGTCGAGCGCATCGTGCGGCGCGGCGTTCGAGCTCGCGCCGCGCGCGCAGCGGCTCGCTCGTCTCGGTCGACAAGGCGAACGTGCTCGACACCTCGCGCCTCTGGCGGCGCGTCGTCGACCGAGCTCGCAGCCGACTACCCGGACGTCGAGCTGCGGCACGCGCTCGTCGACAGCTTCGCGATGGAGCTCGTCACGAGCGCCGACAGGTTCGACGTCGCTGGTGACCGAGAACACGTTCGGCGACATCCTCTCGGACGTCGCCGCCGCGGTCACCGGCGGGCCTCGGCCTCGCCGCGTCCGCGAGCCTCGGCGACGGCGGGCCGGGCATCTTCGAGCCGGTGCACGGCTCGGCGCCCGACATCGCCGGCACCGGCCACGCCAACCCGACCGCGATGCTGCGCTCGCTCGCGCTGATGCTCGAGCACGCGTTCGGCCGCGTCGACCTTGCGCGCGATCGTCTCGAGGCGGCGGTCGACGACGCGCTCGGGTCACAGCCGACGCCGGACGTCGGCGGCAGCGCGACGACGGTCGAGTTCGGCGACGCCGTCCTCGCCTCGCTCGAGCAGAGGGTGGTCGTATGAGCGTAGGCTCGACGGAGCGCGGCAAGTGAGCGTGACGGTCGCCTACCCGGGGCCGCCGGGCAGCCACAGCGGCGCCGCGGCGGCGGTGCTCGTGCCGGACGCCTCGCGTTCGATCGGCCTGCCGAGCTTCATCGGCGGTGATCGAGGCGGCCGTCGTCCGCGGAGGTCGAGCTCGGCGTGCTGCCGATCGAGAGCTCGCTCGTCGGCCCGATCGCCGAGACGCACGACCTGCTCTACGAGGCGCCGCTCTCGATCGTGCGCGAGGTGACGCTGCCGATCCGTCCATTGCCTGCTCGGCCTGCCCGGCTCGAAGGTCGGAGGACGTGACGGTCGCTGCGGTCGCACCCGGCCGCGTTCGACCAGTGCCGCGACCTGCTCGCCGACTGGCACGTCAAGTGCGTGCCCGTCGGCGACGACGGCCGACGCCGCGCGCGAGGTCTCCGAGCCGGCGACCCGACGCACGTCGCGATCGCGAGCGCCGAGGCCGCCGACGAGTACGGGCTCGCAGGTGATCGCCGACGACGTCGGCGACCAGCCCGGCGCGTTCACGCGCTTCGTCGCGATCGCGCCGTACACGCAGGTCGCCGGCGGCGAGGGCTGGCGGACCGCGCTCTCCTTCGTCACCGACCACCAGCCCGGGCGCGCTCTACCGTGCGCTCGGGCCGCTCGTCGCGCAACAACGTCAACCTCGTGCAGCTCGTCTCGCGCCCGCTCCCGAACTCGCCGTGGCGCTACCGCTTCGACGTGGTGCTCGACGGCCACGTGTTCGACGGGAGCGTGCGCCCGGCGCTCGTGCGAGCTGCGCGAGCTGACGCGCGAGCTGCGCCTCTTCGGGTCGCTACGCCGCGGAGCGCGACACGCTGAGCGCGCGCACGCTCTTCCACAAGGTCTGGGACGCGCACGTCGTCGACGAGCGAGCCGGCGAGCCGGCGCTGCTCTACGTCGACCTGCATCTCGTGCACGAGGTGACGAGCCCGCAGGCGTTCGAGGGGCTGCGCCTCGCCGGGCCGGCCGGTGCGGCGCCCCGACCTGACGGTCGCGACGATGGATCACAACGTGCCGACGGTCGACGGGCCGATCACCGACCCGCTCGCGAAGCGCCCAGCTCGACGCGCTGCGCCGCAACTGCGACGAGTTCGGCGTGCGGCTGTTCGCGACCGGGAGCGGCCGCGAGGGGATCGTGCACGTGATCGGCCCGGAGCTCGGGCTGACGCAGCCCGGGCATGACGATCGTCTGCGGCGACAGCCACACCTCGACGCACGGCGCGTTCGGCGCGCTCGCCTTCGGCATCGGCACGTCGGAGGTCGAGCACGTGCTGGCGACGCAGACGCTGCCGCAGGCGCGGCCGAAGACGATGGACGTCGCGCTTCGAAGGCGACCTGCCGTTCGGCGTCTCGGCGAAGGACATGGTGCTCGCCGCGATCGGGCGGCTCGGCGTCGCCGGCGGCGCGGGCCACGTGATCGAGTACACCGGCGAGCCGTGCGCGCGCTCTCGATGGAGGGCCGCATGACGATCTGCAACATGTCGATCGAGGCCGGCGCGCGCGCGGGGATGATCGCGCCCGACGACACGACGTTCGCGTATCTCGAGGGACGGCCGGCCGCGCCGACCGGCGCCGACTGGGAGCGCGCGCTCGACGAGTGGCGCGCGCTGCGCACCGACGACGGCGCGGAGTTCGACGCCACGGTCGTCGTCGACATCGGTGCGCTGAAGCCGCAGGTGACGTGGGGGACGAACCCCGGCATGGTCGCGCCGGTCGACGGCGTCGTTCCCGATCCGGACGAGTACGCCGATCCGGAGCGAGCGCGAGGCGGTCGAGCGCGCGCTCCGCTACATGGACCTCGCGCCGGGGACGCCGCTCGTGGACGTCGCGCATCGACCGCGTCTTCATCGGCTCGTGCACGAACGCGCGCATCGAGGACCTCCGCGCGGCGGCGCAGGTCGTCGCCGGCCGCCGCGTGGCCGACGGCGTGCAGGCGATCGTCGTTCCCGGCTCGGCGCGCGTGAAGCAGCAGGCGGAGGAGGAGGGCCTGCGCGAGGTGTTCGAGTCGGCCGGCTTCGAGTGGCGCCGCGCCGGGCTGCTCGATGTGCCTCGGCATGAACCCCGACATCCTCGCGCCCGGCGAGCGCTGCGCGTCGACGTCGAACCGCAACTTCGAGGGCCGCCAGGGCGCGGGCGGGCGGACGCACCTGCTCAGCCCGGCGATGGCGGCCGCCGCGGCGGTCGCGGGTCACTTCACCGACGTGCGGGAGCTCGGATGAGGCCGCTGCCGAACGTCACCGGGCAGCGTCGCGGTGCTCGACCGCGCCGACGTCGACACCGACCAGATCATCCCGAAGCAGTTCCTGAAGCGGATCGAGCGCACGGGCTACGGCGAGTTCCTCTTCTTCGACTGGATGAAGGACCCCGACTTCGAGCTGCACCGCTACCCGGGCGCGTCGATCCTGCTCGCGGGCCAGAACTTCGGCTGCGGCTCCTCGCGCGAGCACGCCGCCTGGGCGCTCGAGGACTACGGCTTTCGCGTCGTGATCGCGCCGTCGTTCGGCGACATCTTCCGCACGAACGCGGTCAACACCGGCCTTGCGCCGATCGCGCTCCCGGCCGAGCGCATCGCCGAGCTGCGCAGGACGCGTCGCCGCGCGCAACGAGCTGACCGTCGACCTGGAGACGCTGGAGATCACGACACGCCGACGGCTTGCGCATCCCGTTCGAGCTCGACGCGCACGCGCAGGAGACGCTCGTGCACGGCCTCGACGACATCGCGCGCACGATGCAGCGCGAAAGCGACATCGACGAATACGAGTCGAAACACTGTCGCCGGTATGACACTCGCGCTCTGCGTGCTTGACCGCCTGCGCGACACCCGAGTAGGGTCGAAAGCCGGGGTCTCCTACTGCGAGGGAAGGAGCTGGATGCAACGGACGCGGCTAGGGGTCATGACTGTCGTGGTCCTCGTGTTCTTCGGCATCGTTGCGGCGACTGCCGGGTCGAATCACGGGAACCGCGTCGACATCAGGGACGACTGCAGTCCCGCGACGTTCAACGCCGATCCACCCGACGGGCCCGGTCTCGGGCCGAATACGTGCGTACGCGACGGGCAGTACGACGTTCGCGAGCTTCGTGGCGCAACTTCAGGCGAATGGCGTGAAGGCGAACGCCAGCGCCGCAGGCTGGGAGTTCAAGCCCGGCGACATGAGGCTCGAGTCGGGAGAGTCATACTGACCAGCCCGCAACCAGGGTGGCGAGTTCCACACGTTCACGGAGGTTCAGCACTTCGGCGGCGGCTGTGTCGCGCCGCTGAACGACAGTCCTCCACCTCACACCGGTGCCCGAGTGCACTCCGCTCTTGCCGGACGGCAAGACCCCAGTCGTGTTCGCCACGACCGGTGTGCCCGCCGGAGGGACGAGCACGGTGCCGACGCTCTCACAGGGCACGCACCTGTTCGAGTGCATGATCCATCCGTGGATGCGCACGACCGTCGTCGTCCGCGCTGACGACGACTAGTCAGACCCCCGCGTCAGGGGCGGCACCCTCGGGTGCCGTCCCTGCGGCTGACCGCGGCGCGCTCCTGCACCAGTTAGTGATGAGTCATCACCAAGTGCAGTTCAGCCCGTGTTGCGCAGCGCCGCCGCGATGCCGGCGATCGAGCGCAGGAGCGGGAGTTGCGCCGTCTCGTCGCCCGCGCGATGGCGGCGGAGCAATTCGACCTGCACGGCGTTCATCGGGTCGACGTACGGGTTGCGCAGCGCGACCGAGCGGAGCAGGATCGGCTGCCGCTCGAGCAGCCGCGCGACGCCGGTGGCAGCGTGCACTCCGGCGACGGCCCGGGCGTGCTCCTCCTCGATCGCCGCGAACGGGCTCGGGTCGCGTACGAGCGAGAGATAGCCGCGCGCGATCGACAGGCTCGACTTGGCGAGCGTCATCTCGAGGTTGTCGACGACCGCACGGAAGAACGGCAGGCGCTCATACAGATCGCTCAGCGTCGCGCCGTCGACCGCGGCGAACGCGGAGCCGGCGCCGAACCAGGCGGGCAGCAGCACGCGGTTCTGCGTCCAGGAGAAGACCCACGGGATCGCGCGCAGCGACGACAGGTAATCGGCGTCGTTCGGCCGCCGCGCCGGCCGTGACGCGATCTCGAGCAGCGTCAGCTCGTCGACCGGCGTGAACGCGCGGAAGAACTCGACGAAGTCGTCGTTCTCCCACACGAATGCGCGGTAGGTCGCGCGCGAGATCTCCGCCATGCGGTCGAAGACCTCGCGGTCGTCGTCCGTCGGCGGCGCGGGCAGCCGCTCCGGGTATGTGGCGAGCAGCGTGCCTGCGAGCGCTGCCTCGAGGTTCCGGCGCGCGAGCCCTTCGAGGCCGTACTTGAACGAGACCGTCTCGCCCTGCTCGGTCAGCTTCACGCGCCCCGGCGGATGCCCCGCGGGCTGCGACGCGATCGCCGCGTGGGTCGGTCCGCCGCCGCGCCCGGCGCTCCCGCCGCGGCCGTGGAAGACCGTCAGCTCGACGCCGTGCCGCTCGGCGACCGCCGCGAGCTCCTCCTGCGCGCGGTAGATCGCCCACTGTGCCGCGAGGTAGCCGCCGTCCTTGCCCGAGTCCGAGTAGCCGACCATCACCTCCATCGGCCGCGCGTCCCGGCGCAGCAGCTCGTCGAGAATCCGCGGCGCGGCCGCGAGGTCGTCGACCGTCTCGAAGAGCGGCACGACCGAGAGCCCGGTCAGCGCGCGGGCGCGCAGGACGTCGTCGGCGGACGACGTCCCCGAGATGATCAGCGTGTCGAGCGCCTGCTCGCCGTGCCGCACCCACGCCTCGTCCGCTGCGGCGAGAGCCTCGCGCGCCCGGTCGGAGTCGAGGTCGCGCGCATGCAGCCGCACGTCGAGCTTCGCGACGTGGAAGCCGAAGATCTCGACCATCCGCTCGAGCCGCGCCACGCGGCCTTCGGCGACCCGGCGCCCGCCGTGTGCGGCAAGGCTGTCGCGCACGAGACGCAGATCGGCGAGCAGCGCGGCCGCGTCCGCGTAGCCCTCGTTCCCGAGCCGCCACCACATGAAGGAGAGCTTGCGCCGGTACGGCTCGACTTCGTTGCGCGCACCGATCTCCTCGGCGTAGTACGGAAGCTCTTCCTCGTCGCGACGGATGGACGCCTCGAGCTCCGGCGAGATCTGCACGAGCGAGCGCGACGACGCGATCTCGACCGCGAGCGCACGCACCTCGGCGCGATAGCGCGCGAGAGCGAGCGCACGTGCGCGGTCGAGCGCCTCGCGGATCGACGCCGGGCCGGCCGCCGGGTTGCCGTCCATGTCGCCGCCGATCCACGAGCCGAAGGCGAGCGGCGGCGGGGCCGGGCACGCGGTCGCGCCACTCCTTCAGCAGATCGGTTGCCGCCGACATCAGGCTGTGCTCGAAGAACCAGAGACCGTGGCGGATCTCGTCCGAGATGCGTAGCCGGTCATGGCGCACCTCGTCCGTCTGCCAGAGCAGCGTCACCTCCTCGGCGATGCGGTCCTCGGCCTGCCGCTGCTCGGCGGGCGAGAGGCGGGGATCGTCGAGCAGGCGCAGCTGCACGGCGATGCGGATGTGCGCGAGCAGGACCGTGCGCCGCGTCGCCTCCGTCGGGTGCGCGGTGAGCACGAGCCGGATCGACGTCGTCTGCGCGCGCTCGTCGACCTCGCCGAGCTGCTGGAACGCGCCCTCGAGCGACTCACGCGAGACGCGGCCGTCGTGCGCGTCTTCACGCCGGCGGCGCAGTCGGTGATGCTGCTCGGCGAGGTTCGCGAGCTGGAAGTAGAGGCCGAACGCGCGCAGCACGAGCGCCTGCTCGCGCGCGCCCAGATCCGGATCGACGCTCACGACGGTGCCGTCGCGCCGCGCGGACCGCGCGTCGCGGCGGATGCGCTCGACGAGCTCGAGCAGCCACTCGCCCTCCTGCTCGACGAGCACGTTGCCGAGGATCGTCCCGAGCATGCGGACGTCGCGGCGCAGCGGCGCGGCGGTGTCGTGCGGGTCGCGCCGTTGTGTTACGACCATGACGCTACGACCAAAGGCCCAGCGCGCCGAGCACGTCGCGGACGTCCGGCTCCACCGTCACGACACTGTTGTCGCCCGCGCTCGGCTGCGGGCGCGCGCCGGTCACGACGAGCACCACGCGCGAGCCGCGCCGGATGTGACCGCGTCGCAGCGCCTCCACGAGCGCACCGAGCGCGGCCCCGCCCGAGAAGTCGGGGGCGACGCCCGTCGTCTCGGCGAGCAGCGCGGTGTGCGCGACGATCTGCTCTTCGGCGACCGCGAGCACCGCGCCGCCGGTGGCGCGTGCCGCGCCGAGAGCGAGGTCGCCGTAGGAGGGATCGCCGACGGCGAGTGATGCGAAGTGCGTCGACGCCGAGACGCGCGAGATGCGGCGGTCGTCCGCGAACGCGTCTGCGATCGGGCTCGATCCGAGTGCCTGGCCGGCGAACATGCGCGGCACCGGCTCGGCGGCGAGGCCCGCACGCGTCAGCTCGGAGAAGCCCTGCGCGAGCTTCGAGAAGAGCGTGCCGCTCGCGGCCGGGCAGATGACGGCGTCCGGCAGGCGCCAGTCCAGCTGCTCGGCGATCTCGAACGAGATCGTCTTCGCGCCCTCGCAGGCGTACGGGTGCAGGTTGCCGCTGACGAAGCCCCACGGGAAGAGCGCGCCGAGCTCGAGCTCCAGCCGGCGGCAGTCGTCGTACGTCCCGCTGACCGCGAAGACGCGCGCGCCGGGATGACGCGCCGCGACCGCGGCGGACTCGCCCCCGACCGGCGCGAGGACGACCGCCTCGAGGCCGGTCGCGGCGGCCGCGGCCGCGACTGCGTCGCCGAGGTTGCCGGTCGACGAGCAGCAGAGCGTCGTCATGCCGTTGTCGAGCGCCGCGGAGACCGCGACGGTCGCGACGCGGTCCTTGTACGACGCCGTCGGGTTCTCGCCCTCGAGCTTCAGCAGCACCTCGACGTCGAGCGCATCGGAGAGCAGGTCGGAGTGCACGAGCGGCGTCCAGCCCGCGCCGACGTCGACGTGCGCGCCGGCGGGCAGCAACGAGGCGTAGCGCCAGAGCGAGCGCGGGCCGGCGGCGACGGAGCGGCGCGTCATCGTGCGCTCGATCGCCGCCCAGTCGTAGACGATGTCGGTCGGGCCGTCGCAGCGGCGGCAGGCGTCGAGCGGCTCGGCGACGGTCACCTCCTCGCACACACGGCAGCGGAGCGAGTACGCGCTCAAGTCGCCGCCACCCCCGTCTTCTTCGTCGAACCTAACCGGGGGGACGGGTGTGTCCGGCTAGGCCAGTCGCGCGCAGGCGATGACCATAATGAGAGACGCCGGCTTCATGGTCGTCGCGCGCATGGCTGAAGTCTACTGAGCGGCCCTTGCGAGTTCAAATGACTGTTCGGCTACGATCGAGGGAGCTTCGGCCGCCGCGGACGGCGGCCGGTGGAGGCAGCGAGGCCTCGGGATCGTCTTCGGACGCCCCGAGGTCTTTTTCGTCATGGGACAGACTTTTTCGTTCATGAGACAGAAAGGTGACAGCCGCGACTCAACCGCCCGCCACGGCCGGCAGGAGGAGGATCGTCGTGCCGTCGGCGACCTTCGTGTCGAGCCCGCCGAGCAGGCGAACGTCGTCGCCGTCGACGAACACGTTGAGGAAGCTCGGCACGCCGTCGCCCTCGAGCACGCGGGCGCGCAACGCCGGGTACGTCGCGACGAGCTCGTCGAGCGCCTCGCGCACCGTCGACGCCTCGACGTCGACCGTGCGGTTGCCGGCGGCTTCCGGCCGGAGCACGGGTGGGATGCGGATGTGCGCCACTTCGCTTCAAAAGATAAAGCATCGGAAGGAGCTGCGTGATGTTCGAAGACCGCATGCGTGTCCTGATCGCGGAGGACGAGACGATCATTCGCCTCGACCTCCGCCAGCTGCTCGAGGAGCACGGCTTCGAGGTCGTCGGCGAGGCGCGGGACGGGCTCGAAGCCGTCGAGCTCGCCCGCGAGACACAGCCGGACGTCGCCCTGTTCGACATCCGGATGCCCGAGCTCGACGGCGTCGAGGCCGCGAGGCGCATCTATGCCGAGCGGCCGCTGCCGATCGTGATGCTCACCGCGTACGCCGACCCGGAGCTCGTCACGCGTGCGATCGGCGCCGGCGTGTTCGGCTATCTCACGAAGCCGTTCGAGGCCCGCGACGTCGTGCCGGCAATCCACGCCGCGGTCGCACGCCACGAGGAGCTGCTCGCGGCCCGCCGTCACATCGGCAACGGGCGGCAGTCGGTCGAGCTCGACGTCCGCTCCTCCAGCGGGCAAGTGTGGCCGCTGCGGCTCTCGCGGCGGGCGGATGGAAGTCTCGACGTGACGCTTTACAATCTGAAGTGAAATGTCACTCACGCTCGTCAAGTGCGGCGGCGCTGCGCTCGCCAAGGAGCCTTTCGTGCTCGAGCGGTACGTCGAGCCCGGCGCGCGCGCCTGCGTCGTGCACGGGGCGGGGACGAGGATCTCGGCCGCGCTGGCGTCGGCCGGTCTCGAGTCGACCTTCGTCGGCGGCCGTCGCGTGACGACGGCCGAGGCGCTGCCGCTCGTGCGCGAGGCGATGCGTGCGGAGAACGACGCGATCTGCGCGCAGATCGGCACGCGCGCCCGCGGGCTGATGGGCGACGAGCTCGGCCTGGAGGCCGAGCACGTGCCGGAGCTCGGGCAGGTCGGCATGCTCCTGCCGGTCGTGCCGGCGGCGCTGCGCTCGCTGCTCGAGACCGACGCGGTGCCGGTGATCGCTCCGCTAGCGCGCGGGCCGCTGAACGTGAACGCCGACGACGCGGCAGCGGTGCTCGCCGTCGCGCTCGGCGCCGAGCGGCTCGTGTTCGTCTCGGACGTCCCGGGCGTCTTCGTGGACGGCCGGGTGGTGTCGCAACTCTCCGAGCTCGAGATCTCCGGGCTGAAGGGCCAGCTCGCCGGCGGGATCGTCCCGAAGCTGCAGGCCGCCGTCTCTGCGGCGCGCACGGGCGTCAGCGTCCACGTCGGGGCGACGTCGGTGGTGGCCTGACTTTCCAAATTGAAGGTTCGTCACTTTACTTTCTGAAGTCATGGCTGTAAGCTCGGCTCTTCTTGGCAACGAGAGCCACCGATTCGCCGACACTCGAGCTCGTCCTCAAGCGAAACTCGGTTGAGCGGCTGAAGCGCGACAAGAGCCCGCTCGGGATGCTCGACGAGCTGCCGGCGCTGATCGCGCAGGGCTACGAGCAGATCGACGAGGAGGACATCGTCCGCCTCAAGTGGTGGGGGCTCTACCACGACAAGCCGAAGATCGGGACGTTCATGCTCCGCGTGAAGATCCCCGGCGGGATCCTCGCGCCCGCCCAGCTGCGCGCGATCGGCGAGCTCTCGAACGAGCATGGGCGCGAGTCGGGCGAGCTGAGCACGCGGCAGAACGTGCAGCTGCACTTCATCGAGCTCCACGCGCTCCCGGCGGTGTTCGAGCGGCTGCACGGCGTCGGCCTCACGTCGGCGGGCGCGTGCGGCGACACGGTGCGCAACATCACCGGCTGCCCGGTCGCAGATGTCGCGCACGACGAGCTGTTCGACGTGACGCCGATCCTGCGCGAGGCCGCAGACTTCTTCTACGGCAACCCGGACTACTCGGACCTGCCGCGCAAGCACAAGATCGCGATCACCGCGTGCCCTGACGCGTGCGCCGCGCCGGAGATCAACTGCGTCGGGCTGATCGGCGCGCTCCGCGACGGAGAGGAGGGATTCGGCGTCGTCGTCGGCGGCGGGCTCTCTTCCGTGCCGCGCGTCGCGCGCGAGCTCGGGATCTGGGTGCCGAAGGACGAGGCGGTCGAGGTGCTCGCCGCGATCCTCGACGAGTGGCGCGCAGACCTCCGCTACCGCGTGTCGCGCGTCAAGGCGCGCCTCAAGTTCATGATCGACGACATCGGGCCGGAGGGCATGCGCGAGCGCGTCGAGGCGCGGCTCGGGCGCACGTTCGACGACTTCAGGCTCCCGCCGCTCCCGGCGCCGACCAATCACCTGGGCATTCGCCGACAGCGTGACGGGCGCAGCTACGTCGGCGTTCCCGTCCACCTCGGGCTCGTGAGCGGCGACCAGATGATCGCGCTCGCGGATCTCGCCGAGGACGCCGGCGGCGACATCCGGATCACGCGCCAGCAGAACCTCGTGCTGACGAACGTGTCCGACGACCGGCTCGACGAGGTGCGCGAGCGGCTCGAGCGGATGGGGCTCCCGCTCGACGCGGGCGCGCTGCGCGGCGACGCCGTCGCCTGCACCGGCGAGCCGCACTGCAACTTCTCCGTCACCGAGACGAAATCCCGCATGGATGGGCTCGTGCAGTTGCTCGAGGAGCGCTTCGGGCGCGACGCGGACGGGCTGCGCATGCACCTCGACGGGTGCCCGCACGCGTGTGCGCAGCACTGGGTCGGCGATCTCGGTTTCCAGGGGACGACCGTGCGCGACGCGGCGGGCCGGCGACGCCAGGCCTATGACATCTACCTGCGCGGCAGCCTCGACCGGCCCGCCGCGATCGCGCGCGCCGTGTTCCGCCGTGTGCCTACGGAGGAGCTCGACGACGCCGTCGCCGGGCTCGTCGGCGGCTGGGTCGCCGGGCGCGCGGAGGGAGAGACGTTCCGGTCGTTCTGCGACCGGTCGAGCGACGACGAGCTGGCTCAGCTCGCAGGAAGGGAGGCACACCAGCGTGGCAACAGAGCTGCTTGACGACCTGGAGGCCGGGGAGCTGAGCGTGCAGTTCGAGGGGGAGGAGCCGGAGACGGTGCTCGAATGGGCGCTCGAGCGCTTCTCGCCGTCGATCTCCATCTCGACCGCGTTCCAGACCGACGGCGCCGTGCTGCTGCACATGGCCCACGCGATCGACCCGAACGTGCGCCTCTTCAGCGTCGACACCGGCCGGCTGCCGGCGGAGACGTTCGACCTGATCGAGGCGATGCGCGAGCGCTACCCCGGGCTCAAGCTCGACCTGCTCTCCCCGTCGCCGGCGCCCGTCGAACGCGATGGTCAAGAAGCACGGACCGAACCTCTTCTATCGCAGCGTCGAGAACCGGCTGCTCTGCTGCCAGGTGCGCAAGGTGCAGCCGCTGACGCAGCACCTCGCCGGCCTCGACGCCTGGATCACCGGGCTGCGCCGTGACCAGTGGGCGACGCGCAGCGACATCCGCAAGGTCGAGATCGACCACGACCACGGCGCGATCGTGAAGCTCAACCCGCTCGCCGAGTGGACCGAGGACGAGGTGTGGGACTACGTGCGCGAGCACGAGCTGCCCTACAACGCGCTCTACGACAAGGGCTACACCTCGATCGGCTGCGCGCCGTGCACGCGGCCGACCGCAGCGGGCGAGGACCTGCGCGCGGGCCGCTGGTGGTGGGAGTCGAACGCGCCGAAGGAGTGCGGGATCCACTGCGCGATCGAGACCGGCGGGCTCGAGCACGAGCTGCGCGCGCTGATCGGCGAGGAGGACGATGACTGAGCTCGTGACGCTGAACGGCGAGGCGCGCGAGGTCGCGCTCGCGGAGGCGCAGACCGTGCACGCGCTCGCACACGAGGACGCCATGCGCGCGCGGCTCGCCGAGCTCGTTTCGTCGGTGAGCGAGGGCGGCGTCGACGGCGAGACTGCGGAGCTGCTCGAGTCCGTGCTCGAGCTCGGCCTGCAGACCGGCCGCGTCCGCGCCTACTACGGCCCCGGCGGCGAGCAGGCAGCGCTCGCGACGCTGCGCCGCCTGCCGCGTGGTCGTGCGCGCGCCGAGAGCACGAAGGAGGTGTCGGCCGCGCTGCGCGCACTCAACGGCGCGCAGCTGGACGCAGTCAGGATCGCCGCGGTCGCGCCGGGCGCGTTCACGCTCTCCATCGAGGCCGGCGGCTTCGAGGCGTCCGTGCGACTCGACTCCAACGGCGCGCGGCTGACGAGCCTCGCGACATGAGCGACATCCGTTACTACATGGCGTGCCTCGACCTTCGCGGTCGCGACTGCCTCGTGGTCGGCGGCGGTCGCGTCGCGACCGAGAAGGTGCACGGCCTGCTCGACTGCGAGGCGAAGGTCACCGTCGTCGCGCCGCACGTCGACGACGAGCTGCGCCGGCTGCCGGTGCGCGTCGAGCTGCGGCCGTTCAGCCGCTCCGACGTCGTCGGCCGCTTCCTCGTGATCGCGGCGACGAGCGACCGCTCGGTGAACGCCGACGTCTCGAGCGTCGCACGCGAGCGGGAGACGCTCTGCAACGTCGCCGACGATCCCGAGCTCTGCAGCTACATCCTGCCCGCCGTCGTGCGCCGCGACCCGATCGTCGTCGGCGTCTCGACCGGCGGCGCATCCCCGGCGCTCGCGCAGCGCATCCGGGCCGACGTCGCGGAGCTCGTGCGCCCGGAGCATGCCGACCTCGCGCGGCGGCTCGAGGCACTGCGGGCGTGGGCGAAGGCCGAGCTGCCGACCTACGAGGAACGGCGCGACTACTTCCAGCGGCTCGTCTCGGAGGCCTACGTAGTGCCGATCGCGATCGTCGGCGCAGGCCCCGGGGACCCCGGACTGGTCACCGTGCGCGCGCTCGAGCTCGTGCGCAGCTGCGAGATCCTCGTCTACGACCGGCTCGTCGCGTCCGGCGCTCGTCGCGAAGGCGACGGGTGCCGCGCGCATCTCGCGCGACGGGCTCTCGCAGGAGGAGGTGAACGAGCTGCTCGTGCACCACGGCCGGCGCGGGCGCAAGGTCGTGCGACTGAAGGGCGGCGACCCTTTCATCTTCGGGCGTGGCTTCGAGGAGGTGGAGGCGCTCGTCGCCGCCGGTATCGAGTACGAGGTCGTGCCCGGCGTGTCGACGTTCACGGCGGTGCCCGGCCTCGCCGGGATCCCGCTGACGACGCGTGGCGTCGCGGCGCAACTGACGGTCCTCACCGGCACCTCTGGCGACGGCAGCGACCTCGACTACGATCACCTCGCCGCGACACCCGGCACGCTCGTGATCTTCATGGGCCTCCGTCGCCTCGAGCACCTCGCGGACAACCTGATCCTCTCCGGCCGCCCGGTCGACGAGCCCGCCGCCGTCGTCTCCCGCCTCTCGCTGCCGGACGCCCAGACGCGGGTCGGCACGCTCGGCACGATCGCCGCCGTCGCCCGCGGCCTGAAGACGCCGTCGCTCGTGATCGTCGGCGACGTGGTCGCGAGCGCGGAGCACCTGCGCGCTGCGATCGACGTCGCAAGTCGCCGCGCCGCGTAGGGCTGCAATCTGATTCGCTGAAGCGAATCAGATTGCGGGCTTGCCGCTCAGCCCCGGCCGGCGCTGAGACCGCCGTCGATCACGAAGCCCGCCCCGACGACGAAGCGCGACTCGTCCGAGGCGAGGTAGAGCGCGGCCTGCGCGACGTCCTCCGCCGTGCCGAGGTCGCCGGTCAGCTGGCGGGAGCGGATCGAGCGGCGGCCCTCCTCCGGGTCGTCGTAGGAGGCGCGCAGGTAGCCCTCGACGAACGGCGTCATGATCGTCCCGGGCATGAGCGCGTTCACGCGCACGCCGTGAGGGGCGAGATCGACCTGCATCGACTTCGTCAACGCGAGCACCGCGCCCTTCGACGCCGCGTACGACACGCGCCGTGCGAGGCCCGACGTGGCGATCACCGACGACATGTTGACGATCGACCCGGACTTCTGGGCGACCATCGCCGGCACGACGGCACGGCTCATCAGGAAGACACCGCGCGCGTTGATGCGCATCACGCGCTCCCAGAGGTCGAGCGTCGTCTCCTCGAGGTCGCCGACGCCGGCGATGCCGGCGTTGTTGAAGAGGACGTCGATGCGGCCGTGGTCGGCGAGCACCTGGGCGGCGAGCGCCTGCGTCTGCTCCTCGTCCGCGACGTCGACGGTGTGCGTGACGCCTTCCGCCGAGCCGTCGATGTCGGCGGCGACGACCTGTGCGCCCTCGCGGGCGAAGAGCAGCGCGCTCGCACGCCCGATCCCCGACCCGGCGCCGGTGACGATGCAGACCTTCCCCTCGAGCCTCATCGAGCGGATCCTCTCGCATCGTGCGCCCACACGGGGCCGTCCGGGAACGCGAACTCGGCCAGCGACTCCGGGCGCGATCTCGATGCTGTAGCCCGGCGCCGTCGGCGCGAGGTAGCGGCCGCGCTACGACACGCACCGGGTCGACGAAGTGCTCGTGCAGGTGGTCGACGAACTCGCAGACGCGGTCGTCGAGCGACGCCGCGACCGCGACGTAGTCGAACATCGACACGTGCTGCGCGTACTCGCAGAGCCCGACGCCGCCCGCGTGCGGGCAGACGGGCACGCCGAACTTCGCCGCGAGCAGGACGACGGCGAGCACCTCGTTCACGCCGCCGAGCCGGCAGCAGTCGAGCTGGCAGACGTCGATCGCGCCGCAGCTGCAGCAGCTGCTTGAAGACGACGCGGTTCTGCACGTGCTCGCCGGTCGCGACGCGGATCGGTGCGACCGCCTCGCGGATGCGGCGGTGGCCGAGCACGTCGTCGGGGCTCGTCGGCTCCTCGATCCACCACGGATCGACCTCGGCGAGCGGCCGCATCGCGTCGATCGCCTGCGTCGACGCCCCACGCCTGGTTGGCGTCGAGCGACAGCTGCGGTGCTCGGCCCGATCGCCTCGCGCACGATGCTCGCCCGGCGCAGGTCGGTCTCGAGGTCGCCGCCGACCTTCAGCTTCAGGTGCGTGAAGCCGGCGGCGACCGCCTCGCGCGCGCGCTCCGGGCAGCGTCTCCTCCGGATAGCCGAGCCAGCCCGCCGACGTCGTGTAGGCGGGGAAGCCGTCCGCGAGGAGCGCATCGCTCGCGCTCGGCGCTTCGCCGCGCTCGGCGCCGCGCAGGAGCTCGAGCGCCTCGTCGGGCGTGAGCGCGTCCTCGATGTAGCGGAAGTCGATCGCAGGCGACGAGCTGCTCCGGCGTCAGGTCGGCGAGCAGCTTCCAGAGCGGCTTGCCCTCGAGCTTCGCGTAGAGGTCCCAGACCGCGTTGACGAGCGCGCGCCGTGGCGAGGTGGATGACGCCCTTCTCCGGGCCCGAGCCAGCGCAGCTGGCTGTCGGTGACGAGGCGCCGCCACATCCCGCCGCAGGTCGCCGGTCGAGCTCGTCGAGCGTCGCGCCGACGACGTGCGGCGCGAGCGCCTCGATCGCGCGCGACGCAGACCTCGGTGCCGCGCCCGATCGTGAACGTCAGCCCGTGGCCGGTCGAGGCCGCGGGCTCGTCGGTCTCGAGGACGACGTAGGCCGCCGAGTAGTCGGGGTCGGGGTTCATCGCGTCCGAGCCGGCGCCGCGTCCGCGAGGTCGGGAAGCGGACGTCGTGGGTGATCGCACGGACGATGCGGGCATCCTGTGTTCCTACCATTGCGCGATGCGCTTCGGCCTCGGGTGCGCGCCGCTCGGCGGACTCTACGAGCCTGTCTCCGACGACGACGCCCGCGCGACGATCGACGCCGCGTGGGACGCCGGCATCCGCTTCTTCGACACCGCGCCGCTCTACGGGTCCGGGCTCTCCGAGCGGCGCGTCGGCGAGGCGCTGCGCGGGCGGCCGCGTGACGAGTACACGCTGTCGACCAAGGTCGGCCGGCTGCTCGTGCCCGGGCCGGCCGGCGACGACGCCGGCGCGGAGATCGTTCGCCGAGCCGCGGCGGCTGCGGCGCGTGTGTCGACTTCAGCCGCCGACGGCGTCCGTCGCTCGCTCGCGGAGAGCCTCGAGCGGCTCGGGCTCGACCGCGTTGACATCGTGCACATCCACGACCCCGACGAGCACCTCGACGTAGGCGCTCGCGGAGGCGCTACCCGGCGCTCGTGCGAGCTGCGCGAAGAAGGGCGTCGATGCGGCGCGGTCGGCGCCGGCATGAACCAGTCGGCCAGGCGCTCGCGCGCTTCGTGCGCGAGTCCGATGTCGACTGCATCCTGGTCGCCGGCCGCTACACGCTGCTCCGCGCTTCAGGATCCCGTGCGTCTTCGAAGACGACCGCGTCTACGTGCTAAAGCATCACGCTCGTTCCGCGCTCCGGCTTGCGCCCGTCGGCGACGTCCTTCGCTGACGCACCCGCGCCAGCTCGTGAACATCCTCGTCGCTTCGCCGCGCCGCTCGCGACAGCAGCAGCGCGACGGCTTCGTCGCGCGCCGCCGCGTACCGCGCCGGGCTCGCCGAGCCCGCGTAGCCACGCGCGAGCTCCAGCGCCCCGACGACGCCCGAGCGGTCGCCGAGCGCAGGCAGCGCCAGCTCGGGCGCGTCGACGTAACCGGCGAGCAGCTCGCTCACGCGCTCTCGGACGAGCGGCAGCAGCGACGACTGCTTCATCACGCCGCCGCCCACGATCACGCACTGTGGGGAGACCGCGCACGTGATGTTGACGACGCCGAGCGCGAGGTACTCGGCCTCGAGCGCCCACACCTCACGCTCGCCGTCGAGCTCCTCGCCGGCCCGTCCCCAGCGTGCGCGCAGCGCGGTCCCGGAGGCGAGCCCCTCGAAGCAGTCGGCGTGGAACGGGCAAGCGCCTGCGAACGGATCGCGCGTCCGGTCGTGCGGGATCAGCATGTGGCCGATCTCCGGGTGCACGAGACCGTGCACGAGCCGTCCGTTCGCGACCACACCGCCGCCGATGCCCGTCCCGACCGTCACGTAACAGACGGTGTCGTGGCCCGCGACCGGCTCCCCGGCGCCACTCGCCGAGCGCAGCCGCGTTCACGTCGGTGTCGAACGCGACGGGAACGCCGAGCCCCTCCGACAGCGTCGCGACCACACCGGTGTTCGCCCACCCCGGCTTCGGCGTCGTCGTGATCCGGCCGGTCGCGAGGTCGACCGGCCCGAACGAGCCGACGCCGATCGCTGCGACGTCACGGTCGCGAAAGAAGTCGATCGCACGCGCGAGCGTCTCGTCCGGCGAGGTCGTCGGGAACGTGACGAGCGCCTGCAGGTCGTCCGGTCCCGTCCCGGCCGCGCACACCCACTTCGTGCCGCCGGCCTCGATCGCCCCCAGGAGTTGGTCCATGCGGGGCAGCGTATGACGAGTACGCGGCGCGTCCTAGAGTGAAGGCGTGGCTGCGCTCCGCCTGCTCCGCGCGTTCGCGCACGCGAACGGCCGGCTGACGGCCGCCGTCCTGGCGGTCGCGGTCGCCGGCGGCCTGCTCGCGCCGGCCTTCGCGATCGCGACCGGCGTGCTCGTGCACGCGCTCGGCGACGGCGGCAGCGTGGCCTGGCCGCTCGGGGCGATCTTCGTCATCTTCACCTTCGGGCGCCTGCTCGACCCGGTGCGCGAGCAGCTCGGCGAGGCGATGTGGCGGCAGCTCGACGAGTCCGTCGCGCAGCGGCTGATGCGCACGATGTCGCGGCCGCCCGGCCTCGCGCACGTCGAGAGCCCCGAGGTGCGCGACCGGGTCGCGCAGGTCGAGGGCTCGGTCACCGGCGTGACCGCGGGCGAGGCCGGCTGGTGGCTCGGGCCGGCGGTGCTGCTCTGGGTGCAGGGGCTCGTGTCGCTCGCGATCGTGGTGCGCTACCGCTGGTGGATGGCGATCGCGCTCGCGCTCGCGTACGCGTTCGCCTACCGCGTCTCGCGCCGTCACTGGCACGACGTGACGCTCGTGCTGATGGGGAGGACGCCGCGGCTGCGCCACTCCTACTACCTGCGCACGCTGGCCCTGGAGCCCGACGTCGCGAAGGAGACTCGCGTCTTCGGTCTCGCCGACTGGATGGTGGAGCGGTACCGCCAGGGCTGGCTCGGCGAGATGCAGGAGATCTGGCGCACGCGGCACGAGGGCTGGCTCGACAGGCGCCGGCTCCGCGCTGCTCGTCGGCGTGGTCGAGCTGGTCGCCGTCGGCTGGGTCGCGTGGGACGGTGCCCACGGCGCGCTGTCGCTCGGCGTCGCGGTCACGCTCACGCAGGCGATCGTCGGCGCCTCGGTGCTCGCCACGTACGTCGACGGCAACTGGTTCCTGTCCGAGTTCGTGCGCACGCTGGACCGTCTGGACAGCCTCGAGGAGGAGGGGTCGACGAGCGGCGGTCTCGCGCCCGGGGGCGCACGGCCTGCGGCGGGCCTGCCCGCGCGCGCGATCCGCTTCGCCGGCGTGACATTCGCCTACCCGGGCTCGGAGGAGCCCGTCTTCCGCGAGCTCGACCTCGAGATCGACGCAGGCCGCTCGCTCGCGATCGTCGGCGAGAACGGCGCCGGCAAGACGACGCTGATCAAGCTGCTCAGCCGCCTCTACGACCCCGATGCGGGCGCCGTGCTCGTCGACGGAGTCGACCTGCGCGAGCTCGACCCAGAAGGCTGGCACCGCCGCGTGGCAGCCGTCTTCCAGGACTACGCGCAGTTCGAGGTCTCGGCGCACGACAACGTGGCTTACGGGGCGCTGCAGCGACGGCAGGACCGGGCCGCAGTCACGGAAGCCGCGCGACTCGCGGGCGCGTCGCGTGCGATCGAGCGGCTGCCCGACGGCTGGTCGACGCCGCTGACGCGCGAGCTGACCGGTGGCGCGCAGCTCTCCGGCGGCGAGTGGCAGCGGCTCGCGCTCGCCCGTGCGCTCTTCGCGGTGCGGGCGGGCGCCGGCGTGCTGATCCTCGACGAGCCGACGGCTTCCCTCGACGTGCGCGGCGAGGCGCAGGTCTACGCGCGTTTCCTCGAGCTGACGCGCGGCGTGACGACGATCGTCGTCTCGCACCGCTTCTCGACCGTGCGCCGCGCAGACCGCATCGTCGTCGTCGAGCACGGACGTGTCGTCGAGGACGGGACGCACGACGAGCTGATGGCCCGCGGCGGGCGGTACGCGTCGATGTACCGGCTGCAGGCGGCGAAGTTCACGGCGGGAGACGACACGGCCGCGGAGACAACATTGCGTAACGCGCTGCGGACCTTCCGGCTGATGCTCGCGATCTCGTTCCGCGCCGACCGCGCGCGCTCGATCGCGGCACTCGTCTCCTCGTCGCTGCAGATGGTCGTGCTGCCGGCGCGCGCCGTCGGCATGAAGCTGATCGCGGATGGGATCGTCGCGCAATCGACCTCGCAGGCGCTCGGCGGCGTTGCGCTCGTCGTCGGGCTGACCGCGGTCAACCGCGTCGCGGCGATGGTCTCGCTCACCGTGCGCATGCGGCTGCGCGAGAACACGCAGCTCTACCTGGACACGTACCTGATGGGGCTGACCGCGGGCGTGCCGGGGATCGCGCACCACGAGCTGCCCGCCTACCTCGACCGCGTCGAGCTGCTGCGCAACGGGCGCAACGAGCTTGCGAACCCGTTCAACCCGATCTCGTGGACGCTCGCGGCGATCCTGCAGATCGCGATCGCGAGCATCCTGCTCGGCGCCGTCTATGCGCCGCTCGCGCTGCTGCCGCTCGTCGGCGTGCCCGCAGCCTTGCTCTCGCTGCGGACCCAGAACCGCGTCAACGGGCTCTGGGAGTCCCAGGCCGAGGACAACCGCGTCCTGCGCCACTTCCTCGACCTCGCCACGACGCCGGGGCCGGCGAAGGAGATCAGGCTGTACGGGCTGCGCGACGAGCTCCTCGAGCGGCGCCGCTCCGGGTTCGCGCGGCTCGAGGACACGCGCGTGCGGCTGCAGGTGCGCATGCTCGCGGCGACCGCAGCGGCGTGGGGGCTCTTCGCGCTCGGCTACTGCGCTGCACTCGCCGAGACCGTGCGGCTCGCTCAAGACGGACGAATATCGATCGGCTCGGTCGTCCTCGTGCTCGGCATCGGCGTCCAGCTGAGCGCGCAGCTGAACGAGCTGGCGTACTGCATCGCGTGGTTCGTGCGCACGCACCGAGCCGTCAGCCGGCTCGTGTGGTTCGAGGAGTACGCGCAGGCGGCGCACGCCGAGCTCGCGCCGGCCGAGCCTGTCCCGGTCCCGGACCGCCTCGCCCACGGGATCGAGCTCCAGGGCCTGACGTTCGCCTACGACGCGAGCAGACCGGTGCTCGAAGACGTGGACCTGCTGCTGCCCGCAGGGAAGACGATCGCGGTCGTCGGCGAGAACGGCGCAGGCAAGACGACGCTCGTCAAGCTGCTGGCGCGTCTCTACGAGCCGAACGCGGGTCGCATCCTCGTCGACGGCGTCGATCTGCGGCGCTTCCCCGTCGAGGCCTGGCGGGCGCGCATCTCGGCGGGCTTCCAGGACTTCGGGCGCTTCGAGCTCGTCGCGCGCGAGTCGGTCGGGATCGGCGACCTGCCCGAGTCGGGGTCCGACACGAGCGTGCACGAGGCGCTCGACCGCGCGGCGGCAGGCGACCTCGCAGCGGCGCTCCCGGCCGGGCTCGAGACCCAGCTCGGGCGCACCTTCGACGGCGGCACCGATCTCTCGATCGGGCAGTGGCAGAAGGTGGCGCTCGGCCGCGCGATGATGCGGCCGGCGCCGCTGCTGCTCGTGCTCGACGAGCCGACGGCGAGCCTGGACGCACCGACCGAGCACAGCCTCTTCGAGCGCTTCGCGGTCGCTGCGCAGGACGCGGCCGCCCTCACCGGCGCGATCACGATCCTCGTCTCGCATCGCTTCTCGACCGTGCGCATGGCCGACCTGATCCTCGTCGTCGACGACGGGCGGATCAGCGAGTCGGGCACGCATGACGAGCTGATGCGGTGCGGCGGCCTGTACGCCGAGCTCTACGAGCTCCAGGCCGCCGCCTACCGCTGATCGGTTACGGGGTCACGGGAACGAGACGATGTCGACCGGCGTCGTGTTGCCGGGCGTCGGCGCCCCCGTGTCGTTCACGACGTGGTCGATCACGCCATGCGCAGTGATCGAGAGGCTGAGAATGTCGTGCAGCCTGACGCCCGGCCGCACCGGTACCTCGAACGCGTGCGCGGCGTGGATCGTCGGGTTGACGTTGAAGAAGCAGTAGCTGCCGAGACCCCAGCCCTCGTGTGTCCGCACGTCGTCGGCCACCTTGTACGAGGCCCAGCCGAGGATGCCGTCGTGCTGGAACGACGCCTGGTCGGGCGGGTCGTACGGCATCTCGTTCTGGAACATGATCGTCTTGCCGTTCTCTCCGGCCCAGAAGACTTCGTACTTCTGGTAGTGCTCGACGAAGAGCCCGGTCGCCGTGACGTTGTCGCCGTTCACGCGCACGCCGGTGTCGGCGGTGTTCACGGTCCAGCCGACGCCGTTGCCGTGGTCGGCGCGCCACGCCCAGATGTCGTCGAGGATCGTGTCGTCCTGGTCGACGAGCAGGCTCGTCGTCGCGCTGCCCGCGTGCGGGCCGCCGATGCGGAAGAACACGTCCTGCAGCGCGCCGGGGTTCGCCGGGTCGCGCTTGCCGTGCCCGCCGTGGCCGAAGTCGAGCAGCACGGGCGATGTCTCCGGGCCTGCGTCGAAGATCAGGCCGGAGATGTCGACGCCGTCCGCGTCGTCGACGCGCATCGGCACGACGCCGTCCTGCGCAGTCAGCGTCGCCATGCCGAGGCCCATCACGATCGTGTTCGGCGCGCTTGATCCTGATCGTGTGGTCGACGTCGTAGACGCCGGGCGTGAAGATCAGGTTCTGCCCGCGGGAGAGCGCCTTGTCGATCGTCTTCTCGTCGTCGCCGGGCTTGGCGATGAAGAAGTCCTCGATCGGGATCGAGCGGCCGGGCGTCTGCCCGTTCGCCCACGTCGTGCCGGAGGTGCCGAAGCGCGCGGCGGGCACGAACACGTTGAAGTGCTTGCTCGCGTCGACGTAGAGGAACGGCTTCTCGCGCGAGGCCGGATTGGTGTCGAGCGTCGTGTACGGGTTCGGATTGGCCGCCGTGGGCGGGAAGTTCTGCGGGGGCGCATTCACGACGCCCGCGAAGACCTGGTTCCAGACGCCGTTCGTCCAGCCGTCGAGGTTGCTGTTGCGGACGAGGTACTGCTGCTGCGAGCCGCTGATGACCGTGCTGCCGGTGAACAGCGAGTCCGAGATGAACCCGCCGCTCGAGAAGTTCGGGTTCGAGCAGAAGTCGAACAGCGTCGTCAGGCCGTCGATGTGCACGCGCCGAACCGGCGACGCCTGCGAGGTCGCCCAGAACTCGGCGGCGGCCAGGCAGCCCGTCTTGCCGGCAGTGTTGACGTGGATCGAGAGATTCGAGAGCGAGCGCCAGAAGTTGACGAGCGCCGTGCAGTCGTTCGGCCCGAAGCACTGGTTGAACGAATCGACCGTGCCCTCGACCTTCACGTCCTCCGGCGACGCGCCGAGGCCCGCCACCTCGGTGTAGTAGCCGACCTGGACGTTCAGCGGCGAGGCCGACGTGCCGTAGCTGCCGGGCATGAAGAGGAGCGCGTCCCGGTCGGTGCCGAACTGGTTGGAGAGCTGCCGCGCCGCGACCGCGTCGAACGTCGCCTTGATCTGCGCCGTCGACATGCTCGGGTCGATGATGTGGACGTTCGGGCCGAAGTCCGGGAGCGCGGTCGCCTGGTGGGACGATGCGGCCGCGCCGCCGGTCAACGCGAGCGCGCCTGCGGCGAGGCACGCCGAGAGGAGGAGACGAGAAGCCATGTGAACCTCTTCCGGAGGTCGAAGGGGCGGGTCGCCGGGGACCTTAAACCGTCACTTCCTCCGCAGGGTGAGGATGGCGACCGAGCCCGTCTGCCTCGTCTCGGCGAGGTCGAAGTCGCCGCGCTGCGCCTCGTCGAGGAACAGCCGCCGCCCCTTGCCGAGCACGACCGGGAAGACCATCAGCCGCAGTTCGTCGACGAGCCCTTCCTGCAGCAGCGACTGCACGAGTTGCGCGCTGCCCGCGACGAGGATGTCGCGGTCGAAGCGGTCGCGGAGCTTGCCGATCTCCGCGGCGAGGTCGCCGTCGATCACGGTCGTGTTCGTCCACGTCGGATTCTCGAGCGTCTTCGAGACCACGAACTTGGGCATCGAGTTCATCCGGTCGGCGAACCCGGCTTCGTCCGTGCGCTCGGGCCACGCGGCGGCGAAGCCGTCGTACGTCTTGCGACCGAGCAGTTGCGCGTCGGCCGTTTCCAGCTCGCCGAGCTTGAACGCGTCGCCCTCGGCACCGCGGTCGAACGCAAAGGCCCAGCCGCCGCGCTCGAAGCCCTCCGATCCGCCCGGATCCTCGATCACACCGTCGAGCGTGATGAACTCGGTGACGACGATCTGTCCCATCACTTCCCTCCTGTCCGGTACTCTGTCGACGATCAAGACGACGTTGCCGAGGAAAACTCATCGCCGAACCTCTCCACGTGACCGGGTCCGGTCCGTAGGATGTCGCGATGGCCACCACGCCAGTCTCCGAGCTCGAGACCCGGCTCGCGCAGCATCGCTCGGAGCTCGTCGCCTACGCCTACCGCATGCTCGGGTCGCCGTTCGAGGCGGAGGACGCTGTGCAGGAGACGATGATCCGCGCCTGGCGCGGCTACGACCGCTTCGAGGGGCGCGCGGCGCTGCGCTCGTGGCTGTACCGGATCGCGACGAATGTGTGCCTCGACATGCTGAACGGCCGCGAGCGCCGCGCACGTCCGATGGACCTCGGGCCGGCGCGCGAGCCCATCGTGGAGAACCTGCACACGCCCGACGTGCCGTGGCTGCAGCCGGTGCCGGACGCGATGGTCGCCGATCCCGCGGAGCTCGCGGTCGAGCACGAGACGATCAAGCTGGCGTTCGTCGCCGCGCTCCAGCATCTCCCGCCGCGCCAGCGCGCCGTGCTGATCTTGCGCGAGGTACTGCGCTGGCAGGCGAGCGAGGTCGCGGAGCTGCTCGACACGACGGTGGCGTCCGTCAACAGTGCGCTGCAGCGCGCACGCGAGACGCTGAACGCTGCCTCGCTCACGACGCCGTCGCCGACGGAGCTGACCGAGGACGACCGCACGCTGCTGGCCCGCTACGTCGAGGCGTTCCAGGCCTACGACGTGGAGGCGCTGACGAAGCTGATCCAGGAGGACGCGACGCAGTCGATGCCGCCGTTCGATCTCTGGCTGCGCGGACGCGACGACATCCTCACGTGGTGGTTCGGCCCCGGCATCGGCTGCAAGGGCTCGCGCGTCATCCCGGCCGGCTCGGCGAACGGCTCGCCCGCGTACGGGCAGTACAAGCCGAGCCCGGACGGCGGCTACGAGCCGTGGGCACTGCAGGTGATCGAGCTCGACAACGGCCGCATCGGCGAGTTCTCGTTCTTCCTCGACACCGAGACACTCTTCCCGCTCTTCGGCCTGCCGCCGCGGCTCGACGGGTAGACGTTCGTCAGCGACCGGCCGACGCGTCTGACGACGCAGGTCTCATGAACATCCAGCGGTGGCCCTCGAGGTCGGCCGCACTGTAGAGCCTCCCGAACGGGAGGTCTTCCAGCTCACGGAGGATCGTTGCCCCAGCCGCCCGAGCGCGCTCGTAGTGCCCATCCACGTCGTCGACCGTTACGTGAACGCCATCGATCACCCACGGTGTCGCCAGCCAACGGCGGGCGTGCTCGCATTCCGCGGCGTGGTGAGCAGGGCTGTGGTACTCCGGTCCGGGCCAACCGAGCATCACCGCCGCGCCGCCGAGTTCCAGTTCGGCATGCGTCACCCGTCCGTCAGAATCCGTGTATCGCCGGCCGGATTCGTGAAACCCGAATGCTTCGACCAGCCAATCGATCGCGGCAGCGACGTCCTCGTACGAGAGCATCGGCGTCGCCTGTTGCACGGCGCGATTCTATCCCCGGTGCCTCCGGGTGAAGGCAAAGGCATCCGGTCGCCCGACGATCGCCGAGGCCGTTCCTTACGATCGAGCATCTTGATGGGAGACAGGCTTCGTCCGTTGTGGGACTTCGACGACCTCGATGCGAGCGAGGGGCGTTTCCGCGCGCAGCTCGAGCAGGAGACGACGGACGCGGGCCGCGCGGAGGTGCTGACGCAGCTCGCGCGGGTCGAGGGCCTGCGCGGCCGCTTCGAGCAGTGCGACGCGCTGCTCGACGAGGCGGAAGCGCTGGGTGGGGCCGAGGCGCGCGTGTTGCTGGAGCGCGGGCGGCGAGAGCGCTCGTCGGGGCAGCCGGGGGCAGGTGTCGCGCAGTTCGAGCAGGCGTTCGAGCAGGCCCGGACGAGCGGCGAGGACGTCGCTCGCGGTCGACGCGGCACACATGGTCGCGATCGTCGGTGACAGCGAGGCATGGACGGCACGCGCAGTCGAGATCGCCGCAGTCGTCAGACGATCCCGGCGTTCGCTACTGGCTCGGGCCGCTCTACAACAACCTGGGCTGGTCGCGGTACGGAACGGGCGACGCGGCAGGCGCACTCGAGGCGTTCGAGCTCGCCCTCGCCTCCCGTGAACGTGACGATCCGCGCCCCTACTCGCGCGAGATCGCTCGTTATGCGATCGGCAAGGCGCTACGCGCGCTCGGGCGCGCGGACGAGGCTGCGGCGACACTCGAGCAGTGCCTCGCCTGGGCCGCCGAGGCAGGCGTGGAAGACGGCTACTTCCACGAGGAGCTCGCCGAGGATTACGCCGCGCTCGGCCGCGACGCCGATGCCCGCGAGCAGGCTCGCCGCGCGCTCGAGCTCACAGCCGACGACGACGATCCCTCGCGCGTCGCGCGTCTCCGCGAGCTTGCGGACGGGGTCGATGTTCGCTGATCGGCGCTGACCGGCTCCGCCGGGAACACCTCGCTCTTTCCGGAACGCGCACGCCACACGCACCGGTGTCTGACACCGGCCCTGTCCGTTCGGCCCGCCCGCACCGACCCAAGGACTCCGCGTGGCGGCGGCACAATTCGTTCACGCTTACGTGGCGCCTTCGTGCGCGTGTCTGACACCTGTTCGGACCCGCGCCCCGAAACCGACTTAGTGATGAGTCATCACTTGAAGTCCGCGCTCCGGGTGCAGCCGCGAAGCGCACGTTGCACCGACGAGTCTGAACGCCCGCGGGTTGAGCCGATCCGTCAGGTCGTCCAGCCGGAGCCGAACGTCCAATCCGGAAACGTCTCGGTCAGGATGGGCAGCGCCGAGGCCCAGTCACGCTCCGCGAGGACGTCGAGAGGAAGCAGCTTCGGCGGTTGGCCCTTCTCTGTCGAATAGCCCCAGCGGAAGCCGAAGCACGGCTCCGAGATCTTGCTGATCAGACCGTCGGGACTGACCGTCAGGAAGGACTCGGCGACGAACTCCACATCGCTCTCGGTGGACGCCGGTGCGTCGAAGAGCGACGGACAGACCCCGAAGGACAAGAACGGAACACCAAGTCCCTGGAGTTGCGGCGGTCCGTCGACCCAGCGGTGCTCGCCGGGCGGGGCCTTCTCCACTCCTGTGACGAGCGGCGTGCTCGTCTCGGAGACGCGGATGCGCACGACCTGGATCCACCCCATCACCGCTGCATAGCCCTGGAGCTCGACACGGACACGAGCTTCCAGGACCGGCAGCCCCCTTGCGAGCTGCGTCGGCCATGGCAATCCGAGGAGGTCATATCCCCAGCGGCCCGGATCGTCGTTCGGCCCGTAGGACGCGGTCACCGTTCCGCTACGCCCACGCAGTGAGAAACGGAACACTTCCTGAGGCAGTTCGCTACGGACGTCGACCATCGGCGATCATGTTCGCCGATCTCCGAGCTCGTCGTCCGGTGCCACGACGTTCTCGAGCCCCATGAACGCGACGAGGTCGAGCAGCTCGCTCGACGCGTTACGCAGGCGCACGACGCAGTCGTGACGGCCCGCGCCGAGCTGGAGGCGTGCGAGCGCGTCGACGGTGACGGCGTCCACGCCGACGCCTGCGACGTCGCAGATCGCGACGCCGGCGCTGCTCTCCGAGAACAGTGCGCACACGCGGTCGCAGAGACCGGGTAGGTCGTCGCGCGTGATCGGGCCGTAGATCGAGAAGTTGATGGTCGTCGGGGTTGGGGCCGCCATCCTCGATAGGACCGTTCACCAGACCGAAACTCATCGGTCTTTGCGGCGATGAGTTTCGCGCATGCATGGAGTCCAACCATCAGACAGCGAACGAAAGGACTCCGATGCCCGCCATGACAACACGCACCCGCTGGCTCGCGCTCTACGTGCTGTGCCTCGGCGATCTGATGATCGTGCTCGACACGACGATCGTGAACGTGGCGCTGCCGTCGATCCGGGCCGACCTCGGCTTCACGCAGACCTCGCTCGCGTGGGTCGTGAACGCGTACATGCTCACCTTCGGCGGCTTCCTGCTGCTCGGCGGGCGGCTCGGCGACCTCTTCGGCCACCGCCGGCTGTTCCTGGGCGGGATCGCGTTCTTCACGCTCGCGTCGCTCGCCTGCGGGCTGTCGAGCTCGCAGGGCGTGCTGATCGGCGCGCGGGCCGTGCAGGGGCTTGGCGGCGCTGTCGTCTCCGCGGTCGCGCTCTCGCTGATCATGGTGCTCTTCACCGACGCCGGCGAGCGCGCGAAGGCGATGGGCGTCTTCGGCTTCGTGATGTCCGGCGGCGGCAGCGCTCGGCGTCGCTTCTCGGCGGCGTGCTCACGAGCACGCTCGACTGGCACTGGATCTTCCTCGTCAACCTGCCGATCGGGATCGCCGTCTTCGTGCTGTCGCTCCGCCTGCTGCCCGCCGCGCACACGCGGACGACGCGAGCGCCGCTCGACGTCGCGGGCGCGATCCTCGTCACGGCGCGCGCTCGTGCTCGCCGTCTACGCGTCGTGAACGGCAACGACGCGGGCTGGACGTCGACGCAGACGCTCGGGCTGCTCGCGCGTCGCGCGCCGTGCTGCTCGCGCGTCTTCGTCCGCCGATCGAGGCGCGCATCGCGACGCCGCTCGTGCCGCTCGCGCCTGTTCCGGCTCGCGCAACGTCGCGACCGCGAACGTGGTCGGCGTGCTCTGGGCGGCGGCGATGTTCGCGTGGTTCTTCCTCTCGGCGCTGTACCTGCAGCTGGTGCTCGGCTACAGCCCGCTCGAGGTCGGTCTCGCGTTCCTGCCCGCCAACCTGATCATGGGCGTGTTCTCGCTCGGCCTGTCGGCGAAGCTCGTCATGCGCTACGGCATCCGCGCGCCGCTCGCGACCGGGCTCGCTGCTCGCCGGCGCCGGGCTCGCGCTGTTCGCGCGCGCCCCGGTCGACGGCAGCTTCGTCGTCGACGTGCTGCCCAGCATGATCCTGCTCGGCTTCGGCGCCGGGCATGGCGTTCAACCCGGTGCTGCTCGCAGCGATGAGTGACGTCGCGCCCGAGGACGTCCGGGCTCGCCTCCGGCGTCGTGAACACCGCCTTCATGATGGGCGGCGCGCTCGGGCTGGCGCTGCTCGCGAGCGTCGCGTCGTCGCGCACGGGGGCGTTGCGCGCCGCCGGCGACGCACCGGCAGTCGCGCTGACCGGCGGCTACCACGTCGCGTTCGCGCTCGGCTCGCTGTTCGCCGTCGCGGCCGCCGTGACCGGCGCGGTGCTCCTGCGCACGCGGACGGCGCCCACGCCGCACCTCTCGCCGGCCGCAGCGACGGACTGAGAGGGAGACGACGATGGAGATGAAGCTCGAGCTCGTGCTGTTGCCGGTCGCCGACGTCGACCGCGCGAAGGCCTTCTACGAGCAGCGGGCCGGGTTCGACGTCGATGTCGACCATCGCGCCGGCAGCGACTTTCGCGTCGTGCAGCTGACCCCGCCTGGGTCGGCCTGCTCGATCACGTTCGGCGTCGGGATCACGAGCGCCGCGCCCGGCTCCGTGCGCGGGCTCCATCTGGTTGTCACGGACATCGTCGCCGCGCGCGACGAGCTCGTCGGACGCGATGTGGCGGTCGGGGAGGTCCGCCACATCGCGGACGGCGAATGGGTGTCAGGCCCGCATCCCGAACGCAGCGACTACGAGTCGTTCGCCGACTTCGCAGATCCCGACGGGAACACGTGGGTCTTGCAGGAACGTGGTCACGTGCGCTGACGACGATTCGCCGCGGGCGCACGGGGTAAACGGTGCATCGGAACACGATCTGCCGAAAGGACCCCATGGGACAGACCACCGCGGAGTTCCTGCTCGAGCGCCTGCACGAGAACGGCGTACGCCGCATCTATGGCTATCCCGGCGACGGGATCAACGCGATCGTCGGCGCGCTCGAAGGCTTCAGCGACAGGATCGAGTTCGTCCAGGTGCGGCACGAGGAGATGGCCGCGTTCATGGCGTGCGCGCACGCGAAGTGGACGGGCGAGGTCGGCGTCTGCCTCGCCACCTCGGGCCCCGGCGCGATCCACCTGCTGAACGGCCTCTACGACGCGAAGCTCGACCACCAGCCGGTGCTCGCGATCGTCGGCCAGCAGGCGCGCGCGGCGCTCGGCGGCAGCTACCAGCAGGAGGTCGACCTGCAGTCGCTCTTCAAGGACGTCGCGCACGAGTACTGCGAGCATGGCGACCGACGCCGCGCAGATCCGCCACCTCGTCGACCGCGCGCACCGGATCGCGCTCGACCAGCGCACCGTCGACCTGCATCATCGTCCCGAACGACCTCGGCGAGGAGCCGGCCGTGCCCGAGCCGCCGCGCAAGCACGGCACGATCCACTCGTCGCCCGGCTGGCGCGCGGCCGCGCATCGTGCCGCAGCGACGCCGACCTGCAGCGGGCCGCGGAGATCCTGAACGCGGGCGAGAAGGTCGCGATCCTCGTCGGCCGCGGCGCGCTCGGCGCGCACGACGAGGTGATGCAGATCGCCGAGAAGCTCGGCGCCGGCGTCGCGAAGGCGCTGCTCGGGCAGCACCGTGCTCGACGACCGCTGCCGTACGTGCACCGGCTCGATCGGCCTGCTCGGCACGAAGCCGAGCTGGACGCTGATGAACGAGTGCGACACGCTGCTGATGGTCGGCTCGTCGTTCCCGTACTCGGAGTTCCTGCCCGAGCCCGGCAAGGCGCGCGGCGTGCAGATCGACCTCGACGGCCGCATGCTGAACATCCGCTACCCGATGGAGCTCGGCCTGATCGGCGACGCGCAAGGCGACGCTCGAGGAGCTGATCCCGCTCGTCGAGCACAAGACGGACCGCGGCGTGGCGGCGCGCAGATCGAGGACGAGGTCGCGGACTGGTGGCGGCTGATCGAGGAGCGCGCGACTGCAGGACGCCGACCCGATCAACCCGCAGCGGCTCTTCTGGGAGCTCACCAAGCACCTGCCGGACGACGCGATCCTCAGCGCCGACTCGGGCTCGTCGGCCAACTGGTTCGCGCGCGACGCTGCAAGCTCAGGCCCGTCGCACATGGCGTCGCTCTCCGGGACGCTCGCGACGATGGGCCCGGGCGTGCCCTACGCGATCGCGGCGAAGTTCGCGCATCCCGACCGGCCGGCGATCGCGCTCGTCGGCGACGGCGCGATGCAGATGAACGGGATGGCCGAGCTGATCACCGTCGCGAAGTACTACGACCGCTGGGCCGACCCGCGGCTGATCGTCCTCGTGCTCAACAACCGCGACCTGAACCAGGTGACGTGGGAGCAGCGCGCGATGGAGGGCGACCCGAAGTACGCCGCCGACGCAGGAGATCCCCGACGTTCCCTACGCCGACTTCGCGCAGCTGATCGGCCTCGAGGGCGTCCGCGTCGAGACCCCGGACGCGCATCGACGCGCGCGTGGGACGAGGCGCTCGCCGCCGACCGGCCGTTCGTGATCGACGCGGTCGTCGACCCGGAGGTGCCGCCGCTGCCGCCGCACATCACGCTCGAGCAGGCGAAGTCGCTTCATGCACGGCGCTCGCGAGCGGCGACCCGAACGCCGCGGCACATGATCACGCGAGTCGTTCAAGCAGAAGATGCTCGAGTTCCTGCCCGGCCGATGAGCACGGTCGACGGCGCTCGACGGTCTCGTGCGCTTCACGATCCCGACCGACGCTCCGGAGTCCGACGGCACGCTCGAGTGGGACTCGACCACGATCGTCGTCGTCGAGGCGCGCGCGGCGCGACGCGCGGGCTCGGCTGCACGTACGCGCCGGAGGCGGCCGGCGCGATCGTCGACGGCACGCTCGCCGGCGTCGTCCGCGGACGCGCTCGCTCGACGAGCTCGCGCGCGATCTGGCTCGACTGCGGCGCGCAGCTGCGGAACGCCGGCCGGCCCGGGTCGCGTTCGTGGCGCTCTCCGCCGTCGACATCGCGCTCTGGGACCTGCAGGCGCGGCTGCTCGACGTGCCGCTCGTCGTCGCTGCTCGGCCTGCGCGCGCGACGCGCGTGCCGGTCTACGGCAGCGGCGGCTTCTGCTCGTACTCGCTCGAGCGGCTCGCGCGAGCAGCTCGGCGGCTGGGTCGAGCAGGGCATCCCGCGCGTGAAGATGAAGCTCGGCCGCGAGCCCGGCGCGCGACCCGGCGCGGCTCGACGCCGCGCGCGACGCGATCGGCGACGACGCCGAGCTGTTCGTCGACGCGAACGGCGCCTTCTCGCGCGAAGCAGGCGCTCGCGCTGGGCGCGAGCGCTACGTCGCGCGAGTGGGACGTGCGCTGGTTCGAGGAGCCGGTCTCCTCGGCCGACCTCGACGGGCTGCGCCTCGTGCGCGAGCGGGCCGGCCGGCTCGACGTCGCCGCCGGCGAGTACGCCTACGTCGCCGCGCGACTTCCGCAACCTGATCGGCGGCGCGTCGACTGCCTGCAGGCCGACGTCACGCGCTGCGGCGGCATCACCGGCCTGCTGCGCGTCGAACGGGCTCGCGGCCGCGCACGGGCTCGACCTCTCGGCCACTGCGCGCCGCAGCTCTCGGCGCACGCGCTCTGCGGCGTCGACCGGCTGCGCCACCTCGAGTACTTCCACGACCACGTCCGGATCGAGTCGATGCTCTTCGACGGCGTGCTCGAGCCGGTGGACGGCGCGCTCGTGCCGGACCGCTCGCGGCCCGGCCACGGGCTCGAGCTCAAGCGCGCGGACGCGCGAGCGGTGGGCGGCATGATCCGCGCGGTTGCTCGCGCAACATCGCGCGAAGGGCGCGTGCAGAAGCTGCTCGCGGCGACGACGGCGCTCTCGCGCGCCCGCCGCTCGGCGTTCGAGATCTACCTCGAGCACTACAAGGGCTCGTTCGGCGACAAGTGGATGTGGACGCCGCTCGTGCTCACGCCGCCGCTGACCGCCGCGGGCGTCGCCGGCGTCGTCTCGCGAGAAGGCGGCGCGCACGGCGCTGCCGGCCGTCTCGGCGCTCTACTTCCTCGACGGCCTGCTCGGGATCGTCACGCACGTCCAGGGCGTGCGCAAGCGGCCCGGCGGCTTCGGCGAGCCGCACTACAACCTCGTCATGGGCCCGCCGCTGCTCGCGCCCGGCTCGCTCTGCCTCGTCGGCGCGCTCGGGCATCGCCGCGGCGATCGTCAAGCGCGAGCGTTGAGCGACTCGAGGACTCGCACGCGGCACCTGCCGAGCGCCGCAGCGGCCTCGCCGACGGCAGCGCGCGCGGCACGACGCCGCAGATGCTCGGCCGCTACCCCGACTACGACGTGCTCGAGCAGGCGCGCACTGGGACGAGGTGACGCGGCAGCGTCGTGCTCGACCGCGTCGAGAACGTGCCGCCGATCCGCTTCTTCGACGCGGCGCGAGGCTGCAGACGCTGAAGGCGTTCTGCGACGTCGTCACCGGCGCAGGACGCCGAGCCGCGGATCCCGGTGCTCGCCTACGTCGACGAGAAGCTCCACGCGGGCGAGCGCGACGGCTACCAGCTACTACGACATGCCCGACGACGGCGAGATCTGGCGGCTCGTCGCGCGCGGGCTCGACGAGGAGGCGCGCGCGGCGCGGCTGCGCCGCGTTCGCGGCCGCGCCGCTCGAGGCGCAGGTCGACGATCGTCCACCGCTTCTCGCAGGGCCGAGCTGCACGGCGGCGTGTGGAGCGACGCTCAACGTCGCGCGCGCGTTCTCGGTCGTGATGCGCTACTGTCGCGCAGGCGTTCTACTCGCATCCCGTGGGCCTGGAACGAGATCGGCTTCGGCGGGCCCGCCTACCCGCGCGGCTACGCGCGCGTTCGGCATCGCCGCACCTCGGGCGAGACGCGAGAGCGTGGGAGGCGAGCGAGGCCGTCGACGCCGATCCGGTCCGGCGTCACGCAGCGGGAGCGCTGCGACTGATGCCGCGAAGGGCTCGCTGCTGATGCCCGCGCGACAACGACTCGGCGTTCCTGCTCGACCCGCACAGGCGCGGCCTGCAGAACCTCGACCGCATGGCGCGCTACCGCGACGAGGACGCCGTCGACCTCGTCGTCGTCGGCGCGGGCGCGGGCGGCGGCGTGCTCGCGCAGCGGCTCGCGCGCAAGGGCTGGCGCGTCGTCGTGCTCGAGAAGGGCCCGTTCTGGGACCCCGACCGCGACTGGGTCACCGACGAGAAGGGCTCGGGCGGCCTCTACTGGACCGAGAAGCGCGATCGTCGGCGGCAGCGACCCGGTCGAGATGGGCAAGAACAACTCCGGCGTCGGCGTCGGCGGCTCGATGACGCACTTCGCCGGCTACGTGCCGCGCTTCCACCCGTCCGACTTCGAGATGAGGACGCGCGACGGCGTCGGCGCCGACTGGCCGATCTCCTACTGGGACCTGAAGGCAGTCGTTCGAGCGGGTCGAGCGCGAGCTGCCGGTCGCGGGCCAGGACTGGCCGTGGGGCGACCCGCACGGCTACCCGCACGGCGCCGCACCCGATCGCGGGCGCGGCCGCGGTCGCCTGGCAGGGCGCGCGCAACTGCGGGATCGAGATGCGCGTCGGGCCGGTCGCGATCACGAACGGCGTCTTCGGCAACCGGCCGCACTGCATCTACCGCGGCTTCTGCCTCGCAGGGCTGCAAGGTGAACGCCAAGGCGACGCCCGCTGATCACGCACCTCCCCGACGCGATCGAGCACGGCGTCGAGGTCCGCGCCGACTGCGATGGTCGACGCGGATCGAGACTCGACGACGCGGCGGCCGCTGTACCGGCGTCACGTACGTCGCGCGACGGCCGCGAGCGCTTCCAGCGCGCCGACGCCGTCGCCGTCTGCGGCTACGCGATCGAGACGCCGCGGCTGCTCCTCAACTCGGCGTGCGCGCGCCACCCGCACGGGCTCGGCAACGGCGACGACCACGTCGGCCGCTACGTGATGGTGCAGGGCGCGACGCAGATCGGCGGCGCGCTTCCCCGAGCTGCTGCGCATGTACAAGGCGCCGCCGCCCGAGATCTCCTCGGAGCAGTTCTACGAGACCGACGAGTCGCGCGGGTTCGCGCGCGGCTTCTCGATCCAGACGGTCTCGCCGCTGCCGATCGGCTGGGCCGAGCACGTGCTCGCCGACGGCCACTGGGGCCAGGTCGCTGCGCGAGTACATGCGCGACTACAACCACTGGACGGTGCTCGGCGTGCTCGTGCGAGCTCCTGCCGCAGCCCGAGAACCGCGTGACGCTCGCCGACGAGCACGACGCGAACGGGATGCCGGTCGCCCACTTCAACTACACCCTCTGCGACAACGACAAGGCGCACATCGCGTACGCGAAGCGGATCCTCGCCGAGATCTGGGACGGCGCGGACGCGCAGGACACGCTCACGATCGACCGCTACGCGCACCTCGTCGGCGGCTGCCGCATGGGCTTCTCGCCCGACGACTCGCGTCGTCGACGCGAACCACCGCGTCTGGGGGGTCGCCAACCTGTTCGTCGTCGACGGCAGCGTGCTGCCGACGCAGGGCGCGGCGAACCCGGCGCTCGCGATCATGGCGCTCGCCGACCGGCTCGGCCGGCTGCTGGCGGACAAGCGCGTCTGAGGCGAAGATCTCGAACCCGCGCGACCTGCTCGTGCAGTTGCTCGGCGAGCTGCTGCATCGAGCGCCGGCTCGCCGGCGAGGTGCTGCGCGCGCTGATCGACTCGGTCTCGGACGACGAGCTCGACGCCGCGCTCCAGCGCGCACCTCGACGAGACGCGGGAGCACGTCGAGCGGGTGGAGCAGGCGTTCCGGCGCGCTCGAGCTCGCGCCGTCGGCGCACCTCGTGCGCTCCGTTCGAGGCGCGTCGCGCAGCACGACGAGCTCGCGACGACGATCGTCGACCCGCGCCTCGCCGACCTCTTCCACGCGCAGGCGGCGCTGCAGACCGAGCAGTGGGAGATCGCGGCGTACTCGACGATCCTGGCGTTCGACGCAGACCTCGGGCTCTTGGAGGATGCGCTCGCCGACGAGCTTCGCGCGCGCGACCGGCTCGGCGGCGTGATCGCGCGCCTCGCTCGCGCCTAGCCTTTCGGGGCAAGTCTCCGCGAGACACCTTCCGTGGTCAGACCAAAACGCACGAAGGCGTCAATGCTTGTCCACAGCTCCTGCAAAGCGCGTGAATCGGCCGCGGTTCGGACGTGTCGTCTTCGGGCGAGCGTTGTGGTCTGACCACGTTGCTCAGTCGCCGCGTGAGTACTGCGTCGTCGGGCGCTCCTGCACCTCGCCGTCGAGCTCGAGATCGACTCGCTCGTTGAAGAAGCAGAAGAGGTTGCGCACCGGCTCGCCGTCGTGCTGCGGGCTCGGGTAGCTCCAGACCAGGTCTTCGACGAGCCGGTCGCCGACGCTCACGTGCCAGTACGACGCGGCGCCCTTGTACGCGCAGCGCGTGATCTTCGGGCTCGGCTCGAGCAGGTCGGTGCGCACGTCATCGGCCGGGATGTAGTAACGCGGCGGCAGCACCGTCTCGAACAGCACCTTCGCGCGCCGCGTGTCCGCGAGCACGACGCCGTCGCGCAACACGCGAACGTGTCTCGTCGTGTTGTAGACGTCGATGCGCGCATACGGGTCACGCGGGTGGCCGAAGACCTGCTCGCCCTCGACGAACCACTCGTCGACGGCATCCCACTCGAGAGCGAGATGCCCGGCGAGGAACGAGGCCGCGTCGACGGGATCCGGGTACTCCCACACCGCGTCCGGGATCAGCCGCTCGCCGACCCGGATCGACCAGTAGCGCGCCGTGCCCTTCGCCGGCGAGCCGACCGTCTTCTCCGAGGGCTCGAGCAGCTCCCTGCGCACGTCGCCTTCGGGGAAGTAGTAGATCGGCAGCGAGCCGGTCTCGTGCAGCAGCATCACCGCGTCGCTGTCGACAAGCGTCTCGTCGGCGACGATCGCGCGCACGCGCTGCGGCACCGGGTCCCAGAACAGGATGGGGCCTGAGCGGTCGATCTCGACGTTGAAGCGTCCGAACGGCTGCTCGCTGAACGGGCCGTTGGCTGCGGTCAGTGCCATGGCGGGCTCCTTCCCCGGCGATCGACTCATCAGTCATTTAGCGCCGCAGGCGCAGGATCCGCCGGACGTGACGGTCGAGCTCGCCGCGGCGTGCGAGCGGGAGCAGCGCACGGACCGCGCGCGCCGCGTGCGCCGGGCTCGTGAAGAGCAGCATGTCCGCGCCCGCGCGCGCCGCCTGCGGCGCCCAGCGCTCGACCGGGGCGTCGTGCACGAGTGACAGCGAGTCGGTGATCGCGACGCCGTCGAAGCCGAGCCGGCGCAGGCGCCTGTACGTGGACGGCTCGAGCGACGCGCGGTAGCGGGTGCCGTAGAACGCGTGCCCGACCATCACGCATGGAGCCCCGGCTCGGATCGCAGCGCGGAAGGGCGCGATGTCCTTCGGGCGTACGCGCGCGTCGACATGCGGTCGCTCGTCGGTCGAGTACGCGGCCGAGCCGAGCCCTGGGAAGTGCTTCACGCACGCCGCGTCGCCGAGCCCGCGTGCGAACGCGACGGCGATCGTCCCGCTGCGGAACTGGCGCGAGCCGAGCGGGCCGTCGGCGGTGTCGAGCACCGGCCCGAACGCGAGGTCGACGCCGGCAGCATGCAGCGCGGTACGCGTCGCGCGGCCCGCGGCGAACGCGTCGGCGGGCGAGGCGTAGTCGGCGGCCGCACGGTAGGGCGGCTCAGCCGGCAGCGCCTTGACGAGCCCGCCCTCCTGGTCGGCAAAGCGAATGTGCGCCGCGCCGGTGAAGATGCCGGGCCGCTCGGTCGTGACGACCATCAGCTGCGCTTTCTGCAGCGGCGTCAACGCCGCGGCGGCCGCGAGCAGAAGGGCGAGCGCTCCCATCGGCGCGATGCTAGACCGCGCCGACGGCAGCGCTCCGGCACTCAGACGGGCAGCGCCCCGGGAGGGCCGAGGATCTCGACGCCGCGCTCGGCGGCGAGCGCGCGAGGCACCGCGCCCGGCCGTCGCGATCATCGGCCCCCGGCTTCCGAGATCCAGCGATCCTGATGACTAGGTGCGAACAACGAAACGGCGGGCAGAGGCGTGCTACGGTTCTCGAAGAAATCTGAGCGAGTATCGGTTGCGTTCGTGCGCCTCCTTCTGCCCGTTCTTTGTAGCTAGAGGAGGTGTTTTTTATGGCAACCGGAACCGTCAAGTGGTTCAACGACGCGAAGGGGTATGGGTTCATCACCCCCGCCGACGGTGGCAAGGACGTGTTCGTCCACCACTCGTCGATCGTCGCTGAAGGGTTCAAGTCGCTCCCTGAAGGGGCGCAGGTTCAGTTCGAGACGGTCGACGGGGCTAAGGGCCCCGAGGCGAAGAGCGTCGTAGCCGTGTAGCTCGCGAGTGGCCGCGAGAGCGTCGGCTCTCGCGGCCGCACGACTGAAAGGAGCGCCGATGCAGGGAACGATGATCTGGTTCAACCCCGCAAAGCAGCACGGCTTCGTCCGCACCGACGAGGGTGAGCGGCTGCGGGTCGACGAGAGCGGGCTCGCGCCCGGGCTGGTGCTCGGAGATCGATGTCGCGGCACGCGCGTCGGCTTCGAGCGTGTCGGCGTTGCGCTCGAAGAGGCGCGGGCGGTCAACCTTGCGGTGCTGCCGCTGATGGCGGAGCGCCGTGCGCGTGCGCGGGGCAGGCGCTGATGGGCAAGCGGACTCCGCAATCTGCCATGAAGCGCGCCCGGGAGCAGGCTCTGCGCGAGAAGCGGGAGATGAAGCAGGCGAAGAAGGATTCCCGCGCGGCCTCCCGGCAGGAGAGCGCCGAACTGCCCGCGGGCGAGCAGGACGGGACGTCGGTCGACGTCGCGGAGTGACGCCGTTCGCGGCCTGATCGGCCGACAGGCGGTTCAGCTCTCTCAGGGGCGAATGTAGGCGAGGACGGCGAGGATGCGCCGGTGATCGTCGTCGCTCTGCTGCAGGCCGAGTTTCAGGAAGATCGAGGTCACGTGCTTCTGCACGGCACGCTCGGTGATCACGAGCCGTTCGCCGATCCCCTTGTTCGAACGTCCCTCGGCGATCAGTTCGATCACCTCGCGCTCGCGCGGAGTGAGCAGGTTGACCGGGTCGTCCGCGCCGCGCCCCTTTGTGAGCAGCTGCGAGACGATCTGCGGGTCGAGCGCGGAGCCGCCCTCGGCGACGCGGCGCAATGCTGCGATGAAGTCGTCGAGATCGGTCACTCGGTCTTTGAGGAGGTAGCCGATCCCGGCGGCGGACTCGGAGAGGAGACGCGTTGCGATCCCGATCTCGACGTGCTGGGACAGGATCAGGATCCCGACGTCGGGGTAGCGCCGTCGGATCTCCTCGGCGGCACGCAAGCCCTCGTCGGTGTGGGTTGGCGGCATCCGGACATCGACGATCGCCACGTCAGGGCGGTAGCTCGCGACCTTGAGGAGCAGGTCGTCGGGACTGCCGGTCTGCGCCACCACGTCGACATCGGCGTCGCGGAGCAAGGACGCAAGCCCGTCGCGGATCAGCAGGCTGTCATCGGCGATCACGACGCGCACGGGATCACCGCCGAGATCGTCGTTCCCGTCCCGATCGGGCTGCTGATCCGCAGCTGACCGCCCAGCGCTTCCACGCGGTCGGCGAGACCGCGTAGCCCCGATCCGCCGGCGTCGTCGGCTCCACCGACGCCGTCATCGGCCACCTCGACCAGCGCGCCTTTGACGCCGCGCGAGACCGTGATCTGCACCGCGGATGCCTCGGCGTGCTTCGCCACATTCGCGAGTGCCTCCGAGGCGACGAAATAGGCTGCGACCTCGACGCTCTCGGGGAGTCGTTCGAGGAGATCGACGGAGACTGCGGTCGCGACCGTCGAGCGCGCGGCGAGTGACTCGAGGGCGATGGCCAGGCCGTGATCGAGCACAGCCGGGTGGATGCCGTGCGCAAGCTCGCGCAGCTCGTCCACCGATGTCGCCAGTTCCGCGGTCGCCGTCGCGACGAGTGCCTCCGCCGCCTCTGGATCGGTCCGGATTCGCGGGCCGAGCAGGCGAAGCTGCATCCCGAGCGCGACGAGCCGTTGTTGCGCCCCGTCGTGCAGGTTTCGCTCGAGCCGGCGGCGCTCTTCGTCGCCGGCGCCGACGATCCGCGCCCGCGACGCGCTCAACTCACCCACGCGCGCTCGCAGCTCGGCCCCCAGACGTTCGTTCCTGAGTGCGATCCCGGCGGCGGCGACGACCGCGTCCAGCAGCTTGCGCTCCTCGGCCAGAGACGCGTCGTAGACGATCGCCGCAACGCGTTCGCCGTCCTGCTCCACCGACGCCAAGAGCCTCGTGCCGTCGTCGGCCGGTAGCTCGAGCTTCTGGCCGTCGCTGTCGGCGTAGGAGCCGAACTGCGGAAGCCAGTAGGCGAGGGTCAGGGTCGGATCTCCGAGCGCTTTGGCGAGGGCAGCCTGCAGCGGCCGGCCGCTCATCGAGCCGAGATCGACCAACAGGTCTCCGACCGCCGCGCGCGCGACCCACGTCCGCCAGACACCGGCGAGGAACACGACCGGCACCAGCACGAGACCCACGAGTGTCGGCCAGACGAGAAACGGCGACTGCGCCGAAGTGAACACGCCCTGCAGGATCAGCGAACCCAGGAACAGAAGCGTGAGCGCTCCGGCTGCGGCCGGAGCGCTCGCACGGCGGACGGGACGCGTGCCCGTCAGCAAGCGCCCAGCCAGGACGATCGCCAGGCAAACGGATGCGACGAACCCGAGCGAGCTGGCTGTCTTGTCGATCGCGCTCGCGACCTGCGGGTTCGGCCAGACGAGCGCGAGGTTGCGGGGAACCTCGGCGAACGGCATCCAGGCGAGCGCGAGCACGCCCTCGGCGACGACGAACGCGCCGATCACGAGTTTCTCGCTCGCAGCCCACCGACGCCGGCCTCCCGGGAACCAGACGAGGAGGGCGGCGAACGTGATCACCCAGTAGTTCGAGACCGCGATACCGATCGTCTCGGCGAACGACGAATGGAGGCGGCCGAGTGTTCCGTGCACGAAGAACAACAAACCCGTGACGACCATCAGCGGTCCCGTACGGCTCTGCGGCCGACGGTGCCATGCGAGCAAGCCGCACGCCGCGAAGGAGCCGCCGACGACGTGATACAGCACGACCTCCGGTCGCACGTGCTCCTGAAGGATCACGGGCCGTAACGCAGCCCACTCAGCGGCCGCCGCGGTCAACCAGAGAGAGGCGAGTAAGAGACTCCGCCGTGAGAACGCCGAGCTCACAGCTCGGACGCGCCCTCGCGGCGTGCTCCAGCTGACGTTCGAAGCTTGCTGCCCACCGACGACCTCCTACCCGCCGTCGCCAACCCCGGGTGCAAGGGCGAGCAGCGACCTGATCAACCCTACTCCCGTTGGTTGCAAGTTACGAGAGTGGTGTGGCCAGACGTACCCGAAGACACCCGCTGGAGACACCGTCGGAAACCTGCTTGGTCCATGGCCGCAGCCCTGCGCAGAGAGGAAGTTCACAGATGTAGAGAGATCCTCGGCAAAGGAGCTGCCATGAAGACCGTTTTGGTGCACGAAAGACCGACGTCGAGCGCGAATCAGTCGCGACCGGCGCAGCGCCGACCGAACCTGGCGGCGCGGGTCGGCCGCTGGAGCGCGGCTCACTGGAAGACCGCAACCTTCGGCTGGCTCGGGCTCGTGTTGCTGGTGTTCGCCGTGGGCGGCCAGGTGGGCACGAAGCAGGCCGACCCCACGAAGTCGGGTCCCGGCGAGTCGGGACGGATGGACAGGATCCTCGATGCCGGGTTCAAGGTGCCCGCAGGTGAGAGCGTGCTGATTCAGAGCCGCTCCACTCGCACGGGCACGCCGGCCTTCGATGCTGCCGTGAAGGACGTCGTGGCCCGCCTGGCGACGGTGCGCGCCGTGCAGAACGTCCGCTCGCCGCTCGCTCCCGCCGGCGCAGGCCAGATCGCAAAGAACAGACATGCCGCGCTCGTCGAGTTCGAGATCCGCGGCGACAGCACCAAGGCGATGGACAAGCTCGGCCCGATTCTCGAGAGCGTCGCCGACGCCCAACGTGCTCATCCGGGTTTCTTCGTCGGAGAGTTCGGCGGTGCGAGCGCGGCCAACGCGGTCAACACCGCCTTTGCGCACGACCTGAAGACTGCGGGGGTGTACTCGATCCCGCTCACGCTGATCATCCTCGTCATCGCCTTCGGCGCCCTCGTGGCCGCGGGTATCCCGTTGCTGCTCGCGCTCACGGCGGTGTTCGCGACCTTCGGGCTGGCCGCTCTACCGAGCCACCTGATGCCGCTCGCGCCCGAAGCGTTCGCCGTCGTGCTGCTGATCGGGCTCGCAGTCGGCGTCGACTATTCGATGTTCTACCTCCGGCGCGAGCGGGAGGAACGGGCCGCCGGGAAGAGCGAGCGCGCCGCGCTCGAGGCCGCAGCCGCGACCTCCGGCCGCTCGGTGCTCATCTCCGGCCTGACCGTGATGGTGGCGATGGCCGGCTTGTTCCTGACCGGCGACGCCACCTTCGCCTCCTTCGGGTACGCGACGATGATCGTCGTCGCGTTCGCGATGCTCGGCTCGCTGACCGTTCTCCCGGCGCTGCTCTCGAGGTTGGGCGACGGAGTCGACCGGCTGCACGTTCCGCTCGTCGGCCGTCTGCGCCGCGACGACGGCGAGAGCCGGATCTGGGGAGCCGTCGTCGACCGCGTCCTGCGCCGCCCACTGCTCTCCGCCGCCATCGCAGGCGGACTGCTGCTGGCGCTCGCCGCTCCGGCCCTGCAGCTGCGACTGGCGACACCCGGTCCGGACACCTTCCCCAAGTCGCTCGACGTGGTGAAGACCTACAACCGCATGCAGCAGGCGTTCCCCGGCACGGCGCTCCCCGCCACCGTCGTCGTCAAGGCCTCGGACGTCAATGCGCCGGACGTCCGCCGGGCCATCCGCGGGCTCGAACGGGCGGCACTCGCCACCGGCCGTGCCCGCGGGCCGATCACGGTCGAGACGAACCCCAACCACACGATCGCGAACATCACCGTCCCGATCCTCGGTAAGGGAACCGACGCCCGCTCGAACGCCAGCCTGGCGGCCCTGCGTGAGGACGTTCTTCCGCAGACGGTGGGAGCGCTGCCGAACGTCCAGTCGGGAGTCACCGGGCTGACGGCCGAATGGAAGGACGCGAAGGACCAGCTGAGGTCGAAGCTTCCGTATGTGGTCGCCTTCGTGCTCCTGTTCGCGTTCATGCTGATGCTGGTCGCGTTCCGGTCGATCGTGGTCGCGATCAAGGCGATCGTCCTGAACCTGCTCTCGGTCGGCGCCGCCTACGGCGTGCTCGTGCTCGTCTTCCAGCACGGCATCGGCAAGGGAATCCTCGGGTTCAGCTCCACCGCCGGCATCGACCCGGTCACTCCCTTGCTGCTGTTCGTGATCCTGTTCGGACTGTCGATGGACTACCACGTCTTCATCATCAGCCGAATCCGGGAGACGTTCGACCGCGGTGCGAGCATGGACGAAGCGATCGCGCACGGGATCAAGTCCACCGCCGGCGTGGTCACGAGCGCTGCGATCGTCATGGTCGCTGTGTTCTCGATCTTCGCGACCCTTTCGATGCTGATCTTCAAGCAGTTCGGCGTCGGGCTTGCGGCCGCGATCCTGATCGACGCCACACTCGTCCGCGGCGTCCTGTTGCCGGCCTCGATGAAGCTCCTCGGCGAGCGAAACTGGTACCTCCCGGGCTGGCTCGAGTGGCTCCCGCGCTTCGAGGCTGAAGAGCCCTCGCCGCCTCCGGAGGCAACGCCGGTTCCCGTCTCCGCGTAATCCCTACACGGGTCCCGGCCGCGCAAGCGAGCGGTCGGGACCCGGGCCGGATTGCGAGTAGGGTGGAGTGCAACAGCGACTGGAGGATTTCGTGGCGACCAAGAAGCAGAAGGCGCGGGCTGCAGCGGCGGGTACGGATGTCCCGAGCAAGCCGAAGGCGAAGAAGAAGACCTCGCGCGGCAAGTAGCTGCGGCTCAGCTCGTAGCGGCCGCGAGCGAACGCACGAAGAAGGCATCGAGCCGGCGTAGCTCCGCCAGGTATCGGGCGCTCAGGCGGGGCGTGGCGTGCGCCATCAGCGACGTGACGGTGAGACGTACCTGTGGGGCCGCCGCTGCGAGCGCGCGTGCTTCGGAGACCGGGAAGTACGCGTCGTGTGGCGCGACGACGATCTCGACCGGCGAGCGAAGACGCTGCGCGACGTGGACCGGGGACAGGGCGACGATCGCGTCGCGAACGTGGCTCGGTAGGGCGGCAAGGAGCTCGTCGAATCGGCCGGGGTCGTCGTTCGCGAGCAGGTCGTAGAGGCGCTCTGCTTCGTGCCCCGCCTCGCGGAACGCGCGCTCCGGAAGCTCGATCGGCTCTGCCCGATCGGGGTCGAGCGCGCGCAACTCGCGGCAGAGCGCTGCGGAAGCAGGCGCGGCCGCCAGCATCGCCGCGAGCGACCGCGCGAGCCCGACGCGGAGGTAGGGCGGAGCTGCTTGGCGGCCGAGCGTGTCTCCGTCCCGGTAGGTGCCGGTGGTCGCGATGCGCATCACCTCCGCCAGGTCGCCGAACGGCGCGACGCATGCGACGACCGAGACGCGACGGTGCAGCCGAGGATCGGCGGCCGTGAGGAGCGCCAGGGTCCCTCCGACCGACACACCCGCGAGGGCAACCCGGCCGCCGGCGGTCTCCGGCTCGGATGACGCGCCCTCGGCGATCGCGACGGCCTGCTCGAGCGTCTCCGGCGACAGCTCGCCTGCAGCGACGCCCGACAGCTCCGGGACGAACACGAAGAAGCCCGCTCGTGCCAGCGAGTGGGCAAGGCGACGGACCGTGGGATGCTTGCGGCCGTCCGGTGTCGCTCCGTTCAGGAAGACGAGCGCGGGCCACGGAGGCGTCCCCGAGGGTTGGACGACCGTCGCCGGCACCCCCGCGATGCTCGCGTCGCGTTCGGCCGTCCGCTTGCCGACGCGGGAGAGCGCCGATGCCCCCGGGAGGGACAGCGTCGTCGCGAGAATCGTCAGCGCCTGCGCCTGGGCGCGTAGCTCACGTCTGGAGATGCGTCGCATGAACGAGCTGTCTGCGTTTCACCGTCAGGAGAATCGACCCCGCTGCGCCGACGGCCGCGGCTGCGAGTGCGCTGAGGGTGAGCAGCATGCCGGAGGCGAGGGAGTAGTTGATCGCCGCGCGCTGAGTCACACCGAGTCCCAGAAGCACCATCGAGGTCGTGCCGACGTTGACTATCGCACCACCGGCAGTGATCGGCAGGATCGAGGTCGCCGCCGCCAGACAGATCACGACGAGCGCGAACGAAGGTGAGAACCCGGCGCCGAGGGCGCTCAGGAGCAGCGCGCAGCCGAGCGCTCGCATCGTCCAGCAACCGAACAGGAAGGCGCCTGCGACGAACGTCGAGCGGGATATGCCGCCGTGGTCTCCGACGCGTCTGAAGGATCGTTGCACCCGGTCGGAGCGGTCCACGAAGGGGAGTCGCACCAGTCGGGGCCCGAGCGTGAGGGCGGTTGCGCAGCCGAGGCAGAACAGCAGCACGACGACGAGTGGCGCGCGGAACGCGGTCTCGCTGGTCACGAACGCGCACACCGCCAGCGGAAACATCGCGACCGCGTCGACCATCCCGAGCGAGACGATCGAGAGCGCGATCGTGTCGAGGCCGAGGCGCACGCCGCCGAGTCTTCGTAGCGTCCAGATCTTGACGACGTAGTCGAGGCGGAACGGGAGCACGACGCCGCTCGCCGCGGCGGCACCGCACGCCGCAAGACACCGGCTCCGGTCGGGCCGGTCGCCCGGGAACAGCCGTTGCCAGCCGAGCGCGCGCAGGAAGAAGCTCGAGAGAAAGGCGGCCGATGCCATCAGGACGAGCACCGCGTTCGCCTGCTCCAGCGGCCAGTTCGTGGTCGTGAGCCGTCGCGCTGTGATGACGCACGCGCCGATGACGACGATCGAGAAGGCGACACCGACCACGACTCGAGCGTGCCGCCAGGCCGTGTCGTCCGAGCCGCGGATTGTCATGCGCTCGGCAGCACGAAGAAGACGATCGTCGAGTACTGGCAGGCGACAGCGACGATCACCAACGCGTGGAAGAGCTCGTGGTAGCCGAAGGTCGCGGGGGCCGGGTCCGGACGCTGTCGGAGGTAGACGAGCGCACCGACGCTGTAGGCGAGGCCGCCGGCGATGAGCAATGCGGCGCCTGCGACCCCGATCCCGTCCACGATCTGAGGGAGAACGATCACGGCCGCCCACCCGAGCGCGATGCTGATCGCGGGCGCGAGCCACGTCGGCGCTCTCACCCAGACCAGCTTGACTCCGGCGGCGAGGCACGCGCCGCCCCACACAGCGGCCAGGATCGGCGGTCGCCAATCGCGGTGCACGACGAGCAGCCCGATGGGCGCATACGTCGCCGCGATCAGCGCGTAGATCATCGCGTGGTCGAGCTGGCCGAGCCGTCGGGCGGCCGTGGGCGTCCACGAGCCGCGGTGAAAGAGGGTGCTGACCCCGAACATCGCCGCGACGCTGGATGCGAAGGCGATTCCCGCCGCCCTGGCGACGGCACCGTCGCGTCGTGAGCGCCACGGCCACCGCGGCGGGAACGGCGGCGCAGAAGGCGATCTGATGCGAGACGCCCCTGAGGCGCGGCCGCGGCCGGCCGTCGCAGGTCGTGGCGATGCCGGTGGTCGATTGTGTCGCCGTCACTGCAGCACGATCAACCTGTTCATCAAGTCCTCCGGGACGAAGCTTCGACGCCGACCACGAGGCTGAGGTCGGCCGGATGCAGCTTCCAACCCGCGATGCTGTGGGAGGACTTCTCGCGGCGCCGGTCGCTATGGCGCCGCGTTCCCACGATACCACCGGCTGTCGCTACCGACCTCCGGCCGTTACTGCCGCGGCTCGACGTCCAGCGGCATCGCGCCCGGTCGCGCGAGCAGAACGTGGCTGTCGACGATCGACGTCGCCACGTCGACGAGCTTGTGTCCCGTGCGCTGGGACTGGTTGCGAAGGAGCGCGAACGCGTCGTCGGCATCGATGGCGTGAACGGCCATCAGGATTCCCTTCGCCTGCTCGATCACCGCGCGGCGGCCGAACGCTCCCTGGAGGCCCTGGAACTCGCTGAACCGTTGCAGGGTGACGTCGATTGCGCCCTGGAGCTCCTCGGGCGTCGTGTCGACGAGATAGGCGAAGACGCCGCGCTTCGCCGCTTCCCGAACGTACGCCGGATCCTCGGCGGACAGTAGGGCGATCACAGGGCAGCTCGACTCGTGGACGATCCGCTCGATCAGCTCGAGCGCGTGCGCCGAGGAAAGCCCGAGCCCGACGAGCGCGACGTCGGGATGCTCTCTCAACGTGACAGCTGCAACCGCCGTGACGTCGATCTCACTCGCGATCACCTCGTGTCCCAATCCCGCCACGACCTCCGCGAGCAACGCGAGCCGCTCGCGGCGTTCGTTTGCAATCAGGACTCGCAGGTGCTGAATCTCGTTCCCGGGCATTTCTTCTCTGCGACGCGAGATCGGCTTCGATCGCGCCAATTCTACGGCGGGCAGCGCATCGAGGGGCCGCTGTCCGGCGCGGGAACGTCGCCCCTTGGGTACTGTCGAGTGATGCGTCTGCCGCGCGGCCAAACGGTGCTCATCGCGTTTCTGTGGTGCATCGCCACCGGGCTGGCGGTCTCGATCGCGGCCCGGATCGCACTGTCTCTGGTCTAGTCACGGTCATCGGCATACTCATGGCGATGGCAGGCGGCATCGACCCGCTGGGGACCCGGAAGGACGGGCTCGACGCATTCCTCGACGAGCGGATCGCAGAAGGCTATGCCGTCGAGACGCGGACGGACACGCACGCGATCATCGTCCGAGAGCCGAAGGGCAGACGTCGGTTCACGCGTGACCGCGAGGCGGACCGCTACGTCGTCGAGGTCGACGAGGATGGCATTGCGAGCATGAGACCGGCTGAGCCCCGGCGCTCGTAGCGGCACCGGGCTCCCCCGGAGTCTCGAATCTTGCGACCCGTCCGACCGCGAGCCTGATGGAACAATGGCGTTGGTGAGCCCCGCGAGCCCGACGACGCACGAGGAATCGCTGTGGCCGCGGGTCGCAGAGCTTCCACTCGTCGTCGAGGCGTGCGAGTACGACCGCCTACATGCCGTCCTCGCCTACGAGTTCGACCGCATCACGACGCACGTGCGGCTCGCCGGCGCCGGAACGGAGGGGCTCGGCGAGGACATCTCGGCGTTCCGCGAGGACGGCACCACGTTGCACGAGACGCAGCCGTCGCTGCCCCTCGCGGGCGAGTGGACGCTCGCCGGCTTCTGCGAGCAGCTCGGCGGGCTCGCGCTGTGGCCGGAGCCGCCCGAGTGGGACGCGGCGTTGCGCATGCGTCGCTGGGCGTTCGAGTCGGCGGCGCTCGACCTCGCGCTTCGCCAGGCCGGCCGCCCGTTGCACGATGTGCTCGGGCTCGAGCCGAAGCCGGTGCGCTTCGTCAACTCGCTCGGCCTCGGCAAGGAGCCGTCGATCGAGCCGCTGCGCCGGCGGCTAGCCCGCTCTCCCGGAGTCCGCTTCAAGCTCGACGCGGAGGCGAGCTGGGGGCCGGCGCTCGTCGACGAGGTCGCGGCGACCGGCGCGGTCGACACGATCGACTTCAAGGGCCAGTACGGACTCGAGGTGAAGGATCCCGCGGCGCTGTGCGCGATGTACGACCACGTCCTCGCCGCGTTCCCGGACGCCTACCTCGAGGACCCGCATGACCTACCCGAGGTCGCAGAGCGGCTCGCCGACCACGTCGAGCGGGTGTCCTACGACGCGCCGATCCGCAGCGCCGAGGACATCGGCGCGACGCCGCTCCCCGGACGCGCCGTGAACGTCAAGCCGGCGCGCATCGGCGATCTGCAACGCGCTGTTCGAGGTCTACGCGCGCTGCGCGCGCGAGCGGCGGCCCATGTACGGCGGAGGCTTCGGGGAGCTGGGCGTCGGCCGCGGGCAGATCGAGCTGCTCGCCGCGCTGTTCCACGCCGACACGCCCAACGACGTGGCGCCGAGCGCCTACAACGAGGACGACCCGCCGGGCAGCCTGCCTGCCAGCCCGCTGGCGCCGAGCCCGGCACCGACCGGGTTCCGCTGGACGGCATAGGAGCTCCTCAGAGGCCGCGGGGCGGAGCAAATCGGCGGACTCCGAGCGATGCATCACTCGCCGACGCGGGCATCACCTGCCGCTTCGTTTGACCTTGCGGCCTCTGGAGACGAAGAGGTCGATCCTGGAGTCGGCCCGTAGCACTGTTCCGGGCCGGCGGTTCTGCGAAATTACTGTGCCGTGCTTGTGTTTGCGGGAGTAGGCGAAACCCACCCTGCCCACGCGGCAGTGCCTCTTGAGGATTGTCACCTTGGCGGCGGCGAGCGGCCTACCGATGACCTTCGGCACCCTGCACGGCGCGCGCGCGATCGGCAGTGTCTGTGTGGCGTTGGGGGCGGCGTTGTAGTTCGCGTCGCCGGCCTGCGAGGCGGTGATCGTGGCAGGAGCCGGCGCCTGTGCAGGTGTACCTGGGAGCCGTTGACGGTGCAGTTGCCGCTTGCCGTGATCGCGACCGCGAGGCCGGACGAGGCTGCGGCCGTGACGGCGAAGTCCGGGTCGCCGAAGGTCTTGTTCGCGAGCGCGCCGAAGGAGATCGTCTGGCTTGCTTTCGCGATCGGCAGTGTCTGTGTGGCGTCGGGGGCGGCGTTGTAGTTCGCGTCGCCGGCCTGCGAGGCGGTGATCGTGCAGGAGCCGGCGCCTGTCAGGTGTACCTGGGAGCCGTTGACGGTGCAGGTGCCGCTTGCCGTGATCGCGACCGCGAGGCCGGACGAGGCTGCGGCCGTGACGGCGAAGTCCGGGTCGCCGAAGGTCTTGTTCGCGAGCGCGCCGAAGGAGATCGTCTGGCTTGCTTTCGCGATCGGCAGTGTCTGCGCCGGCGTCGGGGGCGGCGTCTGTAGTTCGCGTCGCCGGCCTGCGAGGCGGTGATCGTGCAGGAGCCGGCGCCTGTCAGGTGTACCTGGGAGCCGTTGACGGTGCAGGTGCCGCTTGCCGTGATCGCGACCGCGAGGCCGGACGAGGCTGCGGCCGTGACGGCGAAGTCCGGGTCGCCGAAGGTCTTGTTCGCGAGCGCGCCGAAGGAGATCGTCTGGCTTGCTTTCGCGATCGGCAGTGTCTGTGTGGCGTCGGGGGCGGCGTTGTAGTTCGCGTCGCCGGCCTGCGAGGCGGTGATCGTGCAGGAGCCGGCGCCTGTCAGGTGTACCTGGGAGCCGTTGACGGTGCAGGTGCCGCTTGCCGTGATCGCGACCGCGAGGCCGGACGAGGCTGCGGCCGTGACGGCGAAGTCCGGGTCGCCGAAGGTCTTGTTCGCGAGCGCGCCGAAGGAGATCGTCTGGCTTGCTTTCGCGATCGGCAGTGTCTGTGTGGCGTCGGGGGCGGCGTTGTAGTTCGCGTCGCCGGCCTGCGAGGCGGTGATCGTGCAGGAGCCGGCGCCTGTCAGGTGTACCTGGGAGCCGTTGACGGTGCAGGTGCCGCTTGCCGTGATCGCGACCGCGAGGCCGGACGAGGCTGCGGCCGTGACGGCGAAGTCCGGGTCGCCGAAGGTCTTGTTCGCGAGCGCGCCGAAGGAGATCGTCTGGCTTGCCTTGAGCAGCGCCAGGCTGTGAAACTGGCCGGCCGCGACAGCCCTCACGCCACTTGCCGCAGGCGGAACGGTGCACTGCCCCGCGTCGGTGGAGCCCGGCGTAGGGACGAAGCCGCAACCCCAGGCGACGACGCTGCCGTCCCTCTTGAGGGCGAGGGCGTGCCAGGTTCCGGCGGCGACCGCCGTCACGCCGCTTGTCGCCGCGGCCGGAACGGTGCACTGCCCCGCATCTGTCCCGCCGCCGCAGCCCCAAGCAACGACGCTTCCGTCCTCTGTGAGGGCGAGGCTGCCACCCACGCCCGTCGTCGTCCCGATCGCAGCCGCGATCGCTGTGATACCGCTCGCGGCCGCGGCCGGGACGCTGCACTGACCCAAATTCTGGAAGCCGCCGCAGCCCCAGGCGATCACGCTTCCGTCCTGCTTCAGCGCGAGGTTATGGGCGTGACCCGCGGCGATCGCCGTCACGCCGCTCGCGGCCGCCGCGGGGACGCTGCACTGCCCGAAATCCCAGACGCCGCCGCAGCCCCAGGCGATCACGCTGCCGTCCTGCTTCAGCGCAAGGCTATGCGCGAAGCCGGCGGCGATCGCCGTCACGCCGCTCGCGGCGGCCGCGGGGACGCTGCACTGTCCAAAATTCTGGCCTCCGCCGCAGCCCCAGGCGATCACGCTTCCGTCCTGCTTCAGCGCGAGGCTATGCGCGTAACCGGCGGCGATCGCCGTCACGCCGCCTGCGGCCGCGGCCGGGACGGTGCATCCCCCGAAGTCGCCGAGGCCGCAGCCCCAGGCGATGACGCTTCCGTCCTGCTTCAGCGCGAGATCCTGAAAAGGCCCGACCGCGATCGCCGTCACACCGCTTGCCGCCGCGGCCGGGACGTTGCACTGCCCGACGAGTCCGCAGCCGCCCCACGGGACCAGGCTGCCGGTTGCCGTCCCCTGCGCCGCGCTCACCGTGACGAGTAGCCCGATGCTCAGCATGGCCAACGCGCAAAGTGAAAGCGACGGCCTCGGCCTCGACGATCCCATCTCCATCCCTCCTGTTTGTTGGAGAGAAGACGCGTGGGTGAGTAGCGAACGACCCTCGACCATTCTTCTCCTCGCCCGCGACGGAAGTCAAGGAGGCGCTCCGGGCAACGGCGCGTCTGGGTCTCCGCGCTCGAGCGAGCCGAATTGCGGTACTTCCGCAGCTACGATCTTCGCCGCACCTGCGCCACACTGCTCCTTTACGAGGGCTGCACGCTGAACGAAGTCGCGGAGCACCTTGGCGGTGCGGACCCCGGCCTTCACTGCGCACACGTGATGCGCGGTTGCAGAAAGAAGGCCGCCCGGCGGCGGCCTTCACAAACTCTCCAAATAGCCATGGAGCTAGGCGGACTCGAACCGCCGACCTCCTGGGTGCGATCCAGGCGCTCTCCCAACTGAGCTATAGCCCCGGGCGGCCAACAGTGTAGCGCCCCGGGGCGGGGCTCTTCGACGCTCGCCCGGGCCTGCGGGCCTCGTGTCAAACGACTGCGGGGGCGGCGCTCGCGGCCCACTGTTTCCTGATGAACGCGGCGCCGTCGCGTGCGAGCTGCTCCTCGCTCGAGAACATGCGGCGCCAGATCTTCGTGGCCGCCGAGAGGTCGGGGAGGGCATCGCCGAACGCTTCGATCACGATCCAGCCGTCGTAACCGAGCTCGTGCAGTGTCGAGAACGTCGTTTCCCACGCGACTTGACCCTCGCCCGGCGTGCCGCGGTCGTTCTCGGATGCGTGGACGTAGACGAGCACGTCGGCGCATTCGCGGAGTGCTGCGCGCGGATCCTTCTCCTCGATATGCGCGTGGAACGTGTCGTACATCAGCCGGCAGTTCGGATGGTCGACCGCACGCACGAGTGCGGCCGCGTCGGCTGCGCAGTTGACGAGATACATCTCGAAGCGGTTGAGGTACTCGACGACCAGCGTGACGTCGCGGCTCGCGGCGTACTCGGCGGCAGCGCGCAAGCTCTCGACGGAGTGGGCGCGTTCGTCGTCGGTCGGAGCGGTGCCGCTGAACACGCCGAGCGGAGCCTCGATCGGTCCGCACAGCGTCCTCGCGCCGAGCGCCGCGCAACCGTCGATCGCCGCCTTCGTCGCTTCGAGCGTGCGGGCACGGACCGCGGGGTCGGCGCTGATCGGGCTGTCGTCCTGCGCGCACGCGGTGACGCCGAGTGGCACCAGGCCGAGACCGTCGAGTTGCTCGCCGAGACGGCGGAGCGCGCCGAGGTCCGCGGCGCCGAAGATCGGAACCTCGATGCCGTCGTAGCCGGCGTCGCCGAGCATCTCGAAGACGGGCAGGTACTCCGGTCCCGTCACGTCGGTCGACCAGAGCAGCATGTTCATCCCCAGCTTCATCGCCCGCCTCCCGACATCGACATCGAGGCGATCCTAGTAGGGTCGCGCCGTGATCGCAGTCCCGCAGAAGATCGTGTGCGTCGGCCTGAACTACCGCGACCATGCCGAGGAGCAGGGCGTCGCGCTGCCCGAGCGTCCGTTGCTGTTCGCGAAGTGGCCGAACACCCTGATCGGAGACGGCGACCCGATTCGCATCCCGGCGATCTCGAAGCAGGTCGACTACGAGGCGGAGCTCGGGGTCGTGATCGGCCGTCGTGCACGCGGCGTGTCGGTGGACGACGCGCTGTCGTTCGTCGAGGGCTACGTCGTTGCGAACGACGTCTCCGGGCGCGACCTGCAGTTCTCCGACGGACAGTGGGTGCGCGGCAAGTCGCTCGACACGTTCCTGCCCGTCGGCGACCTCGTGCCGGCCGGTGACGTGCCCGATCCGCAGGCGCTCACGGTCCGCGCCGTGCTGAACGGCGAGACGATGCAGGACTCGAGCACGTCGAACATGGTCTTCGGCGTCGCCGAGGTGATCGCGTTCGTGTCCCAGGCGATCACCCTCGAGCCCGGAGACCTGATCATCACCGGAACGCCTGCCGGTGTCGGCGCGTTCCGCGACCCGCCCGTATGGATGAAACCGGGCGACGAGATCACGATCGAGATCGAGGGCGTGGGCTCGATCACCAACCCGGTCACGGGCTGACGCTGTCAACCAACACGAAGGGAAGGCGATATGCCGTTCGTACTTGTCGTGCGCATGAAGGCGAAGGAAGGCGAGGGGGAGCGTGCGGTGGAGATCGCGCGCGAGCTCGCCGAGGCCTCGCGCGGGGAGCCCGGCTGCGAGGCCTACGTTCCGTGCCGCGACCCGGAGGATCCGCAGTCGTTCCTCTTCTACGAGCAGTACCGCGACAAGGCGGCGTTCGACGAGCACGGCGCGAGCGAGCACTTCCAGCGTCTCGCCCTCGGCGGGTTGTTCGAGCTGATGGAGTCGCGCGAGCGCACGTTTTACGAGACCGTCTAAGCCCGCGTGAGGCGCGCGCCGCTTCTTGTCGCGCTGTTCCTCGCGGCGGTGGCGTTGCGGCCGCAACTCGTCGGCATCGGCCCGCTGCTGCCGTCCATCCAGGACGACCTCGGCGTCACGCACGCGGTCGCGGGCCTGCTCGGCACGATCCCGGTGCTCTGCATGGGCCTCTTCGCGCCCCCGGCGCCGTTCCTCTCGGGTCGCATCGGCTCGCGGCGCGCGATCGCCGTCGCACTCGTGCTGATCGGCGTGTTCGGCGTCCTCCGCGCGATCGCCCCGGGGGCCGTGGGGGTGATCGTGCTCACGTTCCCGATCGGCGTGGGCATGGGACTCGCCGGCGCGCTGTTGCCGGTGGCGGTGAAGGAGCGGTTCGCAGACCGCCCCGGTTTTGCGACGGGCGTCTACACGGCGGGCATCACGATCGGCTCGGCGATCGCGGCGGCCGTCGCGGTCCCGCTGGCGAACGCCGGCAACGGCTGGCGGACGCCGCTGCTCGTCTTCGGCGCCGTGTCGGTCGGCCTGGCCGTGGTCTGGGTGTGGCTGACGCGCGCCGAGCAGAGGCACGTGCGGCTCGAGACCCGGCCGCTGAAGCTCCCGTTTCGGCGACCGCTCGCGTGGCGGCTCGTCGCCGCGTTCTTCTTCATGTCGTCGGTCTTCTACGGCCTGAACGCCTGGCTCCCGGACGCCTACGTCGAGCGCGGCTGGACCGAAGGGTCGGCGGGCGCCCTGCTCGCGGTGCTGAACACCGTCACGATCCCCTGCGGCTTCTCCGTCGCCTGGGCGGCCGACCATTGGGGGTCGCGCCGCGTCTGGCTTGCCGGCGCCGCGACGCTGCAACTCGTCGCTCTCCTCGGCATCGTGCTCCGGCCGGATGCCGGCTGGGCGTGGGCGGTCCTGCTCGGGGTCGCGATCGGCCCACTCTTCCCGCTGACGATGACCTTGCCGCTCGACGCAGCCGAGCACCCGGCGGAGGTCGCCGCGCTCGCCGGGATGATGCTCGGCGTGGGCTACTCGCTCTCTGCGATCTCGCCCCTCCTGCTCGGCGCGCTGCGCGACCTGACGGGCGGTTTCGACTCGGTGCTGTGGGCACTCGTCGGGCTGGCGGCGCTCCTCGTCCTCGTCGACTCGTCGTTCAGCCCGGCGCGGCTCGCGGCCGGTCGAGACGCAGGCCCGTGAGCGCGCGGAGGTACCGGATCAGTACGTCGCCCGCCCGCCCGAGATGTCGAAGCAGGCGCCGGTGGAGAACGTCATCTCCTCGCTCGCGAGCCAGCAGATGAGCGCCGCGACCTCGCTCGGCTCGCCGACCCGAGCGAGCGGAATGCGCGCGGTCATGTACGCGATGTGCTCTTCGGAGATCTGCCCGAGGATCGGCGTGTTGATCACCGCCGGGGCGATGCAGTTGACGAGGATCCCGGAGCCTGCGACGTCCTTGCCGATCGCCTTCGTCGCTGCGATCACCGCGCCCTTGGAGGACGAGTAGGCGCCGGCCATCGGGTTCCCCTCCTTGCCGGCGATCGAGGCGATGTTGACGATCCGCCCGTAGCCGCCGGCCTTCATCTTCGGGATGGCGGCGCGATTGGCGTAGAAGACGCCGTTGAGGTTGATCGCGTGCACGCGCTCCCATTCCTCGTCCGACACGTCCTCCGTGTGCAGCGAGTCGCCGCCGACGCCTGCTGCGCACACGAGCACGTCGAGGCGCGGCAATTGCTCGACCGCGGCGTTCAGCTGCGCGGAGTCGCGCACGTCGTCACCGTTGGCGAGGTCGAAGACGTGCACCTCGGCTCCACCTCGGCGCAGCCGCTCGACTGCCGCGGCGCCGATGCCGCTCGCCCCGCCCGTGACGAGCGCGACGCGCCCTTCGAAGTCGTAGTGGTTGCTCACGGCGCATTTCTATACGGTTTTTGCACCGATGGTCGCGTTCGATCCACAGCGGGACTACCCGGTCGGGTCCGAGCGTCCCGGATCTCGTCACGACGCCCGGCGGCATCCCGCTCCACGAGCTGACGCTGCACGGCGACCGCGATGCAGGCATCCGAGCTGCGCGCCACGCCCGAGACGCTCCGGCTGCAGGCCGAGGTCGCGGGCGGCGCCGGCCGGCTCTCAGCTCGCGGACAACCTGCGTCGCGCAGCCGAGCTCGCGCCGCTCGCCGACGAGACGATCCTCGAGATCTACACGGCTCTTCGACCCGGGCGCTCCTCGGCGGCCGAGCTCGAGTCCTGGGCGGAGCGGCTCGACGCACACGGACGCGCCGCTCAACGCGGCATTCGTGCGTGACGCCCTGCGCGTCTACACCCTCGCGGGGCCTGCTTGCCACCTGACGAGCGTTCGGCGCGCTTCGTCGCGCGCGAGCAGCGCGACCTGCGCCGTGAGGTCCTGATCGAGCCGCTCGCCGAGCTCGGCCTCGTCGCGATGAACGGCCCGAACGATCCCGAGCCCGTCGCTGGTGATCGCCGGCGGCGAGATCGTCGAGATCGACGGACGCACGCCGGGAGGCATGGGACGCGCTCGACCACTTCATCGCCCGCTTCGGCCTCGACGTCGAGGTGGCACGCGAGGCCGCGGAGCTCGCGGACGCCGAGATCGCGCGGAGGCTCGTGGACGTCGACGTCTCGCGGGCCGAGCTCGTCCGGCTCTCGCGCGGGCTCACGCCGGCCCGGCTCGCCCGTGTGATCGGCATGCTCGACCCGGTCGAGCTGATGTTCGCGCTCAAGAAGCTCCGCGCGCGACGGGCGCCGGCGAACCAGGCGCACGTCACGAACCTCAAGGAGAACCCGGCGCTCCTCGGCGCGGACGCCGCCGAGGCCGCCGCCCGCGGGTTCGCCGAGCTCGAGACGACGGTCGGCGTCTCCCGCTACGCGCCGCTGAACGCGATCGCGCTGCTGATCGGATCGCAGACCGGGAGGCCCGGTGTGATCACCCAGTGCGCGGTCGAGGAGCGCCTGAACCTCCGCCTCGCGATCCAGGGCCTCGTCACCTACGCGGAGACGCTGTCCGTGTACGGGACCGAGTCGGTGTTCGTGGACGGCGACGACACACCGTGGTCGAAGGCGTTCCTTGCGTCGGCGTACGCCTCGCGCGGCGTCAAGGTGCGCTTCACCTCCGGCGGCGGCTCCGAGGCGCTGATGGGCGAGTCCGAGGGCAAGTCGATGCTGTACCTCGAGGCGCGCTGCCTTTCGCTGATTCGCGCCGCCGGATCGCAGGGCGTGCAGAACGGCTCGATCTCGTGCATCGCGCTCGCGCTGGCGGTGCCGGGCGGAACGCGCGAGGTGCTGGCCGAGAACGTGCTCGCTGCCTGGCTCGACCTCGAAGTGGCGACGGGAAACGACGCGATCGCGAGTCACTCCGAGATCCGCAAGACCGCGAAGCTGATGGGGCAGTTCCTGCCCGGCGCCGACTTCATCACCTCGGGCTATTCGTCGATGCCGCGCTACGACAACATGTTCGGCGGCGGCAACTACGACTCGCACGACTTCGACGAGTGGCTGACACTGCAGCGCGACTGGCAGGTCGACGCAGGCATCGAGCCGCTTGCCGAGGAGACGGCGCTCGCCGTACGCGAGCGCGGAGCGCGGGCCGTGCAAGCGGTGTTCGCGGAGCTCGGGTTCCCGGCGATCAGCGACGAGGAGGTTCGGCTGGCGACGACCTGCCTCGACTCGCGCGATCTCCCGGACCGCGACCGCGCCGCAGACGTCGTCGCAGGTGACCGTGTGCTCGGCGAACGCATCAGCGGGCTCGACGTCGCCCGCGCGCTGGAGCGGCGCGGCTTCCCCGACGTCGCCGCCGCCGTCTTCGACATGCAGCGGCAGCGCGTGGCGGCCGACTACCTGCAGACATCGGCGATCATCGACGAGGACGGCACGGTGCGGTCGGCGGTGAACGATCCGAACAGCTACACCGGCCCCGGCACCGGCTACCGGTTGGAGGGCGAGCGCTGGGAGCGGCTCCGGCGCCTGCCGCACGCGATCGACGCGCGCGTGCTCGGCGGTGCGCCGCCGGGTGAGCTCGTGGTGCGCGAGACGGGGCCGGGGTTGCGCAGCGAGCGGCGTGACGAGGTCGTGATCGCGGTCGGCCCGGCTTTCGCCGGCGCTCTCGGCGAGACGATCAACGGTCTCGCACACGGGGACGTGCTTGCTGCGCTCGTCGACGGCGCGCGCAGCGAGGGTGCTGTCGCCCGCGTCGTCCGCATCCGCCGTTCCGCCGACGTCGCGTTCATCGGTCACGACGGGGCCTTGCTCTCCGGGCTCGGGAATCGCCGTGGGCTGCAGTCGAAAGGGACCGCGCTGATCCACCGCGCGGATCTCGAGCCGCTCGACAATCTCGAGCTCTTCGGGATGGCGCCGTCGCTGACGCTCGCGTCGTACCGCCAGATCGGTGCGAACGCAGCGGGCTACGCGCTCGGCCGTCCGGTTGCGCCGGTGCCGACGGTGCTGGACAACTACGCGCGCGCGAAGCTGATCGTGCGCACGACGCTGCTGCACGCACGCGAGGCGGCCGAGGTGGTCGCCGGCGCAGGCCCCGTCGAGCTCGTGCTGGTGGACACGCCGGCGCTCGTCTGACGGCTGACGGCGGCGCTCGAACTGCTCGAATCTGGTTGCGCTGCGCGCAATCAGGATTCGAGGGTTTCCGCGCGGCGCTAAGCCTCGTCCCAGGGCTTGCCGTCGCGGCCCCAGCGATGTGCGTCGTGACCCTCGACGATCACCCATGTGTGCTCGGCCAGCTCGGGTGCGTCCAGAACCTCGATCAGCGTCTCGGTGAGCCGGTCGATCAGGCGCGACTCGAGCTCCGGCGTCAGGCGGCGCTCGAACAGCTCGACGCGGACGAGCGGCATCACTTCTCCACGTGCTGCGAGCCGCCGTCGGGGCCGAGCACGAGGTCGAGCGTCCTGTCCGGAACGTGATCGAGCGGCACCGGTGCGAGCGCCTCCATGAAGGTCACGCCGCCCTCCGAGTAGAGCTTGTGGCTCAGCCCTCGGTTCACGACCACGACGTCGCCGGGCCCAGCGTCGTCGTGTCCTCCTCGATCGTCATCTCGACCTCCCCCTCGAGGATGAACATCACCTGCTCGGTGTCGTCGTGCTTGTGCCACGGCACCTGCTTGCCCGGTGCGTACTGCACGCGGCAGAGCAGCACCTGCTCGCCGCCGATCGCGTGCAGCCGGACGCCGTCGACGAACTCGAACGCGTCACGGCCGGTCCAGGTGCGGAAGGGGCTCGCTGCGGAGGCCTGCTCAGGCATCGACACCGAGGAACGCGGCGCCGCCGTCGGCGGAAACCGTCCTGACGGAGAGGTGCTCGTCGAAGATGACGCGCTTCCCGTCGCGGCGTGGTTCGCGCTTCTCTGCCAGCGCCGTGAGGACGCGGTCGGGCGTCGCGGGCATCTCGGTGATCCACACGCCGACCGCGTCGTAGATCGCGTTCGCGATCGCCGGAGGCTGTGCGTTGTTCGCCATCTCGCCGATTGCCTTCGCGCCGAACGGCCCGTCTTCGGACGCGTTCTCGATGATCACGTTGTCGAGCTCGGGCAGGTCGCGGAGTGCGGGGCCGAGATACGCGCCGAACTGACCGCCGCGGTGCTCGACCGAGGGGTAGTACGGATAGCTGTTCTCGAGGAGCGCGAGGCCGAGGCCCATCATCGCGCCGCCCTCGATCTGGCCTTCGACGAGGGTCGGGTTGATCGCGCGGCCGACGTCGTAGACCTGCACCATCCGCTCGACGACGACCTCGCCGGTCTCGTCGTCGACCTCGACCTCGGCCACGCAGGCTGCGTACGAGATCGCGGAGTGCGGCTCGATCTCCACCTGCCCCGTCGCGTCGTCGACCTCGGCGAACGGCTTCAACGCCGTCGAGGAGCCGCTGATCAGTTCGCCGTAGTTGTACGTCGCGGCGCCGGCGACATCTGCGACGTTGATCCGCTTTTGTGGCGCGCCGCGGGCGATCACCTCGCCGTCGGCGATGTCGAGGTCGGAGGGATCGATCTCCAGCTCCTTCGACGCGATGTCGAGAATCCGCTCGCGCACGCGCTCCGCTGCGAGCCGCACGGCGTTGCCGCCGATGAACGTGCCGCGCGAGGCGAACGTCCCGGTGCAGACAGCCGATGAGTCCGTGTTCGTGTTGTCCATCGTCACCCAGTCGTACGGCACGCCGAGCGAGTCGGCCACGATCTGCGTGTGCACCGTCTTCGAGCCCTGGCCGATGTCCACGGTGCCGGAGAAGACGTCGACGCGGCCGTCCGGCTTCAGCTTGATCCACGCCTGGCTCGGGTCGCCGTTCTGGTTCATGCCTGTCGGGTACTCGATCGTCGCGAACCCGCGACCGCGGTGCTTCGCCATCAGGCTTCCTCCCCGTTCAGACTCTGCTGCGCGACCAGGTGCGCCGGCAGCAAGTCGCCGCTCCGCGGCTCCGGCGTCATCGCGCGGAAGCTTGCCGCGAGCTCGATCCCGACGCGGTCGGCGGCCGCAAGCGTGACGGGAACCGTCGACGGGTCCTTGAGGACGACGCCGTTGCCACTCGTGTCTCCGATGCGGTTCGCGTTCTTCAGCCGGAACTCCCACGGATCGAGCCCGAGCACCTCGGCGATCCGGTTCATGTGCGTCTCGACGGCGAACGACACCGATGTCACACCGAAGCCGCGCATCGCGGTCGTCGGCACGCGATTCGTGAAGGCGACGAAGCCGTCGAACCTCAGGTTCGGGATCGTGTACGCGCCGGAGTGGTGGAACGCGTGCTTCGTCACACCGTACGGCGAGAAGCGCGCGTACGCACCGGAATCGTGCAAGGTCAGCGTCCGGCGGCCGAGGATCCAGCCGTCCTTCGTCACGGCGTCCGCGAGCTCGATGTGCCAGGGCGCGCGTGTCGAGGACGCGAGAAACTCCTCCTCGCGCGTCCACCGCCACTTCACGGGACGCCGCGACTTGAGCGCGAGCAGCGCGGAGATCGTCTCCGATGCGGTGTCGACCTTGCCGCCGAAACCGCCGCCGACCGTGCCGCCGACGAACTTCAGCTTGTTCAGCGGAACCTGGAGGTGTGCCGCCACGACGCCCATCGAGAAGTACATCGCCTGCGTGCACGAGTAGATCGTGAGCCGGCCGCTCGCCTCGGGCACGACGAGCGAGACCTGCGTCTCCATCGGCATCTGCTCGATCGCCTGCGGGCGGTAGACACCTTCGACGATCACGTCGGCGTCGTCGAAGGCGCGGTCGATGTCGCCCTTGCGGACACGCCGGTGGTTGTACGGCCCGTAGTGCGGATACACGTTGCCCCACTGGTGGATCTGCGGCGCCTCGGGGTCGAGCGCCTGCCGGATGTCGAAGAGCGCCGGGCGCTCCTCGTACCGAATCTCGATCGCCTCGAGCGCGGCCATGGCAGCGGCCTCCGACTCGGCGGCGACTGCGGCGATCGGCTGCCCCTTGTACCGGACGTCCCCCTCGGCGAGCAGCGGCTCGTCGGCCGGGACACCGAGGCCCTCCAGGTGCCCGTAGACGTTCTTCGGAACGTCGACGTGAGTGACGACGGCGTGAACGCCCTTCATCTGCTCGGCCTTGCCGGTGTCGAGCGACGTGATCGACGCATGGTGGTGCGGCGAGCGAAGCGCCTTTGCCCAGAGGTTCCTTCCGACCCGGATGTCGTCGACGTACTGCGTCCGTCCGGTGACGTGGCCGATGCCGTCGTAGCGAGGGAGCCGTGCGCCGACCGCCTTCATGCCGGGCTTCCCTTCGGCTGGACCTCGGGCTCGCCGGCGACGGAGACGGGAAGGTCTTCGATCTGCTCGACCTCGCCGCGGGACGCGGCCACGACCGCGTCGATGATCTTCACGTAGCCCGTGCAGCGGCAGTAGTGCCCTCCGAGAGCCTCGAGCACGTCATCGCGCTCGACGGGGCCGCCGGCGCGCTCGATCAGCGCCGTCGCGGCGATCACCATGCCGGGAGTGCAGAACCCGCATTGCGCGGCGTAGTGACGGTGGAAGGCCGCCTGCACCGGTGAGAGCGCGTCTCGGTCGCCGAGACCTTCGACCGTCGTGATCGACGCTCCGTCGACGGTTGCGACCGCGGTCAGGCAGGAGCGCCGCGGCTCGCCGTCGACGAGCACGGTGCACGTCCCGCAACCGCCCTGCTGGCACCCGGCCTTCGGGCTCGTGATGTCGAGCTCGTCGCGGAGGACATGGAGGAGCGGCGTGAGCGGCGGGCTCACGATGTCGAGCTCCGTTCCGTTGACGATCAGCTTCATGCAGGCTCCAGTTGGTCGAGGGCGTCGCGTACGAGCTTCGGGAGAACGGCGCGGCGGTACGCGGCGGACGCGACGGCGTCGTCGATCGGCTCGACGTCGCTGAGCACGTCGGCTGCGTCGCGGCTCTGCTCGACAGCGCGGCAGCGGACGGCGGTCGGCCCGACGCCGCTCACCCCGATGCGCAGATCGCTGCCGTCGGGACGGGCGCACGCGACGACGGCTGCGATCGAATACGAGTGCGCGTGGCGGCGGCGAAGGGCTGCCGTCCCGTAGCGGCGCTCGAACCGGTCGTACTGCACGTCGAGCACGAGTCGCCCAGTACGGTCGCCGGCGAGGAACTCTTCGATCGGCTCGACCCGCTCACCGCCTGCGCCGGTCGACCGGACACGGGCGCCGAGCGCGATCAGCGGCGCTCCGAGGTCGCCGCGCTGGGCGTCGGCAGCGGGTGGAGCCGCGATGTTGCCGCCCACGGTTGCGGTGCGCCGGATCTCGGCGTCGGCGACTTGGCGCGCGACCTGTGCGAGCACGCCGTCGGGCACGTCGGCCAGCGCGGAGATCGGGACCATCGCGCCGATCACCACCTGATCCTCGGCGGCGTCGACGGTGCCGAGCCCGGCGCGGTGCAGCATGAGCGCGCGCTCGGGCTTCGCTCTCCCGACGGCGATCTCGGGGAGGAGGATCGTCCCCCCGCCGACGACCGTGATCCCCGCGCCGTCGCCGTACAGGGAAGCCGCCTCGTCGGCGGACGTCGGAACGAGCAGGTCGGCGGTCACGCGACGATTCTAAGCGGGCGTCGGACAAAGATGCGAACGCGGTCATCTACTCTCCGTTCATGATGTTCGCCTCGATCGACGAGCTCGACTCGGCGCTGGCCGGCGCGTCGTACCTCGCAGACCGTGGCCTCGCCACGGCGCTCTACCTGTCCCTCGAGCTCGAGAAGCCACTGCTGCTCGAGGGCGAAGCCGGTGTGGGGAAGACCGAAGCGGCGAAGGCGATCGCGACGTCGCTCGAGGCCCCGTTGATTCGTCTGCAGTGCTACGAGGGCCTCGACATCGCGCATGCGGTGTACGAGTGGAACTACGCACGGCAGTTGCTGCACATCCGCGCCGCGCAGTCCGGCACCGTCGACGAGGGCGAGCTCTTCGCGCGCGAGTTCCTGATTCGCCGCCCCGTGCTCGAGGCACTCGAGTCGGAGGAGCGGGTCGTGCTCCTGATCGACGAGATCGACCGGGCCGACGAGGAGTTCGAGGCGTTCCTGCTCGAGGTGCTCTCCGACTTCCAGGTGACGGTGCCGGAGCTCGGCACGATCGGCGCGCGGCAGCGTCCGTACGTGATCCTGACCTCGAACCGAACGCGGGAGCTGCACGACGCGCTGAAGCGGCGGTGCCTCTACCACTGGATCGACCATCCCTCGGTGGAGCGCGAGATCCAGATCGTCGAGCTGCGGGTTCCCGGCGTGCCGGAGCGGCTCGCGGAGGAGGCGGCGCGCTTCGCGGCCGAGCTCCGCTCGCTCGACCTGCAGAAGCCGCCCGGCCTCGCGGAGACGATCGACTGGGTGCGGGCGCTGTCGGCGCTCGGCAGGCAGGAGCTCGACGTCGAGAACGTGGAGGCGACGCTCGGGACGCTGCTCAAGTACCACGAGGACCTGCTCGCGATCCGCGACGAGGCCCTCGCGGGACTCGTCGCGGCGGCCCGTGGCTGAGCCTTCGACCACGGCGCAACCTGCGCCGGTGCCGGAACACGCGGTCGTCCGCCACGTCGTCTTCTTCGGGCGCGTGCTGCGGGAAGGCGGGCTCGAAGTCGGCCCGCGGCGCATCGCCGATGCGCTGCGGGGCCTCGACGCGATCGACCTCGCCCGCCAGGAGGACGTGTACTGGACGCTGCGACAGACGCTCGTCTCCCGGCGCGAGGACCTCGAGACCTTCGACCGCGCGTTCCATGCGTGGTTCCTGCGCGTCTCGGTCGATCCCGCGCTCCGTCCCGCGGGGCCGCCGCCGCCCGCGATCGTGCGGCGCAGGAGCGCGGTGCCAGGACTGGGGCCCGAGGTCGACGGCGGGGAGACCGAGCTCGGCGCCTGGAGCCGGGACGAGCTCTTGCGAACGCGCGACTTTGCCGCGATGACGTCGGAGGAGTTCGCGCGTGCACGCGCGCTGATCAGGCAGATCGCAGTCGGCCGCCCGGCCCGTCGCACCCACCGGTTGCGGCCCGACCGGCGCGGGAGCGTCATCGACGTGCGCGGGCTCGTCCGTGCCTCGCTCGCGACGGGCGGCGATCCGGTGGTGCGCGCCTACCGGAGCCGCGCCCACGCGCCCCGCAAGCTCGTGCTCATCCTCGACATCTCCGGCTCGATGGAGGCGTACGCGCGCGCCCTCCTGCTCTACCTGCACGCCGCCCGCGGCTCGGGTCGAGGTGTCGAGACCTTCGCGTTCGGCACTCGACTGACGCGGCTGACGACCGAGCTCGGCACGCGCAGCGCGGACGCGGCCCTGGCGGCAGCGTCCAGGCGTGTCATCGACTGGTCGGGAGGCACGCGGATCGGCGACTCGCTCAAGGCCTACAACGACGAATGGGGGCGCCGTGCGTTGACGCGCGGCGCCGTCGTGGTCGTTCTCTCCGACGGCTGCGAGTTCGGCGACCCCACGGTCCTCGCGTCGGAGATGGCGCGACTTGCGCGCCAGGCATTCGCGGTCGTGTGGGTGAACCCGCTGAAAGGCCATCCCGGGTACGAGCCGTTGACCGGAGGCATGCGGGCGGCTTCTCCGTACATCGACCGTCTCGTCTCGGGCCACGATCTCGCAAGCCTCGAGGCGCTCGGCACGGTCCTCGACGGCATCGAACGGAGGCATGCGGCGTGAAGCAACTCGTCGTGCGCTAGACGCCCCGCGTGCTCCCTGTTACGTTCGTTCGCGGTCGAGCCACGAGCGAAGGAGAGGGCGATGCCGGTCGCGATGTCCGAGAAGATGCGCGAGCTGGTCGACGAGAGCGCCGAGGTCGAGCAGGTCGCGACGGGATTCACGTTCACCGAAGGGCCGATCTGGATGCCCGACGGATCGCTGCATTTCAGCGACATGCCGGGCGACAAGCGGCGTCGCTGGCATCCCGACGAAGGCGTCGAAGTGCTGCGCGACCCCAGCAACAAGTGCAACGGGATGACGCGCGACAACGACGGCAACCTGATCGTCTGCGAGCACGTCACGAGCTCCGTCGTGCGGGAGAAGCCGGACGGAAGCCGCGACGCCATCGCCACGCACTGGGGGGACAGGGAGCTGAACAGCCCCAACGACGTGATCGTCGCATCGGACGGCTCGATCATCTTCACCGATCCCACGTACGGCCGCATGCCGGGGTTCGGTCTCGAGCGCGAGCAGGATCTGGACTTCCAGGGCGTGTACCGGCTCCCAGCGGACGGCGGCGACCTGCAGTTGCTCGTCGACGACTTCGCGCAGCCCAACGGGCTCTGCTTCACGCCCGACGAGTCGCAGCTCTACATCAACGACACCGTGCACGCGCACATCCGCGTCTTCGACGTCGGCCCCGACCACGCATTGTCGAACGGTCGCGTGTTCGCAGAGGGGATCGGGACCGGCGATCTCGCGAGCGGTGAGCTCGTCGACGGGATGAAGCTCGACGAGCGCGGCAACGTCTACGTGACAGGCCCCAAGGGCGTGTGGGTCTTCGCGCCCGACGGCGAGCAGCTCGGCGTGATCCCCGTCCCGGAGAACGTCGGCAACCTGAACTGGGGCGACGACGACTGGCAGACGCTGTACATCCCGGCCTCGACCTCGGTCTACCGCGTGCGGATGAAGGTCGCAGGAAACAAGCTCGGCTACATGCAGTAGTCGGCTACATGCAGTAGAGGAGGCGGCAAGGTGGACAGCATCGACCCGAGAACGACGGCCCTGGTCATCCAGGATCTGCAGAACGACGTGATGATCGAGGGCGGCGCGTTCGCCGAGTCGGGTGCGCCCGCGCACGCGACCAGCCAGAACGTCGTCGAGAACGTGAAGGGGCTCGCGGCCGCCTGCCGTGAGGCAGGCGTTCCCGTGATCCACGTCTGGTACATCGTCGAGGACGGCTCGGCCGGGCTGAAGCAGAACGCGCCGCTGTTCGAAGGCGTCAAGGGCGCGAACGCGCTCGTCCGCGGGTCGTGGGGCGCCGCGCCCGCCGAGGGCCTCGAGCCGCAGGACGGAGACCACGTCGTCGAGAAGATGCGCATGAACGGGTTCTACGAGACGCGACTCGACATCCTGCTGCGCGGGCTCGGCGTCGAGACGCTGATCATCTCGGGCGCGTGGACGAACATGTCGATCGAGCACACCGCGCGGCATGCGGCCGACGCCGGCTACCGCGCGATCGTCCCCTCCGACGGGACGTCGACGGTGAGCGACGAGTGGCAGAACGTCGCGCTGAACTACGCGATGCAGAACGTGGCGAGCGTCGGCACCTGTGCCGAGATCGCCGACGCTCTCCGAGCGCTGACGCTGCCTATGATCCGACGGTGACCTCGGTCGCCGACCTGCCGCTGCTCGAGCTCGCGTCGGACTCGGGCGAGCGCTTCCCGGTCGACGACCCGGCCACCGGCGAGACGATCCGGCAGGTGCCGCGGATGGGCGCAGCCGAGACGCTCCGTGCGCTCCGCGCCGCGGAGGACGCGCTCCCCGCCTGGCGCGGCCTGCTCGCGAAGGAACGCGCGCGGATCATGCGCCGCTGGTCGGATCTGATGCTGGAGCACGCGGAAGCGCTCGCTCGGCTGCTCACGACCGAGCAAGGCAAGCCGCTGGCCGAGTCCCGCGTCGAGATCGAGTACGCCGCGTCCTTCCTCGAGTGGTTCGGCGAGGAGGCGAAGCGCGTCTACGGCGACACGATCCCGACGTACATGCACGACCGCCGGATCGTCGTCACGAAGGAGCCGGTCGGTGTCACGGCCGGCATCACGCCGTGGAACTTCCCGGCGGCGATGGTGACGCGCAAGGCCGCCCCGGCGCTCGCCGCGGGTTGCACGATGGTGCTGAAGCCTGCCGAGCAGACGCCGCTCTCGGCGCTCGCAGTGGCGAAGCTCGCCGAGGAGGCGGGGCTCCCGCCGGGAGTGCTCGGGATCGTGACCGGCAGCGCGGAAGACGCGCCGGAGATCGGGCGCACGATGACCGGGAGCCCGATCGTGCGCAAGCTCGGGTTCACCGGCTCGACCGAGGTCGGGAAGCTCTTGATGGCGCAGTGCGCCGGCCAGGTCAAGAAGATCTCCCTCGAGCTCGGCGGCAACGCGCCGTTCGTCGTGTTCGACGACGCGGACCTCGACGAGGCGGTGGCGGGCGCACTGACGTGCAAGTACCGCAACTCCGGCCAGACGTGCATCTCCGCGAACCGCATCCTCGTGCAGGCGCCGGTCTACGACGAGTTCGTCCAGCGCCTCACGGACGCGGCCGCGCAGCTGCCGGTCGGCTCCGGCCTCGATCCCGACACGCGGATCGGCCCCCTGATCGAGCAGCAGGCGCTCGACAAGGTGGAGCGCCACGTCGCCGACGCGCTCGAGCGGGGCGGCGAGCTGCTGACGGGCGGAGAGCGCCTCGGCGGGCTCTTCTACGAGCCGACCGTGATCGCCGGCGTGCCGCCCGAGGCGGCGATGGCGTCGGAGGAGACGTTCGGGCCGGTCGCCGGTATCGCGCGCTTCACGAGCGAGCCCGAGGCGATCAGGCAGGCGAACGACACGCCGTACGGCCTCGCGGCGTACTTCTACAGCCGCGACGTCGGCCGCATCTGGCGCGTCGCCGAGGCGCTCGAGTACGGGATCCTCGGCATCAACACCGGCGTGATCTCGACCGAAGTCGCACCGTTCGGCGGCGTCAAGGAGTCCGGGATCGGACGCGAGGGATCGAAGTACGGTCTCGACGAGTGGCTCGAGATCAAGTACCTCTGCATGGGCGGTGTCGACGCATGATCGTCGAGCAACGCGACTACCACGTCTTCACCGGCAAGCTGAACGAGGTCGTGCACATGTACGAGTCCGAGGGAATCGAGCTCCAGCAGGAGTACCTCGGCAACCTCCTCGGTGTGTTCACAACCGACGTCGGCGCCCTCTCGACCTACACGTCGATGTGGGGCTACGCGAGCTACGCCGACCGGGAGGAACGGCGCGCGAGACTGCAGGCCGACGAGCGCTGGAAGGACTTCCTCGCGCGGCTCCAGCCGCTCCTGCACACGCAGCAGAACCGGATCCTGATCCCGACTTCGTTCTCTCCGATCCGCTGATGCAGGGAAAGGTCGCGATCGTCACGGGTGCTGCCCAGGGCATCGGGCGCGCGATCGCCGAGGGTCTCTCTGCGGCCGGGGCGCGCATCGTCGTCGCGGACCTGCAAGGGGCCGAGGAGGCCGCGGCGGCGTTCCCCGACGGCGTCGGCGTGACGGTCGACGTCGCGAACGAGGACGACGTCCGGCGCCTCGTCGACGAGGTCGTCGAGCGCTGCGGCACGATCGACATCCTCGTGAACAACGCGGGGTTGTACGCCTCGCTCGAGATGCGTCCGTTCGAGGAGATCCCGCTCGACGAGTGGCGCAAGGTGATGGACGTCAACGTCGCGTCGATGTTCCTCACCTGCCGCGCGGTCGTTCCCGTGATGCGCGAGCACGGCGGCGGCAAGGTCGTGAACATCTCGTCGGGGACGCCGTTCCGCGGCGTGCCGTTCCTCCTGCACTACGTCACGTCCAAGGGTGCGATCGTTGCCTTCACGCGCGCGCTCGCGAAGGAGCTCGGCAAGGACCGGGTCCTCGTCAACTGCGTCGCTCCGGGCTTCACGATGTCGGCCGGCGTCGAAGCACATCCCGAGGTGATCGAGAAGCTCCGCGACGTGTCCGTCTCGGCGCGGACGCTGCAGCGCGACCAGGTCCCGGACGACGTCGTGGGCGCAGTGGTGTTCCTCTGCGGCCCCGGCTCGGACTTCATCACCGGCCAGTCGATCGTGATCGACGGAGGCCAGACCTTCCATTGATCCTGCGGCTCACGGACCATCCCGACGGCGTCGAGACCGGTCCAGGGACCACGTCGTCTACGACGTCGCCGCCGACCGGGCGGCGTTCGGCGCGGCGAAGGTCGACGGGCACGCGCTCGTGTGGGAGCTGACGGAGCGGCCCGCGGGCGAATGGCTGCTGCGCTGCGATCGCGTCGACTTCCCGCCGGGCGGCGTCGCCTACCTGCACACGCACCCCGGCCCCGGTCTGCGCGTGCTGCTCTTCGGGCGCATCCGGATCGAGACCCAGGGCACCTCGCACGACTACGGCCCGTTCGAGTGGTGGTACGAGACCGGCCCCGATCCCGTCTTTGCCGCCGCGTCGGAGACCGAGGAGACGGCGTTCGTGCGCGTGCTCGTGCTGCCGCGGGAGTGGGAGGGGAAGCGAACGATCCGTTACGTCGACCCCGCAGACGAGGAGAAGCCGAAGCTCCAGCAGGCCCGCGTCTACTTCGAGCAGCCCCTATGAGCGTAGGCTCGACGGAGCGGCACAAGAACGCACGCCGCGGCGGCAAGCTCCTTGCCGACCAGCTGGCCGTCCACGGCACGGAGATCGCGTTCTGCGTGCCGGGTGAGAGCTACATCGAGCTGCTCGACGGCCTCTACGAGTCGCCGATCCGCCTCGTCACGTGCCGCCACGAGGCGGGCGCGGCCAACATGGCGGAGGCCTACGGCAAGCTGACGGGACGACCGGGCGTGTGCATGGTCACGCGCGGCCCCGGCGCGACGCAGGCGTCTGTCGGCGTCCACACGGCGTTCCAGGACTCGACGCCGCTGATCCTCCTCGTCGGGCAGGTCGCCTCGAACCAGGAGGAGCGCGAGGCGTTCCAGGAGATCGACTACCGCAGGATGTTCGGACCGCTCGCGAAGTGGGTCGCGCAGATCGACCGGGTCGATCGCGTCCCGGAGCTCCTGGCGCGTGCGTACGCGACGGCCTGCGCGGGGCGCCCGGGACCGGTCGTGCTCGCCCTTCCCGAGGACATGCTCGCCGCGGAGAGCGACGCCGCCGACGCGCCGCCCTTCCGCGTTATCCAGCCCAGCCCGGCCGAGGCCGACATCGCGCGCCTGCGTGACCTGCTCGAACGGGCGGAGCGCCCACTGGCGATCATCGGCGGAGCCGGCTGGACACCGGGCGCGTCGACGCAGCTGCAGAGCTTCTTCGAGGCGAACGCGCTGCCCGCGATGGCCGCGTTCCGGCGTCAGGATGCGCTCGACAACGACTCGCCGAGTTACGCGGGCGAGCTCGGCATCGGCATCAACCCCGCGCTCGCACAGCGCGTGCGCGATGCGGACCTCCTGCTTGCGATCGGGACGCGCCTCGGTGAGATGACGACGGCCGGGTACACGCTGCTCGACGTGCCGCGGCCGCGGCAGACACTCGTGCACGTCCACCCGGCCGCGGAGGAGCTCGGGCGCGTCTACCAGGCCGAGCTCCCGGTGCTCTCCGGAATGGAGGCCTTCGCCGCCGCGGTCCGCGACCTGCGCGTCGAGTCACGGTGGCGTGACTGGACCGCGAGCGCGCGGAGCGACTACGAACGCTGGCGGCGCCACGACTCGATGCCCGGCGCGGTCGACCTGGGCGAGTGCATCGCGCACCTGCGCGCCCGAGTGCCCGATGCAGTCGTCTGCAACGGCGCCGGCAACCACACCGCGTGGATCCACCGCTTCTGGCGCTTCCACGACTACCCGAGCCAGCTCGCGCCGACGAGTGGCGCCATGGGCTACGGCGTTCCGGCCGCGCTCACGGCGAAAGCGATGCTCCCCGAGCGCACGGTCGTCTGCTTCTCCGGCGACGGCGACTTCCTGATGTGCGGCCAGGAGCTCGCCACCGCGGTGCAGTTCGAGCTGCCGATCATCGTCCTTGTCGTCGACAACGGCATGTACGGGACGATCCGCATGCACCAGGAACAGCACTTCCCGGGCCGCGTGGTCGGCACCAACCTCGTGAATCCCGACTTCGCCGCGTACGCTCGTGCGTTCGGTGCGCACGGCGAGAACGTGGAGCGAACCGAGGAGTTCCCGGCGGCGCTCGAGCGCGCAATCTCCGCCGGTGTGCCCGCGCTCGTCTCGCTGCGGACCGATCCCGAGGCGATCACACACACCAGGACGCTGAGCGCGATTCGGGCGGGTGCGAGTTGACCGGACGCCACGAGATCCGCGTGCCGGCGCTCGCCGCGCCGATCAGCCACTACACGGACGCCGTGCGGGCGGGCGACCTGCTGTTCGTCTCCGGCTGCGTCCCGGTCGACGGTGACGGGAAGCTCGTGCCCGGAGACGTCGTCGTCCAGGCGCGGCAGGTGTTCGCGAACATCGGCGCCGTGCTCGAAGCCGCCGGGGCGGATTTCGGGGACGTCGTAAAGGTCACCGTCTTCCTCCTCGACGTCGGCGACCGTCCGGCGGTGAACACGGTTCGCGAGGAGGTGTTCGGACGCGCGAGACCGGCGAGCACGCTCGTCGAGGTGAGCGGTCTCGCGATCCCGGGCGCGCTGATCGAGGTGGAGGCCGTAGCCCTCATCCCGTGAGCGATCCCTACAACGCCGTGATCACAGAAGTCGAACCGGCACCCGCAGGCCCCGGGCCGCTGCACGGGCGCCGTCTGCTCGTGAAAGACCTGATCGACACGGAGGGGATCCGGACGACGTACGGCTCGCGGCTCTACGCCGACCACGTCCCGACACGCACGGCGAGCGCGGTCGAGCGGCTCGTCGCGGCCGGCGCGGTCGTCGTCGGCAAGGCGAACCTGCACGAGTTCGCGTGGGGCGTGACGAGCCAGAACCCGTGGTACGGCACCGTCCAGAACCCACGGCTGCCCGGACGCACGACGGGTGGCTCGTCCGGCGGGAACGCGGCCGCGCTCGCCGCCGGCCTCTGCGATCTCGGCCTCGGCACCGACACCGGCTGCTCGGTTCGACTCCCCGCGTCGTGTTGCGGCGTCGTCGGCCTGAAGCCCGCGTGGGGACGGATTCCGACCGACGGGGTCTTTCCGCTCTGCCGGAGCTTCGACACGGTCGGCCCGATGGCGACGACGGTGTCGGACGTCGTCACGATGTGGTCCGTGCTGACCGGGGAACCGCGCCCGGCCATGCGGCTCGCGGGCCTGACAGTCGGCCTGCTGACGCAGCCGCCGTCCGTCGGCGGTCCGGCGGCAGCGGTCAACCGCTCGGCGGAGCGTTACGTCGCGCGGCTCGAGCAGCTCGGCGCCCGCGTCGTCGAGAGCGTGATCCCGGATCCCCAGGACGACACGTGGCCGCTCTTCTTCCACGAGGCTGCGGAGGCGCACCGCGAGACGTTTCCCGCACGCGCCGGCGAGTACGGCGACAACGTGCGCTCGAAGCTCGAGCAGGCCCAGAGCGTCGACCCGACGGATGTCGAGCGCGCGCGTGCCGCAGTGCGCGCGTGGCGGGCCTACGAGCCCGAGGTCGACCTGTACGTCGCGCCCGTGCTCGGTGTCGACGTGCCGCCGGTCGACTGCGACGAGCTCGACGTCCGCATCCCGGCCACGGCGTTCCTGCGCCCGTTCAACGTTCTCGGCTGGGCTGCGATCGCGATCGGCGACCTCCAGCTGATCGCGCCGCGCGACGAGGTCGTCCTCGGGGCGGCGCTCGCGTGGGAGCAGGCGGCGCGTGACCCAACCTGATTCGCGCGTCAGCCAACCTGATTCGCGCCAGCGAATCAGATTGCAGCACTTCGAGCTGCCGATGAGCGCGCAAAGCTCGAATCTGGTTCGGCTGCGCCGAATCAGATTCGGTTTACGGGCTGATGTCCTGGATCTCGTCGGCGCGCGGCAACGTCAGATCGACGCCCGTGTCGAAGTCCGAGTACGCCGTGTCGAGTGTGATCGTGCTGCCCTTGTCGGTGTCGTACTCGACCAGGACGCGACGAACGCGACCGCTGTCGTCCACCCAGAACCCGGCGTCGAACGGCCGGTTCGGGTAGTCGCGCCTCACCGCGGTCATGATCGCGGCCGGAACGCGCCGCGCGAGAGCCGAGGGCATCACCCGCGCCGTGAAGTGCGTTGTGCCGTCCTTGTCCGAGCCGACCCGCTTCACGCCGGCGACACCGTCGGCGAGGTAGGCCGCAGCGAGCACGTGCGCGAGCTCGTCGGGCTGGGCACGGCGTTGCTCAGCGGTCAGCCGGCGCCTGTCGAGCTTCGTCCAGGGCTTCATCGAAGGGTCGCTCAGCGCGGCCTGCACGTTCGCGTTGCTGTAGGTGTACGGGCCGATCACCACGACTTCGCGTGGCAGCCCGCCGCCGGGATCGAGCTTGTAGAGGTGCGCGCGCCGGCGGCGGAACGATGCGCTGCCGTTCTCCTCCGTGCGCACTTTCGTACCGGCCAGGTCCGCCGTGATGTTGAGCGCGAAGCGAACCGACTTTGCTGCGGTCGTCTTCGCGCGGGCGGTGCTCAGGTCGGCCGGTGCGCCGGAGGAGCCAGAGCCTCCGCAGCCGGCGAGAGCGAGCGCCGCGAGCACGACCGGGGCGACGAGGCGCACGCCCGCAGTGTAGACGGCTCGAGTTCTAGAGCTGAATGGCGACGGCACTCGACGGGCTTCGACGCGCGTCGGAGCGCAGCACGTCGACGAACGCGGCGGCGGTGGGCGACCAGTCGGTGCGTGCGTACACGGCGATCTTGCGGATCAAGCGCGGGGCCAACCGCAGGACGACGCACTCGACGGAGGGGAGGGCGATGTTGTCGGGCACGAGCGCGAGCCCGAGCCCCGCCGCTGCAAGGCGAACGGCGCCTTCCGCCTGTGAGATGCGCACGGCTCCGCGGGGAGTGAACCCTGCCCGGCCGCAGACCTCCTCGAGGATGCCCGCGAGCCCGTGGTCGGGGTGGTAGAGCACCCATTCGCGATCGCGCAGCTCCTCGAGTCGGACCGTTCGCCGGCCGGCCAGCTCGTCCGACTGTGCGACGACGACGACGAACTCCTCCCACGCGACCGTCTCGAGCGGGCCGTCCCACGACCTGATCGGTTGCGGCCCGACGGCGAAGTCGGCCACGCCCTGCTCGACGGCATCCTCCAGCAGCGTGCGATGGCGGAACTCGTGCAGGCGGATCGACACGTTCGGATGTCGTTCGTGCCAGACGCCGATGTGTCGCGGCAAATACCCGACTGCCATCGAGAGCACGGTGGCGATCTCGAGCTCGCCGAGCTCGAGTGCGAGCGCCGACCGCGCTCCTTGCCGGCCTCGCTCGACCGCACGCACCGCAGTTCGCGCCTCGGGCAGGAGGCTTCGTCCGGCAGGCGTGAGCGACACGCCGCGCGGCAACCGGTCGAGCAGCGCGCCCTCGAGCTCGAGCTCCAGCGCCTTGATGTGCTGGGAGAGCGACGGCTGGGTGATCCCGACGCGCCGGGCTGCCCGGGTGAACGAGCCCTCGTCGACCACGGCGACGAAGCACTCGAGCTGCCGTAGGTTCATAGCCCCAAACTATCGCCGCTAGTGCCATCGTGCGGGCTTGACCTATCACCGCGGAGCCGCGAGACTCGCGAGGTGCGGGCGACCGGGATCAACCACGTGAGCATCTCGGCTACCGATCTCGAAGAGTCGACACGGTTCTACGAGGAAGTCTTCGGCATGGAGCGCGTCGCAACGCCGATCTTCGAGACGCCGGTGCAGTGGCTGCGAGTCGGTGGGATGCAGCTCCACCTGTTCCTCGACGAGAGCGGTCGCGCGCCGAGCCGTCACCACCTCGGGCTGACGATCGACGACTTCGCAGCCGCCTACGAGGCGATCCGCTCGCGCACCTCGGACGAGTGGGGGTCACGGCTCGTGGAGCTCCCCTCCGGCCAGGTGCAGCTGTATTTCCGCGACCCTGCCGACAACCTGATCGAGTTGAACTGGCCCGACGCCGACACGCTGGACCGGTCGCAGTACCCGGAGCTCCGCAGGCTCACGGACTCCGTGCCGCAGACGTCCGAATCGGAACGCGCGGTCCTGTTCCTCGACGGGAGCCTCGTCTGACGGTCGGCACGCCCGCGCTCGGGTCCGTGAGCCGGCGCGCGCGGACGCTGGCGTTGCAGACGCGGATCCTGCATGTGGTCGGCCGGGCGCTGCTCGGGCTGCTGGTCGTCGTGCCCGCGCTCTGGGTGCTGTTCCTGGCGCCGACGACAGGCAAATGGGCGACGGCGTTCGGATCCGCCGTGCACGACCCGAAGGATTTCCTGATCACGCTGCTGAACGGGGTGACGGCCGCGGCGCTCTACTTCGTCGTCGCGAGCGGGTTCACGTTGATCTTCGGGTTGATGCGCGTCGTGAACATGGCGCACGGGGCGTTCTTCCTCCTCGGCGGCTACCTGGCGCTGCGGCTCCAGCGGAACCTCGTGGGAGAGGGGGCGGGCTTCGGGCTGACGAGCGCGCAGGTGAACCTGACGCATTGGCTCGTCCCCGCGATCGTCGCGACGCTCGCGATCGCCGCGTTGGGTCTCGCGATGCAGCAGATCTTCCTGCGCTGGAACCAGGGTCAGGAGCTGCGCCAGGCGCTGATCACGATCGCGATCTCGATCATCCTCGCCGACCAGATGCTCGCGCACTTCGGCGGCGTGGCCGAGGACATCGCCTGGCCGCGCGACTTCGACAAGTTCGTCAACCTCCGGCTGCAGGGGATCCAGTACACGGAGACGCGGCTCGTCATCCTCGCGATCGCCCTTGCGATCGGAGGCGCCCTCTGGCTGTGGCTGAAGCGGACACGCACCGGCATGGTGATCCGGGCCGGGGTCGACGACCGCGCGATGGTCTCCGCGCTCGGCATCAACATCCAGCTGACGTTTGCGATCGCGTTCGCCGTCGGATCGGGGCTTGCCGGGCTCGGCGGCGTGATCGGAGGCTCGTTCGCGAGCCTCGCGCCGGGCGTCGATGCCAACTGGCTGCTCTATTCGCTGGTGGTCGTGATCATCGGCGGCATGGGCTCGCTCGGCGGAGCGGCGATCGGCTCGCTGCTGCTCGGACTGACGAACAACTTCTCGGCGGCGTACCTTCCTTCGAGCTACACGTACTACTCGATCATCTTCACGTTCGTCCTGGTCGCGATCGTGCTCGCCGTGCGGCCGCTCGGGCTTTTCGGGAGGCCTGCGTGAGAGCCGTCACGCCCGACCGGGTCGTCGGTGTGCTGGCCGTCGTGCTCGCATTGACCGCGCCGCTGTACGTCTCGTCCTACTGGGTCGGGACGCTGCTGACGCAGATGCTGTTCCTCGGCATCGTCGCAGCGAGCCTGATCTTCCTCTCGGCGTACGGCGGCATGGTCTCGCTCGCGCAGGTTGCGATCTACGGGATCGCCGGCTTCGTCGTCGGGAACGCGACCACGAACGGCAACACCAAGGGTCTCAACCTCGGCTGGAACCCCTGGTGGGGCGCCCTCGCCGGCATCGTCGTCGCCGTCATCGCCGGCCTGCTCTTCGGTGCGCTCGCGAGCCGCAGCGTCGGGATCTACTTCCTGATGATCACGCTGACGTACTCGGTGATCGCGAACCTCGTCTTCGGCCAGGTGACCGACGTCTCGGGCTTCGGCGGCATCAGCGGCATCCCGGCCCCACACGACGTCGGGCCGGTCGACGCGCACCAGAACCGCCTGTACTACGTGACGTTCGGAGCGGCGCTCGCGATCTACGCCCTGCTTCGCTACGTGTCGCGAACGCCCTTCGGCCTGACGTTGCAGGGCGTGCGCGACGACCCCGTCCGGATGGCGTCGCTCGGCTACAACGTCCCGCTTCACCGCACGATGGCGTTCGCGTTCGCATCGTTCGTCGCCGCCGTCGGCGGCGTGCTCTTCGTCTGGTGGAACGGGCACATCGATCCCGCGTCGATCGACCTGGGAGCGACGATCGACGTGCTGGTGATCGCGGTGGTCGGCGGCCTCTACCGGCTCGAGGGAGCCTGGGTGGGCGCTCTCTTCTTCGTGATCGTCAACAACTACTCGCAGCAGATCAGTTTCATCGGCCCGCGTTTCCACACGCTGATCGGGGCGATCTTCCTCGTGATCGTGCTGGTCTCTCCCGGAGGGCTCGTCGGCCTCTGGGAGCGCGCGGTGGCAATTTCCTCCCGGCGCCGCCGAGGCCCGTCCGATCGCACGCCGATCGATGTGGGCCAGGTGGAGCCCAGTGTCTGAAAGGAGGCCTTGACACCCCCTGCAAGTCGTGAGCACCTAATCCCTAACCCCTAACCCCCCAGCACTCATCCCAACGGTTCGAAAGGAGGAGGGCATCCGTATGAATGCTCTCAAGCGCAAGTGGAAGCTCGTGTCGCTCGCAGCACTGGCGGTCGTCGCAGCCGCCGCGCTCGCGACGGCTACGGCGACCGCTCGCAGCAGTGCCTCCACGATCAAGATCGCGGTTCTGTCCGACTGTCAGGGCGCCTTCGGGTCGTTCGACAACCAGGACCTCGCCGGTGTCGTGACCGCGATGGCGCAATTCGCGGGCGCGAAGGCGAAGAACCCGAACAAGCCGCGTGACGGCTGGGTCGGTGGCTCGATCAACGGTCATCCGCTCAAGCTGGTCGGCATCGGCTGCTCGAACGACCGCGCGGACACGGCGATCAAGGAGACGAAGCGCCTGATGGAGCAGCTGGGCGCCGACATCCTGATCGGGCCGCTGTCCGGCGACGAGTCGATCGCCGTCGCGAACTACGCCAAGCAGCATCCGAACAAGACGTTCGTGGACGGCTCCGCGGGCGCGCAGGACACGACGCTGAAGGTGCGGGCGCCGAACTTCTTCCGCTTCAACGGTGACGGGGCGATGTGGAACGCCGGCCTCGGCGACCTGGCGAAGAACAAGCTCGGTTGGAAGACCGCGGCGGTCGTCGCCGACGACTACAGCTTCGCGTGGACGTCCGCGGCGGGCTTCATCGCGGAGTTCTGCGCGGTGGGCGGCAACGTGACCAAGCGCGTCTTCCCGCCGCTGAACACGACGGACTACTCGTCGTACGCACAGCAGATGCCGACCAACGTCGACGGCACGTTCGTCGCCGTGGGCGGTGCAGGGCTGATCCCGTTCCTCAAGGCATACGAGCAGGCGCACGGGCCGATCGACGGCAAGAAGTTCATCGGCAACCTGTTCTGGGGCACCCCGGGTCAGTTCCAGCAGCTGTCCACCCGCGTGACCGGCGCGTATGTCGGCGGCGCGGGCACGGCGGGCGACCTCGCCACGAAGGCTGCGAAGGCCTACAACGCGCAGGTCGGCAAGGTGTTCAAGACGATCCCGCCGTTCGGCGCAGCCGCTCCGCAGGCATCGTCGACGTTCACCTACGGCTTCTACGTCAACACGTGGGGCCTGATCAACGGCCTCAAGGCGACTGGAGGCGACATCAGCGGCGGCCAGAAGAAGCTGCAGGCGGCGATCCGGAAGGTCAAGCTGCAGACTCCGTACGGCCCGCTCCACCTGGACAAGAACAACCAGGCGGTCATCAACGTCTTCTACGCGCAGCTCTACCAGAAGAACGGCAAGCTCGCGGTGAAGACGGTGGGCGAGATCCCGGGCGTCGACCAGACGTTCGGCGGCACGTTCTCCAGCTCGACGCCTGCTCCGGGCCGCACCAGCCCGCAGTGCGTCAAGCGGAGCCTGCCCTGGATCGGAAAGACGATTCACCCGCCGGTCACGGGCTAGCGGGTCGCGTGACGCAAGCAGCAGTTCCCGAAGACGACCGGCCGATCCTCCGCTTGCGGGGGATCGGCCGGCGCTTCGGAGGCCTCCATGCCGTGCGTGACGTCGATCTCGACGTCGCGCACGGCGAGAGGCGCGCCATCCTCGGGCCCAACGGTGCAGGCAAGACGACGTTGTTCAACGTCATCTCCGGTGACGTCGCGCCCAGCACGGGGACGATCGAGTTCCTCGGCGAGGAGGTGAGCGTCCTCCCCCCGCGCTTGCGCGCGAAGCTCGGCATGGGGCGGACGTACCAGAAGTCTCGGTCGTTCCTCGGTCTGTCGGTCGAGGACAACCTCTACCTCGCGGTGCTCGGCGTGCGCTCGGGCCACCTGCGTCCCGTGAAGCTGTCGGCGCGCGACGGCGAGCTGCGCGAGCGCGCCGTCGAGCTCGCGCGGACAGTCGGCCTCGGCGGACGCGCACACGTGCTCGTCGGCTCGCTCTCGCACGGCGAGCAGCGTCAGCTCGAGGTCGGCATGGCGCGCGCCTCGAATCCGCGCCTGATGATGCTCGACGAGCCGGCTTCCGGACTGTCGCGCGGAGAGCGTGTCGCGCTCACCGAGCTCCTGCTCTCGCTCGATCCGGCGATCACGCTGATCCTGATCGAGCACGACATGGACGTCGCGCTACGGGTCGCCGACCGGGTGACGATGATGCACGACGGCCGCGTGATCGTGGAAGGCACGCCCGCCGAGATTCGCGGGAACCAGACCGTGCACGATCTCTATCTCGGGCGCGGGAACCGCGATGAGTAGCTCGTCGGCGCCGCTGCTCGCCATCGAGGGCGTCAACGCCTACTACGGCACGGCGCAGGCGCTCGAGGACGTCTCGTTCGAGATCGCCGGCGGCTCGACGTCGATCGTCGGGCGCAACGGCATGGGCAAGACGACGCTCTGCAACGCGATCGTCGGCATCCCGCCGGCGCGCGTCACCGGCTCGATTCGCTACCTCGGGAACGAGCTCGTCGGCCGCCCGTCGTACCAGATCGCAAAGCTCGGGATCGGGTACGTGCCGCAGGGACGGCGGCTGTTCCCGTCACTGTCGGTCGACGAGCATCTCCGCATGATCGCCGGCCGCCGGAGCGAGAAGCGCTGGACGATCGACGGCGTCTACGACCTCTTCCCGCGGCTCCGGGAGCGCAAGCGGAACGGAGGCGCACAGCTCTCCGGCGGAGAGCAGCAGATGCTCGCGATCGGTCGCGCCCTGCTCACGAACCCGACGCTGCTCGTGATGGACGAGCCGTCCGAGGGCCTCGCGCCGGCGATCATCGAGCACCTGATCGAGACGTTCCTGACGCTCGAGCGCGAGGGCCTCGCGATTCTCCTGATCGAGCAGAACCTCGGCATGGCCACCGCGATCGCCGAGCGCCAGCTGATGATGGTCGCGGGATCGATCGCGGCAGAGACCACCGCTGCGAAGCTCTCGACGGACATGGAGCTGCAGCGGCGCTATCTCGGCGTCGAGCCGCTCGCGGAGCGTGCGTGAATTGAGCACCGTCGTCCTGCTCGGGACGCTCGACACGAAGGGCCGCGAGTACGCGTTCCTGCGCGAGCGGCTACGCGCATGCGGCGTCGACGTGGTCGTCGTCGATGCGGGCGTGCGCGACCCTGACGGGCTGGAGCCCGATGTGAGCCGCCACGAAGTCGCACGCGCGGCAGGTGCCGACGCGGGCGAGCTCGCCGCGGCGGGCGACCGTGGCGCCGCGGTCACGGCGATGGGCGCGGGCGCCGAGCACATCGTCCGCGGCCTGCATGCCGGTGGGCGCCTCGACGGGATCCTCGCCCTCGGCGGCTCAGGCGGCTCGTCGATCGCCGCACGCGCGATGCGCGCGCTGCCGGTCGGCGTGCCGAAGCTGCTCGTCTCCACCGTCGCGTCGGGAGACACCCGGCCGTACGTCGGCGCCGTCGACGTGACGATGATGTACTCGGTCGTCGACATCTCCGGTGTCAACCGCGTCTCGGCGCGGATCATGAGCAACGCCGCCGGTGCGATCGCAGGCATGGTCGGCGTCGATGTACCGGCGCTCGAGGGCAGGCCGCTCGTCGCAGCGACGATGTTCGGCGTCACGACACCGTGCGTCACGACTGCGCGCGAGCGCCTCGAGGAGCTCGGCTACGAAGTGCTCGTCTTCCACGCCACGGGTGCCGGAGGGCAGTCGATGGAGGCGCTCGCGAAGGACGGCTTTCTCGCCGGCGTGCTCGACGCGACGACGACGGAGCTCGCCGACGAGCTCGTCGGCGGCGTGCTCTCGGCCGGTCCCGACCGCCTGGAGGCGGCCGGCGCGATCGGCCTGCCGCAGGTCGTCTCGCTCGGCGCGCTCGACATGGTCAACTTCGGCCCGCGGGAGACCGTGCCGCCGCAGTTCGAGAACCGAAACCTCTACGTGCACAACCCGACGGTGACGTTGATGCGCACGACGCCCGAGGAATGCGGGGAGCTCGGTCGCACGATCGGGCGCAAGCTGTCGGCGGCGACGGGCCCGACGGCGTTGTTCGTCCCGCTCGGCGGCGTGTCGATGATCGCCGTTCCCGGGCAGCCGTTTCACGACGCGCGAGGCGGACGACGCTCTCGTCGCCGGGCTGAAGGAGACGCTCGCGGAGAGCGTGGAAGTGCACGAACGTCCCGAGGACGTGAACGATCCCGCGTTCGCCACGGCGATGGCCGACCGGTTGCACGAGCTGATCGAGGCAGGAGCGGCGGTGTGAATCGCGCCGACGCGCTCGCGCGCTTGCGCGCGCAGGTCGCGGCGGGCCGGCCGATCATCGGTGCGGGCGCGGGGACGGGCCTGTCGGCCAAGCTCGCAGAGGCCGGCGGCGCGGACCTGATCATCATCTACAACAGCGGTCGCTATCGCATGGGCGGCCGCGGCTCGCTCGCGGGGCTCATGCCGTACGGCGACGCGAACGAGATCGTCGTCGACATGGCGCGCGAGGTGCTGCCGGTCGTCAAGGAGACACCGGTGCTCGCGGGCGTGTGCGGGACGGATCCGTTCCGGTTGATGCCCGTCTTCCTCGACGAGCTTCGCCGCATCGGGTTCAGCGGTGTGCAGAACTTCCCGACCGTCGGGCTGATGGACGGGACGTACCGCATCGGCCTCGAGGAGACAGGCATGGGCTACGGGCTCGAGGTCGACATGATCCGCCTCGCCCGCGAGCGCGACTTCCTGACTGCGCCCTACGTTTTCACGCCCGACGAGGCGACGGCGATGGCGGAGGCCGGCGCCGACGTGCTGGTGCCGCACATGGGGCTCACGACCGGCGGTGCGATCGGCGCGTCGACGTCGAAGACGCTCGAGGAGTGCGTGCCGCTCGTGCAGGAGATGCACGACGCGGCGAAGCTCGTCAACCCGGAGATCCTCGTGCTCTGCCACGGCGGCCCGATCGCGGAGCCCGAGGACGCTGCGTATGTGATTGCACACACCGAGGGAGTCGTCGGCTTCTTCGGCGCGTCGTCGATGGAGCGCCTTCCGACCGAGGTCGCGATGACCGAGAACATGCGCCGTTTCAAGTCGATCCCCGTCAAACACCTTCAGGAGGAGTCGCGATGAGCACGTTCGTCAAGCAGTCCGACGTCGAGCAGGAGCAGTTCGACTGGGGCTCGATCGGCTGGCGTTGCCGCCCTGCAAACACGGGCGCGAAGAGCCTGGTCGTGATGGACGTGACACTCGAGCCGGGCGAAGGGCACGCGTTCCATCGGCACGACGGGCAGGAGGAGATGATCATCGTCAAGCAAGGAAGCGTCACGCAGTTCATCGAGCAGGATTCGACGACGCTGTCCTCGGGTGACTCGGTCTACCTCGACGCCGGCGTGGTGCACGCCTCCTACAACGACGGCGACGAGACGGCACTCCTACAGGTCGTGATCGGCCCGTCGCTCGGCGAGGGCGGCTACGGCCTCGTCGACGTCTCCGGCGACGAGCCGTGGGCGTCCGTGCGCTAGCGCAAAAGGCTCGAATCTGGTTCGGCTGCGCCGAATCAGGTTCGGGCCCTTCGGACCGCCGCGGCGACTCGAATCTGATTGCGCGCAGCGCAACCAGATTCGAGCACTTCGAACGGCGCGACGCCTACCGTCGCGCTGCGGCCAGCACGTCGCGCGCTGCAAGCCCGCGGATCGAGGCGTCGACGAGCTCGACCGGGTGGAACGCGGGCAGCGGCCTGCCGGCACGACGAAGCGCGGCGGTCACCTGCACGAGACAGCCGGGATTGCCGCTCGCGTAGGCCTCCGGCTCCGTTTCGAGCACGCGCTCGGCCTTGCGATCGCCGAGCTCGCTCGCCGCTTTCGGTTGCACGAGGTTGTAGATGCCCGCGCTGCCGCAGCACAGCGCCTGGTCGCCTGGCTCGAGCAACGTGAGCTCCGGGACCGCGCCGAGAGCGGCGCGCGGCTCGGTCTCGAGGCGCTGCGCGTGCTTGAGGTGGCACGAGTCCTGGAACGCGACGCGGATCGGCAGCGGTTGCCGCTGTGCCGGCGACGGCGCGTCGGCGAGCAGCTCTGAGACGTCGACGACGCGCGCGATGCCGTGATCCTTCAGGTGCGAGCCGCAGCCGGCGGCGTTCGTGACGATGGCGTCGTAGCCGCTCAGTGACCGTTCGAGCGCGCGTGCGCGCGCGACGCCCTCTTCGAGCCGCCCCGCGTGGGCGTGCAACGCACCGCAGCATCCCTGCGCGCGCGGAACGTGCACGTCGAAGCCGTCAGCGGCGAGCACGCGCGCGGTCGCCGCGTTGACGTCGCCGAACACGACGCTCTGCACGCAGCCGGCGACGACCGCGACCCGCGGGCCTCGTCCGGGAAGGTGCTCGGGGGGCCAGGCGGCGCTGAGCCACGGAGGCGCGACCTGACCGAGCGGCCGCAGCGGGCCTGGGGCAGGCAGCCGCCGTAGCGCGAGCGCGGCGCGCAAGCGCCGGCGGTGCGGGAAGACCTCGAAGATCAGGCGGCGCAACAGGCGCTCGCCTGCGCCGCGCCGCTGTCTCTCCTCGATGTGCGCGCGCGTCGTCTCGATCAGCCTGTCGTACTGCACACCGGACGGGCACGCCGGAACGCAGGCCATGCAGCCGAGGCAGCGGTCGAAGTGCTCGACGACGGTGTCCGTGAGCTCGATCGTGCCGTCGACGAGCCCGCTCATCAGATGGATACGACCGCGTGGCGAGTCCATCTCCTCGTGCCACAGCGTGTACGTCGGGCAGGTCGGAAGACAGAAGCCGCAATGCACGCAGTCCGCGATCAGGTCGGGTTGCACAACGCCTCCACGACCCGCTCCGCCAGGGCACTCCACTCGCGCTCGACCCGCTCTTCGACGTACGCCACGCGCGGCCCGGGCCGCACGAGCGGCGCGCGCCCCCCGTCCCAGCGCGCGCGCCCGGGCAAACGTGACTGAAGCGCGCGCACCTCGGCCCACGGCTCCACGCTGTCGCCGCCGAGCGAGCCCGCCTGCTCGTCGACCGCCTGCGGCGCGCCCTCGAAGAGCACGAACATCCGGTCCTCGACGATGTCGACCGCGCTCGGCACGAGCCCCGAGCGGTGGAGCGCGGACCAGCGGTCTGCACCGATGACGACCGTTCTCGCCGCAGCCGGGCGCGGGTGAAGCCGGAGCGCGAGACGCTCGACCGTGCCGAGGCGCCCTTCCGACCCGCAGTAGAGCTTCCCGAGGTCGTAGCCCGCGACGTTCTTGACGACCTTTCCGCCCGAGTGAGCACGCGTCCCGTCGGGGAGCACGACGCTGACGCCGATCACGAGGTCGCGCATCGTGCCGAAGCGGTGTCGCAGCGGCCCGGAGAGGTCGTGGAGGAGACACTCGCCGAGCGTCGGGTCGCCGGGCGGATCGAGCGAGAACCGCTGCGCGTGCTCACCGAGGAGCGCCTGCAGGGCCGAGAGGCGCAGCTCGCCGTCGACGATGCACGTCAGGTCGCCGGGCTCGTGCTCGACGATGCCGACGGCGTCAGAAGCGCTCTGCACGTCCGGCCAGCTCCAGCGGGTGCACGCGGTAGGGGCCGGGCACCTCGCCGCACAGCCGAGGCGTCGGGAAGAGCTTGCCCGGGTTGGCGAGACCGCGCGGGTCGAACGCCCGGCGCAGGCGCTGCATCACCTCGAGGTCGGCTTCGCTGAACATCAGCGGCATCGCACAGGCCTTGTCGGAGCCGACGCCGTGCTCGCCGGTGATCGACCCGCCGGCGTCGACACACGCGGTGAGGATCTCGTTCGCGAGCGACTCCGCGCGCTCCGCCTGTCCCTCGACGCGCCCGTCGTACAGGACGAGCGGGTGCAGGTTCCCGTCACCGGCGTGGAACACGTTGCCGACCCGGAGCCCGTGCTCGTTCGAGAGCGCGTCGATGCGCCGCAGCACCTCGGGCAGCTTGGTGCGCGGGACGACGCCGTCCTGCACGTAGTAGTCGGGGCTGACGCGCCCCATCGCGGCGAACGCGGCCTTCCGCCCGCGCCAGACCGCGGCGCGGTCGGCGGGGTCGGACGCGATGCGGATCTCGACGGCGCCGTGGCTCGCGCAGATCTGCTCGACGAGCGCGAGGTCGTGCTCGACCTGCGCCGGCGGCCCGTCGAGCTCGACGATCAGGACGGCGCCGCAGCCGGGCGGGTAGTCGGCGCCGACGGCTGCCTCCGCCGCTTCGATCGTGATCGCGTCCATCATCTCGATCGCTGCGGGGAGGACTCCGGCCGCGATCGTCCCGGAAACGGCCGCGCCGGCTCCGTCGGTGTGCGCGAAGCCGGCGAGGAGCGTGCGCACGGACTCCGGCGCCCGCAGCACGCGCAGCGTCAGCTTGGTCGCGATCCCGAGCGTGCCCTCCGAGCCGACGAACGCGCCGAGCAGGTCCGGGCCGTCGTCCCAGACCGACAGCTGGACCAGCTCGCCGTCCGGCAAGCACGATGTCGGCGGCCAGCACGTGGTTGACGGTGAACCCGTACTTGAGGCAATGGGCGCCGCCCGAGTTCTCGGCGACGTTGCCGCCGATCGTGCAGACCTGCTGCGACGAGGGATCGGGTGCGTAGTAGAAGCCGGCTGCCGCCACCGCGCGCGTGACGTCGAGGTTCGTCACGCCGGGCTCGACCACCACGTGGCCCGCGTCGACGTCGATCGCCAGCACGCGGTTCATGCGCGCGAGCGAGATGACGATTCCTTCGGCGACAGGGAGCGCGCCCCCGGAAAGGCCTGTTCCCGCACCGCGCGCGACGAACGGCACGGACGCGTGGTTGCAGATTCGCACGACCGCCTGGACCTCGGACGCGTCGGCCGGAAGCGCGACGAGCGCGGGGATGACGCGCCGCCCGGTGAGGCCGTCGCACTCGTACGTGCGGAGCTGCTCGGGCTCGCGGATCACGTCTGCGGCGTCCGCGAACTGTTCGACCAGCTCCGGCGCAAGCCCCATCACGTCACGGTAAACCATCGTAGGATCGCCGCGTGGAGATCCGCGAGTTCCCACGCTTGCGTTGAGCTGCCGTGCCCGTCACGAACGAAGGAGAGCTGAATGGCCCGTCCCGTCACCCTGTTCACCGGCCAGTGGGCCGACCTCCCGCTTGCCGAGCTTGCCGCCCGCTGCGCGGGCTGGGGCTTCGACGGCCTCGAGCTCGCCTGCTGGGGCGACCACTTCGAGGTCGAGCAGTCGGTCGCCGACAGCGGCTACGCAGACGGCCGACGCAAGCTCCTCGAGCAGCACGGGCTCGGCGTCTGGGCGATCGGCGCGCATCTCGTCGGGCAGGCGGTCTGCGACCGCATCGACGAGCGTCACCAGGCGATCCTGCCGCCTGACGTCTACGGCGACGGCGAGCCGGAGGGCGTCCGGACACGGGCGGCGGAGCGAATGAAGGACACGGCTCGTGCCGCCGCGCAGCTCGGTGTGACGCAGGTCAACGGCTTCACCGGCTCCTCGATCTGGCACCTCATCTACTCGTTCCCGCCGAACGACTACGACGCGGTCGAGCGCGGCTACCAGGACTTCGCCGAGCGCTGGGGGCCGATCATGGACGTCTTCGACGCCGAGGGCGTGCGCTTCGGGCTCGAGGTGCATCCGACCGAGATCGCCTACGACTTCGTGACGACGCGCAAAGCGCTCGACGCGATCGGGAACCGCGACGCGTTCGGGATCAACCTCGATCCGAGCCACTTCGCGCACCAGAGCCTCGACACGGCGCAGTTCGCGCTCGAGTTCGCGGACCGCATCTACCACGTGCACGTCAAGGACTCGCGCAAGCGCCTCGACGGGCGGCGCTCGATCCTCGGCTCGCACCTGAACTTCGGCGAGGAGGCGCGCGGTTGGGATTTCGTCTCGCCCGGTCACGGCGACGTCGATTTCGAGGAGCTGCTCCGCGTGCTCAACCGCATCGGCTACGACGGGCCGCTCTCGATCGAGTGGGAGGACAGCGGCATGGACCGCGACTGGGGCGCGCCCGACGCGCTCGCGTTCGTGCGCCGCACCGACTTCGCACCGTCCGAGATCGCGTTCGACGCGGCGATGCAGAAGGCCGGCTCGTGAGCGGCGGGATCGGCGTCGTCGCCTCGGGCGGCGACGGCGCGGACGTGCCTCCGATCGGCGTCGGCATGCTCGGCTACGCCTTCATGGGCAAGGCGCATGCGAACGCGTATCGGAAGCTCGCGTACATGACGTGGCCGCCGCCGCTCATGCCGCGGCTCGTCTCGATCGCGGGCCGTGACGAGCCTGCGGTCGCGGAGGCCGCGCGCCGGTACGGCTTCGACCGGCACGTCACGGACTGGCACGAGCTCGTCGCCGATCCAGAGGTCGAGCTATTCGACAACACCGGCCCGAACAACCTGCACGCCGAGCCGACGATCGCCGCCGCGGAGGCGGGCAAGCACGTGTTCTGCGAGAAGCCGCTCGGACGGACGGCCGACGAGAGCTACGAGATCTGGCAGCGCGTCGCCTCGGCCGGCGTCAAGCACATGACGGCGTTCAACTACCGGTTCGTCCCGGCCGTGAGGCTCGCGCGCGAGCTGATCGACGCGGGGGAGCTCGGTGAGATCCACCACTTCCGCGGCCGGTACCTGCAGGAGTGGGGCGCGACGACCGACGATGCGTGGCGCTTCCACGCCGACGCAGCCGGCTCCGGCGCGCTCGGTGATCTCGGCGCGCACGTCGTCGATCTCGCGCGCTACCTCGTCGGCGAGATCGTCGCCGTCTCCGCTGCGACGCGCACGTTCATGGGCGGGACGCGAGGTCGACGATGCGTTCGACGCGGTGGCCGACTTCGCGGACGGTGCCGTCGGCACGATCGGAGCGACGCGCTTTGCGCCCGGACGGAAGAACGCGCTCGGCTGGGAGATCAACGGCTCGAAAGGCTCGCTCGCATTCGATCTCGAGCGGCTGAACGAGTTGCAGCACTCGGAAGGCACGAAGGGCTTCCGCACGATCCTCGTCTCCGAGGCCGACCACCCGTTCTGGCAGTGGTGGTGGCCCCACGGCCACGTGATCGGGTGGGAGCACACGTTTGTGCACGAGCTGCACCACCTGCTCGACGCGATCGCGAAGGGAACCGATGTGGCGCCGCACGGCGCGACGTTCGAGGACGGCTACCGCGCGGCAGAGGTCTGCGACGCGGTGCTCCGCTCGGCGGCGTCCGGGCAGCGCGAGGAGATCACGTACCGCTGAGGATTCGCGCGTAGTCGACTTCGAGGAAGTCCGCGACCTCGACGAGCCACCGGTCCTGCACGAACTGCGTGTGCTCGGGATGCTCGTTGTAGCCGTCGTAGGCAGCCTGGTCGGCGAATTCCATCGAGATCCCGAAGCGGTACTGGTTCTTGGGGCTGACCTCGCGTAGGAGCTCGAACGCCTCGACACCGGGAATCTCGGCCAGGCGGGCAGCGGCCTCCAGGAAGCGGCGCTCCTCGTCGGAATCCTCGTCGTGGACGAGCCGGAAAGCCACCGTATGCCTGATGCGTTCGCCGTCCAGCGCCACGAACGGGTTTTACCTCAGGCTCAGGTCCTGCTCACGCCCTGCCGCGCTTAGCCGAGCAGATCGCGGAGGCTGATGCCACCCTCGACGAGCTTCTCGAGCGGCGTGGACTCGACGACGCGCCGGACGAGGGGCGCGAGGAACGACGGCAGGTCGCCACGCTGTTCCGCGTCGTCGACGGCGCGGAGGAGCCCGGCGCGGAGCGCCGTCTCGATCGTCCGCGCGTCCCAGCGCCGCTTGCCGTTGCCGAGCGACAGGACCAGCTCTTCGCGGCTCGTGTGGAGGCGGCACGCGGCGCCGTCGAGCCCGTCGAGGACGATCCGCTGCGTCACTCCGTCGATCCCGCTTCCGGGGAACGGAGCTCGCGCGCCACACGGGTTCTCGATCTCGACACCCTCGTGGGAAGCGCTCGCCGCGAGCTCGGCAACGAGGAGCGCGACCGAGGCGGCGAGCACGGCGACGAGCACGGCGACCGCTCCCCGGTTCACGTCACGACCCGTCGACGGAAGAAGAAGGCGAGCACGAGCGCCGCGAGAGCGAGCGACGCGGAGAGCACGAACGACGAGCGGAACGCGCGCGTGATCGTGTCCTCGATCGTGGCGACGAGACGGTCGCGTGCGGCGGCGAGTGCGGGATCGCTCTGGGCGCCGTGGGCGTCGAATGGACGAGAGAGGTCGGGGATCTCACCTGCCTGTGCGCGCGCGAACTCGTTGCGCGCGTCCAACGCGACCGGGATCTTGCTGGTCAGGCCGATCGGCGCGTCGAGCAGAACGGCCGTCGCGCGCAGCTCCCCCTGCTTGCCGGTGCCGTGCAGCTCGGAGGCGAGGAGGGGCGCGATGCACGCGATTGCGAGCACGAGGCCGAGATGTCGGACGCCGATCGTCAGCGTTCCGGTGCGCGAGAGCCCGGAGCCGAGATCGAGCGCGGCGTTGGAGAGGACAGGGATCGCCAGCCCGAGCCCGATGCCGCAGAAGACGAGCGAGGCCATGCAGAAGCCGACGCTCGCGAACGGGAGGAAGGCGAGCCCGAGCAGCCCGGCGGCGAGCAGCGCCGACCCTCCGTAGACGGCCGTCATTCTCGTCAGGCGGCGTTCGAGCGGCAGGGCGGCAAGGGCGGCGGCAGGCAGGACGCTGACGATCGCCGCGCCCGCGATCGGCGAGTAGCCCCAGACCGTGATCACGAGGAGCACCGACAGGAAGAGCACGCCGACGAGCGCCCCGAAGAGGAGCGCCAGGCACGCGTTCGCCGGGATGCTGCGCGCCGCGGACCGGCTCCAGCCCTCTTCGAGGATCGGCTGTGCCCGAACCTGGGTCGCCGCGACCAGGCCGGCCGCGGCGAGCGGCGCCTGGACGACGAAGATCGCGCGCCAACCGAGCGCCTGGGTGACCGCACCGCCGAGTGCCGGGCCGAGCGACGCCGCGAACGTTCCCGTCAGCGTCCAGATCGTCGCGCCGCGCAGCGCCGAGCCCGTCAGCGACACGAGGAGCGGCAGCGAACCGGCCAGGAGAAGCGCGGCGCCCACGCCCTGGACCGAGCGCGCCGCGACCAGGAACCACAGGCTGTCGGCGGCGGCACACGCGACCGAGGCGGCCATGAACACGAGCAGCCCCGCCACGAACACCGTCTTCGCACGAACCCGGTGGACGACGAAGACGAGCAGCAGTGCCGCGACCGCGACGGCGGCGTTGTACGCCGTGACGACCCACGAGACCCGCTCGATCGTCGTGTGGAACCTCGTGTACAGCTCGGGCAGGGCCAGGACGACGATCGAGGAGTCGGCGAAGGCGACTCCGACCGCGACCACGACGAGCCCGACCAGGATCCGGGGGCCGACCATTCCTGAGTTCTACTGCGGGGGACCGCCCGGTTTTACCTCAGGCTCACGTTTTGCTCATCGCATCCTCTTGCAAAGCGGGAAAGACAGCCCTTGCAAACGAGATGAAGGGGAACGCATGACCCGCAAATCGAATCTCCTCGCGCTGCTTGCGGCCGGGGCCATCACGGTGCTCGCAGTCGCAGGCCTCTCGGATGCCGCGAGCAACGCCGCCCCCGTTAACACGGCGGAGCCAAAGATCACCGGCACGGCCCAGGTGGGCGAGACGCTGACCACGTCCTCGGGCACGTGGACGAGCGCCAGCACGATCAACTACTCCTACCAGTGGCGCCGCTGTAACGCGCAGGGCAACGGCTGCTCGAACATCGGCGGGGCCGACTCGTCGTCGTACCTCGCTCCAGGCGGCCGACCAGGGCGACACGCTGCGCGTGCGCGTCACGGCCAAGAACGCCGACGGCTCGGCGGCCGCGACCTCGAACGCCGACCGACGTCGTCAAGCCGCGTGCGACGACGCCGCCGCCGGCCTCGAACGGCTGCCCGAGCGGCACCGGCACCGCCGACGTCGCGCGGCATCAGCCCGCCGGCACGTCTCCTGATCGACGGCCAGGCCGTCGTCGCCGTCGACGATCTCGCGCTCGACGACCGACGTGACGCTCCGCTTCCACGTCTCGGCGTGCAGCGGCCGCTCGGTGCAGGGCGCGCTCGTCTACGCGACGGCCGTCCCGTTCTACGCAGTTCTCCATCCCGGCCGAGGCGCCGACCGGCGCCGACGGCTGGGCGACGATGATCGATGCACCAGGCATCGGTTCTTCCCGGCTTCGTCGCGGCAGCAGCTCCTCGCCGTGTTCGTCCGCGCGCGCAAGTCGGGCGAGAACGTCCTCGCGGGCATCTCCACGCGGCGTCTCGTGTCGTTCCCGGTCCACCTGAACGGCTAGAGCCGTCTCGACCGCACGCACCGCCCTACGATACGGCGGTGCGTGCGGTCGTCCTCGACGCGGACGGGCTCCCCGAGCTCGCCGACCTGCCGGAGCCGGCGGGCTCCGGGCTTGCTCGTCCGCGTGCTCGCGTGCGGGCTCTGCGGCTCGGACGTCGAGAAGCTCGGGCGCGCCGCGCGCGGCACGGTGCTCGGGCACGAGGTCGCGGGCGTGCTCGAGAACGGCGCGCGCGTCACGGTCATGCACCGCGTTCCGTGCGGCACGTGCGAGCGCTGCCTCGCCGGGCACCAGTCGACGTGCGGCGAGTTCCGCGAGCTGCGGATCGCGCCCGGCGGCTTCGCCGAGCAGCTGCGCGCGACGCACTGCGTGCCGCTGCCCGACTCGGCTGCGGCGAGCACGACGGCGTCTGGGTCGAGCCGCTCGCGTGCGTCCTGCGCGCGGCCGAGCTCGTGCCGCGCGGCCGCGTGCTCGTCGTCGGAGCGGGCGCGATCGGCCAGCTGTGGATCCAGGTGCTGCGCCGCCGCGGCGACGAGGTCGTCGCGGTCGACCCGCGCGCCGGAGCGCCTCGCGCAGGCGCGCGCTGCTCGGCGCCGAGATCGACGACGTCGACCCGGTCGCCGCCGCCGTCGCTCACCGCGCACGCCGGCATCGACGACGCGCTGCAGCGGCTCGAGCCGGGCGGCACGCTCGCTCGTCTTCGCGGCGCCGGAGGAGGACGTGCCGGTCGTCGCTCGACGCGGTCTACCGCAAGGAGCTGCGACGTCGTCGGCTCGCGCTCCGCGACGCCCGCGTACTTCCGCGACGCGGTCGAGCTGCTGCCGCTGCTCGTCCTGCCGCGAGGTGACGACGCTGCCGCTCGAGCGCTTCCTCGAGGGGGTCGAGCTCTACCGGCGCGGCGACGCGCTCAAGGTCGTCTTCACGCCGTGAAGGCGGCGCGGCTCTACGCGCCCGGCGACCTGCGGATCGAGGAGGTGCCGCGCCCGGAGCCGGGGCCGGGCGACGTGCTCGTGCAGGTCGAGGTCGCGCTCACCGACGGCACCGACCTGAAGACGTTCCGGCGCGGCCACCCGCTGCTCGCGCAGGAGTCGCCGGCGCCGTTCGGGCACGAGTTCTGCGGGATCGTCGACGGCCGCCGCGTCGTCGCCGCCAACTCCGCGCCGTGCGGCGTCGTGCGACGGCTGCGCGCGCGGCGAGCAGTGCCGCGACCTCGTCTTCCTCGCCGGCGCGTACGCCGACTGGCTCGTCGTCCCGGAGCGGATCGCCGCCGTCAACCTGCACGAGGTGCCGCGCGGCGCTCGCGCCCGAGGTCGCGGCGATGGTCGAGCCGCTCGCGTGCTGCCTGCGCGGCGTCGAGCGGGCCGGGATCGAGGCGGGCGACGACGCGTCGCGATCCTCGGCGCGGGCCCGATCGGGCTGATGCTCGCCGCGTGCGTCGCCGACGCCGGCGGCTGGCCCGTCGTCGTCGGCGGTCGCGACGGAGCGGCGCGAGCTCGTCGCGCTGTTCGGCGCGCGAGAGCGGCGACGGGCACGGACGCCGACGTCGTGATCGAGGCGGTCGGGTAGCGACGACGGCGTGGATCGGACGCGGTCGAGCTCGTCGCGGCCCGGCGGGACGGTCGTCATGTTCGGCGGGCTGCCGCGCGATGCGCGGCCGCCGGTCGACGCCTACCGCCTGCACTACGAGGAGCTGACGGTGCGCGGCTCGTTCCACCACACGCCGTCGACCGTGCGCGCGGCGCTCGGCTTCCTCGCGAGCGGCGCGTATCCGTGGGAGCGGCTCGTCACGCACCGCGTGCTGCTCGACGACCTGCCGGCGCTCTTCGCCGATCCGCCGCGCGACCTGCTCAAGGCGGCCGTCGTCCCGTGACGCTGCGCGAGCTGAACCGCACGCTGCTCGCTGCGGCAGCTGCTGCTCGAGCGCGCAGCGCATCTCGCGCGCGTGAAGGCGGTGACGAAGCTCGTCGCGCTGCAGGCGCAGTACGCGCCGTCGCCGTACGTCGCGCTGTGGTCGCGCGTCGAGGGCTTTCGCAAGGAGCAGCTGACGGACGCAACCGCGCGCGATCGTCAAGGCGGGCTCGTTTGCGCACGACGCTGCACGTGATCGACGCGCGCGGAGTTCCCGTTCATCGCCTCGGCGTACATCGAGTCGCAGCGCGGGCGCACCGAGGGGCTCGGCGTCGACATCGAGGCGCTGCGCGCGGCGATCCCGGACGAGCCGCTGACGGCGCGCGAGCTCGATCGAGCTCGCGGCAGCGCGTGCTCGGCACCGACGACCGCTGGACGATCTCGTTCGCCTACCGAGCGCTCCCGTTCGTGCGCACCGCGCCGCTCGGGCCGTGGCCGCACACGAAGCCGTCGCCGGTCGTGCTTGGCGCGAGCCGCTGCCGGACGCGCAGGAGAGCTCGACGCGCGTCGTGCGGCAGTACCTCGCCGCCTACGGGCCGGCGACGCGCGACGACATCGTGCAGTTCACGGGCTTCAAGCTGCGCCAGATCGACCCGGCGCTCGAGCGGCTGCGGACGTTCGAAGACGAGGAGGGGCGGACGCTCTACGACATGCCGCGCGCGCCGCTCGCCGACGCGCGACGTCAAGGCGCCGGTGCGCTTCCTGCCGGCGTTCGACTCGATCATCCTCGCGCACCGCGACCGCGCGCGCATCGTCCCGCCCGAGTACGTCGAGTCGGTGTTCAACAAGAAGAACGCGACGACGAAGAACACGTTCACGGTCGACGGTTTCGTCGCCGGCGCCTGGCGGATCGAGAAGGGGAAGCTGATCGCGTCGAGCCGTTCGCGCCGCTCCCGGCGCGCGCGCGGCGCGAGGTCGACGCCGAGGGCGCGCGGCTGCTCGCCTGGTATCTCGCCTGAGATCTACACAGCGAAGAGCGTCAGTTCGGGCTCGCGCTCGCCGCGCAGTACCGCGAGGTCGACCTCCACGCACGTCGATCGCCGCGCTGCTCCGCGAGCGCGACCGCCTGCGGCTTGATCGCCTGCGCGACGAGGATAGCCGCGGCACGCGGCGCGCGACGGCGTCGACTCGGATGCAGTCGAGGTAGCGCGTCAGCTGCTCGACCGCGTCGATCGTGCCGACGCGCTTGATCTCGACCGCGACCCATCCGTCGTCCTCGTCGCGGCACATCAGGTCGACCGGGCCGACGTCGGTCGGCCACTCCCGCTTGACGAGCCGAGGCTCGGCTGCGATGTGCGTCGGGTCGTCGGCGAGCAGCAGCTGCAGGTCGCGCTCGACGCCGTCCTTCTCGAGCCCGGCCGCCTCGCCCATGTCGTGCGTCACGTCGGACAGCACCTCGACCAGCCTGATCTCGAGCCGGTCCTCGCTGCGCCCTGCGCGCTTGCGCACGACGACGACGTCGCCGCCGTCCTCGATCACCGTCGGCGGCGTCATCCAGTTCAACGGCTTGTAACCGCCGGCATCTGCGTGCACGAGCACGGACCCGTCGTCCTTCAGCATCAGGAGGCGCGTCGACTCCGGCAGGAACGCGTTCAGGCGGCCGGAGTAGGTGACCTCGCAGCGGGCGACGATGAGACGCACGCGGCCACCCTACTGTCCCTTTCGGACATGTCCGAAAAGCGACGCTTCTCCTGGTCAGACCAAAACGCACGGAAGTGTCGAGTCGGATCCACAATCGCTGCAAATCGGTGCTTTCTGCCGCAGTTCGGCCGTGTCCGCTCCGGCCGAGCGGATCGTGGTCTGACCACGTCTGCGTGCTCTGTGAGGGCGGTGGGCGCAACCGGCCACGCCAGGAGGGGTACCTCTGCGCATGGGCGCATGCGCAGAGGTACCCATGTGTGCACGGTGGCGCCCGAGGCTAGCGGGTGGCCGCCTCGTTGACGCCGGACTTGAGCATGCCGCCGGTCGCGATCTTCGTCAGCCGCGAGTCGGCGTTGCTCTCCTCGTCGAGCGTCTGGTCGAGGAGGTCCTTGGCGTCGCCGAAGCCGAGCTGGTCGGCGAGCGTCCGGGCCGTGCCGTAGGCGGCGATCTCGTAGTGCTCGACGCGCTGGGCTGCGGCGATCAGCGCGGCGTCCTTCGCCGCGGGGTCTCCGGTGGCCGAGATGATCTCGTCGCCTTCGCGGATCAGGCCTTCCATGGCCTTGCAGCGCTCGCCGCTCGGGGTGATGCCGATCTGCGAGCAGACGTCCTCGATGCGCTCGAGGTGCTGGCGCGTCTCGCCGAGGTGCTCTTCGAAGGCCGTGCGCAGCTTGTCGTTCGTCGCGGCGCCGGCCATCTTCGGCAGCGCCTCGATCAGCTGCTCCTCCGCGCTGTGGAGGTCCTGAAGCTCGTGGACGAGTACGTCGTTGAGGGATTGGAGTTGCATGTGTCTCCTTTCGGTCGTCCCTCTTGGCGTCTCCGGGTGCGGAACTGCTAAACCGGCGTGCCGGCCGTTCGGCTCAGGCGCGCCGGATCAGCGTCATCCCGTCGCGCACGGTGAGGATCACCTGCACCGAGCGCGGGTCGGTCGCAACGTGCTCGTTGAACTCGGCGGCGGGCGCCGAGCCGTCGACGACGCGCCCGCCTGCGAGCGTGTTGTCGACGGCGATCAGGCCGCGCTCCGAGAGCCGCGGCAGCACCGCTTCGTAGTACCCGACGTAGCCGGGCTTGTCCGCGTCGATGAAGACGAGGTCGAACTCGCCCTCGAGCCGCTCGATCGTCTCGATCGCCGGCCCGACGTGGAGCGTGATCTTCGAGCCGTGCGGCGAGCGGTCGAAGTAGCGCTGCGCGAACGCGGCGCGGTCGGGGTCGATCTCGCACGCGTCGATGTGGCCGTCCTCCGGCAAGGCCGCGGCCATCGCGAGCGCCGAGTGCCCGCTGAACGTGCCGATCTCCAGGACGCGCTTCGGCCGTCCGAACCAGACGAGCAGCTCGAGGAACCGCCCCGCCACCGGGCCGGTCAGCATGCTCGTCGAGCCGAGCTCTCGCGCCGTCTCCTCGGACAGCTCCGCGAGCAGCGGGTCGTGCGGCGAGGTGAGCTGCTCGACGTAGTCCTCGACCCGGCGGTCGACGATCTCCACGTCGTTAGGCTAACCTACACCCGAACCGAGGAGAGAGACCGCATGCCCGGCCTGATGGCCCGCCTGAGCCTCATCTTCAAAGCGAAGTTCTCGAAGGCGCTCGACCGCGCCGAGAACCCGAACGAGACGCTCGACTACTCCTACGAGGAGCAGCTGCGCCAGCTCCAGAACGTCAAGCGCGGCATCGCCGACGTGACGACGGCGAAGAAGCGGCTCGAGCTGCAGTACACGAGCATGCAGCAGCAGGTCGACAAGCTCGACGGCCAGGCGCGCGCAGGCGCTGAAGGCCAGCCGCGAGGACCTCGCGCGCGAGGCGCTGACGCGCAAGGCCGCGGTGCAGGCGCAGCTCGACGGGATCATGCAGCAGGGCCAGCAGCTCGAGGCGCAGCAGCAGAAGCTGATCGAGGGCGAGAAGACGCTGCAGGCCAAGGTCGAGGCCTTCCGCACGCAGAAGGAAGTGATCAAGGCGCAGTACTCGGCGGCCGAGGCGCAGGTCCGGATCGGCGAGGCCGCGACCGGGATCGGCGAGGACATGGCCGACGTCGGGCTCGCGATCCAGCGCGCGAAGGACAAGACCGAGCAGATGCAGGCGCGCGCGAACGCGATCGACGAGCTGACCGCGGCCGGCGCGCTCGACGACTTCACCTCGTCGGGCGACGACATCGACCGCCAGCTCGCCGCAGATCTCGCAGAGCGGCCAGGTCGACGACGAGCTCGCGAAGATGAAGTCCGAGCTCGGAGGGAGGCGCTGCGCCGAAGGAGATCGAGGGTGAGGAGAGCGAAGTGATCGTCCGTCTCCTCGGGGAGGGGCAGTTCCGCGTCGACGACTCGCTGCTCGCGCAGCTGAACGAGCTCGACGACGAGGTCGAGCAGGCGGTCGAGGCGGGCGACGAGCGCGCGCTCTGGGACGCGCTCCAGGCGCTCGCCGACGTGGTGCGCGCGAACGGCGAGAAGCTCGCGGACGAGGACCTCGCGCCGTCCGACGCGGTCATCCCGCCGGAGGACCTCTCGCTCGAGGAGGCGCGCGAGCTGTTGCAGGACGAGGGGTTCATCCCGGACGTCCCCGCCGAGCAGACGTCCTGATGCGCGAGGTCGTGCTCGCGACGCGCCCGCAGGGCGAGCCGAAGGAATCCGACTTCGAGCTGCGCGAGGTAGACGCGCGCGAGCCGGGCGACGGCGAGGTGCTCGTGCGCAACGTGTTCGTCTCCGTCGACCCGTACATGCGCGGACGCATGACCGGGATCCGCACCTACGTCGACGGCTTCGACGTCGGCGAGGCGATCGTCGGCGGCGCCGTGGGACGCGTCGTCGCTTCGCGGCACGAAGGGCTGAGCGAGGGCGACTGGGTCAGCTCGATGCTCGGCTGGCGCGACGGCGGGATCGTCGAGGGCAGCACGCTGCGCAAGCTCGACCCGCGCGTTGCGCCGCCGTCGACGGCGCTCGGCGCGCTGGGCATGCCCGGGTTCACCGCGTGGATCGGGCTCGAGGACGTAGGGCAGGTGAAGGACGGCGAGACGATCTACGTCTCCGGCGCCGCGGGCGCGGTCGGCAGCGCCGCCGTGCAGATCGCAAAGCGCAAGGGCTTGCGCGTGATCGGGAGCGCCGGGTCGGAGGAGAAGGTCGAGTGGCTGCGCTCGCTCGGGATCGGAGGCGTTCAACTACCGCGAGACGCCCGCGCGCGAGGCCCTCGCAGACGGGATCGACGTGTACTTCGACAACGTCGGCGGCGACCAGCTCGAGGCCGCGCTGACTGCGCTGCGTCCGTTCGGGCGCGTGATCGCGTGCGGCGTCGATCTCACGCTACAACGACGAGAAGCCGCAGCCCGGCCCGCGCAACATGGCGTTCATCGTCACCAAGCGCCTGCGCGTGCAGGGCTTCATCGTCACCGACCACACCGACCGGTTCGGCGACTTCGTGCGCCGAGGTCGGGCCATGGGTAGCGCGACGGCACGTTCGAGGCGCGCGAGACGGTGATCGAGGGGCTCGAGAACGTGCCCGCTGCGTTCGCCGGCCTCTTCCGCGGCGACAACACCGGCAAGATGCTCGTCCGCGTCGGGCCGGACGGCTAGGCCCGCTCGAACGAGCGCACCGTCGAGCCGAGCAGCAGCCCGCCGCGGATCTTGAAGCGGCATGTGCCGACGTGCGAGCGCTGGCACGCGTATCGCCGTCGTCCACGACTCGAGCCCTGCGACGGGCACCCGCCGGACACGCGTGCCGTCGAGCGAGATCGTCACGACCGACGTCGCCTTCGGGAGCAGCGTCAGGTGGAGCACGCCGCCGGCGCAGCCGTACGCGACGATCGTCGCCGGGCCGATCATGTCGCCGTTCGGCTGGATCCCGTTCGTCGCGAGCGACAGCCGCGGGCGACCGTCGAGATGCCACAGGCGCAGCTTCGCGAGATCGACGCCGCGTGCGTGCTCGGCGACCGGGGTGCCCGACGAACTCGTAGCGGTCGGGCGCGACGACGTAGCGGTCGCGATCGGCGAGGAACCCCGACGGCGAGAGCGGCCGACGGTCTGCGGCATCGGCCCCGGCACGCGTCGCCGGCGCGAAGCTGAGGACGTGGTCGACACGGTCGTTCCAGAACCGCTGCTGCCACACGCTGTTCCACGCATACTCGCCGTCATAGATGTAGGTGACGCCGCCGTGCGCGGAACGGTCGATCCAGTTGCGCGGGGAGCCGACGAGCTCCGCCTGGTCTGCGCCGGCACGGTCGCGGATGATCGACGACGCCGAGACCGAGGTCGCGACGAGCAACGCCGCCACGCAGACCGGCAACACGATCGCGGCGCGCCGAGGCACGAGCGCGAAGGCGAGCAGCAGCGCCAGGCCGGCCAGCGTGACGAGGGTCGCAGCGTCGACCGAGGAGCTGATGCGGTAGACGAGCGCTGCCTCGAGCGAGTCCGGCAGCGCCTCTGCGTTGACCAGGTGGTCCCACGGCACGAGCGCCAGCAGTGCGAGCGCGACGAAGCACGACCGGTGCGACGACCCACGCGGCGCGCGGCAGGCCTCGCGCGAGCCAGAGCGCGAAGACGATGAAGAGGAGCGGTGGCAGCGCCGCCAGATCGCGCCCGAGAAGGTGCGGGGCGAACCGCGCGGCGAAGAAGCCGACCTGAACGCAGACCGCGAGCACGGCGGCGGCCGTGACGGCGAGCAAGGCACGCGCGGCCGGGTCGCGCTCGCGTCCGCGGGCCGCCTCCACGAACAGCACGCCGAGCGCGGCGAACGGGATCACTGCGGTCGCCACGAGCAGATAGGCGAGGTGCTCGAGGCTGAGGCGCAGCGACGAGCCGAGCGGGTAACCGCCGCCGAGCACGGACGAGTACGAGCCGAAGGCGCCCGGCGCGGCGACCGCGACGAGCGCGCCCGCGAGCAGCGCGAGCCACGCGGGCCAGAACGCGCGCAGCCGCGCCCGGTCGCGCGCGAGCAGCGCATCGACGAGCGCGCCGCCTGCCAGGACGACGACGAAGACGACCGCCTGGGCCCGCGTCAGCACGCACGCGCCGACGAGCACGAGCGCGACGAGCTGGTCGCGGACCGTCGCCGTCTCCACCGCGCGCGCGATGGCGAGCAGCGTCAGCGCGGCGAGCGGATAGAACAGCACCTCCGTCATCACGAAGCCGGAATAGAGGAGGAGCGGCGAGGCGAGCGTGAGCGCCGCCGCGAGCAGCGCCCAGCTCGACGGCATGATCCGCCGCCCGTAGACGTACACCGGGATGCAGGCGAGCGACACGACGAGCGCCTGCAGCACCTTGAGCGACGCGAGCCCGCCGAGCGCGAGCGGCGCGGCCGCGACGAGCGGATAGAGCAGCCCGTAGCCCGCGCCCTGCCCGCGGAAGACCGGCAGCGACCCGTGGTGCCACACCGACAGCGCGCGGTCGGCGTAGATCGCCTCGTCCGGCATGATCCAGAGCCCGGGCACACGCGTGCCGGCGAGCGCGTAGAGGAGCGTCGACGCGGCGACGAGCGCCGCGAGCGCGATCAGACCGGGGCGTCGAAGAGCGCGAGCCATCGCGTCAGGTCCTGCTCGATCGGCAGCTCGCGCTCGAGCTTCGACTTCAGCTCGAGCTCCTTCGCGTTGTCCCGCTTCGAGTCGCCGCTGGGGACGAACGGCCACCACGCGCCGCGCTTGAAGCCGTAGATGAAGTAGACGGGATGCTCGTAGCCGTCGAAGCGGAACATCGCGGCGAGCAGCTGCGAGCCGAAGCCCTTCGCGGTCAGCTCCGACGAGAGCGTGTTCGCGCTCGCGACGAGATCCTCGAGCTCCGGATCCTCGACGATGATCCAGTCGTAGCCGTACTCGTCGCTCTTGCGCTCGATCTTCGAGCCGCACTGCGCGCGACCGCCTCGAGCGAGCTGGTCGACGTCGTCGAACGCGCTGCGGAACTCGCCCGACGACTGCGGCTTGAACGCGATCGCGGCGCGGCCGGCGGTCTTCAGACCGAGCTCGGTCTCGAGCGTGACCGCGGCCGTGACCAGCGCGAAGAGCCGATCGGTCTTTGGCTCGGAAAGCTTCTTCTTGCCGAAGAGGACGTCGCGCAGACCCAACGCGCAGAGGCTACGCGACCGGGCGGCCCATCTCGCGCGCGATCTCGCTCAGCGCCGCCAGGCGCTTCTCGATCGGCGGATGGTCCATGAACAGCTCGCCGATCGCCGACTTGACCTTCGGCGAGACGATGAAGAAGGCGCTCATGCCCTCGACCTCGCGGAGGTCGCGGTTCGGGATCAGCGTCATCTGCGACGAGATCTTCTGCAGCGCGCTCATCAGGTACTCGGGCGCGCCGGTGATCAGCGCGGAGCCGCGGTCGGCGGCGTACTCGCGGTAGCGCGAGATCGTGCGGATCAGGATGTAGCTGAGCGCGTAGACGAGGATCGAGACGACCATCACGATCAGCCAGACGGGCGGGCCGTTGTTGTCGCGCCGGTCGCCGCCGCCGAACATATTCGCGTAGAGGCCGAAGCGCGTCAGGATCGCGGCGAGCATGGCGAAGAAGCTCGCGACGGTCATGATCAGCACGTCGCGGTTCGCGATGTGCGACAGCTCGTGGGCGAGCACGCCTTCGATCTCCTTCGGCTCGAGGCGGTCCCAGAGCCCGGTCGTGACGCACACGGCGGCATGCTTCGGCGAGCGCCCGGTCGCGAAGGCGTTCGGGACCGGCGTGTCCATGATCGCGACCCTCGGCTTCGGCAGGTCGGCCATCGCGCACAGCCGCTCGACCATGTCGTGCAGCGCCGGCGCCTCCTCGCGCGAGACGACCTTCGCGCCCGCCGCGGCGAGCGCCAGCTTGTCCGACGTGTAGTACTGGAAGACCGCGAGCCCCACGACGATCAGGAGCATCGGGACGAGTCCCACGCTCAAGACCTGGAAGAGGACGACCGCGAAGATCACGTACAGAAGGCCGAGCAGGCCGCTGGTGAGGATCATCCGCAGCGTGAGACCGGCGTCGCGTCCGTATGACCTGCGCTTCATGGCGGGGATTGTAGGGATGCTGCTCATGCTGCTGCTGGCGCTTAACCCGGCGTCAATAGCCCAGGCGGCGACCGGCTGCGTCCGGCCGGGGTGGACATCCGTGGGCGCCCAGGGCCTGGCGGCCCTGCGCCCCGGCGAGCGTGTGCCGACGTGCGGCGGCGCCGTGCTCTCGGGCCCGCGGCTCGCGCCGGTCACCGTGGCCGGGCTTCGCGGCGTGCTGCGCTCCTCCGAGACCCGCGTCGACGGGCTGGTCGGCGCCCACGCCCTGACGGGCGGGAACATCCGCGGAGGTGGGCATGCCGACCTGCCGCGCCTGCGCGAGCGGCTCGAGACGACGCGCGACAATGCGATGCGGCTGCGGGTCGCGCTCGCCACGATCCTGATCGCGCTCGCGCTCTTCGCGCCGCGGCGCGCAGTGATGGGCGGGCCGGCTGCGATCGCCGCCGCGCTCGTGCTCTCGGCGCTCGGCTGGACGAGCCTGCCGTTGTTCGCGCTGCTCACGCTCGCCGGCGCGTTCGCGCCGTGGCGCGCGCTGTGGCTCTTCTTCGCCGCCTACCTCGTCGTGCTCGTGGCCTCGCCGGAGACGCAGTCGCTGGCGCTGCTCGGGCCGCACCCGTGGGGCGGTGGCCGCTTCTACGGGATCTCGAACGAGCTGGAGACGCTGCTGCTCGCACCCGCACTCGTGCTCGGGCTCGCGGCTGCGCCCCTCGTCCTGCTGACGATCGGTTGGAGCCGCGCAGGCGCCGACGGCGGCGGGCTGCTCGTCTACCTCGCGGCCTACGCTCGCCTGGTGCCGCGACCGCGGCTCGCCGCGGCGGGCGTCATCGCGCTCGCGGTCCTGTTCGTCGCAGTCGACGCGGCGACGGGTGGGTCGAGCCACGTCACGCACAGCGTGCTGCACGGCAACGTCTTCCACGATCTCGCTCATCGCTGGCGCACGTCGTGGCACGGCGTGACGGGCGGGTGGGGGCGGGCGATCGTCTCGCTGCTCTGCATCGCGGTGCTCGCCGTCGTCGCGACGCGCCGTCCGCGCACGCCACTCGTCGACGCGTTCCTGATCGGGATCGCCGTCTCGCTCGTGGCAAACGACACGCCGCAGGACGTGCTGTTCTGGGGCGCGATCAGCGGAGTGGCGCTGCGGCGCGCCGTATAGAATCCGCGCTCGTGCGCCGCCTCGCCCCGCTTGCGCTCGTACTCGCGCTCGCCGTCGTCGCCGGCGGCTGCTCGCTCGGCGTGCCGGGCGGCGAGACCGTTCAGGCGAAGCCGACCGAGGTGCAGGGGACGCTGCCGCAGCAGACGACGGAGTCGGATCAGGTGCCGCCGCAGTACCAGAACGGCGACGCGACGGCGGGCAAGCAGGTCTTCGAGACCGCCGGCTGCAAGGGCTGCCACACGCTGAAGGACGCGGGCGCGACCGGCACCGTCGGCCCGAACCTCGACCAGGCCCAGCCGTCGCTCTCGCTCGTCGTCGAACGCGTGACGAAGGGCGCAGGCGCGATGCCGCCGTTCAAGGGCCAGCTCTCCGACAAGCAGATCGCGGACGTCGCTGCGTACGTCGTGCAGGCGACCGGCGGCTCCGGCTAGCACTGCTAACGCTTCCCGACGACTTCCCGCGCGACGTCGCCGTCGTCGCGACCGACTTCGACCGCACGCTCGTCTGGGAGGACGGGACGCTCCGTCCGCGCACGCTTGCCGCGCTGCGCGCCGCGCGCGAGGCGGGGCTGCATGTGATCGTCGTCACCGGGCGCATGGTGCAGTCGGTGCGGCGCTTCCTCGCGCCGGCCGAGCTGGGCGAGCCGGTGATCTGCTACCAGGGCGCGGTCGTCGCCGACGCCGAGGGCGAATGGCTGCGCCACGAGCCGATCCCGCTCGAGCTCGCGCAGGAGGCGCTCGCCGCGCTGAAGGCGGAGGGATACGACCCGAACGTCTACATCGACGACGAGCTGTACGTCGTCGCACCTGTCGAAGGCCGCGAGCGACTACGCCGGCTTCCAGGCATCCGAGATCCACGAGGTGGGGGACACGCTCGAGTGGCTCGACGGCGCCGCCGACGAAGCTCGTCGTGCGTCGGCGACCCCGACGCGCTCGACGGTGTCGAGGCGCGGATGAAGGCGCAGTTCGGCGACCGGCTCTACATCTCGAAGTCGCTGCCGTACTTCCTCGAGTTCGCGCAGGCGGGCGTGACGAAGGGCGCCGGGCTGCGACTTCCTCGCCGAGCACCTGGGCTTCACGCGCGAGCAGACGGTCGCGTTCGGCGACGGCGAGAACGACGTCGAGCTCGTCGAGTGGGCCGGCTACGGCGTCGCGGTCGAGAACGCGCACGAGCGCGTGAAGGCGGTCGCGGACTGGGTCTGCCCGCCCGCCGCGGACGAAGGCGTCGCGCAGGTGATCGAGGCGCTTCTAGACTCGGCGCGATGATCGACCTCCGCGCAGCCCGCAACGACCCTGACGGCTACCGCGCCGCGCTCGCACGCAAGGGCGCGCGCCGAGCTGTTCGACGAGCTGCTCGCCGCCGACGAGCGCTGGCGCGCGCTGCAGCACGCAGGTCGACGACCTGCGCGCGCGGACGAAGCTGAAGGGCAAGCCCACGCCCGAGCAGCTCGAGGAGCTGACGGCGATCAAGGAGCAGCTGCAGCCGCTCCAGGGCGAGCTGGATGCGGCGCGGGAGCGGGTGCAGGAGCTGCTCGACCGCGTGCCGAACCCGCCGGCCGACGACACGCCGGACGGCGACCAGGAGGACGACGCGGAGACGATCCGCACCTGGGGCGAGCCGCCGGTCTTCGACTTCGAGCCGAAGGACCACCTCGAGCTCGTCGGCGCCGCACGGCTGGATCGACGTCGAGCGCGGCGCCAAGGTGTCGGGCTCGCGCTTCGTCTACCGCGTCGGCGACGTCGCGCTGCTCGAGACCGCGCTCTACCGCTGGGCGCTCGCGCGGATCGTGGCGAAAGGGCACGTCGCCGGTGCTTCCGCCGGTGCTCGTGCGCGAGCAGGCGATGTACGGCACCGGCTTCTTCCCGTCGGAGAAGGGCGACTTCTACGCGGTGCCCGAGGACGAGCTCTACCTCGTCGGCACGTCGGAGGTGCCGGTCGCGGCGTTCCACATGGGCGAGGAGCTCGACGGGCTGCCGCTCCGCTACGTCGCGTTCTCGACCTGCTTCCGCCGCGAGGCGGGCGCGGCCGGCCGCGACACGCGCGGCATGTTCCGCGTGCACCAGTTCGACAAGGTCGAGATGTTCGTCTTCTGCGAGCCGGACGAGTCGCGCGACGAGCACGAGCGCCTGCTCGACATCGAGGAGGAGCTCGTGCAGGAGCTCGGTCTGCCGTACCGCGTGCTCAACATCGCCGCCGGCGACCTCGGCGCGTCGGCCGCGAAGAAGTACGACATCGAGGCGTGGTTCCCGGGGCAGTCGCGCTACCGCGAGATCACGTCGACGTCGAACACGACCGACTTCCAGGCGCGGCGGCTCGACGTCCGCTACCGCCGCGACGGGAAGCTCGACGCACGTGCACACGCTGAACGGCACCGCCGTCACCGCGCGCGCGATGATCGCGATCCTCGAGAACTTCCAGGACGAGGACGGCTCGATCGCGGTGCCGGAGCCGCTTGCCGAGTTCGGCGCGCCGCGCCGGCTCGGGTCCGAACGGGTCGCGGCGCCGTAACGCCGCGACCCGCCTGACCAAATCGCAGTGGAGTCGGCTAGCTCAGCGGCCTGTGACCGCGATCCAGGAGCCCCCGGCGGTCGTCACGAAGACGATCGGGGCGAAGCACGGCGTCGGCAAATCGACGTCCGTCTCGATCTGCGCGTCACCCGCCGGCATGGTCGCGTCGAACGCCTCAGTCGGCACGTTCACAACGGCCGGCGCCCCGGCCACGACCGACTGGCAGCTGACGATCGCCTTGAACTGCGCGAGGGGGTTTCTGCCGAGGGGGGTGACGATGAGGCCCTCGACGTCGATCTCGAGCCGTCCGTCCGAACGGAGATCGGCCTCCGCATCGCCGATCGACCACTGCGCGCCCGCGCCGGGCACGCCCCTGATCGTCCCGGCCGGGCCGCGGTACTCCGGAGGGAGCGGGGCAAGGACTCTTGCTTCGAGCACCTTGCGGCCGTCGCCGCTTCCGAGCCCGAGTGCGGGTACCACGAGCAGCGCGGCGCCGAGCACCACGACTGCTGCGAGGAGTGCTGCCTTCATTCCATCCTCCTGACGATGGGGGTCCCCCGAGCGTACGACCATAACCCGCGCCCGGTTTCCCGGTACAACAGAGAGCCGCGGCGGGGTGCCGGAGCGGTCGAACGGGGCGGTCTTGAAAACCGCTGACGGGGAGACTCGTCCGTGGGTTCGAATCCCACCCCCGCCGCCTCGACGGCCAGTCGTCATTGCTCGCCGCAGTTCCGCCCAGGCGTGTCCTGACGTCCGCTCGTGCGACGTACAGTTCCTCGCGGGCACGGGACGGTCCGCTCCTCGGACTTGCCGAGTGGAGTCCGTCGGGGAGGTTGGTCAGGTTGATTCCGCACTGACCTCTTGAATATCGTGTTGCGATATGTCAGGCTGTAGCCCTAGTCCGGCTGACGTCCCCTCGACGCGCGCCGGTCGCCTAGGGGCAGCGCCCGGTCGAGCGGCCACCGGGGCGCTGCCCGGGGTCTGCCTCTGTGCGTGGCAAATCCGGTCTGCCGCGCACAGAGGTACTAGGCGGCATGGACGCGTACCTCCCCCGACGACGGCCACCGAGGTCCAGTGCGAGTGCGGGCACGAGACGACCGTTTTCCCGAGCGCGGTCGCGCCGTGGGCGGACGAGGTGCCGGAGCTCGTTGCCTCGGACGCGAGCCTCGCGATCGCCGACGAGGACGGGCTCTTCGTCTGCCCTGGCTGCGCGCGGCGCGTCTACGTGCCGACCGCCTCCCTCAACTGAGAACGGAGACCTAGGACCAAAGCCCGATTGCGCGGCGCCCCGCGTGTGGGTGACGCTGCACACAGGGAGATGGGCAGTCTGATCGCGGCCAGGCGTGTTCCATAGGCTCGGCGCGCGCCCGCGTGGCGGCGCTGAACCAAACAGCGGCACGCGCACGTATCCACAGTTGATGCGCACGGCGTCGCTTACCCGGCTGCTGCTGCAGTTCGCGGCCTCCGGACTGATCGCCGTGCTGCTCGTGGCGCTCGCCGCCGGGTACGCGTTCCGCCGCGCCGGCGAGCACGAGTCGATCCGCGACGCGCGGCGCGTGACCGAGCTGATCGCCGCCAACGTGATCGAGCCCCACCTGCGCAACTCGATCGTGTCCGGAGACCCGGCGGCGATCGCGGAGCTGGACCGGGTCGTGCGACCGGGCGTCGTCGATGACCCGATCGTCCGCGTCAAGCTCTGGTCTTCCGACGGCCGCATCGTCTACTCGGACGAGCCGCGCCTGATCGGCGAGCGCTTCCAGCTGCACGACGAGGAGCGCGCGGCCTTCGCCGGCGACGAGGTGCCGGCCGAGATCAGCGACCTCTCGAATCCCGAGAACCGGTTCGAACGCGGCGAGAAGAAGCTGCTCGAGGTCTACGCACCGGTGAAGACGCCGAACGGCCAGACGCTGCTCTTCGAGAGCTACCTCCGCTTCAGCACGGTCTCGGCGAGCGGCCACAGGATCTGGGTGACGTTCGTGCCGGCGCTCCTCTTCGGGCTGCTGCTCCTCTGGCTGACACAGGTCCCGCTCGCGCTGTCGCTCGGCCGCCGGCTCCGTTCCGGCCAGCGCGAGCGCGAGAGCCTGCTGCTCGCGGCGCTCGAGGCATCCGACACCGAGCGCCGCCGCATCGCCTCCGACCTGCACGACGGCGCCGTTCAGCATCTTGCGGGCACGTCGTTCAGCCTCGCCGGAGCAGCGGAGCGGACGGACGACCCGCACGCGCGGAAGCTGCTGCACGACGCTGCCTCCTCGATGCGTCGCGCGGTGCGCGAGCTCCGCTCGCTGCTCGTCGAGCTGCATCCGCCCAACCTGCGCGGCGCCGGGCTCGAGGCCGCGCTCTCCGACCTGCTCGCACGCGCGAACTCGAACGGAGCTGTCACGAACCTGCAGGTCCAGCCGAACCTCGGGCTCTCGGTGCAGCAAGAGTCGCTCGTCTTCCGAACCGCCCAGGAGGCGGTGCGAAACGTCGCATCGCACGCGGACGCATCACGCGTGGACGTCACGCTCGCCGCGTACAACGGGGGCTACGAGCTGCGCGTCAGCGACGACGGCACCGGCTTCGAGCAAGGCGCGCGCGCCGCGCGCAGCGCGAAAGGGCACCTCGGGCTGCAGCTGCTCGAGGAGCGCGCGGAGGACCTCGGCGCGCGGGTGACGGTGCGCTCGAAGCCGGGGGAGGGCACGACGCTCGTCCTTCGGGGGCCGTCGACGTGATCCGCGTTCTCGTTGCCGACGACCACGCCGTCGTCCGAAGCGGCCTCGGCGAGCTCCTGCGCGCGCCCGAGGACATCGACTTCGTCGGCGCGTGCGCCGACGGCGAGGCGGCGATAACGACCGCGCTCGCGCGGCGGCCCGATGTCGTTCTCATGGATCTCCAGATGCCCGGCGTCGACGGCATCCAGGCGACGACGCGTCTCCGTGCGTTGCTGCCCGGCGTTCAGGTCGTCGTGCTCACCTCGTTCTCCGACCGCGAGCGGATCCTCGCCGCGCTCGAGGCGGGCGCCGTCGGTTACCTGCTCAAGGACGCCGAGCCGGAGGAGCTGCTCGCGGGCATCCGGGCCGCCGCGCGCGGCGAGTCGCCGATCGCACCCAAGGCGGCCCGCGCGCTCGTCGACGCGCACGTCGGCCGGGCCGACGAGGCGCAGCTGAGCGCGCGCGAGCGCGAGATCCTGGCCCTCGTCGCAGCGGGCCTCCCGAACAAGGTGATCGCGCAGCGGCTCGGGATCGCGGAGAAGACGGTCAAGGTGCACCTGACGACCGTCTATCGCGCGATCGGCGTGCACGACCGCGTGCAGGCAGCGCTCTGGGCCCGCGAGCGCGGGCTGACCGCGGCTTCCTAGGGCCGGCGAACGGCGCGCCGGACCGCGACGCCCGCGCCGCCGAGGGCGGCGATCGCAAGACCGATCAGGTTCGTCTGGACGCAGGTCCGGCAGGCGTTGCAGCACGCCGTCGCGGTGGGAGCGCTCTCGCCGTAGCGTGCGGCCGCCTGGGCCACGCGTCCGGTCCAGATCTCCTTCATGCAGTGAGCTTAGTGAATCGTGAAGACCGGGCTGTCCGACGAGGCGAGGTACGACCCGTCGGGGCCGTAGAGCACGAAGTGGACGAGGTAGTCCGTCGGCACCGCCGGCTTCGGGAACTTGATCGAGACGTCCTTCTTCGCAACGTCGGCCGTCGTCGTGTAGCGCGTGATCAGCTTCTCGTCCTGCGAGGCGCGCGTGCCGGAGACCGCGTCGACGAGGCCGTAGCGGAGGGCGAGGCGCTGGCCCGGGCGGCCGCCCTCGGTCACCTCGGCCGTTCCGACCACCGAGCCGCCGTCGACCTTCGCGTCCGCATGGTCGACCTTCGCGACGAGGCTCGCGGTATTGCCGCCGCTCCCGGAGGAGCTGCTGCCGGAACCGCTCCCGCCGCAGCCCGCGAGGGCCGCCGCGAGGGCGAAAACGAGGAGAACGTGCCCTTTCACGCTCACCAGGGTAGCCGGGAGCGCCATCGTCAAGGGTCCGTAAGGTCTCGGTTAGCGTCCAGGTTTTTGGCGGGTGAAAGCGGGGTTCATCGGGGACCAAAGCGTCATGAACCCGATGAAGGAGTGGTACCCCATGCGCAAGCCCCATCTCGGCCGCCGGCTCCTGCCGATCGCGGCCATGATCGTGAGCTGCGGGGTGGCAGGCACGGTGGCATCCGCACGCTCGGCCGCGGTGCCCGCCAACACGGCTCTCCCGCAGATCAGCGGTTCGGCGAAGGAGGGCAACACGCTGACCGCCTCCAACGGCACCTGGGACAACAGCCCGAGCTCGTTCGACTACCAGTGGCGACGCTGCGCCACTGACGGTCGGGCGTGCGCGGACATCTCCGGTGCGACGAGCCAGACCTACCCCGTCGTCTCGGCCGACGTCGGCCGTTCGATCCGCGTCGTCGTCACGGCAGGCAACACGGACGGCAAGGCGTTCGCGACGTCGAACCCGACCGACGTCGTCGACTCGAAGTCCGGTCCGGTCAACGGCACGAAGCCGTCGGTGAGCGGCACGCCGACCGTCGGTGAGGAGATTCGCGTCTCGCGCGGCACCTGGTCGCCGACGCCGACCTCGTTCGGCTTCCAGTGGCAGCGCTGCACCTCCACCGGCACCGACTGCATCAACGTCCCCGGCGCGACCGGCGCCGCGTACGGCGTCCGCACGGCCGACGTCGACCACCGCATGCGGGCGCTCGTGACCGCGCGCACCGCTGCCGGCCGGTCGACTGTCGCCTCGAGCACGTCGAGCGTCATCAGCGGCACCACAACGCCGCCGCCCACGACGACGACCGTTCATGGCAACAAGGCGCCGACGATCACGTTCATCTCGCTGAAGCGCGTCGGCGCGCGCGTGTTCGCACGCTTCCGCGTCTGTGACGACGGCCTCAGCCGCATCACCGTGATCGAGCGGGACAACAAGGCGCGTGCGCTCGCGTCCCAGCGTCGCTTCCGCGTCACCCGCACGACGTCGTGCGCCGTGTTCGCGCGGAGCTGGATCCCGGCGCCGCGGTTCCGCACGAAGGGCCGCTACGTCGTGACACTGCGCGCGGTCGACACGTCGAACGCGCTCAGCCGGATCGTCAGCCGCTCGCTCGTCAAGCGGTAGCAGGACCCAGCTCGTCGAGGAGCGTGTCGACGCGGCGCTTGATGTCGTCGCGGAAGACACGCACCTCGGCGAGCGGACGCCCCATCGGGTCGGGCAAGTGCCAGTTCTCGTTGCGCTTGCCCGGCACGACGGGGCACACGCCGTCGCACGCCGCGACGATCACGTCCGCCCACTCGATCATCTCGTCGTCGAGCATGCGCGGGACGTGGTCGGAGGCGTCGATCCCGACCTCGGCGAGCGACGCGACGGCGACCTCGTGCACCTCGGCGCCCGGCGCCGCGCCGGCCGACCGCGCCTCGGTGCGCCCCGCCGGCCGCGTCGCGGAACAGGCGCTCGGCCATCACCGAGCGGCCCTGGTTTCCGACGCAGACGAAGAGCACGTTCGTCAACAGCAGGCCTCCCTCAAGTCGGGATCGACGACAGCCTCGCGGCCGCGCCACGCCTGGAGAATCTCACGCCAACGCCCTTTCTGGGTCGCTTGTCGCGGCGAGATTGCCGTATGCCTCGACGGGCAGGCGTCTCTTCATGGACATCGGTGCTCGATTCGAGTCAACATCCGTCATGCAAGGTTGTGGCGCACGAGGCGTCTCAGGGACGACCGCGAAGTAGTTCTTCAAAACCGCTACACGAAAGGCACGCGTAGCACCAGACGTGAGCCCGCTGTTCTTCAAGCGACTCTCCGACGAGATGCTCGGCACCCGCCTCGCCGCCGGCGAGGCTGCCGCGTTCGACGAGCTCTACCGCCGCTACGCGAATCGCCTGGCGGCGTACGGCTCTCACCTCCTCGGCGATGCGGGCCTCGGGGACGACGTCTCCCAGGCGACGATGCTGAAGGCATACGGCGCGCTGCGCGAGGGGCGCGTGCCGGACAAGATGAAGCCCTGGCTGTTCCGGATCGCGCACAACGTCGCGATCGACCTCGTCGTGCGTCGCCGAGAGCTCCCGTCGGACGATCTGCCCGAGTCGCCCGTGAGCGACAGGGAGCCGTACTCCGGCACGCTCGTCGCAGCGCTCGCGACGCTGCCCGACCGGCAGCGGCGCGTGTACGTGCTCCGCGAGGTGCACGGCCTGCGCATCGACGAGACCGCGGCCGAGCTGGGGCTGACCACCGCGCAGGTCGAGCAATCGCTCTTCGCGGCGCGCAACAGGCTTGCCGAGCAGCTCGTTTTCGGCGACCGCCTGAACTGCGTGACGGTGCAGCGTCTGGCCGCAGGCCCGCTCGATACGGCGGAGCGGCGTGCGCTCAAGACGCATCTGCGCACCTGCACGTCGTGCCGCCAGACGCTCGGCCTGCGCGGCCGCGCGCTCAGCGTGTTCCCCGCCGGCCTCAGCCTCGACTGGCTCTCACGCCTCGGGCCGACGCTGATCGGCGGCGGAGCTCCCGCCGCGGCGAAGGTCGGCGCGGTCGTGGCGACCGCGACGATCGCGGCCGGCGTGCCGGTCGCGGCCGTCGAGACCGCGAAGCATCATGCACACCGCCCGGTGATCCCGCAGGCCGCCGCCGTCGATGCGCGCCTCCCGTCGGTCCGGCGGGCCGCGCCCGTCAGGCCGGTCGCCGTGAAGGCCGTCGCACCGGTGGCGGCTGCGCCGTCCCGGCGCACGGTCGAGGCGATCGCGCACGAGCGCACGCACACGAGCGCGACGCGCGGCCCGAAGCAGGTCGAGGAGAAGACGAGCCACCACGGCCGCTCCTCCGGGAGCGGGTCTTCCGGGACCGGGCACGGCGGCGGCTCGGGCGGCTCACGGGGCGGCGACGACGGCGACCACGGCGGTAGCAGCGGCTCGGACGGCGGTCACGGCGGTGGAGACGACGGCGGCGGTACGACGGTCGCGAGCGGCAGCGGCGGCTCCGGCGGCTCCGGCGGCTCCGGCTCGGGTCACGGCGGTGACGGCTCCGGCCGGCTCCGGCTCCGGCAAGGACGGCGGCGACGGCCACTCGGGCTCGGGCGGCGGCGCCGCGCCGACGACGACCACGACGACGACCGAGCGGCGCCGCGAGACGGTGGCGGTGGCGGCGGTGGCGGCGGCGACGACCACGACGGCGACCATCACGGCGGCACGACGACGACCGTACCGACCACGACGACGACCACGACACCACGACGACCACAACCACCACCACGACGACCACGACGACGACGCCCGACGGCGGCAGCGGCGGCGGAGGCGATGGTGGGGGCGGTGGCGACGGGGGCAGCGGTGGCGGCGGCGGTGGTGACGACGGCAGCGGTAGCGGCGGTCACGGGGGCGGCGACGACCTCGCCAGCACGCTGCCGGCGATCGACTCCGGCGAGTAGCGCCTTCGTCGTTTCGTCTCGCCACAAGCGGGACAAAACAGGGACAAATTCGTCCAGGAGGCAATCACGATGCGAGATCGCACCCCGGTCCAATCGCTTGCGGCGCTGGTCGGCGCCGTCTTTCTGCTCGTCGGCATTCTCGGCTTCATCCCCGGCATCACGACGCACTACGGCGACCTGAGCTTCGCCGGACACGACTCCGACGCGAAGCTGCTCGGGGTCTTCCAGGTCTCGATCCTCCACAACATCGTGCACCTGCTCTTCGGCGTGGTCGGGATCGCGCTCGCGAAGACGGTGGAGGGCGCGCGGAACTTCCTCGTCGGCGGCGGCGCGATCTACCTGGCGCTCTGGCTGCTCGGGATCCTCGGCGGCGGCGACTGGATCCCCGTCAACACTGCCGACAACTGGCTGCACTTCCTGCTCGGCGCGGGCATGGTCGTGCTCGGCGTGCTCGCCGGCCGCGGCTTCGGGAGCAGGGCGGCGACGGTCTAGGAGGCCGCAGCCGCTTCGACGCGGTTCTTCCGCACCGCGAGCATCTCGGCCAGGATCTCGAGCGCGATCTCGGACGCCGTCTCGCCGCCGAGGTCGATTCCGACGGGGCCCCGCACCTGGTCGAAGATCTCCCCGAGATGCTCGCGGCGCTTCTCCTGCGCACGGCGCGAGCCGAGCGCGCCGACGTAGAAGGCGCCGCCCTCGACCGCCCGCCGGAGCGCGGGAATGTCGAGACGCTCCTCGTGCACGAGCGAGACGACCGCGGTGTCGGCGTCGACGTCGATCTCGTCCGGCCAGCGGACGACGATCTCGTCTGCGCTCGGGACGCGCTCGCGCGTCGCGAGCCCCGGGCGCGGGTCGACGACGACCGTGTGCCAGCCGAGCGGCTTGGCCAGCGCGCACATCGCTTCGGCAATGTCGCCGGCGCCGACCGCCACGAGCCGAGGCGGCGGTGCGACCGCCTCGACGAACACCTCTCCGCGCAGCTCGGTGCGCACCGTCGCGTCGTCGTCGTGCCAGCGCTCGCCTGCGCGCTCGCCCGAGACGACCACGTAGCTCGTCCCGCGCTCGATCGGCGGCGCGCCGGTGAACGGCTCGACGAAGACGTCGATCTCGCCGCCGCACGGCAGCCCGACCGTCCACGCCTCGTCGTCCGCGATCCCGTAGGAGACGACCTCGCAGCTCGAGCCCTCGAGGACGCCCTTGGCGCGCTCGGCGACGTCCGCCTCCACGCAGCCGCCCGAGACCGAGCCGTAGAGCTTCCCCGACCTGGTGATCGCGAGCTTCGAGCCGAGCGGGCGCGGCGCACTGCGGCGCGTGCCGATCACGGTCGCGATCGCGACCTCCTCGCCCTCTGCGCGCCACTCCTCGGCCTTGGCCAGAACGTCGTCCATCTACGCTGATCCTAGAGAGATGGACGCACTCGACGAGCTGCTCATTCGCGTCGACGCCGGCGAGCTGGGCGATCCGCTCCCTGTCCTGGCCTACATCGCCGGCCAGGAGGTGGAGATCGAGGAGGCGGACCTGAACGGCGCGCGGCGCCGCGCGCTGCTGCTCGTCGCCGCAGGCGGCGACCCGCACCGCGGGCTCGACGTCGACGACCGGGCGGTCAAAGCGCTCGCCGCCGACCTCCATACGGACGAGCGCCGGCGGCAGCTCGGCCGCAGCATCGACAGTCTCGTGCTGCGCGTGCGCGACCGCGAGACCGCGCGAGAGGCGGCGCTCTTCCTCGCCGGGGACGTCGATCTCGCGTGGCGCCTCTTCTCGCTGGCGCTGCTCGCCGAGGAGCTCGGCGAATGACGCCTGCGGTCGAGGCTGCGAAGCGCGCCGGCATCACCTACGAGCTGCACGAGTACGACGGCGTCTCCCTCGGTGAGGGCGACTACGCAACCGGCGTCGCGGCAGCGCTCGGCCGGCCGGCAGCGCAGCTGTTCAAGACGCTCGTCGCGAAGGTGGACGGCGAGCTCGCGGTCTTCGTCGTCCCCGCCGACCGCCAGCTCGACCTGCGCGCCGCCGGCAAGCGCGCCGAGCTCGCGGGCAAGGCCGAGGCTGAGCGCGCGACCGGGTACGTCGTCGGCGGGATCAGCCCGCTCGGTCAGCGCAAGCGGCTGCCGGCGACGATCGACGCGTCGGTCTACGAGTGGGAGACGGTGCTCGTGAGCGCGGGGCGCCGCGGCTTGCAGATCGAGCTCGCGCCCTCGGACCTGATCGCGCTCACCGGCGCGCGGGTCGCCGAGATCGCGCGCTCAGTCCATCTAGGTTCCCCACCAGAAACTCGCGGCTATCACGACGTAGAAGCCGACGAGCACGACGCCTTCGTGCCACGTCGACTCGCCGTCGTTGACGATCACCGCCCCCAGCACGGTGGAGATGACGAGGATGAGCGCGAGCAGCGTCGGGAAGACGAGCGTCAGGTGCGTGGCGAAGAGGAGCGACGCGAACACGATCACCGGCGTCAGCGCCAGCGCGACCTGCAGCGACGAGTTGAGGATGATCGAGATCGCGAAGTCGGGCTTGTTGCGGATCGCGAGCTGCACGCCGACGACGTTCTCGACTGCGTTGCCGGCGATCGCGACGATCACGAGGCCGGCGAACTCCTCGCTCATGTGCAGCGTCGCGATCGCCGGCGTGAGCGCCGTCACGAACCAGTCGGAGGTCAGGGCGGCCAGCAGGCCGGCGGCGCCGAGCACGAACGCGGTCAGCGGCGTCGACCAGCGCGGCGCGGCGTGCTCCTCCTCACCGGTCGAGCCGAGGAAGAGCGGCAGCGTGGCCAGGAAGATCACGACCAGCACGCCGGCGCAGATCAGCGACAGCGCCTCGGAGTGCTCGGCGGCCGGCGTGTGGAACTCGTTCGCGAGCGACGGCACGGCCATCGTCGCCGCGGCGAGCAGGAGCAGCGTGGAGATGAAGCGCGCTCGGCTGGAGTCGAAGCGTTGAGGCCCGTTTTTCAGCCCGCCGCAGAAGAACGCGATTCCGAGCACGAGGATGCTGTTCGCCAGGATCGAGCCGACGAGCGCCGACTGCACGACCGTCACGAGCCCGTCGCTGAGCGCGAAGAGGGCGATGAAGAGCTCGGGGAGGTTGCCGAGCGCCGACTGCACGACACCCGCGGCGCTGGAGCCGAGGCGCGAGCCGAGCTGCTCGGTCGCAAGGCCGACGGTCCGCGCGAGCGCGGCGAGCGCGACCGCCGTGATGACGAACGTGACCACGTCGCCGAGCGCGAAGTGGCAGACGGCTGCGAGCCCAACGAGAGCGGCGGTCAGCCCAATCTCGAGGCGCTCGCGGTGGGTCACGATCGCGAAGCTAACAAGACCTAACTCGAACGGGGGAGATGACTCGCGCGGATCGCGTCGACACTGATGGGGTCCGGCAATCGTCTCCGAAAGGGTCTACTTCGTTGCGTCGTCTCACCGTTCTCGTCGTTCTCCTCGCCGCTGCCGTCTTCGCATCTGCGGCCTCGGCGTCCGAGCTGATCGACCGCAACGCCGCGAGCGTCGAGCTCGCCGTCAACGCCAAGGGCGAGGCGCTGCTCACCTATCACGCGGGCGGCAAGCTCCAGCACGTGCTCGCCGGCGGCGCCGTCGACGCGATCGCGCCGACGACCGCACGCAAGCAGGTCGAGTTCACGCTCGATTACGCCGGCGGCTGGGGCAAGTACCACCGCGACTACTGGCGCACCTTCGGCTCGAAGTGCGGCGCCTACGACGGCCCGGCGCTCCACTGGCTGGTCACTGCGTGCAAGGCGCCGGACGGCTCGTACTGGGCCGTGCAGAAGTGGCAGCGGATGCTGCCGAACTACGGCCTCGCGCCGAACGCGACGTCGGGCGTGTGGGAGCTTCGCCTTTCGCACTGGACGGGCGAGATCGCGCAGCTGACGGTCAACACCGACTGGGCATGGCACCGGTGGGATCACCTGTACGGCACGTTCACCTACGACGGCAAGCCGGTCTTCGGCTTCAAGTCGAAGCCGAGCGGCGAGCCGCTCGACACGTTCGGCCGCAACCTCTACGTCGACACCTTCAACTCGGCGTACGGCACGGGCTGGAAGCGCGAGAACAGCTTCCTCGTGCACAACCCGACCGGCGCCTTCTGCTATTCGGTCAACCCGCACGGCAGCAACCCGTCCGGCAAGGGCGAGCGTTACCGCGCGACGATCATCGGCCCGGGCGTCACGCCGGACGTCTACTGGGAGGGTGCGTCGCCGGGTGCGTACGACCGCGACCTCCGACCTCGTCGCGAACGACGCGATCACCCATCGCTCGGCGACAAGCTCTGCCGCGCGAACTGACGGTATCTTGACCGGCGGACGCTCGTCGCTAGGCTCGGCCCGTCGACGTGCAGGAACGATCGGCGGGGCCGAGCAGCGCGCGCTCTTCCGGCGGTGGCCCGCGGGGGTCTCCGTCGTGGTCGCGGAGGTGGACGGGCGGCGTGCGGCGCTGACGGTCTCGTCCCTCGTCTCGCTCTCGCTCGAGCCGCCGCTCGTCGGGATCTCGATCTCGCTGCAGGCCTCCTTGCACGAGCTGCTGCGCAACGCCGACGAGTGGGCGGTCTCGATCCTCGCGGGCGACCAGGACGCGCTCGCGCAGCACTTCGCGCGCAGCGTCCCTCCGATCGCGCTCTGGAACGGCGTCGCGGTGCGCGACGACGACCCGCGCCTGCTCGAGAGCGCGGCGGGGTGGCTCGTCGCACGCACGGTCGCCGAGCACCCGACCGGCGACCACACGTTCTTCGTCGGGGAGATCGTCTCGATCGAGGAGGGACGCGCCCCGGACTCCCTCACCTACGTCCACCACACCTACAAGCCGGTGTGATCGAGGCCGTCGTCTTCGACCTCGACGGCGTGATCGTCGACTCCGAGCAGGTCTGGGACGACGTGCGCGAGCGCTACACGCGCGAGTCGGGCGGCACCTACACCGACTCGGCGGCTCGCGACATGATGGGCATGAGCTCTGTCGAGTGGTCGCGGTACATGGCGGAGCGACTCGGAGTCCCGGGCACGCCGGAGGAGATCAACGCGGCGATCGTCGAGCGCATGCTCGAGCGCTACGGCGAGGCGCCGCCGCTGATCCCCGGTGCGGCCGACGCCGTGCGGCGGTGCGCCGAGCGCTGGCCGCTCGCGGTCGCGTCGTCGTCGAACCCGGAGCTGATCGAGGTCGTGCTCCGCGCCGCGCGGTTACGCGACCTCTTTCGCGCGGTCGTCTCGGCGCAGGAGGTCGCCCGCGGCAAGCCCGCGCCCGACGTCTACGTCGAGGCCGCGCGGCGACTCGGCGTCGCGCCTGCTGCGTGCGCCGCCGTCGAGGACTCGCACAACGGCATCCGCTCGGCGAAGGCGGCCGGGATGCGCGTGGTCGCGCTCCCGAACCCGCACTTCCCGCCGGACGAGGACGCGCTCGCGAGCGCGGACGTCGTGCTGCGCTCGATCGACGAGCTCACGCCGGAGACGATCGCTCCGGCTACCACGGAGTGAAGCGCGTCGCCGAGTCGACGAAGCAGATCGGGTTCCCGAACGGGTCGCGCGCATAGAAGCTGCGTTCGCCCCACGGCCGCACGTCGATGCCGTCCAGTTCCGCGCAACCTGCGGTTCGTGCACGCCCATACGCGGCTTCGAGGTCGTCGACGGCGAAGTAGACGTACTGCGGGTTCGGGCCGACCGCTTCGGGGTCGCCGTCGGCCAGGGCGTCGTAGCAGGCGAGGATCGTGCCGCCGCAGTCGAAGTAGTGCCGGCCGGGCGAGACGCGTGCACCGGGCGTTGCGAGGACGTGCGCGTAGAAGGCAACGGCCGCGTCGAGGTCGGCGACCGGGAGGATGACCCGAAACAGCTGCAGGGCGGGCATGCCCTTCAGGCTCGCCGCGGCGCGTGCGAGGACGAGTAGACGTCCTTGCGCGCGATCTTCCCGTCGACGACCGGGAAGACGTCGACGCCGTCCCATTCGAGCTCCTCGCCGTCCTTCGTCGCGTGCGCGGTCCACTCGCTGACGACGAAGTCGTCCGCGACGCGCAGGCTCCGGCCGGTGAAGCGAAGCGTCGGCCAGCTCTCGAAGATGCGGCCGATGTGCTCGCGCACCTGCGCGGCCCCCTCGACGCGCTCGCCGGCCGTCCAGTTGTGGAAGACGATCTCGTCGTGATGCATCGAAGCGACGGCGTCGAGGTCCTGACGGTTCCAGGCGTCGTTGTAGGCGTCGATCAGGGCGCGCAGGTCGCTCACGCTTCGATTGTCTCACCGTCGCCTGGAACGCGCACGCCGTCGATCTCCCGGTACGCGGCGCGCGGCTCGAGGCAGTGGTTGATCGCCTCCAGGTGCACGACGACGACTTCGCCCTTTGTCGCCTCGCGCACGACGGCGCACGTCGCCGGCGTCCATCACGATCGGATCGCCGCCGACGAAGTGCGCGCCGCTCCCGTTCAGGACGGCGACCCGCGGCCGGTGGCGCTCGAGCGCGTCGCGCACCTCGTCGCACCAGACCGTGTCGCCGGCGACGTAGACGTCGTCGACCACCCAGCCCGAGACCGGCCCGAGCGCGTCGGCGACGCTCGCCGCTGCCGTGCCGGCCGCGCGTCATCGCGATCGCGTCGTGAGCTCGTGCGGACGTTCGTGAACCCGCGCGCGGCGAGCGCGTCGGCGCTCTCGGGCTGCGTCAGGATCGGCAGGTCGCGCGGCAGCGTCGCCGCAGCGGTGTCGTCGAAGTGGTCCTGGTGCAGGTGGGTGACGATGCAGAGGTCGACGCCTGCCACTACCTCCTCAGGCCCGAGCGGCAGTTCGACGAGCGGGTTGCGGCGCTCGTTCGGCGTGTTCTCGATCGGCGGCCGCGCGCCCGCAGGGTCGAGCATCGGGTCGACGAGCACGCGTCCGACGCTCGTCTCGAGCAGTAGCGTCGCGTGCCGGACGAGCGTGAGCCTCACGCGGCGCGGCCGAGCAGGACGCAGCCGTTGTGCCCGCCGAGCCCCATCGCGTTCGAGAGCGCAACCTCGACCTGCGCCTCGCGCGCCTCGTTCGGCACGTAGTCGAGGTCGCAGTCGGGATCGGGGTCGCGGTAGTTGATCGTCGGCGGGAGCTTGCCGTCGCGCAGTGCGAGCACGCACATGATCGCCTCGATCGCTCCCGCGGCCCCGAACGTGTGCCCGGTCACCGACTTCGTCGACGAGACCGCGAGCTCGTATGCGTGTTTGCCGAAGACGTCCTTGATCGCCTTCGTCTCGGCGGCGTCGCCGAGCGGGGTAGAGGTGCCGTGCGCGTTGATGTAGCCGACGCTCTCGCGCTCGACCCCGGCGCGCTCGATCGCATTCGCCATCATCGCCGCGACACCCGTGGCGTCCGGCTCGGGTTGCGCCATGTGGTGCGCGTCGTTCGAGGCGCCGGAGCCGAGCACCTCGGCGTAGATCTGGGCGCCGCGCCGGTCGGCCGTGCTCCCAGTCCTCGAGCAGCAATGCGCCTGCACCCTCCGACATCACGAAGCCGGCGCGGGTCGCGTCGAACGGGCGCGACGCGTGCGCGGGGTCCTCGTCCTCGACTGCGAGCCCGCGCATCGCGGTGAAGCCGGCGAGGATGAGCGGGATGATGCACGCCTCCGTGCCGCCCGCGAGCACCGCGTCCGCTGCGCCGCGCTTGATCATCTCGGCCGCCTCGCCGACGGCATGCGAGCCGGTCGCGCACGCCGAGACGACGGCGTAGTTCGGGCCCTTGATCCCGAGCGAGATCGCGAGCTGGCCGGAGACGGAATCGACGAGCACGTTCGGGAGGAAGCTCGGCGAGACGCGGTCGGGGCCGCGCTCGCGCAGCGTGTCGGCCTGCTCGAGGATGCCGGTGACGCCGCCGATCGCCGAGCCGAAGACGATCCCGACCCGCGTCGGGTCGAAGCCGTTCAGGCCGGCGTCGGCGAGCGCCTCGCGCCCGGCGGCGACGCCGAGCAGCACGTTGCGCTCGAGCTTGCGCGCCTCCTTCGCCGACACGACCTGAGTCGGGTCGAACCCCTTCACCTCTCCGGCCACCCGCACCGGCAAGCCGTCGGTGTCGAAGGTCGAGATCCAGCCGATCCCGCTCTCGCCGGCGAGCGCGGCGCGCCAGGTCGACGGGACGTCGAGCCCGAGCGGCGTGACGGCTCCGATGCCGGTGACGGCGACGCGGCGCACGAGCCAACCCTACCGCCGCGTTTCGCCGGCGGAGGTCTGGGCACTAGTTGGACAAACAGGGAGAGGAGGTCGCTGATGGACAAGCCGGGGCTCGTGTACTTCCATTCGACCCGGTCGGGTAAGTGCAGGCGCATCGAGGGCTACATCGCGCAGGTGCTGCAGCACCGGCGCAACCACGACACGTTCCGCTACTACGCGGTCGCGCAGGAGGAGCGTCCCGACCTCCTCGCCAAGTTCGGGATCGAGCTCACTCCGACGCTGCTCGTCCTCGAGAGCAAAGCCGTCGCCGCACGCCTCGAGAGCCCGCGCGGCTCGAAGGAGATCGAGCGCTTCCTCGCGCCTTGGTTGAAATGAGCTCCTTGAAATGAGTTAGGGGATCGTGACGCCGCTCTCGCGCAGCGAAAGCTCGGCGAACGTGTCCCAGTTCGAGGCGATCGTCTTCGCCATGATGTGTTCCTGCGCGAGGATCTCGTCGCACGCGGCGACGGTGTCCTCGTCGCCCGCGCGCTGCGCGATCCGCTTCAGCAGCTCGTAGCTCGCGATCTCCATGTGCTCGGTCGCGTAGCCGTCGCGCGCGTTACGGCCTGCCTTCTCGCCGCGCACCATGTCGAGCGGGAGCTTGGCGAGCGCGCCGAGGATGCCGGCCGCTTGCTTGACGGTGGACGGCGCCGCGCCGTGGGCTTCGAGACGCTCGCGCATCCGGAGCGCGTGACCCTCGGTCTCCATCTTGTGGTGCTCGAGCTCCTGCAGGATCGCGGGGTCGTCAGTGGTCGAGATCATCGCGTCGAGCATGCGCAGGACGCTCTGCTCCATCGCATGCGCCTCGTCGAGGTGCTTGACCAGCTCTTCGTTGACGGTGCTCATCACGCCTCCTGCAGTCGGTGTCAGCTCGAAGCGCCCGAACTCATGGCGCCGGTACGTCGCGCGGCCCGCATACCCGTCGTCGCGCGGGACGAGGATGTCGATGAATCCCGAGAACGGGCGTCGGTAGTGCAGTTCCAGCCCGACGACGTCGAACGGCACGCCGAGCACTCCTCTCGGGAGCAGTGTCGCGCCGCGTGTGCCGCGGATCTCCTTGCGGACCCCGAAGAGCGGGGGCAGGAGGCCGCCGGTGCGGTGGACGTTCCAGGTCCCGTCGAGCAGGGGCACGGGACTAGGCTTCCGCGGGATGCCCGCGGCAAACATCCCCTTCCCGCCGATGGAGGCCGAGCTCGTGCGCGAGCTCCCCGAGGCGGACGGCTGGCAGTACGAGCCGAAGTGGGACGGTTTCCGTGGGGTGCTCGAGAACGCGGGCAAGGAGCTCGCGCTCTGGTCGCGCAACGAGCGGCCGCTCCTTCGCTACTTCCCGGAGCTGCGTCCGCTGGGCGACCTGCTGCCGCCGAACTCGGCGCTCGACGGCGAGATCGTGATCACGCGCGACGGCGTGCTCGACTTCGACGCGATGCAGATGCGGCTGCATCCGGCGGAGTCGCGCGTGCGCAGGCTGTCGGCGGAGATCCCGGCGGAGTTCGTCGTCTTCGACATGCTCGTCTGGGACGGCGAGGCGGTGTGGAAGCTGCCGCTCGAGGAGCGGCGCGCGCGGGTCGAGGCGCTCGAGGGCTTCCGGCTCTCGCCGGCGACGCGCGACGTGGGGGAGGCGCGCGGCTGGTTGGAGCGCTTCGAGGCGCTGGGCCTCGACGGCGTGGTCGCGAAGAAGCTCGGCGTCCCGTACCTGCCGGGCTCGCGCGACGGCGTCGTGAAGGTGAAGGAGCACAAGGCCGCGGACTGCGTCGTCGTCGGCGTGCGCTGGAAGGGCGACCGGAGCGCGGTCGCGACGCTGCTCCTCGGCCTCTTCCGAGACGACGGCGGGCTCGACTACGTCGGCTCCTGCGCCGTCGGCGCGAAGATGCGCGACGAGGTCGCGGCGCGGGTGCTGCCGCTGCTCGACGAGCAGAGCGAGCGCCGCTTCTCGGAGCCGAACCGGTGGGGGACGGGCGACCTGGAGGAGAGCCCGGTGCGACCGGAGGTGGTCGTCGAGGTGCGCTACGACAAGGTGCAGGGCAACCGCTTCCGTCACGGCACGAAGTTCATCCGCTGGCGTGAGGACAAGCGCGCCGAGGACTGCACGTGGCGCGAGCTGCGCCCGCCGCGCGACCCGAACGCGCCGGGTGTCGCCGAGCTGTTCGGCTAACGGTTCGCCTAGCTCTTCGCCTACCTCTTCGCCTAACTCTTCGCCTAGACCCGGTCTTCGCGTGGCTCGTCGCGAGGGAAGAGCTCTTCGACACTCGCACCGAGCTCGGCCGCGATCGCGAGCGCGAGCTGCACCGAGGGCGTCGTGCGCCGGTTCTCGATCGCGCTGATCGTCTGCCGCGAGACGCCGACCGCGACCGCGAGCTCGTCCTGCGACAAGCCGGCCGCGATGCGCTTCCGCTGCAGAGCGTTGAGGACGCGCGGGCGCTCCTCGAACATCGCCGCCACGCGCGCAAACCGCATCGGGTCGTACGGCGGCGGTACGAACGGCACGCCGTCCTCCTCGCCCAAGCCGGCTTCGCTCATCCCGCTCACGACCCCAGCGTGCGCGATCCGACGAGCCGGCACAAGACGCTCTTTCAGCCATGTCCATTTCGTCCAGGCATCCCGACACGCGTTTGGCCAAGGCCGAGCGACGCCGACAGGAAGGACGCGTTCTTCTCGTCAAGTGTCTACGGCACTGGTCTGACCAAGGTGAACCGCAGCCGACAAGATGGGCGCGTCCTTCTGGTCAAGCGTTCACGACCGTGGTCAGACCAGGGTGAAGTGCCGCCGACGTTCGGGCCGGCGCCGAAACGGCCGTGTCTGCTCGCGCGACCTTACGACCTGAGCCGCAGCACGATGATCGCGACGAGGTACGTGACGCCGCCGATCGCCCCCAGGGCGGCGTACGGCTGTCCGTCGTGGCCGCGGGCGAGCTCGACGACGAACGCGCCGATGATCACCGAGATCACGGCCATGCCGGCGATCGCGGTCGCGACGAGGTCCATCTGCCAGAAGCGCTCGTCGCGCCCGTCGCCCCGCAGTCCGCGCACGGTCTCGCTGCGCCCGCCGAAGAGGATGAACGTCCCGAACGCCGCCATGATCCCGAGCGACGCCAGCCCGGCGCGCGCGCTGCCGCCGATCCACTGCGCCGCGAACATCGCCGCGCCGAGCACGTAGGCGACCAGCGGCACGAACCATCTCGTCCTAGTGATCTGCATCGAACATCTCCTCCACCGTCGAGTCGAAGAACCGCGCGAGCGCGAGTGCGAGCGGGAGGGACGGCACGTACTTGCCGGTCTCGATCGAGTTGATCGTCTGACGCGACACGCCGAGCTCCTTCGCGAGCTGTCCCTGCGACAGGCCGTGCTCGTCGCGGCGGAAGCGCACGTCGTTCTTCATCGTGCTGTCAAGCTAGCTTGACAGCACCATCCTGTCAAGTGAGCTTGACAGCCGCTACGTGACGGTGACGATCGGGCTGTAGGTGCGCGCAACCGGAGAGAAGACGCGGAAGCGGGCGCCCTCGCCCGCGCGCACCGTGCGCGTGAAGTAGCCGCGCGCGCTCGTCGTGTACGCGCCGACCGTGTGCCACGCGCCCGAGCGGAACTGCTGGAGCCGGAACGTCGAGCGGCCGCCGGGACGCACCTGGCCCCACAGCGTCGTCCGCAGGCCGGTCCGGGACTTCTGCGCGAGCGGGACCTTGAACGCCGCGGCCGCCGGCTTCGCCGCGCCGCGTGCGGTGAACAGGCCGCTCTGCCAGCGCGCGGGGTCGGGCTCGTCGCGCACGAGGTAGTGCACGAGCATGTCGACGCGCGGCGCTTCGTACGCGCGCAGCGCGGCGACCGCCGTGTAGCGCGCCGCTGTCGCAGGGGAGACGCCGAGCAGCCGGTCCGGCGGATTCGTCTGGTAGCCGTACTCCGTCAGCCAGATGCGCTTGCGCGTGCCGAACGCGCGCTGCACCGCGTTGAGGAGTCGCGGCAGCGTCGCCATCGTGATCGTCGTGCAGTGGTCGCAGCCGCCGGCCGATCGGCGTCTCGGCCGCGCCGCAGCGGATACGGGTTGTGCGCGTACGCGTCGAGCCGCGCGTGCGCCTCCGCCATGCCGTCGATCCAGTCGACGGGCGAGACGCCGCCGGTCGATGCGCGCGGCGCGGTCACGCCGCCGGCGACGAGCGCATGCGGCGAAGCGCTGTGAATCGCGGCGTACGCCGGGTTCAGCAGCCGCTGCGTGTACACCGACGGGACGTCGGCCGCAGCCAGCGCCGCTGGTTCGGCTCGTTCCAGATCAGTCCAGCGGTGCACGTACGGATAGCGCGTGGCCGCGCGGCGCGCGAAGCCGGCGAACGTCGCACTGCTCGTCGGCGCCCAGTTCGTCGGAGCGGCCGCCGTTCGCCCAGGCCGGCGTGCCGTAGAGAGTGACGAGCGGCGCGATCCCGCGCCTTGTGCAGCGCGCCGAGCAGCTCGTCGGCGCGCGACCACGAGTCGACGCCCTTGCGCGGCTCGATCTGGCGCCAGTCGAGCGTTGACGCGGACGACGTCGACGCCGAGCGAGTCGAGCCGGTCGAGCCGCGGACTCGAGCGTGCCCGGCCCGATACTGCAGCCACGCGTCGTCCTGGATGCCGTAGCGCAGATACGGCGAGGCGAGCGAGGAGGCCGGCGCGGCGAGGGCCGCGATCGCGATGGCGAGGAACAGCAACCGGCGCATGGGAGCCACCGTACCGGGCCACGAGATGAGCACGGTGTTAGTGCTGTTTACGAATCGTATTCGAGCTCGAGCAGCTCGAAGCGCTCGACGAGCGAGGGCGGGCGCTCCCACATGCCGCGCATCGGATCGCCGACCGCGGCGATCCGCGCCGGCATCGTCTCGACCGTGAACGCCTCCGGCTCGACCGCCGCGCACCTCGTCCCAGAGGAGCGGCGCCGACACGCGCGCGTCCGCCGTCGGGCGCACCGAGTATGCCGCGGCGATCGTGCGGTCGCGCGCGTTCTGGCCGAAGTCGACGAAGACGCCGACGCGCTCCGCGACGCGCCACGTCGTCGTCGCGACGTCCTGGTCGCCGACGCGGCGCTCCACCTCCACGGCGAGCGCCTTCGCGAACCGGCGCACGTCCGGGAACGGGACCTCCGGCTCGATCGGCGCGAGGATGTGCAGCCCCGTCGCGCCCGATGTCTTCGGGTACGAGCGCAGGCCGAGCTCGTCCATCACCTCGCGCACGACGAGCGCGATCTCGCGGACGAACGGCCACTGCCCGTCGCTCGTCGGGTCGAGGTCGATCAGCAGGTAGTCGGGCTGCTCGATCTCCGGCACGCGCGATGACCACGTGTGCAGCTCGATGCAGCCGAGATTCGCGACCCACGCGAGCGCGGCCGCGTTGTCGACGATCGCGAACACCGTCGAGTGACCGCTCGGGAACTGCACGAAGACCTCGTCGACGTAGTCGGGATGCTTCGCGGGGACGCGCTTCTGGTGGAAGAAGTCGCCGTCGACGCCGTTGCGGTAGCGCACCATGTGGAAGGGGCGGCGGCGCAGGTGCGGCAGCGCGTGCTCGGCGACGTCGAGGTAGTAAGAGACGAGATCGCCCTTGGTCAGGCCGCGCTCCGGGAAGACGATCCGGTCGGCGTTCGTGATCGGGACGTCGTGTCCGGCCACGCGCATGACGCGAGTATCCTGATTACATGCTGGAAGGGCATCCGATCGCCGACGATGCGACCCTCGAGCCGCTCGACGACTACCTCGTGGTCGAGCCGCTCGACGAGTCCGAGCTCCCGAGCGGCCTGATCGTGCCGTCGAACGAGGCGCTGCAGGTGCGCACCGGCATCGTCGCCTCGGTCGGCCCCGACGTGGCCGCGGTCGAGCCGGGCGACAAGGTGCTCTTCCCGCGCGACGCCGGCTTCGACGTGCGGCTCGTCCGCTCCTCGCACCGCGTCCGCGTCCTGAAGCGCGAAGATCTGATCGCCCGGATCCACGACTGAATCGCCGCCCCGCTAACCTTTCGCGCGATCGGAGGGGTGGCAGAGCGGTCGAATGCGGCGGTCTCGAAAACCGTTATCCGTCGTTAGGCGGATCGAGGGTTCAAATCCCTCCCCCTCCGCTCGTTTTTCATCGAATGTTCGAGCCGACCCGGAGGGGTGTCCGAGCGGTCTAAGGAGCGCGACTGGAAATCGCGTATGTGCCGAAAGGTGCATCGAGGGTTCAAATCCCTCTCCCTCCGCCTCCCGAAAGCCCGCCTCGTGCGGGCTTTCGGCTGCCTGGGAACCCCGATACGATGCGCCCTCCGGAGAAGTGGCCGAGTGGCTGAAGGCGGCGCCCTGCTAAGGCGTTAGGTGGGGAAATCCCTGCCTCGAGGGTTCGAATCCCTCCTTCTCCGTTCCGGTTTTTCACGAGCCGTCAGGCGCACGGAACGATTCGCCGGATCGAGTCCGCGTTCGCGATCAGGTCGGCCGCGAGCTCGCGACTGAGCTTCTTGCCGGACTGGGAGCGAACGTGGCTCTCGTAGTCGCTGATCGCCGAGCAGGTCCCGGACTTGGTGCCCTTGTCCGCAGCGCGCGCGGCGGCCTCGAGATCGGCCGTGAGGCTCCGGCGCAGAGTCGGGTCGACGCCTACCTGGATCAGGTACGCCTCCTGCTGCCTGAGGAGCTCGGCGACGGAGAAGACGTGCACCACGAAGCTCCCTGTCGACGAGTTGCCGGAGTGGTCGGTCGCCGTGCACCGGACGGTCGTGTTCCCGATCGGGAAGACGAAGTCCGAGAACGACTCCGGCTCGCAGACGACCGTCGGGAACCAGTCTGCGTTGTCCGTCGGCTGCGTGTCCCAGCCGAGCCGCGTTCCGGCGGGGCCGCTGGGGACGGCGTTGATCGGGCGCAGCTGCATCAGCGGCGCCGTCGTGTCGACGAACGTCACGACGAACGACGCCGTCGAGCTGAGGCCGTCGGAGTCGGTGGCCGTGCACGTCACCTGCACCTCGCCGAGTGGCTGCTCGCCACCCTGGCCCGGAGTGCAGCTCGGCGTGACCTGGCCGTCCTCGTCGTCCGTCGCGGTCACGTCGTATGCAAGCGGCGTCCCGTACGGGCTCGTCGCCTCGATCGTCATGCCCTCGGGCACGTGGATCGCCGGCGGCGAGCCGAAGGCGATCGGCGTCACGACGAACGCGCCCGGCTGGCCGTCGCCGGCCAGGTTCGTCGAGGCGGATGCGAAAATCGCAAGGCTGCCGTCGGCCGACAGCAGCGGCGCCTGCGTCCAGCCGTTGCCGACGCTGCCGTCCGCGGCGCTCGAGAGGCGCGTGATCGCGCCTGTCGACGCGTTCACCGCGAAGGCGTCGGACGAGTCGTTCGTGTCGCCGGGCACGAGGTTCGTCGCGTCGGAGCGGAACGAGACGATCGTGCCGTCGCCACTGATCTGCGGCTCGTCGCTGCGGCCGTTGCCCTCCTCTCCCGAGAGCGCCGCCCCGCGCGGCAGCGAGACGCGCCGGGTCTTCGCGGCCGCCCGGTCGTGGACGAACACGTCGACGTCGTTGTTGGTGTCGTTCGCGACGAGCGTGCTCGACAGCGAGGCGAAGGCAACGACGTTGCCGTCGGCGGAGATCGACGGGTCGAAGCTGGCGCCATAGTTGCCGGGCGATCCCCAGTCGTCGACCGAGACGACCTCCGTCGTCCCGGAGGCCCGGTCATAGACGAACACCTGCCTGCCGAACGTGTTCTGCTGAGCGACGTCCCAGGCGTCCGAGGCGAACGCCACGAGGCGCCCGTCCGCTGAGATCGAGGGCGAGCCGCTCCAGCCATGCGCGCCGCCGCCGTCTCTGCCGGCGGAGATCAGGGTTGTCGTCGCCTCCTCGACGTCGTAGAGGAAGACATCGCCGTTGCCGTTCGTGTCGCCCGGGACGAGGTTCGAAGCGTCCGACTCGAAGGCGACGAAGCGCCCGTCGGCGGAGATCTCGGGCGTCCCGGACTGGCCGTTCGCCGGGCTTCCGCCGATTCCGGCGCTCACGAGCGTCGTCACGCCGTCCGGGCGGTTGCGCAGGTAGACGTCGGTGAGCCCGTTTGCGTCGCCTGCGGCGATCCCGTCGGACGCGGCGAATGCGACGGAGCGGCCGTCGTCCGAGACGGTGCCGCCGTAGGCACCGACGAGCTGGCCCTGCCCGTTGACGCCGATGCCCTCGGTCTCGCCGGTGACGCGGTCACGGACGAAGAGGTCGATCGCGCCGTTCTGATCCTGCGGCACGACGCCGTCGCCGTCCTTGGCGAACGCGACGAACCGCCCGTCCGCAGAGAAGTCGGTCGGGATGATCCCGTAGCTCGAGCTCGCCGTTCCGCCCGCGACGAAGCGCGTGATGTCCGCCTGCGCCGCCGAGGCGACTGCCAGCCCCGCAATCGCTGCGAAGACGACCATCGTTCCGCCGCGGCGCAGCCGTCCACCAACCCCTCTCATGTCGTTCCCCCTCGCGTCTTCGGCCCGCCCTCCGCGGCCCGAGCAGCGGCCGTTTTAGCGCACGATCGAGCAACCCGCAAGGGCGCGGGCCGATCGACCGAGATCACCCTTCCGGGCGATACCCCGACTCCCCTCGCCACCTCAGGATGCGGTCTACCGGCTCCCCCTGAAACCGGTGACTGACGTGAACTGCGGCGACTCCCGCTCCTCCCCCGAGCGGGATTCGTCATTTCTGGGGCCGTTCAGCCGGAGGCGGACGAGCTGACGAATGCGGACACGTCCGCGATCTGCTTGTCGCTCAGCGCGCCCTTGAAGGACGGCATCGCGCCGCCGCCGGTCTCGACCTGGTGCTCGACCTGGTCGAAGGACGGCTTGAGCTGATCGAGGTTCGGGCCGACGTTCCCGCTCGCCTTGGCCGCCTCCAGCGTGTGGCAGCCGCCGCAGCCGGCGCTCGCGAAGACCGCCTTGCCCGCGGCCGCGTCGCCCTGGCCGCCGCCTCCGCCCCCGCCGCCGCCGTTGTCCTCGGTCGACGTGGCGGTGGTCGTCCCCGCGGTGGTCGTCTGCGGTGGTCGTCTGCGCGGTGGTCGTCTGCGCGGTGGTCGTCTCGGCGGTCGTGGTCTGCGCGGCGGTCGTGCCGGCGCTCTCGGAGGCCGGTTCCTCCACCCCGAAGACGAGGACCGCGGTGAGCATCGCGAGCAGGAAGCAGACGCCTGCGACGACGAACCAGCCGACGTGCCTGCCCGGGAAGTTCGGGTAGCGCTTCGGCAGGACGAACGACGAGAGCAGCGCGAAGACGATGAAGGCGCCGCCCACGACGGCGAGCCCGATCTTGTTCCCGGTCGAGAGGCCGGCGACGACGGTTACGACCCCGAGCACCGGCTACTCGACCGCCGCGTCCCCCGGCCGGACCTCCTCGACGCCCGTCTCGGGCGGGCCGACCGGCACCGGCTTCGTCGGGCGCAGATAGAGGAGCTCGTACAGCGAGGCCGCGATCACGCCGCCTGCGAACGGACCGATGTACCAGACCCAGAAGTTCTTCCAGTCGCCCATCACGAGCTCGGGCCCGAACGCGCGCGCCGGGTTCATCGCCGCGCCCGTGAGCACGCCGCCCATCAGGATGTCGAAGGCGATGACGAAGCCGATCGCCAGTCCGGCGATCTGCTTGAACGAGCCGCGCGGATCGACCGCCGTGGCGAAGACGACGAAGACGAGGAAGAACGTGAGCACGGCCTCGACTACGACCGCGGGGCCGGAGTGGATACCACCGCCGAGCGCGGGCACGCCGAGGTTCGACTGGTTCTGGATCGCATTCGGCAGCACCCACTTGAGGAGCAGAGCACCGAGCGCGGCCGCGCCGAACTGCACGAGCCAGTACCAGACGGCGAGCGGCGTGGCGATGCGGCGCGTGACGACAAAGCCGAGCGTGATCGCCGGGTTGAAGTGGCCGCCGGAGATGAACCCGAGCGCGGAGACGAAGACGGCGATCACCAAGCCGAAGGCGAGGGCGATGTCCGTCAGCGTGCGCGCGAACGCGATAGCGCCGCAGCCGATGAAGATCAGCGCGAAGGTCCCGACGAACTCCGCGGCCCCGCGACGGAGGTAGTCCCGCTCCAGCACGCGCGGAAGCCTAGATCATCCAGGCGCCGTTGTTGTGGTCGATCGCCTGCCCCGTGACTCCGAGGGCATCGTCGGAAAGGAGCCAGGCGACCGTGCCGGCGATCTCGCCGGGCTCGCTCATGCGGCGCAGCGGAACTTCCTGCATCGCGTGCTCGAACGCCTCCTCGCGCGTCCCGGGCATCGCGTCGATCCCCTCCCAGGCCATGTCGGTGTTCACCCACCCGGGGCAGATCGCGTTCACCTGGATGCCGCGCGGCGCCAGCTCGGCGGCGAACGCGCGCACCATCCCCAGCAGCCCGGCCTTCGACGCGCAGTAGGCGGTGTAGCCGGGGACGCCGATTCGCGCGAGGATCGACGACGTGACGACGATGCGGCCGCCGTCGGGGAGGTGAGGCTCCGCGGCGCGGCAGCACCAGTAGGTGCCGTCGAGGTTGGTGCGAACGATGTCGTCCCAGCGGTCGCCCGCGCCGGGGTCGTTCGGGCCGCCGACGCCGGCGTTCGCGACGAGTGCGTCCAGCGGCCCGTCGAACGCCGCGCGAACGGCGTCGCGGTTGCGGATGTCGACCGAGCGCGTCGTCGCGCCGGGCGCGACGTCGCGCAACCGCGACTCGTCGCGCGCGAGCAGCGTCAGCTGCGCGCCCTCCGTTGCGAGGCGCGTGGCGATCGCGCGGCCGATGCCCGTCCCCGCTCCCGTGACGACGACGTGCTTCCCCTCGAGCCGCTTCACGCGGGCGAGTCTACGGGCGTCGCGCGCAGCGCCGAACGCTCCACGAGCGAGACGGTGATGAACATCAGGATCGCCACCGTGTTGATCACGAGCACGAACGCGAGCACCGCGTGCGGGTCGTACCTGCTGAGCGCGATCCCCGCGAAGATGAGACCGATCGGCGAGGCGATGCACTGGAACACGCCGAACGCGGCGACGCCCTGCGTTCGGATGTCGCGGGGGATGCGCAGCATGATCAGCGCCTGCATCGGCGCGTTGACGTTCGACATGAAGAAGCCTGCGAGGGCCATCGCCGCGATCGGCACCTCCCAAGGCGCGGGCACGGCGAGCACCCACACCGCGATCATCTGGAAGAAGAACGCGGTCGAGCCGAGCGCGAGCGCCTCGTACCGCCGCACGAAGTACATCGACGCGAACGCGCCCACGAGCGCACCGCCGCCAAGCGCGCCGAACATCCAGCCGAGGATGCGCGGGTTCGCGTCGTACTGCTTGACGACGATCACCGGCAGCGTCGCGAAGATCAGCTGCCAGCTGACGTCGATCAGCGTGATCGCGGGCGTCCAGATGCGCAACAGCTTGTCGCGCAGGAGGAAGCGCACCCCGCTGAGCACGCCGTGGGCGTCCTCGGGCGCCGGCACTTCCGGCGGGTGGACGAAGATCGCGACGAGCAGGAACGACACGAGGTACGTCGCCGCGTCGATGTAGAGGATCTCCGCGGTGCCGACGACCGCGATCAGGAGACCCGCGAGCGGCGGTCCGAGGAAGATCGTCAACCGGTTCGCGGCCTGGAAGAACGCCGTCGCGTACGCGACGTCCTGCTGCTGCTCGCCGACGAGCTCCGGCACGACCGCGCGCTGCACGGAGAAGTACGGCGCGAGGAAGACGCCGCTGACGGCGACGATCGCGAGCAGGACCGGGAAGGGGAGGAGGCCCGCCGACTGCAGGAGCGGGATCGACGCGAACAGCGGCACGCGTGCCAGGTCGCAGATCAGCATGGTGCGACGAGTGCCGAGGCGCCCCGCGATCGCGCCGCCCCAGAACCCGAACAACGCGACGGGCAGGATCTCGGCTATCAGCACCCAGGTCATGCGCTGCGGCGAGCCCGTCGTGCGCAGCACGAACCACGGCAGCGCAAGCCAGGTCATCTGCGTGCCGAGCGACGAGATCACCTCGGCTCCGAGCAGCGCGGCGAGGCGGCGGTCGCGCAGGATGGTCATTCCGGTTCTGCTGCGGCGCCGAAGCTGATCACGACACGGCGCGTCCCGCGCCGCTCGCCGCGACCGCGGAACTCGTCGAGGAGCCGCTCGAAGCGCTCACCGAGCTGCTCGAGCTCTAAAGGCGTCAGCTCGAGCGTCGCCGACGACGTCTGCGTCGCGCGGCGCCAGCGCGGCGCCAGCTCGTGCTCATGGCGGAGCGCGTCCCGCACGCGCTGCTGCTGGCGCGCGAGCAGCTCGTCGCGCAACACCGTCGACTCGAGGCTGTCGCTGCCGAACTCGATCCGCGACGCCGTGGCCCGCCAGGGACGCTCGCGCCCGACGCCGCCTTCGCCCTCCTCGACGAAGCGCCAGCGGGCGAGTGCCCGCAGGTGGTAGCTGCACGAGGAGGGGCTGTCGCCGACGACGACCGCGCACTCGGTCGCGGTCGCCTGCTCGACCGAGTGCAGGTGGTCGAGGAGCGCGAGGCGCGTCGGATGCGCGAGCGCGCGCATCGCGCGGGGATCGTCGAGGGTCAGTGAGTTCTCGAAAGAGATCTTTCGAAACTACTCTTTCGAGAGCCATTCGTCAAGAACGGCTTGCTCCTTCTCCCTGTTCAGGCCCGCGGGCGGGTCGGCGGGCGCCTCGCCGCTCCGCGCCCATTCGAGCGTGTCGTGGACGGTCTGCTCGAGCGGCCTCGTCTCGAGGCCTGCCGCGAGCGCGGCCGATGGGTCGACGGAGAGCAGCCCTGCGTAGGCCGGGTCGTGGAACCAGAGCGGGAGCTCCATCCACTCGCCGACCTCGTGCTCGGCGAGGAAGTCGCCGTCGACCCAGACGAGCTCCGCGTCGGCGCCCCCGACGCGCCGGCACGTCTCGATCAGCGCCTCGCGCGTGGTCGGGCGGTCGACGGCGTTGTAGGTGCCGGCGAGGCCGTCCTCGGCGGCGCGGACGATCCAGCCCGCCAGGTCGCGGACGTCGATCACCTGCGCGGCGGCGTCCTTCGGGAGCGGCGCCAGCACGCGGCCGCCGTCGGCGAGGCGCACCGGCCAGTACGTGAAGCGGCCGGTCGGGTCCCACGGGCCGACGATCAGGCCGGGGCGGACGACGAACGCATTCGGGTGGCGCTCGCGCACCGCGTTCTCGCACAGCACCTTCAGCTCGCCGTAGGCCTCGCGCCACTCCTCGGTCGGCTCCTTCAACTGTGCGAGCGGCGACGACTCGGTCGGCGGTGTCGAGTGGTCGGCGTAGACGGAGATCGTGGAGACGAAGGTGTAGTGGCCGACCTCGCCGAGAACGTCGAGCGTCTGCTGGACGAGGCGCGGGACATAGCCGCTCGTGTCGACGACGGCGTCGAAGGCGCGGCCTTCGAGCGCCCCGAGGTCGTTGTCGCGGTCGCCGCGCAGCTTCTCCACCTCGGGGAAGAGCTCGGGCCGCGTTTGCCCGCGGTTGAAGAGCGTGATCTCGTGGCCCCGCTCGAGTGCGACGTCGACGGCGTGGCGGCCGAGGAACTGCGTGCCGCCGAGAACCAGGATGCGCATACGCTCACCCTATGCTGACGCTCGTCCGCCACGCCGCCGTGGTCGTCGACCCGTCGGTGCCGTCCACGGAGTGGCGTCTCTCCGAGGAGGGGCGCGCGGCCGCGCGGTCGCTGATCTTCGACGTGGGCGCCGACGGCGCGCTCACGAGCCCCGAGCCGAAGGCCGCGGAGACGGCCGAGCTCGCCCGCCTCGGCGCGCGCGTCGACGAGCGTCTGCGGGAGGTCGAGCGGCCGTGGTCGGACGACTACGTGACCGAGGTGCGGCGCTGGTTCGACGGCGAGGAGCTGCCCGGGTGGGAGCGTCGCGAGGACGCGCTCGAGCGGCTGCACGCCGCGCTCGACGGCTTCGCCGGCGTGGCAGTCTCGCACGGGCTCGCGATCTCCCTCTACGCCGGGCTGTCGTTCGACGAGTGGGCCATGTTGCCGTTCCCGGCGGTGGTCCGGTGCTGATCCGGCCTGCCGAGCCCGCCGACTACGGGCGCGTGATCGCGGTGATCGACGAGTGGTGGGGCGGCAGGCAGATGACGGCGATGTTGCCGAAGCTCTTCTTCGTCCACTTCCGAGACACGTCGTTCGTCGCGGAGGACGACGGCGCGCTTGCCGGCTTTCTCTGCGGCTTCCGCTCCCAGACGTTCGAGGACGAGGCGTACGTGCACTTCGTCGGCGTCGATCCCGCGCAGCGTGGCTCGGGTCTCGGGCGCGACGCTGTACCAGCGCTTCTTCGACGCCGTGGCACCTCGCTCCGTCGTGCGCGCGGTGACGGCGCCGGTCAACGAGCGGTCGGTCGCGTTCCACCGCGCGATCGGCTTCGAGGTCGACCGCGTCGACGAGGACTACGACGGGCGCGGGCAGTCGCGCGTGCTGCTCGTGTGGCGGCGATGAGGCTCGACGACGTCGGCGATCCCGCCGGGACGCCCGTCGTCTACCTGCACGGCGGCGGCGACTCGCGGCTCTCGCGGCACCCGGACGACTCGATCGCAGCCGGCGCTCGGCGTCCGGCTGCTCGCAGTCGACCGCTGTGGCCCGGCCGTGCGCGGCGCGCACGCTGCGCGCGTGGGCGGAGGAGGTCGTCCGCTGCGTTGCCGGTCGAGCGGTTCGCAGTCGTCGGCTGGTCGGCCGGCGGCCCGCACGCGCTGGCGCTCGCCGCGGTCGCGCCGGAGCGGGTGACGCGCGTTGCGCTCGTCGCGTCGATGCCGCACGCCGGAGCGGCGTCGACGAGCTGCCGCGCGACGTGCAGAGCGTGATGCGCGTCGCGCGCGTCGCGCCGCGGATCGCCGCGCGCGGGCTCGAGGCGTGGGGGAGGCCGCCCGCCGCCGCCGACGGGCGACCCGGTCACGCGACGAGGCGTACGCGCGCGGCCGCGTCGAGTCGTTCCGCGACGGCGGCCTCTGGCTCGCGCGCGAGCTCGCCTACCTCGGCCGCCCGTGGGGCTTCGAGCTCGACGGAGGTGCGCGCGCCGGTGACGCTCTGGTGGGGCGAGCGCGACCACGTCTGCCCGCCGTCGATCGCGCGCGACTTCGAGCGCACGCCTGCCGAACGCGAGCTGCGCCTCGTCGACGACACGCACCAGCTCCTCTTCTCCCGCTGGCGCGAGATCCTCGCCGACGCCGCCCGGTAGCCGAGAGCTAGCGCGGCGGGCGGAGCGCGGCGAACTCGTCCGTCACCTCGAGCCGCTGCGAGGCGAAGCGGAAGAGCGCGGCGGGGCGGCCGCCCGCTGCGGCCCGGGGCGCGGCGGCCGTCGACACGCTCCAGCACGCCGCGGCGGACGAGCACGCGCTGCAGGTTCGTCGCCGACACGTCGTGGCCGAGCGCGGCGACGTAGATCTCGCGCAGCTCCGAGATCGTGAACGTCGCCGGCGCGAGCGCGAAGCCGAGGTTCGTGTACGAGAGCTTCGCGCGCAGGCGCGCCTGCGCGGCTGCGACGAAGCTGCTGCTCGTCGGGCGTGAGCTGCGGCAGCCGGCCGACGCGCAGCCACAGTCGCCGTCGAGCTCGTCGTCGCGGCGCACGAGCCCGAGGTACGCGGTCGCGAGCGCCGCGCTCGAGCACGCGCGTCTCGAGCTGCTCGACGTGCGCGAGCGCCGCGACGTCGACCGCCCGCGCGAGCGCCTCTTCGAGCGACTCGCCGCGCGTCGAGCGCGCGCAGCCGGCAGCCCGTCGCCGGCGAGCAGCACTTCGAGGTGGCCGCCGCGCGCGCGCAGCACGACGCCGACCACCGCGTGGGAAGTAGAATCGGCCACGGTTTTCGTCCCAGAGTCTAAAACCTCGGAGGACCCGTGAAGAGACTGCGCTTCCTTGCCCCGCTTGCACTGCTCGCCGCCCTCGCCGTGCTCGCCGCCGGCTGCGGCTCGAAGAACGACAGCGCGAGCTCGACCACGACGAGCGCCTCGACCACGACCGCGGCGAGCTCCGCTTCAAGGTCGGCCTCAGCACCGACATCGGCGGCCTCAACGACCGCAGCTTCAACCACCTCGCCTACGTCGGCCTGCAGCGGGCCGAGCAGCGACTCGGGCGTGCAGACGCGCGTCGTCGCAGTCGAAGTCGCCCGCCGACTACATCCCGAACCTGAGCGCGCTCGCGCAGCAGGGCTACAACCTCGTGATCGGCGTCGGCTTCACCGAGATCGAGGCGATGAAGGCGGTCGCGAAGCAGTTCCCGAAGACGCACTTCGCGATCGTCGACGTCTCGAACGCCGACGAGGGGCACCTGAAGAACGTCGCAGGGGCTCCTCTTCAAGGAGCAGGAGGCCGGTTACCTCGCGGGCTACGCGGCCGGGCTCGCCGCGAAGGCGACGCGGCGGCAAGGCCGTCTCGTCGGTCGGCGGGCAGAAGCAGCCGCCGGTCGACCGCTACATCGCGGGCTACCAGGCCGGCGCGAAGGCCGCGTTCCCGGCGTGAAGACTGATCAACGGGTACTCGCAGGACTTCGCGAACCAGGCGAAGTGCAAGGAGGTCGCGCTCAACCAGATCGCCGGCGGCTCGGTCGTCGTCTTCCAGGTCGCGGGCGGCTGCGGGCTCGGCGCGCTCGACGCGGCGAAGGAGAAGAGCGTCTGGGGCGTCGGCGTCGACGCCGACCAGGGCTACCTCGGCCCGCACGTGCTCACCTCGGCGCTGAAGCGCGTCGACACGGCCGTCTACGACTCGATCAAGGACGCGAAGGACGGCAAGTTCAAGGGCGGCACAGGACGCCGTCTACGGCATCGAGGACGACGGCGTCGGCATCGGCAAGTTCTCGCCGAAGGCGCCCGAAGGGCATCGCAGGCGAAGGTCGAGCAGATCAAGCAGCAGATCGCTCGACGGCAAGATCAAGAACATCCCGACGACGGTGCAGTAGGAGGGTCATGGCAAAGCTCAGTGACAGGCAGCAGCAGCTGCTGAAGAGGGCAAGCAACTTCGGCGTCGTCGCGACCGTCGGCGAGGACGGTCACCCGCAGACGAGCGTTGTCTGGGTCGACACCGACGGCGAGAACGTCGTCTTCAACACGACGAACAAGCGCGCGAAGGGACGCAACCTGCGCGCCAACCCGCGCGTGAGCATCAGCGTCTGGGACAACGACGACCCGTACGCGTACTTCGAGGTGCAGGGGCCGGTCGAGCTGACGGAGGAGGGTGCCGCGGAGCACATCAACGAGCTCTCGCAGCGCTACGAGGGCAAGGACTTCCACACGCCGGTCGACCGCGTGATCGCACGCGTGCGCCCACAACGGGTGCTCGACCACGGCGTGAGCAGCTGAGCTAGCCCACAGTCTGGGAAACGTCGTATGCTCGGCCGATGGCCGTGACCGACCTCCGCACCGCGGCGCGCGACCATCTCTGGCTGCACTTCACGCGGATGCACGGCTACGAGCCGCCGGTCATCGTGCGCGGCGAGCACTGCTACCTGTGGGACGACGACGGCAAGCGGTACCTCGACGCGCTCGCCGGCCTCTTCTCCGTCAACATCGGCTACTCCTACGGCGAGGAGATCGGCCAGGCGGCGCTCGCGCAGATGCGCGAGCTGCCGTTCTACACGAACTGGTCGTATGCGCACCCGCGCGCGATCGAGCTCGCGCAGCGCCTGGCCCAGCTCGCGCCCGAGCACATCAACCGCGCGTTCTTCGTCTCCGGCGGCTCGGAGGCCGTCGAGTCCGCGTGGAAGCTCGCGCGCCAGTACCACATGGCGAACGGCGAGCGCCGGTGGAAGGCGGTCGCGCGCCGCACCGCGTACCACGGCACGACGATGGGCGCGCTCTCGATCAACGGGATCCCCGCGCTGCGCGCCCCGTTCGAGCCGCTCGTGCCGGACGTGATCCACGTTCGCAACACGAACCGCTACCACCGGCCGCCCGCGGAGACGGAGGAGCGAGTTCACCGAGTTTCTTCTCACCGACCTGGCCGAGGCGATCGAGCAGGCAGGGCCGGAGACCGTCGCGATGGTGATCTTCGAGCCGGTGCAGAACGCCGGCGGCTCGTTCATGCCGCCGGCCGGCTACTTCCAGGGCGTGCGCGAGATCTGCGACCGGCACGGGATCCTGCTCTGCGCCGACGAGGTGATCACCGGGTTCGGGCGCACCGGCGAGTGGTTCGGGAGCATCAAGTACGACATCGAGCCGGACCTGATCACCTGCGCGAAGGGCCTGTCCTCGAGCTACGCCGCGATCGGCGCGGTGCTCGTCGCCGACAAGGTCTACGAGGCGTTCGGCACGGAGACGGCGATGTACGCGCACGGCATCACCTTCGGCGGTCACCCGGTCGGCTGCGCCGTCGCGCTCAAGAACCTCGAGATCATGGAGCGCGAGGGAATCGTCGAGCACGTCGCGGCGACCCAGGAGAGCTTCCGCGCGCAGCTCGCGACGCTGCTCGAGCTCGACATCGTCGGCGACCTGCGCGGCACCGGCTACCTCTGGGCGCTCGAGCTCGTCAAGGACAAGGAGACGCGCGAGACGTTCGACGACGCCGAGTCCGAGACGCTCCTACGCGGCTTCCTCTCGCCGCGGCTCTTCGAGCGCGGGCTGATCTGCCGCGCCGACGATCGCGGCGACCCGGTCGTGCAGATCTCCCCACCGCTCGTCGCGGGCGAGGAGGAGTTTCGGAAGATCGTGGAAATTCTCGGTGACGCCCTCACCGAGGCGTGGCAACGCATCAACTGAGCGAGGAGGCACCCGATGGCGGTGGTCGCCGAAGAGACGACGTCATTCGCACTCACAGAGAAGAGCAAGCTCATCAAGTCGCTCCGGCGCTTCGACATGGTGTTCTTCACCGTGTGCGCGTTCGTCGGGCTCGACACGCTCGGGCACCGTCGCGTCCAACGGGCCGGAGGGCTTCTTCTGGCTCGTCCTCCTCGCGCTGATCTTCGTCGCCCCCTACATGCTCGTGATGGCCGAGGTGGGAAGCGCGTTCACGATGGAAGGCGGCCCGTACGAGTGGGTGAAGCTCGCATTCGGGCGCTTCCAGGGCGGCATCGCCGCGATCCTCTACTGGGTCACGAACCCCTTCTGGGTCGGCGGCTCGCTCGCGTTCATCGCGACCGACGCGTGGCGCGCGAACGTCTTCGACATCGGCCACGGCACGTTCGGCGACTACCTCTTCAAGTTCATCTTCATCTGGATCTCGATCGGCGTCGCGATCGTCTCGCTGCGCTACGGCAAGTGGATCCCGAACGTCGGCGCGTTCATGCGCATCATCGTGCTCGGCTTCTTCTCGTTCACCGTGATCCTCTACGGCATCGAGCACGGCTTCGCCGGCTTCTCGGCCAGCGACATGTCGCCGACGAAGGCGGTCTTCCTCGGGCTCGTGCCGGTGCTGCTCTTCAACTACGTCGGCTTCGAGCTCCAGAACGCGGCCGCGGAGGAGATGAACAACCCGAAGCGAGACGTCCCGATCTCCGTCCTGCGCAGCGGCATCATCGGCGTGCTGCTCTACGTCGTCCCGATCCTCGGGATCATCCTCGTGCTGCCGGCGAAGGACGTCACCGGCATCGGCGGCTTCATCGACGCGGTCACCAAGACGTTCAGCGTCTACGGGAGCGCCGCGCACGGGCTGCTGATCTTCATGACGATCTGCTTCGTCGGCACGCTGGTCACCTCCGGCGCGGTCTGGATGATCGGCTCCGACCGCATCCAGGCGGTCGCCGCCTACGACGGCTCGTTCATCCCGTGGTTCGGCGTCTTCAACCGCCGGCTCGGCACGCCCGTGCGCGTGAACGTCATGTCGGGCATCGTCGCGACCGCTTTCTGCTTCGCCGCGATCGCGTTCTTCAACAGCGGCGACGACGCGACGTTCCAGATCGTGCTCGACATCGCGATCTCGACGACGCTCATCTCGTACATCTGGATCTTCCCGGCCGGGCTGAAGCTGCGCTTCACCCACCCCGACGTCGAGCGGCCCTACCGCGTGCCCGGACGCTACGGGATGTGGATCGGCGCGCTCCTGATCACGTTCTGGGTGACGCTCGGCTCGTTCGTCGCGGTCTTCCCGGGGGTGCTGGAGAAGGTCTTCAACGTGCCGTACGACTTCGAGGACAACTGGGGCGTGAGCCGCGGCAAGTTCGAGGTCTACACGCTCGTCTCGCTCGGGATCATCGTCGCCTTCGGGATCGTCGGCTACTTCCTCGGCTCCGACGTGCGCCGGGAGGCGGTGGCGAGCGAAGGGGCGCGGCCCGAACCGACCGAGTTGCCGCCGGACATGGGTGAGCTGCCGGCGTAAGGCGCTCTGCGGCAGGCCCGCGCGTGACTACGCTGCGGGGCATGCAGAGGTCGCTCGGGATCACGCTGGTCGCGGTCGCCGCCGCGCTGTGGGGCCTCGACGCGTGGATCCGGCGGCCGCTCGCGCAGTCGACGGAAGTCGCGACGATCGTCTTCGGCGAGCACCTCGTGCTGGTCGCGATCACGTTCCCCTTGCTCTTCGCCGCGCTGCCGGCGCTGTTCCGGCTCGGGCCGCGCTACATCCTCGCGGCGGCGGTGATCGGCGCGGGCTCGTCGGCCGTCGCGACGATCCTCTTCACGCAGGCGTTCGTCGACGGCGACCCGGTGACGCCGGTCGTGCTCCAGAAGCTGCAGCCGGTGATCGCGGTGGTCGCCGCCCGCGTCGTGCTCGGCGAGCGGCCGCGTCCGCTCTTCGCGCTCTACCTGGTGCCGGCGCTCGTCGGCGCGTGGCTGATCGGCGTGCCCGATCCGTTCCATCCGAGCGCGCACGGCCTGCAGCCGACGCTCTACGCGCTCGCCGCCGCCACGCTCTGGGCGCTCGGGACGGTGCTCGGCCGCTACCTCTCGCAGCGCATGCACTTCCAGCACGTGACCGCGCTCCGCTTTGCCTTCGGTCTGCCGGCGAGCGCGATCGCGCTGCTCGTGCTCGGCGCGCCCGCGTTCGCTTCCGGGCACGACACGTTCTGGATCGCGGTGCTCGCGCTCGTCACCGGCCTCGTGGCGCTCAGCCTCTACTACTACGGCCTCCAGACCACCCCGGCCCTCGCCGCGACGCTCGCGGAGCTCGCCTTCCCGATCACCGCCGTGCTCGTCGGCTACTTCAAGTTCGGGTTCACGCTCACCGGGTGGCAGTGGGTCGGCGTCGCGATGACGACGCTCGTCGTCGCGCTGCTGCCGATGCGGCCGACCAACCGCATCGAGTACGTGCCCGCGCCGGCACCCGCGTGACCGCGGTCACCGTCTGCGACGTCGGGCCGCGCGACGGGTTGCAGAACGAGCCCGACACGCTCTCGCCGGCCGTCCGCGCCGAGCTCGTCTCGCGCCTCGCCGCCGCGGGCGTACCGCGGATCGAGGCCGTCTCGTTCGTGCGCGACGACCGCGTGCCGCAGATGGCGGGCGCGGAGGAGGTGGTCTCCGCGGCGGAGCGCGGCGCAGCGGAGCTGTCCGGGCTCGTGCTGAACGAGCGCGGCTACGAGCGGTTCGCGCGCACGAGCCTCGACCGCGTCAACTGCACGCTCGCTGCGACGGAGGACGTTCAACCGGCGCAACGGCAACGCGACGCTCGACGAGGCGGTCGAGCGCGTGCGCGCGATCGTCGCGTCGGCGACAGTGCCGGCGACGGTCACGGTCTCCTGCGCGTGGGGCTGTCCCGTTCGAGGGTGAGGTCGACCCGGGCGGCGTGGCCGACCTGTGCGAGCGGCTCGAGGACGCGGACGAGCTCGTCCTGGCGGACACGATCGGCGTCGCGACACCGCACCGCGTGCGGCGTCTCGTCGAGCGCGTCTCGATCCTCGGCCGGCCCGTCGGCGCGCACCTGCACAACACGCGCAACACGGGCTACGCGTCGGCGTGGGCGGCGCTCGACGGCGGCGCGGCCGTGCTCGACGCGTCGGTGGGCGGGCTCGGCGGCTGTCCGTTCTCGCCGCACGCGACAGGGAACGTCGCGACCGAGGATCTCGTCTGGCAGCTGGAGCGCGACGGTGTCGAGACCGGGGTCGACGTCGACGCGCTGCTCGCCGTCTCGCGCTGGCTCGAGGAGCTGCTCGGGCGGCGCCTCGAGGGCTCGGTCTACCGCGCCGCGAGCTGGCCGGCGTAGGCGTCGAGCGTCCGCTCGACGTCCTCGTCGCTCGTCTGCCAGTTCGAGACGGAGATCCGGATCGCCTGGCGGCCCTCCCACATCGTGCCGCCCATCCACGCCGAGCCGCTCCTCCTGCACCGCGCGCAGGATGCGCGCCGTGTCCTCGTCGGTCTCGAAGCGGAAGAGCACCTGGTTCAGGTCGACGTCGTTCAGGAGCTCGGCGCCGAGGTCGGTGAGGCCGGCCGCGAAGCGTGCGGGCGTGCGCGCAGCAGCGCTCGACGATCTCGCGGATGCCCGACGCGGCCGAGCGCGCGGATCGCGGCGTAGACGGTGAACCCGCGTGCGCGCCGCGAGTGCTCGGGGTTCCAGTCGATCTGGTCGCGCGTCTGCGCGTCGAAGACGAGGTACGCCGCGCGCGCCGAGAACGCGCCGCTGTGCGACTCCGGGTGCGCCGTGAACGCGACCGCGTTGTCGTAGGGGACGTTCAGCCACTTGTGCGCGTCGATCGCCCACGAGTCGGCGCGCTCGACGCCGTCGACGAGGTGACGTAGCGAGGCGGAGACGTGCCGCCCAGAGCCCGAACGCGCCGTCGACGTGCAGCCACGTGTTCGCAGCGGCGTCGCGTGCGTCCGCGAGCGGGTCGAAACGGTCGAAGGCGCCCGTGTTCACCTCGCCGGCCTGCGCGCAGACGATCGTCGGCTCGTCCGTCAGCCGCAGCTCGTCGGTGAGCATGCGCCCGTTCGAGTCCGCGCCGACGACGTCGGTCGGGGCGCCGAGCCCGAGCATGCGGAGCGCGCGGTCGATCGTGCCGTGCCGCTTCTCGCCGACGACGACGCGGATTCGCGGCGCGCCGGTCAGCCCGTCGCGCTCGACGTCCCAGCCCGTGTGCTTCAGCACGTGGTGGCGCGCCGCGGCGAGCGCGGTGAACGTCGCCATCTGCGCGCCGGTGACGAAGCCGAACGACGCGTGCCTCGGCAGCCCGAGCAGCTCGATCAGCCACGCGCCGGCGACCTCCTCGACGACGGAGGCGGCCGGGCCGCCGACGTAGAGGCCGGCGTTCTGATCCCATGTCGAGGTCAGCCAGTCGGCCGCGATCGACACCGGCACCGCGCCGCCGATCACGAAGCCGAAGTAGCGGCCGCTCGGCTCCGCGACGAGGCCGGGATCGGCGGCCGCGGCCAGCTCCTCGATCACCTGCGGCGCGGGCGTCGGCTCCTCGGGCAGCGGCGCGGCGAAGCCCGCGCGCACCTCGTCCACCGTCGCGCGCGGGAAGACGGCGCGGTCGTCGAGCGAGTCGTAGAAGCCCGCAGCGAGCTCGGCGGTCTGTGCGAAGAGGGCACGCAGGTCGTCCATGCCTTCGACCCTAGCTCTCGCATAGCGTGCTGCGCGTGGAGATTTCGGTCGACGGGCGGCGCGTGATCGAGGCGGAGTCCTTCGTCGAGGGCGACGACGCCGCGGCGCGCGAGGCGGGAGCCGAGCTGCTGTGGGTGCACGCGAACGACGACCTCGGCGGGTACGGGTTCCGCCCTGCCGGCGCATACGTGCGCATGCACGCGGAGACCACACCGGTGCGTGCGCGTGGCGAGCCGCCGCTGCTCGAGGAGCGCGACTACGCCGAGGTGCTCGCGCGCGCGTACGCCGGGCTCTGGGGGCACAAGCACGTCTCGCCGCTCGCCGAGCCGCCCGAAGGCGCAGTCGTCGTCGGGGTCCCCGTGGTGGGCCTCTGTCGTGTGTTCGTGGCGGAGCGACTGATCGACGGCCCGGGGGTGCTGCCGGAGGGGCGATCGGCGGACGCGTACGCGTCGCTCCTTCTCTCGGCGTGCAAGGTGCTGGGCGAGGGACCGGCCGACCTCGACTCGTGGGGCGACTCCGACGACGTGATCGAGGCGTACGAGGACCTCGGCTTCGACGTCGTCGAGCGCGTGCAAGGCTGGGAGCTCGAGCTGTGACGCTCGTCGACGACCTGCAGGCGATGCTCGCGCTCGCGCAGGAGCTGTGGCGCGACGACCCGCGCGACGTGCAGCACTCCTACGGCGAGGTCGCGTGGTGGTCTGCGAACCTGCCGCACGGCGAGACCGAGGCGCGGCTCTGGTACGACGGCGACCGGCTCGTCGGCTGGGGCTGGCTGACCGGGCGGAGCGAGCTCGAGTTCCAGGTGCGGCCGACGCACCGCGACCTGCTCGACGAGCTGCTCGCGTGGGCGCAGCCCGGCGAGGTGTGGGTGCGCGGCGACGACGAGGACGCGGCGCGGAGGCTGCGCGCGTTCGGGCTCGAGCACGATCCGGATGCGCCGTGGATGTGGCACAACGAGCGCGCGCTCGACGATCTGCCCGAGCCGGCGCCGCCGGAGGGCTACCGCGTTCGCACGGTGCGCGAGTCGGACTTCGGCTCACGCGCGGCCGCGCATCGCTCCGCGTTCGCCCCGTCGCGGTTCAGCGACGAGGTGTACGCGTTCGTACGCAGCGTGCCGCCGTATCGGCAGGACCTCGACTGCGTCGTCGAGGCGCCCGACGGCTCGATCGCCGCCTACACGCTCGCGTGGCTCGACGAGCAGAACGCCGTCGGCGAGCTCGAGCCGGTCGGCACGCACGCCGACCACCGTCGCCTCGGCCTCGGCCGAGCCGTGAACCTCTTCGCCCTCCACCGCCTCCGCGAGGAGGGCGCGCGGACGGCCCTCGTCGGCTGCCGCGGCGACGCCGCGTACCCGGTGCCGCGCCTGCTCTACGAGTCGGTCGGATTCCGCCCGATTTCCAGGAAGATCTCGTTCCACAGGCTCTGAGCCGACTCTGAGCGGAGTCTGAGCCGGCTCTGAGCCGGCTCAGACGCCCCAGGGCTCCTCCGTGCCCGGAAACCCGTCCGAGGCGGACACGGCTTTCGGGATGAGGAAGGAGCGCGCGAACTCGCAGACGACCTCGCGCCGCTGGTTGATGCCGCGCGTGCGCACGCCGACGATGCCGTGCGTCGGGCGCGACTTCGACTCGCGCACAGACGTCACCTCCGTCTCCGACCAGATCGTGTCGCCCACGAACACGGGATGCGGGAGACGGATCTCCGTCCAACCCAGGTTGACCGCGCCCGCCTGCGAGGTGTCGGCGACCGAGAGCCCGAGCACGAGCGCGAGCGTGAACGTCGAGTTGACGAGCACGCGGCCCCACTCGGTCTGCTTCGCAGCCTCGTCGTTGAAGTGCAGCTCGTTCGTGTTCAGCGAGAGCATCGTGAAGAGGAGGTTGTCGGTCTCCGTCACCGTGCGCCCGACCGCCGAGCGGTAGACGTCTCCGACCGTGAAGTCCTCGTACGACCGCATCAGAAGAACGCGACCTTGACGATCAGCACGATCACGACGAGTGCGACCACGAGCATGACGAGGATCGCGAGCCCGCCTGCTGCCGCCATCATCGGCGCCTTCGCAGCGGTAGAGGGATCGGAGAACGCCTGCTCGAGTTGCCGCTCGACGTAGTTGCTGATGCGCTCCTCGAGCCGCGACTCGAACGAGTCCTCGCGCGACGGCGTCAGCGTCTTCAGCGGCTTCGACGCGGCCGACGCGCCGTCGACCGACAGCTCGTAGATGTGCTCGTGCTGGATGTCCTTCAGGTTCTGCTGCCCGAGGTCGTGCACCTGGACGCCCTGGGGGAGCTGGTTGCCGATCAGCGCGCGCGTCGTCTCGGACACGAGGATCTGCCCGCCGTGCCCCGCGGCCGAGATGCGGGCCGCACGGACGACGTCGATGCCGAGGTAGCCCTCGTCGCCGAGGCTCGGCTCGCCGGTGTGCAGCCCCATCCGGACGCGCACGTCGACGTCGCGCGGCCACTCGTGGTCGCGCAGTCCCCGCTGCGCCTCGACGGCCGCGGCGACCGCGTCGCGCGCCCGCGTGAACGAGAAGAAGAACGAGTCGCCCTGCGTGTCGATCTCCGTTCCGCCGCAGGCACCGAACGCCTCGCGCACGATCCGCCGGTGCTCGCGCGCGACGTCGCCGTACTCCTCGCCGAGCTCCTGCAGCAGCCTGGTCGAGCCCTCGATGTCGGTGAAGACGAACGTGACGGTGCCACCGGGCAGCGCGGTCATCGCGCCTACGCTACCCACGTGAACCGTCTCGCCCAAGAGACGTCGCCCTACCTGCAGCAGCACGCGCACAATCCGGTCGACTGGCAGCCGTGGGACGACGAGGCGCTGCGCAGCGCGCGCGAGGAGGACAAGCCGATCCTGCTCTCGATCGGCTATGCCGCCTGCCACTGGTGCCACGTGATGGAGCGCGAGTCCTTCGAGGACGCGCTCACCGCGCGCGTGATGAACGAGAACTTCGTCTGCATCAAGGTCGACCGCGAGGAGCGGCCGGACCTCGACTCGGTCTACATGGACGCGGTCGTCGCCCTGACCGGGCAAGGCGGTTGGCCGATGACCGTCTTCCTGCAGCCGAGCGGCGAGCCGTTCTTCGGCGGCACCTACTTCCCGCCCGAGCCGCGGCACGGCCTGCCCTCGTTCAAGCAGGTGCTGATCGCGGTCGCCGAGGCCTGGCGCGACCGGCGCGAAGAGGTGGGCGCCTCGGGACGGCAGCTCGTCGAGCACCTCCAGGCGGGCGCGCGCATCCCCGCCTCGCGCGAGCCGTTGACGAGCGAGGTGCTGCAGACCGCGCAACTCCACCTCCGCGACGGCTTCGACGCGCAGTGGGGCGGCTGGGGCCGCGCGCCGAAGTTCCCGCCGGCGCCGGTGCTCGAGTTCCTGCTCCGCCGCGGAGAGGAGGACCTGACGCGCCGGACGCTCGACGGGATGGCGCTCGGCGGCATGTACGACCTCGTCGGCGGCGGCTTCCATCGTTACTCCGTCGACGCGCGCTGGCTCGTGCCGCACTTCGAGAAGATGCTCTACGACAACGCGCTGCTCGCGTCCGTGTACCAGCACGCGTGGCGCCGCTTCGGCGACGAGCGCTACCGCCGGATCGCAGAGCAGACGGTCGACTACGTGCTGCGCGAGCTCGCGCTCGAGGGCGGAGGATTCGCGTCGGCGCAGGACGCCGACACCGACGGCGTCGAGGGACTGACCTTCACCTGGGCGCCGGGCGAGGGTGCGCCCGAGGAGCTGTTCGAGCCGTTCGAGGACGGCCGCTTCGTCCTCCGCGGCGAGCTCGACGACGAGACGCGCGTGCGGCTGCTGGAGATACGCGAGCAGCGCCCCCAGCCGCTGCGCGACGACAAGGCGATCGCCTCCTGGAACGGGCTGATGCTCGCCGCGCTCGCGCAGACGGGCCGCGTCGAGCCGGCGGAACGGCTCGCGGAGTTCCTGCTGGGCCCGCTCTCGACGCCCGACGGGCGCCTGCACCGAACGTATCGTGGAACGACCGTGCGCGCCGGCATCGCGAAGGGCACCGGCTACCTCGAGGACTACGCCGACGTGGCGTACGGGCTGATGGAGCTGCACGTCGCGAGCGGCGACCCGCGCTGGCTGCGCGAGGCGCACCGGCTCGCGACGCTCGCCGTCGAGCTCTTCGCCGACGACGAGGGTGGCGGTTTCTTCCAGACGCCCGCCGACGGCGAGCTGCTCGTCGCGCGCAAGAAGGAGCTCGACGACCACCCGACGCCGAGCGGGAACGCGATGATCGCCTATGTCCTGCTGCGGCTCGCGCGGATCTGGGGCGACGACGAGCTCGAGCGGCGCGCCGTCTCCGTGCTGCGCCTCGTGCGCGACTCGCTGACGCGGGTCCCGACGTCGTTCGGCTGGATGCTCGTCTCGCTCGACCAGCACCTGGCGCCGCACCGCGAGCTCGCGATCGTCGGCTCGCCCGACGCACCCGTCGCGCGCGCCGCGCTCGACGCGGCGGCGGAGACGGACGTGATCGCGTTCGGCCCGGCGGACGACGTGCCGCTGCTCGCCGGGCGCACGGAGGTAGACGGCCGGCCGGCCGTCTACCTCTGCGAGCGATTTGCCTGCAGCCTGCCCGTTACCGAACCGGGCGAGCTTCCCGTGTCCGCTCTTCCTCGATGACCTCGCCGTCGTCGGCCACGCGACGCTCGGCGACGACCTCGCGCCGCTCCGCGGCGACCGGCTCGTCGGCGGCCGTGCGGTCGTAGGCGCCCGGCGCCATCGCCGGCTGCGTCGCGGGCTCCTCGACGACGACCGCCGGTGCGGGCTCGAGCGTCAAGCCGAGCGTGTAGCCGATCCCGAACGCGAGCACGCCGAGCCAGGTGCCGAGATCCTTGACCACATCGCCGATCCCGATATCACCCGACCACGAGAGGACGTGGGCGCGGAACCAGTTGGGATCCGGCTGCATCGCGATCAGCACCCAGCCGGCGGCGATCAGCACCGGCAGGAACGCGACCAGGAACATCAGCGGCGGATTCCCGGTGCGGCCGCGCATCTGCGCCAGTCCGACGACGAGCCCCGCGCCGGCGACGACGCCGTACGCGGCCCAATACCCGCCTGTCTCGCCCCGCTCGAAGTAGGTCGCGTAGTACAAGAGCACGCCGGCGACGGCCGCCGCGGCCAGCGTCAGAACAGCCCTCCTTGCTCCAATCATCAGCTTTTCCTCACTTTCTGCCTGTCTCCCCAGGTAGAACGGTTCCGGAGGCCGAGACGGTGCGGGTTCCGCGCCAACGCAGCGTTTAAGCTCCGCGCGATGGCGCTGCTCTCCGTCCGCAACATCACCCGGCGCTTCGGGGGCATCGTCGCCATCGACGAGGTCTCGCTCGACGTCGAGCGCGGCCAGATCGTCGGCCTGATCGGGCCGAACGGCGCCGGCAAGACGACGCTCTTCAACGTGATCACGCGGCTCTACCGGCCCGACAGCGGCGAGCTCGACTTCGAGGGCAAGAGCCTCCTCCACACGCCGCCGCACCGGATCGTGCGGCGCGGGATCGCACGCACGTTCCAGAACGTGGAGCTGTTCCGCACGATGAGCGTGCTCGACAACGTGCTCGTCGGCGCCCACAGCCGGACGAGGGCGTTCGGCGCCTCGGCCGCCGAGGGCCGCGTGCAGGAGATCCTCGACTACGTCGGGCTCGCGGGCGTCGCGCAGCGCCCGGCCGCCGGCTTGCCGTTCGGGACGCTCAAGCGCGTCGAGCTCGCGCGCGCGCTCGTCGCCGAGCCGAAGCTCCTGCTGCTCGACGAGCCCGCCGGCGGGCTGAACCACGAGGAGGTCTCGGAGCTCGGCGCGTTCATTCGCAAGCTGCGCGAGGACTTCGATCTCACCGTGCTGCTCGTCGAGCACCACATGGGGCTCGTGATGGGCATCGCCGAGCGCATCCACGTGCTCGACTTCGGGCGGAAGATCGCCGAGGGCACGCCGGACGAGGTGCAGCGGAACCCGGCGGTGATCGAGGCGTACCTCGGAGCCGACGCTTCCGCCGCGTGACACGAGCGCTCGACTGGGACGGGTGCGTCAACGTCCGCGACCTCGGAGGCCTGCCGCTCGAGGGCGGCGGCGAGACGCGCTACGGCGTGCTCGTGCGCGCGGACAACGTTCGCAAGCTGAGCGACGCCGGCTGGGACGCGCTTGCCGAGCACGGCGTGACGCGCATCGTCGACCTGCGCTGGCCGGAGGAGCTCGCGGAGGACCCGCCGCGCGAGGTTGAGATCGACGTCGTGCACGTCTCGCTGCTCGGCGAGATGGATGTGGACTACGTCGACGACGTCGACGACTACATGGCGGCCGACGACCCGACCGGTTACTGGTCGTCGTTCTACGTCCAGATGCTCGAGCAGTACCGCGACAACTTCGGCACGGTGGTCGCCGCGCTCGCCGACGCGCCTTCCGGTGTCACGCTCTTCCACTGCGCAGGAGGCAAGGACCGCACGGGGCTGATCGCCGCGCTCGCGCTGCGCGCCGCCGGCGTCGGCATCGACGAGATCGCGCACGACTACGCGCTGACCGGCGCGAACCTCACATCCGGCTGGGTCGACGCGGCTCCGGACGAGGAGGAACGCCGTCGCCGTCGCTTCAAGCAGCAGACGCCGCCGGACGCGATGGCGCACACGGTGCGCTCGCTCGAAGAGCGCCACGGCGACGTCGCGGCGTATCTGCGCGCGGCCGGCGTGAGCGAGGAGCAGCTCGCGCGCCTGCGGGAGCGGCTTGGCGCTGCTTGAGCTGCGCGACGTCGAGGCGCGCTACGGGGAGATCCGCGCGCTGCACGGCGTCACGCTCAGCGTGGGGGAGGGCGACTTCGTCGCGCTGCTCGGCGCGAACGGCGCGGGCAAGACGACGACGCTGCGCGCGATCTCCGGCACCGTCCGGACGAGCGGCGACGTGCTGCTCGACGGGCAGAAGGTCTTCCGGCGCACGCCGGAGGCGATGGCGCGCCGCGGCATCGCGCACGTGCCCGAGGGGCGCGGCACGTTCGCGACGCTTTCGGTGCTCGACAACCTGCGGCTCGGCGCGTGGGTGCACGGCAGCGCGTCGCCGCGCGACCTCGCGCACGTGTACGAGTTCTTCCCGCGCCTGTACGAGCGCCGCGAGCAGCAGGCCGGGCTTCTCTCCGGCGGCGAGCAGCAGATGCTCGCGCTCGGCCGCGCGATGATGGCGAAGCCGCGCCTGCTGCTCCTCGACGAGCCGTCGCTCGGCCTCGCGCCGCTCGCCGCGCGCGAGATCTTCGACGTGCTCGTGCGCATGAACGAGACCGGCACGACGGTGGTCGTCGTCGAGCAGAACGCGACCATGGCCCTGCGGGCCGCGCAGCATGCGTTCGTGCTCGAGACGGGACGCGTCGTGCTGGGCGGCGAGGCCGCCGACCTGCAGCGCAACGAGTCGGTGCGGAAGTCCTACCTTGGGTACTGACGCGGGCGAACGCCGCAACCTGGTTCTGCGAACCAGGTTGCCGGGGTCTGCGTGACGAACTTCCTCCAGCAAGTCGTGAGCGGCCTCGCATCCGGCGGCATCTACGGGCTGCTCGCGCTCGCGATCGTGCTGATCAACCGCTCGACCGGGGTGATCAACTTCGCGCAAGGCGAGATGGCGACGCTCTCGGCGTTCCTCTGCTGGACGCTGATGGACCACGGCTGGGCGTTCTGGCCCGCGTTCGCCGCCACGCTGTTCCTGTCGTTCGGCGGCGGATTGCTCCTGGAAGCAGTCGTGATCCGGCCGATTCAGGACGGGCCGCTCGTCGGCATCGTGATCCTCACGATCGGCCTCCTGATCGCGATCAACGGGCTGACGACGTGGATCTGGGGCGGCGCGGCGAAGCAGTTCGACGGGCCGTTCTCGACCGCGCCGATCCGCGTCGGCGGCGTCGCGTTCTCGAAGCAGGACCTGGGCGTGATCGCGGTCGCGTTCGTCGCGGTCGGGCTCGTCGCCGCGCTCTTCACGCGCACGCGGCTCGGGTTGGGGCTGCGCGCCGTCGCGGTGAACCCGCTCGAGTCGCGCCTCGTCGGGATCCGCGCGTCGACGATGCTGGCGGTCGGCTGGGGGCTTGCGGCCGTGCTCGGCGCCGTCGCGGGCGTGATGGCCGCGCCCTCGCTCTTCCTCGAGCCGAACATGATGCAGACCGTCCTGCTCTATGCGTTCGCCGCGGCCGTGCTCGGCGGCATGGAGTCGCCGCTCGGAGCGATGATCGGCGGGCTGCTGCTCGGCGTCGTGCTCAACCTCGTCGGCACGTACGTGCACTGGATCGGCGGCGAGCTGCGTCTTGCCGTCGCGCTCGCGCTGATCCTCAGCGTGCTGCTCGTGCGCCCGTCCGGCCTCTTCGGCCGCACCGCCCTGAGGCGCGTATGAGGGCGAAGCTGATCGCATTCGGCGCCGGCGTCGTCGTGCTGATCGTGCTGCCGTTCGTGCTCAACGACTTCCGCACCGTGCAGCTCGCGACCGTCGGCGCGTACTTCATCGCGATCCTCGGGCTCGACATCCTGACCGGCCACAGCGGCCAGATCTCGCTCTGCCACGGCGCGTTCATGGCGGTCGGCGGCTACACGACCGCGATCCTGATGGCGAACCACAACGTGCGCGATCTCTGGACGATTCCGATCGCGGCCGGCGTCGCCGGCGGGATCGGGCTGCTCGCGGGCGTCCCTGCGCTGCGGCTGTCCGGGCTCTACCTCGCGCTCGCGACGTTCGGGATCGCGGTCGTGCTGCCGACGATCCTGAAGAAGTTCGACCACTTCACCGGCGGCTCGACCGGTATCACGCTGTTCGGCAGGCCGACGGAGACCGGCCACGGCGTGGGCGTGTGGCGCCTGACGAACAACCAGTGGCTGTACGCGCTGACGTGGACGATCGGCGTCGTGCTCTTCCTGCTCGCCTGGTGGCTGCTCGACGCGCGCTTCGGGCGCTCGCTGCGGGCGGTGCGCGACAGCGAGCTCGCGGCGGCGGCGTCGGGCGTCAACCGCGCGTTGTACAAGGTGCTCGCGTTCGGCGTCTCGGCGGCCTTCGCGGGCGTCGCCGGCGCGCTGTTCGCGATCAACGTCGCGTACGTGTCACCCGACACGTTCCCGATCCAGCTCTCGCTCTACCTGCTCGTCGGCGCGGTCGTCGGGCTTCTTCGGCTCGATCTGGGGCGCGGTCTTCGGCGCGCTCCTGATCCAGTTCCTGCCGGACATCGTCGGCGTGTTCCCGCACGTCGACACGAAGCAAGCAGGGCCGACGACGTTCTTCTTCGGGCTCGTGCTCGTCGTGCTGATGCTCGTGCTGCCGCTGCTGCTGCGGGTCGCGTCTCGCGTCTCGCATCGCGGCTACCTTGGTGCGCCATGACCAGGAACCTGCTCGTCCTCGCCGCTGCAGCGCTGACGCTCGCGGTCGCCGGACATCGCCGCAGCGTCACCCACGGCCACGCCCGGGCGTATCGTCGTCCACGATCACGATCGGCTCCAGCGGCCCACTGAGCGGCGAGGCCGCGGCGGCGGCCGGCGTTCTCAAGGGCGCGGACGGGTACTTCAAGTACGTCAACGCGCGCGGCGGCGTGAACGGCCGCAAGATCGACTTCAAGTACCTGGACGACGGCTACGACCCGTCGCGGACCGTGAACAACGTCGCGCCAGCTGATCCAGCAGGACAACGTGTTCGCGCTGTTCGGCGTCGTCGGCACGAACGGGAACCTGGCGATCCGCGACTTCGCGAACGCGGCGGGCGTGCCGACCGTGTTCTCGGCGTCGGGCGCGACCACGTTCGGCCGCGACTACGTGAAGTACCCGTGGACGATCGGCTACCTGCCGCCGTACTCGGTCGAGGGGCAGCTGTACGCGAAGCACATCCTGGCCACGAACGCGAAGAAGGCGAAGATCGCCGTGCTGTACCAGGCGGACGACTACGGCAAGGACGTGCTCGCCGGCTTCCGCACGGGGCTCGGCGCGAAGGCGCGTTCGATGATCGTGCAGACGGTCGGCTACGACCCGACTGCGTCGGACGTGCAGTCGCAGGTCGCGCAGCTGAAGGCGAGCGGCGCGAACACGTTCGCGATCTTCGCGTTCGGCAAGTTCGCGATCCAGGCGTTCGTGTACGCGAACAAGCTCGGCTGGAAGCCGCAGATCTACGTCAACGACGTGGCGTCGGCGTCGTCGATCATGCAGCTCGACCCGCAGTCGACCGCGGAGGGCGCGATCTCGATCCTCTGGGGCAAGGATCCCGCGACGCCGAAGTTCAAGAAGGACGCCGGCACCGCGCTCGCCGCGAAGATCATCAAGAAGTACATCCCGGGTGGGAACCCGTCCGACGGCTTCCTGATCGCGGGCATGGCCGAGGCGTTCACGATGGTCGACGCGCTGAAGGCGGCCGGCAAGAACCTGACGCGCAAGGGCCTGATGAACGCGGTCACGCACATGAACGAGGCCAACAACCCGTTCCTCGTCCCGGGCGTGAAGGTGCACACGACGCCGACGTTCCGCTTCCCGATCGCATCCGTGCAGCTGCAGCGCTGGCACAGCCGCCACTGGGTGCTCTTCGGCGGCGTGCAGACCGCGAAGCCCTAGCGCGCGTCGGGCGCAAGGGCGCTCGCCCAGGCGACGCGAATGGTGTCTGACACCCGTCCGGTGCGCCGCCGGCGGTGCGACCCGCGCAAGGTGTCAGACACCTCTTCGACCCGGCGCGGCATCGATCGTCAGGGTGCAGTCGCGAACGCTCGCCTCGGGGTCCAGGACACCGAAGGCCCGCCATGAGGCGGGCCTTCGAGTAACTCAACTGGTGACCGCCTGTCCGTGTCGAATTCTAGCCGCTTCAGCGCGCGCTCCAGCAAGCGTCGATCAATGCGGCGAAGCCGTCGTCGAGGCAGCAGCCTCCTTCACGGCGGCGAGGAGATCGTGCAGGTCTTCGTCCGTCGTGCGCGCGTTGATGACGGTGATCCTGAGGTAGAGACCGTCGCGCAGCCGCGTCTTCACGACGTAGAAATCGCCGCTCGCGAGCAGTGCCGCCCGCACGCGCAGTTGGAGTTCGTCGAGGTCACGGACGGAGGCCGGCGCGTAGCGGAAGCAGACGATGTTCGCCTGTGGCTCCACGGGACACTCGAAGTCCGGCTCGTCGTCGATCATCTTCGCGAATCGGCGAGCGAGATCGAACGTGCTCTCGACGTGGACACGGAAGCGGTCGGTGCCGTGCTCGCGCAGTGCGGCGTAGATCTCGAGCGACATCATTCTCTTCGTACATTCGAGCGTCCGAAGCCCGCTGTCCCACCACGGGTACTCGCCGACCTCCTCGCGGAAGTTGATGTAGCTCTGATCCTGATGGAAGGCGAGCGACGCCGTCTCGCGCCGCTTGAAGAGAACCGCGGTGATCAGCGCCGGCATCTGCAACATCTTGTGCGCATCGATGATCACGGAATCGGCACGTTCGATTCCGTTTACGAGATGGCGGTAGCGCGGTGACAGTGCGGCAACAGCGCCGTGAGCTCCGTCGACGTGGAACCACAAGCCGTGCGCGTCTGCGTAATCGGCGATCGCGTCGAGCGGGTCGAACGCTCCGGTCGCTGTGGTACACGCGCTACCGACGATCGCGAAAACGCGACGGCCCCGTCGCTCGGCTTCGCGTTGTGCGTCCGCGATTCGGGTGGGATCGAGTCGCATCTGGTCATCCGTCGCCACCGCGATCACGCCGGCTGCGCCGAGCCCCAGGATTCGAGCAGCGCGGTCGATCGAGTAGTGGGCCTGGCCGGAGACAAGGATCCCGAGCGGCTCAGCGCCTGTAATGCCGTCACGCCAGATGTCGGTACCGGCAACTGATTGCCGTGCTGCGGCGAGCGTAGTCAGGTTCGCCACGGACCCGCCTGAGGTGAGCATTCCGCCGACGGGATCGTCGAAGCCGAGCGCCGTTCCCAGCCATTCGATCACGCGCTGTTCCATCACGTTTGCGACCGGCCCCATTTCGTACTCCGCCATCCCGTTGTTCAAGACAGCGCCAACCAGCTCGGCGAGCGCCGCCGTTGGCAGCGGCGCACTCACCTGGTGACCGACATAGCGCGGATGATGAATGTGATGCGACTCGCGGATCACGCGGCGGGTCAGGTCTGGAAGGCGCTCCGTCTGCTCGATGGGAAAGTCGGCGGGCCACTGTTCGAGGAGCTCCGCCGGGGAGACGAAGTCGAGGACCGGGCCCTCTCGATTCGCCGTCCCAGCGAGGTAGTCCGCGAGCACGTCGATGACCTCATAGCCGTCGCGACGAAACGATTCAGGGTCGTACGGGTCGACCGCCAAGCTCACAACCTCCTGTCATTTCGACTCTACGCGCGTTCGTCGATCGAGAATGCGACGCCTGTCGGGAACGACAGAACGCGGTTGCCCGGAACGCGGGCCGCTCGCCTCGCGCGATCCGCAGCCAGACGCCCGGACGGCCATCGCCGCCTACGGGCCGTACGAAGAGGACGTCCTCGAGCAGGCGCTTCCGGTGTACGCCTCGTGGGTCGCCGCCTCGTTCATGGTCGCGGTCGCACGCCGCCCGGACGCCGCGCCTGCGCTGGAGCGGCAGCTCCAGTTTCTGCGACGCTTCCGATCGGCTGGTACCCCGTTAGGCTAGGCGCCCGGCCACCAGGGCCGACCCGACCAGAGGAGGATGTACCCGTGGTGAGCGTCATCTTGGTGATTCTGTTGATCGGGGCGGCGGTCCTGGGAGGCTGGTTCGTGATTCGAGCGTTCAGCGGCCGTCGGTAGGGCTGACAGCTCGACGGACGGCGACATCGCCGTTCGCTGAGGCCCCTCAGCCGAGCACGCGCTCGAGCGCGGCGCGGTTCGTCGGCTCGCCGTGCGCGGGCAGCACGAGCTCGACCGGCAGGTCGAGCAGTGGCCGCAGCCGTCGAACGACGTCGTCGCGGGTCAGGTGCTTGCGGCCGCCGAGTTGGATGTCCAGTCCCTCGCCGAAGTCGGAGAGCGAGTCACCGGTGACGAGCGCGTTGACCGACGGCAGCCAGAGGATGAGATCGTTGTCCTCGCGGCCCGCGTAGGCGGTGATGCCGAACGGCCACGCTCCGGGACCGTGGAAGTGTCCCTCGCCTTCGCCGGCGCGCAGCCAGGCAAGGTCATCGCTCTCCATGCCGCGCACGCGTTCGGGATCGACGCCGAACTTCTCGACCCAGTCGTGCCAGGTGTCTGCGGGCGGCGTGTGCACCGGGAGGCCAAGCCGACGGGCGTCGCGCTCGTGGTACGGCGCGGTCAGGACGACGGCGGTCGCGCGCTCGCGCAGCTCGTCGGGAACAGAGAGCGGGTCGAACAACAGGAAATCGTCGCCCACCTGGATTCCGCACGAGGAGACGAGCTCGGGCCACCACTGCTCGTCGTTCCACTCCGGATGCGGTGCCTGCCAGTGCCAGACTCCGTTCGCCAGCTCGCGCATCGCGGTGCTCACCCGTCCCCCTGCTCGGCGAGCCACTTCTTCGCGACGCGTTTCTGCGCGCGTGTGAGCCACGCGTTCACGACCGTGTCGCGCAGCTCTGCCTTGTCGAGCTTCGTGAGGTCAGGGATCCGCAGCAGCACGGCCGGGATAGCCGTTGAAGTGCGGCGTGGTGAAGAAGATGCCCCGCGGGTCGGCGAGCACGAGCTCCTTTTCCTCCTGGCCGTCGACTCGGAACATGAGCACGTCGTCCATCCGCTCGCCGGTCCCGGGATCGACCGCGTCGGGTCGGCGGCTGCGGTGGAAGCAGAACATCTTCCCGTGCACGTTGTACGACGGCCGGCCGTCCTCGGAGACCTCCTTGGTCACCTCGGGCAGCGAGAGCGCGAGCTTGTCGAGGTCCTTCATCGTCGCCATCGCCGCGAATCTACACTCGGGGCGTGCGGCCGTTGCTCGTCGCGACCATGATCGCCGCGCTGGTGCTCGCAGCGTCGGGCGCCGCTTCGCGCTCCGCTCTCTGGCACGACTGTGTGCGTGCGAACGAGCGCCACGGCTTCGTGCGCGCCGCCGACGGTACGAGGATCGCGTTCGCCGAGGCAGGCCACGGCACGGGCGGGATCGTGTTCGCACACGGAGCACGCGGCGACCTCTGCGACTTCATGTGGGCGCTCCGCGACCCGCGGCTCGCCGGTTTCCGCACGCTGGCGTTCGACTACCGCGGTAACGGGCTCTCCGACTACCCGCCCTACCCACGCAGCGTCCGCTACCGGCAGGACGCGATCGCCGCCGTCTCGCAGCTGCGGAAGGACGGCGCGCGCAAGGTCGCGGTGCTCGGCCTCTCGCGCGGCGGCCCGGCCGCGATTGCCGCGGCCGCGCAGCTCTATCCGAAGCGCGCGCAGGCGGCGATCGCCGTCGCATCGATCGACTCTCTGATCGACGACAACGCTGCCGACGCGGTGAGCCACTCGCGCGTGCCGCTGCTCGTGCTCGTGAACGAGCACGACGGTCTCGGGCTCGCGCCGACGAACCGCGCGATCTACCGCGCGTCGATCGCGCGCGACAAGCAGCTCGTGCTCGCGCCGGGTCAAGGGCACGCGGACGTGTTCCGCTTCCCGCGGGTCTGGAACGCCTTCGTCGCCTTTCTGCGCCGCGAGGTCGGCTAGTTCTAGGTCGCTGCCGCGGCCTCCGGCGCCGGCTTCTCGCGGAAGAGCGTCAGCGTCACGAGCGAGATCAGCGCTGCGGCGAACGCGACGGGCACGCCCCACCAGAGACCGCTGATGTTGTCGTCCCAGCCGATCGCGCGGTCGAGCGAGAGCCGTCCCGGGCCCGTCGCCGCGAGTGCGATCGCGACCACGAGGTAGGTGAGCTCGAGCTCCGAGCCGAGCAGGAACTGACGCTTGAACGTCACCGCGCCGATCGCGTTGATCATCGTCACCGCGAGCAGCAGGCAGGCGAGGGGGGTCGCGAGGCCGAGCACGAGCAGCGCGCCGCCGCCCGCCTCGCAGAGTCCCGCCATCACGGCCATCAGCACGCCGCTCCGGAAGCCGACGCTCGTGAAGAAGCCGCCCGTGCCCTGCGGGCCGTAGCCCCCGAACCAACCGAAGAGCTTCTGCGTCCCGTGGCCGACGAACGCGCCGCCGACGAAAACGCGAAGGAGAAGCAGTCCGTATGCCATGTCGATCCGCTCCTGTTCCGGGATACCTTGAGCGGTCAACTATACGCGGGGCGGCGGAGCACGTACACCCGCCGCTCGAGCTTGCCGATCATCGCGTAGACGTGCCAGAGGCAGTCGCCGAGCATCACGTCGTAGTGCGCGCGGCCGAAGCGCTCCACGTACCGCTCCGGGTCGCGCAGCAGGCGCGCCGCCCAGAGCAGCCGCGTGCCCGGCTTGCCATCGGCCTCCTCGGCGTGCTCGCCCCACTCGCTGCCGAGGACGACCAGTTCGTCGATGACGAGCCCGGCGCGGTCGATCGCGGCTTCGGTGCGCGCCGGCTCGGCGCTCGCGGGGACGATGCCCATCGTCGGCAGGAACCACGACGCCTCGCGCGGCTCGAGCCTCGGCGTCGCGAACATCTGGTAGACGAGCGCAGTGGCGCCCGGCCGTAGCACGCGGCGGAACTCGGCGTAGGCGCGGTCGAGGTCGGCGACGTGCACGAGCACGTCCCGGCACCACACGAGGTCGACGCTCTCGTCCTCGAGCGGCAGCTCCTCCGCCCGCCCGAGCTCGAAGCGACACGAGGGGTTCGCCGCGCGCGCGAGCTTCAGTTGCGACGGCGTCGGGTCGACGCCGGTCACGACGAGACCGAAGCGCTCGGCAAGCCGGCCCGTGTGCCTCCCCTCGCCGCAGCCGACGTCGACGGCAGCCATGCCCGCAACAAGGCCGACGCCGCCGACGAGGTCGTAGAGCACGTCCGGCCCGCGCGGCTCGAGGCTCTGCTCGAGCGCTGCGTGGAACGCGTCCTCCACGGCGCCGAACGACCCGTACGACAGCTCGAGCCAGTCCTCGTTCACAGCAGGAGCCCCATGTCGATCGCGTCCCAGAGCTCGCCGCTCTGCCGCCGGTACTGCTTGACGCGGCGGCCCTCCTCGACGAAGCCGTACTTGCGGTAGAGCGCGATCCCCGCCGCGTTGTGTGCGAACACGCCCAGGCTGAGCTTGTGCAGCCCGCGTTCGCGCGCGTCGTCGATCGCCGCCGCGAGCAGGGCGGACCCGACGCCGCGTCCGCGCCACGCGCGCGCGACCGCCATCCCGATCTCGCCGAAGCCGTGCCTGCTCGCGTCGACGTGGATCGAGCCGACGATCTCTCCATCCGCGACCGCGACGAGCGTCCCGTCGAGCGTCCAGCTCGCCGCGCGCGCCTCGACGTCGACGGGCGGCTCCGTCGCGATCCCGTCGCGTTCCTCGGCGACCGCCGCGAACACCTCGGCGAGCGGGAGCCGGTCGTCCTCGCGTGCCGGGCGGATCTCGAGCATTCGGGCGATCCTAGAAGGAGCCCGCCCGCGCAGGCAGAACTGGACCGCCCGTGCGCCGCTGCATTGCGCTCATCTCCGTCATCGGTGCGCTGGCGGCCGCTCCGGCCGTTCAGGCTGCCCCGAACCCGCAGGTCGCAGGCCTGCAGGTCGCGCTGCGCGCCCACGGGCTCTACCTCGCGCAGATCGACGGCATCGCCGGTCCGAAGACCGCGGCCGCCGTCCACGCGTTCCAGCGCAGGCACGGGCTGCCGTTCGGCGTTGCCGACGCGAAGCTGCGCCGTGCCCTCGGGCCGCTCGGACGGCCGCTCTTCGGCACGCGCATCCTGAAGCGGAGCGACTTCGGCTGGGACGTCTCGGTCCTCCAGTTCCTGCTCACGCGACGCGGCGTCTACTCGGGCGCGCTCGACGGCTACATGGGGCCGGAGACGACCACCGCGCTGCGCCGGTACCAGCGCGCGATGCACCTGGAGGCTGACGCGGTCGTCGGCCCGCGCACGCTGTCCGCGATCGTCCGCCGCGACTCGGTGCCGGTGCGCGTCAAGCCGGCGCCCGTCGCGCGCACGTCGTCGGTCCACGTCGTCCGTGTCGGCGACACGCTGACCGCGCTCGCCGCGCAGTTCCACACCACGATCGCCGCGCTCGCCGCGGCGAACCACATCGACCCGGACAAGCCGATCGTGATCGGCCAGCGCCTGCGCTTGCCCGCACCGGCGCCGTCGTTGACGCCGCAGCGCCTCGACGTGCGCTCGATGCTCGACACGTGGTCGGGACGGCTCGGGGTCGACCACCACCTCGTGCGTGCGCTCGCATGGATGGAGTCCGGCTTCCAGACGGAGATCGTCTCGTCGGCCGGCGCACGGGGCGTCCTGCAGACGCTCCCGACGACGCGCGCCTACGTCGAGAACGTCCTCGCCGGCCGCAAGATCCCGAACACCGTCGACGGCGACATCGAGGTCGGGATCCTCTACCTGCGGCACCTCCTGGAGGCCTTCAACGGCAACGAGCACCTCGCGCTCGCCGGGTGGTACCAGGGCGAGCGCGCGGTCAAGGCGAGCGGGCTCTACAAGGTGACGAAGCCGTTCGTCGCGAACGTCCTGGCGCTGCGCGGCCGGATGTAACGTTCGAGCCATGCGGCTCGCGGCACTCACCCTGCTCACAGGGCTCGTCCTCGTCGCGGCAGCGGCGGCCGCGCCGAAGCCCATTCCCGGCATCCGCTCGCCGTCCGGGGCGATCAAATGCCTCTACATCCCACGCTTCGGCGCGACCGGCCGGCCCGAGTTGCTCTGCATGGTCACCCGCGCCGCCTACGCCGCGCGCCTGCAGAAGAGCTGCTCGCGTGGCAAGGCCGGGCTCGACTGGCACGGCTTCGAGCTCCCGACCGCGGGCAAGGCCACCGTCGTCTGTTCCGGCGGCGTGCTCTACGACCCGAGCACCCAGCGCCCGACGTACGCGCTGCTCCGCTACGGCCGCACGTGGAAGCACGGCGCCTATACGTGCGTCTCGCGCGTCACCGGCATCACGTGCACGAATTCGGCGAAGCACGGGCTCTTCGTCTCGCGCCTGTCGTACAGGATCTTCTAGTGCGCCTGCTCGCCCTCTCGCTGGTGCTCGCGTCTGGCCGCCGGGAGCGCGGCGGCTGCGCGCCTCCCGGGCGTGCAGACGCCGACGCGCAACATCAAATGCTTCTACGTACCTGTCCGGCCGACCGCGCACGGGAACCTGCTCTGCGACATCAAGCGCTCGAGCTACGCGCGGCGGCTGCAGCGACACTGCATCTCGCCGCCGACGGGGCTCGACTGGCACGGCTTCCAGCTGTCCGAGACGCGCAAGGGCGAGTTCCTCTGCGCGGGCGGGATCATGTACGACGGCCGCGACAAGCCGACGTTCGTCACGCTCCGCTACGGCCGCACATGGCGCCACAAGGGGTTCACGTGCGTCTCGCGCTTCACCGGCCTCACGTGCAAGAACCGCGCGGGGCACGGGCTGTTCCTCTCGCGGGAGTCGTATCGCGTCTTCTAGCTCCCGGCGACCCGCCGCAACCTGGTACTGACGATTCTGTGCGCGTGTCTGACACGGGCCCTGTCCTGTCGAGCCCACGGCGCGGATCGCCTCGTGAAGCGGATCTGCTCCGCGGTGGAACGTGCGGCACAGCTGCGTCCCTCTTCCCGACGCTTTCGTGCGCGTGTCTGACACCGGACTTCGCGACCGCGGACGAGTCGGCACGCGACCTGTTTCTGCGAACCAGTTCTACGTCTGCTCGAGCGCGAGCAGGTCGTCGACGGTCTCGCGCCGCCGGATCAGCCGCGCGTCTCCGTCCGCGACGAGCACGGCCGGCGGGCGCGGCACGGCGTTGTACGTCGACGACATCGCGAGCGTGTACGCGCCTGTCACCGGCACTGCGAGCACGTCGCCGCGGCGCGGCTACGGCAGCTCGACGCGCTCGATCAGCACGTCGCCCGACTCGCAGTGCTTCCCCGCGATCGCGAACGCGCCGTCCGGCTCTCGTCCGCGCGGTTGGCGAGCAGCGCCGTGTAGCGCGCGTTGTACATCGCCGGCCGCGGGTTGTCGGACATCCCGCCGTCGATCGTCACGTACGTCCTCGCCGCACTCGCGCGCTTCACGCCGCCGACGGTGTAGAGCGTCACGCCTGCGCGGGAGACGAGCGAGCGGCCCGGCTCGAAGATCGAGCTGCGGCTCCGGCAGGCCGCTGCAGCTGCCACGCGCGCTCGCAGCTCGCCGACGCAGTCCGCCGACGAATTCCTCGATCCTGAACGACGGCTCCTCGGCACGTGGCGGACCCGAGCCCACCGCCGAGGTCGACGATCCGGGCGTCCAGCCGAGCTCCGAGCGCAGCCGGACCGCGAACTTCGCGACCCAGTCGACCGTCATCAGCGACGCGCCGAAGTGCATCAGCTGCGAGCCGACGTGGACGTGCAGGCCCTCGCACTCGGGCACGCGCCATCGCCTCGAGCGCGTCCTCGGGCGGCAGGCCGAACTTCGAGCCGTGGTGCGCCGTCTTCACCGCCTCGTGCGTGTCGGCCTCGATCCCCGGCGTGACGCGCACGAGACACCGCTTCGCGCCGGCGACTCGCGCACGCTCCAGCTCCTCGAGCGAGTCGAGCACGATCGAGCGCGCCCGCCTCGGCGTGCGCCGCGCAGCAGCTCATCCTCCTTGTTGTTGCCGTGCACGACGAGCCGCGTTGCCAGCGATGCCCGCGCGCTGCGCAAACGCGAGCTCGCCCACCGTCGAGACGTCCGCGCCGAGGCCCTCCTCGGCGAACAGCCGCAGCACGGCGACCGACGGGAATGCCTTCGTCCCGTACACGACCAGCGCATCCGGGGCGGCCGCGCGGTACGCGCGAGCCTGGTTTCGCAGCGTCTCCTCGTCGTAGACGACGAGCGGCGTCCCGAACCGTTTGGCGAGCTCCGTCGCCGGCATACCCCCGATGGACGAGCCCTCCGTCGTCGATCGACGCCCCGTCGGGCAGCAGGTCGAGCACACTCGGCATGTCAGGCATTGTGGCCGAAGCGATGCTCGCTCTCCTGGCCGACCTCGCGTGGCGCCGTCCACGGCGGATCCTCGCCGGCTCGATCCTGCTCGCCGTGTGCGCCGCGGTGTTCGGCGCGAGCACCCCGTCGCGCCTGAGCGCGAGCGACAACGACTACCAGGACAAGGGCTCGGAGAGCTACCGCACGTTCCAGTTGCTCTCGCAGCGGACGGGTGTTCTCCCTGGCCCGTCGATCGTCGTCGTCGCGTCCGCGGCCGACGCGAGAGCCGCCGTCACGCTCCCTCCGCCGCGATCCGGCGATCGCCGAGGTGCTGCCTTGCGAGCCTCCCCCGGGCGGGCTCGGTCGTGATCGCCGCCCTATTCTGCGGAGCGGCAGCGACACCGGCCGTGCTGCACGCTCGCGCTCGAGCGGTCGGTACCCGGGCTCGTCGGAGGCCCGGCCGTCGCGAGCGAGCAGGTCCGCAGGCAGTCGGAGCGCGACCTCATCCGGGCGGAGCTGATCGCGTTCCCGCTCCTCCTCGTCCTCGGCATCTGGATCTTCCGTGGCCTGGTCGCGGCGCTCCTGCCTGTTGCCGCGGGCGTCCTCCTCGATCGTCACCACCCTCGCGATGCTGCGGCTTCCCGAACCTCGCGCGGTCATGCATCTCCGTGTTCGCGCTCAACCTCGTCACCGGCGCAGGTCTCGGGCTCGCGATCGACTACAGCCTGCTCCTCCTCACCCGCTACCGCGAGGAGCTCGCGCGGCACGGACCCGGGTCAGGACGGCGCTGCGCGCGACGCTCGACGACGGCGGGACGCACCGTGGCGTTCAGCGCGCTGACC
>CAWJZQ010000038.1:0-80338 GCA_963847415.1 uncultured Thermoleophilia bacterium | reverse complement strand
CGTCGCCGTCGATGTCGGTCGCCGGATAGTTCGCCGCGTCACCCGCAGCCTTCGCGCAGGTGTCGCCCGCGAGCAGGTGGTAGTTCGGGCCGCTCGGCCACGTCGCGCTCGCACCGGCGAGCAAGACGGCGCACTTCTTGTTGTTGTGATCGCCGGTCGTGTTCAGCGCGGCGGTCGTGCCGGCGCTGAAGACGTTCCAGGCGTAGGTGACGTTCGTGCCGAGCGCCGTCGCATCGGACAGGAAGATGTTGCCGTACGCGCTGATGTCGCCGATCCCGCTCGTGGCGCAGCCGGAGGCGTTCGGCTGCGGGCCGGCGATCACGTTGTACCGCAGCACGATCGACGTGCAGCTCGACCCCGATGCTCCTCCGCCGAGCACGACGGAGTTCCCCGGATGGAGGACCTTGCCGAAGAAGTTGTTCTGCACCGTCCAGTTACTCATCGTCGTGCCGTTGAAAGGCTGGGCCTGGATGTTCGAGGTGGCGCAGTTCCACATCACGGTGTTCTGGATCGTGATGGTCACGCCGCCCTGAGCCTGCAGGCAGTCGACGTGCTCGCCCGCGGAGCCGTTGGTCGCGCCGGGGCAGGCGCCGCTCGAGTCGTGGTGGTCGTCGTCGTCGTGGATCAGCGTGCCGTCGATGACGACGTTCGTCGGCGTGCTCGCCGCGCCGGTCGCACCCCAGATGCGGAAGACGTCCTCGGGATTCTGGCGGTTGGGGGACGTCGGGCTCGTGCCCGGGGCGTCGGCGCAGGGGTCGTAGTTGCCGAACTCGCCGCCCTCGATCGTCACGCCGGAGGAGCGGATGAACGCCGACTTGCCGGAGAACCCTTCCACGTAGACGTCGATGAGCGGCGTCGCGCAGGCGTTCTCGCAGACGCTGAGCGACACGCGCGAGTTGTCGGGGCCGCTCGCGGGATTGCCGGTACCGACCGACTTGACGCCGATCACGTGCACGTGGCTCGCCTCGATGTCGAGGTCGGACGAGAGCAGCACGGTCGAGCCCGCCGCCGGCTGGAACGTGACGGCCGATGTGATCGCCGGACGGTTTGTGATCGACCCCGCCGAGTACGTGCCGCCGGCGAGCTCGACGACGTAGCCGCTGCTCGCCTTGAGGAAAGCGCCGTTGAAGGTCTTGCACGCTGCCGCGGGCGACGTGCAGGTGTTGGAGTCGCTTCCGGTCGGCGACATGAACAGGTTCGCGGTAAGCGTGGTGTTCACCGTCCAGCTGAAGGTCGCGGGCGACGCGTCGGAGTGGCCGAGCGCGTCGGTCGCCCGGACGGAGAACGTGTGCGAGCCGTTTGCGAGCCCGAAGTACGACTTTGGCGCGGAGCACGCGGTCGCCGGGGCGCCGTCGGACGAGCAGGTGAACGTCGACGCGCTCTCGCTGGAGGCGAACGAGAACGAGACGTTCGCAGGCGAGGTCGCGGGCGGGACCGCCGTGAGCGTCGTCTGCGGCGCGGTCGTGTCGACCGTCCAGCTGTACGTCGCGGGCGCCGCCGAGGTGTTGCCGGCGGCGTCGGTCGCCTTCACCGACAGGGTGTACGAGCCGTCCGCGAGTGCGCTGTAGGAGACGGGAGACGTGCAGTCCGCGTACGTGCCGGACGCCCCAGAAGAGCCGGCGAGCCCGCACGTGAACGTCGACAGCTCGTTGCCGGTGAACGACAGCATCGCGGTCGTCGAACCGGTGAGCGTTGGCGGGCCCGAGAGGATCGTCACGACCGGCGGCGTCGTGTCGGCCGGCGGTGACGGAGGAGGCGGAGGGGGAGGGGTCGTGGGTGGCGGCGTCGGGGCCGGCGCGCCTCCGCCGCCGCCTCCCCCGCACGGCGGCATCACCGTCAGCGTCGCGCGCTGAGAGTGGCTGCCGCGCGTGTCGACTGCCTCGACGCCGAGGACGTTCGAGGCGCTGCAGGTAAGTCCCGGCACGGTCGCTCGGGTGGTGGTCGAGATCGTCTTCCGGACGCCGTTCGCGAACAGCTCGAAGTGGTCGACGTCGCCGGCGGGTGCGTCCCAGGCGAGATCGGCGGAGGTCGCGCCGACGGTCTCGGCGTGCAGGTTCGTCACCGGGCCGGGCGGGGCCGGCGTGGGCGTCGGGTTCGGACGCGGCGCTGGCGCAGGCGCCGGTGCGCCGGCCTGGGGGCCCGGAGCGCCGGGAAAAGCGCGCGCGGCGGGTGCCAAGCCCGCGGACGGCGCCGCGACGGCGAGGTCGAGCCCGCTGCTGCGGCCGGCGATCGCGATCGCCGCGCTCCACCTCCTTTTCCCGGCGGTCATGCGATACGGGACGACCGCGACGATGCGCCCGCGCGCCGCGGCGAGCGCACTCACCTGGGCGAGACCGGCGAGCGGGAAGACGACCGGGGGTGCACCGCGGCGCGCCGCCTCGAGCGCGGCCGTGACGGAGGACGCCTTCGTCGCGCAGAGTGCGGGTGCGCGCAGCGTTGGACAGTGGGCGTCCGCCGCGTACGAGGCCAGCATCTCGAGCCCGCCTGCGGTTGCGATTGCGGATCGCGTCCGTGACAGCTTCGCGTTGGAGAACGACGCGCCGTCGACGACGATCGCGTTCACGCCCGTCGCTCTCACGTTCTCGAGGTACGCGGGCGACACGGTCGCGCCGGCAGCGGGCAGTTGGATCGCCCAGATCTGCGCGGGAAGCCTTACGGTCGCGGCGGCAGGCCCAGCGACCACGGCGAACAGCGCGGCGGCAATCGCTGTCGTGAGGGCGGCTCTCACACGCTCGTTGTCGTCGCTGACACCGCACGAGGCCATCCCTCGTCCGGGTATTCGGCGCGACTACGAGATCTCATCAGCGCCCGCGTCCGGTGCGGTGCCCGCGGGGCTCGGGCGCGATTGTCCGTCGATGTCGGTCGAAGGGAAGTTGAGCGGGTCGCCCGCGTTCTTCGCGCACGTGTCGGTCGCCTGCAGGTGGTAGTTCGGCCCCGTCGTTCCGGTTGCGGTGGGATTGACGAGCGCGACGGAGCACTCCTTGTTGTCGTGGTTGCCGCTGCTGTTGAGCGCGGCGGTCGAGGCGATCGTGAAGACGTTCCAGCCATACGTCACGTTCGTGGCGAGTGTCCCTGCGTCCGAGAGGAAGACGTTGCCGTACGCGCTGATGTTGCCGAGCGCATTCGTCGCGCAGCCGGACGCGTTCGGCTGCGAGCCTGCGATCACGTTGTAGCGCAGCACGATCGACGTGCAGTTGCCCGGTGCGGCGCCGCCGCCGAGCACGACCGAGTTGCTGGGCGAGGAGAGGACGGGGCCGAAGAAGTTGTTCTGAACCGTCCAGTTGCTCATGATCGTGCCGCTGAATGGCTGCGCCTGGATGTTCGAGGTGGCGCAGTTCCACATCACGACGTTCTGGATCGTGATGTTCGTGCCGCCCTGGGCCTGCAGGCAGTCGACGTGCGGACGGGGAGCAGCACCGAGGTTGGGGCATCCCCCGGTCGCGTCGTGGTGGTCGTCGTCGTCGTGGATCAGCGTCCCGTCGATCACGATGTCGTTCGGCGTGGTGGCCGCGCCGATGCCGCCCTGGATGCGCAGGATGTCCTCGGGGTTGAGGCCGCCCGTGCCGAGCGTCGGGTCGACGACGCACGGGTCGTAGTTGCCGAGCTCGCCGCCCTTGAGGGTCACGCCCGACGACCGAATGAGCGCGCTCTTGCCGGCGAAGCCCTCGACGTAGACGTCGGTGAGCGGCGTCGCGCAGGCGTTTGCGCAGACGGCGAGTGAGGCGCGGGTGTTGTCCACGCCGGCGCCGTGGTCGCCCGAGCCCGCGGACTTGATGCCGATCAGGTGCACGTGGCTGGCTTCGATGTCGATGTTCGATGCCGAGCCGGACCGACGCGCCTGCGGCGGTCTGGAAGGTGACGGCGCTGGTGATCTCGGGCCGGTTCGCGATCACGTAGCTCACGCCGAGCAGCCTGTCGGTAGGTGCCGGCGGCGAGCTCGACGATGCTGCCGCTCGTCGCCTTCGCGAAGGCGCCGTTGAAGGTCAGGCACGGCGAGGCGGGCGTAGTGCAGGTGTTGGAGTCCCTGCCTGTCGGCGACATGAAGATGTTCGCGGTCTTCGCCGCGTCCACGACCCACGTGTAGTTCGCGGGCGTGAGGTCCTCGTGGCCGAGGCTGTCGACCGCAGCGACCGAGAACGTGTGCGTGCCGCTCCCGAGACCGGTGTAGGCCTTGGGCGCCACGCAAGCGGATGCGGTTGCCTGGTCGAGCGAGCAATGGAAGGTCGAGCCGCTCTCCGTCGACGCGAATGAGAACGAAACCGCGCTGCCCGAGGTCGCACCCGGACTGGACGTGATGCTCGTGTCGGGCGGCGACAGGTCGACGACCCACGTGAAGCTCGCCGGTGTCGCGTCCGTGTTGCCGGCCGCGTCGGTCGCGGCGACCTGGAAGGTGTGGCCCGCCTCCGTCAGGGGGCTGTACGTCTTGGGCGACGCGCAGGCGGTGAGCGCCGCGCCGTCGAGTCCGCACTTGAAGCTCGTGCTGCCGTCGGGCGCGTTGAACGTGAAGGTCGCGCTCGTCGCCGCGGTCAGCGAGGCGGGGCTGGTGCCGATGACCGTCTCGGGCGCCGTTGTGTCGATCGTCCACGTGTACGTGCCGGGAGTCGTGTCGACGTTCCCGGCTGCGTCGGTCGCCTTGACGCTGAGTGTGTGCTGGCCGTCCGCGAGCGACCCCGTGCTGAAGGGCGAGGAACAGACGCCGAAGGCGCCGTTGTCGACCATGCACTGGAACGTCGAGCCGGTCTCGGTGCTCGTGAACGCGAACTGCGGGCTCGAGACGTTCGACAGGGGTGCGGGCTTGGTCGAGATCGAGGTGTCCGGCGGCGTCAGGTCGATCGTCCACGTCTGCGTCGCCGCCGCGCCGGTGTTGCCGATCGCGTCGGTCGCGCTGACCGAGAAGGTGTGCGAGCCCGCAGCGAGTGTCTTGTAGGTCTGCGGCGACGTGCACGACGGAGTCACGTTGCCGTCGAGGTCGCAGTCGAAGGATCGCGGTCGCGTCCGGCGAGTGGAACGTGAACGCCGCCGACGTCTGGTTGGTCGGGTCCACAGGCCCGCTGTCGATCGTCACCGTCGGCGCCGTCGCGTCGATCGTCCAGCTGTAGGTCGCAGCGGTCGGATCCGTGTTGCCGGCCGGGTCGGTCGCGACGACCGAGAAGGTGTGCGTACCGTCGGCGAGCGGGCCGATCTGCGTGCCCGAGGTGCAGGGTGCGAACGTCGCCGGCGTCGAGCTTGCACTGGAAGCTCGAGCCCGGATCGCTCGAGCTGAACGAGAAGGTCGGCGTCGCCTTGTTCGACGGGTCGTTTGGCTTGCCGGTGATCGTCGTGTCGGGCGGTGTTGTGTCGACCGTCCAGCTGTAGCTGGCCGGGGTCGGGTCGGCGTTGCCGGCCGGGTCGGTCGCCCCGACGGTGAAGGTGTGCGTACCGTCGCTGAGCGGGCCCGGTGTTGGATGGCGATGCGCAGACGGCCGAAGGCGCCGCTGTCGAGCTTGCATTGGAAGCTCGAGCCGGTCTCGCTGCTCGTGAAGGCGAAGCTGCGGGTTGGCGCTGTTGCGAGAGCGCCGCCGGGGTCGCGGTGAGCGAGGTGTCGGGGGCGCTCAGGTCGATCGTCCAGCTGTAGGTCGCTGGCCGTCGGGATCCGTGTTGCCGGCCGGGTCGGTCGCAACGACCGTGAAGGTGTGCGTGCCCGTCGGCGAGCGGTGCCGGTCTGCGTGCCCGAGGTGCAGGGTGCGAACGTCCCGGCGTCGAGCTTGCACTCGAAGCTCGAGCCTGCCTCGGTCGAGCTGAACGCGAAGGTGGGCGTCGCCTTGTTCGTCGGGTCGCTCGGCTTGCCGCGTGATCGTCGTGTCGGGCGGTGTTCGTGTCGACGGTCCAGCGTGTAGCTGGCCGGGGTCGGATCGGTGTTGCCGGCTGGGTTGGTCGCACGGACGGTGAAGGTGTGCGCGCCGTCGGCGAGCGGGCCGGTGTTGGCCTCGGTGATGCGCAGACGCGCGAAGGCAGCCGCTGTCGAGCTTGCATTGGAAGCTCGAGCCGGTCTCGCTGCTCGTGAAGGCGAACTGCGGGTTGGCGCTGTTGGAGAGCGCCGCCGGGGTCGCGGTGAGCGAGGTGTTGGGGGCGGTCAGGTCGACCGTCCAGCTGTAGGTCGCTGCCGTGGGATCCGCGTTGCCGGCCGGGTCGGTCGCGACGACGGTAGAAGCTGTGCTACCGTCGGCGAGCGGGCCGGTCTGGGTGCCTGAGGTGCAGGGTGCGAACGTCCCCGTGTCGAGCTTGCACTGGAAGCTCGAGCCCGCATCGCTCGAGCCGAACGAGAAGGTGGGCGTCGCCTTGTTCGACGGGTCGCTCGGCTTGCCGCTGATCGTCGTCTCCGGCGGTGTTGTGTCGACGGTCCAGCTGTAGCTGGCCGGGGTCGGGTCGCTGTTGCCGGCCGGGTCGGTCGCGACGACCGTGAAGGTGTGCGTACCGTCGGCGAGCGGGCCGGTCTGGGTGCCCGAGGTGCAGGGTGCGAACGGGCCGGTGTCGAGCTTGCACTGGAAGCTCGAGCCCGGATCGCTCGAGTTGAACGAGAAGGTCGGGCGTCGCCTTGTTCGACGGGTCGTTTGGCTTGCCGGTGATCGTCGTGTCGGGCGGTGTTGTGTCGACGGTCCAGCTTGTAGCTGGCCGGGGTCGCGATCCGTGTTGCCGGCCGGCGTCGGTCGCGACGACCGGTGAAGGTGTGCTGCCCGTCCGCGAGCGGGCCGGTGTCTGGATGGTGATGCGCAGACCGTGAAGACGCCGCTGTCGAGCTTGCATTGGAAGCTCGAGCCGGTCTCGCTGCTCGTGAAGGCGAACTGCGGGTTGGCGCTGTTGGAGAGCGCCGCCGGGGTCGCGGTGAGCGAGGTGTTGGGGGCGCGTCAGGTCGACCGTCCAGCTGTAGGTCGCTGCGCGTGGGATCCGTCGTTGCCGGCCGGGTCGGTCGCAACCGACCGAGAAGCGTGTGCTTCCCGTCGCCGAGCGGGCCGGTCTGGGTGCCTGAGGTGCAGGGTGCCGAACGTCCCGGCGTCGAGCTTGCACTGGAAGCTCGAGCCTGTCATCGGTCGAGCCTGAACGAGAAGGTGGGCGTCGCCTTGTTCGACGGGTCGCTCGGCTTGCCGCTGATCGTCGTCTCCGGCGGTGTTGTGTCGACGGTCCAGCTGTAGCTGGCCGGGGTCGGGTCGCTGTTGCCGGCCGGGTCGGTCGCGGCGACCGTGAAGGTGTGCGTATCCCGTCGGCGAGCGGGCCGGTCTGCGTGCCCGAGGTGCAGGGCGCGAACGTCCCGTGCCGTCGAGCTTGCACTGGAAGCTCGAGCCCGGATCCGCTCGAGCTGTAACGAGAAGGTCGGAGCCGGCTCTTGTTCGACGGATCGCTCGGCTTGCCGCTGATCGTCGTTGTCCGGCGGTGTTGTGTCGACGTTCCAGCTGTAGGTCGCTGCGGTCGGGTCGCGTGTTGCCCGCCGGGTCGGTCGCGACGACGGAGAAGGTGTGCTGCCCGTCGCCCAGCGGGCCGATCTGAGCGCCCGAGGTGCAGACGCGCGAACGGGCCGGCTGTCGAGCTTGCACTGGAAGGTCGAGCCCGGCTCGCTCGAGCCGAACGAGAAGGTCGGGCGCCGCCTTGTTCGAGGGATCGCTCGGCTTGCCGGTGATCGTCGTCTCCGGGAGGCCGGTGTCGACCGTCCACGTGTATGCCGCCGGCGTGTCGTCGAGCACGGTCCCGTCTGCGGCGCGCACCTGGAACGTGTGCTGGCCGTCTGCGAGCGAGCTGTAAGACGCCGGCGAGACGCAGTCGGCGAACTGCGCGCCGTCGAGCGCGCACTGGAAGGACGCGTTCTGGTCATTGGACGCGAAGCCGAACGACGCGACCGTGTCCTTCGTCTGCAGCGGCGGCTTGGCGGTGATCGTCGTCTCGAGCGAGACCGTCCAGGGAAGCGACGCGGGCGGCGTCTCGACGTTGCCGACGCCGTCCGTCGCCTTCACGCTGAAGACGTGCGCCCCGATGCCGTTGGCCGTTACAGGTTGCGGCGAGGTGCAAGCTGCGAACGGGCCGCCGTCGAGCGAGCACTGGAACGTCGCAGGCTCGTTGGCACCGAAGCTGAAGGTCGCGGTGAGGTCGCCCGTCGCTCGCGGCCCGATCGAGATCGTCGTCTGCGGTGGCGTCGCGTCGACAGTCCAGCTGAACGAGACGACGGCGCCGACGTTCCCGAACGCGTCGGTGGGCTGCACGCTGAAGATGTGCGTACCGCTCGTCAGGTTCGCGTAGGTCATCGGAGCGAGGCACGGGACGAAGCTCCCGTTGTCGAGCGAGCACTTGAAGACCGAGAACTCGTTCGCGGTGAAGCCGAAGAGCGCCATCGTCGCGCTCGTCGGCGAGGCCGGCGTGACGGTGATCGCCGCGACCGGCGGCGTCGTGTCACCGCCGCCTCCGCCTCCGCCGCCTCCTCCACCGCCTCCGCCGCCGCCACTTCCGCCGCCGCCTCCTCCACCGCAGGGCGGCGTGACCGGAAGCGTGGCGCGCGCCGAGTGGCGGCCCTGGCGGTCGACGGCCTCGATGCCGAGGACGTTGGTCGCGATGCTGCAGCTGACGCCGGTGACGGTCGCCCGCGTCGTGCTCGAGAGACCGACCTGCGCCCCGTTTGCGAACAGCTCGTAGTGGTCGACCGTTCCGGTGCTCGGCGCATCCCACGCGAGCACCGCCGCCGTCGTGCCGATGCTCTCGGCGCGCAGGTTCAGCACAGCGCCGGGCGGAGGCGTCGGCGCCGGTGTGGGCGTCGGTCCCGGCGTCGGGGCCGGTGTGATGTCGGGGCCGTTCGGCGCCCCCGGGAACGCGCGCGCGGCGGGCGGCATGCCCGATGCGGGCAATGCGACGCCGAGATCGAGCAGCCTGCTCGCGCCGGCCGCTGCGATCGCCGCGCCCCATGCGTCCGCGTTGGCCGTCAGCCGATACGGGACGAGCGCGATCACGCGGCCCTTCACCCTCGCGAGGGTCTTCAGCTGCGCGAGCCGCGTCAGCGTGACGACGACCGGCGGCGCACCTGCACGCGCGCTACGCGCCGCGACGCCGACATTCGCCGTCTTCATGACGCATGTCGTCCGCGCGGGCAGCCGCGGACACCGTTTTCCCACCGGGTACCCGACGAGCACTGCGAGCGATCCGGTGCGGCTGCGCAGTCGAGCCGAGTACGCCGCCGAGTCGACGATCACGGCGTTGACGCCCGTCGCCTTGACGTCGCGCAGGTACTTCGCGCTGACAGCCGTCTTACCGGGAAGCTGGATCGCCCAGATCTGCGCAGGCAGCTTCGCCGCACGTGCTTGCCCTGCACCGACCCCTGACGCCGCGATCGCGATCAGCGCAAGAACGGCCCTCAGCCCCACAATTGTCCACGACCCTGACACCGCGCCGGCGGTCCCCTCATTCGGCAAGCACACCCAGTGTGCCACCGTTTCCCGTGGTTTACGAGTGCGTCAGCTTGCCAGCGCGCGTCCGCTGTCCGAAACGATCGCGCGCGTACCCCCGAGCGCGAGTGACGAATCGACAGCCTCGATCATCCGGACGACCTCGAGACCGAGTTTCGCGGACGAGCGCGGCGGGTTGCCGGAGCGAATCGCCTCGCAGAAATCGGTCAGCTCGAGCTGCAGCGGCTCCGCGGCAGCCGACGCGCGGCGACAGGATGTCGCCCGTGCGGTACGTCAGCTTGTACTCGCCGAACGTCTCCGGGTTCGGAATCGCGACACCCGAGTCGAACACGCGCACGGGCTCATTCGACGTGTCGTCGTAGACGACCATCTTGCGCGAGCCGACAGATCGTCGTCCGGCGGAGCTTCGTCGGCGCCAGCCACGCGATCTCGACGTGCGCGACCGGCCCCGACGCGAACTCGAGGTTGATGAACGCGACGTCCGGCGTGTCGTCCAGCACGCAGCTGCGCGCGAGCGCGCTGACGTGCGAGGGCGTCTCGTCGAGCCAGTAACGGAGGATCGAGAAGTCGTGCGGCCCGAGATCCCACGCGACGCTCACGTCCTTCTGGTGCAGGCCGAGGTTCACGCGGCTCGTCGAGATGAAGTAGATGTCGCCGAGCTCGCCCGAGCGGATCATCTCCGCGACCATGTTCACGGCCGGGCTGTAGAGGAACGTGTGGCCCGGCATCAGCGTCAGGCCCCTGCTCGTCCGCGAGCTCGAGCAGCGCCGCCGCCTCGGCGGAGGACGCCGCGAGCGGCTTCTCGACGAACACGTGCTTGCCTGCTTCGAGCGCGGCGGTCGCGAGCGGCGCGTGCGTCGAGACCGGTGTCGCGATCGCGATCGCGTCGACGGTCTCGTCGGCGAGCACCTCGTCGAAGCTGGTCGTGCGCTTGACCGCGGGATAGCGGCGCCCGATCACGCTCGAGCGCGTTCGTGTCGAGGTCGCAGATCCACGCGACCTCCGCGTCTTCCACCTCGTGGAGGTTGCGGACGAGGTTCGGGCCCCAGTAGCCGAGGCCGACGACGGCGACGCGGAGCGGTTCGCGAAGGAATTCGTCATCAGGCAGTCCCATTTCTTTGTCGGAGGATCTGGAAGGGCGTGCGGAGCATCAGGAGGAGGTCGAGACCGAGCGACCAGTTGCGGGCGTAGGCGACGTCGAGCTCGAGCGCCTCGCCGAAGGTGGAATGCGCGCGCGCCGTCACCTGCCAGAGCCCGGTGATGCCGGCGGGCACGCGGAAGCGCTCGTAGTGGTGCGGCTGGAAGAGCTGCAGCTCGTACTCGAGGCACGGGCGCGGGCCGACGAGCGACATGTCGCCCGCAGAGCACGTTGATCAGCTGCGGCAGCTCGTCGAGGCTCGTCTTCCGCAGCCAGCGACCGGAGCGCGTGACCGCGTCCGCCTGGTCGAGCTTGTAGAGGCCGTTCGCCGATCGGCGCCGCCTTCGCGTCCATCGTCGACTTGATGAACTCGCGGTGCGCGGACGACGTCCGTGTCGACCTTCATCGTCCGGAACTTCAGCGCGGTGAAGACGCGTGCGCCCTGGCCGACGCGCTCCTGCCGGAAGAACACCGGGCCGGGGGAGTCGCGACGGATGCGCCACGCGGCGAAGAGCGAAGATCGGCGACGTGATCAGCAGCAACAGCGACGCGCCCGACGATGTCGATGCCGCGCTTGATCGTGCGCGAGAACGGAAGCAGCTTCGGCGTCGGCAGCCCGACGAGCGGCAGGCCCTCGACGGCATGCATCTCGACGTTCGGGCCGACGACCTCGATAGAGCCGCGGCACGATGTCGATCTGCACGTCCATCGCTTTCAGCCGCACGACGGTCTTCGTGAGCGACGGCGAGGCGTCCGCGAACGCGATCACGACGCGCTGTACGTTGCGCTCGCGCACCAGGCGCGGCACGTCGTCGATCCCGCAGACGACGTGCTGGCCGGCGATGTCGGCGCGCAGCTCCGGCGCCTCGTCGTCGGCGAAGCCGACCAGCCGCATGCCGTACTCCGGATGCTGGAGCAGCTTGCGTGCGACAGCTGGCCGGTGTCGCCGGCGCCGACGATCAGCGTGTTCTGGATGTACGCCGGGTGGCGCCTGCAGAGGATGCGGGCGCCGGCACGCGCGGCGGTGACGAAGGTGATCGCGAGCGCCCAGAACAGCAGCGCCTTCGAGAGCTCCGGGTCGGCGAGGCCGGTGAGGCGCGCGACGGCGTAGAGGATCCACACGCCGAGCGTCACCACGTGCAGCACGCCGACGAAGTCGTCGAACGTCGTGTGGTCGGTGCGCTCCTCGTCGCGGTCGTAGAGCTCGTGCAGCTTTGCGCCGAGCAGCCAGCGCGGGCAGCGTCGGCGAGGAAGAGGAGGTACTCGGCGGCGAGCGCGAGCTGGTTGTGCTCGCCGGCGCCCTGTCCGAACACGAGCGCGGTGATGACGAACGCCGCGGTGAGGCCGAGCGCGTCGGCCGCGAGCAGCCCGCGGCGAACGAGCCAGCCGCGGTCCCGGACGGCGCTGTTTCGACTGCGCCGGCGTCGCGCCGAATGCCGCTGTCGGCGAGCATGGGTCTGAGCGTTCACGTGCTTCAACGTAGGCACGAAACCCGCGCGGAGACAGACCAGAACGCGAAGACTCGTCCTCGGTCGGGGGACTATCCGATGGGCTAGGTGGGTCTACGCGCTCGTCGTGTGGTGCCCCGCCCGGGGCGCCGCTACGTTCAGTGCATGCTCACTGATGCGGCTCTTACAACTCCGGTCCCGTTTCTCGACCTGCGCTCCTCCCACGACGCGCTGAAGGCCGAGCTCCTCGAGGAGTTCGGCAAGCTGATCGACTCGAATGCCTTCACGAACGGCCCTGCGGTCGCAGTGTTCGAGGACGCGTTCGCCGCCTACTGCCGGCGCGCTGCCTGCATCGGCCTCGCGAGCGGCCTGGACGCGCTCCGTCTCGCCCTCATCGCGGGCGGCCTCGAGCCGGGCGACGAGGTGCTCGTGCCGGCCAACACCTTCATCGCGACCCTCGAGGCGGTCTCCCAGGCGGGCGGGACGCCCGTGCCGGTCGACGTCTCCGAGACCGACCTGAACATGGATGTCGACGCGGCGCGCGCTGCGATCACCGAGCGCACGCGCTTCGTCATGCCGGTGCACCTCTACGGGCAGCTGGCGGACATGCGCTCGCTGGTCGAGCTCGGCCTGCCGATCATCGAGGACGCCTGCCAGGCCCACGGCGCGACACGCGACGGCGTCACCGCCGGTGAGCTCGGCCTCGCGGCCGCCTTCAGCTTCTATCCGGGCAAGAACCTCGGCGCCTTCGGCGACGCGGGAGCGCTCGTCGCCGACGACGAGCAGATCGTGGCGCGCGTCAAGGCGCTCCGCGAGCACGGCCAGCGCGCGAAGTACGACCACGAGCTGATCGGCTTCACGGCGCGGCTCGACACGATCCAGGCGATCGTGCTCTCGCACAAGCTGCCGCTGCTGGACGGCTGGAACGACCAGCGCCGCGCGGCCGCGGCGCTGTACGCCGAGGCCCTGGAGGGCGTCGGCGACGTCGACCTGCCGCCCGTCGCCCCGAACAGCGACCCGGTCTGGCACCTGTACGTGATCCGGACGGCAGACCCGCAGGCGCTCGCGCTGCACCTGCGCGACCGCGAGATCGGCACCGGCTTCCACTACCCGGAGCCCGCGCACCTGTCGAGGCGCCTACCGGAGCCTCGGCCACCCGGCCGGCTCGTTCCCGGTCGCCGAGGAGGCAGCCGGGCGCGTGCTCTCGCTGCCGATGTTCCCCGGCATCACGGAGTCGCAGATCGAGGCCGTGGTGGAAGGTGTCCGCAGCTACTTCTGAGCCCGCGAACGACGCCCCGTACCGGCTGGTCGACGACGTCGAGTTCGGTGAGGGCGTCGTCGTGCAGGCCTTCACGAACCTCTACGGCTGCTCGATCGGCGACGACACGCGCATCGGCACGTTCGTCGAGGTCCAGCGCGGCGCCCGGATCGGCGCGCGCTGCAAGATCCAGAGCCACACGTTCATCTGCGACGGAGTCGAGATCGGCGACGAGGTCTTCGTCGGTCACGGGGTGATGTTCATCAACGACATGCACCCGCGCGCGGCGACGGAGTCCGGCGAGCTGAAGACCGGCGACGATTGGGAGCTCGTGCGGACCGTCGTCGAGGACCGCGCGTCGATCGGCACCGGCGCGGTCATCCTCGGCGGCGTCCGGATCGGCGCGGGCGCGCTCGTCGGCGCCGGCGCGGTCGTGACGCGCGACGTCCCGGCGGGCGCGACCGTCGTCGGGAGCCCCGCGCGGGCGCGGGCTCAGGCCGCCGCTGCCGTGCGCTGAACGCCGGCGGCGTCGTCCAGGATCGCCGCCAGCCGCGTCGCCAGGACGCGGCGCTCGTACTGAGCGACCACGCTCGGCCGCGGCTCGGCGGGAAACCGGCCCCGCACGAGCGCCCGGAGCGCCTCGACGATCCCGTCGACGTCGCGCGGCCGGCAGAGCGCGGCGTTGCCGGCGCGCTCGAGCAGGTCGCGGGCGTCGCCGTCGGGCACCGCGGCGAGAATCGGTCGTCGGGCGCCCAGGTACTCGTAGGTCTTGCCGGGCACGATCCGCGCGCGGATCCCGGCCGGGAGGTCGTGCATCGGCAGGAAGAGCGCGTCCGCCGAGCGCATGAGGCCGACCGTGTCGTCGTGCGAGAGGTAACCGAGCCGCTTGACGTACGGCCGCTCGCTGCTCTCGAGGTCGGACTCGGACATCACGCCGGCCAGGTGGAGCTCGATCCGCTCGCCGAGCGCCGGCTCCTCCGCCCGGAGACGGTCGATCGCCTGGAGCAGGAAGACCTGCGAGCGCGCGCCGATCTCGACGTCGTGGAGCGAGCCGCCGAGCCGGTCCCGCAAGCCGGTCGCGAAGCCCGCCGCCGGCGAGCTCGGTGTGCAGGTAGCCCGTGTGCACGAGCCGGAACGCCTCGTCGGAGCGGGCCGTCGGGAGCGCCGCGAAGTCCTCGGGATCGAAGCCGTTCGGGATGGCTGCCGTCAGCTTGGGCTCGAGCGCCGGGAACGTTTCGCGAACGGCGTGCCGCGCGTCGGGCGTGTTCATCACGATTGCCGTCGCGCTCGCCAGGGCACGCTCCATCGTGCGCAGCTCCGCGCGGCGGTGGAGCCGGCTCGGGTAGACGAACATCTCGTCGAGCGCCCACGGGTCGCGCAGGTCGGCGACCCACGGCTTGCCGAGGCGCGCTGCCGCACGGGCCGCCGGGCCGGCGCCCTCGAACGGCGAGAGCGTGGCGAGGATCACGTCGACGTCGAGGCCGGCGAGCGCCGCGGCGGCGCCGTCTGCCCACCAGCGTGCCCAGTCGGAGCGGATGCGCAGCCAGCGCTCGGCGCGGCCCCCGCCGCGCGGTGGCTCCGGGCCGGCGACGCGGATCACCTCGAGGCGCTCGAGTCCCGCGCCGAGGCCGGCGTCGTGGGGCGACCAGCGGTCGCCGCCCGCGGCCGGGCCGGTGACCACGACCGGCTCCCAGCCGAGCGCGGGCAGCCGCCGGGCGAGCGTCACCGCCCGCTGGACGCCGGCGCCGCCGAGCGGCGGGAAGTAGTAGGCGAGGAGCGCGACCCGCTTCACGATGCGGCTGCCACCGAGGGGTGGAAGCTGCGGACGACGCGCGCCGGCGCGCCGACGGCGAGCGAGTGGTCGGGCACGTCGGCGGTCACGACCGCGTTCGCGCCGACGACCGCGCCGCGGCCGATCGTGACCCCCGGGCAGACGACGACGTTCTCGCCCAGCCAGGCGCCGTCGCCGATCTCGACCGGCTCCAGCCGGCCGATGCCCTGGTCGAGCACGGCCCGCGTCGTGTCGCCGTAATTGTGGACGTGATCGGAGATGTAGACGCCGCGGGCGAGCAGCACCTTGTCGCCGAGGCGGACCGAGTGCGCGGCGGAGATGACGACGTTCCCGGAGATGCTCGTCCCGTCGCCGATCCGAAGCACGATCCCGTCCTCCTCGGAGAGCGACTGGAGCCAGCTGCCCGCGCCGATCCAGACGTCGCTGCCGATCGCGATCCCCGCCTCGCCGGCCACTCGCACCGGAGGCTGGAGGACCGAACGGGGGCCGAACTCCGCGAAGGCGCCGCCCGCGAGGAGCGAGAAGCCCTTGCCCCAGACCCGCTGGGCGAGCCGGTAGGAGCCCAGCGAAAGACGGCCGAGCGCGCGCCGAAAGCTCATGTGCTCATCGTAGGAAGGCCGCCTCCGGGGCGTCGCCCCCCGATGGTCAAGAGTTACCGGTTCTCGTAGGCGCCCGCGTCGGGCGCCTTGCCCTGCGGCCGCAGGCGCCCGCGGATGTCCCGGCGGGGCGTGTCCTTCGGGTCGCCGGCGTCGATCCCGGCGGCGCCCTTCTTCAGCTCCAGCCGAAACTCGATGGGATCCGCGAACCCGAGCGGCGCCCGGCGGTCGGTCGGGCCGCAGCGGGCGGCGTCGAAGACGTTGTGGGAGTACAGGATCCCCTTCGTGCACTGGGCCGCGGTGTACGGCGAGACGTTCCCGACGATCCGCGAATGCGCGTACGAGCCGGGGTCGAAGTGCGCGCCCTGGAGGAACGAGCTGTAGCGGACGACCAGGCCGTCGATCGTGTCGCCGGGGTCGTTGCGGACGTAGAGCGAGTAGTAGCCGCCGTCGCTTGCCCGATCGAAGAGGTCGTTCTCGAAGAGCATGTTCCGCGGCACGGGGCCGACGTCGATGTTGTTCACATAGACGTCGAAGACGTCGCAGTGCCGGAACGTCGAGTTGCGGATCACGAGCCCGTCCACCGACTGGACGAACAGGCACTGGACGTGGCCGCTCGGGGCGTCTTTGCGGGTCACGTCGTGGAAGGAGACGCCGTCGATCAGGATCTTCCGCGACGGCACGCGCGATCTGTAGGTGGAGCCGATCGTCGCGGCATCGCTCGTGTCGATCCCGCCCACCGACCCGCCGAGGACACGCACGTTCGACGCGCTACGGATGAAGAAGAGCTGCACCTTCATGCGGCGGAAGGTCAGGTCGGTCGCACCGTCCCGGACGTACCAGTCGGAGACGGTCATGTCGGCGAACTCGGCGTGGGAGGCGTAGACGTTCAGTTCGTCCTCGATCGTCACCTTCGCGCCAGGGGCCGGGGTGAAGACGACCGGCGCGCCGCCGCGGGCGACGGCGTTGACCGTTTGCTTCGGGTAGAAGCCGCCGGCCACCAGCACCCGGGCGCCCGGTGAGGCGACTCGGAAGGCCGAGTCGAACGACCGGCACGGGTCGGCGTGGCTGCAAGGGCCGCCGTCGACGCCGTTCGGCGCGACGTAGAACGTGGCGCGCGGCGCGCCGGCGGCACCGTGGACGGCAAACAGCGCGCAGAGAGCGAGGGTAAGGAGGAGAGCCGTTCTCATGGCCGGGGCAGGGTAGCCGCGATCTCGGCAAAAACTGGACGTTCCTGGACCGGGGCCGGTGCTAGCTTCCCGCGCACCGTGGCCCCGGTGGACGTCGTCATCGTCGCGTACAACAGCCGCGACCGCATCCGCGAATGCGTCGCTCCGCTCCTCGAGCTCGAGGGCGTGCGGACGATCGTGGTCGACAACGCCTCGCCCGATCGCAGCGGCGACGCGGTCGCCGACCTGCCGCTCACGCTCGTGCGGGCGGCCGAGAACCGCGGCTTCGGCGCCGGCTGCAACCTCGGCTGGCGGTCCGGCTCGGCTCCCGTCGTGCTCTTCCTCAACCCGGACGCGACGATTTCCGGCGAGGCGCTCGCCACGCTGGCCCGCGCGCTCGACGAGGAGCCGGAGACGGGCATCGTCGGACCGAGGATCGTCGACGACGAGGGGGCGCTCGACTACTCGATCCGCCGCTTCCCGCGCCTGCGCTCCACCTTCGCGCAGGCGGTCTTCGCGCACCGGCTCGTGCCGGGCGCGGACTGGACGGACGAGGTCGTGCGCGATGCGGAGCGCTACGAGCGCTCCGGCGACGCCGATTGGCTCTCCGGCGCGTGCCTGCTCGTGCGTCGCGAGCTGCTCGAGGAGCTCGACGGCTTCGACGAGCGGTTCTTCATGTACTGCGAGGACACCGACCTCTGCCGTCGTTGTTGGGATGCCGGGCGAGCCGTGCGCTTCGTCGCCGATGCCGCCGCCGAGCACGAGGGTGGGCAGTCCGCGCCGCGCTCCGCGCTGCTTCCGGTGCTCGCGCGCAGCCGCGTGCTCTACGCCGAGCGTCACCGCAGCCGCGTCGCCGCTGCGGCCGAGCGGCTCGGGATCGCGCTCGGCGCGCTCGCGCACGCCGCCGTCGGCAAGGGCGGCCGGGCGACCCGCGCCGGCTATCTGGCGGCCGCCGCGACCGCATTCCGGCCCTAGCCGCGCGGCTAGGAGCGGGGGCCAATCCTGCTCCGATCGCCAGTGTCCATGCGGGAACGCCGCATCTACCGTTCGACGTGATGACGGCGACTGCTGCTGTGTCGACGAGCACTGGACCGACCGGGCGGCGGCTCGGCTACGCGCTCGTGACGCCGGCCCGCGACGAGGAGTCGAACCTCCGCCGTCTCGCCGCCTCGCTGCTCGGCCAGACGATCAGGCCGGGGGCGTGGATCGTCGTCGACGACGGCAGCACCGACGGCACCGCCGCGCTCGTCGAGGGGCTCGCGGAGGAGCACGACTGGATCTCCGTGATCGCCGCTCCGGTGGACGGCGGCAGGCTCGTCGAGGGCCGACTGATGGGCCGGGACGTCGCCGCCTTCCAGGCCGGCCTCGCCGCGCTGCCCGAGCGGCCCGACGTCGTGCTCAAGCTCGACGCCGACGTCTCCCTGCTGCCCGACTTCTTCGAGCACCTGCTCGCCGCCTTCGACGCCGACCCGAGGCTCGGCATCGCCGGCGGCGCGTGCTTCGAGCTCGAGAACGGCGCCTGGCGCGAGCGCTGGGTGACCGGCAACCACGTACGCGGCGCGACGCGCGCCTACCGCTGGGAATGTTTGCAGGACGTCCAGCCTCTCGAGTCGCGTCTCGGCTGGGACGGCATCGACGAGGTGATCGCCGTCGTCCGCGGCTGGCACACGAGGAGCCTGCGGACGCTTCCGTTCTTCCACCATCGAATGGTGGGACAGCGCGACGGCTTGCGCCGCGCCTTCCGCGACCAGGGGTCAACTGCCCATTACATGGGATACCGACCGACGTACCTCATCGCTCGCGCGCTCTTCCGCATGCGCGTCTCTCCAGCAGCGTTCGCGATGGTCCCCGGGTACTTCGGCGCCGCCGTGCGCCGAGAGCCCGGCTTCGCGGACCCCGCGGTGCGGAAGTACATACGCGACAGACAGCGGCTGCGTGAACTGCCCAAGCGCGCCGCCGAGGCATTCGGCCGGAGTAGCGACTGAGATGTGCGGCATCTGTGGGGTCGTCCAGGTGGGCGGGCGTCCGCGTCCCATCGCGGACGAAGACGCGCTCGCGATCCTGACCGACACGATGCACCATCGCGGTCCCGACGACCGCGGGACCTTCACCGCCGACGGGATCGCGATCGGCGCGCGTCGCCTGAGCGTCATGGACCCGGTGCTCGGCGCGCAGCCGATCTGCTCGGAGGACGGTCGCGTCTGGGCCGCGCTGAACGGCGAGCTCTACAACCAGGGGGCCTTGCGCGCGCAACTGCGGCGCGCCGGCCACGACCTGCACACGCACTGCGACACCGAGGTGATCCCGCACCTCTACGAGGAGCACGGGCTCGACTTCACCGACCACCTCGTGGGCATGTTCGCGATCGCGGTCTGGGACGCGCGCCGGCGCCGCGCGGTGGTCGCGCGCGACCACGTCGGCGTGAAGCCGATGTACTGGACGTTGCAGGAGGACGCCGTCGTATTCGCGTCCGAGCTGAAGAGCCTGATCAGGTTCGGCGTGCCCGCCGTGCTCGACGAGGACGCGATCGAGGCGTACCTCACGCTCGGCTTCGTTCCCGGCCCGCAGACGCCGTATCGCGGCATCAACAAGCTCGAGCCCGGCCACCGCCTCGTCGTCGAGGACGGCAGCGTCCGCGTCGAGCGCTGGTGGACGTTCCCCGAGCCTGCGCCCGAGTCGCCCGAGCGCGCACAGGTCACCTACCGCGACGAGCTCCTCGAGCTGCTGAACGAGTCCGTGCGGATGCAACTCGAGGCGGACGTGCCCGTCGGCGTGATGCTGAGCGGCGGGCTCGACTCGAGCCTCGTCGTCGCGCTCGCCTCGAAGTACTCGAGCACGCCGCTGAAGACGTTCGCCGTCGGCTTGCCCGAGAACAACGAGCTCGCCGACGCACGCCGGATCGCGGAGCGCTTCGGCACCGAGCACTTCGAGCTCGAGCTGTCGCCCGCCGACATCGAGCCGACGCTGCTCGCGCTCGCCTACCACCTGGGCGAGCCGCTCGCCGACCTCTCGGCGATCGGCTTCTACGCGCTCTCGCAGCTCGCGCGCGAGCACGTCACCGTTGCGCTCTCCGGCCAGGGCGCGGACGAGCTGTTCGGCGGCTACCGCAAGCACGTCGCGGCGTCGATCACCGGCAAGGTCCCGGCGGGGCTTCGCCCGCTCGCCCGCCTCCTCGCGCCACATGCCCCGTCCGCGCTGCAGCGCCCGCTCGCGACGCTCGGCGCGCGCGACCCGGGCGAGCGGCTGCTCGCGATGAGCGGCCTCGACAGGTCGCCCCTGCTCGGCCGGATCTCCGGCGACATGGCGCTGGCCGCGGCCCGCCGCGCCGCCGGCGCGATCGCCGACGACCCGCTGCCGGCGGCGCTGTACGTCGACGCGCGCCTCGGCCTCGTCGACGACATGCTCCACTACTTCGACCGCGCTTCGATGGCCCACTCGCTCGAGGTGCGGGTGCCGTTCCTCGACCACCGACTCGTCGAATGGTCGTCGCGGCTGCCGTCGCGGCTGCGGGTGAACGGCCGCACGACGAAGGTGATCCTCAAGGACGCCGCGCGGGGCCTGCTCCCGGACGCAGTGGTCGACAAGCGCAAGGTCGGGTTCTTCAACGGCTCGGTCGAGCCGTGGCTGACGAGCCAGGCCGGCGGACTCGTCGGCGATGCGTTGACCGGCGCGAACCCCGCCTACTCGGCGGTCGTCGACCCGCGCGCCGTGCGCGCCGCGTTCGCCGACCACGTCTCCGGCAGGGACCGCTCGCAGGCGCGGACGCTGTTCACGATCGCGATGCTCGAGCTCTGGCTGCAGGCGTACTCGGAGAGGCGCGTGGAGCGGCCCCGAACGCGTGCTGGTGTCGGCTTGAACATGCCGCGTGTGGCCGTTGTCACGCCCGCGCGCAACGAGGAAGCCGACCTCCCACGGCTTATCGCGGCGATGGTCGCGCAGGATTTGCGGCCGGCGCGCTGGACGATCGTCGACACGGGCTCGACCGATGCGACGCTCGAGCTCGCGCTCGACGCGTCGAAGCGCCACGACTGGATCGACGTCGTCTCGCTGCCCGGCGCCCGCCAGGAGCGCGGCGCGCCGATCGTGCGCGCGATCGAGCTGGCGGCCGGTGCGCTCGCGGGCGACCCCCCGGAGCTTCTCGTCAACGTCGACGCGGACGTCTCCTTCAGGCCCGACTTTCTGCGTTCGCTCTCGCTCGCGTTCGACTCCGACCCGTCGCTGGGAATCGCGAGCGGCACTTGCTACGAGCGGCGCGGCGGCGAATGGCGGGAGCGCTTCGTCACGGGTACGAGCGCGTGGGGGGCGACGCGCGCGTACCGGTGGGAGTGCCTGGAGATGGTGCGTCCGCTCGAGCCGCGGTTCGGCTGGGACGGCATCGACGAGGTGCGGGCGCGCGCCCGCGGCTGGTCGACGTGCACGCTGCGCGACCTGCCCTTCCGCCACCACCGCGCGGAGGGCTCGCGCGAGCGCCGCTGGAGCGCCTACTCGGCACAGGGCTCGACCGCACATTTCATGGGCTACCGCCACTCGTACCTGCTGCTGCGCTCGCTGCACCATGCGCGCAGGCATCCGTCCGCGGTCGCGATGTACCTCGCGTACCTCCGCTCGGCGGCGCTTCGCCGTCCGCAGCTCTCGGACGACGACGCGCGCAGCTACCTGCGCGACCAGCAGAGCCTCCGGCACCTCGGGCACCGCTCGCGCGAAGCGCGCGGCGCTACGACGCCGAGCCGTATCCGCTCAGCGGCCCGTCCTTGAACCTCGCCGACTGAGACCACGTCGCGGGCAACGGCGCCCGAGCCGGCGTCGACGTAAACAGTCAGAGCTTGCCGAGTGTGCCGGCGGAGACGCCGTTGCGCGTGAGGCGCTGGAATCGACCCTCCATGGTTGGACAGCTGTGACGCTCCACAAACCGGCCGAGCGGCGAGCCAGCCACCGTTCCTGGTGCCGTCTACCCTGTCCGGCCGTGCTCCGGACGACTCTCGTGCTTCTCGGTGCTGCATTGCTGCTCTCGGCGTGCGGCGGCTCCCGCCTGGCCGGTGCGAAGGGCGTGAAGGAAGGGCCCGCGCCGCAGTTCGCGTTGCGCGACCAGGACGGCAGGCTCGTCGACCTGAAGCAGCAGCGCGGCCGCGTCGTCGTGCTCACGTTCCTCTACACGAAGTGCAAGGACATCTGCCCGTTGATGGCGAGCACGTTGAACGCCGTGCTCGCGAACGTGAAGCCGGCCGACCGTCAGCGCGTGCGCGCGATCGCGGTGAGCGTCGACCCGCGAAACGACACGTTCGCCGCGGCGCGGCGCTACGTGAGCGACAAGAACTTGCTGCCGGAGTTCCGCTACCTGGTCGGCACGAAGCAGGCGCTCGAGCCGGTCTGGTCGTCGTACGGGATCCTGATCGACCCCGTCAGCCTGGAGAGCATCGACCACACGGGCCGGATCGTCGTGATCGACCGTGAGGGCCGCCTGCGCGCGAGCTTCCCGCCCACGGTCCCGGCCGCGACAGTGCTCGGCGACGTGCAGAAGCTGCTGTAGCCGAACCGGTGTCGGGCACCCTGGCGAGCGGTGCTTCGCGACGCTTCCACCACTTGGTGATGACTCATCACTAAGTGGGGTGTTCGGGGCGGCTCGTCAGCCGCTCGCGCGGTAGGCCACGAGCGCTGCTGTCCACTGGGCGGCGGCGCTCAGGGTGCCGCCCGCCTTGTAGCTGCCGCTGTTCGGCGCGATCCACCAGCTCGAGTAGATGCTGCGCGCGACCGAGCCGAGGAGGGTGCCCGTCGGCGTGAGGGCCGTGAACGGGAAGCCGGGCGTGAACGTCGCGCTGTTCGCGGAGCCGAAGCCGGCGGCCAGCAGGTCGCCGGGCTGCGTCGCGCCGATCGACAGCGTCGCCGGCGCCGCGGAGCTGCCGAACACGCTGCCGGTCGCGTCGACGCGGTTCGTGGCCGCGATGCCGGCGAAGTCGGCGGCGCTGACCATGCGTGTCGAGTAAAGGCTCGCCGAGAACGTGACCGTGATCTTGTCGCCGGCCTGCAGCGCGGTCGTCATGTACCCCGAGCCGATGTAGCTGTTCAGCGACGTGCCGGTGTGGTTGACGGTGGCGTCGACCGTGTACGTGTTCCCGCGGGTGTCCGTGATCGAGTTGACGAGGATGCCCCACGAGTTGATGCCCGCGAAGACGATCACCGTGTGGCCCTTCGCAACCGGGCCGGGCAGCGTCAGCTGCACGGTCTGACCGGTGTTCGCCGCGTTCGCGGTGCCGAGGTCGGCGACGAACCGGATCCCTGCCGCCTGGTTGAAGACCGTGACCGAGACCGCCGCGGACGTGGTGGTGTTCCCCGACGGATCGCGGGCGACGGCGGTGAGCGTGTGCGTGCCGTTCGAGGCCTGAGTCGTGTCCCACGTCGCGCTGTACGGCGCCGAGGCGGCTTCGCCGCCGAGCGGCTGCCCGTCGAGACGCAGCTGCACTCCGGCGACGCCCACGTTGTCGCTGGCGTCGGCGGTGACCGTCACCGTTCCGGCGACCGTCTGGCCCGCGGACGGGTTGCTGATCGAGACCGCCGGCGCCGTCGTGTCGGCGAGCACGCTGACCGTCGCCTCGTTCGAGAGCGGCCCCGCGTTGCCGGCGCCGTCGAAGGCGCGGACGGCGTAGTAGTACGTCCCCGGCGCGACCTGGTCGACGTAGCCCGGCGTGGTCGTCTCGGCGATCAGGCTCGAGGCCGTCGCGGTGACGCCCGGCGAGCTCGACCGGTAGACCGCATAGCGCACGACCGCCTGGTTGTCCGTGGCCGCGTTCCAGCTCAGCGTCGCCCGGCCGATCGCCGACGACGTGCCGACGAGCGAGCCGGGCGCCGTCGGTGGGGTCGTGTCGCCTGCAGGTGGGTCGCTGCCCGCCGCCTTGTAGGCGACGATCCCGGCCGTCCACTGCGCCCCCGCGGCGAGTGTGCCCGTCGCGCGGTACGTGCCGGCGGACGGTGCGAGCCACCACGAGGGAAAGATGCTCCGAGCGACGCCGCTGAGTGCCGTGCCCGTGGGCGTCAGCGCCGTGAACGGGAAGCCGGGAGTGAAGGTCGTGTTGTTGGCAGAGCCGATGTTCGCGACGAGCAGCTCGCCGGGCTGCGTCGTGCCGATCGGCAGCGTCGCCGGCGCCGCCGAGCTGCCGGTCGTGCCGGCGGTCGCGTCGACGCGGTTCGCGGACGCGATTCCCGCGAAGTCGGCCGCGCTCACCATGCGGGTCGAGAAGAGGCTCGCCGAGAACGTGACCGTGATCTTGTCGCCGGCCTGCAGCGCGGTCGACACGTACCCCGAGCCGATGTAGCTGTTCAGCGACGTGCCCGTGTGGTTGACGGTCGAGTCGACCGTGTACGTGTTCCCGCGGCTGTCCGTGATCGAGTTGACGAGGATGCCCCACGAGTTGATGCCTGCCGCGACGATCACCGTATGGCCTTGCGGGACGGGGTTCGCGAGCGTGAGTTGAACTGTCTGGCCCGTGTTCCCCGCGTTGGCTGCTCCGAGGTCGCGCGCGAACGTGATGCCCGTGACCTGGTTGAAGACCGTGACGACGACGGCGGCCGATGTGGTCGTGTTCCCCGACGAGTCGCGCGCGACGGCGGTGAGCGTGTGGGTGCCGTTCGCGGCCAGCGTCGTGTCCCACGTCGCCGTGTAGGGCGCGCTCGTCGCCTCGGAGCCGAGCGGCTGGCCGTCGACGCGCAGCTGCACGCCGGCGACCGCGATGTTGTCGGTCGCGTTCGCGCTCACGGCGATCGTCCCCGAGATGCTCTGGCCCGGCGAGGGAGCGGTCAGCGCGACGGTCGGCGCGGTCGTGTCGGCGAGGATGTTCACCGTCGCCTCGTTCGAGAGCGGCCCCGCGTTGCCGGCGCCGTCGACGGCGGTGACGGCGTAGCGGTAGGTGCCGGGCGGCGCCTTGTCGACGTACGAGGTGGTCGTCGTCTCCGCGATCCAGTTCGCGGCCGTCGCCGTGACGCCCGCCGAGCTCGAGCGGTAGACCTCGTAGCGCGCGACCGCCTTGTTGTCGGTCGCGGCCGTCCACGACAGGCTCGCCTGGCCGATCACGCCGGAGGCCGAGAGTGCTGAGGGCGCGGTCGGCGGCACGCTGTCCTCCCACGGAGCGGGAAGGCGCACCCAGCCGGCGACGGACGGGACGCCGTTGCCGTTGACGATGAAGAGCATGTAGTAGCCGCCTGGTGCGGTCGCCGCGTCGGCCGGCGCGGTCGCGCTCAGCGTGCCCGCGCCCTTCGAGAAGGTCAGCGGGATGTAGCGCTGCTGCATGTCGATCGAGTGCGTGACGGCCCCGGGGCGCACGAGCGCGACCGACTGGATGCCCGAGGCGTCGGGCGTCGTGATCGTGAACGGCTTGCCGTAATCGATGTTCGTCTGCGCCGAGGTGATCGTAGGACGCGCACCTTTGAAGAGGTACGGCGGCGAGTAGATCTCGGCGTTCGTCTCGTTGACGGCGGTCGAGTTCTCGAGCTGCCCGCCGCCGGCCATCAGCACGCGGCCGTCGGGCAGGAGGAGAGCGGTCGAGTGGTACATGCGCGGCGTCTGCATCGACGCCAGGGTCGTCCACTTCTCCGTCGTCGCGTCCCACAGCTCGGCGGGTAGCACGGCCTTCGTCGTGTCGATGCCGTCCGCTGCCGACTCGCCGCCTGTCGCGAGCACGTTTCCGTCGGGGAGCACCGTCAGCTGCAGGTACCCGCGTGGGTAGGTCAGCGGCGTCACCTGGCGCCACGCAGGCGCCGTCTGGTTCAGGTCGAGCACGCCGGCTTTGCCGTCGACGGTGATCGCCGGCCCGCCGGGCTCGGAGTACGTGCCCGCCTTCAGGATCTTGCCCGGGCGGTACATGACTGCGGCGTGGCCGGTGAAGCCGCTGTCGCCGATCACGGACCACGTCCCGGTCGCGGGATCGAACGCGCGGGTCGTCGGGTCGGGGCCGGTGTCCACGACGCGGCCGTTGGGCGCCACGAACATCTGCGGGTACATCGGCATCTTCAGCCGCGCGTTCGGGAAGTCCTGCCACGTGTTCGTGACGGGGTCGTAGATCTCGGGCAGCGTGTTCGAGCTGTCGAAGAGCCAGCTCGGCTGCGTCGCGTCGCCGTGGGTCAGGTTGTCCCCCGAGACGACCAGCACCTTCCCGTTCGGCAGCTCGGTCGCGGTCGGGTACCAGCGCGAGTTGGTCATCGCCGCGCCGGGCGTCCACGTCTTCGTCCCGGGGTCGAACACCGTTGTGTTGTTCAGGCCGACGTACGCCTTCACATGGCCGCCGAGCACGAGCGTCTTGCCGTTCGGCAGAGCGACGTGGCCGGCGCAGAAGAGGTTGACGCCGCTCGAGCTCGAGCTGAACGTCGCCGTCACCGGGTCCCAGACGCGCTCAGAGTTGATCGCCGCACCGAAGCCGTCCCACACGAGCACGCTGCCGGTCGGCTGCAGGACGGCGTGCACCGCGACGAGCGGCCAGTCGAACGGGCCGTCCCACTTGCCGGTCACGTCCGAGCCGCTGCTGGGCGGCGGGGACGTGTCGGTCGCGGCGCGGTAGGTGACGAGCGCGTTGTTCCAGAACGCGGTCGCGGCGAGCGTCCCTTGCGCGCGGTACTGGCTGACAGCGTTCACGATGCGGTAGGACTGCTGCAGCGTCCGTGCGACGCCGCTGACGGTCGCGTTCACCGGCGCGAGTGCGGTGAAGCCGTTCGCCGCCGTGTAGGTGTTCGTCGTTGCGCCGTCGAGGCCGATTCCCGAGACGAGCAGCTCGTCGTTCTGGCCCGTGTTCGCCGTGAACGGCGTGTTCGGCGCCGCGCTGGAGCCGGTCTGCGTCGCAACCTGGTCGACGCGGTTGGCGGCGGCGATCCCCTTGAAGTCGGCGGCGGTGATCGCACGCGCGCTGAAGAGATTGGCCGAGAAGGTCGCGGTGATCTTGTCGCCCGCCTGCAGGGGCGTCGACACATAGGCGGAGCCGACGAAGCTGTTCAGCGAGTCGGTCTGGTGGTTGATCGTCGCGTCGATCGTGTACGTGTTGCCGCGCGAGTCGGCAATGCTCGTCAGCTGGATGCCCTTCGAGCTGATGCCGGCGAAGACGACGATCGTGTCGCCGAGCTCGACGTTGTTCGCGAGTGTCAGCACGGCGGTGTTCCCGGTGTTGCCCACGCCGCTCTGGCCGAGCTGGCGGACGAGCGTGATCGGCGGCGGCTTCACCGTCGTGACCGTCACCGGTGCGGACGTCGAGAGGTTCCCGGCGGCGTCGCGTGCGACCGCGGTGATCGTGTGCGTGCCGAACGGCAGGAGCGTCGTGTCCCACGAACGCGTGTAGGGCGCGGCGGTCAGCTCCGGCCCCAGATTCGTGCCGTCGACCTTCAGCTGCACTCCGACGACGCCGGTGTCGTCGGACGCGCTCGCGGTGACGGGGATCGTCTCGTTCACCGTCGCGTCCGCGGCCGGTGCGGCGATCGAAACGGCCGGTGCGGTCGTGTCGGAGGGACCGGTCGCGACTTCCGGCTTGACCGCGACGTAGTAGAGCTCGGCGAAGAACGTGTGGTCGTGCCGGATGTCCTCGTCGAAGTAGCTCGCGTCGATCGTGTTCGGGTCGGTCTCGCGCAGCGGGTCCCAGCGCACGGATGCGGCGCCGTCGCGCGGAGTCGTCGTCAGCTCGGTGTAGCCGCTCCAGGGCCGGCCCGCGAGATGCGCGCGGTAGCCGAAGTGGATGTTCGAGTCGTGGCCGAGGAACTGATACAGGTCCTCGCCGTGCGCGTACACCTGCGGCGCGTGCGTGAAGTCCTCGGCCGTCTGCTGGTCGAGCACCCAGCCCGAGGCAGTACGGCGCATCAGCTTGGCGTGCTGCTCCGGCATCGCCGAGACGTACGAGACGGCGATCTTGCCGTTCGGCGTGACCACGATGCTCGGGCCCTGGTCGACGTCGTGACCGACGCCGGCGAGGGCGGCGGTGGCGACCGTCTCGGGCGTCGACCACGTGCCGTCCGGCGCCCTGCGGGCGTACATGATCGAGGGCGTTGCGCCCCCGTCGTGCCAGACGGCATAGATCGCTCCGGCGGCGTCGGCGGCGAGCGCGGGATGGAACGGCGCGCCGGTCGCGACCTGCACGGGCGCCGACCACGTGCTGCCGTTGCGCACGAGCTCCGTCAGGTGCGTGCCGTCGCTGTAGAGGATGTGCGGCTGGTCGGCGTTGTCGAGGACGATCGCCGCCGGCAGCTGCCCGCGCGCGAGCGTTCCCGTGTTCGTGCCGACGACCTGCGGTTGGCCCCACGTGTTGGTGACCGTCGAGAACGTGACATAGAGGACGTCGCCAGGGCTGCTGTTGTCCTGGTAGACGACGTGCGCGACCCCGGCTCGGTCGAGGCGCGCGTCGACGCCGTTCAGGAGCCCGGTCGATGCGGTCGAGTGCGGCCGGTGCGCGGCGTCAGCCTCGGCGAAGCCCGCGGGCAGCCCGGTCGTCGTCGCACGGTAGGCGTGCACGATCGCCGGCCCGGTCGACGACTTCGGCGGCGAGTCGTCCGCCGCGAAGAGGTAGACGCGCCCGTCTGCGGTGCGCACGACCTGGCGGCCGTTCGGGTCGGTGAAGCCCGGCCCGACGTCGATGCTCTTGCCGTAGGCGCCGACCGCGATCTGGTTGCGGACGGTGACGGTTGCGATCGCCGCGGTCGCGACGTTCCCCGCCGAGTCCCGAGCGACGGCGCTGATGCGGTGCGTGCCGTCCGGGACGAGCGTGCTGTCCCAGGTGAGCCCGTAGGGCCCCGCGGTCAGCTCGGCGCCGGTGGCGCCGCCGTCGACGGTGAACTGGACGCCGGCGACCCGCACGTTGTCGGTCGCCGTTGCGGTGAGCGCGACCTGGCCGGAGACGGTCGAGCCGTCGGCCGGCGCGGTGAGCGTGACGCTCGGCGGAAGCGCGTCGCCGCCGTGCGCGGCGTTGTTGACCGTGAGCGTGACGGGGACGACGACCGTCGGCTGTGTCGCGCCGGGGGCCGTCAGCGTCAGATTGCCGCTGTACGAGCCCGCCGCGAGCAGGGCCGTGTTCGGCATGACGGTGATGTCGGCGGGGCCGACGCCGCCCGCGGGCAGCGCGGACAGCCACGAGGAGTCGCTCGCGATCGACCAGTCGAGGAGGCCGCCGCCGAGGTTCGTGAGGTGAAGTGTCTGCGCGGCGACCGTGCCGCCCACGGAGACAGAGAAGGACATCGAGGTCGGTGCGAGACCGACGGAGGGAGCGCCGGCGGACTCGGCGGTCGCCGAGATCGGCGAGTCGGAGAAGACGGCGCCCGTCGTCCACTGCGCGGGCAAGGAGGCGAGCGTCGAGGACGATGCGGTCTCCGCCGCGCCGCCGGGCGGCGTTGCGCTGCCGTCCATGAACGAGAGCGTGCCGCCGCCGACGGGGACGAGCACGGCGATCCAGTAGGTCGCGCCTGCGGTGACCGAGACGGTCGGGACGGAGACGCTGTTCCACGCGCCGCCCTGCGGGCTCGTGATCGTGCCTTGCGTGAGCAGCGTGCCCGGATGGCCGGAGGCGTCTCCGTAGAGGGCGATCTGCGCCGAGGTCGCGGTGGGCGTCCCGGCGACGTAGAGGTTGAGCTTCGCGACGGTGCCGCCCGCCGCGGCGGTGAAGGAGAACGCCTCGGTCGCGCCGGCCGGGTTGAAGTCTGCGTGGGCGGCGAGCGTGGGGGAGCCTACGAGCACGTCGGCCGCGGCCGATCCCGCGCCCGCGAGGGCGAGCGCGAGCAGCGCGAGCAGCACGAACGTCGACCGGAGTCGCCTCCGGCCGTAGAGGGGTTGCCGCATGGCCGCATCGTGCGCAGCCCGTTTACGACGGGCAATACGCGCGCGTACAGTCCTGACCCCCAAAAGACCCCCCGAATGACGCAGGTCCCGCTCCTCCTAGTCCTCTCGGGCGGCGAGCACCGCTGCCCCGAATCCGATCTGGAAGAACAAGAGGATCGTCACCTGGATGAACGAGAAGGTGTCGTAGGTGGCGAGCGAGACCGCGAACGCGAGAATCGATGCCGCGAGCCCGGCGAGCAGCCAAGCTCGCGCGGTGTCGTCCTCCCGCGCGGCGCTCATCATCCGGCGGTAGAAGCCGCCGAAGAGCCAGATCCAGGCGACCATGCCGAGGATGCCCGTCTCGAGCAGCGTTCCGAGCCACTGGTCGTCGAGGATCGGCGCGTTGACCTTCGGCTCGCTGCGGTCGGTGAGGCGCGTGCCGAAGCCCTGGCCGAGCAGCAGGTGCTGCTTCGCGTCGTGCAGGCCGGGACCGAGGTCGGCGATGCGGCCGCTGCCGTAGGTGCCGGCGCCTGCGGACTGCTCGGCGACGAGCCCGCCCTTCGGCAGGAACGCGCCCTTGAGCGTGCCGAGCGTGCCGGGGAGCGCGATGTGCACGACCACGAGCATCGGCAGCAGCAGCGGCCAGAGCTTCTTGACCTCGGCGCCGCGGAAACGCCAGTAGGCGAAGGCGAGGACGATCAGCATGATCATCGCGGTGCGCGACACGGTCGCGAACGCGCCGAGCACGATCAGGAGCGTGGCGACCTTGTAGAGCATGCGGCCGGTGCGCTTGACCATGTAGATCGCGAGCGGCAGCAGCATCACGAACAGCGCGCCGTAGGCGATCGGGCTCTGCGCCGGGCCGTAGACGCGCAGCCGCCCGCCGCGGTCGTTCTGGTCGCTGACCAGCGAGTACGGCAGCTGGTCGAGCTTGAGGACGGGGATCCAGCTCGCGAGGTGGTTGAAGAGGTTGTAGTGCGTCTCGCCCTCCCAGAGCGCGCAGATCGCGAGCAGCGCACCGCCGAGCACGAGCACGCGCGCGAGCAGGTCGACGTGGCTGCGCCGGCGCACGACGCTCGGGACGATGTAGGCGATCGCGAAGAAGCTCGCGAAGAACGTCAGCTTCTTGATCACCTCGGGCTGCACGTCCAGGTGCGCTATCCGGCCGGTGTTGACCGCGTCCGAAAGCAGCATCGAGAGCGCGACCAGGCCGAGCGGCAGCTCGAAGCCCGTCCTGCGCAGCCGCACACGTGGGTCGACGAGCAGCGACGCGACCCAGCCGGCGGCGATGAACGCCGTCATCAGCCGGTACGGCTCGAGCTGGAACGGCAGCCCGCCGGGCAGCGTGTAGCGCCGGATCGGAATGAACAGCACGACGAGCACCAGCGCCGAGAGGAGGACCTCCCAGCGCAGGAGCTTGCGGTAGCCGGTCGTCAGGCAGATCGCGAGGAGCGTCACCGGAGCGACGATCTTCAGCGGCGCCGTCGAGACGACGCTGAGCGCGAGGACGACGATCGATCCGAAGACGATGCCGGCCGAGAAGATCGGCCCGCGATCGCCTGCGCCGATCAGTACGCCGAGCTCACGAGGCGCGCGGGCGCCCGATGACACGCTTCAGATGCTCCTCTTCCGCATCCGTCACGACGGCGATCTGCGGATTCAGGTTCTCCAGGATGAACGCGAGCCCGATCGCGGCGATCAGCACGGTCAGGAGGACGACGATCGGCAGCGCCTTCGAGCGAGCCTGCCAGAGAACCGGCGCATTCGAGAACGCTCGCTTCACCGGCTGCAGCTCGACGCGCTGCTCCGTCGGCACCCGCGCGGCATCCTGCCGCCGGCTGATGTACCCCGCGAGCGCCTCGGTCGACCGGGCGGCCAGCTCCTGCGCCTTGCGCGGCTGGTCCGAGAACGCGGCGATGCTGATCATCGGCAGCGCTCCCGAGGCCGATGCGTTGGCGAACAGGTTGACCGGAGCGGCCTCGACGGCCTCGCCGGGACCCGCGCCGTTCGGCCAGATGCGATGACGGACGCCGTCGGCGTCGATGTACTTCGAGTAGAGAGTTGCGAGCAGCGTCAGGCGGGACGGATCGGCGCCCGACTGGTTGAGGCGCCCCTCTTCGAACCCAGGCTGCGTGACGGAGATCGTCTCGTAGCTCACCCACTGCTCGCTGCCGCGATAGGAGACGCCGTTGGCGTCGATGCGTACATACGACAACGCCGCCAGAACGACGGCGAGGATGACCCCGGAGAAGACGACAAGCTTGTGCCGCCAGATCACACGTCCATACAGCCCGATATCCATTCTCTATGCCACCGTTTCGTCGCTTGTTTGTCCGTCGCGCGCTGAGCGGCCGTAGCCGTACCGGTACAGGAGCATCGTGGCCTGCGTGCGGTTGGCGACTCCGAGCTTGCGATACACACCACCGAGGTGGAACTTCACCGCGTGCACGGACACGCACAGGTCGCGTGCGACCTGCCCGTTCGTCATCCCGCGTCGACGCCATCTCGAGCACCTGCCGCTCACGTGCTGAGAGACGGTCGAGGCGTCCCTGCGTCTCGTCGTATTCAACCGACATGCCGACGATCGTAGGGCGGGCGGCGCGGCGCGACTACGCGCCATCGGGACAGAATGCGCAGCGTTCTCACCTGACCCGATGGCTAGGTGAGCGCTGCCTCAATCTAGCTTCGAGTCCATAGCCGTCACGCACGCGTCTGCCTACGCTCGAAGGCAATGGAGCTCGTCTCGCAGACGACACATGCGCCGCGGGCACGGCGAAGCATCACGTCGTTCCCGCCGGCCATCCCGCAGAACCCGTACCAGCGTCTTCTCTACTCGCACCTCGCCGAGCTCGGGTATCCGCTCGAGAACGCCGAGCGCTTTCGGGTCGGCTGGCTGCTGCGTGCACGCGGCGACGTCGCGGCGCTGCACTTCCACTGGCCGCAGGGGTACTACCGCCACGAGGGACGTCTCGCCGCACCGGCGTCGTGGCTGAAGCTCGCGCTGTTCGCGCTGCGCCTCGCCTGCGCGCGCGTCCTGCGCTACCGCATCCTCTGGACCGTCCACCAGGTGTATCCGCACGAGCGCGGCGTGCGCGGCACCGACCGGGCAGCGGCGATCGTGCTCTCGCACGCGGCGCACGCGCTGGTCGTGCACGACGCGACGACGGCCGAGCAGGTCGGCATCGAGCTGCCGTGGGCCGCGCGCAAGGTGACGGTGGTCCCGCACGGCTCGTACGAGGGCGTCTATCCCGCCAGGCCGCTGCCGCGCCGAGACGCGTGCGGCCCTCGGCCTCACGGAGACCTCGATCGTCTTTCTCGCGTTCGGGCACGTGCGTGGCTACAAGGACCTCGACATCCTGCTCGACGGCTTCGCGGCTGCGCGGAGCAGCGACCTCGCGCTCGTGATCGCGGGCCTGCCGCTCGACGGGCCGTCCGCAGAGCTCGTCACCGAGCGCGCCCGCGCCGACGCGCGCATCAAGCCGCTGCTCGGGTTCATCCCCGACGAGGAGGTGGCCGAGCTGTTCGGAGCGGCGGATGCCGCGATCGTCTCGCGCGGCGACGGCGGCACGTCCGGCGCGCTGCATCCTCGCGCTCTCGCTCGGCATGCCGGCGGTGGTCGCCGACGCGCAGGGCTACCTCGACCTGATCGCAGCCGGGGAGGCCGGCTGGTCGTTCGCGGCGGGCGATCCGCAGTCGCTGGGGCAGGCGCTCGACGCGGCTGCTGCGGATGCGTACGAGTTCGCGGCCAAGCGGGACGCCGCGCTGAGCGCGGCGTCCCGGTCTTTCCTGGCCCGAGGCGGCCCGCCTGACCGCAGCGCTGATCGAGAGGCGCGCGGCGTGAAGCGGCAGCGCCCGGTCCTCCTCGTCGCCTCCTCCGGTGGCCACCTGTTGCAGCTGCTGGCGCTGCGCGAGGCTTGGCACGGCCTGCCGACGATCTGGGTGTCGAACGACAAGGAGGACGCCCGGTCGCTGCTCGCGGCCGAGCGTGCGCATTTCCTCCCCGGCCCGTACAGCCGCAACTTCCGCTCGCTACTCGCGAACCTGCTGCTCGCGGTGCGCGTGGTCGGTGCGCGAGCGGCCGGCGACGGTGCTGACGACCGGCGCGGACATCGCGGTCCCGTTCGCCTGGGTCGGCCGACTCTTCGGCGCGAAGGTCGTCTACGTCGAGAGCTTCACGCGCATCGAGACGCGTCTCGCTCAGCTGCCGGCTGATCAAGCCGGTCGCGAGCCGTGTCTACGCCCAGTGGCCCGAGCTGCTCGACTGCTGCCGTCCCGACGTCGCGGCCTCGTCGGCGCGGTGGCGGCGGTCGCATGATCTTCGTCGACGACCGGGACGTGCGAGCCGTTCGACCGGCTCCTGCGGGCCCTCGACGGCGCTCGAGCTCGACGAGGAGCTCGTCGTGCAGCACGGGATCTCGCCGGTGCGCCCGCGCGGCGCGCGCTGCGTCGACTTTCTCGCCTACGACGAGCTCGTCGAGCTCGTGCGCGGCGCGCGGGTCGTCGTCACCCATGCGCGGCGTCGGCTCGGTGCTGACCGCGCTCGCGAACGGGAAGCGGCCCGTCGTCGTCCCGCGCTCGGCCGCGCTGCGGCGACGCGGTCGACGACCACCAGCTCGAGTTCGCGCGCAAGGCTCGGCGGCGGCAGGCGTGATCGACCTCGTCGAGGAGCCCGCCGAGCTCGTCGCGAGCTGCTCCGGCTCGCAGGCCACGGCCGCGGCGCGATCGCCCCCGACCGCGCGGCTCGTGGCCGACCTGCGGCGACTCACCCTCGACTCGCCGCATGAGCGACGGCCTCTTCGCGATCAGCTGCGCGGCGCGCGTCTTCCGCGGTCTCGCGTGGAAGGGCGGCTCGCAGCTCGCGCGCCAGCTGCTGCGGATCGTCGTCGCGGTCATCCTCGCGCGGCTGCTCTCGCCGCACGACTACGGCGTCGCCGGGATGGTGATCGTGTTCTCGACGCTCGTCGAGATCTTCGGCGACCTGGCGCTCGGCGCGGCGCTCGTGCAGCGCCAGCGAGCTGACGCGACGACGGACCGGTCGACCGCGTTCTGGACGAGCGTCGGGGCCGGCGCTCTTCTTCACCCTGCTCGGGATCCTGCTCGCCGGCGCCGCTCGCGGACTTCTACGGCGACGCCGCGGTGAAGCCGCTCTTCATGGCCCTCTCGCTCAGCTTCGTGATCACCGCGGTCGGCATCGACGCAGTGCGCCCTGCTCATCGCGCGAGATGGACTTCCGCGGGCTCGAGCTGCGGCTCATCGGCGGCGCCGTCGTCGGCGCCGCGGTCGGCGATCGCCCTCGCTGTGGCGCGGAGCGGCGCCGTGGGCGCTGATCGGGCAGCAGGTGACCGCCGCGGCCGTCGCCACGGTGCTCGTCTGGCGCTTCTCGTCGTGGAGACCGAGCTTCCGGTTCTCGCGCGCGAGCCTGCACGACCTCGGGTCGTTCAGCGGCCGACGTCTTCGGCACGCAGACTGCTCTTCTACGCGAACCGGAACGCCGACAACGTGCTCGTCGGCCGGTACATCGGCGCGAGCGCGCTCGGCGTGTACACGATCGCCTACAACATCATGCTCCTGCCGAGCAACCAGATCTCGGCGCCCGTGCAGGAGGTGCTCTACCCGACCTTCTCGCGCATGCAGGACGACGTCCCGCGCGTCGCGAAGGCCTGGCTCTCGGTCAACCGGGTCGTCGGGGCGATCTCGTTGCCGGCGCTCGCCGGGATGGTGATGGTCGCGCCGGAGTTCGTCGCCGTCGTCCTCGGGCCGAAGTGGGAGCCGGCGGTGCGCGTGATCCAGATCCTCGCGTGGGTCGGCATGCTGCAGTCGCTCCAGGGGCTGAACTCGTCCGTCCTGCAAGCGCGCGACCGGACGCGGGAGCTCCTGCGCTACGGCGTGATCGTCTGCGTGGCGAGCCTGAGCGCGTTCGTGGTCGGCCTGCACTGGGGCCTCGTGGGCGTCGCGGTCGCGTACGCCCTCTCGAGCACGATCGTCGAGCCGTACTACAGCTGGCTGACCGCCCGCGCGTTGCACCTCTCGGTCTTCGCGTTCCCGCGGGCGCTCGCGGGCGTGTTCCAGGCCGTCGCCGGCATGGTGCTTGCGCTCGCGCTGACCCGGCTCGCGCTCGCAGGGACGGGCCTGGGGCCGTTCCCTCGGCTTCTGATGCTCGTGCTCGTCGGCGCGCTCGCGTACGTGCCGCTCGTGCTCTGGCGGGTGCCGGAAGTGCGCGTGCTCGCACGGCGCGTGCGCCGTCCGCGCCGCAAGTCGACGGCCGTGGAGCCGGCGCTCTCGTGACCACGATGCGCGTCGCAACCCTCCCTTATCGGCTAGGCGCTGCACTACCGGACGGTATTCCCGTTCTGGTCTACCTCCGGCGGCCGCGCGTTCCTAGGGTCGCAGTAGGCGGCAACTGTGCCGCGCTGGGTGAAGAGGGGAGAGGGAGGTCGGAAGCGTGAGTGCCATCGCAAGCACATGGGAACTGCGCGGGAACGACCCCGCGGGCAAGGAGGCACGGGTCGCGAAGACCCGCGTCAGGGCGGGAGTCCCGAACCTCTTCGTCGTCCCCGCGTTCAACGAGATCGAGAACCTGCCTCGGCTGCTCGAGGATCTCGAGCGCCGGCCGGAGCTGTTTCCCCAGGGGAGCAAGCTCTTCATCGTCGACGACGGGTCGAGCGACGGCACGGGGGAGTGGGTGACGAGCTACGACGGGCCCGTCCCGACGGAGCTCGTGTCGTACGGTGAGAACCGCGGTCCGGGCGCAGCGTTCCGCGCCGGATTCGACGCGGCGCTCGCCGTGTGCGACGACGACGCGAACGTGGTCACGCTCGAGGCGGACACGACGAGCGATCTCGACGCGCTCGACGCGATGCTCGGCCACATCGACGCCGGCGCGGGCCTCGTGCTCGCCTCGGTGCACGGCGGCGGGCAGATGGTCAACGTCAGCCTCGTCCGCCGCTTCCTCAGCCGGTGCGCCGGCGCGGCCGTGCGGTTGCTGCTCGGCCTCGACGCGCGCACGGTCTCGTCCTTCTTCCGCGTCTACCGCGCGTCGGTGCTCCGTGAGGCGAGCCGGCGTTACGGAGACAAGCTCATCACCGAGACCGGCTTCGCCTGCAAGGCGGAGCTGCTCGCGAAGATCGCGTCGCTCGGCACCCGGATCGAGGAGGTCCCCGTCGACCTCGACGGCTCGCGCCGTGTCGGCGAGAGCAAGATGTCGATCGGCCCGACGCTCGCCGGCTACTGGCGCCTCTTCCGCGGCGGCTCGAAGCTGCCGGAGGAGACCGACACGACCAAGGTGCCGGCAGCGTGAGGCCCTCGGTCGGCATCGTCGGCGGCGGGATCCTCGGGCTCACCGCCGCCTACCGGCTGCTCCAGCAGGGCGTGGACGTCACGCTCTTCGAGCGCTCCCACGACCTCGGCGGCCTGGTCGGCTCGTTCGACTTCGAGGGGCGCCCGGCCGACCGCTTCTACCACGTCGTCCTCCCGACCGACGACCGCGTGCGCGGGCTCGCGACCGAGCTCGGCCTCGGCGACGACTTCGAGTTCCGCCCGACGCTGACCGGCTTCTACGACCGCGAGCGGCTCTTCTCGATGAGCACGCTGCGCGAGTTCGCGACGTTCCCGTTGCTGGCGCCGCACGACCGCGTGCGGCTGGCCTCCTTCGTCCTGCGCTGCCAGCGCACGAAGGACGGGGACGCGCTCGACGACGTTCCGCTCCTCGACTGGCTGCGCAAGACGTGCGGCAAGCGCACGGTCGCGCGCATGTGGGAGCCGCTGCTCGACTCCAAGTTCGACGGCGACTACGACGATCTGCCCGCCACGTACATGTGGGCCCGCACCAAGCGCATGTCGAAGACGCGCGACGCGGCCGGCCGCGAGCTGATGGGCTGGCTCAGCGGCGGCTACCAGCGCCTCGTCGACACGCTCGCCGACCGCATCCGCGAGCTCGGCGGCACGATCAACGCGGGCGTCGCCGTCTCGGCCGTCGCCGGCTCTGTGCACGGCGTCGACGGGATCGCCGTCGACGGCGTCCTGCAGGAGTTCGACCACGTGCTCTGCACGCTGCTCCCGCCGCAGGCTTCCCGCCTGCTGCCGGACGACGTGTCGGCTCTCGTTCCCGACCACTGCCGCTATCTCGGCGTGATCTGCGTGATCGTCCGCGCCGACCACAGCGTCAGCCCGTACTACACGCTCAACATCACCGACCGGCGCATCCCGCTGACCACGGTGGTCGAGACGACACACGTCGTCGACCCGGAGTTCTCCGGCGGCCACCTCGTCTACGCGGCGAAGTACGTCGACCCGTCGCATCCCGACCTGGTGCGCCCCGAGGCCGACGTGGCGGAGGACTACCTCGGCTACGTCGAGCGGATGTTCCCGAGCCTCGACCGCAAGGCGGTTCAGGCGGTCAGCGTGCAACGCGCCCGCATGGTCGAGCCGGTGCACACGATCGGCGGCCGCAAGCGCATCCCCGACATGCATCCGGTGGCCGGCCTCTCGCTCGCGTCGACCGCGCACGTCTACCCCGAGATCGTCAACGGGCAGGCCGTGATCGGCGTCGCAGACCGCGCCGTGGCCGGCATTCTCGAGCGGTTGCCCGCCGCAGGGATCGCGAAGGCAGCATGAGCACCATCGTTCTCGGCGGCGGCAGGGTCCGCGCGCACACGCGCGCGATCGTGCTGTCCGCGGACGGCATCGCGATCGGAACGCTCACGCTCGCCGGCGCAGTGCTGCTGGCGCTGACGTGGGGGACATGGGGCGACCTGGGACGCGACACCGGGTTCGACCTCGTCGCGGCCTCGAAGGTCGCGCACGGCCAGTTGCCGTACCTCGACTTCCCGTACTACTACGGCCCGCTCGCGCCGTTCCTGCTCGGTCTCGCCGCGTGGATCGGCGGCGATGGGATCGCCCCCGCGGTCGTCGTCGGCATCGCCGTCTCCGCGCTGATCGTCGGGCTCACCTATGCGCTCGCCCGCGCGTTCGTCGGCGCGGCCGGCGCGTTCCTCGCGAGCGCGATCGTCCTCGGCGTCGCGCTCTCGCCGACCAACTTCAGCTACGTGCTTCCGCACACCGAGGCGATGACCTTCGGAATGGCGGCGCTGCTCGCGCTGCTCGTCGCGCTCGCATACATGCCGGCCTCGCCGTCGGCGGCGCGGCTCGCGGTCGCCGGCTCGGCGGCCGGCCTCGTCGCGCTGACGAAGCCCGAGCTCGAGCTCGCCGCTCTCGGCGCGCTGGCCGCCTGGTGCATCCTGCGCCGGCTTCCGCTCCGGAGCATCGCCGTGATCGCGGCGCCCGCGCTCGCGATCCCCGCGCTCGTCTACGGCGCGTTCCTGACGCAGATCTCCCTGCACGCGCTCCTCTACGAGAATCTCGACCCGAAGACGGTGCTGCAGGCGGGTGGCGACAAGCTCCTGCGCCTGCACGCGCCGATGACGCTCCCCTCGTTCCTCCACCACGGCGAGCGGGTGGTCCTCTACGCAGCAGGCGTCGTCACGCTCATGTCGGTCGCCTGGCTGATCGACCGCAGCCCGCGCGCGCTCCGCTTCGGCTACGCCGCGCTCGGCCTGCTCGCGGCGCTCGTCGCGCTCAACAACCTCGAGGCGCTTCGCACGGCGCTCCAGCCCGTGTACGGCTGGATCCCGGGCGGCGCCGCGGTCGCCGCGATCGTGATCGCCGCGCGCTACCGGCGCCTGCCGGATGCGAGCGCGGGACTCGCCCTGACCGTCGCGCTCGCGATCGCCGGCGGCACCACCTACGCAGCCTTCTACTTCCACGCGCCGCGGGCGCAGACCGCGGTCTACTTCGCACCGTTGGCCGCTGTCTTCCTCGCGGCACTCCACCTGCGCATGGTTGCCGAGACGCGCACGATCGCGCTCCTCGGCGCCTGCTGGCTCGCGTTCCTCGGCGCAGCCGGCTTCGCGCTCACCGTCAAGGACGCACAGAACGAGTCGGCCGCAGTCAGCGGGCCCGGCGGCACGATCAAGGTTCCCGAGGACGACGCGAACGCATACCGCGCCGCACTCGCCGACGTCATTCGGTTCACCGACCCCGGCGAGAAGGTTCTGTTCGCGCCGCAACTCTCCGCGTTGTACGCACTTTCCGGCCGCACGGACGCACTTCCGAATATCTCGCTGCTCCCCGGGATGCTCGACGGCATCCCGGCGGAGCGGCAAGCGATTGCGCGGCTCGACGCCGCGCATGTCCGAGTGATCGTGACCGACCAGCACAGCTTCACCGAATACGGCCAAGGGTCATTCGGCGACACCTACGACAACAGCCTCGCGGTCTGGATCGCGCGGAACTTCGAACAGTCCGGGAAGTACCCCGGCGCATCTCACACGCTCGTCGTGTGGAGAAGGGACACACCATGAAGAAAGTCGGCGTCACCGGCGCCGCCGGCTACATCGGGTCGCATCTCTGCGACCGTCTGCTCGCAGAGGGCATGTCGGTCGTTGGTGTGGACGATTTGTCGCGCGGCACGCTCGCGAACCTGGAGCTCGCGCTCCCCCACAAGAACTTCACGTTCGAGAAGATGGATTGCACGCGCCGTCGCGAACTGCGGGCGACGTTCGACGGCTGCGATGCGATCGTCCATCTCGCCGCGCAGAAGATCCCGCGCTACGGCGGAACGCTGATGACGCTCGAGGCGAACGTGGCCGGCGTCAACGCGGCCGCCCACGCTGCGCTGTCTCAGGACGCGGACCTGATCGTCGCGTCCACCTCCGACGTCTACGGCAACGCGACCCCGCCGTTCGCGGAGGACGACAACCTCGTGCTCGGGCCGCCGACCACCCGCCGCTGGGCGTACGCGGTCTCGAAGCTGTTCGACGAGCACGTCTGCCTGGCGCTCGCAGAGGAGCGCGGCCTGAAGGTCTCGCTCCTGCGCCTCTTCGGCTCCTACGGCCCGCGCAACCACCCGAGCTGGTGGGGCGGCCCCCAGTCGGCGTTCGCCGAGATCCTGCTCGACGGCGGCGTGATGGAGATCCACGGCGACGGCACGCAGATCCGCACGTTCACCTACATCGACGACACCGTCGAGGGCTTCTACCGCGCGCTGATGACGCCCGAGGCACGTGGCGAGGTGCTCAACATCGGCGGCGAGCACCCGACGCGCATCATCGACCTCGCCGAGGCCGTGCAGCGCGCGCTCGATATCCCGATGCCGCTGCGGGCCAAGATCGTTCCCTACGACCAGCTGCCCGGCAAGTACCAGGACGTCCTCAAGCGCGATCCCCGACACGACGAAGGCGAAGCGGATCCTCGGCTTCACCGCGCAGGTCGGGCTCGAGGAAGGACTCGAACGCACGATGGCCTGGCACACGGCACGGCGCGAAGGCGCGGAGGTTCTCGAAGCATGAAGCGCCTGATTGCGATCGGAATCTTCGCTGCAACGCTGGCGGTGATCCTGCCCAGCGCTGCGCCGACCGCAGGCGGGCCGAACGCCCCGGGCGGTGCGACCGGCATCGCGCTGTCGAGCGCGGTCGGGCTCGCGTGGCAGCCCGTGCGGCGGCGGCGTGAACTCCTACAACGTCTATCGCGGAAGCTCCGCGACCACGGTCAACACGCTCGTCTCACCGGCCGGCGGTGTCGCGGGCACGTCGTTCACCGACACGACCGCCGCCAACGGGACGACCTACTTCTACGCCGTCCGGGCTGTGGCCGGGGGCGGCGCCGAATCGGCCAACTCGGCGATCGTGCAGGCAACGCCTGTCCCGCGCGCGTGCTCGACCGGGAACGCGGTCGTGCTCGAGAACTGCTACCCGGGGAACAAGCCCTGGAACGTCCGCAACGCGGCGACGATCCCGGCCGGCGGAATCGAGGGCTACGCCACGGCAGCCAGCATCAACAAGGGAACCTCGGTCGGCCTGAAGGTGAACTCGACTGCGGGCGCACCGTTCCGCGTCGAGATCTACCGGACCGGCTACTACGGCGGTGCCGGCGCGCGCCTGTTCTCCGTGATCAGCGGCCTGACCGGCACGGCCCAGCCTGCGTGCACGACGAACTCGACCACCGGCCTCATCGACTGCTCGAACTGGTCGACGTCGCTCACCCTGACGACGACGCAGGACTGGCCGTCGGGGACGTACGCGATCAGGCTCGTGCGCGAGGACACCGGAACGGACAACCAGATCCTGCTCGTCGTCCGGGACGACTCGCGCAAGTCGCAGGTCGTGTACGGCGTCGGCTTCGCGACATTCGAGGCGTACAACAACTACGGCGGCAAGTCGCTCTACGACTTCAACTCGGTCGGCGACACCACGGTCGCGGGCACGCCCCGCGCCGTGAAGGTCTCGTTCGACCGTCCGTTCGAGCAGCCGCGCTCCGGTCTCCGCGACTGGTACACGCGTACGGAGGCGGCCACGGTCTACTGGCTCGAGCAGCAGGGCTACGACGTCGGCTACGTCGCGAACACCGACATCGGCAAGACGCCGAGCATCATCCAGGGCGTCGAGGCGTACGTCTCGCCGGCTCACGACGAGTACGTCTCCGCCGAGATGCGCAACGCGCTGACGACCGCGCGCGACTGCGGGCACCGAGCCTGTTCTTCAGCGGCGGCAACGAGGTCTACTGGAAGATCCGCTTCGAGAACGGGCCCGAACGGCGGCCAGAGCCGCATCGAGGTCTCGCTACAAGACGACCCAGAGCGGCGGCCCTGATCCCAGCGGCATCCCGACCGGGACCTGGCGCGATCCGAACGGCGCCAACCACCCGAGAACGCGCTCACCGGCGATCATGTACGTCGGCGACAACGACAACGTCTACTTCCCGATCGTCGTCAGCGCCCTCCAGGGCTCCGACCGCGTGTATCGCTACACGCCGCTCTCCAGCCAGCCGGCGGGCAGCTCGACGACCATCGGCTCGAACCTCGTCGGCTGGGAGTGGGACGCGCGCGTCGAGCAACGGCCAGGAGCCGCCCGGCGTGAAGACGCTTGCGACCTCGCCGGTCACGGGCGAGCTCGTCCAGAACAACGGCGCCAACTACAACCCGAGCGGCTCGATCGGCGTCAACATCGTCAAGTACACGGCGGCGAGCGGCGCGCTGGTCTTCAGCACCGGGACGAACCACTGGAACCGCGGGCTCGCTCCGAACGCCGTCGGCGTCGGCGAGCCGGACTCGCGCATCCAGCAGGTCACGACGAATGTGCTCGCGGACATGGGGGCGACCCCGCAAACTCCCGCGCAGGGAATCGTGCTCGACCCGGGCGACGATCCGAACCGGCCCGCAGCCCCGACGAACGTCGCCGCCGTCACGAACGGCCCTGACAGTGCCACGGTCACGCGGGACCCGGTCGCCGGGGCCGACGGCTACAACGTCTACCGCGCGCTTGCCGGCCGCAGCGACGGGCAGCCGCTCGGCAGCCTGTCGAACCCGGCGGTCGTGACCGGGACGAGCTTCACCGACGTGGGGCTCAGCTCGGCGACCGCGTACTTCTACGTCGTCGTCGCCGTCAAGGCCGGCGTGCAGTCGCTGCCCTCTGCCGAGTCGTCGACGACGACCGCGGCCGGGGCCGGCCAGCCGACGCGCATCGACGTCGGGGCGACGAGCCCGTACACGTCGTCGACGGGACAGGTCTGGTTCGGCCGACACGTTCTTCACGGGCGGAAACCTGCGCAACGTCTTGACGCCGATCGCGAACACGAACGACCAGAAGCTGTACCAGAGCGAGCGCTGGGGTCTGTTCAACTACGCGATCCCGGTCGCGAACGGCACGTACGACGTGCGCTTCCACTTCGGCGAGACGTACTTCGGCAGCACGCCCGCGCTCTCGCCGTGCGCCGGCAAGCGCATCTTCAACCTGGACATCCTCGACACGGCGGGCCTACTGCCCGACGTCTCGAACTTCGACATCTGCGCGGCCGCCGGCGGACCGGCGATCGCCACCGTCGTCACGGTCCCCAACGTGATCGTCGCCGACGGCGTGATGAACATCAGGTCGAGCAAGGGCCTGGCCGACGACCCGACGCTGTCGGCGATCGAAGTGATCCCGCGTGCGCTCGCGCCCCCGACGGTGACGACCACCGTCCCGGGTGCCGACGAAGCCGACGTGTCGGTCGGTGCGGACCCCAGTGCGACGTTCTCGCGCGGGATGGATGAGTCGACGTTCACCAGCTCGACGTTCACGCTCGCCGGACCGTCGGGCGCCGTGCCCGCGTCGGTGTCGTACGACGCGCGCGTCGCGGACCGCGACCCTGACACCCTCGGCGCAGCTCGCTCACTCGACGACCTACACCGCGACGCTTGCGTCGTCGCTCAAGTCCGCCGACGGCGCACCGCTCGGGACGGCCTACTCGTGGCAGTTCACGACCGAGGCGCCGCCGCCGCCGGACATCTCCCTGACGGTGCCGGACGACGGTGCCACGGGAGTCAGCCCTGCGACGGCGGTACGCGCGACGTTCACGCGGCCGATGGACCCGACGACGATCACCGCGTCGAGCTTCACGCTGCGCGACGGCACGGGCGCTCTCGTGCCGGCAAACGTGAGCTACGACTCGACGCTTCAGCGGGCGACCCTCATGCCGAGCAGTCCGCTGAGCCTGTCCGGGACGTACACGGCCCGGATCAGCACGACGGTCAGCTCGGCCGACTCCGTGACGCTTCCCGCGCCGTTCGTCTGGTCGTTCACCGTCGCCGACACGATCCCCGGGGCGCCGACCGTCACCTCGGTCACGCCCGCGGCCGGAGCAGGATCCGTCGCCGCGAACGTGTCTCTGACCGCGGCGTTCTCAGGGCCGATGGACTCGTCGACGCTGACGTCATCGACGTTCACGTTGACCGGCCCGGCCGGTGCCGTCCCGGCGTCGGTGAGCTACGACCCGACGTCGAATACGGCGACCCTGGACCCGACGGGCTTCCTCACGCCCTCGACTGCCTACACAGCGGCGCTCACGTCGGCTGTCCGGGGCCAGGACGGCACGCCGTTCGCCGGCCTGTCGTGGGGCTTCACCACGATTGCGGCGCCGACGATCACGTCCTACACACCGACCGACGGAACAACGTACTTCGATCGGTCGAGCCCGATCACCGTGAAGTTCTCACGGTCGATGGCGGTGTCGACCATCACCACCTCGACGTTCCAGCTGTTCGCACCGGACGGCAGCGTCGTGCCGGCGACTGTCACGTACGACGATCCGACGACCACGGCTACGCTCACGCCGTCCGCGCTGCTGATCGGCGGAGCGACCTACGCCGCCAGCGTCAGCAGCACGATTCGCGCTGCCGGCGGTTCGCCGCTCGGCGGGTCCGATTTCGTCTACCGGTTCACGACGAGCGTCTGCCCGTGCTCGCTCTTCCCGTCCCTCCTCACCCCGGCCGTGCAGAACGTTCCGACCCGTGACGGCCGCCCGGCCCCCGGGCCGTGGACGTACGAGATGGGTGTGAAGTTCAAGGTCGACGAGGCGATGCGGCTCAGAGGCATCCGCTTCTTCAAGAGCTCCGGCGAGACCGGCACGCACGTCACGAACCTGTGGACGTCGGGCGGGCTGCTGCTCGCGTCGGCCCAGGCGTCGAACGAGACCCCCAGCGGCTGGCAGGAGGCGACGTTCACGACGCAGCCCCTGCTGCAGCCGGGATCCGTCTACATCGCTTCGGTGAACGCCAACTCGGTCTACAACTCGACCGTCGGCGGCCTGCTCAACCAGATCATCTCCGGTCCGCTGCGCTCGGTCGTCGGTGTGCCGAACGGCGTCTATGGCACCTCGGCCGGGCTGTTCCCGACGGGCACGTTCAACTCGAGCAACTACTTCACCGACGTCGATGTCGTGCCGGACGGCGATCCGGGCGCGCCGACGGTGGTCGCGACGACTCCGGCGCCCAACAGGACGGACGTCGACGCGAATCTGCCGCTCACCGCGTCGTTCTCGCGTTCGATGGACCCGTCGACGATCACCGGCTCCACGTTCAACGTGCGGCCCACCGGCACCTCCGGCGGCACCGACGCGGGCGGTGCGGTGGATGGCACCGTCACCTACGACGACGCGACGAATACGGCGTCGTTGGATCCGTCTGCGCCGCTCACGCACGGCGTCACATACCAGGCGACGTTGACGACGGCGATTCGGGCCCGGGACGGCAAGCCCCTCGCGACCGCGACCACGTGGTCCTTCACGGTCGGGGCTCCGCCGCCGCCGCTGGCCGTCACGGCCTCGCCGTCGGCGGGCGCGACGAGCGTCAACGTCGACGCGGCAGTGAAGGTCATGTTCAACCGCGCGATCAACGAGTCGACGATCACGTCGAGCTCGGCACAGATCGTCGCCCCGGACGGCTCGACCGTCCCCGCCACGATCAGCTACGACCGGTTCGCGTTCGTCGCGACGATCAAGCCGTCGGCGAATCTCGCCGCGAACACGGCGTACACCGTCAAGGTCACAACCGGAGTGCTCACGCCTGACGGCACGTCGCTCCTCAACCCGTTCTCGTCGACCTTCACGACGGGCACCTGCCCCTGCACGCTGATGACGGGGCTCGTCCCGAAGGCGGTCGGCAACCCGGTGCAGGACGGCCGGACGGGTGCGGGGCCGTGGAGCTACGAGCTCGCCACGAAGATCACCGTCGACGCTCCTTCGTCGCTCACGGCGATCCGGTTCTGGAAGGACGCGAAGGAGACCGGCACGCACACCGTCCGGCTCTGGTCGTCCGCCGGGACGGTGCTCGCGTCGCTCCCGGTGACCGGGGAGACCACGGGCGCGGGCTGGCAGCAGGCGACGTTCGCGACGCCGATCGCCCTCGCCGCGAACACGGTCTACATCGTGTCGGTCAACGCCAATGCGTTCTTCTCGACCACCCGGTCGGGCCTCGCGACGCCGCTCACGAGCGGGATCGCGCACACCGCCAACGACATCAAGAACGGCGTCTACGGCGCCTCGGCCGGGTTGTTCCCGACGAACAGCTTCAGCTCGACGAACTACTTCGTCGACGTGGTCATCCGGTGACGGCGACGGCTCTGGCCGTCGCCGTCTTCCGGCGGCGCGAAGGGCGCAGCGTCGGGGCAGCGTCAGGAGCATCGCTCCTGACGCTCGCCACCGTCGCCTCCGGCGTGTTCACCTACGCGTTCCTCGTCCTCGCCGCGCGCTCGCTCGGCAAGGACGCCTACGGCGAGATCGGCGTGCTGTGGGCGGCGATGTTCCTCGTCGCGATTCTCGTCTTCCGCCCGCTCGAGCAGACGACCTCGCAGGCGATCGCGCACCGCCTTGCGGGCGGGGTGGAGGCGAAGAGCGTGCTGCGCTCGATGACCTTCGTCTCGCTCGGCGTGGTCGGCGCGCTGGCGCTTGCGTTCGCCCTCGGGTGGCCGCTGATCTCGGATCGCGTGTTCTCGTCCAGCACTGCCGTCACGGCGGCGTTCGTCGTCGGCGTCCTCGCCTACGGCGTGTCGTACGTCGTGCGCGGCGTGCTCGGGGGGTCGCGCTGGTTCACCGGCTACGCGATCGTGCTGCTCGCGGACGGCGGTGTGCGGCTGCTCGTCGCCGCGCCGCTCCTGCTCGTGGGCTCGAAGGCGCTCGCGGCCGCGGCGGTGGCCGCGGCCGGGATCGGCGGTGCGGTGGCGCCGCTCGTCGCCGGCCGCAAGCGGCTCCGCGGCTCGCTCGCCGGCGCACCCGGCGAGCCCTACCGCGCCAGGCGCGCGGCGTCGTTCGCCGGCGCCGCCGCGGTCGTCGCCGGTGCGGACCAGCTGCTCGTCAACGGCGCCCCGCTGCTCGTCGTCGCCGTCGGCACGCGCGACGGCGGGGCGGTCGGGCTCGTCTTTGCGGCGACGATGCTCGTGCGTGCGCCGGTCTACGTCTTCCAGGGCTTCGCAGCCTCGCTGCTCCCGAACCTCACGCACCTCGCCGCCGTCGCCGGCCGCGCGCAGCTCCGCCGCGCCGTGCTGCGCACGGCGCTCGTGCTGTTCGCGGTCGGGATCGCCTTCATCGGCTTCGCCGCCGCGGCCGGCCCGGCCGCGATGCGCGTCGTCTATGGCCCGAGCTTCGACGCGGGCGCGACCGAGCCTCGCGCTGCTCGCCGCCGGCGTCGCGTGCTACCTCGCGGCCGGCACGTTCTCGCAGGCCCTGCTCGCGCTGCGGCACGTCACGACCGCCGCGGTCGCGTGGAGCGCCGGCGCATTGTCGTTCGTCGTCTCGTTCGCGCTGCTGCCGGGCGAGCCGCTGTTCCGGGCGAGCGCCGCACTCGCCGTCGCCTCCCTGATTGCCGCCGTGGCGCTCGGCGCAGCTCTGCTCGCACGCGCGCGTTGAGAGCGGCCGTCCGCATCGCCGTCGTCGGTCTAGGCGAGACCGGCGGGGCGCTCGCAGCGGTGCTGGACGGCCTCCCGAACTGCGAGCTCGCGTGGCTCTGCGACGACGACCGCGCGGTCCTGACAGAGGACCGGCGCGCGCAGGCCCCGGCGCGCACGACCGCGATCGACGACGTGCTCCGAGACGAGGCGCTCGACGCGGTCGTCCTGGCGACGCCGCTTGCCGCCAACGGCGAGCTCGTCGAGCGGGCGCTCCGGGCCGACAAGCACGTCCTCGTCGCGAGACCGCTCGCGCGCACGGCCGACGAGGCTTTGCGCCTGACCGACCTCGCCCGCGACCGGGCGCGCTGCCTGCTCACCGGCCACACGGTGCTGTTTCACCCGGGCCTGCGCAAGCTCAAGGAGGTGATGGAGACCGGCCGGCTCGGCGAGACCTTCTATCTGTACGGCAACCGGCAGGACTTCAGCCGTGCCCGCCGCGAGGCAAGCGCCCTCTGGGGCCTCGGCGTCGCGGATCTCGCCGCCGTCCTCTACCTGCTCGACGACACCCCGGTCGACGTCTCCTGCTGGGGCGAGAGCTACGTCCGCCAGGGCGTGGGCGACGTCGCGTTCTGCTTCCTCCGCTTCGCGACCGGCGTCACGGCGCACCTGCACCTGTCTTCCCTCGACCCCCAGACCCTCCGTCGGCTCACCCTGGTCGGCTCCCGGCAGATGGTCGTGTTCGACGAGCTCGCGGAGCGAGCCCTGACGATCTACGACCGCGCCGTCGTGCCCCCGCGCGGCCCCTCCTTCGGGCGGCCCCTCCGCGTCGAGGGTGACGGCAGCGTCACTTCGCCGGGCATTCCCGCCGACGACCCCCTACAGCTGATGTGCGAGACGTTCCTGGCCTCCGTGCGGCGCGGCCGGCCGCTCGAGGCGGAAGGCAGCCTGGCGGTACGCGTGGTGGCCGTCCTGGAGGCGCTGCAGCGCTCGCTGGAGCGCGCCGGGAGCGCCGAGGCGGTCGGCGCGCCGGCCCGCCGGATCTCCAATCTCGTCTCGCTCAGCCGCTCCTGAACCCGGCGGACCAACCGCTCGGCGCGGGCCGGATCCCCCGCCCTGGATACCCACCCCGCCAAACAGGTAGGTAGAGGTTCCGAGAGGCTAGTAGTGCTTTACATGGGCGAAACGATGGGATAAGAACAGTCTTGCACGACGAGGGGTTAGGGGAAACAGGGGAAACAGAAGGGCGGCTTATAAGTGGAACGTACTGCGGTAGTACTGGACGAACACCCTCTCTGGCTGGATGCGGTGGAGGCTGTTCTCGCAAGGCTGCACGTCAAGGTCGAGGGGAAGACCACGAGCGTTGCACGCACGCTCGAGCTCGTTGACAGTCAAAGGCCGGACGTGCTCCTGCTGGAGCCGTCGGAGAGCTCGGGCGACAGCCGTCGCCTCGACCTGATCCGGCGCGCACGGGAGATCCATCCGGCGATCAAGGTGATCGTCCTGTCCAACGCACATGAGGCGAGCGCCGTCGACGCCGCATTCGCGGCCGGCGCGGTGGCGTACGTCTTCAAGTCGGCACATCCGGATGACCTTGCCTCCGCTATCCGGCAGGCATTCGACGTGTCCGTCTTCTTCGCACACTCTCAGACAGTCAGCGCGAACGTGACGTCGATTCGACAGCAGGCGGCCCAGGATCAGCCCGGGCTCACGAAGCGTGAGCTCGAGATCCTGCAGCTCGTCGCCGAAGGTCATTCGAACGGTGAGCTTGCCCGCATGCTCTGGGTGACCGAGCAGACGGTGAAGTTCCATCTCTCGAACATCTATCGGAAGCTCGACGTCGCGAACCGCACGGAGGCGAGCCGCTGGGCACAGCTGCACGGGCTCCTGAACGAGCCGATGGCCGCAACGGCCTGACCGCTCGACCAACTGAACCATCCTCGGGAGGGGCGCCGGCAACGGCGCCCCTTCTCGTGAGTAGGCTCGGTGAGGTGTCATTGTAAAAGCCGTGCCGGGCGCCGACCTCACTGTCGTCGGGTCGATCAACCTCGACCTGGTCGCACGTGTGACACGGCTGCCACGCGCGGGGGAGACGCTGAGCGGCCGCGACTTCGAGCGCTTCCCCGGCGGCAAGGGCGCGAACCAGGCGGTCGCGGCTGCGCGGATGGGTGCGCACGTGTCCATGGTCGGCGCGGTCGGCGACGACGCCTTCGCCGACGAGGCGCTCGCCGGCCTGCTTGGAGCGGGCGTCTCGCTCCAGCTGCGCCGCGAGGGCACGACGGGGATCGCGCTCATCCTCGTCGCCGACGACGGCGAGAACCAGATCGTCGTCGTGCCCGGCGCGAACGCGCTCGTCGAGCCGGTATCGCCGGGCGGCGCCGTGCTCTGCCAGCTCGAGGTGCCGGACGAGGTCGTGCTCGCCGCCGCGCGAGGCGCAGCGTTCTTCGCGCTCAACGCCGCGCCGGCACGGCCGATCGACGTCGAGCCCGACCTGTTGATCGTGAACCGGCTCGAGCACGAGGTCGTCTCGCTCGGCCGGCTCGTCGCCGTCACCTACGGTGCGGAGGGCGCGGCGCTGTTCGAGGACGGGGTCGAGGTCGCGCGCGCGACACCGCCGTCGGTCGACCCAGTCGACGGGACGGCGGCCGGAGACGCGTTCGCCGCGTGCCTCGTCGTCTCGCTGCTCGAGGGACGCCCCCGCGACGAGGCGCTGCGCCGCGCGTGTGCCGCCGGCGCGCTCGCAGCCTCGCGACGCGGCGCACAACCTTCCCTCCCCTCGGGGCGGGAGGTTGACGCGATACTCGCGACATGACGCCGATTCCCATCATCATCGACTGCGACCCGGGCCACGACGATGCGATCGCGCTGCTGCTCGCCGTCGCGTCGCCGGAAGTGGAGCTCGTCGCCGTGACGACGGTTGCCGGCAACCAGACGATCGACAAGACGACGAACAACGCGCTGCGCGTGCTCGAGCTCGCCGGGCGCACGGACATCCCGGTCCATCGCGGCGCCGAGAGGCCGTTCCTGCGCAAGCAGGACGTCGCCGCGCACGTGCACGGCGAGAGCGGGCTCGACGGCCCCGACCTGCCGCCGCCGTCCGTCGCCGAGCAGGAGCTGCACGCGGTCGACTACCTCGCACGGGAGATCAGGGCGCGCGAAGGCAAGATCACACTCGTCCCCACCGGCCCGCTGACGAACATCGGCCTGCTCTTCGCGCTCCATCCCGACGCGCGTCCAGAGCGTGTCGTCCTGATGGGCGGCGCGATCGGCGAGGGAAATCGCACACCCGCGGCCGAGTTCAACATCTGGGCAGACCCGGAGGCGGCGCAGCGCGTCTTCCTGGAGGGCCTCGACACGACGATGGTCGGGCTCGACGTGACACACCGCGCGCTGATCAAGGACGAGCACACCGAACGGATGCGCGCGGCCGGAAGAACCGGACAGGTGGTCGCCGAGCTGATGGACTTCTACGCGCGCTTCCACCGCAAGCGCTACGTCGACCTCGACGGCTCGCCGATGCACGATCCGGTCTGCGTCGCGCACCTGATCGACCCGGCGCTGATGACGGTGCGCGACGCGCACATCGAGGTCGACTGCAGCAGTGGACCGAGCTGGGGCCGGACGAACGTCGACTGGCGCGGCCGCGAGCATTTCGGCCCGCCGAACGCGAAGGTCGGCGTCGACATCGACGGCGACCGCTTCGCGGAGCTGATCGTCGACCGGATCTCGTCGCTTTCCTAGATGCCAATCGTCTTCGGCGCAATCGCCCCGCACGGCAACCCGGTCTTCGAGCAGCCCGAGGCGCCGACGCGGCGCGGCATGGACGAGCTCGCGCGGCGCTTCGACGCCGCGCAGCCGGAGGCGGCGATCCTCGTCACGCCGCACGGCACGCTCGTCGACGATCACTTCGCGGTCGTGCGCTCGGCGTCCCTCTCAGAGCACGGAAACCCGTTCGTCGACGAGGAGCATCTCTACGAGGGGCCGGGCGACCCCGCGCTCGCCGATGCGTGCGTACGCGCCCTCCAGGAGGAGGGCCTGCCCGCGGTCGGGATCACGTTCGCGACGACGGTCGCCGGTGCATCCGAGATGCCGATCGACTGGGGGCCGGGATCCCGCTCTGGTTCCTGCGCAGGCCCGCCGCCGTCGTCACGCCGTGCCGCGCGCTCTCGAACGAGCAGCACGTGCGGGCAGGCGCCGCGCTCGCCCGGGCGGCCGGCGACCGTCGGATCGCCTTCGTGGCGAGCGCCGACCACGGCCACGGACACACGGAGGACGGCCCGTACGGGTTCGCGGCCGAGTCGAAGGAGTACGACGACCGCGTGGTCGAGCTGATTCGCGACAACCGGCTCGGCGAGCTCGTGTCGTGGGACCCGGCGTTCGCGGTCGCCGCCAAGGCGGACAGCTTCTGGCAGCTGCTGATGCTGCACGGCGCGCTCGGCGGGAGCTTCGACGCCGAGCTCCTGTCCTACGAGGCGCCGACCTACTTCGGGATGGCGACGGCCGGCTTCGCGCCGAGGACGTAGACCGACCGACCGTCGGGCGAGAGCACCAGCCCGCATCGACAGCCGCCCCGGCGGCTCGATCCATTGCAGGAAGGAGGCGCGCCGGCGCGAAAGGCCTCGCCATGGTGCGCAAGAAGCGGCCCCACAAGACGTCCCCGAAGACGCCCTCCCGGGTCAAGAAGCGTCGCGGCAAGAAGACGAGGTCGCACTCCCACCACCATCCCGAGCTCGTCGGGCTCGGCCTCGCCGGGCTCGGCGTCTTCCTGGCCGCCATCCTGTGGTTCGACCTGAGCGGCGGCCCGGTCGCCGGGCTGCCGACGGATGCTGTGGGCGCGGCCGCCTACCTGATGCCCCTGGTGCTCGTCCCGCTCGGACTGCTGATCGTCGCCCGCAGCGCACTCGTCGACGTGCGCCCCTTCCGGCTCGGCCTCGCTATCGCGCTCGTCGGCCTGCTGCTCACGCTCGGGAACAGCCACGGCGGCGCGGTGGGGGAGGGGCTCGAGCGCGTCGTCGCGCTGGGCCTCGGCACGACCGGCGCGACGATCCTCGGCGTGCTGCTCACGATCGCGGGCGTCCTCCTCCTCACGGGGGCGAGCCTCGGCGCGATCCTCCGCCGCACCGGCCGCGTCGTGCGGCGCGTGCGAATCCCGAAGCCGCGTCCGAGGCGCACGCAGCGAACCAGATTGCGAAGGAATCAGACGAGACTTCGAGCCGCCGCCGGCACCCCCGGTCGACGTCAAGCACGACTACCCCGACCTCGTCACCACCGATCCGCCCCTCGTCCTCGTCGACGAGACCGACGAGACGCAGGAGCCCCTCTTCAAGCTCCCTGCTCCCGCCGGCGACTACGAGCTGCCGGACCGCGAGCTGCTCAAGACCTCGAAGCCGGGCGTCGGCCCGAACGGCGAGGCGACGCAGCGGGTCGCCGACGCGCTCGTCACCTGTCTCGCGCACTTCGGCGTCGAGGCGACCGTGATCGGGCAGATCTCCGGGCCGCGCGTGACGCGCTACGAGCTGCAGCTCGCGCCCGGCACGAAGGTCGGCAAGGTCGCGAACCTCAAGGACGACCTGAGCTACGCGCTCGCGACGACCGAGATCCGGATCCTCGCGCCGATCCCCGGCAAGCAGGCGGTCGGCGTCGAGGTGCCGAACCTCAGCCCGAGCATCGTCACGCTCGGCGACATCCTCCTGGCGGATGGGCGGCCCCGGGGCCAGCGAGGCGACGTACGCCGCGAGCGGGTCGATCTCGTCCTGGGTGTAGATGACCTGCTTGCGCATGGCCTGCGCGCCGGGTGCCGCCAGCGGCATCCGGCCGGTGCCGACCTGGAAGTCGACGGCGGCGGCGCCGACGCCGATGAGGCTCGGCCCGGTGGTCGGTCGTGGTGCCGTTGCTGACCATGCCGCCCTGGGCGTTGAGGCCGTGGCAGCTCGAGCAGCCCTCGAGGAACAGCTGGCGGCCCTTGGCGATCTGCTGGCGGGTCGCCGTCGCTGCTGGACGCCGTCGCCGTCCCGGCGGCGCCCATCAGCGCGTACAGCCCACCGGTCAGCGACAGGCCGACGACGAGCAGCAGGAACGTCGCGACCGGGTGCCGGCGACGGTCGGCGAGCCGCACGGCGCCGGCTGGGCGTCATGGCTGGGAGAGGTCACAGGGTCGCCCGCTCACCGGATCAGGTAGATGGTCGTGAACAGGCCGATCCAGACGACGTCGACGAAGTGCCAGTAGTACGACACGACGATCGCGCTGGTCGCCTGGTCGTGGGTGAAGCGCTTGGCCGACGTAGGTGCGGCCGAGCACGAACAGGAAGGCGATCAGGCCGCCGGTGACGTGCAGGCCGTGGAAGCCGGTGGTCAGGTAGAAGACCGAGCCGTAGGCGTTCGACGAGAGCGTGATGCCCTCGTGCGACCAGGCGGGTACTCGTAGACCTGGCCGCCGATGAAGAACGCGCCCATGAGGAAGGTGAGTGACGAACCAGCAGCCGCAGCCGTCGACCGACGTCGCCCGCGCTCGGCCGCGAACACGCCCATCTGGCAGGTCACCGACGAGAGCACCAGGACGGTGGTGTTGACCGTCGGCGAACGGGATGTTGAGCAGCGTCGGTCGCTCGGCGCCAGACGCTCGGGCCCTGCACCGACGCGGATCGTGAAGTACATCGCGAACAGCGCCGCGAAGAACATCAGCTCGCGGGACAGCCACACGATGGTGCCGACCGCGACCATGTTCGGGCCGGTCCGAGCCTGCGCGGGGTGCGCCGGGGGCTCACGGGCGCCGGAGCGGTTGCGGTCGCCACGGGCGGCATTCTGGCAGGCCCGGGCACGTCGCAGCGACCCCCGACCCCCGGTTCGCCACGCCGCGGTGTCGCAGCGCGTCCGGCGTACGATCGCGGCTCGCCGGAGCGACCCGAGGCATGCCGCGCGCGTCCGAGCCCGGCCGACCACGGCCGACGGCCCCGCCGAGCGCGTGACCGGTCCTCGTCTACAGCGACGACCGCGAGCACCCGCGAGCAGGTCCGCCGGCCGCTCGGGCGCCGCCCCGCGCCGGACGTGCCGCTGCGTGGAGTTCGTCGAGTGCGCCACCGAGCCGGCGGTGATCGCGCGCGATGGACGCCGGCGGCATCGACCTGGCGATCCTCGACGGCGAGGCCGTCCCGGCCGGCGGCATGGGCATCTGCCGCCAGCTCAAGGACGAGATCTACCGCTGCCCGCCGGTGCTGGTGCTCACCGGCCGGCCGCGACGACGCGCTGGCTGGCGACCTGGTCGCGGGCCGACGCCGCGGTCGTCGCACCCGCTCGACCCGGTCGACTGCTCGCCGCGGCGGTCGCCGCGGCCTGCTCGGCGCCGGCGGCCGTCAGCCGGCTGAGCCCGACGCGCCTGGTCGCCGACGCCGACCGGGCCCGGCGCCGGTCCTGGCCGCGCGCTGCTGACGGCGCTGCTGCGCGGCGAGGCACCTCGCGCCGACGACACCGCCTGGGCGATGGACGAGATCATGTCCGGCGAGGCCACGCCGGTCCAGATCGCCGGGCTTCGTCGTGGCGCTGCGGGCCAAGGGCGAGACCGCCGACGAGATCGCCGGGCTGGTCCGCACGCATGCTCGAGCACGCGCACCGGATCGAGGTGCCGGGCCCGGCGGTCGACGTCGTCGGCACCGGCGGCGACCGCGCGCACACGGTCAACATCTCGACGATGGCCGCGATCGTCGTCGCCGGCACCGGGCGCCCGGTGGTCAAGCACGGCAACCGGGCGGCGTCGTCGGCCTGCGGCGCGGCCGACGTGCTCGAGGCGCTCGGGCGTCGCGCTCGACCTGACGCCGGCCGCAGGTGGCCGCGGTCGCCGAGCGAGGTCGGGCATCGCGTTCTGCTTCGCCCCGGTGTTCCACCCGGCGCTGCGGCACGCCGGCGGTCGCCGCGGCGCGAGCTCGGCGTGCCGACGGTCTTCAACTTCCTCGGCCCGCTGACCAACCCGGCCCAGCCGGCGGCCGCAGGCCGTCGGCGTGCGCCGACCCGCGGATGGCCGGCGTCGATGGCGGAGGTGTTCGCCGCGCCGCGGCGCGGCGGCGCTGGTGTTCCGCGGCGACGACGGGCTCGACGAGCTGCACCACGACCACGACCTCGACTGTGTGGCGGGTCCGCGCGGGCGCGGTGACCGAGCATGTCCTCGACCCGGCGCGCTGGGCATCGCGCCGGCACCGGCGCAGGCCTGCGCGGCGGCGACGCGGCGTTCAACGCCGCAGTCGTGCAGCGGCGGTGCTCGCCGGCGAGCCCGGGCCGGTGCGCGACGCCGTGCTGCTCAACGCCGCCGCGGCGCTGGTCGCCCTCGGTGACGCCACGGGTGACGCAGCGGACGACCTGGACGATGCGATGTGCGGGCGGTCTTGTACGCGCCGCCGAGGCGGTCGACTCCGGCGCGGCCGCGGCCGCGCTGGACCGGTGGGTCGCGGCCGGGCGCCGCGGTCGGAGCGGACTCCTAGCGCACGCGGTGGCTCCGCCAGGTCTCGCGCAGGTACCACAGCGGGAGCAACGCTGTCGGGAGCACGAAGACGAGATTGGCGAGCCCACCGCCGCTCATGAACCACATGAACCAGATCGGCGCCATGAGGAGCAGGCTGATGACCAGCCGCCCCACGGTGCCGAACGACAGCGGTCCCGGCGTGGTCCTGGAGAAGACCCGCTCGTCCAGACGCGCTGTCAGCCCGGCCGGCGCTCGGTGCGAGCGACCCGACCGGGGTGTGGCACAGGCTGCAGGCGAGCGCGCCGTCAGCGAGGACGGCGCCGCACGAACAGCGGGCTGCTTCCACCCTGACTGGTTCGGTGCGGCGCGCGCGGCTCTTGAGCCGCCGTGGGCGCCGAGGCCGGCTCAGACGCCGTCCTCCAGGCCGAGCGAGAACGCGGCCTCGAGGTCGTGCCGGGAGTAGGCGCGGAACGCGATGTGGGTCTCGGTGGCGAGCACGCCCGGGCACCTTGTTGAGCCGGTCCGGCGATGACGTCGGCGAGCTCTCGTGCTCGCGGACCCGCACCATGGCGACCAGGTCGACGTCGCCGGTGACCGAGTAGACCTCGCTGACGCCGTCGAGGTCGGCGATCGCCTCGGCGACCTCGGGGATCCGGTCGACCTCGGCCGTCGACGAGCACGATGGCGGTGATCACGCGGCCGAGCCTACGTCGGTCAGCCGGACCGGGCCGCAGCCGCGCGGCGGTCGTCCGCGGCGGCGCGGCCGGCGACTGCGCCGACCGCGGTCGGCGAACCGGTCGCGGTGCCGCGCCGGCGCCGTGCGCGCGGGCAGGCACCACGCGCCGTCGACGCTCGACCAGCCGGACGCCGGGCTGCTCGAGCCAGCGCAGGACGCACTCGGTCTCCTCGGCGGTGCGCGCCGGCATCGGGCCGGCGCCGGCCGGGACGCGCTCGGCGGTCGCCAGCAGCGCGTCGACCAACGGCCGCGGGTCGGCGTCCCCGGCGGGCTACACGCGCGGTGCCGGCCAGCCGGCCGTGCCGGACGACGACGACCTCCCAGCCGCCCGTCGCGGTCGCGCCGGGCCGCGACCAGCTCGGGGCACGCGGGCCAGGGCGGTCGAGCCGCTGCATGCGGGCGGCGGCCACGGACGAGGACGCCGAGCCGGTCGCGGTGCGAGCGCCGCCTCCTCGTACCGCTGCGCGTGCGGCCAGCCGGCGCGATCCGCGCCTCGAGCGCGCCGCACGACCGGCGCGGCGTCGCCGCGCGAGCGCGCTCGCGCACGCCGTCGACGTGCGCGGCGTACGCCTCGACGCGACTCGCGCCCGTCGCACGGCGCGCCGCACCGGCCCATCCCGGCCAGCGCGCACGCGCGAGCCGCGGCGGCGTGCAGCGGCAGCCGGCCGGTGCACTGGCGCAGCGGAAGCGCCTCGTGCAGCGCGGCCACCGCGGCGCTCGGCCGCCCGGCGCGAGCCGAACGGGCCGAGGTAGTCCGCGCCGTCGTCGCGGACGCGCGCGCACGACCGACAGCCGCGGGAACGGCTCGTCGGTCAGCTTGACCCAGAGCACCCGCTCCGGGAACCGCGAGCGGCGGTTGTAGCGCGGCTTGTGCTCGGCGATCAGCCGCAGCTCGCGGACCTCGGCCTCGAGCGCGGTGGCGCACGGCGACGGCGTCGACCCGCTCGGCCAGCCGCACCATCTCGGCCATCCGGGTGCGCGTCTCGCTGGCGGTGAAGTAGCTGCGGACCCGGGCTGCGCAGGTCCTTGGACTGTGCCGACGTAGAGCGACCCGGCCGCTGCGCGTCCTCGGAACAGGTAGACGCCCGGGGCCGTGCGGCAGGCCGTCGGCGAGGTGCCGCTTGCGGCGCTGCTCGGGCGAGACCCGCGAGGTGAAGGTCGTGCAGCTCCTCGAGCGTGTGACGCCCAGGGTGCCGACCCGCTCGATCAGCCCGTGCAGCACGTCGACGGTGGCCCGGGCGTCGGTCGAGCGCGCGGTGGTCGGGCGTGCGTGGTCGCGCGGAACAGCCGGGCGAGCGTGCCGAGCCTGCAGTCGGGCGCCTCGTCGCGCGGCAGCACCTGCCGGGCCAGCCGGGCGGTGTCGAGCACCCCGAACGGCGGCCAGGGCGGCCCTGCCGCTGCGGCGGCGGCGCGCAGGAACCCGACGTCGAACGGCGCGTTGTGCGCGACCAGCACGGCGCCGCGGGCGAACTCCAGGAACGCCGGGCAGCACCGCCGCGATGCGGCGGCGCGGCCGCGACCATCGCGTCGGTGATGCCGGTCAGCACCTGGATGAACGGCGGGATCGGCGCGCCCGGGTTGACCAGGGTCTGGAACTCGCCGAGCACCTCGCCGCCGCGGACCTTGACCGCGCCGATCTCGGTGATCCCGCAGTCGGCCGGCGGACGCCGCCGGTGGTCTCCAGGTCGACGACGACGAACGTCACCTCGCGCAGCGGCGTGCCCAGCTCGTCGAACGTCGCCTGCCGAGCCTGCCGGCGGCCGGCGCGTGGCGCCGGATCCGGTCGCGGCGGACGCATCGACGGTCACAGATCGGGACGGTAGGCACGTGCACCGACAGCGCCCGGCAGGCGCACCGGGCCGTCGGCCGGCGGAACGCCTAGCCTGGTCACCGGACCCGAGCCGTCGCTGTGACCACTGCTGACCACCGCTGACCACTGCTGCCCGGAGCTCCGACGTGCCCGTGCCGCTTGCCCGATCGCGCAGACCCGCTGGCGCTGCACGCGCTGCGGCAACCTCACCCGCTTCGACGTGACCCGGACGCGGCCAGACCGTCGAGTACGTGCACCTCGACCTCGCCGGCGAGCCACCGTCGAGGAGACCGAGGTGCTCGCGGAGACCGTCGAGCAGGTGCGCTGCCGCTGGTGCGACGCCGTCGACGCCGTCGAGCTGGTGCCCCGTCCGGCCGGCGTCGCGGGGAGCCGGCCGCAGCCGTGTGACCGGCGCCGACGCCGTCGACGCGAGCCGGTCCGGCTGCCCGGCCGCGTCCGGCAGCGGGTGGTCGCGCTGGCGGCCGACGCGCTCGGGCGGCTGCCCGCCGACCAGGTCCCGGCTCCGCTGCGGGCCGTGGCCCGCTTCGCGCCCGGCACGCCGGGCCAAGGCCGGCGCGAGCGCTCTCGCCACCGCCCTGGAGTCGGACCCGCCTTCCGGCAGCGGGTCGCCGCGCGTCCGCGGGGCGCTCCCGACTCGCCGCCGCTCTCGACGAGGGCGCGGCGCCCGCCGCCGCCGACCCGGTGGACGTCGCGGCCGTGGCCTACCTGCTCCGACCCGCGGGTGGGTGGCGATCGTGGCCGGCGCCAGCCGGGACCTGGACGAGGCACGACCGGGCCGCCAGTCGGCCGACTGGCGGCCGCTCGAGCCCGGCTGGCGCCAGGAGGTGCGCGACCGCGCGCGCGCGACTGCCGAGCGAGCCGTGGCTGCGGCCCGGACGGAGGCCGACCGGTTGAAGGTCGAGCTGGCCGAGGCTCGACGGCGCTCGCGCGAGCTCGAGGCCGAGCTCGGCACGGTCGCGCTCGGCCGCCGACGCCCTGCGACACGCGGCTCGTCAGTCCGGCGAGGCGGCCGCCGCCCAGGCGTCCGCGGCCGACGACGGAGGTCGAGGACGGCTCCGGGCCCGGGTCGCCGAGCTCGAGGCGGCGCTCGAGGGCGCCCGGCGGGCAGCCAGGGACGGCGCGGCAACGACGACGTGCGTCTCCGCCTGCTGCTCGACACCCTCGTCGACGCGGCCCACGGGCTGCGCCAGGAGCTCGCGCTGCCCGCCCGGCCGGGTCGACCCACGCCCGCCGGCCGACCGGTCGCCGCCCAGGCCGGAGCCGCCGTCCCGAGCGGGGTCGCCGGTGTGGGCGACGTCGCTGCGCCGGCCGCGCGGCGGACGACGACCCGGCGCTGCTCGACCAGCTGCTGGCGCTGCCCGCAGGTCCACCTGGTCGTCGACGGCTACAACGTCACCAAGACCGGCTACGGCGACCTGCCGCTGGACGAGCAGCGGCGCGCCGGCTGGTCGCGGGCTGGCCGCGCTGGCCGCGCGGACGCGGGCCGAGGTGACCTGCGTCTTCGACGGCGCCGCGCTGGACGGCGCCGGTCGCTGCCGGCGCCGCCGCGCGGCGTCCGGGTGCTGTTCAGCGCCGGGGCAGACCGCCGACGAGCTGATCCGCCGGCTGGTGCGCGCCGAGCCGCCGGGCGCGCCGGTGGTCGTGGTCTCCACGCGACCGCGAGGTGGCCGACGGCGTGCCGCGCGGCCGGGCCCGGACGGTGCCCGTCGGCCGCTCTGCTGCGCCGCCTCGACCGCGGCTGACCGCGCGCGTCCGGGAGACTGTCGGACCCGGCCTCCTAGCGTCCCTGCGCGAGACGGTCGCGACGGTCGGACGACGGGAGGAGATCGCGTGCTCATCGACTGCGACACGCTGCGAGGTGCGCGGGCTCGCCTGCGACGACTGCGTGGTGACGGTCCTGCTCGGGGCCCCGCCGGAGGGGGTCGACCTCGACGCCGAGGAGCGCCGCGCGCTCGAGGTCCTGGCCGGCTCGGGGCTGGTCCCGCCGCTGCGCCTGGTGCCGCGGCGCGCCCGGGGCTCTGAGCCGAGGAGACCGCCAGAGTGACAGCAGCGACACCGGCCCGATCGGCGACACGCGGGTGCCGTCGCTACGTGAGTTGAATTGATTCGGCCGTGACCCTTCGTTAGGGTGCTCGACCAGGTGCAGGCAGGACGTCGTCCACGACGGGTCGGCGGCCGGTACCTCCGCTGAGTTCCGGGCGGCGTCGGGATGGGCCTGTTGTGGGTCTGTGTCGGGGTGGTCCGGGAGCCGGGGACCCATGGTTCCTGGGGTGAGTCCGGTCGGTGTTGGTTGCCGGCTGGTAGGGCGTTCTTCCCCGCCCGAACCCGACAGCTAACCCGGTAGGCGGCCGAGGAAGTGAGGAGTGCCGCCTCGTGGCGTCCACCCGATCTGGTTTGTTGCGTGGGTTGTTGGTGTCTGTGTTGGTCGCCGGTGTGGCGGTGGGGTTGGTGCCGCAGGCGGGGTTGGCGGCTCCGCCGCCGACGTTGGATCAGGTGCGGGCGCAGTTGGCGGCGTTGAGTGCGCAGGCCGAGGTGGCGCAGGAGCAGGTGTTGGCCACGCAGGTGGCGGTGGCGGCTGGGCAGCGGGCGTTGGCGCAGGTGAATGCGCGGGTGGCTCGGTCGCAGGCGGTGGTGGATGCGGCGGGTCTGCAGGTGGGCCGGTTGGCGTCGGCGGCGTATCGGGCCGGTGGGGTGGATCAGACGTTGGAGTTGTTGTTGGCCGACTCGCCGGCGCAGTTCTTGGAGCAGATGACGGCGTTGGACTCGGTGACGCGGCATCAGTCGGATGTGTTGCGGGCGGCTGCGGTGGCGCAGCAGCGGTTGGCTCAGGACAAGTTGGCTGCGGCGCAGCAGTTGAAGGCGTTGCGCGGGTTGTATGCGGCGGCTGCGGCCGAGAATCTGCGGGCCCAGGCGGCCAAGGCCAAGGTCACGGCGTTGTTCAACTCGTTGGCGGCTTCGCAGCGGGCCGCACTGCTCAAGGCCCAGGCCGACGCGCTCGCCGCGGCCAAGCGCTGCTGCCGCCGCGCTCGCCCAGGCTCAGGCCGCTGCGGCGGCTCGCGCGGATGCCCAGGCCGCGAACGCGCGAGCCAACACCAAGGCCAGAGCGCCGGCGCCGTCCGCAAGGCGACCAAGCCCAAGCGAGCCCCAAGCGCAGCACCGCGCCGAAGCCGTCCGGCGGCTCGATCAGCCCGGCAACAGCAGCATCGGCGCCCGGGTCGTCGCGTACGCGATGGCCCAGGTCGGCGACGCTACGTGTGGGGGGCCAGCCGGCCCGCAGCCTTCGACTGTTCCGGCCTGACCATGCGGGCCTACGCGCAGGCGGGCATCTCGCTGCCGCACTCGTCCAGCGCCCAGTACGGCTCGGGCCGGCACATCTCGGCAGGCAGCCTGCAGCCGGGGGACCTGGTCTTCTACTACAGCCCGATCCACCACGTCGGCATCTACATCGGCGACGGCATGATCGTGCACGCGGCCAACCCGGGCGAGGGCGTCACGACCGCCCCGCTGTACTCCATGCCCTACGACGGAGCCGTCCGGCCCTACTGACACGGGCCGAGCGCGGCGGCCGGCCAGCCGACCGCGCCGCCTAAGATCGAGCGGTGCCCGCCGTCCGTCGCGGTCGCGCTCGCCGTGGCACTCGTGCTGGTCCTGGCAGGCCGGTCTGCGATGGCGCCCCGGTGTGGCGGCCCGCCCGCCTCGGGACAGGCCGTCTGCACGCATCCTCGCCGAGCGGTCCTCGGCCGCGTCCGGTCGCCGGTGACCGCGCCGCGATGGTCGCCACGATGGAGCCGCAGACGCCGACCCCGCCGCCGTGGGGCTCGCGGCGCACGCTGGCCGGACTACCCCTCACCTCCTGGTCATACTCTGGGTCCGGGCCGTGTCGGCCGGGCCGGGACCCGGGGAGCTCAGCGTCCGCGCGATCCTGGACTACCGCCTGGCGGCGGACCCGGCGGACCTGCCCGCGGCGTCGGCGCTGCGCCAGCTGGTCCTCACCCCTGACGCGGCCAGCCCGGGTCGCTGCTGCGGTCCGGTCCGACCGGCCGTCGGCAGCCTGGCTGCCCTGGGACGTGGGACAGGTCGCGTGGAGAGCGGACGCGGGCGCTGCGGTCCTCGACCTGAGCGGGCACAGCGCCGCCGAGGCACGGCGCTCTGCTGGCGGGTGCGACGAAGGCGCCAGCGGCTGTCACCGCGTATGGGGCAAGGCCTGGCGCCGGGTGCCCGTGCTCGTCGCCACCGAGGGACCGGCTCAGCTGGCCCGGCTGACCGGCCGCGAGCCGGCCGCCGTGGCCGGCCTGGTCGCGGTCACACGGCGACCGGGTCTACCTGGACGCGGCCGCATGGCTGGCCCTGCCGGCCGCCGGTCGCCAGGTGCTGCTGACCCACGAGGTCACCCATCTCGCCACCGCCTCGCGCGTCCGACCCGCGCGTGCCGCTCTGGCTCGAGGAGGGGTTCGCGGACTACGTCGGGTTCACCGGTTCGGCGATCCCGGCGAGACCGCGGCCGGGGCGCTGCTCGGTCCGGTGGCCCGAGGAGCCGCCGTACCGGTGGCCTCCCGACCGGACGCCGACTTCGCGGCGGGCGGAGTGGTCCGGCCCGGGCGTACGCGGGAGCCTGGCTGGCCTGCCGGCTGGATCGCCGTATCCGCGGGCCCGCGCGGCCTTGTCGCCGTGTACCGCGCCACGTCTGCTGGCGGCCCGGATCCCGCGGCTGATGTCGACGCGGCGCTGCGCGAGGTCACCGGGCGCGGCACGTCGGCATGGACGGCTCGCTGGCGGGCGTACGTCGCCGCGACGGCCCGCGCACGGGCGGCCGGTGTGTCGGCAGTGCCGGCTTGTCCGCTGTACCGGCTGTGCCGGCTGTGTCCGCGGCGGCGGCATGAACGAGCCGGCCGCCGACGATGCGGGCACCGGACGCTGGTCGTGACCAACGACTTCCCACCGCGCACCGGGGGCATCCAGACGTTCGTCGGCGAGCTGGCCCGCCGCCGCGCCCGCCGACTCCGTCGTGGTCTACACCTCGGCGTGGCGGGGCGCCGGGCGATTCGACCGCTCGCTGCCGTTCCCGGTCGTCCGGCACCGCGCCGTCGGTGATGCTGCCGACCCCGACCGTCGCCAGGCAGCCGTCGACTGCTGGCGGCGCACGGCTGCGACTCGGTGCTGTTCGGTGCCGCCGCGCCGCTCGGGCTGCTGGCCGACGGCCTGCGCCGGGCCGGCGCGCGCCGCCTCGTCGCCCTGACGCACGGCCACGAGGCCGGGCTGGGCGGGTATGCCGGGCGGCCGCCGCTGCTGCGCCGGATCGGCGACGGCTCGACGTCGTCACCTACCTGGGCGAGTACACCCGGGCCGGATCGCCGCGGCCTGTCGCCGGCTGCGGCCGCCCGGCATCGTCCAGGCTGACGCCAGGCGTCGACGAGGCGACGTCTTCCGCGCCGACGTCGACGGCGTCGCGGTCCGGGCCCGGCACGGGCTCGGCGACCGGCCCGTCGTGGTGTGCGTCTCGCGGCTGATGCCCCGCAAGGGCCAGGACACGCTCGTGACGGCGCTGCCGGCGATCCGCAGCCGGGTCCCCGGGCGGCGCTGCTGCTCGTCGGCGGCGGGCCGTACCGCGACGCGGCTCGAGCAGGCTCGTCGACGGCATCGGCGTGGCCGGGCGACGTCGATCCTCACCGGCGCGGTGCCCTGGCGAGCGAGCTGCCGGCGCACTACGCGGCCGGCGACGTGTTCGCGATGCCGTGCCGCACCCGCAACCGCGGGCTCGACGTCGAGGGCCTGGGCATCGTCTACCTCGAGGCGTCGGCGACCGGGCTGCCGGTCGTGGCCGGCGACTCCGGCGGCGCCCCCGACGCGGTACTGCCGGGGGAGACCGGCTACGTCGTGCCCGGGCGGGAGGCCGCGGAGGTAGCCGACCGGGTCAGCGAGCTGTTGCTGCACCCGGACCGCGCCGCGGCCATGGGGGTTCGCGGCCGGGCCTGGGTCGAGGAGTGTTGGGGTTGGGACTCGGTGGCCCGTCGGCTGGACGCGCTGCTGACGGTCGGGGCCGCCGCCGGACCGGGCTGACCCGTACCCCTGCGTGCGCGGCGGGGTCTCAGCGGCTGGTCGGCGCGCACGACGACGAAGCCGTCTGGACGGACGAGCGGTCGCAGCCGGTCCGCAGGGCGCTGTGCAGGTAGCTGCCGAACGCGAACGCCGACCAGGGCCACCACGGTCGCGATGGCGGCCAGCAGCAGGGAGTACTCGACCGGTCGAGGCACCCGCCTGCCGACCGTGCGTCGTCCTGACGCAGCTGGTCGAGCATCGCGCCGTCCTCCTGACGAGCCGACCGGACCCCCCGTAGTCCGGGTCCGCCGCCTCAGCCTGGCCGACCCGGCTGGAGCGCGGATCGACCGCCGGATACACCCGTTCGGCCGAACGGACGATCAGGGATCAGCGCCCCCGGAGGCGCCGTCACACGGTGGGCTGCGGGCCGTCCTGCTTGATCAGGCCGAGCCGCAGCGCGGACATGAGCGCCTGGGCCCGGTTGGCCGCGCCGAGCTTCTCGTAGAGCTTGGAGATGTGGGTCTTCGTGGTCGACTCGCTGATGAAGAGCTGCCGCGAGATCGCGGCGACGCCCAGGCCGTCGGCCAGCAGGCGCGAGCACCTCCTTCTCGCGCGGGCGAGAGCTGCGGGCCGGTCGGCGTCGAGCCGGCGCTGCATCGCCTCGGCGAGGTCGTTGGCGGTGAACGCCCGCGGGGACGACGGCGGCGTGCCGGGCCGCGGCCACGACGTCGTCGGTCGGCGCGTCCTTGGGCACGAACGCGGACGCGCCGGCCTCGAGGGCGCCGAACAGCTGCTCGTCGCCGGCGTACATCGTCAGCACGACGATGCCCGATGTCGGCTCGCCGCTTGCGGACCTCGCGGACGAGCGTCGAGCCCGCTGCCGTCGGGCAGCCGGACGTCGACGACGACGACGTCGGGGCGCGAGGCCTGGCGAGCCTGCGCAGCGCCTCGGCGACGGTGCCGGCCTCGCCGACGACCTCGAAGTCGCCGTCGCGCTCGAAGGCGCGGCGAAGCCCTGGCGGATCAGCTCGTGGTCGTCGACGAGCAGCACCGTCGTCAGGGCACGCTCGACCTCGGCTCGTCCTCCCGTCGCGGCGTCGGACGTCCGGCAGCCGTCCACCGATCGACGACCTCGACGACGCGTGCCCCCGCCGTCCCGGTCGCGCGACGTGACAGCGTCGGCGCCGATGCCGGTCGGCCCGCTCGCGCATGATCTCCATGCCGTAGCTGTCGTGCGCGTCCGGGCCCCAGCCCGCGCCCGTCGTCCTCGACGCGCAGCAGGGCGCTGCGGCGGGTGCGATCCGGCAGGTGACCCAGAGGTTCTGCGCGCCGGCGTGCTTGCGGGCGTTGGTGATCGCCTCCTGGGCGATCCGCAGCAGCTCGGCCTCGGCGTCGGTGCGCAGCCGGCTGCGGCGACTCGTCGAGCATCGAGGTGCACCGTCAGGTCGGAGCGTGGCGCCGACCTGCCGGACGTAGTCGGACAGCGCGGCGCCGAGGCCCGTTGCTGGCCGGCACCTCGCTGCGCAGGTCGAAGATCGACAGCCGCAGCTCGGTGATGACCCGGGTCAGCTCGCCGCGCAGGTCCTGCAGTCGGACTCGCGCTGCGTCGCTCGTCGGCGGCCCGGTAGGACAGGTCGTCGACGACGTAGCCCAGCGACGCGAGCTCCTGGGCGATGCCGTCGTGGATCTCGCGGGCCAGCCGGCGCCGCTCCTCGGCGGTCGCGATCTGGCGCACCTCGCTGAACAGCAGCGCGGTCTCGATGCCGCAGCGCGGCCTCGTCGACGACCTCGGCGCGCGGTCGCCAGCTCGTCGGCAGTGAACGGCGCCCTCGATCCGCTCGACCCCGACCAGCCCGATCGTGCGCACGCCCACGCGCAGCGGCAGGACGGCCGCGAACCCGCCCGGGCTCGTCGGAGAAGGTCGCCGGGCTGCGCTGCGGCGTGCCCGGAGGTCCACGCGTCGCCCAGGCCGAGTCGTCGTCGAGCCGGGGCACCCAGTCGACCCGGCTCGACGCCGGAGAACGCCAGCGGGACGAGCCGGCCGCCCTCGGAGCGGACGTACACCGCGCCGCGGGTGTAGGGCAGCGCCGGACGCAGCGACTCCAGCGTCGCCTGGGCGAGGCTGACGCGTCCAGGCCGCCGGACAGCTGGCGGGACGACCACGCGCAGCTGGGAGAGCAGCCGGTACGCGGCGGCGTACGACGCGGCGGAGGTGTCCGCCGGCTCCGTCGCGCTGAGCCGGACCCGCCGGACCCATGCGGCCACCGAGCCGGTGCCGAGCGCGAGCACGAGCCACTGCGCGGCGAGCGAGGCGTACGCGCGCCGGTTCGGGATGTGCGGCGGTGACCAGCGGGGCCACGGTGAGCGCGAACGCCGCGATCCCGACCGTCGTGACGACCGAGCCGAACCCCCACAGCAGCCCGGCCTCCAGGGCCGGCGCCAGCAGGTACGGCAGCCCGATCGGGTCGTCGGCGGCCAGGTAGGCGATGACCGACGCGGCCGCCGCCGCCTCGACGTACGGCGCCCAGACGACCGGCCGCCGGGCCGTGGCCATCGAGCTGACCACGGCGATCACGAGCAGCAGCAGGAGCACGCTGCGGTGGGAGCCGACGTTGCCGCGGATGACGGTGAGCGAGACGCACAGGCCGTACGCGGCAGCCCGCCCGGCGATGACCACACCGCGGGGATCGGCGACGACACTGCGCAGCTGCACGCGATGACGGTGGCACAGCGTCGCCGATCTGCGCCATGGCGACCCGCCGAACGGGGACGGCGCCCACCCTGGGGCGCTGGCGGGCGTGCCCCCGCGGTCGCCGGCTGTGTCAGCGCGGGCGGCGGCGCAGGAGCCGTACCACCGGACCGTCGCCCGGTCCGTCGTCGCGACTGCGCACCGCGCGGGCCACCTGGCGGACCGCAACGGCGAGCGGGTGCTCCGGGTCGCGCGGGGCGACCAGGACGGTCCCGCCCTCCAGGTCGGGGCAGTCGGGGATGCACGGCCGTCACCGGCAGCCCGTGGTCGTACGCCTGGTCCGCCTCCGGCTGGCCGCCGGTCGCCGCCCGTCCCGGCCCCGCCGACGTGGTTGACCACCAGCAGACCCGGTCGGCGTCGACCTCCATGAGCGCGAGGGACTCCAGCGTCAGCCGCAGCGCCTCGACCGCCGGCCCCTCGGGGCTGGTGCACCACGACCACCCGGTCGGACATGGCCAGCGCGGTGACGACGGGGTCGTCGAAGGAAGCCGGGGCGTCGGCCACGACGTCGGCGTCCGCGCGGACGGCCTCGAGCAGGCGGGCGGTGGCCGCGGCACCCAGGCGCAGGCGCGGGCTGCCGGCGGCGACCGCGGCCGGTGGCGGGGGCGAGCAGCGCCGACCAGGCCGGGTGCCAGCGGCGTCATCAGCTTCGGTCAGGTCCACGGGGGCCGTCCGGCCGCGCGGCCCGGCGGCCAGGGTCGCGGCGTCGGTGACGGCGCCGTGCGGGACGACGCCGAGGTCCTGCGGCCAGGTGCCCCAGGGTCTCGTCGAGCTCGACCAGGCGGACCGGGTTCGGCCCGTCGTGCGCCAGCGCCGCGGCCAGGTTCACCGCGAGCGTGGTCGTACCGACGCCGGCGTGGGTGCCGAGGACGGTCACCAGCAGGCCCATGTCCGGATTGTCGTGCAATGAGCCGTTCGACCCGCGCACCCGTCCGAGTGAGTCGGTGCCATTCCGGCACTGGCCTTCGTCAGTCTGCCGCCGGGTCGGCGCCGCCGGCCGGGCCCCGGCTCAGGCGTAGAGCGCGTCGACGTCGGCGGCGAAGTCCTTCAGCACGACGTCCGGCTTCAGCTTGAGCGTCGGGGTCAGCTGTCCGGCCTCCTCGGTGAAGTCGACCGGCAGGATCCGCGAACTGCTTGATCGCCTCGGCCTTGGACACGGCCTGGTTGGCCTCGTCCACGGCGGCCTGGACTCCGCGAGCAGGTCCGGGTCGTCGCGCGAGCTGCGGCGGCCGGCGTCGGCGTGCCCTTGCCGTGCGGCTCAGCCAGGCCGGGAGCGCCTCGGCGTCCAGGGTGATCAGCGCGGCGATGAACGGCTGCTCGTCGCCGACGACCATGCACTGGCTGACCAGCGGGTGCGCCGCGGAGCCGGTCCTCGAGCACGGCCGGCGCGACGTTCTTGCCGCCGGCGGTGACGATGATCTCCTTCTTGCGGCCGGTGATCGTCAGGAAGCCCGTCGTCGTCGAGCTCGCCGATGTCGCCGGTGCGGAACCAGCCGTCCGCGTCGAGCGACCTCCGCGGTGGCCGTCGTCGTTGTGCCAGTAGCCGCGAAGACGTGCGGCCCGCGAGCAGGATCTCGCCGTCGTCGGCGATCCGGACCGCCGACGCCGGGGAGCGGCTGCCCGACGGTGCCGATCTTGCAGCGTGGTCCGGCGGTTGACGCGTGGCCGCGGCGGTCGTCTCGGTCAGGCCGTAGCCCTCGAGCACGTCACGCCGATGCCGCGGAAGAAGTGGCCGAGCCGCGCGCCCAGCGGCGCGCCGCCGGAGACGGCGTACTCGGTCGCGGCCGCCGAGCGCGGCCCGCAGCTTGCCGTAGACCAGCCGGTCGAACACCGCGTGCTGCAGCTCGCAGCGGCGAGCCCCGGGCCGCCCGGTCGTCCAGCGCCTCGGCTGTACGCGATCGCGGCGTCCGCGGCGCGGTCGAAGATCGCGCCCTTGCCGTCGCGCGTGCGCCTTCGGCCCGGCGCTGTTGTAGACCTTCTCGAACACCCGCGGCACGGCCAGGATGAACGTCGGCCGGAACGCGCCGAGGTCGGGCAGCAGGGTCGTTGATGTCGGCGCAGTGCCCGAGCGTGACCCCGGAGCTCGATGCAGCCGACCTCGATGATCCGGGCGAACACGTGCGCCAGCGGCAGGAACAGCAGCGTCGAGCCGTCCGGCGCTGAACAGCCCGTCGCAGGCCGAGCCAGCGCGTTGCTCGGTGCCTCGGCAGCAGGTTCCCGTGGGTCAGCTCGCAGCCCTTGGGGCGCCCGGTGGTGCCCGAGGTGTAGATGATCGTGGCCAGGCGGTCCGGCGCCAGCGTCGCGCCGCGCTCGGTCGACCACGCTCGTCGCGGCGACGCTCGCGCCGGCCGTCGCGCAGCGCGTCGAGGCGCCGTCGTCGATCGGCCACACGTGCGCGCAGCGTCGGGCAGCCGGTCGCGGACCGCTGCCGACGAGCCCGGCGTGCGCGCGCCGTCTCGACGAAGCACGCCGACCGCGCCGGAGTCGCCGAGGATCCACTCGACCTGCTCGGCGGAGGAGGTCTCGTAGATCGGCACGGTGACGGCGCCCGCGAACCAGATGGCGAAGTCGACCAGCGTCCACTCGTACGCGGGTGCTGCGACATGATGCCCGACCCGGTCGCCCGGCGCCGACGCCGGCCGCGACCAGCCCCTTGGCGACCGCGCTGACCTCGTCGAGGAAGTCGCGGCAGGTCACGTCCTCCCACCGGTCGCCGACGACGCCGGCGCAGCAGACGCGGTCGGGGGCGTCGCCGCGGCCGCAGGCCGTCACGCAGGTCGGTGCATGGTCGGCGTCGTCGGCGGGAGCTCGCGACCAGGCGCAGGGGACGGTCAGCTCGCGCACGCACGGCACCGTACGCCGTCCGACGTCACGTCACCGCGCCGGGTGCGCATCCTGCGCGGCATGTGCCGCGGCGTGGACCTCGTCGACGAGACCTTCGTCGTCGCGCCCCCGGCCGCGGTCGCCGCGCGTCGTGCACGACCCGGCGCGCTGGCGGCAGTGGTGGCCCGACCTCGAGCTGACCGTGTTCATGGACCGCGGCGACGGCCGGGATCCGGTGGTCGGTGGCCGGGGCCCTGGACCGGGAGCACCGAGCTGTGGCTGGAGCCGGTCGGGACGGGGTCCTCGTCCACTACTACCTGCGGCGCGACGCCGGTGCCCGGCGCGCCGGAGCCGCCGGAGCCGCGGCCGACCCGCGGCTCGGCCCGGGCCGCGGACCGGCTGCGGCGACCGGCGCGCGGGCGTGGAAGCGGTGCGTCGAACGCCCTCAAGGACGAGCTCGAGGGCGGCCGGGCGGCCGGCCAGCCGCGGGGCTCGGTGTGAGCGGCCGTTCACCCGGACGGCGGATCCGGTCAAGCCCCGGCGCCGACGCTGCCGAGGACAGACTAGGTGACGACCGACACGGCGCTGCCCCGACGTGCAGCTCCCTCGTGCGCCCGGGCGCGCGGCTGGTGCTCGCTGTGCCACGCCGACCTGCGCACGAGAGGAGAAGGCCGCCGCGCGCCGGCCCCCGAGTGGTCGAGGAAGCCGCGGGCCGGACCAGTCGGACGAGGCGACCGTCGCCCGACTGGCCGACCGAGCTGGCCGGCTGTCGCCGCCCGGACCGCGGCGGGCGCCACGCGCCAGTCCCGCGGGGGTCGGAGCCGACGTGCCGGCGGCCGCGGCGCACGCCGGTCCCGCGACGCCGGCCTCGCGGTGGCGCCGGCCGCGGCCGACGCGACGCGGCGCTGGCCAAGGCAGGCGTCGACGTGCAGTCATGCTGAGCCTGCTCGCGGCCGGTCGAACCCGACCCGCTGGCGCCGCTCAGCGGGCGCCTCGCCGCCAAGGGCTCGCGTGCCGTCGCGGCCACGGCAGCGACCGTAGCGCTGATCGCGATCGGCATCCTGGCGATGTTCGTGCATCGGCTCGCTTCGTGCACTGACGCGACCACGCGACCGACTCAGGCCCGTAGGGTCGGGTCGGTGCGCGCTGCATGTCGTCAGCGACGTCCACGGGCGCACCGACGCGCTGGCGCGCGCCGGACGGCGCCGACGCCCTGGTCTGCCTGGGCGACCTGTGCTCTTCGTCGACTACGACGACCCGTCGCCAGGGCATCTTCGCCGAGCCTGTTCGGGGCCGACAACGCCGCGCCGTCTCGTCGCGCTGCGCACCGCCGGCCGCTTCGACGAGGCGCGCGACTTCGGCCGCGCCTGTGGGCCGAGCGCGGCGGCGACCGGGCCGAGACGATCTCGAGCGCGGTGCGCGCGCAGTACGCGGAGATGTTCGCCGCGATGCCGACGCCGGCGTACCTGACGCTACGGCAACGTCGACCTGCCCGCCCTGTGGCCGGAGTTCCTGCGGCCGGGACACCAGGTGCTCGACGGCGAGGCCGTCGAGATCGGCGGGCGGACGTTCGGGTTCGTCGGCGGCGGGCTGCGGACCCGCTACGCACGCCCGTACGAGATCTCCGACGAGGAGTACGCAGCCAAGGTCGAGGCGGTCGGCGCGGTGGACGTGCTGTGCTGCCACATCCCGCCCGCGCTGCCGGAGCTGACCTACGACGTCGTGGCCCGCGGTTCGAGCGCGGCAGCAGCGCGGTGCTCGACGCGATCCGCGGACGGCCGCCGCGCCGGTGCTGTTCGGCCACGTGCACCAGCCGCTGGTGGCGCGGGCCCGGGTCGGCCGGACCGAGTGCGTCAACGTCGGCCACTTCCGGCGACCGGGCGCCCGTTCGCCCTGCAGTGGTGACCGCTGGCGCGACACACGCCCGGCTAGGCTGCGCGCCATGGCGGACCAGACCGAGTCGAGCATCACCATCGCGGCGCCGCCGGAGCAGGTCATGGCCGTCATCGCCGACTTCGAGGCCTACCCGGACTGGAACGAAGAGGTCAAGCAGGTCGAGATCCTCAGCGTCTACGAGGACACCGAGCAGCCCGCCGAGGTCCGGTTCGTGCTGGACGCCGGTGCCATCAAGGACGACTACGTGCTGGAGTACGAGTGGGACGGCGACCGCGAGGTCCACTGGCACCTGGTCCGCGGGGACATGCTCTCGGCGATGGACGGCGCGTACGTCCTGACCGCCTCGGCCGGGGGTACCGAGGTGTCGTACCGGCTCGCCGTCGACCTGAAGATCCCGATGATCGGGCTGATCAAGCGCAAGGCCGAGAAGGTGATCGTGGACAGGGCCCTGAAGGGCCTCAAGGCCCGCGTCGACGGCTGACGGGCCGTCCGATCCGCACCCGGTAGCCTCTGGGACCATGCGCGTCCTGCTCTTCACCGGCAAGGGCGGCGTCGGCAAGACGACCGCCGCCGCCGGCACCGCCGTCCTCGCTGCGCGCACGCGGCCTGAAGACGCTGGTGCTGTCCACCGACGCCGCGCACTCGCTCGCCGACGCGCTGGGCGTCGCTGTCCGGGGCCGGAGCCGGTCGAGGTCGCGCACGGGCTGTCCGTGCAGCAGGTCGACACCCAGCTGCGCTTCGAGCGGCGCGTGGGGCGAGGTCCGGGACTACCTGCTCGACGTGCTCGACACGGCCGGCGTCGACGCGGTCGCGGCCGAGGAGCTGACGGTGCTGCCCGGCGCCGAGGAGGTCCTCGCGCTGCTCGAGCTGCGCGACCAGGTGCGCTCCGGCCGCTGGGACGTGGTGGTCGTCGACTGCGCGCCGACCGCCGAGACGCTGCGGCTGCTGGCGCTGCCCGAGGCGCTCGGCTGGTACATGGACCGGGTGTTCCCGCCGGAGCGCCAGGTCGTCGCGCTCGCTGCGGCCGGTGCTCGGCCGGGTGGCCGGGCGTGCCGATGCCGCAGGACGGCGTCTTCGACGCGGTCGGCGCGGCTGCACGCGCGAGCTCGGCGAGGTGCGCGCGGTGCTCACCGACCCCGGCGACCTCGGTGCGGCTGGTGCTCACCCCGGAGGCGGTGGTCGTCGCCGAGGCCCGCCGCACGCTACACCTCGCTCTCGCTGTTCGGCTACCGGGTCGACGCGGTCGTCGCCAACCGGGTCTTCCCCGTCGGACGGTGACGCCGACGCGTGGCGCGCGGGCTGGGTCGCCGCCCAGGCCGGCAGCTGGCCGAGGTCGAGGAGTCGTTCGCGCCGCTGCCGGTGCTGCGCGCGGCCGTACCGCGCCGCCGAGCCGGTCGGCGCCGACGCGCTCGCCGCTTCGCCGAGCAGCTCTACGCCGACGTCGACCCGTTCGCGCCGCCGGCCTCGGACGACGGAGCCGCTCGACGTCGAGCGCTCCGGCGACGAGTTCGTGCTGTCGCTCGCCCTGCCGCTCGCCGACCGGGACGACGATGGAGCTGGTGCGCACCGGCGACGAGCTCGTCCTCACCGTCGGGTCGGCCCGGCGGGTGCTCGCCCTGCCCGCGCGCTGCGCCGCTGCACGGTGGCCGGCGCGGCGCTGCGCGACGGCGTGCTGCGGGTCCGGTTCGAGCCGGACCCGAGCGCTGTGGATGGGCGCTGTGAGCGACCGGCGCCGGCGGCGGCGCTCGGGTGGCCGGCAGCCGAGGAGGCGGCACGCGCTCTTCGAGGCGGTCCAGGACTGGGCGCGCGGACGCGCCGGCGATCCGGGCGCGGCACGGCGGCCGCGGACCGAGCACGTCGCCACCGGGTCGCCGGAGTGCCAGCTCTGCCCGGTCTGCCAGCTGGTCGCGCTGCTCCGCGAGACCCGCCCCGAGGTGGCCGAGCACCTGACCGAGGCCGCCGGCGTCGCTGCTCGCGGCTGCCCGTGCGCGCGCTGGCGCGCACGAGCGTGAGTGGCGGCTCGCGCCGTCCGGCGGGCGTCGAGCGGATCGACATCGGATGACATCGGTGACGATCGAGATCGGGCGACGGAGTGGGGACGCGTCGATGGGGCTGACCATCGGGGTCGACATCGGCGGCACCAAGGTCGCCGCCGGTGTCGTCGACGAGCAGGGTCAGGTGCTCGCCACGGTGCGGCGCGACGACGACCGCCCGATGACCCGGGCGCAGCCGAGGACGTCGATCGCGGAGGTCGTCCGCGAGCTGGGGCCGCGCCATCCCGGTCGAGGCGCGTCGGGGTCGGCGCGGCCGGGCTTCGTCGACGCGACGCGCTCCATCGTGCGGTTCGCGCCCAACCTCGGCTGGCGCGAGGAGCCGCTGCGCGCGGCAGCTCGAGCGGGCGCATCGGCTGCCCGGTCGTGGTCGAGAACGACGCGAACGCCGCCGCCTGGGCCGAGTACCGCTTCGGGGCGGGCCGCGGACGAGACGACGTCGTCATGCTGACCGTCGGCACCGGCATCGGCGGCGGCATGGTGCTGGACGGCCGCTGCTACCGCGGCCGCTTCGGGCATGGCCGCGCGAGTTCGGCCACCTGCGCGTCGTACCGGACGGCCGGCCCTGCGGCTGCGGCCGGCGCGGCTGCTGGGAGCAGTACGCCAGCGGCAACGCCCTGGTCCGCGACCGCGCGGAACCGTGCGGCCGCAGGACCGCGGACCGGGCGCGGATCCTGCTGTCCTACGGCGACGGCACCCCCGAGGGCGTCGCCGGCCCGCACGATCACCGCGGCGGCCCAGGCGGGCGACCCGGTCGCCGCGCGAGCTTCGCGGAGGTCGGCACGTGGCTGGGGCAGGGGATCGCCGAGCCTGACCGCGGTCCTCGACCCCGGCGGTCGTCGTCGATCGGCGGCGGGGTCTCCGAGGCCGGCGAGCTGCTGCTGGCGCCGGCCCGGCGCGCAGTTCGCGGCGCACCTCGTCGGCGCGGACGTACCGGCCCGATGCCCGAGATCGTGCCGGCCGGCTGGGCAACGACGCCGGGCTGGTCGGCGCGGCCGACCTCGCCCGGGCCCGGGACGAGGCAGACCGGGCGGGCTCCGGTGCTCCGATCCGGGTCGGATCAGGCGAACACCGGCAGCGGGCGCCTCTCGTCGGGCCGGGCGCGCAACGACTGCATCGGAAGATTGTCGTCGAGCATGCGGACGATCCAGGCGCTGCGCAGCACCAGCGCCGGTGCCGATTGCCGTGAACCCATCGCGAGGCCGGCCAGGATCACCGCGGAGCCCACCAGCGCGGCCGAGCCGTACACCCGGTCCGCACCGATACCGGAGACCAGGCCGTAGAGGCCGAACACCAGACCGTCCAGCGCCAGCAGCGCCCAGGTCTGCCAGGCGATCCCGGACACGTCAGCGGACCGCCACGCGGTGACCGCAGCCGGCGCGACGAACCACAGGATCGAGCAACCGAGCACGGGTCCAGCGCGGCGTGCCGGTGACGGATGTCGGCGCCGGCGGTGAGCACGAGCAGTGCCGTCCACACCAACGGCAGCCCGGGCCGCAGCCGCAGCCCGCCGCGGCATGGCGATCAGGAGCGTCGCCACGATCGCGGGCAGGCCCGACCAGGGAGCTGGCCACCACCCAGACGCTCGAGTGCACGATGCCGTACGCGGTCCATGCCACCAGGCTGACGGTCGAGTTCGCCAGACTCTCCAGGCTCAGGCCGGCGGCGCTGCCGGTTCGGCGCAGCCGCGTAGCTGCGGCACCGCAAACCAGAAGGCGATGACGACGCTGGCCACACCCAGCAGATCGGCGGTGGACAGCCCGAAGGGGCGCACGGACAGCACGGTGGGTCCTCGGTTCTGGGTGGTCAGTCCGGCCCAAGGCAGGGGCCCCGCGCTCGTCCTACGAGCGGGGGCCCCTGTGCTACGGGTGCTTCGGGATCAGCGTGAACGGCTCCAGCGCTCACGCAGGCTGCGACGCGGTCGTCGCGGCTGCTGGCGCGGTGCTGCCTCGTTGATTCGGGCTGAGTCGAGCAGGCCGGCTGCCATGAGGCTGGCCATGCTGAGCTGGGCGGACACTGTTACCACAACACTTTCCGGTCGGCGGCCGGGAGCGAGTCTCCCGCCGTCTGTCGTCCAGTATGACGCATGGCGCCTCCGTACTGATTCCCAGTCAGTAGTGAACCCGCTCACATGTCGTGCAACGGGGTCGCGCAACGCAGCATGGCCTGCGGTAGCCGGCGCCAGCTCCTGGCGCGAGCTGCTCGAGGAACAGCCCGATGTCGGTGACGATGCCGCGGGCCTGCGCGCTGCCGCGGTCGGCGAGCTTGGTGACGGTCGCCGGGTTGATGTCGACGCAGACCAGCGGGATCGACGCCGGCAGGATGTTGCCGGTCGCGATCGAGTGCAGCATCGTCGCGACCATGATGGCGAAGCCGACGCCGGGCAGCTGCGGCGCGCATCGCGCGCTGGCCCTCGATCACGTCGGTGTAGACGTCGGGCAGCGGGCCGTCGTCGCGCACCGAGCCGACCAGCACGAACGGCTTGCCGTGCGTGACCAGCGCGTGCATGACGCCGCCGGTCAGCACGCCCTGCTCGACCGCCGCCGCGATCGAGCCGGCCGTGCGGATCGTGTTGATCGCGCGGATGTGGTGCTCGTGGCCGTGCTCGACGCCGCGGCCCTTGGCCAGGTCGACGCCGAGCGAGGTGCCGTACAGCGCGGACTCGATGTCGTGGGTGGCCAGCGCGTTGCCGGCGAACAGCACGTCGACGTAGCCGGCCTCGACCAGCGCGCACCATCGCCGGCGCGGCGCCGGTGTGGACGACCGCCGGGCCGCCGACCCACAGGACCTTGCTGGCCGGCCGCCTTGGCCTCGCGCATGCCGCTCGGCGACCTGGCGCACCAGCAGCGCCTGCGGCTTCTCGCTGGACACCGTCGGACGTCCATGAAGCCGAAGGCGCTCCGTCCGCGCCTGCGCTCGGCGCGGCGGCAGCTCGACCCGGACGCCGGCGGCGCCGCAGACGACCTGCGTCGCCGGCCTGCACGTCGGTCATCGGCACGGTGCGCACGCGCGGCTCGCCGTCGCCGTCGACGACCAGGCCGCAGTCCATCTCGGGGTTGCTCGACCGGCACCCAGTGGCCGTCGAGCCGGACCACGGTGTCGAGGTTGGTGGTGGAGTAGAAGTCGTCGGGGAAGACGCCGTCCGGTCGGCGCCGGCCGCGGTCACCGCCTCGCCGGGGTCGACCAGGTTGACGCCGTGGGTCTGCAGCCGCATCAGCAGCCGCTGCAGGTCGTCGTCGTCCTCGGCGCGGACCGCGATCGCGCGCGTACGACTCGTCCTCGTGCGTCGTGCCGACGTCGAAGCTGTCGATCGCGTAGTCGCCGCCGTACTCGAGGACGTCGTCGAGGACCCGGGCGAGGACGCCGGAGTCCATCAGGTGGCCGGTGATCTCGACGGTCTCGCTGACCGGCACGACGGGCTCACTCGCTCGACGGTCACGGCCGCGTGCGGCAGCTCAGACGACGGCGCCGTCGTCGTCCGTCGTCGTCGGGTCGGTCGCCGCAGCCGCGCCACGAGCGCGACGAAGCCGCCGAGGAACGCGACGCACGCCGCGAGCAGCCGACCCAGTCGGCCAGATGCCAGCCCGAGCAGCACGCGCGACGAACAGCAGCGCCGGGCCGCCGAGCACGCGCGGCCCAGGCGAACCGGGCGCCGGCGCCGGCGCGCGGCAGCGGCGGCGGCGGCGGCGGCACGAAGTGCTCCGGTCCGGCTCGGGCTCGACCGGCATCGGCGCCGGCGGCCGTCGGCGGCGCCGCGGCCGGGAGGTCGGCGCCGGCACGTCGGCGACGCCGGCCGCGGTCGGCCGGTCGTGCTCGCCGGGCCGGTCGGACGTCTCGGCCTCGAGCGCGGTCCTCGGCGGCGGGCCAGCGGCCGCTCGACGTCGGCGGCCGGTCGGCCGGCGCCACGATCGCGGCGAACTCGGCGTCGTCGTCGAGGTCGGCGCCGCGCTGCCGTCGGGTCGGCGCCGGCGCGGGTCGGCGCCCGTCGGTCGTCGGTCGACCGGCCGCGGCGGCTCGCGGTCGATCAGCGCGCGGGCCTGCTCGACGGCGGGCGCGGTCGACGTACAGCCGGTCGACGTCGGCCGTCGCGGCACGGCGCGGTCGGCGGGACGTCGGCGGCGTAGGCGGCGATGCCCGCGGTCGCGCAGCGCGTCGAGCAGGTGCGTCGGCCGATGCCGGGGTCGAGGTCGGCGCACGCGCGACGTACGCGTCGGCGCTCAGCCCGTTGTCCGCGCACCGGCCGCCGTCCGTCCCGTGCCGCTCAGGCTGCCGCCGCGGCCGGGCGCCGGCCGCGCGGACGAACTCCAGCGACTGCCCGCGAAGATCGTCGGGGCGTCGTTGTCGAGCGTGGCGACGTGGTAGCTGTTCGCGAGGACCACCTCGGTCGACGTCGGTGACGGACATGCCGTCGAGCAGCAGCGCGGCGTTGGACGGCTCGACGACGTGGTCCTCGGCGCTGCGGAACAGCAGCAGCGGCTGGGTGACCTCGGCAGGTCGGCGCTGGTCAGCGGCCCAGCAGCTGCGGGCAGCGAGTGCAGCGCCTTGAGCGGCAGCTCGGTCGTAGGCCAGCTCGTCCTGACGCCGGGCTTCTTGATGTCGTTGGCGATCGCCGGCGAGCGACGGGACGACGTGCTGGAGCACCGGCAGCGCGAGCTAGGCGTCCTTGCTCGCTGGTGAACAGCGCCGGGTTGACCAGCACGAGGCCGGCGACCGTCGTCGCCGCGCGCGCTCGGCCAGCCGCAGCGCCAGCGTGCCGCCCATCGACAGGCCCATCGACGAAGACCTGGTCGCACCGGCTCGCGCAGCTCGTCGAAGGCCCGCGTCGACCTCGGCGTACCAGTCCTCCCAGCGGGTGCAGGTTCATGTCCTGCCAGGTGGTGCCGTGGCCGGGCAGCCGCGGGAGCCGACGGTGAGGCCGGCGTCGGCGAGGTGCTCGGCCCAGGCCGCATCGCTCGCGGCGTGCCGGTGAAGCCGTGGCACGAGCAGCGACGCCCGACCGGGCCGCCGTCGTGCGGCGAACGGCTCGGCGCCGGGCATCAGCGGCACGGTGCCTCCTGCGGTCGGTCCGGGCACGGCTCGGCGCTCGCGCAGTCGGCCGGCGCACGCGCGCCGGCCGGCTCGCGTCGACGTGCCGGCGCTCACAGGGTGCCAGCCGACTGTCGCAGCGAGGCCGCGCCGGCTCGCTAGGTCGTGCGCAGCTCGACGGAGGGAGGTGGCGGTGTTCTACTGGTTGCTCAAGTACGTCGTCGCTCGGCCCGTCCTGCGGCTGTTCTTCCGGCCCTGGGTCGAGGGGCTCGAGAACGTGCCCGACGACGGGCGCGGCGATCCTCGCGAGCAACCACCTGTCGTTCTCCGACTCGATCTTCCTGCCGCTGGTCGTGCACGCGGCGGGTCACCTTCCTCGCCAAGGCCGAGTACTTCACCGGCACGGGCGTCAAGGGCTGGCTGCACCGCGCTGTTCTTCACGCGGCGCCGGCCAGGTGCCGATCGACCGCTCCGGCGGCCGGGCCAGCCGAGGCCGCGCTCGAGCACCGGCCTGCGGATCCTCGGCGAGGGCGAGCCTGCTCGGCATCTACCCCGAGGGCACCCGCTCGCCGGACGGCCGGCTCTACCGCGGCAAGACCGGCGTCGCCCGGATGGCGCTGGAGGCCGGCGTCCCGGTCATCCCGGTCGCGATGATCGACACCGACAAGATCCAGCCGCCCGGGCAAGGTCTGCCCGAAGATCATGCCGGGTCGGCATCCGGTTCGGCAAGCCGCTGGACTTCTCCCGCTACGAGGGCATGGACGGCGACCGGTTCGTCGCTGCGCTCGATCACCGACGAGATCATGTACGAGCTGATGCAGCTGTCCGGCCAGGAGTACGTCGACATCTACGCGACCAAGGCCAAGACCGAGATCGCGGCCGGGCGTCGGCCCGCGACGGTCGTCACCATCGGTGGCGAGCTCGCCGACGAGCCGGTCCACGCCGCCTGAGACCGGCAGGACCGACCA
>CAWJZQ010000037.1:0-141067 GCA_963847415.1 uncultured Thermoleophilia bacterium | reverse complement strand
GCGCTGGAGCTGTCCAACCTCGACAAGGTGCTCTACCCGAGACGCGGGTTCACCAAGGGCGAGGTCATCGACTACTACGCCCGCATCGCGCCGGTGCTGCTGCCCCACCTCGCCGACCGGGCGCTCACGCTGCGCCGCTTCCCCAACGGCGTCGACGACAGGGCTTCTTCGAGAAGCGCTGCCCGGCGCACCGCCCGGAGTGGGTGCGCACGGGCCTGCCCGGCCCGGGCGACCAGCAGCGGCGCGCATCGACTACTGCCGTCATCGACGACCGCCCGCGCTCGTGTGGGCGGCCAACCTCGCCGCCCTCGAGCTGCACGCGCCGCATGGCGCGTCGCGCCGACCTCGAGCCGCCGACCGATGGTCGTGTTCGACCTCGACCCGGGCGCGCCGGCCGGCGATCGTCGAGTGCGCCGAGGTCGCGCTGCTGATCCGCGACGTGCTCGACGCGCGTCGACCTCGAGGCGCTGCGCCAAGACGTCGGGCTCGAAGGGCCTGCAGCTCTACGTGCCGCTCAACGACGCCGCGCACCCACGACCAGCGCGGCGGACGTTCGCGCTCGCGCGTCGGCCAGGCTGCTCGAGCAGCACGCACCCCGAGCTCGGTCGTCGTCGACGATGACGCAAGACGCTGCGCGCCGGGCAAGGTCTTCATCGACTGGAGCCAGAACGCCCGGCACAAGACGACGGTCGCGCCTACTCGCTGCGGGCCCGCCCGCGCCCGACGGTGTCGACGCCGGTGACGTGGGACGAGGTCGAGGCGGCGGCCGACGCCGGCGACGAAGCCGTTCGAGGCGGCCGAGGTGCTCGCCCGGGTCGAGGAGCAGGGCGACCTGCTGGCCCCGCTACTCGACGGCGGCCCCGAACTGCCCGCCCCCTGACAGAACCCGGCCGGCGGGAGCGGGCCGGCCGGGCAGCGGCGTCAGGCGGCCGGCCAGGTGGTGTACGAGATCCGCGCGTTCAGGTTGGCCGGCACGCCCAGCCAGGTGTAGCAGTTGACCGAGACGACCGTGTCGGCCCCGGACGGGGACCACCCGGCCAGTACGCAGTAGCCGCGCGGCGGGCGTTGGAGACTGGTCACGAAGGAGTTCACGAAGGCGGTGCCGTAACCGGTCCCGGTGCCGGCGAAGCGCGCCTGGTAGCGGCCGGTGCCGACCACGGTGCCCGTCGCGCCGCCGAAGCCCGGGATCGTCGAATTGTAGCTCTCGCCGCCGATCCAGGTGCCGCTGACGTTCTCGCCGTGGAACACGCCGCTGGCGAAGCGCGGCCCGGACGCCCGGCCCAACAGGTCCACCCGGGAGCCGTAGGTGACGACGAAGCGGGCGTCGACCGGGTTGCCGGCGGCGTTCGCGCAGTGGACCACCCACCCGTCCGGCGGGTCGAGCTGGCAGTGCACGGCGGTGCCTGCCGAGCGCGGTCACGTGCGACATCGGGAAGATCGGGCCGTCTTCGCTGGCCGGGTTCGGGTTCATCAGGAAGCGGTACCGGCCGGTGCCGAGGCGCTCGTAGGAGACCGTCCCGCCGGTCGAGTCGTACCGGTAGGCGGCGGGCAGGGTGCGTACGCCCGTTCGGCTGCGCCTGGTCGGTGACGAACCACGCCAGCCGGCCCTGGCTGACCTGCCGGACGTTGGTGAAGGTGGCGACGAACCGGCTGTCCGCCGGGCTGCCGGTCGCGGCGAAGCAGCGCACCAGGATCAGCAGGTCGGGGCGGGCCATGGGGCTGCGGTACCAGCTGGACACCGTGCAGAAACCGGCCCGCCGCGTACGCCACCGCGTGCGCCACCCCGCCGGTGGTCGCCGCCCCCTCCAGCACCACCGTGTACGCCCCGGTGCCGGTCCGCCGCACGACGACGTCGCCCTCGCCGGAGTGGGCGCTGTAGCCGTCGGTGATGCGATATTCGGTGGTCGTCGGGGAGTACGCCCAGACGGTGGCCGTCACCGTCGGGTCAATCCCGGGCAGCGGATCCGCCGCGGCAGGCGCCGGCCCGGCCAGCGCCACTCCGGCGAGCAGTATCGCCAGCGCCACCGCGCCGCGCAGCAGTCGGCCGTCGCCGGGCCCCGGGCACTCGTTGATCTGTCTGCATGACCGCAGCCTCTCTGAGCCTCGCCGGACCGTTCGCGCCACGAGTGTGGCAATGCCCGTCAATGGCCGACCCCGGTGCGGCGGGCGACGCGTCGGGGGCGGAGCCGGCGACCGGCGTTCCGCGCCGGCCGGGAGCCCGCGCGGCGGTCCCCGCCGGCCCGTCGCCGGTTGAGTAGGGTGGCCGCAGCCTGCCGAGGAGTGCGACATGAACCTGACCGATGCCCTCGTCCGGGATCCGCTGACCGGTGGCCGGGCGGCGGAGGTGGACCGGCCCCTGCTCACCTACCTCGACGACGCGACCGGCGAGCGGGTCGACCTGACCGCGACGGAACTGGGCAGCTGGGCGGCGCGGGCCGCCGGGCTGCTGCGCGAGGGCTGCGGGCTCGGTGTCGGAGACCGGGCGGCGGTGCTGCTCCCGGCGCACTGGCAGACCGCCGCCGTGCTGCTGGGCGCCTGGTCGGCCGGGGTGGCGGTGTCGTTCCAGCCCCGGGCGACGGCCGGCCTGCCGCGCTCGGGCCGGGCGCCGACGGGCCGTACGACGCGCGTCTTCGTCAGCGCGGAGCGGCTGGACGACTGGCTGGAGGACGTGCCCGAGGCGCGGCACCGCTACGTGCTCTGCCTCGGCGCCGCCCCGCACGCGAGGTGCCCCTGGGCTACCTGGACTGGTTCGCCGAGGTCGGCCGGCACACCGACGCGCTGCCCGCGTCCGCCCCGCTGACCAGCACCGACGCGGCCAGCCCCGACGGCACGAGCTACCGCGAGTGGGGCAGTGTCGCGCTGGCCGTGGCGGAGCGGCTCGACCTGCGGGCCGGCGACCGGCTGCTGGTTGACGTCGCCGAGCACGAGCAGCCGGTGTACTGGCTGCTGGCGCCGCTGGCCGTCGGCGCGTCGGTGGTGCTCTGCGCCAACCTCGACCCGGCGACCCTGGACGCCCGGTCGCCGCCGAGCACGTCACCCGGGTGCTCTGATGGCTCGGGATCTACACCGAGGCGAGCATGTCGCTGGACGGCTACATCGCCGGCCCGGGCGCAGACCGGCTTCGACCACCTCTTCCAGTGGTACGCAACGGCGACGTCGCCATCGCCGACCGCCAAGCCGAGATGACCTTCCGCACCTCGCAGGCGAGCGCCGGGCACCTGCGGCGAGACCCTGGACGACACCGGCGCCCTGGTCGTCGGCCGACGCGCTCTTCGACCTCATCGACGGCTGGGCGGCCGGCACCCGCTGGACAAGCCCGTCGTGGTCGTCACCCACCACGTGCCGGACGGCTGGCCCCGCGCCGGCGCGCCGTTCACCTTCGTCACCGAGGGCATCGAGGCGCGCCGTCGCGCAGGCCCGGGAGCTGGCCGGCGACCGCTGGTCGGGGTGAACCGGGGCAGCATCGCGCCGCCAGTGCCTGGCGGCCGGGCTGCTCGACGAGATCCGGGTCAACCTGGTGCCGGTCCTGCTCGGCGACGGCGTCCGTTCTTCGACCACGTCCGCGACGCCCCCGTCGAGCTGTCGAACCCGACGGTCGTCGAGGGCGACCGGGTCACCCACCTCTACTACCGGGTCCGCCGACCGTCGCCGTCCGCAAGGACGAAACGAGCCTCGCCGGTACGCCCCGAGCAGGCTCGGCGCGGCCCGCCGAACGCCCCGAGCGCCTTCGATCAGCGCTCCCCGGCCCTCTGCCGTTACAGGGAAATCCAGGCCTTTCCGCAGGTCTGTTGCACGGTGCCATCGACGTGTTCTCATACCGGGGAGACGACGTCATCGACCAGGTCATGACAACCCCGCGTCGACTCCGCACCGCCTCCATCCTCCTGAAAGGTGCACCGATGCACAGGAGACCGATCTTCCGACTCGCAGTCCTCACCGCCACCGCCGCGACGTTCCTGGCGTCCGGCGGCGCCTACGGCGCGGTGTCGGCGGCGCCCTTGCCCGTCTCCCCGGGCGCGGCCGAGTGCGAGCCGGGCGCCGACGAGCACGGCGCGGCCCGGCTCGCCGAGGGCGCCACCGCCCAGGAGCCGGAGCTGTACTCCAAGAACGAGGCGAAGGCCTACGGCGTCATCAAGGACGCCCCGCGCCTGGCCAACGGCAGCGTCACCGTGCCGACGGTCTTCCACATGATCTCCGACCACCCGCTCAGCGCGGCCGAGACGACCGGTGGAACACCCTGATCGCGGCGCAGATGAAGGTGCTCAACGACTCGCTCGCGGGCCGCACCGCCGCCGACGCCTCCGACACGCCGTTCCGGTTCGAGCTCGCCGACACGACGTGGACGGTCAACAGCAACTGGTACACCGTCGTGCCGGGCAAGAACGAGCGCGACATGAAGAAGGCGCTGTACACCGGCGACTCCGAGACCCTCAACGTGTACGCGGCCAACATCGGCGGCGGGCTGCTCGGCTGGGCGTACTTCCCGAAGGGCTACAACAACGGCCGCGACTACATCGACGGCGTGGTCATGCTCGACGAGTCGATGCCGGGCGGCACGGCCGGCAAGTACGCCCTGGGCGACACGCTGACGCACGAGGTCGGGCACTGGCTGATGCTGGAGCACACCTTCGCGCACGGCTGCTCCGCCGCCGGCGACTTCGTCGCGGACACCCCGCGCGAGGCGGCCCCGCAGTTCAACTGCCCGGTGGGCGCGGACACCTGCACCGCGCCCGGGCTCGACCCGATCCACAACTTCATGGACTACACGCAGGACTCCTGCATGAACATGTTCACGCCGGGTCAGGCGGACCGGATGAGCGACGCCTGGGTCGCCTTCCGGGCCGGCGGCGCCGGCTGATCGATCGGCCCCGGAGGGGTCGACGGGCTGCTGCTGGCGGCCCGTCGGCCCCTCCGCCGTGTCCGTGGCGGCGGATCAGGGGACGATCACCACGCCGCCGCGTACGCCGCCCTGGGCCAGCCGTGTCGTGGGCCGCCGCCGCGTCGGCGAAGGGGTACACGTCAGCGACCCGCAGCGGGATGTCGCCGCTGGTGACGAGTTTGACCAGCTCGCCCAGCCGGGTGCCGTCCGGCTAGCACCTCCAGCGCGAAGGTCCGGATTCCCCGCACCGGCTCCGGGCGAAGCGGGGGTGACGCGGCCACGTAGCCGCCGCCGTCCCGGACGAGGTCCAGCAGCGACGGGCCGATCACCGCCAGGTCGACGACCGCGTCGAACGTCCCCGCCACCGCGATCGGCCGTCCGAGCGCGACACGAACGCCGCGCCCAGCGACTCGACGAACTCGCGGTCGTCGGGCTCCGGCGACTCCCGTGGCGTGCAGGCCGGCGACCCGGGCCAGCGCCAGGACGAACCCGCCGACCTGCCCCGCGGCGCCGGTGACGAGCACGGTCGAGCCCGCCGGGAGCGCAAGCAGGTCGAGGGCCTGGGCGGCGGCGAGGCCGTTGGTCGGCAGGGTCGCCGCCTCGATGGCGGGAACGCCGGCGGGCGCGGAGGTCAGCCAGGCGGCGTCGAGGACCACGTACTCCGCGTGGGCGCCGACCGTGGTTCGCAGCCACGGCGAGAAACCGATGACCTCGTCGCCCACGGCGAACTTCTCGACCGACGGGCCGACCGCGTCGACGCGTGCCGGCCACGTCCCAGCCGGGCGTGTACGGCAGCCCGGTCGGCAACGGGGCCGGGAACCGACCGGCGCGGATCATCAGATCGACCGGATGTACGACCGACGCGGCGACCCGCACCCGCACCTGCCCCGGCCCGGGCTCCGGCACCGGCACCTCGCCGCCACGTGCAGGACCTCCGGCCCTCCGAACTCTGCATAGCTGACTGCGCGCATCGCCGTCTCCTCCGCTCGATCTCGTGTTCACCACGACCGTAGATATCGTCGGCACTGTGAGTAAGTAGGTACCTGTAAGTGCCTAGGGCACCGGAGGGGGGCAACATGGCGACGACGACCGCGGACAACGCCGCGAGCAGGCCAAACGCGACTACGACGCGTTCCTGGACGAGCTGCCCGACCCGGGAACTGCTGAGCAGGCTCACCGACAAGTGGGTCGGCGCTGGTGATCCCGGCGCTCGCCGACGGCCCGCAGCGGCACGGCGAGCTCGCCCGCCGCATCGCCGGCGTCAGCCAGAAGATGCTCACCCAGACCCTGCGCACGCTGGAACGCGACGGCCTGGTCACCCGCACCGTGACCGCGTCGGTGCCGGTCCGCGTCGACTACGCGCTCACCCCGCTCGGCCATGACCTGTTCCCGGTGATGGTCGCGATCAAGAACTGGGCGGAGACGCACATGGACCGCGTCTTCGAGGCCCGGACCCAGTACGACGCAACCCTTGACCCGCCGCCGACGTCGTGACGGCGGCGCCGTCAGACGCCCGGCCGGACCCGCCTCGTGCAGGGCGAGAGGTGGTCGGTGGGCAGCGCACACCGCGCGCCGCCGGGCAGTGGCCGGTCACAGAAGACCCAGTGTCGTACGCCCTGCTGGTCCTCGGCCGAGACGGTGACCCCGCCGGGCTCGACGCGGGCGCTGAGCTGAGCCAGCACGCGGGCGGCGGTCCGGGCGAGGATCCGGGCCCGGAGCAGATCGGGCGCCGTGACCGGCAGGTGGATCACCCAGCGGTCGGTCACCGGTCCAGCCGACGGATCAGGTTGCGCACGGGTGACCGCCCTTCGTCGGTTCGTGCCTTCGGTGGTCCGTGTCGAAGTGGAGGGGCGGCCTCCGCCGGTTGCGGGCGACGGAGGCCGCCCCGCCCTGCCGCCGCAGCCTCGATCGGCGGTCCGGCAACCGTCCCTCATGGATATGACCCGACAGTGCGCAACATGCTCTTGAGATGCCGCAACCAATTCACTAGGTTCGATTGATAGGCGCGATCAGGGACCGTCGGATCCGGGAGAGTGATCCCATCGCACACATCGAACTAGGGGTGGACGAGGCCGAGTTCCCGGGCATCCGTGGGCCGCTGAGCTTCCGGCCGGAGACCGGCCAACCGTTGCTCGAGCTGGTCGAGGTGCTGCTGCGGGGGCCGCACCCGCTCACGCCCGGGGAACGGGAGCTGATAGCCGCGTACGTCTCCGGCCGCAACGAGTGCACCTACTGCTGCTCGGCGCACTCGGCGTACGCGGCGGCGCAACTCGACGAGGGCATGACCCTGGTCGACCAGGTGCGCGCCGACCTGGACAGCGCACCGGTCTCCGCGAAACTGCGCGCCCTGCTGCGCGATCGCCGGGGCCGTCCAGGTCAGTGGACGCGAGGTCACCCCCGAGCTGGTCGAGGCCGCCCGTGCCGAGGGCGCCACCGACCTGGAGATCCACGACACGGTGCTGATCGCGGCGGCCTTCTGCATGTTCAACCGGTACGTCGACGGCCTCGGCACCCGACCGGCGGCCGACCCCGGGTGGTACGCGAAGGCGTCCGAGCGCATCGTCCACGCCGGCTACCGCCGGGTCCTCTGACGTCGAGCCGACCGGCGTCACCGCACCGAACCCGCCTGCCCACGAGCAGAATCCGGAGCATCAGGCCGCTAACCGAATGGGGGCGTGACGTCATGGCACACATCGACCTGGGCGTGGACGAGAACGAGTTCCCGGTGTCCTGGTCCGTTGAAGTACCGGCCGGTGACCGGCAAGCCGATGCTGGAACTGGCCGAGACCCTGCTGCGCGGGCCGCTCAGCCTGCCGACGGCCGACCGCGAGCTGATCGCTGCGTACGTCTCCGGCCTGAACGAGTGCACCTACTGCTGCTCGGCGCACTCGGCGTTCGCCGGTGCCCTGCTCGACGGGGGCATAACCCTGGTCGACCAGGTACGGGCCGACCTCGACAACGCCCCGGTCAGTGCCAAACTGCGTGCCCTGCTGCACGTCGCGGGGGCCGTGCAGCGCAGTGGACGCAGCGTCACCTCCGAACTGGTCGGGGCGGCCCGCGCCGAGGGCGCCTCCGACGAGGAGATCCACGACACCGTGCTGATCGCGGCGGCCTTCTGCATGGTCAACCGGTACGTCGACGGCCTCGACACGTTCGCCCCGAGCGACCCGAAGTACTACGACGAGACGGCCCGGCGGGTCATCAGCGCCGGCTACCGCAACACGGTCTGAGCCTGGGTTTCAACCCGTACGCCGCTTGGGACGGCGACCGGGCATCTCGCGGTCAGTTGATTGGATCATGCACACTGCGACCGGTGGGCATCGCTGTGTGGACCGTCCACAAGCTTCGAAAGCTCAACTGGGAGGGCCAATGCGTCTGCGCGCCTGCGCGGTGCTGGCTGTCGGTGTCCTGACGGTGGGTGTGGCCGGATGCGGAAGCGGTCCCGCCGCGCCTGCGGCACTTCCCGATCCGTGCGAATTGATCACCGGCGAGGTGCTGGATCGGCTCGCCCCCGGCTCGAAGCGGGAGCCCCGAGAGCAGTTGGGCGACGGCAGCGGTAGTAAGAGCTGCGACGTCGACCTCACTGCCGGCACCGGTTCCCTGCGCGGCGACCTGGAGGTGACGGTCGCGGTCGACGGCAACGAGTCGTACGACGGCGGCTGGCAGGCCCAACAGTGCGCCGAGATCGGGGCCAAGCCGACGTCCACCGGGCCCGGTGACGCCTCGTGTCTGGTGATTTCTCCCTGGGCGAACGGTGAGGCACGCATCGATGGCCGCGCCTGGGTCGACGGCGACTACGAGGTACGCGTGACCTACCAACTGGTCGAACCCCGGAACTTTCCTCCAGGCGCGGAGCAGGACCTGCGCAACCTCCTCGCGGCCGCGGTCGATTCCCTGCCCGTCGGGTGACCGGTCGGTGGCGGCGTACTCGGTGTCGATACGGGTGAGTCGTCTACGACATCAGCTCTACAGCGAGCGCGAGGGACATCGGGAACCCCCCGAGGTCAGTCGACCGTGGGCAGCGGCGGGCCGAGCACGTCGTCGGCGTCGACGATCGTGTAGGCGTACCCCTGCTCGGCCAGGAACCGCTGCCGGTGCGCGGCGTACTCGGTGTCGAGGGTGTCCCGGGAGACCACCGTGTAGAAGTGCGCCTGCCGGCCGTCGGCCTTGGGCCGCAGCACCCGGCCGAGCCGCTGCGCCTCCTCCTGCCGGGAGCCGAACGTGCCGGACACCTGGATCGCCACCGCCGCCTCGGGCAGGTCGATGGAGAAGTTGCCGACCTTCGAGACGACCAGCGTGCGGATCTCGCCGGACCGGAACGCGTCGAACAGCCGCTCCCGCTCCTTGTTGCGTGGTCGAGCCCTGGATGATCGGGGCGTCCAGGTACTCGCCGAGCTCGTCGCAGCTGGTCGAGGTAGCGCGCCGATGACCAGCACCTGGCTCGCCCGGGTGCCGGTCCGACCAGCGCGCGGACCACCGGCAGCTTGGTGCGGGCGGTGGCCGCGATCCGGTAGCGCTCCTCGGGCTCGGCGGTCGCGTACGACATCCGCTCGGCGTCGGTCAGCGTCACCCGCACCTCGGTGCACTCGGCCGGGGCGATCCAGCCCTGCGCCTCGATGTCCTTCCACGGCGCGTCGTACCGCTTCGGGCCGATCAGGCGAGAACACGTCGCCCTCCCGGCCGTCCTCGCGGACCAGCGTCGCGGTCAGGCCCGAGCCGGCGGCGGGCCTGCAGGTCGGCGGTGAACCGGAAGATCGGCGCGGGCAGCAGGTGCACCTCGTCGTAGATGATCAGGCCCCAGTCGCGGGCGTCGAACAGGTCCAGGTGCGGTGAACGCGCCGTCCGCGCCGCGTGGTCATCACCTGGTAGGTGGCGATGGTGACCGGCCGGATCTCCTTGCGCTCGCCGGAGTACTCGCCGATCTCCTCCTCGGTCAGCGAGGTGCGGGCGATCAGCTCGCGCTTCCACTGCCGGCCGGCGACGGTGTTGGTGACCAGGATCAGCGTGGTCGCCTTGGCCTGCGGCCATCGCGGCCGCGCCGACCAGCGTCTTGCCGGCGCCGCAGGGCAGCACGACCACGCCCGAGCCGCCGGCCCAGAACCCCTCGACCGCCTCCTGCTGGTACGGCCGCAGCGTGCCAGCCGTCCTCGGTCGCAGCTCGATCGGGTGCGCCTCGCCGTCGACGTAGCCGGCCAGGTCCTCGGCCGGCCAGCCGAGCTTGAGCAGCGCCTGCTTGAGCCGGCCGCGCTCGGACGGGTGCACCGCGACGGTGTCGTCGTCGATCCGGGCGCCGAGCATCGGCGGCGATCTTCTTGCTGCGCGGCGACCTCCTCCAGCACCGCCCGGTCCAGTGCCGCGCAGCACCAGCCCGTGCGCCGGGTCGTTGACCAGCTGCAGCCGGCCGTACCGGTCCATGGTCTCGGCGACGTCGACCAGCAGCGCGTGCGGCACCGGGTAGCGGGAGTACGTGAGCAGCGCGTCGACGACCTGCTCGGCGTCGTGCCCGGCGGCCCGCGCGTTCCACAGCCCCAGCGGGGTCAGCCGGTAGGTGTGCACGTGCTCCGGGGAGCGCTCCAGCTCGGCGAACGGCGCGATCGCCATCCGGCAGGCCTGCGCGTCGGGGTGGTCGACCTCGAGCAGCAGGGTCTTGTCGGACTGGACGATCAGCGGTCCATCGGTCACGCCAGCGTCCTCTCCTCGGCTGGCTCGCCGGCCGACCGGGTCGGCGATGACCCGCCGCAGGCCGACCATCCAGTGTTGCACGCAGGCGGGACGACGGCAAGAAAGATCTGCTCACCGGGCGCAACCGTGACGGTACTCACGAACGTCTAGCAAAGGGACGACTGTCCGGGGAGGGCCCATGAAGCATGTCCGGATCACTCGCCCGGCTCGTCGCCCTGGCGGTGGTCATGCTGGTCGGCGCCGGTGCGTGCGCGTTCGATCCGCAGGCCGGCGGGCGGCGGTGGCGGGAGAGCTCGCCCCGGCCGGTGCTGCGGAACAGGCAACGGGGGCGGGCGGCCGCCCGGGCCCGACCAGCGCGGCCGGCCCACCGCGGCCGCGCGCCGAGCCGAAGGCCACGCCGAAGACCCACGCCGAAGCCGACCCGACACGGCGACGCCGACGCGACCCGACCGCCGACGCCGACAGCGCCGACCGTCGCCGGCTGCCCCCAGGGCGAGCACCAGCGCGCAGGTGGAGACGTACCTGGCCCGGCTGGGCGGGTTCGGGCGCGGTGACCGTCGACGGCCGGCAGTCCGCCGCCGACTGCGCCGCGATCAAGAAGTTCCAGAAGCGGTACGGCATCCGCCCGGCCGAGGGTCGCGCCGGCCCGCCACCCTCGACGTGGCGCAGCGGCTCGCCACCACCGACACGCGCGTGCAAGGCCGGCTCCGGGCACCACGTTCTGCGTCGACCTGACCCGGCAGACCATCTGGGTGATGCGCGGCGGCAAGGTGATCATGGCAGCCGACGGTGACCCGCACCGGCATGCCCGGCTACCGCACCCCGGCCGGCACGTACACGGTCAACTACCGCAACCCCAAGGAGTGGTCCGACCCGTACGAGGTGTGGCTGCCGTACTGGCAGCACTTCACCCAGGGGATGGGCTTCCACGAGACCACCACCTACCTGCACGACAAGTCGATCGGCTCGCACGGCTGCGTCAACCTGCTGCACGCCGACGCCGTCCGGCTGTGGGAGCTGGGCAAGGTCGGCACCCGGGTGGTGCTGATCGGCCGCCGCCCCGGCACCTGAGCTGCCGGACCGCCCGCGCCACCGTGATCGCACAGCCCGCGATCGGGTTTACCCCCTGTCCGCCCGGCCACGGGTGTCACGCCTGGAAGCCAGGGCCGGACCGGGCGGGGAGGCTGGGGATGACGGTCGACCGTGAGGTGATCGCCGGAGCACGCACGCACGCGACCGGTACCCGCGAGGTGTCTCCGCGGCCACCGTGATCGCGTACGCCGTCGCGGCGACGCTGCTCGTCGGCTGGTTCCTCTTCGGCTGGCTGGTGCTCGCAGCAGGGCTTCGTCGACTCGGTCGGCGAGTCCGCCGGCGCCGGCGTTCGCGCTGCTGCTGATCGTCTCGGTCGTCGGCACCGTACGCCGCAGCCGCCGCTGACCGCGACGCCCGCGCGGTCGCCCGGTCAGTCCTCCAGCACCGCCGCGGTGATCCGGTGCAGCGCGAACGTGTGCAGCATCTCGGTCCGGTCGTCCTCGGCGCGCAGGTAGCCGGCGCCGATCGAGACCGGCCGGACCAGCCGGGACGCGGTCGCCCCGTGCGCGTCGACGTACCCGACCCAGACCAGCGCCTTGTCCCGGACCGCCTGCTGGAGCACCGCCAGGGCCTCGCTGTGGGCGTGCGCCGGCGCCGGGCCGCCGCCGCCCGGCCGCGCCGCCGCGCACCACCGCCGGCGCCCGTCGGGCGGCCCGCGCCGCCGCGTCGCCCCGGCGGATCTGCTCCACCACGCCGAGCAGCCGGGGCATGGCCAGCTTCGGGGCTGGCCAGCGGGTCGACCGTCCGGGTCGTCACCGGCACCCGGGCCGGGGCCCGCCGGATCTTCGGGCCGGGCCAGCACCGCCGCGCCGGTGCGCGTCCTCCGGCACCGGGGCGTACCCGGCGTCGCGCAGCGCGCTCAGCAGCCGGCCGACCTGGTACGGCGTGACCAGCACCGTCGGCGCCAGCCGGCGCAGCGCCAGCGGCGTCCAGCCGCCGGTCGGCCAGCACCTCGGCGAGCAGCGCCTCGTCGTCGCTGCGCAGGTACGCCGCCGGCGCAGCCGACCCGCAGCCCGCCGTGCTTGCGGGCCACGTCGTCGACCAGGTAGGTCAGCCCCTGCGGCACCGGGGTACGCGACCGGCGGCGGAACAGCGTCGTGCAGGTCGTCGGCCGCGTAGCCGGCGTCCAGCGCCCGCCGCACGCTGGCCGCGGTGACCCGGTGCACGCTGGCCCCGCCGGCCGACTCGTGCTCGGCCACCACCTCCAGCTCGGCGGCCAGCGCCGGCTCGGGCGGGCCGGGCACCACCACGGTCAGGTCGGCCTGCACCAGGAAGTGGTCGACCGGGGCGGGCAGCAGCGCGTCCAGCGCCCGCACGGCGCTGGACGGGTCACCGCTCTCGGCGTCGCGCGCGCACGCCCAGCGGGTCGTCGCCGCCCCGCTCGTCGGTCGCGTCACGTCGGCCAGCAGCAGCCGCCCGTACGAGGTGAGCGCGCCCGAGCCCGGTCACGCCCGAGCTGCGCCGCCTCGGCCAGCACCTCCCGGTGCGGCGGCGCTCCCGGCCCCGGCTGCGCCGCGGCGCCCGCCAGGCGAGCAGGCGCCAGCACCTCCTCGGCGGTGCGGCGCGGTCGCCGGCTCCAGGTCGGCCAGCACCGCCGAGCACCGCCCGCCGGGCGGCCGGCGCGCCGGCCCGCTCCGCCTCGGCGGAGAGCGCGGTGATCGGCCGGTCCCGGTCGTCGCGCTGGCCCGACCAGCCCGGCCTGCCGGGTCATGGCCAGCCAGGCCCGGGCCAGCTGCTCCCAGCGCTGCGGCCAGCGGTCGGCCCGCCACACCTCGTACCCGCCGGTGGGCAGCACCTGCTGGTCCGCGCCGTACCGGCTGGTGGTCGCGCCGGGCAGGTCCAGCTCGCCGAGCAGCCCGGCCGCGTACGCCACCTCCAGCAGCAGCGCGGTCGGTCGGCTCGTCCACGCCCGACGGTCCGGGCCAGCCGGCGCAGGTCGCGGACGCCCGACGCCGCCCGAGCGCAGCACCGGCGCCGGCTCGGCGGCGAGCTGCCTCCAGCAGCGCCTCGGTGTGCCGGACCACCTCCATGGCCTGCCCGGCGCCGGCCGAGTCGACGGCCTTCGGCTCGCGCGGCGGCGGCGGCCACCGGCGGTGGGCTGGTGCGCAGCGGGCCCGAGCGGGCCGGTGTCGCGGCGCAGCAGCAGGCCGACCTCGCGGGGCAGCTCCGACCGTCGCCGGCCGTGACGAGCCGCGCACCAGCAGCCGGTTGTCGACCAGCCAGCGCACCGGCGAGCCGGTCGGCGCGCCGCCGTTGGTCGGGTCCGGAGCAGGCCGGTCCTCCGCGCCGAGCGGCGGCGCCTGCAGCGCGCCCGGCGGCACGCTGCCCACCGGCGGCCCGGCGGCCAGCCGGTCCAGGATCGCCCGGGCCGACGGGCGGCGCGGCCAGCACCGTCCGGCGCAGCTTCGCCGGGTCCGCGCAGAGCGCGGCCGCGCGCGGGTCCAGCTCCGCGGCCGGCCGGCCCAGCCCGGCCGGGTACGGCGGAGACCTCGTCGACGCGCCGGCAGCACCTGGAGCGCGTGCTCCGGGCCGTACAGCAGGAAGAGCGCGCGCAGCCGGTCCACCGCGGCCCGGACGGCGGTCGGGGCCGGCGGCTGCGGCCCGGCGGTCGGCCATGGCGAGCACCGCGTCGATGGAGGTGGTGCCGTCGGCCGGATCCCGGGTGAGCCGGGCGGCGTCGAGGATCTGCAGGGTGAACTGGTCCAGCCCGTCGAGCGCGCGGGCCACCGAGACCCGGGACTGGGCCCGGATGGCCAGCGCGGAGACGTCGGCCGGCACGGGCACGACGAGGTCGGGCCGCAGCTGGAGCAGCGCGGCCAGCGCCTCGTCGGGCAGCGACCGCAGGTGGTCGGCGAGTGAGGTGGTCATCGTCGTTCCACGCTAGCCCGGCAGCCGGGCCTCCGCGCCCCTCGGACGTCCGGCTCGACCGGGAGCTAGCCGGTACGTTCTCTCGACATGCCAGCGCTGACGGTCGGCTTCGACCTCGACATGACCCTGGTCGACTCCCGTCCCGGCATCGCCGCCGCGTACCGGGCGCTGACCGCGAGGACGGGCGTGCACGTCGACGCCGAGCTGGCGGTGACCCGGCTCGGCCCGCCGCTGCGTACGCGAGATCGCGCACTGGTTCCCGCCGGAGCAGGTCGAGTCGGCCGTGCGGACGTACCGCGAGCTCTACCCGGCGTACGCGATCACCCCGTCGCGTCCCGCTGCCCGGCGCGCGGCGCGGCGATCGACGCGGTCCGTGCGCGGCGGCGGCCGGGTGGTGGTGGTCACCGTCCAAGCATCGGCCGGCTGGCCCGGCTGCACCTGGACCACCTCGGGCTGGCGGTCGACGAGGTGGCCGGCGACCTGTTCGCCGAGCAGAAGGCGACCGCGCTGCGGCGAGCACGGCGCGACCCACTACGTCGGTGACCATGTGGCGGACATGGTGGCGGCGGGGGCGGCCGGGGTCCCGGCATCGGGGTGGCCACCGGCCCGTGCGCCGCCGACGAGCTGCGCGCGGCCGGGGCGGAGGTGGTGCTGGATGATCTCACCGGATTCCCGGCGGCGCTCGACCGGCATGATCCGGCTAGCCTTGGAGCAGTAGCGTCCAGCTCAAGTGAAGCAGGGGTTCTCAGGTGCCGACGGGTCGAGTGAAGTGGTACGACACGGCCAAGGGATACGGGTTCGTCACCAGTGACGAGGGCGGCGACGTGTTCCTGCCCAAGGGCGCGCTGCCGGCGGGTGTCACCGATCTCAAGGGCGGTCAGCGGGTCGACTTCAGCGTGGTGGACAGCCGCCGGGGCGCCCAGGCGCATGGGGGTCAAGCTGCTGGACGCGCCGCCGTCGATGGCGGAGCTGCGCCGCCGGCCGGCCGAGGAGCTGCACGGCCTGGTCGAGGACATGATCAAGGTGCTGGAGGCGAAGGTCCAGCCGGACCTGCGCCGGGGCCGCTTCCCGGACAAGAAGACCGCGCAGAAGATCGCTCAGCTGGTCCACGCGGTCGCCCGCGAGCTGGAGGTCTGAGGCAGCGGCGAGCGCCGGCGGTCGGCGGCCCGGCGCGAGCAGCGCCTCGACGGCGGCGAACCCCGTCGTCGCCCAGGTCCGCGGTGAACTCGTTGACGTAGAGCCCGATGTGCTGGTCCACCACGTCGGGCTCCATCTCCTGGGCGTGCGCCAGCACGTACTCCCGGCTGGCGGCCGGGTCGGCCCAGGCCTGCCGGACCGACTCGCGGATCCACCCGGCCGCGGCCGCCGGGTCGACCGCGCCCGCGCCGGGCCAGGATCGCGCCGAGCGGGATCGGCAGCCCGGTGTCGGCCTCCCACCACTCGCCGAGGTCGACCAGGGCGGTCAGGCCGTGCCGCGGGTAGGTGAACCGGGCCTCGTGGATGACCAGCCCGGCGTCGTACCGGCCGGCCGCCACGCCCGGCATGATCTCGTGGAACGGCACCACCTCGATCCGCGCCGGCGGCTGGTCGGCCGCCCAGAGCCGGAACAGCAGGTACGCGGTGGTCCGGTCGCCCGGCACCGCCACCGTGGCGCCGGCCAGGTCGGCGCGCCGGTCGCGTCGTCGCCCGGGTCAGCACCAGCGGGCCGCAGCCCCGGCCCAGCGCGCCGCCGCAGGGCAGCAGGTGGTAGTCGTCCAGCAGCCAGGGCAGCGCCGCGTAGCTCACCTTCACCAGGTCGAACGCGCCCCGCTCGGCGGCGGTGTTGGTGACGTCCACGTCGGCGTACGTCACCTCGACCGGCGGGCGCGCCGGGCACCCGCCCGTGCACCAGGGCGTGGAAGACGAACGTGTCGTTGGGGCAGGGCGAGATCGCCAGGGAGAGCGCCACGCCCTCACCGTATCCCCGCCCCCGCCTCGGCTCATCACCACCGCGACCCGGGTCCGCTCTGACCTGCCCTGCACCGCCGCCGATGCCGCCGGCCGCCTTGCCCGGCTGTGCTCCGCCCTGCCCTGCCGCCCGCCCCGCCCTGCCCTCCCTCCGCCCTGCCGAACGCCCCGCTCCGCGCAGCCGCTGCCCTGGGGCCGGCAGGACCGGGGCCGCTTGCCGGCAGACCTGCGTGTCGGTCAGCCCCTCGAGCTGTGATGCTCGGTCGCGGATCATCGCCGCCCGCGTCGCCCGCGGCGCCTGGCTGTGGCACCTCGGGTGTGCGCGCCTATGGAGCTGCTCGCATGAACGGGGCAACCGGAGCTTGCGGCTTCCTGGTGCGGGGTAGTCGTGGAGCCGACCGGTTCGAGAGCGACCAGGTGCGCCTTCGCCCTCGGCCCTTCGACCTCGGCCCTTCGGCCTGGGCCCTTCGCCCTCGGCCCTTGCCGCTCCTCTGCCGGGCTGCCGACGGCCGGCCTGTCCTGGGCGCGGTCGACCGGGGCAGCTCCGGGCCCGAAAGGTCGATCCATCATGCGCCGTCGAGTGTTGTCCACAGGTTTGTCCACAGGTGGCGGCTGGGTGTTGAAGGTCTGCCCGCCGCCAGGACCATCGATGCGTGACGGAATCATCAGTGCCGTCGCCCGACAGCCAGCTGACCGCAGCCGACAACCAGCCGACCGCAATCGATAACCAGCCGATCGACGTCGGGGCGGCCCTGCGGGCCCTGCGCCGGCAGGCCGACCTGAGCCAGCGGGAGCTTGGCCGAGCGGTCCGGGGTGCCCAAGAGCACCGTGGCCCGGATCGAGTCGGGGCACGGGGCCGACCCACGATTGCGGACGGTGGAGCGGCTGGTCCGGGCGGCCGGTGGGTCGACTGTGTCGGTACCGCCGAGCTGCCGGACGGCGACCGCGCCCGGTCCGGACCGGACCGCCGAAGCTCGGCTGCCGTCGTCGCTGCCGGCGTGCCGCACGACGATGCGGGACGAGGCGGGGCGGCGCTACCCGGCGCACCTCGACGTCTGGGAGGTCCGCGAGCCGAAGGACTGGCCGGGTGCCTGGTGGGCGGACTGGTACAAGCTGCCGCCCGAGCGGTCTGGCCGCTGCCGGTGCCGGCGGCGACGTACGAGCTGAACCGGGAGTACCGGGACGCGCCGGCGGGTGGGGGACCGGATCCGCGCGCGACGCTGACGGTGCGGCGGGTGACCGAGGACTGCCGGCGACGTCGCTGGCGTTCGTGGCCGAGCTGCCCGGCGGCGGGCTGGTCGGTGAGCTGCGGGCCCACGAGCGCAGCCCGCACCTGTTCTACGGGGACGACTCGAGCGACCGGAGCGGGAGATCGTGCTCGACGGTGTCCTCGTCGTCGGGGCCGTGCCGCCGGCTCGGCATCGGGCGCCGGCTGGTCGCGACTGCTCGCACGCCGAGATGGACGCGCGGTCGGGCATCCGGTCGGCCTACGCGATCGCCGAGGCGCTCGGCGGCGTCGACCTGCTGCTCGGCCTGCGGCATACCAGTCTGCGAGGCGAGCCGGCCCGAGCGGCCCTGCGGCTGCCGACCGTCGGCCGGACGGCCTCGCTCAGGTTCGGCCGGCCGGTGCGTCAGGCCAGGGCCGGTCAGGCCAGGGCTGCGGCCGCTGGGTGAGGGCGGCGAGCGCCTCGCGCATGCGCCAGGCGTCGCGGTCGCGGGGGCCGATCGGGTTGGAGACGGTACGCAGCTCGGCGAAGGGGACGCCGGCCTGCGCGGCGGCGACGGCCACGCCGTACCCCTCCATGGCCTCGGCGACCGCGTCCGGGTGCCGGCCGGCGCAGCGCCGTCGGTGCTGGCGGCGGTGCCGGTCACCGTGCTGACGGTGAGCACCGCGCCGACCGTCGCCGTCGGGCAGCGCGGCCCGCAGCGCGGCCAGCAGGCCCGGGTCGGCGGGCAGCGCGGTGCCGCCGCCGAGCAGCTCCGGGGGCATGCCCAGCTCGTCCACCGGGAGGAAGCCCGCCGGCGACTCGGCGCCCAGGTCGGCGGCGACGCTGCGGGTGCCGAGCACCGTGCCGCCGACCGCCGCCCGGCCGGCGAAGCCGCCGGCCGATGCCCGCGCTGACCACCGCCCGGTACGGCCGCCCGGCCGCCTCGGCGAGCGCCAGCAGCCGGGCGGTGGCGGCGGCGGCCGACGGCCGGGCCCGACGCCGACCGGCAGCGACCGTCGTCGACGCGGTCCGGTCAGGCCCGGCGCGGACCGCCTCGGCCTCGGCCGGGACCGCGGTCACCACCAGCAGGCCGGTCACGGCAGCGGGCCCCGGGGTTCCCGCCGGGTCTCGTCGTCGTCCCGCCGCACGCCCGGCGCCGCCGACGGCCGACGACGGCCGGTAGATGTGGTAGCCCGGCGGGGCCAGCGCCGGGTCGTCCAGCGGTCGAGCCGCCCTGCGCCGGGGCGGGCGAGGCCGGTGCCGACGGCGCCCGGTGATCGGCGCCGGCGCTGCTGGCCGGGCGGCGTGCGGCCGGGTGCGTGGGCCGGGTCGTGCGGGGCGGGTCGTGTCGGCGCCGCGTTCCCCGCCGGCGTCGGCGTCCGGCCGGGTCCGTGGCGGTCGCTGCTCGGCCAGTTCGTCGTCGGCGAGCGGGCGGCCGGCCAGCCGCTCGGCGCGCAGCCGGCCGGCCGACCACCACGCCCCGGACGGCGGCCAGCGCGCCGACCCCGGCGGCGACGGCGATCCCGATCCGGCCGTCGAACGGGACGAGCCCGAGCCCGCCCCCGGCGACGAACGCGAGCATCAGCACCGTCTCGGAGTGGGCGAACGAGCTGGCCCGCAGCCGCTCCGGGATGCGCTCCTGGATCGAGGCGTCCACGGCGAGCTTGGCGATGCCGCTGACCAGCGCGGTGACCAGGCAGAGCAGGGCGACCATCGGCAGCGAGAACTTCGACCGCGGCGAGGACCGCCACCCCGGCCACGATGATCATGCCGCTGGACTGGATCGCGGCGGGCCGGTGGATGCGCAGCCGGGTGCCGACCGCGGTGGCCAGGAAGGTGCCGACGGCCAGCGCGCCGCCGACCAGGCCCAGCGCCGCCTCGTCGCCCAGGTCCCGGCCGAAGACGACGGTGGTCAGGTCGCCGGCCTTGATCGCGAAGGCCAGGAAGAGCAGCAGGAAGCCGTACAGCGCCGCGCAGCGTCGCGGCGCCGATCAGGGTGGCGATCACCAGCCGGCCGGCCGGCCGTCCCCGGCCCAGCGGGCGGTCGCCGGTGCGCCGCCGAGCGCCCGCAGCGGCCGGGGCACCCGCTCCGGCGGCTCCGAGTCGGCCCGCGGCGGCAGCCGCAGCGAGATCACCATGCCGACCAGGAAGATGACCGAGGCGACCCGGAGCGGCCACTGCGGCCCGAACCAGAACGCGGCCAGCCCGATCGGGGCGACCAGCGCGCCGGCCACCGTGCCGTAGACGCTGGCCCGGGCGCCCACCTGGGACAGCCCGAGCCCCTCCGGCAGCAGCCGGGGCACGGCGGCCGAGCGGGCCACCCCGTACGCGCGGGAGAGCGCCAGCACGCCGAAGGCGGCCGGGTAGAGGCCGAAGCCGTGGATGTAGTCGGAGATCAGCCAGGCCAGGAAGGCCCGGCCGAGCATGGTGGCGGCCAGCGCGTACCGGCGGCCGTGCCGGAAGTGGTCGAGCAGCGGGCCCGACCACCGGGTGCCAGCATGGCGAACGGCACCATCGTGACCAGCAGGTAGAGCGCGACCTTGCTGCGCGCCTCGCCGAGCGGGACGTTGAAGAAGATCGTCCCGGCCAGGCCGATGGCGATCAGCGTGTCCCCGGCGCAGGAGACCGCGTGCAGGTCGAAGAGGCGGACCATGCCGACCTCGCCGCCGGCGCCCCGGGCCCGGGCCGAGCCGGCCCGGCGGGTCATCCAGCGCCCGCCGCTGCACCGAGCCACGCAACAGCAGGCGGACGGCCTTGATGCCGGTGCCGACGGTCCGCCCGAGTACGGACCGCCCGGAGCGGGAGAACAGCGGCATGTGCACCATCCTCGCCCATCCGGTCCACGTCCGTGCCGCACCACTGTCGCAGAACATCGTCGGGGAGTGCCTGTCGGCTCGCGCCGTCCGCATGGGGAACAATGGTCTGGTGACCAGGCCCGCCTCCGCCCGTGCCGCCCGCCTCGACCAGGTCTGCGCCGCCGCCGTCGAGGTGGCCCGCGACGCCATCACCGAGGTCGACCCGTCCGACATCGGCGACCACCTGCGAGGCCGTCGCCGAGGGCGACCGGCTCGTCACCCACTACTTCGAGTGCCGGCTCGCCGGCTACCGGGGCTGGCGCTGGGCGGTCACCGTCACCCGGGTGCCGCGCAGCCGGCACGTCACCGTCTGCGAGACGGTGCTGCTGCCCGGCCCGGACGCGCTGCTCGCGCCCGGCTGGCTGCCCTGGCAGGAGCGGCTCCAGCCGGGCGACCTCGGCCCCGGCGACCTGCTGCCCACCCCGCCGGACGACGACCGGCTCGCGCCCGGCTACCTGCTCTCCGACGACCCGGCGGTCGAGGAGACCGCCTGGGAGCTCGGCCTCGGCCGGGCCCGGGTGCTGTCCCGGGAGGGCCGCAGCGAGGCCGCCCAGCGCTGGTACGACGGCGACCACGGCCCGGCCGCCGCCGATCTCGACCGCCGCCCCGCGCCGCCGCCCGCTGCGGCACCTGCGGCTTCTACCTGCCGCTGGCCGGCGCGCTGCGGCAGGCGTTCGGCGTCTGCGGCAACTTCTACGCCCCCGACGACGGCCGGGTGGTCAGCGCCGACCACGGCTGCGGCGCGCACTCCGAGGCCCTGGTCGAGACCGCCGAGACCGCCGGTCGACGAGCTGCCGACGGTCTACGACGACAGCGCGGTCGAGTCGGTGGCGGTCAGCCGGGCGCCGGGCTCGGTCGAGGCCGCGGAGCCGGCGGAGCCGTACGGCCACTCCTGACGGCCTCGGCTCGGCGCGGTCGGCGTCCGGCGCCGGTCGCCAGCGTCAGCGGCCGGCGCGGCGGCGACGCCGGTTGGCGTCGTGCCGCATCATCACGGCCAGACCGGGGAAGCCCCACAGGAAACCGGCCAGGCAGGTCCACAGCCAGTCCTGGTGACCGTGCTCGGTCGAGCCAGTCGCGGAAGAAGACAGCAGCACCAGGCAGGCGACCGCCCAGGCGACCATCCCGGCGAGGGCGAACGGCACCATCGGCGGGTCGAGCGGCTCGGGCCGCGGCGGTTGCTCCTGCGGCACGCGGCAAGCGTACGCGATCAACTTTTCCGTGCCGGCCGGTGATCTGCGACGATGCGCGCGACAACGGAAGATCACCTGCGAGGACCTGATGGCCAGTGCGCCGCCGGACAACGGCATGCCACCCGATCCCGCGCACGCCCCGTAACGGTTTCGACCGCTTCTTCGAGATCACCGCGCGCGGCTCGACGGTGGGCCGCGAGCTCCGCGGCGGCCTGCACCTTCTTCACGATGGCCTACATCGTGGTGCTCAACCCGATCATCCTCGGCACGGCGCCGGACAGCGACGGCGAGCAAGCTCGCCGATTCGCCGCGCTCGCCGCGGCGACCGCGCTGGTCGCCGGCGTGATGACGATCCTGATGGGCGTCGTCGGCCGGTTCCCGCTCGCGCTGGCCGCCGGGCTCGGGCTCAACGCGCTCGTCGCGTTCGAGATCGCCCCGCAGATGACCTGGGCCGACGCGATGGGCCTGGTCGTGCTCGAGGGCCTGCTGATCACGGTGCTGGTGCTCACCGGCTTCCGGACGGCGGTGTTCCACGCGGTCCCGCCGCAGCTGAAGACGGCGATCGGCGTCGGCATCGGCCTGTTCCTCGACGCTCATCGGCCTGGTCGACGCCGGCTTCGTCCGCCGGGTCCCGGACGCGGCGAACACCACGGTCCCGGTCGGGCTCGGCATCGACGGCAAGCTCGCCGGCTGGCCGATGCTGGTCTTCGTGGTCGGCCTGCTGCTGACGCATCGTGCTGGTCGTCCGCCGGGTGCAAGGGCGCGATCCTGATCGGCATCCTCGGTCACCACCGTGCTGGCGATCATCGTCGAGGCGATCGCGCAACGTCGGCCCGTCGTTCGTCGACGGCAAGCGCCAACCCGCACGGCTGGGCGCTGAACGTGCCGAAGCTGCCGGACAAGGTCGTCGACGTCCCCGACCTGTCGCTGCTCGGCCACTTCTACCTGTTCGGCTCGTGCGAGCCGGATCGGCTGGCTCGTCGCCGCTGCTGTTCGTCTTCACGCTGATGATCGCCGACTTCTTCGACACCATGGGCACGATGGTCGCGGTCGGCGCCGGAGGGCGGCCTGCTCGACGAGGAGGGCACCCCGCCGCGGCGCCAGGAGTCCTGCTGGTCGACTCGCTCGCCGCGGCGGCCGGTGGCGCGGCGCAGCGTCTCCAGCAACACCTCCTACATCGAGAGCGCCGTCCGGCGTCGGCGAGGGCGCCCGCACCGGCCTGGCCAGCGTGGTCACCGGCGTGCTGTTCCTGCTCGCGATGTTCTTCGCGCCGCTGGTCGCGGTCGTGCCGTCCGAGGCGGCGGCGCCGGCGCTGGTGATCGTCGGCTTCCTGATGATGACCGCAGGTCGCGGACCATCGACTGGGACGACTACGAGATCGCCATCCCGGCGTTCCTCACCATCGTGCTGATGCCGTTCACCTACTCGATCACCAACGGCATCGGCGCCGGCGTCATCACCTACGTGGTGCTCAAGCTGGCGACGGGGCAAGGCCCGGGAGGTCCACCCGCTGCTGTGGGGTGGCCGCGCTGTTCGTCCTCTACTTCCTGCGTGGGCCGATCGAGTCCGCGTGCTCGACACCGCCTGCTCCGGGCCGGTGACCGATCGGGGTACCCGGCCCGTAGCATGCAAACCCCTCGTGAGCATGGTCATATCAGATGTCGTTAGCCAGGCTCATTAGTTAAGCTAACTATCGTGACGGAGCGGACGGTGACGGCGAAACGCGTGCCACCGGCGCGCTGGCCCACCAGCTGCGTGATGCGATCACCCGGCTCAACCGGCGGGTCCGCAGGCCCGGCCGGTCGGCGACCTCACGGTCACCCAGCTCTCCGCGCTCACCAGCCTCGAGGCTGGCGGGCGCGCTGAGCCCCGGGAGCTGGCCGACGCCGAGCGGGTGCAGCCGCCGACGATGACCAGGATCGTCGCGAAGCTGGAGGAGCGCGGCCTGGTGCAGCGCACCCCCCATCCGACCGACGGCCGGCAGGTCATCCTGGCGGCGACCGAGGGCGGCCGGGCCGTGCTCGACCAGTTCGAGCGGGCCCGCGACGAGTGGCTGGCCAGCCGGCTGGCCGAGCTCGACCGAGCCGACGGGACACGCTGCGGCGGGCCGCCGAGATCCTCAGCAGCTCGCCCGCGCCTGACCGCGCGCGCCGTGACCCGCGCCGTCCGCCGTCGATGACGCGTACGACCGAGGAGGCGCACCAAGAGTGCAGGCGAAGCTGAGCACGATGTTCCAGTCCCTGCAGGTCCGCAACTACCGGCTCTTCGCGTCCGGGCAGCTGGTCAACCTGATCGGCGTCTGGATGCATGCTCATCGCCCAGGACTGGCTGGTCCTGCAGCTCTCGCGACGACTCCGCCACCGCGCTCGGCGTGGTCACCGCGCTCCAGTTCGCCCCGGTGCTGCTGCTCACCCTGCTCTCCGGGCGGCTCGCCGACCGGTACGACAAGCGCCTGCTGCTGTTCGTCGCGCAACGCGTTCTGGACGCGTGCTGGCGCTCGGGCATGAGCCTGCTGGTCGCTCACCGGCCTGGTGGAGCTCTGGCACGTCTTCGTCTTCGCCGCCCTGCTCGGCGTCGCGAACGCGGTGGAGACCCCGGTGCGGCAGGCGTTCGTCTCCGAGACTGGTCGGCACCGCCGCTGCTGCCCAACGCGCTGTCGCTCAACGCCGCCGTGTTCAACTCGGCCCGGATCGTCGGCCCGGCCGTGGCCGGCCTGGCCATCGCCGCCGTCGACGTCGGCCCGGTGTTCCTGTTCACCGCGGTCAGCTCGCTGGCCCCGCTGGTCACCGTGGTCCGGATGCGCCCCGCCGAGCTGTACCGCGAGGCCCTGCTGCCGTCGCGCGAGCGGGACTCGGCCCAGGTCGTCGACGGGCTGCGGCTACGTCGCGGCGCCGCCCCGACCTGCTGCTGCCGATGGTGCTGATGTCGGTGATCGGCATGTTCGCTGTTCAACTTCCAGCTCACCCTCGCCGCGCTGGCCAAGACCGTGTTCCACACCGGCGCCGCCTCGTTCGGCCTGTTCAGCACGGCGCTGGCCGTCGGCGCGCTGGTCGGGGCGCTGCGCCGGCACCGGGCGGCGCAGCCGCCCGTCGGTCTGGCTGGTGCTCGGCGCGGCGGTCGGCTGTGCCGGCTTCGGCACCGCTGGTCGGGCTCGCGCCGGCGTACTGGCTGGTGGTCGACGCTGCTGCTGCCCGACCGGGTTCTTCATGGTGTTCTTCGCCCAGGCGGCCAACCAGCGGGTCCAGCTCGGCACCGACGCCGCGTTCCGGGGCCGGGTCATGGCGCTGTGGGTGCTGGTGCTTCATGGGCACCAACCCGGTCGGCGCGCCGCTGATCGGCTGGGTCGCCGAGCACCTCGGCGCCGGGGCGAGCATCTGGATCGGCGGGCTGATCTCGCTGGCCACCGCCTGCTCGCGCTCGACCTGGCAGCTGCGCCGCTCGGGTGCCCGGCTGCGGCTGCGGATGCTCCCGTGCCCCGCTTCTACGTCGCCTCCGCCGAGTGACGGAAGGCCCCTGTCGACGCCTCGGTGGCAGGGCCCCGACCGGCGGGTCGGCAACCGACGGTGCCCGGATGGCAACGAAGCCGGTGGCGGGCAGGCGCGCGGCGGGCTTAGCGTCGATGCGTGGAGGTCGGCCGCGCGATGCTGCTTGCCCTGGCGTTCGTCGCTGTCGCGCCAGTCTGCCGGTGGCTTCGCCGCTGCTCTTCTGCGCCGACGAGATCATCGACCGGGTCGCCTGCGGGTACGCCGAGTGGCGCGAGCGCCGCCGGGAACGCCGCACCATCGCCCGGCTGGACCGGGCCGTCGAGGCCGACGCGCTCACCCGGGACTCGACCTGCACCGACTTCGACCGGCGCCGACCGCCGGTCGTCCAGGAGGTCGCCGCCGACCTGCGCCGCCTCGGCGCCAGCGGGTCGACCCGGCGGCCGCGCGGTGTCTGGCACGCCGCCGTCCTCGACGGCGTACGACGACCGGCTCCGGGCGGCCTGCCGGTGCCTCGGGCTCGCCGAGCACCTGAGCGAGCTGGCGGGCGTCGACCGGGAGCATCGAGCGGGTCCGGGTCGAGGGCGTGCTGGACGCCGCCGGGCTGACCCTGCCCGCCGCCCGGCCCCGCACTGGCAGCGGCACCGCTGAGCGGCGGGACCCGCGTGCGGCTCTTCGTCGCGGTCTACCCGCCGCCCGAGGCGGTCGCGCGACCTCGACCGCGCAGGTGGCCCGGCTGCGGGTCGGCGCGGCGGCCGCCGCCGGGACCGCGTCCGGCTCGCCGACCCGGCACGCGCACCTCACCCTCGCCTTCCTCGGCGACGTCGACGCGGGCCGGCTGGTCGACGTGGAGAGCGCGCTCGGGCTCGCCGCCGAGACGGTCGCGCGACGGCCGGCCGGCCGCTGCCCCGGCTGCGGCTGGCCGGCGGCGGGCAGTTCGGCGCAGGGCCGGTTCACGGTGCTCTGGGTCGGACCTGCGCGGCGACGTGCGAGCCGCTGCGCGGCGCTGGCCCGGCTGATCCGCGCCGGGCTGCCGGCGGCCGGCTGCCGTACGACGAGCAGCCGTTCCGCCCGCACCTGACCTCGCCCGGCCCGGCGACCGGGTCGACCGGCCGACGTGGCGCCGACCGGGCGGCCCTGGACGACTACCGGGGGCCGCAGTGGCCGGTGGCCGAGTGGTGCTGGTCCGCAGCCACCTGGGCCCGACGACGTACGGCCGGCTGGCCGCAGGCCGTGGCGGCCGCGGTGCGCAGGCCGACCGTGCCGGCCCGACGCGCTCGCCGGCCCACGAGCGCAGGGCGCCGGCCGACGCGCGGCCGCCGCTCTCGACGCAGGTCACCGGCGTCACCAGGCCCAGGCCTCCGGGCCGGGGCCGCCGTTGCCGACCGGCGGGAAGAGCTCGTCGAGCCGGGCCAGCGTCGCCTCGTCGAGCGTCGCACGTCAGCGCGCGCAGCGAGCCGTCGAGCTGCTCCATGGTGCGCGGGCCGACGATCGGCGCGGTCACCCCGGGCCGGGACAGCAGCCAGGCGAGCGCGACGTCGGCCGGGTCGTGGCCGAGGTCGGCGCAGAGCTTCTCGTACGCCTCGATCGCCGGCCGGTGCTCCTCGAGCGCGTCCGGCGGCGCGGCCGCTCGGCGACCGCGCGGCCGTGCCCTCGGCCTTCTTGCGCAGCGCCCCGGCGAGCAGGCCGCCGTGCAGCGGCGACCACGGGATGATGCCGAGGCCGTAGTGCTGGGCGGCCGGGACGCACCTCCAGCTCGACGTGCCGGGTCAGCAGGTTGTAGATGCGACTGCTCGGTGACCAGGCCGAGGAAGTTGCGCCGGCTCGGCCGCCTCCTGGGCCTGCGGCGATGTGCCAGCCGGCGAAGTTGGACGAGCCGACGTAGAGCACCTTGCCCTGGGCGACCAGGGTCTCCATCGCCTGCCAGATCTCCTCCCACGGCGTGCGTCCGGTCGACGTGGTGCATCTGGTAGAGGTCGATGCCAGTCGGTCTGCAGCCGGCGCAGCGAGTCCTCGCAGGCCCGGACGATGTGCCGGGCGGACAGGCCCTGCTCGTTGGGCCAGTCGCCCATCTTGCCGTAGACCTTGGTGGCCAGCACGACCTTCTCGCGGCGGCCGCCGCCCTGGGCGAACCAGCGCCCGATGATCTGCTCGGTGATGCCCTCGCCGGCTTCCAGCCGTAGACGTTGGCGGTGTCGAAGAAGTTGATGCCGTGCTCGAGCGCGCGGTCCATGATCGCGAAGCTGTCGGGCTCGGTCGGTCTGCGGGCCGAAGTTCATCGTGCCGAGGCAGAGGCGGCTGACCGACAGGCCGGTGCGGCCGAGGTTCGTGTACTCCATGACGGCCAACCTGACTGCCTCAGCGCTCGCGGACTCGGGCAACCGCGGCGCGAGTCAGCGTACGACTCGCGGGCCGCCGGGCCGCGCCGAAGAGCACGTCGTCCCAGCTCGGCAGGCGCTTGCGCGGCTTGCCGCGGCGTCGGTCGACTCGCCGGCCGGCTGCCGCCGGCGCGCCGTGCGGCGGGGCCGCAGCACGGCCAGCGACGGCACGGCCGGGACCTCCTTGCGGCGCGTCGCGAGTCGTCGTCGAACGGCGGCCCGGCCGCCGCCGAGCAGCGCCGCGGCGCCGCCGCCGACCGGCCGCTGCCGCGGCGCGTCCGGCCCGGCCAGGGCGGCCGGCGTGCGCGGCTCGAGGCCGCGGCCCGGCGGTCGAGCCCAGCGGCCGGTCGAGCGAGGCGAGCAGCGCGTCGCGCCCGGCCCGGATCGGGTCGCGGCCGGGACGCGCGGTGCTCGCCGGCGCCGCCGGCAGGCCGTGCCCGCCCCGGCTCGGCTCGCCGCGCGACGGGCCGGGCAGCGCGTGGCCGCCCCGCTCCGGCGCCGGCTCCTGGCCGAGGATCGGCGTGGGCCGCTCGGCGCACAGGTATTGCGCCATGTCGTCGTGCGGCGTGACCAGCTGCCGGGCCTTGTCGAGCTCCCAGACCGCCTGCGCGGTGGCCTTGCCGCGACGGCCAGGTGGCGACGATCCGCCAGGTGCCGTCGTCGCGCCGGTACGCGTCCCAGGAGATCTTCTCGGTGTCGATGCCGTGCTGGCCCAGCCGGCGCGTCGACCACCTCGGCCAGCGGGGCGCCCTTCTCGGCGCTCTTCAGCCGGGTGCGGCGGGCGTGCTGGGCGAGCATCGCCCGCTCCTGCAGCACCGGGCCGGCGTAGCGCAGCACCCGGTCGACCGGCACGCCGGCGATGCGGGCCACGTCCTCGGCGGACTCGCCGGAGCGGATGCGGGCCTGGATGTCCCGCGGGGACAGCGACGGCATCGGGTCGGCGGTCGCCGTCGGGGCCACCGCGAGCGGCGGCGCGCCGCGGCTCGGCGCGCAACGCGCGGCGATCCGCTCGTCGATCGGCAGCGCGAGCAGGCGCCCCACCTCGTCGGCGAGCACCAGCGCCTGGCCGTCCTCGGAGAGGGCGACGAAGCGTACTGGCCGCATCGCGTTGCCTCCGTCCCGCTTCGCTGGCCGCACGCCACGAGTCGGCCACCCGGGCGTCTCGACCACCGTACGCGCATCGCCGCAGGTGGGGACGCGACACCCGCATGTCGCGACTGAGCTGCGACGATGATCACGGTCGGTGGCCGCCGACGCGTCCGGCGGCCACCGACCGTGACGGCGATCAGAGTCGCTCGACCACGTAGTCGATGCACGCGGTCAGCGCCTCGACGTCGGCCGGGTCGACGGCCGGGAACATCGCGATGCGCAGCTGGTTGCGGCCGAGCTTGCGGTACGGCTCGGTGTCGACGATGCCGTTGGCGCGCAGCACCTTCGCGACCGCGGCGGCGTCGACGGCGTCGGCGAAGTCGATCGTGCCGACGACCTGCGAGCGCTGCGCCGGGTCGGTGACGAACGGCGTCGCGTACGTCGGACTTCTCGGCCCAGCCGTAGAGCGATCGGCGACGACTCTCGGCGGTGCGCTTGGCGCGCCCAGGCCAGGCCGCCCTGGCGCGTTGCATCCAGTCGATCTGCTCGGCGAGCAGGAAGATCGTGGCCAGCGCCGGGGTGTTGTAGGTCTGGTCCAGCCGCGAGTTGTCGACCGCGGTCGCCAGGTCGAGGAAGGCCGGGATCCAGCGGCCGGACGCCTTGATCTCGCGCGACCCGCTCGAGCGCGGCCGGCGACATCAGCGCGAGCCACAGGCCGCCGTCGGAGCGCGAAGCACTTCTGCGGCGCGAAGTAGTAGACGTCGGTCTCGCGCGACGTCGACCGGCAGGCCGCCGGCGCCGAGGTGGCGTCGACGCAGCATGCAGCGCGCCCTCGTCGGCGCCGGCGACCCGGCGGACCGGCGACGGCGACGCCGGTCGAGGTCTCGTTGTGCGGGGTGCGCGTAGCGTCGACGCCGGCCTCGGCGACCGAGCGCCGGCGCGGTGCCCGGGCTCGGCCTTGATGACGGTCGGCTCGCCGAGGAACGGCGCGTCCTTGACCGCCGTGGCGAACTTCGCGCCGAACTCGCCGAACGCTGGTGACTGGGCCCGGTCGCGGACCAGGCCGAACGTCGCGACGTCCCAGAACGCGGTGGTGCCGCCGTTGCCGAGCACGACCTCGTAGCCCTCGGGCAGGGCGAACAGCTCGGCGAGGCCCGCGCGCACCCGGCGCGACCTGGTCCGTGACCGGTCTTCTGCCGGTGCGAGGTGCCCAGGTAGGTCGTCGCCGACGGCGGCGAGCGCGGCGACCGCCTCGGGGCGGACCTTGGACGGGCCGCAGCCGAACCGGCCGTCGGCGGGCTTGAGCTCGGTCGGGGATGCGTGATCGTCGTCGGGTCGTGCCTGTCGGCCTGCGGGCGCCGGCCGTCGGCGGGCGCCGCGACCGCGAGCCGCGGACCGGCCGCGAGCCGGGACCGCCGCGTCAGGCTCGAGCAGGCGGCGTACCCGGTCGGCGCGACCATGATCGGGTCCCAGCCCTCGACGTCCTCGGGCTTGCGCGGGCCGGGGCCGACGTAGCGCGCCGACGGCCGGACCAGCCGGCCGGTGCGCTTCTGCTCGAGGATGTGCGCGCTCCAGCCGGCCGCGCGGGCGCAGGTGAACATCGAGGTGAACATGTGCGCCGGCACCTCGGCGAAGTCGAGCACGATCGGCGGCCCAGAACTCGACGTTGGTCGCGAGCACCCGGTCGGGCCGGCGGGCGTGCAGCTCGGCCAGCGCGGCCTTCTCCAGCGCCTCGGCGACCTCGTAGCGGGGCGCGCCGAGCTCCTTGGCGGTGCGGCGCAGCACGCGGGCGCGCGGGTCCTCGGCCCGGTAGACCCGGTGGCCGAAGCCCATCAGCCGCTCGCCGCGGTCGAGCACGCCCTTGACGTACGCCTCGGCGTCGCCGGTCCGCTCGACCTCCTCGATCATGCTGAGCACCCGGGACGGCGCGCCGCCGTGCAGCGGGCCGGACATGGCGCCGATCGCGCCGGACAGAGCAGGCGGCGACGTCGGCGCCGGTGGAGGCGATCGACCCGGGCGGTGAAGGTGGAGGCGTTCATGCCGTGCTCGGCGGCCGAGATCCAAGTAGGCGTCGACGGCCTTGACGTGCCGCGGGTCGGGCTCGCCGCGCCAGCGGATCATGAACCGCTCGACGATCGGTCGCGGCCTTGTCGATCTCGCTTCTGCGGCACCATCGGCAGGCCGAGGCCGCGGGCGGACTGGGCGACGAAGGACAGCGCCATCACCGAGCCCGGGCCAGGTCGTCGCGGGCCTGCTCGTCGTCGATGTCGAGCAGCGGCTCGAGCCCCCAGTACGGGGCGAGCATCGCCAGCGCGGACTGCACGTCGACCCGGATGTCGCCGGAGTGCACCGGGATCGGGAACGGCTCGGCCGGCGGCAGGCCCGGGTCGAACTTGCCGTCGACCAGCAGGCCCCACACGTTGCCGAAGGAGACGCTGGCCGACCAGGTCCTCGATGTCGACGCCGCGGTAGCGCAGCGCGCCGCCCTCCTTGTCGGGCTCGGCGATCTCGGTCTCGAAGGCGATGACGCCCTCGAGGCCGGGCTTGAAGTCGGACATCTCGCTCTCCTGGACTCTGATCGTGCGCTCGTCCCGAGCGGGCTCGCACCGGGCGATCGTTCGGCGCGCTCGGCATGGTCGGACATCTTGCCTGCCGGTAACCGATGGCGAGCCGCTCGACTGTGCTGCACGCGACATCCCCGGTCGCGCGGATCGCGTGGCGACCGTGCTGCGACGGACGGCGCCATGCTGAGCAGGTCGGCGAGCCGCGGTCAGATGGCGCGTGACAGCGACCAGCTGCGCCGGGCGATGCGCGACGAGTACGCGCGGGCTGGCCTGACCGAGGCGGACCTGGCCGCCGACCTGGCTCGACCAGTTCGACGCGCTGGTTCGCCGACGCGGTCGGCCGCCGGGCTGCCCGAGCCCAACGCGATGGTGCGTGGCCACCGCCGACGCCGACGGCCGGCCCGAGCGCCCGCACCGTGCTGCTCAAGGGCTACGACGAGCGCGGCTTCGTCTTCTTCACCAACTACGGCTCGCGCAAGGGCGCGCGAGCTCGCCGCCAACCCGCGGCCAGCGCTGGTCTTCCCCTGGTACCCGCTGCAGCGCCAGGTGCTCGTCGGCGGGCCGGGTCGAGCGGGTCGACCGGGCGGAGACCGAGGCGTACTTCGCCACCCGGCCGCGCGGCTCGCAGCTCGGGCGCCTGGGCCAGCCCGCAGTCGCAGGTGGTCGCCGGCCGGGCCGAGCTGGACGCGGCGCTACGCGGACGGCGGCCGAGCGGTTCGCCGGACGGCGAGCCGATCCCGGCCCCGCCGCACTGGGGCGGCTTCCGGGTGGTGCCGGACGACGGTGGAGTTCTGGCAGGGCCGGCCGAGCCGGCTGCACGACCGGCTGCGGCTACCGGCTGCACCGGCGACCGGCGCGACGTGGATCGTCGAGCGGCTGGCGCCGTGACCGGCGACGCTCGAGGACCGACCCGGCCGGCGCGGTTCGCTGCGCCGGCACGCGATCGACGTCCGCCCGCTGCGCGCACCCGGCGTACCGGCGGCTGTTCGTCGGCAACGCGCGTCGTCGTTCTTCGGCTTCCAGTTCACCGCGGTCGCCGTACCGGTGCAGGTGTACGCCCTCACCCGCTCGTCGCTCTGGGTCGGCCTGCTCGGCCTCGCCGGCGCTGCGTGCCGCTGATCGTCTTCGGGCTCTGGGGCGGCGCGGTCGCCGACGCGCTCGACCGGCGCAGGCTGCTGCTGGTCAGCTCGGCGCTGATGTGGGCCGCCACGCTCGGCCTGCTGGTCCAGGCGCTGCTCGGGCGTGCGACAGCCCGGTGCTGCTGCTGGCGCTGGTGGCGGTGCAGTCGACCGCGTTCGCGGTCAGCTCGCCGACCCGCAGCGCGATCATGCCCCGGCTGGTGCCGGCGAGGAGCTGGCCGCGGCCAACACGCTGAACTTCACCGCCGTTCAACGCCGCCGCGGTCGTCGGCCCGCTGGTCGCCGGCCTGATCTTCGCCTGGTCGGACCGACGTCGGCCTGCCGGTCGCCTACGCGGTCGACGCGCTCGCTCTTCACCGTCGCGCTGTGGGCCGCGCTGCGGCTGCCGGCGCTGCCGCCCGAGCCGGACGCCGGACGGCGGCGGCCGCGCGGCGCGCCGGCTGGCGCGAGCGTCGTCGACGGCCTGCGCTACCTCGCCACCACGCCGGTGCTGCTGCTGTCGTTCGCGATCGACATCGCCGCGATGGTGCTCGCCATGCCGCGGGCGCTGTTCCCGGAGGTGGCCGACGAGCGGTTCGGCGGCGGCGCGCGGTCGGCTGGCTGTACGCGCGATCGCGATCGGCTCGGTGCTGGCGGGCTGACCTCCGGCTGGATCGGCCGGGTGCGCCGGCAGGGCGTGGCGCTGGTCGTCGCGGTCGTCGGCTGGGGGCTGGCGGTCGCGGCGGCCGGGCTGGCCGGTCGCTCTGGCTGGCGGTGCTGCTGCTCGCCGTCGCCGGCGCCGCCGACCTGGTCAGCGCGGTGTACCGGCAGACGATCCTGCAGACCTACGCGCCGGACGGATGCGCGGGCCGGCTGCAGGGCGTGTTCATCGCCGTGGTGGCCGGCGGCCCGCGCCTGGGCGACCTGCGGGCCGGCGCGATGGCGGCCGGCGTTCGGCGGCGACGCGTCGCCTGGGTCGGCGGCGGGATCGCCGCGGCGGTGGTCGCGGTGCTGCTCGCCGTGGCGTTCCCGGCGCTGCTGCGCTACCGGGCGACGACCGCTCCGGCGTCGACAGCGTGACGGTGTCGCGACCGACGACCGGCGAACTAGGGTCGCCGGCATGGACAGCGCCGACCAGCGTCCGCCCTCGGGCGCAGCAGTGGACCATCACCGCCGCCGGCCACGAGGCCGTCATCGTCGAGGTGGGCGGTGGCCTGCGCGGCTACCGGCACGACGGCGCCGACGTGCTCGACGGCTACGCCGAGCGACGAGATCTGCCCCGGCTCGCGCCGGGCAGGTCCTGGCGCCCTGGCCGAACCGGATCCGCGACGGGCGCTACACCGTTCGGCGGGCGAGCCGCTACCAGCTCGCCCTGACCGAGCCGGACCGGCACAACGCCATCCACGGCCTGGTCAACTGGGTGCCGCTGGCGGCTGGTCGAGCAGGCGCCGGACGCGGTGACCGTCGAGCTACGACCTGCCGCCGCAGCCCGGGTACCCGTGGCCGCTGCGGCTGCGCACCACCTGGAGCGTCGGCCCGGACGGGCTGCGCGCCGAGCACGAGGTGACCAACATCGGCGGCGAGCCGCGCGCCGTTCGGCTTCGCGCGTGCACCCGTACCTGCTGGTGCCCGGGCGTGCCGGTCGACGACCTGGTGCTGCGGGTGCCGGCCCGCAGCCGGCTGCTGGTCGACGGGCGGCTGCTGCCGATCGGCGCGGCCCGGGTGGCCGGCAGCGAGTACGACTTCACCGAGGCCGCGCCGGATCGGCGACGACCGTGCTCGACACCGCCTTCGGCGACGTGGATCCGCGACGCCGACGGCGGCTCGGCGGTCACGCCTGGCCGCGCCGGACGGCCGGCGGCGTCGCGGATCTGGGCCGACGCCGGCGTTCGGCTGGTGGCAGGTGTTCACCGGCGACACGCTGCCCGGCGACCGGCGCCGCCGCTCGGTCGCGGTCGAGCCGATGACCTGCCCGCCGGACGCGTTCCGGTCCGGCCGCGACGTGATCATCGCTGGAGCCGGGCGCGACCTGGCGCGGTGCCTGGGGCATCCGGCCGCTGGCGGCCTGAGCGCGTGGACGCGCATGGAGTTCGCGCGAGGTGGTCCGCCGGCGGCGGATGGTGCGCAACTACGACCCGGACCGGCCGGTCCCGCCCGACGTGGTGCGACCGGCTGCTCGGACCACGCGGTCCGCGCGCCGTCGGCCGGCTTCTCCCAGGGCTGGGGGTTCCTGGTGCTGGACGACGCCGGCGGACCGGGACCGGTTCTGGGCGGCGACCACGCCGGACGGCGGCGGTCGGGAGCGGTGGCTGGCGGGCATGCGCACGGGCCCCGCTGATCATCGTGCCGCACGCCAACCAGGACGCCTACCTGGACCGGTACGCCGAGCCGGACAAGGGCTGGACCGACCGCGACGAGGCCCGCTGGCCGGTGCCGTACTGGCACATCGACACCGGCTTCGCCAGCCTGCTGATGCTGCTCGACCGCCGTCGACGAGGGGCTGGGCGCCTGCTTCTTCGGCATCCCGCCGGAGCGCATCGACGGCTACCGGGAGGCGTTCGGGGTGCCGGCGGAGTACACCCCGATCGGCGCGGTCACGGTCGGTTACCGGGCAGCCGACCACCGGTCGCCGTCGCTCGCGCACGCGGTGGCCGGCGCCGGTCGGACCGAGGTCGGTGCCATCGCGGCAGCTGGTCGGAGCGGTAGCGAACTGACGTGCGCGGAGCAGAACGCTGTGTCGCGTACGCGGCATCGGTCAGGCCTGGCGCCGCGACCCGACTCGGCGCAGGCGGCGGCCACGGGGAGGGGAGCGTGCCGTCGTGATCTTCAAAGCGGTCCGGGACGGGCGCCGTACCCGGAGCACGGCTGACGCACGAAGCAGTGGGCCGAGATCCCGCCGCGGCCGGTGCGGCTGGACCAGCTCATCACCACCAAGCGCGAGCTGGCGCTGGACCGGCTGCTGGCCGAGGACTCCACCTTCTACGGCGACCTCTTCCCGCACGTGGTGCAGTGGGACGGCGGGCTCTACCTGGAGGACGGCGTGCACCGCGCGCTGCGGGCGGCGCTGCAGCAGCGCACCAGATCCACGCCCGGGTGCTCGTCCTCTCCGGGCCGATCGAGTGAGCGCTGACCCGCCGGCCGTCCGACCCGTACTGACCTGCGGTTTCGCCGGATCGACGCGGCGGTTTCGCCTGGTCGTGCCGCTTCGCGAGCGGCTGTCGCACCGGAGCCGTACCGTCATCTCCAGACGACGTGTCTGACGAGGACGGTGAGGGCCATGGCCCGCGACGGTGACATCAACGAGCCCACCAGGGAGTTCCCCGGTTATCCGACCGGCGAGGCGCTCAAGGAGCGGTCGGCTGTCACACCGACCGAGACCGGATCCGGGTGCGCCACCAGCGCCACCGCGGCGGGCGGGCCCGCGCGCGGCCTGCTCTGGGTGCTCGGCGCGGCGGCGCTGGCGGTGGTGGTGCTGCTCGGCGTGCAGGCCACCGGTCTGCTGCCGGACTTCCGCAACCCGTTCACCAAGGAGCAGACCGACCGCAGCCAGCCGCCGCTGCTCAAGTCGATCCAGGATCTCAGCCGCTACGTCGCGGCCGAGGGCAACTTCCAGGTGGTCGTCGATCTCCAGAACGACCGGCGCAACGTGCCCGACTGGCTGCTCAGCCAGCGCACCCTCTTCGTCGGGGCGGGCAGCGTCGAGGCGTACGTCGACTTCGCCAAGATCTCCGAGGGCGCGGTGGTCGAGTCGGCCGACGGCAAGTCGGTGGAGATCAAGCTGCCGGCGCCGCAGCTCGGCAAGACCAACCTCGACCTGGAGAAGAGCTACGTCTTCGCCGAGGAGCGCGGGCTGCTCAACCGGGTCGGCGAGCTGGTGAAGGGCGACCCCAACCGCCAGCAGCAGGTCTACCAGCTCGCCGAGGACCGGATCACCGCCGCCGCCCGCGACAGCGGCCTGACCCAGCGGGCCGAGGAGAACACCCGCAAGATGCTGGAGGGCCTGCTCCGCTCCCTCGGCTACGAGAAGGTGACGGTCACCTACACCGCTCCGTGACGGGGGACCCCGCCGACGCGACGGCGCCCGCCCCGGTCGTCGGGACGGGCGCCGCTGCGTGCTACCCCGCGCCGGCGGCAGCCGGTGCCCCGCCGCCGTCCCGCGGGGCGGTGGCGGGGTCAGTAGCGGGCGGCGGCGTAGCGGTCCTCGTTCGGCATCAGCGACCCACAGCACCAGGTAGACGATCACCTGGGTGCCGGGCAGCAGCAGCGACAGCAGGAACAGCAGCCGGATGAAGCCGGCCGACATGCCGAAACGGCGGGCCAGGCCGGCGCAGACGCCGGCGATCATGCGCCCCTCGACGGGGGCGGACCAGTTTGCGACTCATCGTCGTACTCCCACTCTGCGGCGGTTCGCCGCGCTCTGCCCTCAACGGTAGGAAGGGGTGGCCGCCGCGCCCTCGGTCCGCGAGGAGGATCGGCGGCCGCCCGTACCCGTAGGTGGTTACCCGGGTAGCCGACCCCGCGACGCCTCCGCGCCCGCGCCGAAGCTTCCGGGCGAGGGCCGCCGGGGCGGATTTTGCCGGATTTCGGCGGTCGGCCCGCGACTGGCGGGCAGGGGCTGAGCTGGGCGGGTAGGCTCGCCGGTCGGGCACCCACACCCCCGGGTGCCGGACGGCCGCCCGCGACCGGGCGGACCACGACCGGGCCGGATCCCACGACGGGTACGACGGCGAGGAAGTGCAGCCATGATCAGCGTCTTCGACCTCTTCACGTCGGCATCGGGCCGTCGAGCTCGCACACGGTCGGGCCGATGCGGGCCGCGCGCACGTTCGTCGCGCGGGCTGAAGGCCGACGGGCTGCTCGGCCGACGTCGGCGCGGGTGCGGGCCGAGCTGTTCGGCTCGCTCGGCGCCACCGGCCACGGCCACGGCAGCGACAAGGCGGTGCTGCTCGGGCTGCGGGCGAGGACCCGGAGACCGTCGACACCGACGCCGTGCGGCGCGCGGGTCGCGCGCGATCCGCGGCGACCGGCCGGCTCGGCCTGCTCGGCGACGCACGAGATCGACTTCGACCCGGACGACGGACCTCGTCCTGCACCGCCGCACGGTCGCTGCCGTTCCACCCCAACGGCATGCGCTTCGCCGCGCTACGACGCCGACGGCGCGGCGCTGCGCGAGCGCGACGTACTACTCGGTCGGCGGCGGCTTCGTGGTCGACGAGGACGGCGGCCGGCGCGGACCGGATCGTGCCGGACGACACGCCGCGTGCCGTACCCGTTCACGCACCGGCGCCGAGCTGCTCGGCGCACCGCGCGCGACCGGGCTGTCGATCAGCGAGCGTCATGCTGGCCAACGAGCTGTCCTGGCGCACCGAGGCCGAGATCCGCGCCGGGCTGCTGGACATCTGGCAGGTCATGCAGGAGTGCGTGCGAGCGCGGCTGCGCGCGCGACGGCGTGCTGCCCGGCGGGCTGAAGGTGCCGCGCCGCGCGCCGGAGCTGCGCCGCGAGCCTGGAGGCGCGAGCCGCGGACGCGCCGACCCGCTGCGCGCGATGGACTGGGTGACCTGTTCGCGCTCGCGGTCAACGAGGAGAACGCCGCCGGCGGCCGCGTCGTCACCGCGCCGACCAACGGCGCGGCCGGCATCATCCCGGCGGTGCTGCACTACTACACGCGCTTCGTGCCCGGCGCCGACGACGACGGCGTCGTCCGCTTCCTGCTCACCGCCGGCGGCGATCGGCGTGCTGTACAAGGAGAACGCCTCGATCTCCGGCGCCGAGGTCGGCTGCCAGGGCGAGGTCGGCTCGGCCTGCTCGATGGCCGCCGGCGGGCTGGCCGAGGTGCTGGGCGGCACGCCGGAGCAGGTCGAGAACGCCGCCGAGATCGGCATGGAGCACAACCTCGGGCCTGACCTGCGACCCGGTCGGCGGCCTGGTGCAGATCCCGTGCATCGAGCGCAACGCGATGGCCGCGGTCAAGGCGATCAACGCCGCCCGGATGGCGCTGCGCGGCGACGGCACGCACCACGTGTCGCCTCGACAAGGTCATCAAGACCATGCGCGAGACCGGCGCGGACATGAAGGTCAAGTACAAGGAGACCGCGCGCGGCGGCCTCGCCGTCAACGTCATCGAGTGCTGACCCGTTGGGGCGTTCGTTCACCGACTGCTAGCCTGTCGTCCGTTCGGTGAGGCGGGAGGCGGCGGTGACCTCTGGCGTCGCGGCGTTGTGGTCGCACCGCAACTCGCTGCGCATCCTGGTCCGGCGCGACCTCGCGGTCAAGTACCAGCAGTCCGTGCTCGGCTACCTCTGGTCGCTGATCGAGCCGCTCGGCATGGGCGGCGATCTACTGGTTCGTCTTCGGCATGCTCTACTCCGGGACACCGGCCGGCACCTCGGCGGCGCCGAGCCGTACCCGCTCTTCCTGCTCACCGGCATCTTCGCCTGGATGTGGGCCAGCGCGGTGCTGAGCGAGGCCGACGAACGCGCTGACCGGGCAGTCCCGGCTGATCCCCACGATGAACGTGCCGCGGCAGGTCTTCCCGATCGGCCGGGTCACCGGCCGAGTTCGCCGAGTTCCTGGCCGGCCTGCCGGTCCTGGTCGCCTTCGCCGTCATCTACGCGGCGCCGGCGGATCCAGCTCGGGCTGGTCGCTGCTCACCCTGCCGCTCGCGATGGCGTCCAGGGCGATCCTGCTCATCGGGCTGGGGCTGCTGCTGGCTCCACTGGCAACGTGCTGTGCGCGATGTCGAGCGGCTCATGCGGATGGTGCATCCGGCTGCTGTTCTACTCCTCGCCGATCATCTACCGCCTCAACGGTCGTGATCTCCGGCATGCCCGGCTGGCTTATGGCACTTCTACGTGCTCAACCCGCTCGCCGGCATCCTCGAGCTCCACCACGGCGTTCTGGTCCCGGACGAGTTCCCGGACGCCCGGCTGCTCACCATCACGGTCGCGGCAGCCTGCTCGGCTTTCTGGTCGCCGGCTGGTGGTCTTCCGCCGGCTCGAACCGCGCCGTGCTCAAGGAGATCTGAGATGGCGGCCGATCATCGAGGCCGACCAGCGTCGGCATCCATTTCATGCGCAACCGGCGCCGCAACCGCGGCTGCGAGACCTGTTCTCCGCACCGGGCGGCAAGCGGCGGCGCAAGGCAAGACGGCCAGTTCTGGGCGCTGCGGGACGTGTCGTTCACGGTCGCAGCCGGGCGAGGCCGTCGGGCTCGTCGGCGGCAACGGCCCGGGCAAGAGCACCCTGCTCAAGCTGATCGCCGGCGTGCTGCATCCCCGACGAGGGCGCGGTCCGCCGTGCACGGCGGGGTGGCGCCGCTGCTCGAGCTGACCGCCGGCTTCTCCAGCGACCTGACCGGCGCGCGAGAACATCTACCTGATCGGCGGCGCTGCACGGGCTGAGCAGGGCGAGCTGCGGCGGCACTTCGACGACATCGTCGACTTCGCCGGAGGTGGGCGGCGCCATCGACACCCCGGTCCGGCACTACTCCTCCGGCATGAAGGTGCGGCTCGGCTTCGCGGTCATCTCGAACCTGCCGACCCGATCCTGCTGGTCGACGAGGTCCCCGCGGTCGGTGACGCGGAGTTCCGGAAGAAGTGCTACGCGACGATCGACGACCTGCTCGCGGAGGGGCGACGCTGTTGCTCGTGTCACACAACGAGAAGGACCTGACCCGGTTCTGCCGTCGGGGGCTCTACCTCGACGCGGGCCGGCTGACGTCGACGGCACCGATCGCCGAGGCGCTCGACGCGTACCACGCCGCGGTTCCGCGGTGACGCTCGCGATCGTGCTCGCCGCCGGTTCGCCGGCCGCGGGCCTGACCACCGCGACCGGCGAGCCGCTCGCCGACCGCCTGGCCGCCCAGTTGCGCCGGGCCGGTGGCGGACGAGGTGCGCCATCGCCGCCGACCTCGACGAGCTGGCCGCCCTGGTCGACACCGCCACCGCCCCCGTGCTGGTCACCGGCACCGACCTGGTGGCGCACACCGCCGTACTGCGGCACCTGGCCACCAGCCCGGTAGGCCCGACGGTGGCGCTGGTGCTCACCGACCCGCCGGTGCCCGGCCGCACGTGCCGTGCGCGAGGAGCGCGGCCAGGTGGTCGACGCCGGCGCCCTGGACGCCCTCGACGGCGGAGCCACCGGCGTGTTCGGCGGCGCGCTGCGGGTCGGCGTGGACGACCTGCCGGCGCTGGCCGCCGCCGCCCGCGGCCGCCGCGCGGCGGGTGCCGGCCGGCGCGCCGCCCGGGCCGGCGCCGGCCGGGCCCGCGCGTGGACCGGCTTTCGCCGGCCTCGCCGCGCTCGGCACGCTGACCTTCGCCCAGCGGGTACGCCTGCTCGTCGCGCACCGGGTCGCGCGACCCGGCCGGGCTGGCCGCCGCCGAGGCGGCCGTGGCCGCGGTCGACGAGGACCGGGCCGAGCTGCGGCTGTCGGTGAAGGAGAAGGACGACTTCTTCACCACCTACTTCGTCAGCACCTGGTCGCCGTACGTGACGAAGGCGGCGGCCCGGCTCGGGCTGACCCCGACCGGGGTCACGGCGATCTCGGTGCTGTTCGCGGTGGCCGCGGCGGTGCTGTTCGGCGTCGGTGGCCGGCCCGCGCTGGTCGCCGGCGGCGGTGCTGCTCTACCTCGGCTTCGTGCTGGACTGCGTGGACGGCCAGCTGGCCCGCTACACCCGGCACTTCAGCGCCTGGGGCGGCTGGCTGGACACGATGGCCGACCGGGCGAAGGAGTACGTGGTCTACGCCGGTCTGCGGCTACGGGGCGACGCCACGCCGGGCTCCGGTACGGCTGGGCGCTGGCGATCGCCGCGATGACGTTGCAGACCGTCCGGCACATGACCGACACCTGGTACGGGGTGCTGCACGACGAGGCGGCCCGCCGGCCGAGGACGGCGGCGCGTGCCGGCGGTGGGATCGGCGACCAGCTGAACGCCGCGTCGACCCGGGTGCAGGCCGACACCGGCTCGGTGTCGTACTGGCTGAAGCGGACGGTGGTCTTCCCGATCGGGGAGCGGTGGGCGCTGATCGCGCTGACCGTGGCGCTGTTCGACCCGCTGGTCAGCCTGTTCGCGGTGCTGGCCTGGGGGGTGCTGGCGTTCGCGTACACCGGGGCGCTGCGGACGCTGCGGGCCCGCTGGATGCGGGTGCCGGTGCTGGACACGGTCGACGCCACCCTGCACCGCGACGACGGCCCGCTGGCCCGGCCGGCTGCCGGCGGTCCGCCCGCTGGGCCCGCTGACGCTGGCGGTGATCGCCGCGCTCGGCCCGGCGGCGCTGCTGGTCGCGGCGCTGCTGGCGCGACGGCGCCCGGCGGCCTCGCGGTGGGCGGTGCCGGTCGGCGCTGCTGGTGCTGCTGGTCGCCGGCCTGCGGCGCGGGCGCGGCGCACAACGGCGCCGCTGGACTGGCTGGTGCCGGCCGCGCTGCGGGCCGCCGAGTACCTGTTCGCCATCGCGGTCGGGGTGGTCGGCGACGTGCCGCCGTTGGCTGATCTTCGGGTACGTCTTCGTGCTGACCCTGCACCACTACGACCTGACCGCCCGGCTGGAGAAGCGGCAGGCGGCCCCGCCGCTGCACGGCGGCACGCTGGGCTGGGAGGGGCGGTCGGTGCTGCTGGCCCTCGCGGCGATCGTCGGTTTCGCGGGTGCCGGGTGGCTACACTCGGTACGTACCTTCTCGTGGTTTTCGTGGGGAGCGTCGTCCTCGCCTGGGTCGTCCTGCCCGCCCGGCCGCGCGGGCGTCGGTGCGCCTGGTCGGCGCGGGAGGTCGCCCGCCGGGCTGACGGCAGGGGCGGCCGAGTGACCCTGATCAGCTTCATCGTGCCGGCCTACCGGGTGCAGGGCTACCTGCGCGAGTGCCTCGACTCGGTCCTCGACCAGCCGTACGCCGACTTCGAGGTGATCGCCGTCGACGACTGCTCGCCCGACGACAGCGGCGAGATCCTCGACGAGTACGCGGCCCGCGACCCGCGGGTCCGCGTGTCCACCTGACCGAGAACGTCGGGCTCGGCCGGCCCGCAACGTCGGGCTGGACCGAGGCCGCCGGCGAGTACGTCTGGTTCGTCGACAGCGACGACTGGCTCGCCGCCGGGTGCGCTGCCGGCGGTCGCCGCCCGGCTGCGCGACACCGCGCCGGACGTGCTGCTGGTCGACCACGCCCGGGTCCACTGGAACGACGCCACAGCCGCAGCGGCGAGGCGGAGGTGCTCGCCGGAGCCGCCCGGCACGGACATCTTCCGGCTGCGCGACCGGCCGGAGACGCTGCGGCTGCTGCACGATGGCCTGGAACAAGGTGGTCCGCCGGGAGTTCCTGATCGCGGACTGGGCCTGCGCTTCGACGCCGGCTGGTACGAGGACGTCTCGTTCACGCTATCCGGTGCTGGTGGCCGCCGAGCGGATCGGCGTGCTGGACCGGGTCTGCTACCACTACCGGCAGCGCCGCGCCGGGGCGATCACCAGGACCCGCAGCGAGCGGCACTTCGAGGTCTTCGACCAGTGGCACCGGGTCTTCGGCTGACTGGACGCCTGGGGGCCGGCGGCGGACGACCTGCGGCCCGCGCATCTTCGAGCGGATGATCTGGCACTACCTGATCGTGCTCGGCAACGGCGAGCCGGCTCGCCCCGGAGCTGCGGCCGGCCTTCTTCCGCCGAGATCACCGCCGACTACGCGCGCTGCTGCCGCCCGGCGGCTATCCGGCGCCCGGCCGGCGCGGAGGGGCTCAAGCACCGGCTGGTCGCCGCGGCCGCTGGCGCACGCTTCAGCGCGCTGCGGCACGCGCGTACCGCGCGCGGGACGTCGCGCGGCGACGGCGCCGGGCGCCGGGCGGCGGGTCGCGCCGCCGGGCCCGGCGCGCGGCGCCGGCTGGCCCGGCGACGCGCCTGCTGCGCGCGTACTACCGGGCCGAGCTGCGGCTGCCGGTCGACCCGACGCTGGCCGTCTACGCCGCCTACTGGTACCGCGGGCTACTCCTGCAACCCGGCCGCGATCTACGAGAAGGCCGCGCGAGCTGGCGCCGCAGGTGCGCGGCGTCTGGGTGGTCGACGCGCGACCGCGTGCGCGACCGTGCCGCCGGGGTGTCGACCTACGTGGTCGCCGGCACGCCCGCGTACTACCGGGCGCTGGCCCGGGCCCGGTACCTGGTCAACAACGTCAACTTCCCGGACTTCGTCGTCAAGCGGCCGGGCAGCGTGCACGTGCAGACCCACCACGGCACGCCGGTCAAGGTGATGGGCCTGGACCAGCAGCGCGTACCCGGTCGGCGCGGCGGGATGGACTTCGCCGCGCTGCTGCGCCGGCTGCGACCGCTGGGACTACAGCGTCACCGCCAACCCGCTCTCCACCGAGGTCTGGGAGCGCGCCTACCCGGCCGCGTACGAGACGCTGGAGGTCGGCTACCCGCGCAACGACCGGCTGGTCGCCGCCGACCGCGGACGAGGTCGCGCCGGCTGCGCGCCGAGCTCGGCATCGAGCCCGGACGAGCGGGTCGTGCTGTACGCGCCGACGCACCGCGAGTACCAGCCCGGGCTACCGGCCGCCGCTCGACCTCGGCGCGGCTGGCCGACGCGCTCGGCCCGGACGTCGTGCTGCTGGTGCGCGGCGCACTACTTCTACGACCGAGCCGGCGCCGGCGGCCGCGCCGGCCGGGACCGGGTGCGCGACGTCGCGGCCACCCGTCGCGTCGAGGACCTCTGCCTCGCCGCCGACGTGCTGGTCACCGACTACTCGTCGGTGATGTTCGACTACGCCGTGCTCGACCGGCCGATCGTCATCTACGCGCCCGACTGGGACGCCTACCGGCTGCACCCGCGGGCGTCTACTTCGACCTGCACGGCCGAGCCGCCGGGCGCGGTCGCCACGACCTACGGCCGACCTGGTCGACGCTGTTCCGCACCGGCGCGGTCGACGACGACGCGGCGACGCAAGGCGCGGGCAGCAGTTCCGGGCCCGGTTCTGCGCGCTCGACGACGGCCGCGCCGCCGAGCGGGTGGTGCGCCGGGTCTTCCTCGGCGAACCGGCCACCGCCGGCCGGCCGGCGCGCGGAGTCCGCGCGCTGGCCCCGGCGTCGCAGGCGGGAGGCGGACCCCGCTGACGCCGGCTCGTCCCGCCGGGTGGGCGTCACAGGGCCGTCACAAGCCGAACATGGCACGTTTACCCGATGTGCGAACCGCGATGATCCTCGTCACAGTCATTCGGGATTCGGTCGACGAGGCTGGGGGGAGGTGCACGGTGACGACCGTCGCGCTCAAAGATGTCACCAAGGTGTTCCGCGGACGGCACGGTCGCCGTCGACAGACGTCAACCTCGACGTCGACGACGGCGAGTTCATGGTGCTGCTCGGCCCGTCCGGCTGCGGCAAGTCCACCGTGCTGCGCATGATCGCCGGGCTGGAGGACCCGACCGTCGGGCGCGTGCTGCTCGACGGCGAGCTGGCCAACGACCTGCCGCCGCGCGATCGCAGGATCGCCATGGTCTTCCAGGACTTCGCGCTCTACCCGCACATGACCGTCGGCGACAACATCGGCTTCCCGCTGCGGCTCGTCCGGCGTCGAGCCCGGACCCGCGCGGCGAGCGGGTGGCCGACGTGGCCAGCGCGCTCGGCATCGGCGACGTGCTCGGCCGCAAGCCCAGCCAGCTCTCCGGCGGCCAGCGCCAGCGGGTCGCGATGGGCCGGGCGATCGTGCGCCGGCCCGGCCTGTTCCTGATGGACGAGCCGCTGTCCAACCTGGACAGCGGCCTGCGGGCCGAGCTGCGCGCCGAGATCTCCGGCCTGGTCCGGGAGCTGGGCGTCACCACCATCTACGTCACGCACGACCAGGCCGAGGCGCTGACCATGGCCGACCGGGTCGCCATCATGCGCAAGGGCGTGCTGCAGGACGTCGGCACGCCCGACCCAGGTGTACGGCCGGCCCGGCCACGCTCTACGTCGCCGCGTTCCTCGGCAGCCCGCGGATGAACCTGCTCGAGGCCGTCGGTCTACGTCCACCTCGACCGCTACGTCGCCCTGCACCTCGGCGACCAGGCGCTCCACCTGCCCTGGAACGACATCCGCGCGCCGGGCGGTCGCGCACTACCACGGCGAGCGCATCGTGGTCGGCGATGCGGGCCGAGGCGCTCACCCCGGTCGCGCCGGACACCCCGGGCGACGTGCTGCACGGCCGGATCCGCTACCTGGAGCACCACGGGCACGAGTCGCTCGCCTTCCTCGACATCGGCGCGACCGCGGTCGTGGTCGACGAGACTGGGCGCCCGGCCGACGCGACGCCGACCGGCCAGCGCGGCCTGCGCCGCTTCGGGCAGGTGATGCAGCGGCTGACCGGGCGCGCCGCCGAGCCGCGGAGGCCCGCCGGCCGACGCGGTCGCGCGACCCGCGGACCAGCGTGCTCAACGACCCGGGCCGGCACCACCGGCGCCCGGCCGAGCTCGCGGTGCGGCTGGCGCCGTACCCGGCGGTCACCGCCGGGCCACCCGCTGGCCGTCTCCGTACGCATGGACGCGCTGCACTTCTTCGACGAGCGCGGCGACCGGATCGACGTCGGCTGGCGCTGACGGGGGCGGTCCTTGCCGGCGAAGTTACCGGCTAGTAACGTCGGGCCATGACCATCGACTCGCGCCAGGTGGCGGCCGGCATGCTGGAGGCTGTGCCGTTCGCCCGTACGCTCGGCATCGAATTCGTCGAGGTGGCCCCCGAGGCGGAGGGCGGGGTCCGGGTGACCGTCCGGCTGCCCGACTCGCCGGCCACCCACAACCACGTGGGCGGCCCGCACGCCGGGGCCATGTTCACCCTCGGCGAGACCGCCTCCGGCGCGGTCGTGCTGGCCGCGTTCGGGCAGCTGCTCGACCGGGCCGTGCCGCTGGCCGTGACGGGCCGAGATCGCGCTACCGGAAGCTGGCCATGGGGCCGGTGCTGGCCACCGCGCGGCTCGGCCGGCCGGCCGCCGAGGTGGTCGCGGAACTGGAGTCCGGCCGGCGGCCGGAGTTCCCGGTCGCAGGTGGAGATCGCCACCGAGGAGGGCAAGCCGACCGGCGAGATGACCGTGGTCTGGACGCTGCGCCCGAACTGAGCCGCGCGGCAAGCGCACCGAAAGCGGTTTGCCGGGCGCGGAGGTCTGGATAGATTCGTACCGTGCTGGGCCTACCTGCTCACGTGACCGCCTGTCTCTTCGATCTGGACGGTGTGCTGACGCAGACCGCCCGGGTGCACAACGCCGCCTGGACCGAGACGTTCGACGCCTTCCTGCGCCGACGCGCCGCCGCCACCGGCGAGCCGTTCCGTCCCTTCGACCCCGGGCCGGACTACAACCGCTACGTCGACGGCCGGCCGCGCGCCGACGGGGTGCGCACCTTCCTCGCCTCCCGGGGCATCGTGCTGCCCGAGGGCGCGCCCGACGACCCGCCGGACGCGCGACACCGTCAACGGGGTCGGCAACCGCAAGAACGTGCTGCTGCTGCGAGCGGATCGCGCACGCACGGCGTCGAGGTCTACCCCGGCTCGGTCGCGCTACCTGGAGGCGGCCACGCGCCGCCGGGCTGCGCCGGGCGGTCGTCTCGGCCAGCGCCAACGCGCCGGGAGGTGGTCGCCGCCGCCGGGCTGGAACCGACCTGCTGGAGGCGCGGGTCGACGGGCTCGTCGCCCGCGCCGAGGGGCTGCGCGGCAAGCCCGCAGCCGGACACGTTCCTGGCCGGCGCGCGGCTGCTCGGCGTCGACCCGGCGCAGGCCGCCGTCTTCGAGGACGCCCTCGCCGGGGTCGCCGCCGGCCGGGCCGGCGGTTCGGGTACGTGGTCGGCGTCGACCGGGTCGGCCAGGCCGACGAGCTGCGCGCGCACGGCGCCGACGTCGTGGTCACCGACCTCGCCGACCTGCTCGACGGCGAGCTGACCGCGTGATCCGGGAACGGGCCTATCCGGTCGAGCCGTGGCACGTCCGGGAGACGCGGCTCGACCTGGACGTGCTGGCCCAGTCCGAGTCGGTGTTCGCGCTGTCCAACGGGCACGTCGGGCTGCGCGGCAACCTCGACGAGGGCGAGCCGCACGGCCTGCCCGGCACCTACCTCAACTCCTTCTACGAGCTGCGCCCGCTGCCGTACGCCGAGGCCGGCTACGGCTTCCCCGAGTCCGGCCAGACGATCGTCAACGTCACCAACGGCAAGCTGATCCGGCTGCTGGTCGACGACGAGCCGCTCGACGTCCGCTACGGCGAGCTGCTCGCCCACGAGCGGGTCCTCGACCTGCGCGCCGGCACGCTGCACCGGGACCTGCACTGGCGCTCCCCGGCCGGCCGCGAGGTCAAGGTCCGCAGCACCCGGCTGGTCTCGTTCACCCAGCGCGTCGTCGCCGCGATCCGCTACGAGGTGGAGCCGGTCGACGGCCCGCTGCGGCTGATCGTGCAGTCCGAGCTGGTGGCCAACGAGGCGCTGCCCGCGCAGAGCCGGCGACCCGCGGGTCGCCGCCGTGCTGGAGTCGCCGCTGCAGGCCGAGGAGGAGCTCGACCACCGCACGACGGCGGGCTGCTGATCCACCGGACCAAGGTCAGCGGGCTGCGGGTGGCCGCCGGCGATGGACCACGACGTGGACGGCCCGGGCCGCACCACGATCGAGTACCGAGGGGTACGAGGACTGGGTGCGCACCACGATCGCGCTGCGTGCTCCAGCCCGGCGAGACGCTGCGGGTGGTCAAGTACCTCGCGTACGGCTGGTCCAGCCGCCGGTCGCTGCCGGCGCTGCGCGACCAGGTCGGCGCGGCGCTGACGCGGCGCGCGGCTCGACGGCTGGGACGGGCTGCTCGCGCGAGCAGCGCGAGTACCTCGACGAGTTCTGGGACGCCGCCGACGTGCGAGGTCGAGGGCGACCCGGAGGTGCAGCAGGCCGTCCGGTTCGGCCTGTTCCACGTGCTCCAGGCCGGCGCCCGGGCCGAGCGGCGGCCGATCGCCGCCAAGGGCCTGACCGGCCCCGGGTACGACGGGCACGCGTTCTGGGACACCGAGATGTTCGTGCTGCCGGTGCTCACCTACACCCAGCCGGCGCGCCGTGCGCGACGCGCTGCGCTGGCGGCACGGCACCCTGGACCGGCCCGGGAGCGGGCCCGCGACGCTCAACCTGGAGGGCGCGGCGTTCCCGTGGCGCACCATCGAGGGGCCGGAGTCGCTCGGCGTACTGGCCGGCCGGCACCGCCGCCTTCCACATCGCCGCCGACATCGCCGACGCGCTGCGCCGCTACGTGCAGGTCACCCAGGAAGCAGACGCCGAACGAAGCACGGACACAACAACGATGTATCGCTGTCATTGTTCTGCGCCTCCGTCGAGCCTACGGCGCTCCAGCGCATCCGGCAGCTCGTCGAGCGATGCGATGCGAATCGCCTCCGGCGGCGGCTCGTGCAGGTAGCCCCACGGCCCGCGGCGCACGTGGACGCCGACCAGGCCGGCTGCGAGCGCCGGGGCGACGTCGTTGTCCACGCGGTCGCCCACGTAGGCGATCTTCTCAGGCGCGGCGTCGACCGCCTGCACGATGCGCGCGAAGAACGCCGGGTCGGGCTTCGCGACGCCCCAGCTCTCCGACGAGCCGAGCACCTCGAGGCGCCGGCCGATCTCCTCCTCCACGAACCGAGGGGTGTTGCCGACGGCGCAGACGCGGTAGCCGGCGTCGCGCAGGCGCTCGACGCACGGCAGCGCGTCGGGGTACCAGTCGTCGTCCGACCACGTCGCGGCGGCGGGCGCGACACCGAGCGTCTCCCAGAGCTCGGTGTGGTGGCGGTTCTGCGCGATCAGCCCGCCGAGCACTCCCATCAGCGTGAACGGCGTCACGCCGGCGACCTCGGCGGCCCGCGTCCACATCCCCGTCTCGTCGATCAGCGTCTCGCCGACGTCGAAGACGACGACCTCTACAGCCATGCAGCGACGCGCTCGAGGTCGGCCGGGGTCGTCACCTTGAGCAGCCGCTCGTCGCCGGCGACGACACATACGCGCCCGCCGTTCCGCTCGACGAGCGAGGCGCAGTCCGTGGCGCTTAGTGATGAGTCATCACTAAGTGCGGTCAGCGCCGCCCGGAGGACCGGCGCGACGAAGGCCTGCGGGGTCTGGACCGTGACGAGATCGTCGCGGGCCAGGGTCTCCGCGACCACGCCTCCCGGCGCGCGCTTGACCGTGTCGGCGACCGGCAGGCCGGGGACGGCTCCGTCGTAGCCGTCGCCGAGCGCGCCGATCACGCGCTCCAGCACGTCCTCCGGGAGGAGCGGCCGCGCGGCGTCGTGGACGACGATCACGTCGACCGCGTCCGGCACCTCGGCGACGCCCGCGCGCACCGAGCCGGTCCGCGTCTCGCCGCCGGGGACGCAGGAGCTGACCTTCGACGCACCCAACTCCTCGGCGAGCAGGATCGCGGGCTCCTCCCACTCCGGCGGCGCGACGACCACGATCTCGTCGACCCACCCGCTCTCGTCGAGCCGCCGGAGCGACTCCGCCAGCAACGGCAGATCGCCGAGGCGCGCGAACGCCTTGGGCCGGTCCTCGCCGAGCCGTTCCCCTCGCCCTGCGGCGACGAGAACGGCCCAGACGCTCATTCAGGAAGCGCGCGGCCGCGCTAGCGGCGTGCGCTCGCGGTCTTCTTTGCAGCCGTCGTCTTCACGGCAGCGGTCGTGCGCGTGGCAGCGGCCTTCGCCGGAGCCTTCTTCGGGGCGGCGGCGCTCTTCGCCGCGGGCTTCGCGGCAGCAGTCGCCTTCGCGACGGCAGGCTTCCTCGGCGCGGCCGGCTTCCTCTCGGCCGGGTCGGGCTTCGGCTTGGCGCCCTCGGTCAGCGTCTCCTCGAGCCACTCGAGCGCCTCGTCCTCGGTCATCGTCTTCGCGTACATCAACTCGGAGGCGAGGATCTTCTTGGCCTTGACGTACATCTGCTTCTCGCCCGTCGAGAGACCCTTCTCGCCGTCGCGCAGCGCAAGGTTGCGGACGACCTCGGCGAGCTCGTAGATGTCGCCGGTCTTCATCTTGTCCCGGTTGTGCTTGAAGCGCCGGTTCCAGTTCTTCGGCATCTCGGTGCCGCCGGAGGTCAGGTACTTCACGACCTTCTTCACTGCCTCCTCGTCGATGACCTTCCGCAGGCCGACCCGCTCGGCGTTGTCGGCGGGAACGTTCACGGTCATGTCGTTGTGCAGGATCTTGATGGTCAGGTACTCGCGCTTCTCCCCGAGCACCTCGCGCTTCTCGCGCTTAACGACCGTCCCCGCACCGTGGTGGGGGTAGACCACCTTGTCGCCGACCTTGTACAAATGTGCCTCTTTCCGTCTGTAGTCGCGAAAGAGCCGGCGGCCCTGAAGGCTCCACCGGCGAGGCCACCAGTATACCAGAAACCCTGGAAAACCGGGGTTTTTCCCGAAAATCCCTGCTCAACCCGGGGAATCGGCGAGCCCTGCGGCGAGCGCCCGGCGCAGGGTCTCGCAATCGGGCCCCAGGACGACCGTCGAGCCGAATTTCCGGCACTCCTCGAGCCGCCGCTCGGTCTGCGTCGCGGCCCGCAGACGGCCCGTCAGGCCGACCTCGCCGAAGGCGGCGAGGCCCTCCCGGACGGGCACGCCCTTCGCCGCCGACGCGATCGCCAGGGCGATGCCGAGATCGGCGCCGGGCTCGTCGATGCGGACGCCGCCGGCGACGTTGACGAAGACGTCGGCCGCCCCGAGCGGGAGCCCGGCGTGCCGCGAGAGCACGGCGACGATCATCGCGAGTCGCTTCGGGTCGACGCCGGTGCCGACCCGGCGGGGCATCGCGAGGTCCGTGGGCGCGACGAGCGACTGGATCTCGAGCAGCAGCGGGCGCGTCCCTTCCAGCGTGCAGGCGACCGCCGAGCCGACCTCGCCCGCGTGGGTGCGGCCGAAGACCTCGGAGGGATCGGGCACCCCGACGAGGCCCTCGCCGGTCATCTCGAAGACGCCGAGCTCGTTGGTCGAGCCGAACCGGTTCTTGACCGCGCGCAGGATGCGGTGCGCCTGGTAGCGGTCGCCCTCGAACTGGAGCACGCAGTCCACGAGGTGCTCGAGGACTCGCGGGCCCGCGACCGAGCCGTCCTTCGTCACGTGGCCGACCAGGAAGGTCGCGACCCCCGCCTCCTTCGCGACGCGCAGCAGCCGAGCCGCCGCCTCGCGCACCTGGGAGACCGAGCCCGGCGCCGAGCCGATCTCCTGCGACCAGAGGGTCTGCACCGAGTCGATCACGCAAACGGCCGGGCGCTCGCGCTCCAGGGTGTCGCAGACCGCCTCCAGCTCGGTCTCCGCGAGGATCTCGACCCCGTCGCAGCCGCCGAGCCGCGCGGCGCGCAGCTTCACCTGCGCGACCGACTCCTCCCCGGTCACGAGCAGCGCCCGCCGCGCTGCACTTCCTGACTGCGCGGAGATCGCGCCGAGCGCCGTCAGGAGCAGCGTCGACTTGCCGACGCCCGGCTCGCCGCCGACGAGCACGAGCGAGGCCGGCACGAGCCCGCCGCCGAGCACCCGATCGAGCTCCGGCACGCCGGTCGGGATGCGCTCCGCCTCGTCCGCGACGACGTCGACGAGGCGGAGCAGCGGCCGTGCAGGTGCCTGGGCAGGCTGTCGAGAGGAACGTGCGCCCCGCGTGGGCACGGCCTCGGCGAGCATGGTCCCGAACTCGCCGCAGCCGGGGCAGCGCCCGAGCCAGCGCCCGGACGACGTCCCACATTCGGTGCACACGTGCTGCACGGCCGCCGCTTTCGCCATTAGATGGCCGACTTCCGATGGCGTTGCCGCGGGGAGGGCATGCGCCAAGCAGCGCGTTCGGCTCGTTCGGTCGCAAGGCTGGTTGCCTTGGGGGCGAACGAGACGGGCGCGATGCGCAGTGCGCAGGCCCCCATCCGCGGCGGCGCGAATTGGGAGTCGGTCATCTAAGTCCACGGTAGCCCGGCCGTCCGACGGCAACGGTGCCGGCTCTGGAACGATCGATCCCCATGAGATACAGACAGCTCGGCGACAGCGACCTTCAGGTCTCGGAGATCAGCCTCGGCTCGTGGCTCACCTACGGCGGCGGCGTCGGTGACGACGCAGCGCGCGCGTGCGTCGACGCGGCCTTCGACGCAGGGATCAACTTCATCGACACGGCCAACGTCTACGCGCTCGGCGCAGCCGAGGAGTTCCTCGGCGACGCGCTGCAGTCGCGCCCGCGCGAGTCCTACGTCCTCGCGACGAAGCTCTACTTCCCGATGGACGACGGCGGCGAGAACCAGGGTCTCTCGCGCGCCCAGGTCGAGAAGCAGATCGAGGACTCGCTGCGCAGGCTCCGCACCGACCACGTCGACCTCTACCAGTGCCACCGCTACGACACCTCGACGCCGCTCGAGGAGACGATGGCTGCGCTCACCGACGTCGTGCGCGCGGGCAAGGCGCGCTACCTCGGCTTCAGCGAGTGGAGCCCCGGCCAGATCCAGGACGCGCTCGACCTGAGCCGTGAGCGCGGATACGAGAAGTTCGTCTCTTCGCAGCCGCAGTACTCGATGCTGCACCGCGACCCGGAGCGCGAGGTGCTCCCGCTCTGCGCGGCGAACGGGATCTCGCAGATCGTCTGGTCGCCGCTCGCGCAGGGTGCGCTGACCGGCAAGTACGCGCCGGGCGCGCCGCCGCCGGAGGGCTCGCGCGCGACCAGCCGCCGCATGGGCGCGCTTGATGGGCGACTGGCTCGAGCAGCCGGTGCTGGAGACCGTGCAGGCGCTCGTGCCGGTCGCGGAGCGGCTCGGGATCACGATGGCGCAGCTCGCGCTCGCGTGGGTGCTGCGCCGCGAGGAGCTCGCCTCGGCGATCGTCGGAGCCTCCCGGCCCGAGCAGGTGCACGACAACGCCGCGGCGTCCGGGATCGAGCTCGACGCGGACACGCTGGCGGAGGTGGACGGCATCCTCGTCTAGTCTCGGGACCGGATGCCGCGCCGCAAGCTCCGGTCGCAGGGGGAGGTGGTCGCACGGAGCCGCGAGCTCGCGGAGGAGCTTCGCGCGGCCCTGGCGCGGCTGCCCGACGAGGATCCCGCCGTCGTCGACGCCGTCTGGCGTGGCGAGGCGCTCGGCACGCTGCTCTGGGCGCTCCAGCTCGTCGAGCTGCCGCCGTACGACGAGCCGTTCGAGCCGGACGAGGTCGCGGCCGTCGAGCTCGACGAGCCGAAGCTGCGCGACGCCGAGGAGATCGAGCTCGAGCGCGAGTCGGCGCGGCTCTGGCACTGGCGGGCGCGGACGACCGACCTGCAGGGCCGCGAAGAGGTCGAGCTCCCCGAACAATTCGCGACGTTCGACCAGCTGATCGCGGCCACCGCGATGCGCGGATTCGAGCAAGGCGTCCTCCCCGCCCCCATCCGCGGCGACTTCCGCGCGTACGGCCAGGTCTACCGCCAGCTGACCCCCGAGCAGCACGCGGAGGCGCACTCGATCGCCCTCGAACGCCATCACGCGCTGAACTGGCTGTGCGGCGAGGGCTCGTCGTGGGACGATGTCCCTCTCGACACGTGATATCGACGCCTCTATTGTCTAGCCGCGCATGACGGACCGTCTCGACGCCTACGCCGACCTCGTTGTCCGGGTCGGCGCCAACCTGCAGCCCGGGCAGACGCTGTTCGTCAACGCAGCGCCCGAGCACGTCGACCTCGCGCGAGCGATCGCGCGAGCGGCGTACCGCGCGGGCGCAGCGTTCGTCGACGTGCGCTACGTCGACCCGCACGTGCGCCGCGCGATGATCGAGCGCGGTCCCGACGAGGCGCTCACCGCGTCACCCGACTGGCAGGTGTTGCGCTCGAAGTCGCTCGACGGCAACGCCCTCGCGATGATCGCGGGCGAGGCCGACCCCGAGCTGCTCGCCGACCTCGACCAGGAACGCGTCGGCCGTGCGCGACAGGTCGCGGTGATGGAGACCACCCTGAAGCTGCAGAACGCGCGCGCGATCAACTGGACGATCGCCGCGTACCCGACCGCGGGCTGGGCCGAGCAGGTGTTCGGCGAGCCCGATGTGGACCGGTTGTGGGACGCGATAGCTCAGAGCGTGCGCCTCGACGAGGCAGACCCGGTAGCGGCCTGGCGCGAGCACACTGCGCGGCTGCGCGCACGCTGCGCGCAGCTCGACGCGCTGCAGCTCGACGGCATCCACTTCTCCGGCCCCGGCACCGACCTGACGATCGGGCTGCTGCCCGAGTCGCGCTGGGTCGGCGGCGGGATCGACACGAAGGACGGCATCGGGCACGTCCCGAACCTGCCGACCGAGGAGGTCTTCACGACCCCCGACGCACGGCGCGCCGAGGGCACTGTGCGCTCGACCCGGCCGCTCGCGCTCGGCGGGACGGTCGTCCGCGATCTCGAGATGACGTTCGCAGGCGGCGAGATCGTCGACGTGAAGGCTTCGAGCGGCGCCGACGCGGTGCGCGGCCAGCTCGCGACCGACGAGCACGCGAAGCGCCTGGGCGAGGTCGCGCTCGTCGACGGCGAGTCGCGCGTCGGCCGCCAGGGAATCACGTTCCTGAACACGCTCTTCGACGAGAACGCGACGTGTCACATCGCCTACGGCAGCGCGGTGCTCTTCTCCGCGCCCGAGCTCGCCGGCCTCCCGCCGGACGAGCTGCGCGAGCGCGGCGCGAACGTCTCGTCGGTGCACACGGATTTCATGGTCGGCGGCCCGGAGGTCTCCGTCGACGGGTTGACGCGCGACGGCAGGCGGGTCCCGATCCTGAGGGAGGACGTATGGCAGTTGACGTAGACACCGACGTGAAGGCCAAGAATCGTCTCGAGCGCTACGCCGAGCTGGCGGTGCGCGTCGGCGCGAACGTCGAGGAGGGGCAGACGGTGTTCATCAACGCGCAGATCGAGCACGCACCGCTCGCGCGTGCGCTCACGCGCGCGGCGTACTCGGCCGGCGCAAGGTACGTCGACGTCACCTACCGCGACCAGCACGTGCGCAAGGCGATGATCGAGCTCGGTCCCGACGAGGCGCTCACCTACACGCCGGAGTGGCAGAAGGAGCGCGGCGAGGCGCACAACGGCGCCGCGTCGATCTGGACGACCGGCGATCCCGAGCCGCAGCTCCTGGGCGACCTCGACGGAGAGCGCGTCGGGCGCGCGCAGATGAAGGAGCTCATCGAGATCAGCCGCCGGCAGATGGTCGACCGCGTCGTCAACTGGTCGGGGGTCGCCTTCCCCAACGAGGGCTGGGCGACCGAGGTCTTCGGGGAGCCTGACGTCGAGCGTCTCTGGGAGGCCGTCGCGTTCTGCACGCGGCTCGACGAGGACGACCCCGTCGCCGCCTGGCGCGAGCACATGTCGCGCCTGGACTCGCGCGCGGCGAAGCTGAACGAGTCGCAATTCGACGCGATCCACTACCGCGGGCCCGGCACCGACTTCACGATCGGGCTGCTGCCGCACGCGCGCTGGATGTCGGCGCTCTTCCACACGGCGTCGGGGCGCCCCTACGTCCCGAACATGCCGACCGAGGAGATCTTCACCACGCCCGACCCGACGCGCGCCGAGGGGACGATCAGCTCGAGCCTGCCGCTGGCGCTGCTCGGCGAGATCATCAAGGGCCTGACGTTCACGGTTCGCGACGGCCGGATCGTGAACGTCGACGCCGAGCAGGGCGCAGAGATCGTGCGCAGCCAGATCGCCAGCGACGAGAACGCCGCCCGGTTCGGCGAGATCGCGCTCGTCGACGGCACGTCGCGCGTCGGAAAGACCGGCATCACGTTCTTCGACACGCTCTACGACGAGAACGCGACCTGCCACATCGCCTACGGCTTCGGCATCCCCGAGGTATTCGAGGACGGCATGTACGACGGCATGAACATCTCGACCGTCCACACCGACTTCATGGTCGGCCGCCCAGAGCTCGAGGTGGACGGCCTGACGAAGGACGGCAAGTCCGTGCCGATCCTGCGCGACGAGACCTGGCAGCTGCCGGAGTGAGCACCGACGCAAGCTCGACGGAGTCGGGCAAGAGAGAAGAACGCTACGCGGAGCTCGCCGTGCGGGTCGGTGCGAACGTGCAGCCCGGGCAGCTCGTCGACGTCATCGCGCGGGTGGAGCACGCGGCGGTTGCGCGCGCGGTCACACGCGAGGCGTACAAGGCGGGGGCGGCGTACGTCGACGTCCTCTACACCGATCAGCACATCCGACGCGCTCTGATCCAGCACGCGTCGGACGAGATGCTGTCGTGGACGCCGCCGTGGCTGCTCAGCCGCGCCAAGCAGGTCGGCAATGAGCGCGCCGCCGTGGTCGCCCTGACCGGCGACGCGGAGCCCGACCTGCTCGCCGATCTGCCGGGTGAGCGCGTCGGCAAGGCGCGCATGCTCGAGATGGCCGAGGAGTCGAACCGGCAGATCAACGAGCAGCTGAACAACTGGACCGTGGTCGGCGTGCCGAACGAGGGCTGGGCGCAGCAGATGTTCGGCGAGCCCGACGTCGACAGGCTCTGGGAGCTCGTCGAGTACACCGTGCGGCTCGACGAGGACGACCCGGTCGCCGCCTGGCGCGGGCACGTCGAGCGGATCGGCGCCCGGGCCGGCGCGCTCGACGACCTGCAGGCGGACGCCATCCACTTCAGAGGCCCCGGCACGGACCTGCGTGTCGGGCTGCTGCCCGAGTCGCGCTGGCAGGGCGTCGAGTCCCACACCGCGCAGGGGATCCCCTACGTCGCGAACATGCCGACCGAGGAGGTCTTCACGACGCCGGACCTACGCCGGACGGAAGGCGTCGTCCGCTCGACACGGCCGCTCGCGCTCTACGGGCGCATCGTCAGAGGCCTCGAGGTGCGCTTCGAGCAGGGCCGCATCGTCGAGGTGCGCGCGGAGGAGGGCGGCGAGGTCATCGAGGGGCAGCTCGCCACCGACGACACCGCCGGGTACCTCGGCGAGGTCGCGCTGGTCGACGGCGACTCGCGCATCGGCAAGACGGGCGTCACGTTCTTCGACACGCTCTTCGACGAGAACGCGACCTGCCACGTCGCCTACGGCAGCGCCTACGCCGAGGCGGTCGAGGGCGGCGTGATCGAGGGCGTCAACGTCTCGACCGTGCACACCGACTTCATGATCGGCGGCCCCGACGTGGACGTCGACGCCGTGCTGCGCGACGGCAGCACCGTGCCGCTGCTGCGCAACGACGTCTGGCAGCTCGAGGAGTAGGAACGAAAAGGGGTGGGCCGGCTGAGCCGACCCACCCCTGGTGGGACCTACTGGCGGTGCGCTGCTACTTGAGGCAGACAGCCGCCAGGTCGACCGAGTAGATCGGGTTGAACGTGAAGCACCCGACACGCTTCGAGACGAGGACGCGGTCGTTGAAGTTGCTGCGAGCAGCCCACGGGGGGTTGTTCTTCATCATCGACACGTCGAGGTTGCCGTATGCCGAGTACCGCTTCGAGCCCGACAGCAGCGACGCGGAGCGCATCTGCGCGTTGTACTGCGGGTTGTTGAAGTACGCGACGTTGTTGTTGTTCGAGGCGTGCAGGTTGTCGCCCGAGAGCAGGACGTTGATGAAGTCGTACGGATCGGCGTAGTCGGCGATCCACGCCTCGGACGTCAGGTCGAACGGCTCACCGCGGGTGCCTTCCTTGTCGATCTGGACGGCACGGGCGAACAGGTGGCTGTTGACGTTGATGCCGAGCTGCTTCAGGTTGAACTGCAGGATCTGGGCGACGAGCGGGGCAGAGCCCGTGTTCGAGGTGTAGTACTCGAGGGTCGTGCCCTGCTTGAGACCGGCCTTGGCGGCCCACTTCTTGGCGGTCGCGAGATCCGGGCCCTTGAGCGGGTACAGGTTCGCGTCGCGGAAGCCGGCGAGGCCCGGAGGCAGGATCTGGTCGGTGCGCTTACCGGCCAGGTAGCCGCCCTGGGCGAGCATCGCCTTGCGGTCGATCGCGTAGTTGATCGCCTTCGCCAGCGCGGTGCCCTTCGCGCCCTTGAACAGCGGGCGGTCGTGGTTCATCGCGAGGTACGAGACGCCGATCTGCGGCTTGACCCAGAACTGGCCCTTGTTGACGCCGTACTTCTGAGCGGCCTCCGAGTACGACGCGGGCGGGATGCCGCCGGCGGCGTAGTCGGTCGAGCCCTGCTGCGTGCGCAGGTACGTCGCCGACAGCGAGTTGCCGACGTTGTAGACGATCTGGTTGACGTTGTGCGGGCGCTTGCCCTTGTAGAACGGGTTCTTCTTGACCGTGATCGACTTGTTCGGGATGCGGCTCGAGATGTAGTACGGGCCGGCCGAAGCAGGAGCGAGCACGCCGTTCGGGTCGTGCGCGAGGTTGGTCGGGATGGCGCAGAAGAACGGCATCGCGACGCGCGCGAGGAAGTCAGGCGACGGCTTCGTCAGCGTGATGACGAGGTGCGAGCCCTTCACCTTCACGCCGGAGACCGGCGACTTGCTCGAGCCGACGATGTCGGAGAAGAACGGGACAGCCGGCGACTGCATCTTCGGGTCCGCGTTGCGATCGAACGCAGCCTTGAAGTTGGCAGCCGTGACAGCCTGGCCGTTCGAGAACTTCGTGAAGCCTGCCTTCACGGTGAAGTCGTAGGTCTTCCCGCTGTTCGAGACCTTCGGGAAGCCGACGGCAGCCTCGGGAACCAGCTGCGAGCCCTTCGCGCCGTTGGCGTCCGGGTAGTTCATCAGCTTGAGGCAGGTCGCAGTACTCGATCTCCCAGCCCGTGGACAGGTAGTCCAGAGCGGGATCGGTGTAGTCGACGTCGTTGGGGAGGTCGATGTTGAGCGTGCCGCCCACAGCGCCGTGCTTGGCCGACTTGGCGGCCGCGCCTCCGGCGAAGACTGCGAGCAGAGCTACGACGACCACAGTGGTCGAGAGCCACAGCTTTCTCGTCAAGGGACTTGCTCCTTACTTGGTTGCTTCACAGGGCGAGCGCCGCGACGGGACACCGACGAACGCTCAGACAGTTCGACGCAACCCGTTCATGCTTGTTGTGAACACAAGCATCCCGTTTAACGGAGTTCTTACTTCTTCTAAGGTGGCACTTATGAACGTGAACGAGACCTGCACGCACACCGACCAGATCGAGCACGTCGAGCTTCCGTCCGAGATCGCAGGCTGTGAGGATTGCCTCGCGATCGGCGCGCGCTGGGTGCACCTCCGCATGTGCATGACGTGCGGGAAGATCGGCTGCTGCGACTCCTCGCCGAACAAGCACGCGACGCAGCACGCCCGCGCGACCGACCACCCGATCGTCCGCTCCGCCGAGGACGGCGAGGACTGGTGCTGGTGCTACGTCGACGAGCTGATGTTCACGGTGAGCGCCTGAAGATGCAGGAATCTGATTCGCGCGAAGCCGGGCTTCGCGCGAATCAGATTCCAGACGTCAGTCCGTGACTTCTGCGATGTCGTCCGGCGGCGCGTCGGGCGCCGAGGCGACCCCGATCGCCTCCGGCGGCGCGGGCGGCACGACCGTGATGTCGACCTCTTCGTCGCTCTTGCGCGCGACGAGGATCGTCGAGCCCGGCACGAGCTGCCGGCCGAGCACGAAGTCGGCGAGCGGGTCCTCGATGTAGCGCTGGATCGCGCGGCGCAGCGGCCGGGCGCCCATGGCCGGGTCCCATCCCTTCTCGACGAGCAGGTCCTTCGCCTCGTCCGTCAGCTCGATCGTCACCTCGTGCTCCGCCATCTGCACGCGCAGGCGGTTCATGAGCAGGTCGACGATCTGCAGGATCTCGTCCTTCTGCAGCTTCGGGAAGACGATGATCTCGTCGATGCGGTTCAGGAGCTCCGGACGGAAGACCTTCTTCAGGTCGCCCATCACCCGCGTCTTCATGTCGTCGTAGGTGAGGCCGTCCTCGTTCGACATCGTTGAAGCCGAGCGAGACGTTCTTCGAGATCGACGCCGAGCCGATGTTCGACGTCATGATCACGATCACGTTCCGGAAGTCGACCTTGCGGCCCTGCGAGTCGGTCAGCTTCCCGTCCTCCAGGATCTGCAGGAGGATGTTGAACACGTCGGGATGCGCCTTCTCGATCTCGTCGAAGAGCAAGACCGAGTACGGCTTGCGGCGTACGGCCTCGGTGAGCTGGCCGCCTTCGTCGTAGCCGATGTAGCCCGGAGGCGAGCCGACGAGCCGGGACACGGCGTGCTTCTCCATGTACTCCGACATGTCGATCTGGATCATCGCGTCCTCGTCCGCGAACAGGAACTCGGCGAGCGTGCGCGCGAGCTCGGTCTTCCCGACGCCTGACGGGCCCAGGAAGATGAACGAGCCGTTCGGGCGCTTCGGGTCCTTGATGCCGGCACGAGCGCGGCGGATCGACTTCGACACCGCGATGATCGCGGCGTCCTGGCCGATCACGCGCTTGTGCAGCTCGTTCTCCATGTTGACGAGCCGCTCCGACTCGGCCTCGGTGAGCTTGAAGACGGGGATGCCCGTCCACATCGAGACGATGTCGGCGATCTCGTCCTCGCCGATCTCCGGCTGCTCGGTCTGGTCCTGCTCGCGCCACTGCTCCTCGAGCTCGCGCTTCTTCTGCGTGAGCTTGCGCTCCTTGTCGCGCAGGGACGCCGCCTTCTCGAACTCCTGGTTCTCGATCGAGGCTTCCTTGTCCTTGCGGACCTTCTCGATCTCGTCCTCGAGCTCGCGGTAGCGCGGCGGTGCGCTCATCGTCTTGATGCGCATGCGGGATGCGGCCTCGTCGATCAGGTCGATCGCCTTGTCGGGCAGGTGGCGGTCCTGGATGTAGCGGTCGGCGAGCGTCGCGGCTGCCGTGAGCGCCTCGTCGGTGATCTTGCAGCGGTGGTGAGCCTCGTAGCGGTCGCGCAGGCCGCGCAGGATCTGCACGGTGTCGTCCGTCGTAGGCTCGTCGACGCGGATCTGCTGGAAGCGGCGCTCCAGCGCGGCGTCGCGCTCGAGGTACTTGCGGTACTCGTCGAGCGTCGTCGCGCCGATCGTCTGCAGCTCGCCGCGTGCCAGCGCCGGCTTGAGGATCGACGCTGCGTCGATCGCGCCCTCGGCGGCGCCCGCACCGACGAGGTTGTGCAGCTCGTCGATGAACAGGATGATGTCGCCGCGCTGGGTGATCTCCTTCATCACCTTCTTCAGGCGCTCCTCGAACTCGCCGCGGTACTTCGAGCCCGCGACGAGCGCAGCGAGATCCAGGCTGTAGATCTGCTTGTTCTTCAGGATGTCGGGCACCTGGTTCGACGGAGATGCGCTGCGCGAGCCCCTCGACGACGGCCGTCTTGCCGACCCCTGGCTCACCGATCAGGACCGGGTTGTTCTTCGTACGACGGCTGAGGATCTGCATGATCCGCTCGATCTCCGTCTGGCGCCCGACCACCGGGTCGAGCTTGCCCTCGGAGGCGAGCTTCGTGAAGTTGCGCCCGAACTGGTCGAGCAGCTTCGAGCTCTTGCCCTTCTCGCTCGTGCCGCCGGCCGAGCCACCCTGCCGCCGGCCGGGGCCGGAGAGCATGCGGATGATCTCGTTGCGGATCTTCTCCGCGTCGGCGTCGAAGTCGAGCAGGATGCGCGCCGCGACGCCCTCGTTCTCGCGCACGAGCCCGAGCAGGATGTGCTCGGTGCCGATGTAGTTGTGCCCGAGGGACAGCGCCTCGCGGAGCGCGAGCTCCAGGACCTTCTTGGCGCGCGGGGTGAACGGGATCTGGCCGGTCGTTACCTCGTCGCCCTGGCCGACGATGCGGGCGACCTGGGCGCGCACTTCTTCCACGGTGATGTCGAGCGACTCGAGCACACGCGCGGCGAGACCTTCTTCCTCGCGCAGCAGACCGAGCAGGATGTGCTCCGTCCCGATGTAGTTGTGCTTGAGCGCGCGCGCCTCGTCCTGCGCGAGTACGACGACCTGGCGAGCTCGTTCAGTGAATCTTTCGAACAATTCGAGACCTCTCTTCCGCCGGGTCTGGCGGTTGAACGGTTGCCTTTCTCTAGGAGGCCGCATGGTACTCCGTGATACGCACGTCCCGCATCCCCCGGAGGTCCTGACGCGCCCCGGCCGGCTCCCGGACCAGCCCCGCGGCCAGGAATCCCCGCAAACTGGCCTGAACTCGTCCGATCGGCCCGAAGGGACGCCTCGGCTCAGGCCTGGCGCTCGCGCTGGGCCGGGAAGAGGATGACGTCGCGGATCGAGTCCTTGCCCGCGAGCACCATCGCGAGCCGGTCGACGCCGAAGCCGAGGCCGCCGGTCGGGGGCATGCCGTAGGAGAGCGCCTGCACGTAGTCCTCGTCGCCGGGCTCCGCCTCGACGTTGCCGCCTGCTCCCTCCTCCGCCTGCATGCGGAAGCGCTCCTCCTGCTCGACGGAGTCGTTCAGCTCGCTGAAGGCGTTGCACATCTCGGTGCCGCCGATGAAGCCCTCGAAGCGCTCGACGATCTCGTCGCTCTCGTCGGTCGTGCGCGCGAACGGCGAGAGCCGCACCGGGTAGTCGTAGAGGAAGGTCGGCTCGATCAGCCGCGGCTCGACGTAGTTCGTCAGCGCGTGGTCGACGAGCTGCGACCACGTCTTGTCCTCGGTGGTGTTGATGCCGCGGCCCTCGAGGATCGAGCGCAGCTCGGCCTCGTCGGTCGACCAGACGCCGTGCTCCTGCAACGCGTCGACGAGCTTGACGCGCTTCCAGGGCCGCTTCAGGTCGATGTCATGCCCGCGGTAGGTGACCTTCGTCGTGCCGAGCACGTCCTGGGCGGCGCGCTCGACCAGCGTCTCGAAGCGCTCCATCGTGTCGCGGTAGTCGGCGTACGCCTCGTACCACTCGAGCATCGTGAACTCCGGGTTGTGCTTGTACGAGACGCCCTCGTTGCGGAAGACGCGCGCCACCTCGTACACCTTCTCGAGCCCGCCGACGATCAGCCGCTTCAGGTACAGCTCGCCCCCGGCGACGCGCAGGTAGAGGTCCTCGTCGAGCTCGTTGGAGTGCGTGACGAACGGCCGTGCGAACGCGCCGCCGTAGAGCGACTGCAGCGCCGGCGTCTCGACCTCGACGAAGCCGTCGCCGTCGAGGTAGCTGCGGATCGATCGCATCATGTGGGCGCGCAGTAGGAAGTCCGTGCGCGTCTGCTCGTTCATCAGCAGGTCCAGGTAGCGGCGCCGGTAGCGCTGCTCGATGTCGGTCAGGCCGTGGTGCGTGTCGGGCAGCGGCGAGCGATTGGGCGAGAGCGGCACCAGCTCGTCGACGATCAGGCTCGGCTCGCCGCGGCGGCTCTTCGTCGGCTTGCCGATCGCGCCGACGACGTCGCCGAGGTGCACGTTCACCTCGCCGGTGCGTGCCTGCGGCGCGAGCAGCTGGATGCGGCCGCTCCGGTCGACGAGGTCGAGGAAGACGAGCTTGCCCATGTCGCGGCGCGCCATCACGCGGCCGGCGAGGCGGCGCGCCTCCTCGCCTTCGACGCCCGGCTCGAGTGCCTCCGCCTCCTGCGTGCACGAGCGCGATCTCGTCCCGGTCCGGGAACCTCTTCGGGGGACTGTTGGCGCTCGACTCCGTCGAGCCTACGTCGATATCGCTCACGGCGGCTTGACCATAGCCCAGGCGTTCGGCCCGGACTTCGGCGTCGGCTGCTCGCGCACCACTCGGAAGCCGTGATGCTCGTAGAACGGCAGGTTCGCCTCGTTGTTCGTGAGCAGCACCGCAGGCAGCGCCGCACGCGCAGCCGCGTCGAGGCCCGGCTGCAGGAGCGCGCCGCCGATGCCGCAGCGCTGCGCGTCGGGTCGACGCCGATCCCCGCCAGGTACCAGTGCGGGTCGGGCATCACCTCGGCGCGCAGCGACTCGACCGCGCGACCGTACGCGAGGAACGGCGTGATCGCCTTCCCGAGCTTGAACGGCGTCGTCGCGAGCGCCCGCAGCGTCGGGCCGACGCGCATCGGCGGCCGACCCGGCGGAAGCCAGCGCGACGCTCCGCGGATCGGCTCCCTCGTCGTCCAGACGTCCGCGGCGGTGACGTCGAAGCCGACGCGGAACAGCCACGGCAGCAGCTCGCGCCGCCTCGCGCCGTCGGGGATCAGCCAGACCCACGCGGGGTCGTGGTGAAACGCGCGCGCGAGCACGTCGCTCGCCTCGGCGAGCCGCGCGTCGTCGAGCCGCACCACCTCCATGGTGCGGGAAGACTAGGTGACGGGTAGATCTAGGCCGCTTTGATCTCGAGGATCTTGAACTTGAGCGCGCCGCGCGGCGCCGACACCTCGACCACGTCGCCCTTCTTGTGGCCGATGATCGCCTTGCCGACCGGCGACTCGTTCGAGAGCTTGTTCTCCGCAGGATTGGCCTCGGCGGAGCCGACGATGTGGTACTCGAACGTCTTGTTGGCCTGCATGTCGCGCAGGCGGACGTGCGAGCCGACCGAGACGGCGTCCTTGGAGATCTCCTTCTTCGTGATCACGCGCGCCGAGAGGAGACGCTCCTCGAGCTGGGCGATCTTGTGCTCGAGCATCGCCTGCTCGTTCTTCGCGTCGTCGTACTCGGCGTTCTCGGCGATGTCGCCGAACTCGCGCGCCACCCGGATGCGCTCCGCGACTTCGCGGCGCTTCTCCGTCCGCAGGTGGTCGATCTCCTTCTGGAGCTTCTTGAAGCCGTCTGCCGTGAGGATGACTTCCTTCAAAGCGATCCCTTCAAAGCTGTTGCCTCCTAACCCGCCGTAAACGGGCGGGAATGGTAGCGGCGGTGTCAAGGGAGCCGCAAGGCCTCGCGGCTACCATTTACCGGTTGTGAACATCGGCCTCCGCGACCCCTGGTACCTCGGCGACGTCGAGGTCCCCGACCCGCCTCGTCCTGGCGCCGATGGCCGGTGTCAGCGTGCAGGCATTTCGCCGCCAGGGGCGCCGGTACGGGGCCGGGCTGGTCTGCTCCGAGATGGTCTCGGTTGCCGGGATCCAGCACCGGAACGAGCGGACGCTGGGCTACCTCCGGGTCGGCGCGGACGAGCACCCGCTCGCGATCCAGATCTTCGGCTCCGACCCCGCCGCGATGGCCGAGGCGGCGCGGATGGTCGAGGCGGCGGGCGCCGACGTGGTCGACATGAACTTCGGCTGCCCGGTGAAGAAGGTGACGAAGACGGGGGCCGGGGCGTCGCTGCTCGACGACCCCGACCACGCGTGCCGCCTCGTCGAGGCGGTCGCGGGCGCCGTCTCGCTGCCGGTCAGCGTGAAGATGCGCCGCGGCGTCGAGAACGGCTCGCGCACCTGCCTGGACGTCGGCCCGCGCCTCGTCGAGGCGGGGGCGTCCTCGCTGACCCTCCATCCGCGCTCGGCGAAGCAGATGTACACCGGCACCGCCGACCACTCGCTCACCGCCGAGCTCGTCTCGCTCGTCGACGTCCCGGTGATCGCGTCCGGCGACGTCACCTCGCGCGCGAAGGCGCAGTCGGTGCTCGCGACGACCGGCGCAGCCGCGGTGATGGTCGGCCGCGCCGCGCAGGGCAACCCGTGGGTGCTGCGCGAGATCCTCGGTGAGGACTCGGAGCCGTCGCGCGAGGAGGTCGTCGCGGAGCTGCTGCTCTTCATGCGGGAGACCGTCCGCGAGCTGGGCGAGCACCGGGCCACCGGCTTCCTGAAGAAGTTCTACGGCTGGTACCTCGGCCGCGGCCGCTTCCCCCGCCCGTTCAAGCAGGAGCTGGTGATGCTGCCGACGATCCCCGAGGTCGAGGAGCGCCTGCTCGCCGCTGCGCCCGGCGCGCGCTTCGTGCTCGAGCGGCTCCTCTCCGACGCGCCCGACCCGGCGGACGAGGTGCTGCTCGACTCGCTCCCGATCTCGATCTACGGCGGCGGCTGAGCGACTACCTACCGGCGGTTGCGCTCCCAGACGAGCCGCAGCCCGTGCAGCGTCAGCTCCTGGTCGACTGCGGTGATCGTCTTCGAGTGCGGCGCGATCAGGTCGGAGAGGCCGCCGGTGGCGACGACCGGGACGCCCTCGACGCCGAGCTCGGCGGTGATCCGCTCCACGATCGCGTCCACCTGGCCGGCGAAGCCGTAGACGAGCCCGGACTGCAGCGCGGCGACGGTCGTCTGGCTGATCACGCGCTCCGGGGCGACGAAGGGGACGCGCGGCAGGCGCGCCGCGCGGGCGAAGAGCGCGTCCATCGAGATCTCGACGCCGGGCGCCAGCACGCCCCCGGCGAACTCGCCCTGCGCGTTCACGACGTCGAAGTTGGTCGAGGTGCCGAAGTCGACGACGACCGCCGGCGCACCGTGGCGCTCGCGCGCCGCGACCGCGTTCGCGATCCGGTCGGGCCCCACCTCGCGCGGGTCGTCGTAGCGGATCGTGACGCCGGTCGAGACGCCCGGCCCGAGCACGAGCAGGTCCGCCCCGGCCCAGCGCTCGGCGAACGCCTCGTACTCGCGCACGAGCGGCGGCACCGACGAGCAGAGCACGATCCCGTCGAGCGCCTCCAGGTCGACGAAGGCGCGCAGCAGCACCGCCAGCTCGTCGCCGGTGTGCCTCCGGTCGGTGCCGACCCGGAACTGCTCCCCGAGCCGCTCGCCCTCGAACAGCCCGAAGACGGTCTGCGTGTTGCCGACGTCGATCGCGAGGAGCACGAGGGAATCATGCATTCGCCCCGATAGGCTCGCGCCGTGGACGAGCACGTGGAGCGCTATCTCCGCCTCGGCCTCCGGGTCGGCCGGCACGTCGACGGGATCGTGGACGCCTACTACGGCCCGGGCCACCTCGCGGACGAGGTCGACGCCGCGCCGCCCGTCGAGCCGCGCGAGCTCGTGGACGAGGCGGAGTCGCTGCTCGGCGTGGTCGAGGACGGGTGGCTGCGCGATCAAGTGGCAGGGCTCCACACCTATGCCCGCGTGCTCGCGGGCGCGGCGATGCCGTACGCGGACGAGGTCGAGGGCTGCTACGGCGTGCGGCCGAGGCACACCGACGAGTCGGTGTTCGCCGCCGCGCACGAGCGGCTCGAGGAGCTGCTGCCGGGCGAAGGCTCGATCGGCGAGCGCTTCCAACGGTGGGAGGAGTCGACCCGAGTCCCGCCGGAGCGGGTCGAGGACGTGCTCGCCGCCGTGATCGAAGAAGCGCGGGCCCAGACGCGCGCGCTCGTCGAGCTGCCCGAGGGCGAGGGCGTCGACCTCGAGATCGTGCACGACAAGCCGTGGCTCGCCTACTGCGGCTACCAGGGTCGGCTGCGCAGCCGCATCGAGGTCAACGTCGACCTGCCGCAGTCGGCGATCGCGGTGCTCCATCTCGCCCTCCACGAGACCTACGCAGGACATCACACCGAGGCGTGCGTGAAGGAACAGCACCTCGTGCGCGAGCGCGGCGTCCTCGAGCAGACGTTGTTCATGGTGCCGACGCCGCAGTCGCTGCTCGCCGAGGGCATCGCCGAGCTCGCGCCGGAGCTGCTCCTCGCGGGCGAGGGCGGGGCGGCGCTGGCCGCGATCGTGCGCGACGCCGGCGCCGAGTTCGACCTCGCACACTCGCTGGCGATCGGACGCGCGCGCGAGCCGTGCGGCTGGGCCGCCGTGAACGCGGCGCTGATGCTCTACGAGGCGGACGCAACAGACGCGGAGGCGCAGGCGTACATCGAGCGCTGGTCGCTCGCGCGACCGGAGGAAGGCGCGCACGCCGTGCGCTTCCTCCGCGAGCCGACGTCACGGAGCTACGTCCTGACCTACTCCGCCGGCCTCGAGCTGTGCCGTACCTACGTCGGCGGCGACGTGGCTCGCTTCCGCGAGCTTCTGACGGAGCAGGTGCGCGTCGGGGAGCTGCTCGCGGCGTCGCGAAACGCTTCAATCTGATTCGGCTCCGCCGAATCAGATTGCGGCCCTAGAGGTCTTCGATCTCGGAGCGGCCCTCGCCGATGCGCTTCGCGAGCGCCTCGGGCGTCAGCGCGGGGCCGTCGCCCTCGCCGCGCAGCTCCTCGATCGTCACGTCGCTCGAGGTGTAGACCTCGGCGCGCGGGATCATGCGGGTCGGGCGGTTCTTGTCCCAGACCCAGACGTCCTCCATCTGCAGGTGGAAGAACGGGTAGTTGGGCTGCGGCACGTACTTCATGTCGAGCTTGTTGCAGAGGTACGTGGCGTCCTGGGTGAGAACGCAGTAGCGGAACAGCGAGAAGACCGCGCCGTACTCCTTCTTCAGCCGGAGCTCGGCCTCGGCTTCGAATTCGTCGAGCTCGTCGAGGTTGCTCACGGGGAGGATTGTATCCCTGCGAGAGCCTCCTGGACCGTGCCGTTTCCGGGGATTTTCAGTGACGGAACGAGCTCGGCCAGCGGGCGCAGGACGAATTCGCGCTCCGCGAGCCGCGGATGCGGGACGACCAGGCCGGGCTCGTCGATCGTCTCCTGGCCGTAGAGCAGCAGGTCGAGGTCGATCGTCCGCGGGCCCCAGCGGGGCCCGATCCGCTCGCGGCCGAGCCGGCGCTCGACGTCCAGCAGGTGGACGAGCAGGTTGCGCGGCGCGAGCGGCGTCTCGATCTCGGCCGCGGCGTTGAGGAAGCGCGGCTGGTCCACGTGCCCCCACGGCTCGGTCTCGATGATCGTCGAAAGGCGGACGGCGCCGATGAAAGCGGCGGCGCTGCGGATCAGCGCCTCCCGGTCGCCGAGGTTCGAGCCGAGACCGACGTACGCGAGCGTCACGGACGCCGCACGCTCACCGCCGAGTGCTCCACCCCCAGCCCCGCCGGCTGCTTGCGCACGCGCAGCTTCAGCCGCGCGGGCGCGAACTCCTCGAACAGCGTGTCGGCGATGTACGTGCCGAGCGCCTCGAGCAGGTCGAAGCGGCGCGCGTCGCTCAGCTCGCGGATCCTTCCCGCCACCTTCGTGTAGTCGAGCGCGTTCGCGAGCACGTCGTCGGCGCCGCGGTCGCCGACGTCCAGCTGCACGTCGAAGAGAAACAGCTGCCCGTTGCGCTGCTCTTCCTCGTATGCGCCGTGATAGCCGAACACCTCCAGTCCGTACAGCTCGACGATCACCCGCGCACCGCCTTCGCCGCCGCCAGCGCCTCGACGTGCTCCCGGACGTCGTGCACGCGCAGGATCGTCGCTCCGCGATCGTACGCGGAGACCGCGGCGCCGACGGAGGCGGCGGTCGAGCCGACCTTCGCGCCGCTGCCCAGGATGCGCGCGAGCGCGCTCTTGCGTGAGAAGCCGACGAGTACCGGGCGCCCGATCGCAACGAGCTCGTCGAGCCGCCGGACGAGCTCGAAGTTCTGCTCGACCGTCTTGCCGAAGCCGATCCCCGGGTCGAGGCACACCATCTCCTCCCGCACGCCCGCGTCGACGGCCGCAGCGAGGCGCTCCTCGAGGAAGCGCTTGACGTCGGAGACGACGTCGTCGTACTGCGGGTCGTCCTGCATCGTGCGCGGCTCGCCCTGCATGTGCATGAGGCAGAGGTACGCGCCGCCGTCCGCGACGACGCCGCCCAGCTCGGGGTCGGCACGCAGCGCGGTCACGTCGTTGACGAGCTCCGCGCCGAGCTCGAGCGCGCGCCGCGCGACCGCGGCCTTCGAGGTGTCGATCGAGACCGGCGCGCCGCCGAGGTCCTCGAGCACCGGCTCGACGCGGGCGAGCTCGTCCTCGACCGAGACGCCCTCCGAGCCGGGCCGGGTGGACTCTCCGCCGACGTCGACGATCGCCGCGCCGCAGTCGAGCATCCCCCACGCCGCCGTCACCGCCGGCTGCACGCGCAAGTGGACGCCGCCGTCGGAGAACGAGTCGGGGGTGACGTTGATCACGCCCATCACCGACGGCGCCGGGAAACGCTCCTCGATCGGCCGCCGCGCCGTTGTTGACACGTTCGAATAATGGCGTGAATGGACCGCGGGTGGCGTTACCTCTTCTGGATCGGACGCCGTCAGTGGCGCCCCATTGCGTGTGCGGTCGCGGCCGGGCTGACGTGGCAGGGCGCGGCGATCGTCGCCCCGCTGCTCGTCCGCAGCGCGATCGACAACGGGAATCGTCGGAGACGACACGAGCGCGCTCTGGTGGGCATCCGCCGGGCTCGTCGTCCTGGGCGCGGTCGAGGCGGCCGCCGGCGGGCTGCGCCACTTCTTCGCGATCCGCAACCGCGCCCGCGCCGACGCGCAGGTGCGCGACGCGATCTTCCGCCGCGCGCTCGAGCTCGACGCCCGCTACCACGACCGCGTCGGCGCCGGCGAGCTGATCTCTCGCGCGTCGAACGACGCCGAGCTGGTCGCCCGCGCCTTCGACGCCATCGGGCACACGGTCGGCTACGTGTTGACGCTCGTCGCGCGCCTCGATCGTGCTGCTCGGGATCGACTGGCCGCTCGCGCTCGCCGTGCTCGCGCCGCTGCCGCTCGTCAGCCTCGGCTTCGGCCGCTACTCGCGCCGCTACGCCGCAGCGCACGAAGATCAACCAGGAGGCGCTCGCCGAGCGCGACGACGCTCGTCGAGGAGACGATCGCCGGCATCCGCGTCGTGAAAGGGCTCGGCGCCGGGCCGACGCTCGCGCAGCGCTTCCGCCGGCGCTCGGCGGAGGTCGTGCGCACGGCCCTCGACGTCGCGAGCGTCGACGCAGTCTTCCTGCCCGCGCTCGAGGCGCTGCCTCTGCTCGGGATCCTCGTCGTGCTCTGGTACGGCAGCCATCGCGTGCTGAGCGGCGCGATCACGATCGGCACGTTCGCCGCCTTCAGCTTCTACCTCGCGCTGCTCGTGAACCCGCTGCGCACGATCGGCCAGCGCGTGGGCACCTTCCAGCGGGCGGCGGCCGCGGCACGCCGCGTGACCGAGGTGCTGCAGGCCGAGCCCGTCGTCGTCGAGGCGGAGCGCGCCGCGGCGCTTCCCCGAGCGTGCCGACGTCTCGTTCTCGGGCGTGCGCTTCGCCTACGGCGACGGCCGGCCCGTCCTCGACGGCTTCGACCTGACGATCCCCGCCGGCACGTCGCTCGCGCTCGTCGGCGCGACCGGCTCGGGGAAGTCGACGGCGGCGTCGCTGCTGGCGCGCTTCTACGACCCGGAGGCGGGCAGCGTCACGATCGGCGGCGTCGACGTGCGCGAGCTGAAGCTCGTCCGAGCTGCGGCGCGGCGTCGGGATCGTCTTCGAGGACACGTTCCTCTTCGGCGACACCGTGCGCGGGAACGTCGGCTTCGCGGCGCCGGACGCCGACGAGGCCGCGATCGAGCGCGCAGCCCGCCTCGCGGGCGCGGACGAGTTCGTCAAGCGCCTCCCCGAAGGGCTACGAGACGGTGCTCGGCGAGCGCGGCTACTCGCTCTCCGGCGGGCAGCGCCAGCGCATCGCGATCGCGCGCGCGATCCTCGCCGACCCGCGGTGCTGATCCTCGACGACGCGACCTCGGCGGTCGACGCGACCAAGGAGCACGAGATCCGCGCCGCGCTCGCCGAGGTGATGGCGGGCCGCACGACGCTCGTGATCGCGCACCGCCCGGCGACGATCGCGCTCGCCGACCGCGTCGCGGTCGTCGAAGACGGGCGCGTCGCCGAGCGAGGGCACGCACGCCGAGCTGCTCGCGCGCTCGCCCGCCTACCGGGCGCTGCTCGCCCTCGACCAGGTGGAGGCGCGCATGATCCGCGGGCGCGTGCTCGCGATCCTGCGGCCGCAGCGCCGGCTGATCGTCGCCGCGGCGCTCGGCGATGGTCGGCGTCGACGCTCGTCGTCGCTCGCCGCGCCGCTCCTGTCGAAGATCGCGATCGACCAGCGGCATCACGCCGGGCGACGCGCGCGTCGTCAACGTCGTCGCGCTCGTCTACCTCGTGCTCGTGCTCGTCGCGGCCGGTGCTCGAGCGCGTCGTCGTGCTCTGCAGCGCCCGCGCCGGCGAGCGCTTCCTCGGCGACCTGCGCGTCGCCGCCTACGACAAGCTGCAGGAGCTGTCGATGCCGTTCTTCGAGCAGACGCGCGCCGGCGTGCTCGTCTCGCGGCTGACCGCACGACGTCCAGACGCTGACCGACGTTCACGCGCATGGTGCTCGTCGAGGTCGTCGGCTCGCTGCTCCTGTTCGTCGTCACGCTCGTGATCCTCGTGCTCGCTCTCGCCGCTGCTCTCGCTCGTGATGCTCGTCTCGGTGCCGCTGCTCGTCGTGGTCGTCGCTGCGCTACGGCAAGCGCTCGCGGCCCGCGTTCCTCGCGCTCCGCGACCGCGTCGCCGACACGATGTCGTCGCTGCAGGAAGGGCTCGCCGGCGTGCGCGTCGTGCAGTCGTTCGCCGCGAGGAGCGGACCGCTACGCCGTCGTACCGCCGCGCGCTCGCGCGCGCAGGTGTCGGCGTGGCGGCGCATCTCGCTCGTCAACATCGGCTTCTTCCCGATGATCGCGTTCGCGCAGGCGCTCGCGCTCGCCGCCGTGCTCGTCGTCGGCGGCTACCTCGAGCGGCACGGCCGCGTCACGGTCGGGACGGTCGTCGCGTTCGCGCTCTACCTGATCTCGCTCTTCGACCCGATCGCGCGGCTCGGCGACTGGTACAGCGAGTTCCAGTCCGGGCCGCGCGGCGCTCACGAAGATCGTCGGCCTGCTCGACGAGCCGGTGACGGTCGTCGGCGGCACGGCGCCGCTGCCGCGACGCGGGCGCGCTGCGTCGCGGACGGGCTCACGTTCGCCTACGACGGCGCGGCGCCCGCGGTCGTCGGACGTCTCGCTCGCGGTCGAGCCGGGCGAGCACCTCGCGCTCGTCGGCGCGACCGGGCGCCGGCAAGTCGACGCTCGCGAAGCTGCTCGTGCGCGCCTACGACCCGCAGCGAGGGAGCCGTCTCGTTCGGCGGCGTCGACCTGCGCGACGCGCCGCTCGACGAGCTGCGCGCGGCGCATCGTCTTCGTCCCGCAGGAGGGCCATCTGTTCTCCGGCTCGATCGCCGACAACGTCCGGCTCGCGCGGCCCGGAGGCCGGCGACGACGAGGTGCGCGCGGCGCTGCGCGCGATCGGCGCGCTCGAGCGCTTCGACGCGCTGCCCGAGGGGCTCGCCACGGACGTCCGCTCGCGCGGCGTGCGCCTCTCGTCGGGCGAGCGGCAGCTCGTCTCGATCGCGCGCGTCGCGCTCGTCGACCCGGCGGTGATCGTGCTCGACGAGGCGACGTCGTCGCTCGACCCGCAGACCGAGGCGCGCGGTCGAGCACGCGCTCGCGGCGCTCGCGCGCGGCCGCACCGTGATCACGATCGCGCACCGGCTCTCGACGGCGGAGCGCGCCGACCGCGTCGCGGTGATGGAGCACGCGCGGCTCGTCGAGGTCGCCTCGCACGACGAGCTCGTCGCGCACGGCGACCGCTACGCGCGGCTCTGGGCCAGCTGGCAGGCCGGGCTGACGTTGAACGCCACGACGACGGGCACGAGCCGTTCGGGGTAGCCGTCGCCCTCGAACGCCGTGACGAGACCCACGAGCGCCGGCACGTCGAGCGGCCACGGGTCGAGCTCGATGCGGCCGCGACCGTCGAGCGCATAACGAAACCCGCGCACCTCGCCCTCGTCGGGCTGTTCGAAGCAGAACGAGAACGCGAGCCGGTCGCAGACATTCGTTATCTCGTCGGCGCGTGACGCGTCTTCGGCGCTCACGCCGGCCCGTTCGTGGAGCGACGGCAGGAGCGCAGTCGACCTCGCCGTGGGCCGCACGCTCGTGCCCGTTCCCCTGCGAGGAGAGGAGGCGGCGCACGTGCAGCGCGACAACGAGGTCGACGACGGGGTCGTCGCCGCGCGGCGTGAAGCCGCGGCGCTGGATGCCCACCCAGCGCTCGCTCTCGACCGAGCCGATCTCGTCGGCGTCGTGCTCGCCGTAGCCGCGGTCGTGGTCGGCGACCCCGCGAACGAAGGACGCGAACGGCAGGGGCGGCCGCTCGGACCAGGCGAGCGCGATCGTGCCTGCGAGACGCGCGTGGTCAGCCTGCGGGAACACGACGTCGCGCCGGCGGGACCGGAACATCAGCCGAGGAAGGCGCGGATGCGCTCGCGGATCGCACCCGCGTCGAGCCCGAGCTCGGCGTCGTGCTGCTCGGCCGTGCCGTAGCGCTTCAGGAACCGGCGCGGGACGCCGATCGAGAGCAGCCGCGTCGGGCGGTGAGCGAGTGCCGCCGCGACCTGGCCCGCCGTCGTCCCTTCGTAGACCGGCTCGACGAGCACGACCTCCGCCGCCGGCGCGGCCTCGCGGGCGAGCGTCTCGGCGTCGAGCGGCACGAGCGTGGTCGCGTAGAGCACGGTCGCGTCGATCCCGTCGAGCGCGGCGAGCGTGCGCGAGAGGAACGGGCCGGCCGCGATCACGGTCACGTCGGCGCCGCGGCGGACGACGGTCAGGCCGCCCGGTGCGAGCTCGACGGGCTCGTCGTTTTCGACGGTGCTCGTGCGCAGGTAGGTCGGCCGGCCGTTCGCGTACGTCGACCGCACGAGCTGCCCCGTCTCCGCAGGGCTGCCCGGCACGAGCACCTCGATGCGCGGGATGCTTCCGAGCGCCTGCACGTCGCCGCCCGCGTGATGCGTCCCGCCCGACTCGCCGTAGTCGTACGACGCTCCGGCCGAGATGAAGATGCCGCCGAGGCCCTGGTAGCCGAAGTCGAGCTTGATCTGCTCGAGCGGCCGCTCCGAGAGGAACGGCGCGAGCGTGTGCACGATCGGGTGGTAGCCCTCGAGCGCGAAGCCGGCCGCGACGCCGACGGCGCTCTGCTCCATGATCCCCACGTTGATCGCGCGGCGCGGGTCGTGCGCGACCGCGGGGCGCAGGTAGTCGAGGCTGATGTCGGCCATCACGAGCGCGACGTCGTCGTCGCGCTGGAAGACGTCGACGACCGCCGCCATCGCTTCCTCGCGCATGGAGGTCATACGACCGCCACCACCGCGGTCGGCCCGTCCCCGCGCCGCGTGTACGCGTCGCGGAGCTCGTCGTGGTCGTGGCCGTCGACGGTCACTGCATCCCAGCCGAACGCGCGCAGCTTGGCAGCGATCTCGCCGAGGACGACGTTGCTCGAGCGGTTGTCGACGACGATCAGCGTGAGGTTGGAGAGGCGCGCGCGTTGGATTGCACCGCGCGTGCATGATCGCCTCCCAGTTCGAGCCCTCGTTCAGCTCGGCGTCGCCCGTGAGCACGAACACGCGCTGCGCGTCGCGGCCGCGCGCGCGGAGCGCATAGGCGACGCCCACCGCCATCGGCAGGCCGTGACCGAGCGAGCCGGTCGAGACCTCGACGCCGGGAACCTGCACCGGTCGGGATGCGCGCCGAGGATGCCGTCCCACCTCATGAATCGCGTGAGCTCGTCGCCGTCGAAGAAGCCGTTGTGTGCGAGCACCGCGTAGTAGGCGAGCGGCCCGTGGCCCTTCGAGAGCAGGAAGCGGTCGCGCTCCTCCCACTCCGGGTTCGCCGGGTCGACGTTCATCACCTCGTACAGCACCTGGATCGCGTCCAGGGTCGAGAACGAGCTCACGTCGTGCTTCTCGTCGCCGCGGGCGTGCGAGATCAGCTCCAGGAGCTCCTCGCGTGCCGTTGCCGTCTCCATAGCCATTCGCTTATATTAGAGAATTGCGATATACTTGTCAAGTGGATGCGTCGCCGAAGCTGCTCTACCCCAAGCTGAAGGCCCTGGGCCACCCCGTGCGGCTCGGCATCGCGCTGCGACTCGCGCAGGAGGGCGGGACGTGCGCCTGCGACTTCGCCGAGATCTTCCGCGTCAGCCAGCCGACGGTCAGCCAGCACCTGAAGGTGCTGCGCGACGCGGGCCTCGTGCGGACGCGGCGCGAGGGGACGCAGATCTACTACTCACTCGACCCCGACGGCGTGCAGGCCGTGCAGGCGGCCGTCGGCCGGCTCGCGGCGTAGAGCCCGAATCTGATCCGGCGTAGCCGAATCAGATTCCAGCCTCTCCGAGTCTAGGACGCCTCGGGCTCGGGCGGCTGCATCGCAGCCCCGCCCGGCAACGGGAACGGCCGCGGCTTCACCTGCGGGCGGCGCTCCGGCTCGCGCTCGGGCTCCGTCGGCTCCTCCGGCTCCGGGAAGACCTGCTCCTCGGTATCGCCGGCGAGCAGGCGCTCGAACTGTTCGCGGTCGATCGTCTCGCGCTCGATCAGGATCTGCGAGATGCGATGCAGGTCGTCGATGTGCTCGCGGAGGACGCGCGTGCGCGAGGTCGTGGCCGTCCTCGATGATGCGGCGCATCTCGTCGTCGATCTCGCGCGCGACCTCTTCCGAGTAGTCGGGCTCGGCGCCCATCTCGCGGCCGAGGAACGGCATGTCGTGGTTGCGGCCGAGGACGCGCGGGCCGAGCTTCTCGCTCATCCCGAAGCGCATGACCATCGCCTTCGCGGTCGAGGTCACCTTCTCGATGTCGTTCGCGGCGCCGGTCGTGATCTCGTTGAAGACGATCTCCTCCGCGGCGCGGCCGCCCATCGTCATCGCGATCTGCTCGAGCAGCGCCTTGCGGGTCGTCAGGTACCGGTCCTCGGTCGGCAGCGAGATCGTCAGGCCGAGCGCCTGGCCGCGCGAGACGATCGTGATCTTGTGCACCGGGTCGGTGTTCTCGAGGAAATGGCCGACGAGCGCGTGGCCCATCTCGTGGTACGCCGTGATGCGCTGCTCCTTCTCGGAGAGCAGGCGGGCCTTCTTCTCCGGCCCTGCGATCACGCGCATGATCCCTTCCTCGAGCTCCTCCTGCTCGATCACCTTCTTGCCTCGGCGGGCGGCGAGCAGCGCGGCCTCGTTGATCAGGTTGCGCAGGTCTGCGCCCGTGAAGCCCGGCGTGCCGGCGGCGAGCGAGTCGAGGTCGATCGAGCTCGCCAGCGGCTTGCCCTTCGAGTGCACCTCGAGGATCTTGCGGCGGCCGTTCCGGTCGGGGCGGTCGACGACGATCTGCCGGTCGAAGCGCCCGGGGCGGAGCAGCGCCGGGTCGAGGATGTCGGGGCGGTTCGTGGCGGCGATCAGGATGATGTTGTCCTTCATCTCGAAGCCGTCCATCTCGACGAGCAGCTGGTTCAGCGTCTGCTCGCGCTCGTCGTGTCCGCCGCCGAGACCCGCACCGCGGTGACGCCCGACGGCGTCGATCTCGTCCATGAAGATGATGCAGGGCGATGCCTGCTTCGCCTGCTCGAACAGGTCGCGCACGCGCGAGGCGCCGACGCCGACGAACATCTCGACGAAGTCGGAGCCGGAGATCGAGAAGAACGGGACGCCGGCCTCGCCTGCGACGGCGCGCGCGAGCAGCGTCTTACCTGTGCCCGGAGGCCCGTAGAGCAGGACGCCCTTCGGGATCGACGCGCCGAGCGCCTGGAACTTCTTCGGGTTCTCGAGGAACTCCTTGATCTCCTGCAGCTCCTCGACCGCCTCGTCGACACCGGCGACGTCCTTGAAGCCCATCTTCGGCGTGTCGGGCGCCATGCGCTTCGCGCGCGACTTGCCGAAGCTCATCACCTTCGAGCCGCCGCCCTGCACCTGGTTCATGAGGAAGATCCAGAAGCCGATCAGGAGGAGGAACGGCAGGAAGGACCCGATCAGCGCCATCCAGGAGAACCCGCCGGTGCCCTTCGAGTCGTACTTGACGTCCTTCTGCTGCAGGAGCTGCTCGAAGGCGAGCTCGGACTGGTCGGTCGGGTAATGGACCGTCGCGGTCTTCCCGTCGGTGTACTTGACGCTGATCTGGCGCTTGCTCGGCGTGAAGACGACCTCGCCGATGTCCTCCGGGTGCGAGCTGATGTCCTGCCGGAGCGTCGAGTACGTGACCCCTGCGCGCGCGTTGCTGTGCTTCGGGATCAGCGTCTGGCTGGCCAGCCAGACCAGCAGAACGATCACGATGAGCGGGAAAAACGCGCTGCGGAAGAAACGATTCATCTAGAGGTCTTCGGTCAGGGTAGCTCTTTGGATCTGGTTGTGGTCACTCAAAAGGGGGTCAGGCGCCTTCCGGCATCAGGTCGGGGTGGAGCACGCCGACGTAGGGAAGGTTCCGGTAGCGCTCGGCGAAGTCGAGCCCGTATCCGATCACGAACTTGTTCGGGATCTCGAAACCCACGTAGCGGACGGGAACGTCGATCTCGCGCCGCTCGGGCTTCGTGAGCAGGGCGCAGATCTCGAGGCTCGCAGGCTCCCGCGATTCCAAGTTTCGAAGCAGGTAGGAAAGCGTGAGGCCGGAGTCGATGATGTCCTCCACGACGAGCACGTGGCGGCCCTCGATGTTGATGTCGAGGTCCTTGAGGATCCGGACGACGCCCGAGGAGTCGGTGGCCGCTCCGTAGCTCGAGATCGCCATGAAGTCGATCTCGCAGGGGACGGTGAGCGAGCGCATCAGGTCGGCCATGAAGAAGACGGCGCCCTTGAGCACTCCCACGAGCAGCAGCTCGCGGCCGGCGTAGTCGGAGGAGAGCTCCCGGCCGAGCTCGCGGATCCGCTCCTGGAGGCGCTCCTCGTCGATCAGGATCTCGCCGACGCCTGCCTCTACCTCAGTCTGCGACACGAGTCGCCGTCACCCCCTCGGCCTCGACGATGCCGGGCACCGCGACCACCTCGTCGCCGCGCACGACGAGCGGCCAACCTTCGCGGTCGGAACGGGGGACCTTTGCGTCGACGAACACATCCTGGATCTTCTTCCGGCGGCCGGCGAGCCGGTCGCCCGGTCGCCACCCTCGTACCTTAAGCCCTGGCAGCTGCGATTCGATCCTCCATTTGCCCCACTCGACCGCGCCGCGGAGATCCTGCGGCCCGGGCTCGAGCCAGACCCGGTCGTGCTCCCGGACCGCCTGCAGGCCGCCGCCGAGGTCGACGCGCTTCGAGCCCGCGGGCGAGTCCAGCAGCTCGGCGAGCGCGGGCGGCATCGTCTGCCGCTCGTCGAGCGCGCGCAGGACGTTCTCGCGCGCCGCGGGGTGCAGCTGCTCGAGCAGCGGGAGCACCTGGTGCCGGATCAGCCCGCGCAGCGTGCCCGGGTTCGTCGAGTCGGTGCGCCACTCGAGCCCGCGCTCCCGGCAGAACGCCTCGGTCTCCTCGCGCCAGACGCAGAGGAGCGGCCGCACGACGCCGTCCTCGCGCCGCACCTTGATCCCCTTCGTGTTCCCGCTCGTCGCGAGGCGGTAGAGGATCGTCTCGACCTGGTCGGAGAGCGTGTGCCCGGTCGCCCGCAGCTCGCCGGCGCGGAACGAGTAGCGCACGTCGCGCAACTCGGCCTCGGTCGAGCAGCGCGCGGCGGCCTGGACGACCTCCGCGCCGAAGCGCTCGGCGCACCAGGCGGCGTCTGCATCCGACTCGGCGCCGCGGAGGCCGTGGTCGACGTGCAGCGCGGCCACGTCGTAGCCGAGCTCGCGGAGCGCGTGGAAGAGGCAGGTCGAGTCGGCGCCGCCGGAGACGAGGCAGAGGACGCGCCCGCCGGGCTCGATCAGCTCGTGGCGGCGGACGTGGGCTTCGATCCGGTCCAGCAGCTTCAGATCGGCAGTGTGCCAGCCCTGCTCGGAGCAGGTCCGACCCGTCGCAGCCGAGTCTCGGTGCGGAGTCAGCGCTCCTCCGTCCCTCGTTCGGGACCGGGCATCCAGCCCGGCGGGGCCGGCGATTCGAGCGGGTTCGGCCCCGGATGGCGCGGATGGCGCCCCAGGTAGGCCGCGACCTCGCCCGCGAGCCAGCGGCCGATCCAGAGGAGGAGGGCCAGCTGCAGGAGCCGCTTCAGAAGAGGATGCTCCGGTACTCGAGCACCTTCTGCATCCCGATCGACTCGTAGGTGGCGATCGCGACGTCGTTCTCGCTCCGGACGAAGAGCGTGACGACGGGCGTCGTGCGCAGGAGCAGCCGGACGAGATCACGCATCCCGCGCCGCCCGTAGCCTCGGCCGCGCACCTCGGGGTCGACCCAGACCTGCTGGACCTGCACCGCCTGCGGCGTCCAGGCGGAGGCCTCGGCCTTGAACAGGACGACGTCGTCCTCGAGCCAGAGCCACGAGCGGCCCTCGGCAATCTGCGCCTCCGTCCGCCAGCGGAAGCCGTCCGGGTCGTCCGCCAGCGGGTCGATGCCCAGCTCGAGCTGGTTGGCCGCCGCGCAGGCCGGGATCAGGCGCTCGAGGTCGGCGTGCTCGGCGGGGCGCAGCCCGGTCTCGCCGGGCGACGGCGGCTCGGCGATCGAGTAGACGGGCTGCCGCGGCCGGTCCTCGCGTGGTGCCGGCAGCCGGTCGCGCGCCGACTCCCAGAGCTCGCTGACGGCGACTCGCTCGCCGATGATCATGCGCGACCGCGCGCCGGCCGCAGCGTCGGCGAACGCGGCACTCCCCGGCCCCGACGGCACGACGTTCACGCCGGCGTGGCAGAGCGCGCTCAGCCCGCCGTCGTCGTCCTCGAGCGCGAGGAAGCGGCCGAACCCACGCCGCGCGACGTCCTCGAGGAAGACGCGCTCGACCGGCTCCTGCGCGCAGAACGAGAGCACCTGCTGCTGCGATGGCTCGACGAGGGCCATGCGGCAAGTCTTCTATAGGGTGGGCGCCCATGCCGATCCACGTTCGCGCGGAGCCGGGCCAGTACGCCGAGGCGGTTCTCCTTCCCGGCGACCCGTTGCGCGCCAAGTACATCGCCGACACCTACCTCGAGGACGTCGAGCAGCGGAACGCCGAGCGCGGGCTGCTCGGCTACACCGGCACGTACAAGGGCAAGCCGGTCTCGGTGCAGGGCACCGGCATGGGCTGCCCCGGAGCGACGATCGTCTTCGAGGAGCTCGTGCAGCTCGGTTGCAAGAAGCTGATCCGCGTCGGCACCTGCGGCGGCCTGCAGCCGCACCATGCGCTCGGGGATCTCATCGTCGCGCTGACCGCAGTGCCCGCAGACTCGACCGCGATGCACCTCGTCAACAACGAGCCGCACTGCCCGACCGCGTCCTGGTCGATCATCCACGGCGCGGTGCACACCGCGAAGGAGATCGGCCAGGAGCTGCACGTCGGCCCGATCGTCTCGAGCGACCTGTTCTACAACCCCGACGACGGGCAGTACGAGCGCTGGTCGAAGCGCGGCGTGCTCGCCGTCGAGATGGAGGCATCCGCGCTCTTCACCGTCGGCGCGCTGCGCGGCGTCGAGGCCGGATGCCTGCTCACCGTCAGCGACATCGTCGTCGAGGGCGAGTTCAAGCGGATCACGGACGACGATCTGCGCGCCGCCGTCGACCGCATGACGAAGATCGCGCTCGACGTGGCCGTCTCCGATCACTGATCTCTGAGACGCCGTGTCGACCGTCTTCCTGGTCAACCCCGCGTCCGACAACGGCGCGACGGGCAAGCGCTGGCCCGAGCTCGCGCATCGCGCGGCTCGGCTGGGCCTGACCGGCGAGACGCTCTTCTCCGAGCGGCCCGGCCACCTGATCGAGCTCGCGCGCAGCGCGGTCGACCGCGGCGCGACGCTCGTCGTCGCCGTCGGCGGCGACGGGACGCTGAACGAGGTCGTGAACGGGATCGCCGGCCGCGACGTCGACCTCGCGACGATCCCGCTCGGCACCGGGATGGACTTCGGACGCACGTACGGGCTCCCGCGCAAGTTCGACGACGCGGTGCGCGTCGCGCTCGAGGCCTCGGCGCGCACGATCGACGCCGGCCGCGTCTCCTACCGCACGTGGGGCGGCACGGACGCCGAGCGCTGGTTCGCGAACGTCGGCTCGGTCGGGATGAGCGGCGCGGTCGCCCAGCGTGCGAACGGGATGTCGAAGGCGCTCGGCGGCAAGGTGACGTTCTTCTATGCGCTGACCCGCGTCTTCTTCGAGTGGGAGAACACCGAGGTGACCGTCACCTACGACGAAGGCGAGCGCCGCGGGAAGATGCACGACGTGATCGTCGCGAACGGCGTCTGGCACGGCGGCGGGATGATGCTCGCGCCCGACGCGCAGCCCGACGACGGCGCGTTCGACGTCGTGCTGATCGGGGACGTGAGCAAGGGCGACTTCGTCACGACCGCGCCCAAGCTCTACAAGGGGAAGCACCTCGGGCATCCGAAGGTCGAGGTGCTGCGTACCGCCCGCGTCGAGGTCGACTCGGCCGAGCACCTGCCGATCGAGCTCGAGGGCGAGCAGGTCGGCACGACGCCCGCGACCTTCGAGATCGTCCCGGGCGCCCTGCGCGTGCGCGTGCCCTGAGGTCTAGCCCTCGCTCGGGCTCGTGGTGTCCTTGGGCGCGGTCGACGTCTTCTTCGCCGCGCTCGAGGTCGTCGTCTTCTTCGCGGGGCCTTCGAGCTTCGCGACACGCTTCTCGAGCGTCTCGAGCCGCTTCTCCATCTGCTCGAGGCCGCGCACGCGCTTGCTCAGGTCGTCGACGCGCTCCTTGAGCTGCATCGCGCCCTGGACGAGCCTGTGCGCCGCGGGATTCTGTGCCGCCTTGCCGAGCATCTCCTCACCGAGGGAAGCGAGGCGGTCGAGGGAGGTCTTCGGCGTGGTGGAGGTCTTCGAGGTGGTGGGCATGCGGACTCCTTTCTTGCGGTCAGCCTACGCGGCTGACCGTATACGTCAGCTGATAGCACCCGTGCACGTTCGACGGAGGGCACGTCGAGCCTGCCGTCGAGGCGTTCGAGGCGTGCCGGCCGAGCGCCGCGCCGTGGAACGTGACGCCGATCGCGCCCGGGTAGTCGTCACCCGTCGAGTTGCCGACCTCGAGCGTCCGCGGGCAGGGCCGCATCGCGTGGTTCGGGCCGGCGAAGCTCGGGATCCCGCCGAAGTCGCACTCGCGCGCGATCACGACGAGCGTCCACGCCCCGCCGCGCGGAACGTAGAAGTCCACGCTCTGGCGGCCGGCGAACGTCGAGCCGTCGCGAGCGGCGAGCGTGCCCGGCCAGCGGCCCCAGATCCCGTTCACGCTCCAGTGCAGCTGCCACTCCCCCGGCGCGGACGCGATCTGCCCGAGCAGCGTCGACTCGCCCGCCGAGGGGCACGACGGCTTGTCCGGCGGGCAACTCGGGTCCATCGCGCGCCGGACGAGCAGCTTGTCGAAGCGCAGCGCGCAGGTGCTCGACCGGCACCGGCTTCGACCAGCCGAGGTAGACCTGCTTCGCGACGACGACCCGCGTTCCCGCGGGCGCGGTGACCGACAAGCGCAATGACGCGCAGCCGAGCCTGCCGGGGACCAGCGACACCTTCGGTGCGTTGACGCTCCCCCGGTCGACGATCCGCCGGACGAGGTGCGCGCCCTTCGGCGCCGGACGCGGGGCGCAGAGCGAGAACTCGTACGACCCGTCGATGTCGAGCACGTTCGAGACGCTGTGCGAGCACGTCTTGAAGTCGGCCGAGCCCTTCGTCGTATGCGCGCACTGCGCCTGCCGGCCGGCGGGTGTCGCGTCGGTGGACATGAAGAGGTCGCCTTCCGCCTCACCGCGCCTGCTCGTCGGCGACGGCTTCCCCGGATGCCGCTGCACCCACGCGATGCCGAACGGGTGCAGCTCCGTCTTCTCGCCCCTGCCCTGGTAGTGGTCGCAATCCCAGACCCACGAGCCGTACGCCTGCATGCGGTCCCCCGGCTGCGGCAGCGCCCAGTCCGGGTAGAAGTCGGTCTCGCGCTCCATGTGGATCGTTCCCTGCTCGGGCGTGCCGTCACGCGACGTCCCCGTCAGGAAGTTGCTCTGCGGATCCACGGTGAGGTCGACGTTCACGTCCACCGACTGGTGCGTGATCGGGTCGTCGGCGCTCGAGACGCGAGCGGCGAGCAGGCCGGTCGCGCCCTTCACGACGCCGCTGACGGAGCGGCGGGGCGGCGGCGGCCCCGTCGACGGGAAGTCGCGGTCGTTCACGTACGCCCAGTTGGGCGCGAAGCCGGTGTAGATCTTCGTCGTGTCGCGCTGGCAGCCGTCGGCGATCGCCTGCACGTTCGGGTCGGGCTTCTGGTCGGCGAGCCGCCACGCCGCGGCCCCCGCCGTGAACACGAACATCAGCAGCACGACCGCGAGACGTCTCACACCCCGATTATCGACCGGGGCTGCGGACCCAGCACCGCCACCCGCATCTCTACGCTCCTTCCATGATCGTGGCCCACCTCGACCTGGACGCTTTCTTTGCCGCGGTCGAGGAGCTGGAAAACCCCGAGCTTCGCCGCGTGCCGCTCGTCGTCGGCGGCGATCCGAACGGCCGCGGCGTCGTCGCGACCGCGAACTACGTCGCTCGCGGCTTCGGGATCCGTTCCGCGATGTCGGCGGCCGAGGCAATGCGACGCTGCCCGCACGCGGTCTTCCTCCGCCCTCGGCACACGCTCTACCGCGACTACTCGCGCGAGGTGTGGTCGACGATCCGCGAGATCGTGCCGACGGTCGAGCAGGCGGGCATCGACGAGGGCTATCTCGACCTGGGCGACGTAGCGCCGTCCTTCGACGACGCACGCGCGCTCGCGGAGGCGGTGCGCGCCGTCGTGCGCGCGCGGACGCGCCTCTCGTGCTCGCTCGGGGTCGCGACGTCGAAGGTCGTCGCGAAGATCGCATCCGACCGGCGCAAGCCCGGCGGGCTGACCGTCGTCCGCCCCGGACGCGAGGCGGCGTTCCTGGCGCCGTTCCCGATCCGCATCCTCCCCGGCATCGGCCCGCGCGCCGAGGAGCGGCTCGTCGCGGTCGGGATCGAGACGATCGGCGATCTCGCCGCCCTGTCCGACGAGGAGCTGCGCACCGTCATGGGCGGCAAGGTCGGCCGCGAGCTGCGCGACCGAGCGCGCGGCGTCGACCCGCGGCCGCTCGAGGTGTCGACGGAGCGGATCTCGATCTCGCAGGAGGAGACGTTCGAGCGCGACATCTCGGACCCCGAGCGGCTGCACGACGAGCTGCGGCGGATGTCGGCGAAGCTCGCCGAGTACCTGCGGGCGCGCGCGCAGGTCGGGCGGACGGTGACGACGAAGGTGCGCTACCCGGACTTCTCGATCCGCACCCGGTCGACGTCACTGCCGGTCGGGACGGACGACGCGGAGCGGATCGGCGAGCTGGCCTGCCGGCTGCTCGACCGCGCGCTTCTCGACCGTCCCGGTCCGCTTCGCCTCGTAGGAGTCGGGGTGTCCGGGCTCGAACAGCACCAGCAACTTTCGCTGCCGGCTGTCGTCTGAGCAGTTACCAGAACGTTGCAGACATTTCACCCAACTGCGTTATGCAATTTCCGACAGGTTGTCCTACCCTGAAAGTTGAGATGAGCACCAAGCAGGTCACACCGCTACACCAGCACAGCGCCAAGCGCGTTCATGTGCTGCTGCAGCGTGCCGGCGTCCCGTACGAGATCGAGCAGCAGGTCTGCGAGTCCTGCCTGCGAGTTCTCGACGAGAAGCCGGTCAAGCGCGCCGCAGCCTAGGCGCGCAACGCTGCAGGCGCCCCGGCCGGCACCGCCGGCCTGTTCGGCGTCACCCCTCGAAGCCTCACGTACGGCGCCCCGAGCGGCGGCCGCGGATCCTCGTCGCCGGCGTTCGGCCAGAGCGAGCACGCCCGCTCCGCCTGGGCCGCGATCGTCAGCGACGGGTTGACGCCGAGGTTGGCATTCACCGCCGCCCCGTCCACGACGTGCAGCCCCGGCGCGGCGATGACGCGGTGGTAGCGGTCGACGACCGCGTCCACGCAGGCGCCGCCGAGGATGTGCGCAGTGGTCGGCGTGCCCAGCAGCACCTCGTTGAGCGAGCTCCCGGCGTCGCCGCCGATCGCCTCCGCGGCGATCCGGGCCGCCTCGTTCGCGACCGGGATCGTCCCCGGCGCGGTCGAGTCGAGCGTGGTCAGCCGGCCGCGCTTCAGCCGCAAGCGGAGGGCGCTCTCCCGCGACTGCATGACGAGCAGGATCACCGTCCGCTCCGACCAGCGTCGCAGCCACGCGCTGCGGGCGAACGCGAGCGGGTGCCTGACGCGCCGCCGCCAGCCAGCGCACAGGGCCGGCCTCGTCGACGAGGATCGTCCCGAGGAGGCCCATCAGGTTCGAGCCCTTGCCGTAGCGCACCGCCTGGATCTGCGTGTGCTCGTCGGCGCGGATCATCGACGTGATGGCGACGCCGCGCGAATAGTCCACGCCTGTGCGGCGCGCGGACGCGCCGACGATCACCTCGGAGTTCGTCCGCACGTCGTCCCCGACGCGCGGCCCGCCGACGCCGGAGCGAAGCAGGAGCGCGACCGTCCCGAGCACCCCGGCCGCGAGCACGACCTCGCGCGCGAGGAAGGGGCCGCGGCTCGTCTCGACGACCCAACGTCGTGATGAGTCATCACTAGCTCTCAGGAGCTCGGCCCGCGTCTCGGAGAAGATCTCGGCGCCGCCTCGCTCGGCGAGCCAGAGGTAATTGCGGTCGAGCGAGTTCTTGGCGCCGCGGCGGCAGCCGGTCATGCACGCGCCGCGCAGGTCGCAACCGTTCCGGCGCGGGCCGGCGCCGCCGAAGTACGGGTCGACGCCGTCCTCGCCGAACCAGACGCCGACCGGCGTCGGCTCGAAGGTGTCGGCGACGCCGAGCCGCTCGGCGACCGTGCGCAGGACTCCGTCCGCGGGCGTGTCACCGCGGAAGCGCGCGACGCCGAGCATCCGGCGCGCCTGCTCGTACCAGGGCGCGAGCTCGTCGGCCCACGTCGGGGTCGCTCCAGACGGAGGCCGGAGGCTCGTAGAGCGTGTTGGCGTAGACGAGCGAGCCGCCGCCGACGCCCGCTCCCGAGAGCACGAGCACGTCCCGCAGCGGCGTGATCCGCTGGATACCGCGGCAGCCGAGGCGCGGCGCCCACAGGTAGTCGCGCACGTGCCAACTCGTCCGCGGGAAGTCCTGCGGCTCGAAACGGCGGCCCTCCTCGAGCACCGCGACGCGATAGCCCTTCTCCGTCAGGCGCAGCGCAGCAACGGCGCCGCCGAAACCGCTGCCTACGACGACGACATCGTACGAACGCACGCCGCCAGCACCTCCCCCGCAGAGCCGTGGACGACGAGCTCGGCCCGCCGCGTCGTACGGCGTCGGATCGCGGTTGACGATCGCGAGCCTCCCGCCGTGCTCGAGCGTCGCGCCGGGCAGGCCGGCGACCGGCCAGACCTCGAGCGACGTCCCGACGACGAGCAGCAGCTCCGCCGACTCGGCGAGCGCCTGCGCGCGGTCGATCGCGTCCACCGGCAGCAGCTCGCCGAACATCACGACGCCCGGCTTGAGCACGGCGCCGCAGTGCGCGCAGCGCGGGAGCGGCAGGAGCGGGCGCACGTCCTCCTCGCCGTGGCCGCACGAAAGGCACACGGCGCTGCCGATCGACCCGTGCACCTCGATCACGTCGCGCGAGCCGGCAGCGGCGTGCAGCCGGTCGACGTTCTGCGTGATCACCGCCTGCACGAGCCCGCGCCGCTCGAGCTCCGCGATCGCGAGATGAGCGGGGTTCGGCGCGGGCGTCGCGAAGCACGTCGAGGCGCAGGCCGTAGAACTCCCACACGCGTTCCGGGTTCTCGCGGAAGCCGTCGATCGCTGGCGACGACATATGGGTCGTAGTGCGTCCAGATCCCCTCGGCGCTGCGGAAGTCGGGGATCCCGCTCTCCGTGCTGACGCCCGCGCCCGTCAGCACGACGCACGGCTGATTCGCGCGAATCAGTTCTGCAAGCATGGCGGCCTCGTGCACGGGTTCAGTTTCTCAACCGAGGTCCGGGTGCGGTTCGCCGAGACGGACGCGCAGGGGATCGCGCACAACTCGAACTACCTCGTCTGGTTCGAGGTCGCGCGCGTCGCCTACCTCGAGGAGCACGCGGGCGGCTACCAGCGGCTGCGCGACCTCGGCATCGAGGCGCTCGTGCTCGAGACGCACGTCCGGTACGTCCAGCCGGCGCGCTTCGACGACCTGCTCGTCGTCCACGCGCGCTGCGTCGACGTGAAGGGCGCGCGCTTCCGCTACGAGTACGCGATCGAGCGCGACGACGCGGTGATCGCCGACGGGTGGACGGCGCATGCGACGGTCGACGGGACGACGCTGCGCCCGACGCGCGTCCCGACGTGGCTCTCGGACGCGATCGCTAGTGCGGACCGGCGGGCGGCGGCTCGTCCGTCGTCGTCGTCGCCGTAGTCGTCGTCGTCGGTCGTCGTCGTGTGGTCGTCGTCGTGTCGGTCGGCTTCGCCGGCGCCTTCTTCTTCGCGACCGGCTTCGGGCCGACGCGGATGATCTTCGGCGACGAGCGGTAGCTCGAGTACCACGTCGCGGCGGAGAGCAGCTTGCCGCTCGGCGCGTAGACCTTGCGCTCGACCGACGTCGTCTGCGCCGGCGCGCCGTAGTCGTCGACGACGACCTGGCCGGGCTCGAGCGTGGCGTCGACCGTCTTCTGGACGGGCAGGCGCCGCGACCGTGCGCAGCGGCGCTGCGACGCTCTCGACGCGGCGGTGCTGCGGCGCGCCGTAGAGGACGACGCGCAGCGACGACGACCCGACGTAGGTGCGCAGCAGCATCCAGTGGTTCGTGTCGTTGACGAACTTCAGGTCGATGCCGGGGTAGTCGACGGTCGCGTCGCGCCCGAGCGGGTAGTGGGAGATGTAGAGCGCGTGGTTCGTTCGCGCCGTGATCGGCAGGCCCGCCTCGTACGCCGCGTTGAACACCGTGGTCGAGACCTGGCAGACGCCGCCGCCGAGCCCGGTCTGCAGCTCGCCGTTCACGATCACGGGCGCCTCCAGGAAGCCCTTCGCCGCCGAGCGCTCGCCGGTCGTGTCGTTGAAGGAGAACGTCGCGCCCGGCGCGATGAACTTGTGGTCGACGAGGTGCGCGACGAGCTGCACGTTGTGGATGCGGTTCGCGATCCCGCCGTAGAACGTCTCGTAGGCGCCGACGGTGCCGGTGATGCCCATCGCCTCGGCCTCCGCGGTCGACCGCTTCGGCTGCGGAGACGGCCAGCGCGAGCGGCGCGACGCGGTTCTGCAGGCGCGCTCGCGGCGGCGAGGATCCGCGCCGCCGAGCGCGGCACGTCGAGCGCGAGGCCCGCCCTGGCGGCGACGACGTGCACGCTGCCGTCGGCGCGACGGTGCGAAGTCGGCGTCCTTCGGCGGCGTGTCGACGGTCTTCTCGAGCCGTGTGAAGTAGGCGTCCGCGGCCGGCCCGGTGAAGCGCATCGTCGAGAGGTCGAGCAGCTTCGCGAGGCGCCAGCGCGGGCAGGCGGAAGCGCGTCGGCCCGACGGTGAGCGTGACCGGCGCCGAGATGATGCGCGACGCCGTCCGCTGCCTGGCGGTCAGCGAGGCGACGGTGACGCTCGGCAGGTCCACGCGAACCGGCAGGGCGACCGGCGCGCGGGAGAAGGAGGCGAGCGCGGCGACGATCACGTCGCGCGCCGCAGCGCGGTCGAGCGTGCGACCTGTCGCGCCGGACGCGATCGTGATGTGGAGGCCGCGGCGCACGAGCCGCGCCTCCCGGTGCGGCCGGTTGATCGCCCGCGCGAGCAGCTGCAGCTCGTAGTTCAGGCCGGCGTCGTACGCCTTCGTACGGGGGACGACGTCCTGCGGGAACAGCTCGAGCTCGAGCCGCCGGTAGCCGCGGACGAAGCCGAACCCGTCGCCCTGCCGCTGCGCGTTCGCGACGGCGGCGTTCCAGTCGACCTGGACGCCGAGCTGCCGCGGCGTGATCCGGAAGTGCCGGTCGCCGGCGGTGAAGACGACGGGGACGCTCGCGAGCCGCTCCGAGCGCTGGGCGAGGAGCCGCCGTGCGTCGGCCGGCGTCAGGCCTCCGACGTCGACGCCCGCGATGCGCGTGCTCGCTCGCGAGCCGGTCCGGAGAGCCGGCGAAGACGAAGCCGAGGCCGATCGCGATCAGGCCGGCGAGGATCGCGAGGAGCGCGAGGCGCCTGGTCCAGACACGGCCGCGCGCGGGCGCGCGGCGACGTGCGCGTACGGCCGGTGAGGAGGCAGCCACGAAGAGGCGCATGGTAGCCGCGGTCTCCGCGGTCACGATACGAGTTAGAAAACGAAGAGCTCGACGCCGCCGGAGACGTTCAGCTCGATGCCGGTGATATACGACGCGAGATCGGAGCAGAGGAAGGCGATCGCGTTCGCGATGTCCTGCGGCTCGCCCGGGCGCTTGAAGACGGTCCGGTTCGCGATCCGCTCGTTCATGGCGGCGTTCGCCATGTGGAACGCCTCGGTGCCGATGATCCCCGGCACGATCGCGTTCGCGGTGATGCCGTGGCGGCCGCCCTCCATCGCGAGCGTCTTCGTCAGCCCGAGCAGACCCGCCTTCGTCGTCGAGTAGGAGGCCTGCCCGAAGCCGCCGAGCGTGCCCGCGACCGAGGCCATGTTGACGATGCGGCCCCACTTGCGCTCTCTCATGTGCGGCCAGACCGCCTGTGCGCAGTTGAAGGCGCCGGTCAGGTTGACGCGCAGGTCGCGCTCCCAGAGATCCGGGTTCTGGTCGTGGAACTGCCCGACGTGGTCGAGCGTGCCCGCGTTGTTGACGAGGATGTCGACCGAGCCGAGCTCCTCGACCGCGCGCGCGACGGCCGCGTCGACCTGCTCGCGGTCGGTGACGTCGCAGCGGACGGCGAGCGCCCTCCGCCCCATCGCCTGGATCTCCTCGGCTGCCGACTCGGTGCCGACGAGCCCCTGCGTGCGCGCCACCATCGCGAGCGGCCCGTAGGCGTCGGTGTCCTCGGTCAGCTCCGACTCGACGAGCAGGTCGGCGATCACGACGTCCGCGCCGGCGCGCGCGAGCGTCAGCGCGTCGGCACGGCCGAGGCCGCGCGACCCGCCGGTGACGAAGGCGACGCGCCCTGTGAGATCGATCTCGAGGCTCATGGTCTTGTTCGGATCCTCCGTCGAGCTACGGATCTAGTCGCGGGCATGAAGATCTCTTTGGCGATCACGAGGCGCTGGATCTGCGAGGTGCCCTCGTAGATCTGGAAGAGCTTCGCGTCGCGCATCAGCTTCTCGACCGGATACTCCTTCATGTAGCCGTACCCGCCGAAGACCTGGACCGCGTCGGTCGTGACCTTCATCGCGGTGTCGGCGGCGAAGCGCTTGGCGAAGGAGGAGTACAGCGTCGCGCGCTCGCCCTGGTCGAGCATCCACGCCGCCTGCCATGTGAGCAGGCGCGCAGCCTCGATCTCCGTCGCCATGTCCGCGATCATGAAGTTGACGCCCTGGTGCATCGCGATCGGCATGTCGAAGGTGACGCGCTCCTTGGCGTAGTCGACCGCCAGCTCGTACGCCGCCTGCGCGACGCCGACCGCGCCGATCGCCGTGCCCGGCCGCGTGAAGTCGAGCGTCTGCATCGCGAGCTTGAAGCCCTGCCCCTCCTCGCCGAGCCGGTTGGCGGCGGGGACGACGACGTCCTGGAGCGCGAAGGCCGAGGTGTCCGTCGCGCGCTGGCCCATCTTGTCGAGGTGCTGCTCGATCGTGACGCCCGGCGTGTCCATCGGGATCACGAACGCCGACATGCCGCGATGGCCCTTCGACGGCGTCGGTCTTCGCGAAGACGACCGTCCAGCCGGCGTAGCCCGCGTTGGTGATGAAGGTCTTCGAGCCGTTGAGGACGTACTCGTCGCCGCGGCGGACGGCGGTCGTCTTCAACCGCGCGACGTCCGAGCCCGCCTCGGGCTCGGAGAGGCCGAACGAGCACAGGATCGGCGACTCGATCAGCGGCGGCAGCCACTTCGCCTTCTGCTCGTCGGTGCCGGCGATGAGCACCGGCCCGGCGCCGAGCCCGTTGGCGCCCAGCGACGTGCCGATGCCCGTGCAGCCCCAGTTCAGCTCCTCGCCGACGAGCATGCCGTCGAAGGCGTTCAGCCCGAGGCCTCCGTACTCGACCGGGACGTTCAGGTTCATCAGGCCGACCTCGTGGGCCTTGGCGACCACCTCCGCCGGATGCCGCATGTGGACGTCGTGCTCGGCGGCGACGGGGCGGATCTCCTTCGTCGGCGAACTCGCGCGCCAGCGCGCGCAGCTCCTTCTGCTCATCCGTCAGCGCGAACGAGATGCCGCTGCTGACCGCCCTGTCGACCGTTGCCATCGTTCTCTGCTCCCGCGTTGATTGACCAGTCAGTCAATCAGGGTAGCGACCGGCTCCGGCCCCGGCAAGGCGCGACGACGAGACGACGGAGGCCGGATCGTGGTGCCGCGGGGCGGGTGCCTGCCAGCCCGATCGTCCCCGCGCTCTGCCCGACGATCCGTGCGCCGCCGAGTGGCCGCGCCCGGACGACTCCGGCCGGAGATTTTCGTGAGGAACGGCTCGAAGATCCACGAGGCGATGTCTGAGGGCCACGGCGGCAAGGCCGAGCGCGACGTTTCCAAGGTAGGCTCGGCCCCAGTCGAGGCCACACCGGATCGACCGCAGCTGGCCTCGCTGACTCACACCTGACGGAGTCATGAGGCTCGAGCCGTTTCGAAGATGGGAAAGGTTCACGACCGCATCGACACGAAGCTCGCCGCGTGGATCGGGCGCCAGCGGCTGTTCTTCGTCGGGACGGCGCCGGCGGACGGCGGTCATGTGAACGTCTCGCCGAAGGGGCCGATCGAGTCCTTCCGGATCGTCGACGAGCAGACGGTCGAGTACGACGACCACGTCGGGAGCGGCGCCGAGACGATCGCCCACCTGCGGGAGAACGGCCGGATCTGCGTGATGCTCTGCGCGTTCGAAGGGCCGCCGCGGATCGTGCGCCTGCACGGGCGCGGCGAGGTGCTGCCGGCCGACGACGTCGGCGACGGCGTGCGCGGTGTGATCCGCGTGCACGTCGACCGGGTCTCGGATTCGTGCGGCTACGGCGTGCCGCTGATGGAGTTCGCGGGCGAGCGCACGCAGCGCGACAAGTGGCTGGCGTCGAAGGGCGCCGACGGCGTGCGCGCGTACGTCGGCGAGAAGAACGCAGCGTCGATCGACGGCCTGCCCGCGGTGCCCGTCGACTGACGTGGGGCCGGCAGGACGGTGCCGGATCCACGTCTCGCCCGAGCCTATCCCCGGTAGGCTGGCCGAATGGATTTCGCGCTCACCGACGAGCAGCGGCTGATCCAGGACACGGTTCGCTCGTTCGTCGACGAGCGCGTCCTCCCGGTCGCGATCCAGAACGACATCGACCACAAGCTCGACATGGAGCTGATCGAGGGCATGGCGGAGCTGGGGATCCTCGGCATCGTCGTTCCCGAGGAGTACGGCGGCGCGGGCCTCGACTACGTGTCCGAAGCGCTCGCCTGCGAAGAGATCGAGCGCGGCGAAGCCGCGTTCCGGACGCTGATCTCGGTCCACGTCGGCCTCAACTCGCTCTCGCTTGCTCAAGTACGGGTCTGAGGAGCAGAAGCAGCGCTGGCTCACGCCGCAGGCGAAGGGCGAGAAGCTCGCGTGCTTCGGCCTGACGGAGCCGGGCGCCGGCTCGGACGTCGCGTCGATGCGCTCGACCGCGCGCCGCGAGGGCGACGGCTACGTGCTGAACGGCCAGAAGAACTGGATCTCGTACGCCTCGGTCGCCGACCACGCGCTCGTGTTCGCGAAGACCGATCCCGACGCAGGTCACAAGGGAATCAGCGCCTTCGTGCTCGAGAAAGGCATGAAGGGCTTCACCGCGCGGGACACGGAGCACAAGCTCGGCGTCTGGGCGGGCTCGACCGGCGAGCTGTTCTTCGAGAACGTCGAGGTGCCGGCCGAGAACCTGATCGGCGAGGAGGGCCAGGGCTTCGAGATCGCGATGCACTCGCTCGACCAGGGCCGCTTCACCGTCGCCGCCGGCGGCGTCGGCGTCATCCGCGCCTGCCTCGAGCGCTCCGTCGAGTACGCCCGCGAGCGCGAGACGTTCGGCAAGGAGATCGGCCGCTACCAGCTCGTGCAGGACATGATCGCGAAGATGGTGCTCGGCTACGAGACGTCGAAGCTCCTCGTCATGCAGGCCGCGTGGATGAAGAACGAGGGCAAGCGCAACACGCGCGAGACGTCGCTCGCCAAGTGGCACGCGACGGAGTCGGCGTTCGAGGCCGCGCACCTCGCGATCCAGGTCTTCGGCTCGTACGGCTACTCGCGCCGAGTACGGCATCGAGCGCTACTTCCGCAACGCACGCGCCCCGATCATCTACGAGGGCACGACGCAGATCCACAAGATGATGCAGGCCGAGCACGCACTCGGCTACCGCCGTCTGAACGGGTCGAGCGGCGAGGTGTCGCCGCTGTGCTCCTGGGCGCCGGCGCTTTCGCCGGTCCACGCGGGCGCCTGACGTCGCACTTTCGTTTCGGTCGCGTCGCATTTACGAGTGCTGTAGCTGTACAGCTACGCCGGCTCGCGCCAAGTGTTCCACTCTTGTCGCGGTCTCGTTCGAGACCTGTTGCAAAGAACGTGTGCTGTAGCTGTACAGCTACAGCACCTTGTCTCATCGATTCCAGGTAACCCTCAGCGAGTCGCAGTACGCGTTCCTCACTGCCGAGTCGAATCGATCGAGCGTTTCCGCGGCCGAGCTGATCCGTCGGGCGATCGACGAGACGTACGGGCTCGCCGGAACCAGGAAGATCCATGTGATCACGCACACGCTGGGCCGGCGATCCGGCCTCCGCGTCCGCGATTAGGTCTCGCCGTCCCAGTAGTCGACGGCGTCGCCGAGCCGGAAGAGCTTGTTCGGCGGGAAGGCTCCGACCTTGTCCGAGTCCGGATAGATCGCGACGCCGGGGTCTCCCTTGTTGGAGAGCATTGCGACGCGCACCGTCTCGTCGGTCTCGTTCGTCACCTTGTGCGCCCCGGTCTCGCCGTCGGGGAAGAAGACCGCGTCCCACGGCCGCAGCCTCTGCTCGCCCTCCGGGCTCCGCAGGGTCGGAGTCCCCACCAGCACGAAGAGCCACTCCTCGAACCCGACCTCGTAGTGGTAGGGACAGATGCTCTGGCTGGGCGGCAGCTCGTACACCGAGAGGCCGAGCTGACGCCCACCGACGAGCGGCCCGATGCGCGCGTAGGAGCAGTGGTAGCCGTCGGGATCGTCGGGGTCCTTGGTGAGCTCGACGTCGAAGACGTTCACCTCGCTCACGGCTCGCGCTCCCAGTAGTCGAGCTCCTCGTCGAGGGGAACGATGCGGCGGAAGCCGGGGCCGACGATCAGCGCGGTGTTGCTGTCGGGACGGATCGCGACGTAGCCCTCGGATTCCCACGACGACGGCATCGCGAAGCGCGCGGGCTCGTCGGACTCGTTGCGCACCTGGTGCGCGCCCTCTGCACCCGTCCGGGAAGCAGACGATGTCGCCCGCGCGCAGCGCCCGATCGCCCTTCGGCGTACGCACGACGACCGAGCCGCTCACGACGAGGAGCCACTCCTCGCGGTTCAGCTCGTAGTGATACGCCCACCCGGCCTGACCGGGCGGTAGCTCGTACACGCTGAGCCCGGTCAGCTTCGCGCCGAGCGCCTGTCCGATCGACGTCCGGAGCAGGCGGTGGCCGTCGCGGGCGCGAGCCTCCTCGGCAACCTCACCGTCGAGCAGGTTGAAGACGCGACTCACGCGGCGAGCCCGGCGTGGGCGACGTCGACGACGGTCGCGACCGCACGCTCGACGTCCTCCTCCTCGGCCGGCAGCTGCCCCAGCACCCAGCCGGTCAGGATCTCCTCGAGCGCGCCGTACACGGTCCACGCCGCGAGCAGCGCGTTGCAGTCCGCGCGCACCTCGCCTCGCTCGCGCGCCGCTTCGATCATGCGCATCAGCGAGAGAAAGACGCCGCGCACCTCGCCGACCTGGCTCCCGACGGCCGGGCTGCGCGCGATCTCCCGCACGAGCACCGCGATCAGCTCCGGCGTGACGAGCCACGAGCCGAGGTAGATGCGCGCGAACCGGCGCAGCTGCTCCCGGAGCGCGATGTCAGACGCCTCGATCCGGTCGGTCTCGATCGTGAGACGCTGCCACGCGTCGCGGAAGATCGTCTCGAGCACCTCGTCCTTCGAGCGGAAATAGTGGTAGAGGAGCCCGTGCGCGACGCCCGCCTCCTCGGCGATGTCGCCGACGCGCGAGCCGTGGAACCCCTTGCGCGCGAACACGCGTACCGCAGCCTCGACGAGCTCCCTGCGCCTGTCCGTCGCCTCCCCCAACTCGCGCAGCATCATAATCCGCGCGCATGCAACCACTCGCGGGCGTCACGGTCGCGGACCTCACGCGCTACCTCCCCGGGCCGTTCGCGAGCCGCGAGCTCCTGCGCCTGGGCGCACGCGTTGTGAAGATCGAGCCGCCGGAGGGGGACCCCGTCGCGCATTCGAACCCTGCTGCCTACCGCGCGCTCAACGACGGCAAGGAGATCCTGACGTGGGACGCGCGCAGCGAGCCGACGCCCGACGCGCTGCGACACGCGGACGTCGTGCTCGAGGGCTTCCGTCCAGGCGTCTGGGAGCGCCTCGGGGTCGCGCTCCCGGAGACGGCGATCCTCTGCTCGATCACCGGCTTCGGAGCGGCGGGGCCGCACGCGCAGGACGCGGGTCACGACCTCAACTACCTCGGCTATGCCGGCGCGCTCGCACGACACGGCGCCCGGCTTGCCGCCGATCCAGGTCGCCGACCTCGGTGCCGGCGCCCAGAGCGCGGTGATCGAGGTTCTGGCGGCGCTGATCGAGCGCGGACGCACGGGGCTCGGCGCGCACATCGTCGTCTCGATGACGCACGGGTCGCACCGCTTCGTCGCGCACCGGCTGCACGGCGAGCCGGTGCCGCGCCTGCTGACCGGCGGCGCCGCCTGCTACCGGATCTACGAGACCGCCGACGGCCGTCACCTCACCGTCGCGGCACTGGAACCGAAGTTCTGGCGTAACCTCTGCGACCTGCTCGGCCGCCCAGACTTCATCGAGCGCGCATTCGACGCCGACCTGCCGGAGCTCGCGGCGCTCCTCCGCACGCGCACGCAGAGGGAATGGCTCGACCTGCTCGAAGGCAAGGACACCTGCGTCGGCCCCGTGCTGACGCTCTCCGAGGCCGCCGACCAGCTCGCGTGAACGCCGCGCTCGCCGCACTCGCCTTCACGCTCGCCGGGATCCACGTCGGCCCGCACCGGGTGATGCAGATCGGCTACGCGCCTGCGTGGAGCCCGAGCGCGGAGCGCATCGCGTTCGTGACGAAGGGCGACCTGTGGGTCGCCGATGCCGACGGGACGCATCGGGGGCTGCTCGTGCGCGACGCAGACACGCCGGCGTGGTCGCCGAACGGCCGCCGGCTCGCGTTCGTGCGCGAAGGCACCGTCTACACGGTGCGCGTCGACGGGCTGGACGAGCGGAAGCTCGCGACAGGCGCACACCCGACCTGGTCGCCGGACGGACAGCGCATCGCGTTCGACCGCGACGACCACATCGTCTCCGTGCGCTGGTACGGCGGCGACCCGCGCGTCGTCACCGACGGCGAGGACCCCGCCTACGCACCGAACGGCCGCCTCGCCGTCGTGCGCGACGGGCAGGTCTTCGTCGCCGGCCGGCTGATCGGCGAGGGCACCCAGCCCTCGTGGGCGCCCGACGGGCTGAGGCTCGCCTACGTCCGCGACAACACCATCTACGTGAACGAGAAGGCGATCACCGAGGGCCAGCAGCCGGCGTGGCGCCCGCCGAAGCGCGTCGAGGAGCTGCTGCCGGACTTCGACCAGCGGCCGCCCAGCGGACCTGACGGTCGCGGGCGGCGCGGGCCACTGGCTGCTCGGCTTCACGTCGCTCGTCGACAACATCGGGATCGGCCCTTCGGTGCTCGTCGGGGTCCGGCCTCCGGGCCGCTCGCGGATGACCGGCACGCAGCGCGTGCGGCTCGCGAACGGCAAGGTGCGGACGTACGGCAAGGTCGCGCAGCTCCGCTACACGAACTCGCCGCCGCACCATCACTGGCACCTGATGCGGTTCGACTCGTTCGAGCTTCGCTCTCCCGACGGACAGTTGCTCGTGCGCGACCGCAAGAGCGGCTTCTGCCTCGCCGACCACTACGGCGCCGCGCCGGGCCGCTGGCCCGGCCGCCGCCCGCACTACCTCGGCAACTGCGACCAGTTCAATCCGTCGGCCACGCACGTCCTGATGGGGACGACGCCCGGTTACACAGACCGCTATCCCGCGTTCTTCCACGGCCAGAACGTCGACATCACCGGCGTGCCGACCGGTATCTACGTGCTCACGCATCGCGTCAACGCGGCGATGCAGCTGCGCGAGCTGCGGTACGACAACGACGCGGCGTCCGTGCGGATCAGGATCCGCTGGGTGCGGGGCTACCCGACGGTGCGCGTCCTGCGCAGCTGCCCGGCGACCGCGATCTGCTGAAGCCGGCCCTGCGCGTGCCATGCGCCGAGCGCGAGCACGAACGCCGCGCCCGCCGCCATCAGCAGCGCCTGCGCGGCGACGCCGAACGCGACCGCCTCCTCGGCGCGGATGCCCGAGGCGGCGAGGATCGCGGCGCCGGCGCCGGCCTGCATCGCGGCTCCGGCCGGAGCGATCGGCAGCACCGCCGACGCAGACGCAGCGCAGACGAACGCGAGCGCGAGCGCGAAGTTCGTGCCGAAACCGAGCGCCGAGAGCAGCACGCCGATCGCGATCGTGCGCAGCGACCACGAGAGCGCGACGGCCGCCCACGCCCACGCCGCCTCGCGCGGCGTGGTCGAGTTGTCGCCGACCCAGCGCCCGAGACGGAAGCGCTCGACGAAGCCGAGCTGCGCCAGCCGCGGGAGCGCGAAGACGACGCCCGCCGCGAGCACCCCGGCAACGGCCACGACGATCAGTCCGACCTGCAGCCAGCCGCCGACGTGCGCGACGGCGACCGCGAGCGACGCGAGCGGCGTCAGGGCCGCGCTGTCGAGCAGGCCGAGCAGAAAGATGGAGAGCGCGACCGCGCCGATGCTCGCGCGCGGGCGCCGGCAGCGGCGGACGACCGCGATCCTGAGCACCTCGTCGCACCGGCCGGGAAGCGCGAGACCGCCGACCGACGCGGCGCCGCCCGCGGCGGCGAGCGTGAGCATCGCCGGACGCTCGCCCGACCGGAAGAGCCGCTGCCAGCCCCACGCCTTCGCGACGTACGCCGCGAGCATCACGAGGCCGGCAAGAGCAACGAGCGGGATGTTCGCGTGGTGCAGCGGCCAGCCGGCGCGCTGGAAGTGGCGCGCGACGAGGCCGACCACGACCACGGCGGCGACGATGAAGACAATGTTGAGGAGGCGCTTGGGCGAGGGCAACTACTGCTCTATCGGCAGCGGAGACCTCACGGTGTAGCAGAGTTTTCCCCCGGAGGGAGGATCCGGTCGGCCACCCCGCCGAGCGCGCGCGTGAGCTCGCTCGGGATCACCCAGACCTTGTTCGCGTCGCCCTGAGCGATCTGCGGCAGCACCTGCAGGTACTGGTAGGCGAGGAGCTTCGGGTCGGGGTTCCCCGCGTGGATCGCCTTGAAGACGGTCTCGATCGCCTTCGACTCACCCTCCGCCGCGAGGATCGCCGCCTGCTTCTGCCCCTCGGCCTTCAGGATCGCCGACTGCTTCTCCCCCTCGGCCGTCAGGATCGCGGCCTGCTTCACGCCCTCGGCCTGGAGGATCGCCGCCCGCTTCTCCCGTTCGGCGCGGATCTGCTTCTCCATCGTCTCCCTGATCGTCGCGGGCGGGTCGACCGCCTTCAGCTCGACGCGGTGCACACGGATGCCCCACTTGCCGGTCGCGTCGTCGAGGGTCCCGCGCAGCTGGTCGTTGATCGTCTCGCGGGAGGTCAGCGCCTGCTCGAGCGTCAGCCCGCCGATCACGTTCCGGAGCGTCGTCACCGTCAGCAGGTCGATTGCATTGACCGGGTTCTGGATCTCGTAGGTGGCCGCCTTCGGATCGGTGACCTGGAAGTAGATGACGGAGTCGATGTTGACGACGAGGTTGTCCTCGGTGATCACGGGTTGCGGGTCGAACGACACGACCTGCTCGCGCAGGTCGAGCAGCGGCTTCACCCGGTCGACGAACGGGATGACGATGGTGAGCCCCGGGGTGAGCGTGCGCGAGTAGCGGCCGAGCCGCTCGACGACGCCGGCGCGCGCCTGCGGAATCACCCGCACTGTCCTCGCAAGCACCACGAGGATGAAGACCACGATCACTGCGAGCACGATCAGAACAGCCACGGAGACCTCCTATTCCACGACGAGCGCGGTCGCGCCCTCGATCTGAACGATGTCGACGGTCTGGCCTTCCGCGAGCACCTGGTCGTCCAGGTACGCGCGCGCGGACCACTCCTCGCCCCCGACGCGAATCCGCCCGCCGATCGCGTCGACCTTGCGCGTGACGATGGCCTTCCGCCCGATCAGCGCATCCGTGCCGGTCCGCGAGAGCGCGGGCATGCGGACATGGCGACGCGCGACCGGGCGCAGGAAAGCGAGCGACGCGATCGAGCAGACGATGAAGACGACGAACGCCCCGACCGTGCCGGCACCGAGCAGATCGGCGACCGCCGCCGCCCCCGCGGCGAGCGCGACCGGGCCGAGAAAGAACAGCCCCGGGGTGAGGATCTCGCCCACCGCCAGCGCGACCGCGAACACGACCCACAGGACCCAGCCCACGACACGAACGATAGAGCCTCAGCGAAGCCCGAGGGCGACCGGGATCTCCCGGAGATCGTCGAGCGCCTCGGCCTCGGGGCCGAAGCGGCCGGCGCGATCGACGAGCAGCGCGCGCATGCCGACGGCGCGGGCGCCCTCGATGTCGTCCTCGATCGTGTCGCCGACCATCACCGCCTCGTCGGCGCCGACGCCGAGCAGCTCGAGCATGCGGCGGAAGATCGTCTCGTGCGGTTTCGTCTTGCCGTGCGCGCGCGAGGTGAGCACCGCGTCGACGGTGAGGCGGTGGTGCGCGACGAACTCGTCCAGGTCGCGGGCGGTGTTCGAGAGCAAACCGATCTTCAGGCCGCCCTCGCGCAGTCTCTCGAGCGTCGGCAGCACGTCGTCGTAGAGCTCGAAGTGGTGCGCGTGGCTCCAGGCGCCCTCCATCTCGACGGCGGCCGCGTGGGTGTCGCCCACTCCGCCCATGCCCTCGATGATCCGCTGCGTGAAGAGCACCCAGATCTCCTCGTCGTGGTCGAGCTCCGGATGGCGCTCGAGCGTCTCGAGCGCGGCACGCCGCGCGTCCTCGTAGCGCGCCGGGTCGAGCGTCAGGCCGTAGCGCCGGCCGAGCCGCTCGTAGCCCTCCGGGCCGAGGTCGGGACCGGGCTGCGCGATCGTGAAGTCGACGTCGAAGATCACCGCTTTCAGCACGGGCGCGACGATAGCCTCAACGGGTGACCGTCCCGCGGCCCGGTACGTTCGTCGCCTTCCGGAGCCGCGACTTCCGCCTGCTCTGGGGCGGGCAGACGATCTCGTTCGTCGGCGACGCGGCGTTCCTCGTCGCGCTGGGCTGGCGCGTGACCGACCTCACGGGCAAGGCAAGCTCGCTCGGCTTCGTGCTCGCGGCCGAGTCGGTCGCGATGCTCGCGACCCTGCTGCTGGGCGGCGTGCTCGCCGACCGCTACCCGCGCAAGCTGCTGATGATCGGCTCCGACGTCGCGCGGGCCGCGCTGATGGCCGTCTTCTGCGCGCTCGACGCGACCGGCCGTCTCGACCTCGGCGCAGTCGTCGTGCTCGCAGCGCTGTTCGGGGCGGCCGACGGCTTCTTCCAGCCGGCGTTCGGCGGGATCGTCCCGCTCGTCGTCGAGACGCCGATGCTGGCGTCGGCCAACTCGTGGATCGGCATCGCGCGCCAGGGCAGCGCGATCGTCGGGCCGGCGCTCGCCGCGGCGCTCTACGGCACCGTCGGGCCGACGGTCGTGTGGGGGATCGACGCGGCGTCGTTCCTCGCGTCGGCCGCGGCGCTCGGTGCCGCGCGCCCGCGCACGATCGAGCCGCCGCCGCAGCTCGGGCGTGCGCAAGGAGCTCGCGATCGGCTTCCGCTACGTGATCGGCGTGCCGTGGATCTGGACGGGGATCAGCGCGGCGACCGTGATCCTGATGGTCGCGATGTCGCCGTACGTCGTGCTGCTGCCGCGCGTCGTGCAGAGCCACTACGACCGCGGCGTCGGCGCGTACGGGCTGCTCTTCAGCGCGATGGCCGCCGGCATGGTCGCGGGCTCGCTCGCCTGGGCGCGCTGGCATCCGACGCGGCACCGCGTCGCGATCTGCTTCGCCGTCGTTCGGCATCAACGACCTCGGCATCGTCGTGCTCGCGCTCTCGTCGTGGTATCCGGTCGCGGTCGCGTCGGCGGCCTGGCGCGGCTTCTGGATCGGGATCGGGATCGCCGCTTGGATGACGCTGATCAGCGAGCTCGTGCCGGAGCACCTGCTCTCGCGCGTGCTCAGCTTCGACTACTTCGGCTCGCTCGGGCTGACGCCGGTCGGCTTCGTGCTCGCCGGCGTCGCCGCCTCCGCGATCGCGCCGACGACGATCCTCGCGGTCGGCGGGGCGCTGGGTGCGATGCTGTGGTTCGTGCCGCTCCTCTGGCGACCCGTCCGCACCGCAGCGTGACCGCGACCGACCCGATCGCGATCCTGCGCGACGCGAAGACGATCGCGATCGTCGGCGCGTCGCCGCGGCAGGGCCGGCCGAGCCACGGCGTGATGCGCTACCTGATGCAACAGGGCTACCGCTGCATCCCGGTGCGCCCGGACTGCGACGCCGTGCACGGTGTGCCGTGCGCGCCGACGTTGCTCGACATCGACGAGCCGATCGACCTCGTGGACGTCTTCCGGCGGCCCGAGTTCTGCGAGGCACACGCCCGCGAGGCAGCCGAGGCCGGCGCGAAGGCGCTGTGGCTGCAACTCGGAATCGTCTCGCCGGCGGCGCGCGCGATCGCGGAAGCGGCGGGCATCGACTACGTCGAGGACGCCTGCACTGCGGTCGTCCACGCCCGCGCTCTACAGGCCTGACGACCCCGTGTTCTCTTCGCACCGGCGCGGAGCAAACGCGAAGGGCGGGCCGAGGCCCGCCCTTCTGTGTGCATCGGGGTGCCCAGATTCGAACTGGGGACCTCTCCGACCCGAACGGAGCGCGCTACCAGGCTGCGCCACACCCCGAGACGGAGAACAGGTTAGCGCGACTCGGTGAACTCCAGGACGGCCCGGGCGCAGGCGTCCGGGCGCTCGCCGATCAGGAGGTGTCCGCAGTCGGCGATCACACGCAGCGGTGCCCGCAGCCGGCGGGCGTACTCGAAGCCGTCGTCGAGCGGCACCTGCCGGTCGCGCCCGCCGAAGAGCACGAGCACCGGGCACCGGACGCGCTCCAGGTCGACACGCGGGTCGTCCGCGGCGAGCGCGAGCCCGGCCGAGAGCGCGTCCGTGTGCAGGGCCGCCCCGCGCAGGAACCCGTGCACGGCGCGCTCCGACAGCAGATCGGCGTTCGACACCTCGAGCGGCCCGAACACGAGGCGTCGCAGCCGCCGCGAGCGTGCGATGCGGTCGACGCGCCGGCCGGCGATCCGGGCCGGCTTGACGACGCCGGCGAGGACGATCAAGACCTCGGCGAGCCGCGTCGAGCTCGAGATCCCGGCGGGCGCCGCGAGCACGAGGCGCCGGACGAGCGACGGGTGGCGCTCGGCGAGGCGCAATGCAACGACACCGCCCATCGAGTGCCCGAGCACGTCGACGGGGCCGTCGAGCAGCTCCGCGACGACGTCGGCGAAGGCGGCGATGCTCGCCGCGGGCAGCGGCGTCGAGGCCCCGTGGCCGGGCAGATCGGGCACGATCAGCCGCCGCCCCGAGAGCAGCGGCACGAGCTCCGAGAAGTTCCAGGCCGCCCCGCCGAAGCCGTGCAGGAGCAGGAGCGGCGGCCCCTCACCCCCTTCGAATGAGCGGATCTCCGCGCCGCGCCGACGGAGGCGGCGCTCCGAGAGACCACCCAGCAAAAGCGTCGCATCCGACACCGGTATCGATTATCCTGGGGTGACTATGAGTTGGACGGCGACAAGGCGGGGCGCGTGACGAAGTGCCCTGTCCTGTGCCGCGAGGAGCTGGAGACCTAGCCCGCTAGCGCATCGAGCGCAGCGGGCTTTTTCGTGGAAGGAGCGAGATGGCGAACCACTTGACGCCCGAAGAGCTCTCGAAGGAGGTCGGCATCGACCGTGACGAAGTGATCCGGATCTGTCTCGAAGAGCACGTCCCGATCTACCACGGCAAGATCGACAAGACCCTGTTTGCGGCGCAGCTTCAGGCGCTCGGGGCGCTTCCCGCCCAGCACTAACCCCGCCCAGGCGTTCTTACTTGGAGGCGGCGGCGCGTTTACGCGGCGCCGCCTTCTTCTTTGCCGGAGCCGGCTTCGTCGACGCAGCGGCGACGGATGCCTTGAGCGCCTCCATCAGGTCGACGACCGGCGTCGGCGCGTCCTCGACCGGCGCCTCGAGCTCGACGCCCTGCAGCTTCGCCTCGAGCAGCTCACGGAGCGACTCGCGGTATTCGCTGCGGAGCTCCTCCGCTTCGAACGGGCCGGCGAGCGACGAGATGATCTGCTTCGCGAGATCGAGCTCCGGCTCGCGCACCTCGGACGTCGCGATGGCCTCGTCGATCTCGGCGTGATCCTTCACGTCCTCGTGCACGAACAGCGTCTCGAGCGCGAGCGCGTCTCCCATGGGCCTGATCAGGCAGAGCTTCTCCTTGCCGGCGAGCACGAAGCGGCCGAGCGCCGCGACCTCGGACTCCTTCATCGCCTCGAGCAGCAGCACGTACGGCCGCCGCTGCGCCTCGGCGCCGGCGGGGACGAGGAAGTAGGTGCGGTCGAAGTAGATCGGGTCGACCTCCTCCAGCCGCACGAAGCGGCTGATGTCGATCGACCGGCTGGTGTCGCGCTGCTCGATCGCCTCGAGGTCGGCGTCCTCGACCATCACGAACTGCCCCTTCGTGACCTCCCAGCCCTTGACGAGCTCGTCCGACTCGACGTCGCGCTCGTGCACCGGGCACCAGCGCTTCTGCTTGATCGGCGATCCGCACTCGCGGTGGAGCAGGCGGAACGAGACGTCGGACTGACGCGCAGCGGGCTTCGTCGCCGGCGCGAGGCCGACCGGGATGTTCACGAGCCCGAAGCTCACGGATCCATTCCACGTAGTGCGCATCAGAAGGTCAATCCTACCTTGGGACGGCCTTGTTTCGCCCTCGCTAACGGGGTTCCTGCAGGCTAGATTGAGACGAGTGGACCGCGCCCGGACGATTGCGAATCTCTGGCGCGACGCGGTCGCCGCCGGGCACTCCGATCCTGCATACCTGCAGGAGGTCGACGGTGAGTGGCGCGAGGTGACCTGGGCCGAGTCGGCGCGCACCGTTGCCGAGCTGGCGAACGGGCTGCTCGCGCTCGGCGTCCGCAAGGGTGACTCGTTCGCGCTCCTCGCACGGACGAGCCTCGAGTGGGCGCATTTCGACTTCGCGCTGGCGCTCGTCGGCGCCGTCGGCGCGCCGATCTACGCGAACAGCTCCGCGCGCGACGTGCAGTACGTGCTCGAGCACTCACAGGTGGTCGGCGTCCTCGTCGAGGACGCCGAGCAGCGCGCCAAGGTGTCGGACGTCGAGCACGTGATCGGCTTCGACGAGCTCGACGCGCTGCGCGAGCGCGGCCGCGCCCACGCGGTCGAGCATCCGGGCGCACTCGACGAGCGCGCCGACTCGATCGGCGAGGACGACCTCTTCACCTTCATCTACACGTCCGGCACGACGGGCCCGCCGAAGGCCTGCATGATCCGCCACCGCAACTACTACGCAATGGTGCAGAAGGGCGACGAGATGGACGAGCGCCTGACGCAGCCGGGCGACGTGATGCTGCTCTACCTCCCACTCGCGCACAACTACGGCCGGCTGCTGCACCTCTCTGCCGCGTACATCGGATTCACGATCGCGTTCCTCCCGGACCCGATGCGCGCTGCGACCGAGCTGCCGAGGGTGCGACCGACGCTGTTCCCGAGCGTGCCCCGCGTGTACGAGAAGGTGCACACCGCCGTCGTCGCGAAGTTCGCCGAGGAGACCGGCGTGCGCCGCAAGCTGATCGACTGGGCGCTCGACGTCGGCTACCGCGTGTCGCGGCTGCGGCAGACGAAGCAGCCCGTGCCACGCGCGCTGCTGCTGCAGCACAGGCTCGCCGACAAGCTCGTCTACTCGAAGGTCAAGGAGCGGCTCGGCGGACGGCTGCGCGTCGCGAACGCGGGCGGCGCGCCTCTGTCGCGCGACATCGCGGAGTTCTTCCACGCGATCGACATCCTCATCCTCGAGGGCTACGGGCTATCGGAGGTGACGACGGCTGCGACCGTGAACAGGCACAACGACTTCAGGTTCGGCACGGTCGGCAAGCCGCTGCCTGGAGTCGAGGTGCGGATCGCAGACGACGGCGAGATCCTGCTGCGCTCGAACACCGTGTTCGCCGGCTACTACCGCGACGAGGCGGCAACGCGCGAGGTGCTCGACGACGAGGGATTCGTGCACACGGGCGACGTGGGCCACTTCGACGAGGACGGCTTCCTCGTCATCACCGACCGCAAGAAAGACATCATCGTCACCGCCGGCGGCAAGAACGTCGCACCGCAGAACCTCGAGAACGAGCTGAAGGCGCACCGAATCGTCTCGCAGGCGCTCGTCGTCGGTGACCGAAAGCCGTACATCGCCGCGCTGATCACGGTCGACCCGGAGGTCGCGAACGGAAGCAACGTGCCGGCCGAGGTGCAGGCCGCCGTCGACGCGGTGAACGCGGAGCGGTCGCGCTACGAGCAGATCAAGCGCTTCGTCGTGCTATCGCGCGAGTTCACGCTCGAGCACGACGAGATGACGCCGACGTTGAAGCTGAAGCGCAAGGTCGTGCTCGACCACTTCGCGAACGAGGTCGACGAGCTGTACACGTAAAGGCTGGAATCTGATTCGCTTCGCGAATCAGATTCAGAGAATCCGGCGCGCGCCGACGTACGTCGACGAGTACCAGCCTTCGCCGAGGCCCGAGATCTTGACCACGTCGCCGGTGTGCGGGGCGTGCACGAACTGCCCGCCGCCGATGTAGATGCCGACGTGGCCGAGCCCGTCGAAGAAGACGAGGTCGCCCGGCTGCAGCTGGTCGCGCGAGACGGGGACGCCGTAGCCGTACTGCCCGTAGGAAGAGTGCGGCAGCGAGACCCCGACCTGTGCGTACGCCCACATCACGAGCCCCGAGCAGTCGAAACCGCCGGGCGCGCTGCCTGCCCACTGGTACGGCGTGCCCAGCTGCGACATCGCGACACCGACCACCCCGCCGTGCGTCGGCGGAGGCGCGACGACCGTCTCGGCCTCCGGCGCGACCGCGGTGACGCCGACAACCGTGTCCGCCACCTGCTGCTGGGCGACCCGGTGCTCGACCTGCAGGCGCTGCTGCGCCGCCGCCGCGAGCTGGCGCTGGCGCGCTGCGTCGGCGGCAACCATGCGTGCGATCTCGCCCTTCAACGAAGCGAGCAGGCTGTTCGCCTGCCCGATCTGCGTCTCGATCGACGCCTTCGCCGCCGCGCGCTGCTGGACGACGCGCTGCTGCGCCGCGCGCTCCTTCGCAAGCAACGCGGCATTGCGTTGCACCGCACCGCGGAACGTCTTCACTTCGGAGAGCACTCGGGCGTCGAGCGAGGTCACGCTCTTGGCACTGTCCATGCGACTGATCATGTCGTCGAGGGTGCGCGCGCCGAGCACCACTTCGAGAGTCGACGCCTGATCCTCGGTGTACAACGCGACGAGTCGCTGCGCGATCACGTGCTGGCTCTGCTTCAGGTTGTGCTTCGCGATGCGCAGCTCGCGTTTGTTCTCGCGCACGTCGCGTTGGATCTTCGCGAGCTGCTGCGTCGACGCGTAGTACTGCGAGCGAGCGCGCTCGAGTGAATCGGAGAGCTCGCGCAGCTGTCCCATGACGCTCTCTGCCTGCGCGCGCTTCGAGGAGATCGAGGGGTCGGCAAACGCCGGGACTGCCGCCGCGAGAGCGATGCAGATCCCCATGAGAACGTACGGCGCCTGTCCCAGCCTACGAATAACAACCCCCGGGCCGGGGGCGGGACGGGCGCACCGGGAGGGGCCGGTACGTCACGTTAGCGCGCGAGGTTAGCACCCTTTTCGGATGAGCGTCAACGAACAAGTGTCACAAACAAAAAATGCCTTTTCCTGCACAAGCAACAACTCGCACGTTGGAAGTGGTGTGGTACGGTCCGCCGACCGTGTCTGGGCAGGCACACACGCCGCGCAAGCGGCTCTTGCTGGTGGCCGCGCTCGCGCTCGGTGTGCTTGCCGTACCAGCAATGAGCGGTGCAATCCCGTCGCACACGACGTCCGCGTTGCGCGCACACGATGCAGCGCTCGCGGCGCAGTCGCGTGCAGCGACGCTGCAGCTCTATTCGCTCGACCAGCATCTCGCGAGCGCACAGTCGCATCTCGCCGCGTTGCAGGTGCGCACCGAACGCTTGCGCGCGGCACGCATCAGTCTCGGACATCAGCTATCGGTCGCGAAGCGCGGCACGCACATCGCGCAGCGCAGACTCGCGGCCCGTCTGCGCACGTTGTACGAGGAAGGCGACGTCGAGCCGCTGGAGATCGTGTTCGGCGCGAAGACGATCGACGAGGCGCTGACCAGCCTCGACAACCTGAGCCGCGTCACGAGCCAGGGCGAGGACGACCTGCACCAGCTGCAGACCGCGCGGGTCACTCTCGGCTCGGCGTCGCGCCGGCTCGCGGCACGCGAGACCGAGCTCGCCGCGGCGGTGCGCGACGCGCGCGCGACGGAGAGCGCGCTCATCTCGGCGCGGGCCGAGCGCGAGACGTACCTCGGAACGCTCGCGGCGCAGCGGCGTCTGACGCAGCAGCAGATCGCGGCCGTCGTCGCCCAGGCGAACGCCGCACGCTTGCGCACGCAACAGCTTGCCCACGTGTCGGCGGCGGAGACGATCGGCGCAGCCGAGCCCGCGGATGTGACGGTCAGCCAGTACGCGGGGGGCGCCGGCCGGGCGATCACCGTCTCGGCGACGGGTTACACCCTCGGCGGCCGTACCGCCACCGGGCTGGGCGTCGGCTGGGGCGTGGTCGCGGTCGACCCGTCCGTGATCCCGCTCGGCACGCACTTGACGATCCCCGGCTACGGCGAGGCGGTCGCGGCCGACACGGGCGGCGCCGTCGTCGGCACGACGATCGATCTTTGGTTCCCGACGGTCGCGCAGGCGAACGCTTGGGGCCGGCGCGTCGTGACCGTGGTTCTGCACTGACAGACCGCGGGTACACTGAGCGCCCCCGGTCGAACGCCAGGTAGGCCGCGTTGAGCAACGCATCCGACACCACCGAGACGTCCAGTCCACGGGTTCTGCTCGTCGACGACCACGACCTGTTCCGGACCGGGTTGCGCAACCTGCTCGAGGAGCAGGGCGTGCACGTGGCGGGCGAGTGCGACAACGGGACGGACGCGCTGCGCGCCGTCCGCGAGCTCGCGCCCGACGTGGTCGTGATGGACCTGAACATGCCCGGGATCAGCGGCGTCGAGGCGACGCGCCAGATCTCGATGATCGCGCCGCTCACCCGCGTCCTCGTGCTCACCATCTCCGACCAGGACAGCGACGTGATGGACGCGATCCTCGCCGGTGCGTGCGGATACCTGCTCAAGGACGCGTCGATCGGGGAGCTGATGCAGGGCATCAGCTCGGCGGCGGTCGGCGAATCGCTGGTCTCCCCCACCATCGCGGCCAAGGTGCTGCAGCGCGTCCGCGCCTCCAGCGCGTCGCATCGCGAGGCCGAGCTGATCCAGTCCGAGCTCTCCGATCGCGAGATCCAGGTGCTGAAGCTGATCGCGAACGGCAAGGACAACGCGATGATCGCCGGGGAACTGCACATCAGCCCGAAGACGGTCAAGAACCACATCTCGAACATCCTGATGAAGCTGCAGATCGACAACCGGATCCAGGCCGCGGTCTACGCGGTTCGTTCCGGGATCGTCTAGCGAACGGCCGCTTCGAGCCGCACGGCCTCGGCGTGGCGCCGGAGGTCGGCCAGCATCGAGCGCAGCTCGGCGAGGTCGCCGATGTTCCCGTCGACGCGCTTCGCAAGCGTGGAGAGCTCCCGCACCTTCTGCTCGGTGTCGCCGCGCTGCAGCCCCTGGGCCACCTCGGCGATGCGCTTCTCGAGGCGCCACTTCTCGGCCTCGAGCTCGAGGACCTGGGCGTAACCGTCGGTCAGCGTGCGCTCGATCTCGTCGAGGTCGCTCGTGGGTGTGCTGATCAGCGCGCTGATCTGTTCGTGAAGCTGGTTCATCCGCCGGCCCCTTCGATTCTTCGTGCGCGGCCGTCGACCAGCAAGGGCCGCGCGGCCCATCTTCGCCCGGGGCGAGGCCCAACCCAGCCGCTCTCTGGGTCACAATGGGCGCGTGCGTCGTGGCCTCCTCGTCATCTGCGCCGCGCTGCTGCTGGCGCCGACGGCCGGCGGCGCGTCGCTGCTGCCGCTCACGACCCGGCTTGCGAATGCGCTCGCGGTGCCGGGCAACGCGTCGTCCAAGTCGGGAGCGGTGGCGGTCGACCTCACGACCGGCCGCATGCTGTTCGCACGTCACGCCGACCTGTCGCTCGCGCCCGCGTCGAACGAGAAGCTGACCGTCTCTTTCACCGCGCTGCGCGAGCTCGGCACGGCGTACCGATTCCGCACGGAGGTGTTCGCAGTGGGGCGGCAGGCCGGGGCGGTCTGGCACGGCGACGTGTTCCTCAAGGGCTTCGGCGACCCGACGCTCACCTCGCTGCAGCTCGACGACCTCGCGACGCAGGTCTCGCAGCTCGGGATCGCGCGCATCACCGGGCGTGTGCTCGCCGACGAGTCGTGGTTCGACCGTGTGCGCACCGCGCCCGGGCTGGAAGTCGTCGTACTTCATCAACGAGTGCCCGCCGCTGTCGGCGCTCGTCGTCGACCGTGCGCGCTACGACCGCCACGTCGCAGTGCAACCGGCGCTCGCCGCGGCGGGCGCCTTCAAGCAGCTGCTGCGCACGCACGGCGTGACCGCCGGCGCCGTCAGGCTCGGCCGCGCGCCCGAGACCGCGCTCGCACTCGCGCAGGTCGAGTCCGAGCCGCTACCGCTCGTGCTCACGCAGATGGACCGCGAGAGCGACAACTTCGCAGCCGAGATGGTGCTGAAGACGATCGGCGCGGAGGTCGGCGACGGCGGCTCGACGCCGGCCGGCGCCGCGATCGTGCGCCGTGACCTCGACCAGGCCGGCGTGCCGCTGCTCGGCGTGCGCATCGTCGACGGCTCTGGGCTGTCGCTTTCCGATCGCCTCACCGCGCATGCGCTCGCGGCGCTCCTGCTCGCCGTGTGGAACGACGTCGACCTGCGCACTCCGTTCTGGGCCTCGCTCTCGATCGCGGGCGTCAACGGCACGCTCGAGGACAGGCTGCGCTCGCCGCCCGCGCGCGGTGCCGTGCGCGCGAAGACGGGCACCACGAATCGCGCGTCCGCGCTCAGCGGCTACGTGCGCGACCGCTACGGCTTCGCGGTGCTGCAGAACGGCTTCCCCGTCTCGCCCTGGTCGGCGCGCAAGGCGCAGGACCGGTTCGCGACGGCGCTCGCAGCTGCCTAGCCTGCGAGCAGCGCCTTGAGGTCGTCCTCGGCGAGCAGCGGCACGCCCGCTTTCTGCGCCTTCGCGACCTTGGAGCCCGGGCTCTCGCCGACGAACACGCCGGTCGTCTTCTTCGAGACATTGTCGGAGACCTTTGCGCCGAGCGCCTCGAGCCCCGCGCGCGCCTCCTCGCGCGACATCGCCTCGAGCGTGCCGGTGATCACGTACTGATTGCCGGTCAGCGGACCTTCGACCGGCTTGTCCGCCTCGTCGACCTCGAACCGGAGGCCGAGGCCGCGCAGCTCCTCGACGAGCGCGCGGTTCGCCTCGTCGGCGAACCACTCTGCGACTCCTTCCGCGCGGTCGGCGCCGAAGCCCTCCACCTCCGCCAGGTCCTCCTGCGTCGCGGCGAGCAACGTGTCGACGTTCCCGACGTGGCGGGCGAGGTTCTGCGCGAGCACCCAGCCGATGCCGGGGATGTTCAGCCCGAGCAGAACGCGCGAGAACGGCACGCGCGTGCGCGACGCCTCGATCTGCTCGATCGCGTTCGATGCCGAGATCTCGGCGAAGCCCTCGAGCTCGAGCAGCTGCTCCTTCCTGAGGCGGTACAGGTCGGGGAGCGAGCGGACGAGGCCCTTGTCCCAGAGCGTACGGATCGTCTGCTCGCCGACGCCGTCGATGTCCGACGGGCCCTGCACCCAGTTGATGAGCGTCTCGAGCCCGCGCGACGGGCACGCGCGGTTCGGGCAGCGGTGCATCGCCTCGCCCTCTGGCTTGACGATCTCTGCGCCGCAGAGCGGGCAGTTCGCCGGCATCTTGAACGCCTTCGTCCCCTTGCGGTGCGCGCCGGCGGGGCCGACGATCTGAGGGATCACGTCGCCCGCGCGCTGCACGATCACGTCGTCGCCCTCGCGGATGTCCTTGCGGTTGATGTCGTCCTCGTTGTGCAGCGTCGCCCGCGAGATCGTCACGCCGCCGACCTCGACCGGCTCGAGCAGCGCCCACGGATTGAGCGCGCCGGTGCGTCCGACACGGATCATGATCTTGTTCAGCCGCGTCGTGGCCGTCATCGGCGCCCATTTGAACGCGCGCGCCCAGCGCGGCCTCGAGTGCAGCGCGCCGAGACGGCGCTGCTGGTCGTAGTCGTCGACCTTGATCACGATGCCGTCGATCTCGTAGTCGAGCTGCGCGCGCTTGCGCTCCCACTCGCGGCACGCGCGCGCGACGTCCTCGACCGACTCGAGCCGCTCGGCGAACGGGTTGATCGGGAACCCGTGCTGCTTCAGCCACTGCAGCGTCTCCCAGTGCGTCCCCAGCTCCACCCCGTCGTGCGCGCCGATCCCGTACGCCCACACCGAGAGCGGCCGCGAAGCCGTGATGGCGGGGTTCTTCTGGCGCAGCGAGCCGGCCGCGGCGTTGCGCGGGTTCGGGGTCGGCTTCTTCTCCTCGGCGATCAGGCGCTCGTTCAGTTGACGAAAGCCGCTCAACGGCATGTAGACCTCGCCGCGAACCTCGATCACGTCCGCGCTCTCGTCGCCGAGCATGCGCAGCGGGATCGACGGGATCGTGCGCAGGTTGACGGTCACGTCCTCGCCGACCTCGCCGTCGCCGCGCGTCGCCCCGCGCGCGAAGAGGCCGTTCTCGTACGTGAGGTTGATCGCGAGGCCGTCGATCTTCGGCTCGAGCACGTACGCGACCGGCTCGTCGCTGTCGAGCCGCTTGCGCACGTCGTCGGCCCACTTCTCGACCGCCTCGTCGGTGGTCACCTTCTCGAGCGAGCCCATCGCGGTCAGGTGGCGCACCTTCTGGAACTTGTCCGAGACCGGCGCGCCGACACGCTGCGTCGGCGAATCGGGCGTGATGAGCTCGGGCCGCTCGCGCTCGAGATCGAGAAGCTCGTCGTAGTGGCGGTCGTACGTGGCGTCGTCGACGGAGGGGTCGTCGAGCACGTGGTACTCGTAGAGCCAGCGGTTGAGTTGCTCGCGCAACTCCCGCGCGCGCGCGTCAGACAAGGTCGAGCAGCTCCTCCGCGCTGTGGACGACGACGTCGGCGTCGGTCAGACGCTCTGCGCCGTGGATCCGGCCCCAGCTGACGCCGATCGCGTACAGGCCCGCCGCCTTGGCCGACTGCATGTCGAACGGTGAGTCGCCGACGTAGGCCGCATCCTGGGGAAGTGCGCCGAGGCGCTGCAGCGCGAGCTGCAGCGGCGCGGGGTGCGGCTTGTGCTGCTCGGTCTCGTCGCCGCCGACGACCGTCTCGAACAGCTGCTCGATCGGCAGCCGCGCGAACGCGAGGTCGACGGTGATGCGGCGCTTGGCGGTCACGATCCCGAGCCGGTGACCGCGGTCGCGCAGCTCGTGCAGCACGTCCTCCATGCCGACGCAGCACTCGAGCGTGTCGTGCAGCGGCTCGTTGTGCGCGCGGTAGACGCGGACGAGCTCGTCGACACGCGTCGGATCGAGAGCGACCATCTGCGCCTCGAGCCCCGGGCCGCCGACCGCCTGCATCAGCTGCTGGTCGCTCCAGTCGCCGCCGACGACGGTCTCCGCGGCATGGCGCATCGACGCGAGGATGATCGCGCCGGAGTCGATGACCGTGCCGTCGAGGTCGAAGAGAACGACGGGATACCGCACCCGCCGATCGTAGCCAGCCAGTTGCTTAAAGCCGAAGCGTGTCGCGCAGCTGCTCGAAGAGCGGCCGCCGAGCCGGCGGAGGCGGCGCCACGAAACACGCCAGGCGGGCTGCTTCTTCCTCGGTGAGCGAGACCGCCGCGTCGGCGGAATCGCCTGACCAGATGCTGAAGCGCAGTTGCGGCGGGCGCTCGTCGCTGCCGAAGTAGCGCGAGACACGCAGCGCGCGTCCCGCGTCGCTCGGCACGCCCGGGTGCGGTGCGAAGAACTCGACCAGCTTGCTGCGCTGCGGCACGGCGCACCACGGGCAGAAGCGGTAGCTGTCCTCGACGCCGTTCCCGCAATGCCGGCACGTGTGCACGCGCTCATTGTCTTCCCGCCGGGGCCTCCGATCAACCGTACGAGACGCCGGTCAGGTACAGGCCGTGCGGCGGCGCCGTCATCCCCGCCTCGCTGCGGGGGCGGCCGTCGAGGAGCGGCACCAGCTCGCGCCGCTCGAGCATCGTCCCGACGAGCGTCCGCACCATGTGGCGCAGGAACGAGTTGGCCGTGATCTCGAAGGCGACGACGCTTTCGTCGAGCTCGATCCAGCGGGCGGCGAGGACCGTCCGCACGAAGACCTCGTGCTCGGTGCCGGTCGGCGTGAACGCGCGGAAGTCGTGCTCTCCGAGCAGGGCGGCGGCGTTCTCGTCCAGTGCCTCGAGGTCGAGCGGCCGCGGGTGCCAGAGCGAGCGGCGCGCCTCGAGCGCGGAACGCTCGCGGCGGCGCCAGACGCGGTAGCGGTAGGAGCGCGACCGGGCGTCGTGGCGGGCGTGGAAGGCGTCGGGCGCCTGCTCGGCCTCGACGATCGCGATGTCGGGCGGGAGCAGCGCGTTGAGGGCGGCCGCGGCGCGTGCAGGCGGCGGTCCGCCGGCCGTCTCGACGGAGACGGCGTTCGCGAGGGCGTGCACGCCCGTGTCCGTCCGGCCCGCGACCGCAAAGTGGTCGAGCTCGTACAGCTCGCCGAGCGCACGCCGGAGCTCGCCCTCGACCGTGCGCCTCGCCGGCTGCCGTGCCCAGCCGTGGAAGGCGGTGCCGTCGTACTCGACCGTCAGCTTCAGCCGCACGTCAGGTGTCCCTGACTGTTGTTGTAAGGTTTGCCTTATGCTCTAGTGACTTGGTATCAGGTTGATACACTCTAGTCGTGACCTATCAGCAGCACTTCCTGCTGCAGCGCGTGCAGCCGGCGATGATCGGGCTGATCGACGGTTCCCTCTCGACGCTCGCTCCCATCTTCGGGATCGTCTTCTACACGCACAGGCCGCACACGGCGTTCATTGCCGGTCTCGCGACGTCGATCGGCGCGGCGATCTCGATGGCGTTCTCGGAGGGCCTGTCGGACACCGGTGAGCTGACGGGCCGCGGCAGTCCCGCGATCCGCGGCACGATCACCGGCGTCGGCACGTTCCTCGGCGGGATCCTGCACACGCTGCCGTTCCTGATCGCGAACTACCACGTCGCCGTCGTGGCCGCCGTCACGGTGGTCGCGTTCGAGCTGATCGCCCTCGCGGTGATCCGCTGGAAGTTCTTCGAGACGGGCTTCCTGAAGTCGCTCGTCGCCATCTCGATCGGCGGCGCCGTGATCGCGCTCGTCGGCGCGTTGATCGGCTCCGCGGGCTAGGACTTCGGCTCGGCGTCGTCGGCCTCGGCCGACGGCTCCGCAGACCCGGTGTCCGACACCTCGGTGTCAGGCACCTCTTCGGCGGCCGGCTCGGCGTCTGCCTCCGGTGCCTCCGTCCCGTCGTCCTCGGCAACCACCTCGTCGGCGGCCTCCGGATCCTCGACGGCCTCGGCCTCTGTCTCGGGCGCCTCCTCGGCGGCCTCGGCAGGGACTTCGGCTGCGACGGGCTCCGGCGTGCGCGCCTCGCGCTCGCGGGCGACGTACTCCTCGTCGACGAGCTCGAGGTAGGCCATCTCGGCGGCGTCCCCGGGGCGCGGGCCGATCTTGACGATCCGTGTGTAGCCGCCCGGGCGGTCCTTGAAGAGCGGCGCGACGTCGGCGAACAGCTTGTGCACCACGTCGCGCGAGCGCAGGAACGCCGTCGCCTGCCGGCGCGCGTGCAGGTCGCCGCGGCGGCCGAGCGTGATCATCTGCTCGGCGTACGGCTTCACCGCCTTCGCCTTCGTGACGGTCGTCTTGATCCGGCCGTGCTCGATCAGCGCACCGGCAAGGTTCGAGTAGAGCGCCTTGCGGTGCGCCGAGTCGCGGCCGAGCTTCCTGCCTGCGCGCGCGTGACGCACGTCTGCCTAGACCTCCGCCCCGTTCGAGCCGCGGAGCCCGAGCCCGTGCTGGGCCAGCGTCTCCTTGACCTCTTCGATCGACTTCTTGCCGAAGTTCGGGATCGCGGCGAGCTCGTTCTCCGACTTGGTGACGAGGTCGCCGATCGTCTCGATGCCGACGCGCTTGAGGCAGTTGTACGAGCGGACGCCGAGCTCGAGCTCCTCGATCGGGAAGTTCTCCATCCCGCCCGCGAGCGACACGCCGGCAGCCTCGCCGGCGCCGTCGGCGGCCGATGAGGCCGACTCGCCGAAGCCCTCGATCTTCTCGAGGTCGGTGAAGATCGCCAGCTGGCGGATCAGGATCTCGGCACCCTCGGCGATCGCGTCCTTCGGATCGAGCGAGCCGTTGGTCGTGACGTCGAGGATCAGCTTGTCGTAGTCGGTGCGCTGCCCGACGCGCGCCGCCTCCACGTCGTAGGCGACGCGGTTGATCGGCGAGAACATCGAGTCGACCGGGATGACCCCGATCGTGTGCGCCTGCCCACGGTTGCCCTCGGCCGGCACGTAGCCGCGACCGCGGCCGATCGTGAGCGTGATCTCGAGGCGGCCCTTCGACGAGAGGTTCGCGATCTCGAGGTCCGGGTTGAGGATCTCGAGGTCGGCGGGCGCCTCGATGTCGGCGGCGGTGACGACACCCTCGCCGCGCTTCGTCAGGCGCACCTCCACCTCCGGCGACTCGCCGTGGAGGATGCAGACGAGCTGCTTCAGGTTGAGGATGATGTCCGTCACGTCCTCGCGGACGCCCGGAAGTGTCGTGAACTCGTGCGCGACACCTTCGATCTTCACGGAGGTGACCGCGGCGCCCTCGAGGGAGGAGAGCAGCACGCGGCGCAACGAGTTGCCGAACGTGTACCCGAAGCCGCGATCGAGGGGCTCGATCACGAAAACGCCACGGTTCTCGTTCACTTCCTCGTGCGTGATCTTCGGGATTTGGAAATCAGTCGCGCGTACAGCCACTGTTGTCCTTTCTACGGAACGAGACTTACTTCGAACGGATTACTTGGAGTACAGCTCGACGATGAGCTGTTCGGAGACCGGCGTGTCGATCTCGTCACGCTCCGGCCACTTCAGGACGGTCCCGGTGAGACCGTCGTGATCCGCCTGCAGCCACGGGGCGACGGCGGCGGTGAGGTCGGTCGCGTCGCGGACGATCTGCTCGGCGCCGGACCCGGTCTTCAGCGCGACGACGTCGTCGGGCTTGACCTGGTAGCTGGGGATGTTGACGCGGCGGCCGTTCACGGAGAAGTGACCGTGCCGCACGAGCTGGCGCGCCTGCGCACGGGACGCGGCGAAGCCGAGGCGGTAGACGACGTTGTCGAGACGCGTCTCGAGCATGCGCAGCAGGTTGTCACCGGTGATGCCGCCCTGCTTGTTCGCCTTCTCGTAGTAGGTGCGGAACTGCGTCTCGAGCAGCCCGTAGTACCGGCGCGCCTTCTGCTTCTCGCGAAGCTGCAGCAGGTACTCGCTCTGCTTGATGCGGCCGCGGCCGTGCTCGCCCGGCGGATAGGAGCGGCGCTCGATCGCGCACTTCTCGGTCAGACAGCGCTCGCCCTTGAGGAAGAGCTTCATGCCCTCCCGGCGGCACTGCTTGCACTTCGGGGAACGATCACGAGCCACTACACACGCCTCCGCTTCTTCTGGCGGACGCCGTTGTGTGCCTGCGGCGAGACGTCCTTGACACCGAGAATCTCCAAGCCCGCTGCCTGCAGCGAGCGGATCGCCGTCTCGCGGCCCGAGCCCGGGCCCTTGACGAACACTTCGACCTTCTGCAAGCCGTGCTCCATTCCCTTGCGGGCGGCCGCGTCGGCGGTCACCTGCGCGGCGAACGGGGTCGACTTGCGCGAGCCCTTGAACCCGGCCGAGCCGGCGGACTCCCACACGATGACGTTGCCGTCCTTGTCGGTCAGCGCGACGATCGTGTTGTTGAACGACGTCTTGATGTGCGCCTGGCCGATCGCGATGTTCTTGCGGACGCGGCGGCGGGTGCGGCCGCGGGTCGCCGCTGCTCTGCGAGGAGGCGCCATTACTTCGCCTTCTTCCCGCGGCCGACGGTCTTCTTCGGGCCCTTGCGCGTGCGCGCGTTCGTCTTCGTGCGCTGCCCGCGCGCCGGCAGGTTGCGCCGGTGCCGCAGGCCACGGTACGAGCCGATCTCCTGCAGGCGCTTGATCGCCTGCGTGCGCTCACGGCGCAGGTCACCCTCGACCTGGTAGTGCTCGTCGATGTAGTCGCGGAGCTTCGCGACCTCGTCCTCGGTCAGGTCGCGCACCTTGGTGTCCGGCGACAGGCCGAGTGCGGCGCAGATCTCCTGCGCCCTCGGCTGCCCGAGGCCGAAGATGTAGGTGAGCCCGATCTCGAGCCGCTTCTGGTTCGGCAGGTTGACGCCTGCGATGCGAGCCAATTCTTCTCCTTACCCTGTGCTTTCTCTCAACCTTGGCGCTGCTTGTGGCGCGGGTTGCTGCAGATGACCATGGTGCGCCCGTGCCGCTTGATCACGCGGCACCGCTCACACATGGGCTTCACGGACGGTCTGACTTTCATGAGGGCTCTCCAGACAGCAAAAGACGGCGCACGGGCAGATGCCTCGTCACGCGGCCGCTCATGGTACCAAAACACCTGTTTTTGCCGTCAGGATGCGAGGCCCGTCGGCGGTGACCGCCACGGTGTGCTCGAAATGGGCCGCCAGCGAGGCGTCGGCGGTCGAGATCGACCAGTCGTCGTCGTGGATGTAGACGTCCGCGGAACCGGCCGTGATCATGGGCTCGATCGCGATCGTCATGCCCTCCTTGAGCTCCGGGCCGCTGTTGCCGGAGACGAAGTTCGGCACCTGCGGGTCCTCGTGCATGGAGCGGCCCACGCCGTGGCCGACCAGGCTGCGGATCACGCTGAAGCCGCCGCCCTCGGTGACCGACTGGACGGCCTGGGAGATGTCTCCGATCGTCTTCCCCACCCGCGCCTGCTCGATCCCCGCCTCGAGGGCGGCGCGGCAGACGTCGAGCAGCCGCTGGGCGTCAGGCGAGATCGAGCCGACAGCGAACGTCCACGCGGAGTCGGCCACGAACCCGTCCAGGGTGACTCCGACGTCGACCGAGAGGATGTCGCCGTCCTGGAGCCGTGACTTGCCGGGGATGCCGTGGACGACCATCGAGTTCGGCGACAGGCAGGTCGCGGCCGGGTAGCCCTTGTAGCCCTTGAAGGTGGGCTCGCCGCCGCGGGAGCGGATGAACTCCTCCGCGATCGTGTCCAGCTCGCCGGTCGTGACGCCGGGGCCGATGTTCTCCTCGAGCAGCGCCAGCGTGTCGGCGACGACCGCGCCGGCGCGCGCCATGATCTCGATCTCCTGCTGTGACTTGCGGATGATCACGCGGCACCCACCCCGAGCAGGCCGAGCGAGCTCTCGATCTCTTTCCAGACCTCCTCGATCGACCGGCCGGCGTGTAGCGGCACGAGCTTGCCGGTCGCCCGGTAGTGCTCGACGATCGGCTCCGTCTCGCGGTGGTAGATGTCGAGCCGCTTCTGGATCACCTCGGGCGTGTCGTCGGTGCGGTTCTCGAGCTTGGCGCGCTTCAGGGCGCGCTCGAAGCCGACCTCGTCGGGCAGGTCGAAGAAGAGGATCGCGTCGAGCCCGCGGCCGATCCCGCCGAGCATCGCGTCGAGCGCCTCGGCCTGCGCAGTGTTGCGCGGGAAGCCGTCGAGCACGAACCCGTCGGCGGCGTCGTCCTGCGCGAGCCGGTTCTGGATCATCGCGATCGTCAACTCGTCCGGGACGAGCTGCCCGGTGGCCATGATCTCGCCGACGCGCTTGCCGAACTCGGTGCCGGCCGCCTGCTCGGCCCGGAACATGTCGCCGGTCGAGACGTGCGGGATGCCGTATTCGGAGGAGATGCGCTTCGCCTGCGTCCCCTTCCCGGCTCCCTGCGGACCGAGAACCAGGAGGTTCAGCGGAGGAACCCTTCGTAGGAGCGCATCATCATCTGCGACTCCATCTGACGCATCGTGTCGAGCGCGACGCCGACGACGATCAGCACCGAGGTGCCGCCGAGCGCGCGGCCGGTCGCCTGCGAGAAGCCGAACTCCTTGATGAAGATGGACGGCAGCACGGCCACGGTCGCGAGGAACAGCGAGCCGGGCAGCGTCAGTCGCGTCAGGACGCGGTCGAGGTACTGCGCCGTCGGCGGCCCCGGACGGATGCCGGGGATGTAGCCGCCGTTCTTGCGCAGGTTGTCGGCCTGGTCGACCGGGTTGAACTGGACCGCCGTGTAGAAGTAGGTGAAGACGATGATCAGGACGGCCTCGGTGATCAGGTACGCCCACGAGGTCGACGAGAAATGCGAGTTGATGAACGTCTGCGTGTTCGGCGCGAAGGACGCGATCGTCTGCGGGAGCGCGAGCAGCGCGGCCGCGAAGATGACCGGGATCACGCCCGCCATGTTCACGCGCAGCGGCATGTAGGTGGAGCCGCCGGCCGTCTGGCGGCGGCCGACCATCCGCTTCGCGTACTGGATCGGGATGCGGCGCTGGCCCTCCTGGACGAACACGACGGAGACGACGACGCCGAGCGCGACGAGCGGGAAGAAGAGCTTCTCGAGCGGGCCTCCGTTCAACCACGCGTTGATGCCCTGCGGCGCCGAGGTGAGGATCGACGCGAAGATCAGGAGCGAGATGCCGTTGCCGATGCCGCGCTTCGTGATCAACTCGCCCATGTACATGAGCAGCGTCGTGCCGGCGGTGAGGGTGACGACGATCAGCACGAGGCGGCCCGGGTTCGCCGGGAGCGCGCCCTGCTGGTGGAAGAGGTACGCGTAGCCGGCGGCCTGCGCCGCCGCGAGCGCGACGGTCAGGTAGCGGGTGTACTGGTTGATCTTCGCGTAGCCCGATTCGCCTTCTTTTTGCAGCTGCTCGAGCGACGGGATGACCACCGCCATCAGCTGCAGGATGATCGACGCCGTGACGTACGGCATGATCCCGAGCGCGAAGATCGAGAACCGCGAGAGCGCCGAGCCGGAGAACAGGTTCAGCAGGCCGAGCAGCGAGCCGCCGCGGCCGTTGAAGAAGTTCTCGATCTGCGCCGAGTCGACGCCCGGGGCGGGCAGCCACGACCCGAGGCGGTAGCACGCGAGGATGACGGCCGTGAACAGGAGCCGGCGGCGCAGCTCCGGGACCCGCCATGCGTTGGCGAGCCAGGAAAACATCGGCTACTCGCCGCCTTCCGTCTGCTCGGTTGCTTCGGTGGTCTCGGCAGCGGGCTTCTTCGCGCGGTTCTCGGGACGCCGCTTGGCGTTCTTCGGCTTGCGGGGCTTCGGCTCGCGGAGCAGCGTCAGCGTGCCGCCCGCCGACTCGACCTTCTCGCGCGCGGTCGCCGAGGCGCCGTGCACGGTGATCGTCAGCTTCTTCGTCAGCTCGCCGTTGCCGAGCAGCTTCACGTCCTTGCGCAGCGAGCGGATCAGGCCTTTCGCCTTCAGCGCCTCGGGCGTGACCTCCTCGCCGGCCTCGAAGCGGGCCTCGAGGTCGCGCAGGTTCACCGGCTGGGTGTACGTGCGGAACGGGCCGATCGGCATCGCGTCCGCGGACGTGTTGCCGCGCAGCTTGGCCGTGCGCATGTAGAGCGGCATCTGGCCGCCCTCGAAGCCGGCGCGCATGGCGTGCGATCCCGCGCGGGACTTCTGGCCCTTGATCCCGCGGCCGGAGTAGCGGCCGGTGCCGGAGCCCGGGCCGCGCCCGACGCGCTTGCGGTCCTTGCGCGCCTGCGCAGGCTTGAGGTTCGACAGGTTCAGGTCGCCGGCCATCAGCGCGTCTCCTCGACGCTCACGAGGTGCCGGACCTTGCGCAGCATCCCTGCGAGCACCGGCGTCTCCTCGAGCTCGTTCGTCTTGCCGATCCGGCCGAGGCCGAGCGCGCGGAGCGTGCCGCGGTGCCGCTCGGACTGGCCGATCGCGCTACGAACTTGCGTCAGCTTCACCTTCGGCATCGGTCGCGGTCACCTCCTCCGAAACGGCTGGAATCTGATTCGTCTCAGCGAGGTCAGGTTCCGATGCTTGGTCAGTCGAATCAGATTCCGGGGTTTCCGGCGCCTCCGCCACGAGCGTGATGCCGGGATCCGACACGTCGTGGTCCTCGGCGACCTCCGGGGCCTTGTAGGGCAGCACCTCCGAGATCTGCTTGCCGCGCGCCTTCGCCACCTCTTCGGGGCGGCGCAGCTGGCGCAGCGCCTGCTCGGCTGCCTTCAGCATGTTGATCGGGTTCGTCGTGCCGAGCGACTTCGCGAGCACGTCGCGAATGCCGCCGAGCTCCAGCACCGCGCGCACGCCGCCGCCGGCGATCACGCCGGTACCGGGCGAGGCCGGGCGCAAGAGCACCCGCGCCGCGTCGAAGCGGCCGAGCGACTCGTGCGTGATCGTGGCGCCGTGCTTCGGCACCGTGAACAGATTCTTGCGCGCGTCCTCCACCGCCTTCGAGATAGCGAGCGGCACCTCGCGCGCCTTGCCGTAGCCGACACCGACGCGGTCGACCTCGTCGCCCACCACGACGAGCGCGGTGAACGAGAAACGGCGACCGCCCTTCACGACCTTCGCGACGCGGTTGATCTCGACCACGCGCTCCTTGAGCTCTCTGCTCTCCTGGACGTCGATGGCCACTAGAAGATCAATCCTCCTTCGCGTGCGGCGTCTGCGAGCGCCTTGACGCGTCCGTGGTACAGGTAACCGGCGCGGTCGAAGACGACTGCCTCGACGCCGGCCTTCTTCGCCGCGGCGGCCAGGCGCTTGCCGACCTCCGAAGCCTGCTCCGTCTTGTCGCCCTTGAAGGACTGCGGCAGCTCCTTCCACGAGGCGGCGGCCAGCGTGCGGCCCGCGTCGTCGTCGACGACCTGGGCGAAGATGCCGCGGTTCGAGCGGAAGACGAGCAGCCGCGGACGGTCGGCGCTGCCGCGCACCTTGCCGCGCACGCGGCGGTGGCGGCGCAGACGGGATTCGCGAACCGAGATCGTGCTCATCTGATGGAGCCTCCGTCGAGCCTACGGCTCATGCGCGCTTCCCGACCTTCCGGCGGACGTACTCGCCTTCGTAGCGGATGCCCTTGCCCTTGTACGGCTCGGGCGGGCGAACCTTCCGGATCTCGGCGGCCGTCTGGCCGACGAGCTGCTTGTCGATCCCGCGCACGATCACCTGCGTCGGCACCGGCACCTCGAACGAGACACCCTCGCGCGGCTTGATCTTCACCGAGTGCGAGTAGCCGACCTGCAGCTCGAGGTCGGTGCCCTGCAGCGCGGCGCGGTAGCCGACGCCCTGGATCTCGAGGCGCTTCTCGAAGCCGTTCGTGACGCCCTCGACCATGTTCGCGATCAGGGTGCGCGTCAGGCCGTGCAGCGCGCGATCGTCACCGCGCTCGGTCGGGCGCGTGATCGTCACGGTGCCGTCCTCCTGCGCGATCTGCATGCGCTGCGGGACGTCCTGGCGCAGCTCGCCCTTCGGCCCCGAGACCGTCACGCGGCCGGGGTCGATCGAGACGAGCACGCCTGCGGGGTCACTTTCGATTGGGATCGCTCTTCCGGATAGCTGTGAGACAGTTGCGTGTGCTGCAGTTACCAGACGTAGCAGATGACTTCGCCGCCGATGCCCTCGGCCTCGGCGGTGCGGCTCGTGATGACGCCGCGGGAGGTGGACATGATCGCGATGCCCATGCCGCCGAGCACGCGCTGGCGCCGGTCCTTGCCGGCGTAGATGCGGCGGCCGGGCTTGGAGATGCGCTTCAGCCCGCTGAGCACGCGCTCGCGGCCGCGGCCGTATTTCAGCTCGACGACGAGCGTCGGATGCGGCCCGGCGTCCGAGACGTGGTAGTCGCGGATGTAGCCCTCCTCCTTCAGGATGCGCGCAATCTCGACCTTGAGCTTCGAGTTCGGCATCTCGGCGCGGTCGTGCAGCGCCTTGTTGGCGTTGCGGATGCGCGTGAGCATGTCGGCGACGGGATCGGTGAGCATCTTCTTCGTTCCTCCTACCAGGAGCTCTTGGTCATGCCGGGGATCACGCCCTCGTGGGCGAGCTCGCGCAGGCAGATACGGCAGAGCCCGAACTTCTTGAAGACGGCGCGAGGCCGTCCGCAGCGGTTGCAGCGCGTGTAGTTCCGCACCTTGTACTTCGCGGGCCGTGAGGCCTTGACGACAAGCGACTTCTTCGCCACTACCTGTTCCCTCCGTCGGTCGCGAACGGGAAGCCCAGGGCGGTGAGCAGCGCGCGCGCCTGGTCGTCGTTCGTCCCGGTCGTCGTGATCGCGACATCGAGGCCGCGGATCTGGTTGATGCTGTCGTAGTCGATCTCCGGGAAGATGATCTGCTCGCGCACGCCGAGCGAGTAGTTGCCGCGGCCGTCGAACGAGTCGGGGCTCAGGCCCCGGAAGTCGCGGATGCGCGGGAGCGCGATCGAGATCAGCCGGTCGACGAACTCCCACATGCGGTCGCCGCGCAGCGTGACCTTCACGCCGATCGGCATGCCTTCGCGGATCTTGAACTGCGCGATCGACTTGCGGGCGCGGCGCACCTGTGCGCGCTGCCCGGCGATGATCGTCAGCTCCTCGAGAGCCGCATCGATCTGCTTCGCGTCGGTCTTGCCCTCGCCGACGCCCATGTTGAGCGTGACCTTCGAGATCGTCGGCGACTGCATGATCGACGACAGCTCGAGCTCCTCTTGCAGCTTCGAGCGCAGCTCGTCGTTGTAGCGCGTCTTCAGGCGCGGGACGTATGTCTCGACGGCGGCCATTACTTGTCGATCTCCTGCCCGCAGCCGTCGCGCTTGCAGACGCGGATCTTGACGGGCTCACCCTTGATGTCCTTGGTGACGTAGCCGATGCGCGTCGGCAGCTTGCACGTCGGGCAGACGAGCATCACGTTGGACACCGAGACGGCGGCGGGGCGGTCGATGATCCCGCCGGGCGCGATCTGCGTGCCACCCATGCGGTTGGCGTCGCGGATCGGGCGCGGCTTCTGGTGCTTCTTCATCAGGTTGAGGTTCTCGACGATCACCTTGCCGTCACGCGGGCGCGCGTCGACCACCCGCCCCTGCTTGCCGCGGTCCTTGCCGGCCAGCATGTGGACGGTGTCGCCCTTCTTGATCTTCATCGTTGCTGCCATCTCTTAGAGCACCTCTGGAGCCAAGCTCACGATTTTCATGAAGTTCTTCTCGCGCAGCTCACGGGCGACAGGCCCGAAGATGCGCGTCCCACGCGGGTTCCGCTGTGCGTCGATGATCACCGCCGCGTTCTCGTCGAACGCGATCAGCGTTCCGTCGTCGCGGCCGAAGGGCTTCTTCGTCCGCACGACGACGGCCTTCACCACTTCGCCCTTCTTGATCGAGCCCTGCGGGGCCGCGGTCTTGACGGTCGCCGTGATGATGTCGCCGACACGCGCGTAGCGGCGCCTGGAGCCGCCCGCAACGCGGATGCAGAGTAGCTCACGTGCTCCGGTGTTGTCGGCGACCTTGAGGCGCGTCTCCTGCTGGATCATGGCGCCGTTACCTCGCCTTCTCCACGATCTCCGCGAGCCGCCAGCGCTTCGACTTCGAGAGCGGGCGCGTCTCCACGATGCGGACGGTGTCGCCGATGCCGGCGGTGTTCTGCTCGTCGTGCGCGTGGAACTTGACCGCGCGGCGGACGACCTTCTTGTACTTCGGATGGCTCTTGATCACGTCGACCTTGACGACGATCGTCTTGTCGCCCTTGTCGGAGACGACGACGCCGCGGCGCTCCTGGCGCCGGCCGAGCTCGGACTCCGGCTTCGGTGTGCGGGTGATCGGCTTGCGGCCCGCGGGCCTCTCGCGCGCGGGCTTCGTGCGCGTACGGCGCTGCGTGCGCGGGACGTGCTTCCGCGACGGCTGCTTCTTCTCCGCCGGCGCAGGCGCCTCGGTGTCTGACACCTCTACGGGAGCGGTCGTCTCCGCCTCCGGCGCTTGCGCAGAGGTGTCTGACACCTCTTCGGTCTCGGGCGCCGCGGCGGCCTCGCTGGTGTCTGACACCTCTTCGGCGACCGCTGCTTCTGCCTCAGGCGTCGGCGTAGAGGTGTCTGACACCTCTTCGGTTGCGGTCGTCTCTTCGTCGGTCGGGGTGGTGTCGGACACCGGTGCGGTCTCCTCGTTCTTGGTCTTGTCGTCTGCCATACCTAGCTCTGCACTTTCTGCTTCTGGGATTCGCGGTCGTGCTGCACGGTCAGGATGCGCGCGATCTCGCGCTTGGCGAGCTTCAGGCGCGCGGTGTTCTCGAGCGCGCCGGTAGCCGCCTGGAAGCGCAGGTTGAACAGCTCCTGCCGCGTGTCGGCGAGCCGGTGCACCAGCTCGTCGTCGGTCATGTCACGCATGTCCCTAGCCCGCAAACAGATCACCGCCCTCGCGCTTCACGAACTTCGACTTCACGGGCAGCTTCTGCGCGGCGAGTCGCAGCGCCTCCTTCGCGAGCGGCTCCGGCACGCCGGAGAGCTCGAACATGACGCGGCCCGGCTTCACGACGGCGACCCAGCCCTCGGGTGAGCCCTTGCCCTTGCCCATCCGGGTCTCGGCCGGCTTCTTCGTGAACGGCTTGTCGGGGAAGATGTTGATCCAGACCTTGCCGCCGCGCTTGATCTTGCGCGTCATCGCGATACGGGCGGCCTCGATCTGCCGGTTGGTGATCCAGCCGTCCTCGAGCGACTTGATGCCGTAGTCGCCGAAGTGGACCGATGTCTGGCCGGTCGAGAGGCCGCGGCGCCGGCCGCGGTGCATCTTCCGGAACTTGGTCTTCTTCGGGAGCAACATCAGCCGTCACCCTTGCCGCTGTCTTCGAGCTTGGTCTTGTCCTCGACCTGCTGCTTGCGGGTCGTCGTGTCGGGCGCGTCCGCGACGGGGGCCGGCGTCGTCTCGACGGTCGGCTCGATCACGGGCTGCTCGCGGCCCTCGGCCGAGACGCCCTTGTCGTCGGTGCGCGGCTTCTCGACCTTCTGGTTCGGCTGCTGCTGCTGTTGCTGCTGCTGCTCCCCCGAGCGCGGGCGGGAGCCGCCGGCCGGGCGGGCGCCGCGCGAGCGAGGCGCGCCGGGGCGGTTGCCCTGCCCCCCGCCGCCCGGGCGGTTCTGGCCGCCGCGCTGGCCGGGCCGGCCGCGGCGCACCGGGCCGAGCCCCTCGCGATCCTGGCCACGGTTGCGTCCGGACTCACGCGAAGCGCCGAGGCCCTCGGTGACGCCGCCGCGGCGGCGCGCCGTGTCCTGGTCGCCGAGGCGCGTCTCCTTGGCGGTCGCGCCGCCGTAGCCCTCGGGCATGATCTCGCCCTTGTTGATCCAGACCTTGACGCCGATGCGTCCGGTCGGGGTCCGGGCCTCCACGAAGCCGTAGTCGATGTCGGCGCGGATCGTGTGCAGCGGCACGCGGCCCTCGGAGTACTGCTCCGAGCGGCTCATCTCCGAGCCGCCGAGGCGGCCCGAGCACTGCACCTTCACGCCGGCGGCACCGGAGCGAATCGCCGAGGCGAGCGAGCGCTTCATCGCGCGCCGGAATGACACGCGGTTTTGCAGCTGCTCTGCGATCGACTGCGCGACGAGCTTGGCGTCGAGCTCCGGGCGCTTGATCTCGTTGATGTTGATGTGCACGTTCTTCTGCGTCATCGCGTGCACTTCTTTGCGCAGCGCATCGACCTCGACACCGGACTTGCCGATGACGATGCCGGGGCGCGCGGTGTAGATGTCGATGGTGATCCGCTGCTTGTCCTTGCGGATCAGGATGTCCGACAGCCCCGCGTGCGACAGCTTCTTGAGGATGTGCTCGCGGATCTTGATGTCCTCGATGAGCGCGCCTGCGAACTCCTTCTTGCCGACCATCCAGTTCGACTTCCAGTCGTGGATGACGCCGACGCGCAGACCGCCCGGATGAATCTTCTGGCCCATTTAGCTCTCCGTCTCCTCGGTCTTCTTGCGGCGCGGCGTCCTGATCCGCCTCTGCTTCTCTTCGGCGGGGGCAGCCTGCGCGCTCTGCGCGACATGGATGGTGATGTGGCACGTGCGCTTCTTGATGCGGGCGACGCGGCCGCGCGCGCGTGCGCGCCAGCGCTTCAGCGTCGGCCCTTCGTCGACGAAGACCGCGTGGATCACGAGGTCGTCGCCGTTCCAGTGCAGCGCCGGGTTCGACTCGGCGTTCGCGACGGCCGAGCGACAGCACCTTCTCGACCTCGATCGGCCGCCGCGCGCTCGGTGAACGCGAGGATCGTGCGCGCCTCGGGCACGCTGCGCCCACGGATGTTGTCCGTGACGAGGCGCGCCTTGCGCGGCGAGCATGCGGACGAACTTCGCCGTCGCCTGCACGGTCGCGGGCCTGTTCCTGAACAGCGGCCATCAGCGCTTCTTCACCTGCGTCTTCTGGTCGCCGGCGTGGCCGCGGAAGTGGCGCGTCGGCGCGAACTCGCCGAGCTTGTGGCCGACCATCTGCTCCGAGATGAACACGGGCACGTGCTTGCGGCCGTCGTGCACCGCGATCGTGTGACCCGACCATCTGCGGGAAGACGGTCGACGTGCGCGACCAGGTGCGGATCATCTGCTTCGAGCCCGAGTCGTTCATCGCCTCGATCTTCGCGAGCAGCCGCTCCGCGACGAACGGCCCTTTCTTGGAACTCCGACTCATTTAGCGCTTGTCCTTCCCGCGGCGACGGCCGCGAACGATCAGCTTGTCCGATTCCTTGTGCTTCGAGCGGGTGCGCTTGCCGAGCGTCGGCACGCCCCACGGGGTGACCGGATGGCGGCCGCCCTTCGACTTGCCTTCACCACCGCCGTGCGGGTGGTCGACCGGGTTCATCGCCGAGCCGCGCACGGCCGGGCGCTTGCCGAGCCAGCGGTTGCGGCCGGCCTTGCCGATCGTGACGTTGCCGTGCTCGACGTTGCCGACCTGGCCGACGGTCGCGCGGCAGGTGAGCAGCACGCGGCGCATCTCGCCCGAGGGGAGACGCAGCGTCGCGTAGCCGCCGTCCTTCGCGACGAGCTGCACGCCGGAGCCTGCGGAGCGCGCCATCTGGCCGCCCTTGCCCGGCTTCAGCTCGACGTTGTGCACGAGCGTGCCGGTCGGGATGTTCTCGAGCGGCAGCGCGTTGCCCGGCTTGATGTCGGCGTCGACGCCCGACTGCACGAACGAGCCGACGCGCACGCCTGCCGGGCGCGAGGATGTAGGCCTTGAAGCCGTCCGCGTAGTGCAGGAGCGCGATGCGCGCCGAGCGGTTCGGGTCGTACTCGATCGCGGCGACCTTCGCCGGCACGCCGTCCTTCGTGCGCTTGAAGTCGATGATCCGGTAGCGGCGCTTGTGGCCGCCGCCCTGGTGGCGCGTCGTGATGCGGCCCATGTTGTTGCGGCCGCCCTTCTTCGTCAGCTTCTCGGTCAGCGCCTTCTCGGGCTTCGACTTCGTCACCTCGGCGAAGTCGGAGACCGACATGTGGCGGCGGCCCGGGCTGGTCGGCTTGAACCTACGGACCGGCATTAGAGCTGCGCTCCTTCGAAGATCTCGATCGTGTCGCCGGCGCGCAGCTGCACGACGGCCTTCTTCCAGCCCTGGCGCGTGCCCTTGAAGGCGCCGCGGCGCTTCGGCTTCGGCCTGCACCTTGATCACGTTGACGCGCTCGACCTTGACCTCGAAGAGCTCCTCGACGGCCTGGCGGATCTGCGTCTTGTGCGCGTCCGAGTGGACGCGGAACGTGTAGCTGCCGCGCGTCGAGGCCGCATACGACTTCTCGCTGACGATCGGGGCGAGGATGACCTGGCCGGCGTGCATCAGCTAGCGCCTTCCCCTGGACGAGCGGCAGCGCGGCCTCGCTGACGAGCAGCGAGCGCGCCCAGACGACTGCGGCGACCTCGACCTCGCTCGGGCCGATCGACGGCGACGCGCTCGAGGTTGCGGAAGCTCTTGACGAGGTTCGTCTCCTCCTCGGTAGGCGACGAGCACGAGCGGCGTCTGCGAGCGCCGCACGCCTCGACGAGCGCGCGGGCCTGCTTCGTCGACGGCTCGTCGAACGCGTCCGCGTCGACGACGGCGAGCGTGCCTTCGCTCGGCGTGACTCGCGAGCGCCGAGCGCAGCGCGGCCTTCGCGGCCTTGCGGTTCACCTTCTGGATGAACGTGCGCGGCACCTTCGCGAAGGCGTGACCGCCGCCCTCGAACTGCGGGGCGCGGATCGTGCCCTGGCGGGCGCGGCCGGTGCCCTTCTGGCGCCACGGCTTCGCGCGGCCGCCGGAGACGAGCCCGCGGCTCTTCGTCGCGGCGGTGCCGGCGCGCTGCGCGTTCAGCTCGGAGCGCACGGCCTCGTGCACGAGGTGCGGCTTGACCTCGGCGCCGAAGACTGCCTCGTCGAGGGAGACGTCCTTCGACTTCTTGCCCGACGCGTCGAGCAGCGGTGCCTTCGGAGCTGCCATTAGCCGCGCACCTCCACGATGCCGTTCTTCGGGCCGGGGACGGCGCCCTTGACGAGCAGCAGGTTGCTGCTCGGCGTCGACCTCGTGCACCGTCAGGCCGAGCTGCGTGACGCGCTTGCCGCCCATGCGGCCGGCCATCTTGATGCCCTTGCGCACGCGCGACGGCGTCGCCGACGCGCCGATCGAGCCCGGCTTGCGGATGTTGTGCGAGCCGTGCGAGCGCGGGCCCGAGCCGAAGTTGTGGCGCTTGATCGTGCCCTGGAAGCCCTTGCCGATGCCGATGCCGGCGACCTTGATCTTGTCGCCCGGCTCGAAGATCTCGACCGTCACGGCCTCGCCCTCGACGGCGCCGTCGATGCCGCCGCGGAACTCGACGAGCTTGCGGTGCGCGCCGACCTTGAACTTCGCGAGGTGGCCGAGCTCGCCCTTCGAGAGCTTGCGCTCGGCGACGGCGTCGAACGCGAGCTGCACGGCGTCGTAGCCGTCCGCGTCGGCGAACTTCACCTGCACGACCGGGCACGGGCCGGCCTGGATCACCGTGACAGGGGTGACTCCCCCCGTCTCCGGGTCGAAGACCTGCGTCATGCCGAGCTTCCTGCCGAGGATGCCCTTGGCCATGGTTCCATCTTAGAGCTTGATCTCGATGTCGACGCCGGCCGGGAGATCGAGCCGCATCAGCTGGTCGATCGTCTTCGGCGTCGGGCTGAGGATGTCGATGAGGCGCTTGTGCGTGCGCACCTCGAAGTGCTCGCGCGAGTCCTTGTCCTTGAACGGGCTGCGGATCACGCAGTAGACGTTCTTCTCCGTCGGCAGAGGGACCGGCCCAGTGATCGTCGCACCGCTGCGCTGCGCGGTGTCGACGATCTGCTGGGCCGACCGGTCCAGCTGCTGGTGGTCGTAGCCCTTCAGGCGGATCCGGATTTTTCCCTGTGCCATGACGGTTCGTCTCTCTCTCTACTTGACGACTCTCGGTGACGACGCCGGCACCGACGGTGCGGCCGCCCTCGCGGATCGCGAAGCGGAGGCCCTGATCCATGGCGATCGGCTGGATCAGCTCGATCTCCATGTTCGTGTTGTCGCCCGGCATGACCATCTCCTGGCCCTCCGGGAGCTTGACCGCGCCGGTCACGTCCGTCGTGCGGAAGTAGAACTGCGGGCGGTAGTTGTTGAAGAACGGCGTGTGACGGCCGCCCTCGTCCTTCGACAGCACGTAGACCTCGGCCTTGAAGTGCGTGTGCGGCGTGATCGAGCCCGGCTTCGCGAGCACCTGGCCGCGCTCGACCTCCTCGCGCTTGACGCCGCGGAGGAGCGCGCCGGCGTTGTCGCCTGCCTGCGCGTAGTCGAGCGACTTCTGGAACATCTCGAGACCGGTGACGACCGTCTTCTCGACCTTCTCGTGGATGCCGACGATCTCGATCTCGTTGCCGACCTCGATCTTGCCCTGCTCGACGCGGCCGGTCACGACGGTGCCGCGGCCGGTGATCGTGAAGACGTCCTCGATCGGCATCAGGAACGGCTTGTCGGCGTCGCGCACCGGCTCCGGGATGTAGGAGTCGACGGCGTCCATCAGCTCGACGATCTTCGGCCTCCCACGCCTCGTCGCCCTCGAGCGCCTTCAGCGCCGAGACGCGGACGATCGGGATGTCGTCGCCGGGGAACTCGTACTTCGAGAGCAGCTCGCGAACCTCGAGCTCGACGAGCTCGAGCAGCTCCTCGTCGTCGACCATGTCGGCCTTGTTGAGCGCGACGACGATGTACGGCACCTCGACCTGGCGGGCGAGGAGGATGTGCTCGCGCGTCTGCGGCATCGGGCCGTCGGCGGCGGAGACGACGAGGATCGCGCCGTCCATCTGCGCGGCGCCCGTGATCATGTTCTTGATGTAGTCGGCGTGACCCGGGCAGTCGACGTGCGCGTAGTGGCGGTTCGCCGTCTCGTACTCGACGTGCGACGTGTTGATCGTGATGCCGCGCTGGCGCTCCTCGGGAGCGTTGTCGATCTCGGCGAAGCTCTTCGCCTGTCCGCCGCCGCCCTGCTTCGCGAGCACGTTCGTGATCGCGGCGGTCAGCGTCGTCTTCCCGTGGTCGATGTGCCCGATGGTGCCGACGTTGAGGTGCGGCTTCGTGCGCTCGAACTTCTGCTTGGCCATTGCTTCCTTCCTTTGTTGGACCTGATTTAGGAACCGCGCCGCCCTGCTCGGTGATCTCGCTCGCGATCGACGCCGGCACTTCCTCGTACCGGTCGAACTGCATGGTGAAATCTGCGCGGCCCTGGGACATCGACCGCAGGTCGGTGGCGTAGCCGAACATCTCGCTCAGCGGGACGCTCGCCTTGATCACCTGCGCGTTGCCGACCGGCGCCATGTTCTCGATGCGGCCGCGGCGGGAGTTGAGGTTGCCCATCACGTCGCCGAGGTAGTCCTCGGGCGTCGTCACCTCGACGGCCATCATCGGCTCGAGGAGCTTCGGCTTCGCGCGCTTCATCGCCTCCTTGAACGCCATCGAGCCGGCGATCTTGAAGGCGCGCTCGCTCGAGTCGACGTCGTGGTAGCTAGCCGTCGATCAGCTCGACCTTGACGTCGACGACCGGGTAGCCGGCGAGCACGCCGCTGCCCATCGCCTCCCGGATGCCTTCGTCGATCGGCTTGATGTACTCCTTCGGGATCTTGCCGCCGACGATCTTGTCGACGAACTCGTAGCCGGCGCCCGGCTCCTGCGGGAGCAGGTTGATGACGGCGTCGCCGTACTGGCCCGAGCCGCCCGTCTGGCGGACGAACTTGCCCTGGATCTTCTCGGCCGGCTTGCGCGATCGTCTCGCGGTAGGCGACCTGCGGGCGGCCGACGTTCGCGTCGACGTTGAACTCGCGCTTCAGGCGGTCGACGATGATCTCGAGGTGGAGCTCGCCCATGCCCGCGATGAGCGTCTGGCCGGTCTCCTCGTCGGACGTGACGCGGAAGGTCGGGTCCTCCTCGGCGAGCCGGGCGAGGCCCGTTGCCGAGCTTGTCCTGGTCGGCCTTCGACTTCGGCTCGACGGCGACCGAGATCACCGGGTCGGGGAACGTCATCGACTCGAGCACGATCGGCGCCGATCTCGATCGCGAGCGTGTCGCCGGTCGTCGTCGCCTTGAGGCCGACGCCGGCGGCGATCTCGCCCGCGCCGATCTCCTCGCGCTCCTCGCGGTGGTTCGCGTGCATCTGGAGGATGCGGCCGATGCGCTCGGTCTTGCCGGTCGTCGTGTTCAGGACGCGGTCGCCGGCCTTGAGCTTGCCGGAGTAGACGCGGAAGTACGTGAGCTTGCCGACGTACGGGTCGGACATCACCTTGAAGGCGAGCGCGCGAGAACGGCGTCGTCCATCGAGGCCTCGCGCTCGAGCTCGCGCCTCGGTCTTCGGGTCGATGCCCTGGATCGCGCGGCACGTCGAGCGGGCTCGGCAGGTAGTCGATCACCGCGTCGAGCAGCGGCTGCACGCCCTTGTTCTTGAACGCGGAGCCGAGCAGCACCGGCGTGATCTCGTCGGCGAGCGTCGCGGCGCGGATCGCGCGCTTGATCTGGTCGGCGCGTGACCGAGTTCTCGTCCGTCGAGGTACGCCTCGAGCACCTCGTCGTCGAAGTTCGAGATCGGCGTCGATCAGCTGGTGGTGGTACTCCTGCGCCTGCTCGAGCGAGCTCGGCGGGGATGTCGGTCGACCTCGAACTCCTGGCCGAGGTCGTCCTTGTAGACGATCGCCTGCATCTCGACGAGGTCGACGACGCCGCGATGCTGCTCCTCCTGGCCGATCGGGATCTGGATCGGCACCGGGTTCGCGCCGAGGCGGTCGCTCATCGACTGCACGGCGGCGAAGAAGTTCGCGCCGGTGCGGTCCATCTTGTTGATGAACGCGATCCGCGGCACCTTGTACTTGTCGGCCTGGCGCCAGACGGTCTCGGACTGCGGCTGGACGCCGGCGACGGAGTCGAAGACGGCGACCGCGCCGTCGAGGACGCGCAGGCTCCGCTCCACCTCGACGGTGAAGTCCACGTGCCCGGGCGTATCGATAATGTTGATCCGATGGTCGCGCCACGACGCCGTCGTCGCCGCCGACGTGATCGTGATGCCGCGCTCCTGCTCCTGCGCCATCCAGTCCATCGTCGCGGCGCCCTCGTGCACCTCGCCCATCTTGTGGGTGCGGCCGGTGTAGTAGAGGATCCGCTCGGTCGTCGTGGTCTTGCCCGCGTCGATGTGGGCCATGATCCCGATGTTGCGGACGCGGTCCAGCGCCACCCGTTGTTCAGTTGCAGCCAAGTCTCTCCAGTCCCTTACCAGCGGTAGTGCGCGAAGGCCTTGTTGGCCTGCGCCATCCGATACATGTCGTCCTTGCGCTTGTACGCGTTCCCCTGCTGCTCGAGCGCGTCGAGGATCTCGCCGGCGAGCTTGTCGCTCATGTGCTTCTCGCGCCGGTCGCGCGAGAACGTGACGAGCCAGCGCAGCGCGAGCGTGCGGCCGCGCCGCTGCGGCACCTCGACCGGCACCTGGTAGTTCGCGCCGCCGACGCGGCGCGACTTCGACCTCGAGCACCGGCGTGACCGTCTTCACGGCCTGCTCCAGCACCTCGACCGGCGGCCGGCCCGTCTTCTCGCCGACCTTGTCGAGCGCGCCGTAGACGATCGACTCGGCGGTCGACTTCTTGCCGTCGCGCATGACGCGGTTCATCAGCTGCGTGACGAGCTGGCTGTCGTAGACCGGGTCCGGCGATGATCGGGCGCGGCGTGATCTCTGCGCGGCGCGGCATCAGCTACGCGCTCTTCTTCGCGCCGTACTTCGAGCGGCCCTGCTTGCGGTCGGCGACGCCGGAGGCGTCGAGCGCGGCCCGGATCACCTTGTAGCGGAAGCCCGGCAGGTCCTTGACGCGGCCGCCGCGGATCGAGCACGACCGAGTGCTCCTGGAGGTTGTGCCCCTCGCCGGGGATGTAGGTGCCGACCTCGATGCCGTTCGTGAGACGCACGCGGGCGATCTTGCGCAGCGCCGAGTTCGGCTTCTTCGGCGTGGTCGTCGAGACGCGCGTGCAGACGCCGCGCTTCTGCGGGGCTCCCGCGAGCGCAGGGGTCTTCGTCTTCGCCTTCTTCGACGTGCGGCCCTTGCGGATGAGCTGATTGACGGTCGGCATGCTGAGGCTGACGGTTCTCTTTCTGGTCGTATACAGACGGATGGCCGGGGGACCACGCGGCTCCCACCGAACCGGCTGGGCATGGTACCGAAACAGCCTTGTGGTCTCGCAATCGATTCTGCCCCGGGCGGACCGGCGCGGCTGTTTTGACTAGTTTCGGGGCATAGATTCTTGTCGAAACCTCGCCTACAGTGAGGTTTCTGCGGTGTTGTTGTTCGCTCTGAGCTGTGCGCTCGGGCTCGCGATCGCTGACTGCGGCCGTCTCGGCTTACGTCGTCTGGCGGACCCGCGCCGACGCGGACGAGCAGGTCGCGGACGCGGTGCAGCAGCTCGCCTCCGGCATGCAAGAGACGATGCGCAGACCTCGCGGCGGCGGTCGAGACGGCCCAGGCGGAGGCCCGGCCGGAGCGGCTCGTCACGGAGCTCGCCGCGTCGCTCGACCTCGACGAGGTCAGCGAGCGGACGCTCGAGGCGGCGGCGGGCGTGCCGGGCGTCGAGGCGGCCCTGCTGGAGGCGGAGGCGACCGGCGGCGCGCGGATCAGCGCGGCGGTCGGCCTTCCGGCCGACGAGGCGGCGAAGGCCGCGGTCCAGCTCCCGGAGAACGACAACCTGCGCGCGATCGAGATCACCTACCGCTACCGGATCGACGACGTCGAGGGCTCTTCTCAGGCCCGCGTCCGAAGCGGCGTCGTGCTGCCCGTGCGCGCCGACGGCATCCCGGTCGGGACGCTGAGCGCCTTCAGCCGCGCGCCGGGAGACGTGCTCGGCGAGCAGCAGCTCGAGGAGCTCGAGCGGCTCGCCGTGCGCGCCGGCCCCGCGCTCGAGAACGCGCGCAAGTACACGGAGGCGCGGGCGCTCGCCGACCTCGACGCGCTGACGGGCCTGCACAACCGGCGCTACTTCCACGAGACACTCGCGCGCGAGGTCGCGCGCGCGCATCGCTACGGCCGGCGGCTGTCGCTGATCGTGCTCGACCTCGACGACTTCAAGGCGGTCAACGACCGCATCGGCCACCTCGCCGGCGACGCGGTGCTCGAGGAGGCGGCGGAGCGGCTCCGGTCGGTCGTGCCGCACGGCGGACATCCCGTGCCGCGTCGGCGGCGACGAGTTCGCGCGTCGTGCTCCCGGAGTCGGGCGCCGAGGAGGCCGAGCTGCTCGCCGGCCGGATCGCACGCGCGGTCAGCGGCCACCCGATCACGCGCGGCCGGGACGGTCGACCTCTCCGCCGGCGTGGCCGAGCTGCGCCCCGCCGAACGCCCGCACCGAGGTCTTCGAACGCGCCGACGAGGCGCTCTACCACGCGAAGGAGCAGGGCAAGGCGCGAACGCACGTCGCCGCGGACGGCGCGTAACCCTGCGCGAACGGCGTAACCCTGCAATCTGATTCGGCGGAGCCGAATCAGATTGCGGCTGTAGACGCCGCGAGGCCCGGCATGCGCCGGGCCTCGCGGTGAACTGCTCGAATCTGGTTCGGCGGAGCCGAATCAGATTCGGTCTCAGTCGTCGAGCGGGCTGTCGACCTCCGGGACCTCTTCGGCCTCGCCGGCCTCGTGCGAGGTCGGGACGTCGGAGCCCGGCTGGCCGCCGAAGCTCAGGTCGAGGCTGCCGAAGTCGATGCCGGAGCCGCCGTCCTGGCCGATCTCCTCGAGCGCCTGCAGGAGCGTGTCCCGCTCGTACGCCTCGCGGACGATCGGCTCGCTCGGCGCGATCTCGATGTTCCGGTAGCGCTTCAGGCCCGTGGCCGCCGGGATCAGCTTCCCGATGATCACGTTCTCCTTCAGCCCGAGCAGGCGGTCGACCTTGCCCTCGATCGCCGCGTCGGTCAGCACCTTCGTCGTCTCCTGGAAGGAGGCGGCGGAGAGGAACGACTCGGTGGCGAGCGACGCCTTGGTGATGCCGAGGATGAGCGGCTCGAACGTCGCCTTCTCGCCCTTCGCCTTCACCTTGCCGTTCTCGCGCTCGAGGATCGCCTTGTCGACGAGCTGGCCCGGAAGCAGGTCGGTGTCGCCGTTCGACTCGACGCGGACCTTCTTCAGCATCTGCCGGACGATCAGCTCGATGTGCTTGTCGTGGATCTCCACGCCCTGGCTCTTGTAGACCTTCTGCACCTCGCCGACGAGGTACAGCTCGGTCGTCGTCGAGCCCTAGAGCGCCAGCTTGTCGGCCGGGTTCTGCGAGCCCTCGTTGAGCGGGTCGCCGGGCTCGACGACCTGGCCGTTCGCCACGAGCAGGCGCGTCCGGCGCGGGAGCTGGTACTCGACCGGATCGGCGAGCTCGCCGTCCTTCCCGACCTCGGTCGGGTTGATGCTGATCTTCGGCCCGCGCTCGGTCGCCTCGATCTCGATGCGGCCCGGCAGCTCCGCGAGCACCGCGGCGCCCTTCGGGTTGCGGGCCTCGAAGATCTCGACGACACGCGGAAGGCCGTGCGTGATGTCCGCGCCGGCGACGCCGCCGGTGTGGAACGTCCGCATCGTCAGCTGCGTGCCCGGCTCGCCGATCGACTGCGCGGCGATGATGCCGACCGCGTCGCCGATCTCGCACATCTCGCCCGTCGCCGGGAAGATGCCGTAGCAGGTCTTGCACACACCCGTCTCGGCGCGGCACTTCAGCACCGAGCGGACCGGGATCGTGTGGTCGCCGCCGAACTCGGCCTCGAGCTCCTCGAGCTTGTCGAGCGTGAGCACGCTGTCCTTCTCGGCGAACGTCTGCTTGCCGGGCCTGCCGGACTCGCGAGCACGTTGTGCACGTCCTCCGAGACCACGCGGCCGAGCAGCGACTTGTTCAGCCCGTCCGCCGTGCGGATCGGCAGGTCGATGTGGTCGTCGGTGCCGCAGTCGTGCTCGCGCACGATCACGTCCTGCGAGACGTCGACGAGACGCCGCGTCAGGTAGCCCGAGTCGGCGGTGCGCAGCGCGGTGTCCGCGAGGCCCTTGCGGGCGCCGTGGGTCGAGATGAAGTACTCGAGCACCGTCAGGCCTTCCATGAAGTTGGCCTTGATCGGGCGCTCGATGATCTCGCCCTTCGGATTGGCCATCAGGCCGCGCATGCCGGCGAGCTGGCGGATCTGCTTGAACGAGCCGCGTGCGCCCGAGTTGGCCATCATGAAGACCGGGTTCAGCTCGTCGAAGTGCTTCTCCATCGCGGAGGCGACCTCGTCGGTTGCCTCCGTCCAGATGTTGACGATCGTCTCGTGGCGCTCGTCCTCGGTGATCAGGCCCGTGTCGTACTGGCCGTGCACGTCCTCGACGCGCTTCTCGTAGCCGCTGAGGATCTTCTCCTTGTCCGGCGGGATCACGATGTCGTTCTTCGAGATCGTCACGCCGGCCTTCGTGGCGTAGCGGAAGCCGAGCGTCTTGATCGTGTCGAGCACGGGCGCCAGCGTGTGCGCGCCGTAGCGGTCCGACAGCGACAGGACGTAGCGGTCGGTGTCCGGCTTCGCGAGCGTCTGGTTCATGAAGTCGAACTCGAGCTCCTCGTCGGGCGGGAGCAGCTCGTCGAGCGCGCGGTACACGGCCGAGTTGAAGACGACGCGGCCCGCGGTCGTGAGGTGCAGCTCGCCGTTGAAGCGGAACTCGATCGGCTCGTTCAGTCCCACCGCCTTCATCTCGAGCGCAACCTCGATCTCGTCGGCGGAGTCGAAGCGCCGCGGGTGCGGCTTGATCTTCGACGCCTCCATCGACTGCAGGTCGAGGTTCGAGTACGTCAGGTAGTAGATGCCGAGCACCATGTCCTGCGTCGGGGTCGCCAGCGGGCGGCCAGACGCCGGGGACAGGATGTTGTTCGACGACAGCATCAGGATGCGCGCCTCGGCCTGCGCCTCCGCGGAGAGCGGCAGGTGCACGGCCATCTGGTCGCCGTCGAAGTCCGCGTTGAACGCGTGGCAGACGAGCGGATGCACCTGGATCGCCTTCCCCTCGACGAGCACCGGCTCGAAGGCCTGGATGCCGAGGCGGTGCAGCGTCGGTGCGCGGTTCAGCAGCACCGGATGCTCCGCGATCACCTCCTCGAGGACGTCCCAGACCTCGGGCGTCATCGAGTCGACGTACTTCTTCGCCGCCTTGATGTTCTGGACGGACTTCCGCTCGACGAGCCGGCTCATGATGAACGGCTTGAAGAGCTCGAGCGCCATCAGCTTCGGCAGGCCGCACTGGTGCAGCTTCAGGCTCGGCCCGGCGACGATCACCGAGCGGCCCGAGTAGTCGACGCGCTTGCCGAGCAGGTTCTGGCGGAACCGGCCCTGCTTGCCCTTCAGCATGTCGCTGAGCGACTTCAGCGGGCGGTTGCCCGGGCCGGTGACGGCGCGGCCGCGGCGGCCGTTGTCGAACAGCGCGTCGACGGCCTCCTGCAGCATGCGCTTCTCGTTGTTGACGATGATCTCCGGCGCGCCGAGGTCGAGGAGCCGCTTGAGGCGGTTGTTCCGGTTGATGACGCGGCGGTAGAGGTCGTTCAGGTCGGACGTGGCGAAGCGGCCACCGTCGAGCTGCACCATCGGGCGCAGCTCCGGCGGGATCACCGGCACGGCCTCGAGGATCATCCACTCAGGGCGGTTCTGCGAGCGGATGAACGCCGAGACGACCTTCAGCCGCTTGATCGAGCGCTGCTGCTTCTGGCCCTTCGACGTCTTGATCGTGTCGCGCAGCGACGCGGCCTCGAGATCGAGGTCGAGGTCGCGGAGCAGGTCGCGGATCGACTCCGCACCCATGCCGCCGCGGAAGTAGACGCCGAAGCCGTACGGGGAGCCGAAGCGGTCCTTCAGCTCGCGGAACAGCTGCTCGTCGTTCACGACCATCTTCGGCTCGAGCTCGCGGAAGAGCTGCCACGTCTGCTCCAGCCTGCGCACCGAGTCGACGGCCGCCTCGCGGGTGTCCTCGCGGCGCGACTCGATGTCGAGATACATCTCGCGCACCTTCAGCGCCCACTGGATCAGCGAGTCGAGATCCTCCTTCTGGATCTTCCCGTCGGTGCGGAGGCACAGGTCGTTCGTGAGCTCACGGATGTCCTGGCCCTCTTCCCACGTGTCGACGACGTCCTTGAGCAGGCCGTTGCCGAGCTCGCGTGCCTTGTCGAGGTTCTTCCGCTCGACGTTCGCAGCGAGCTGCTCGTCCTCCGCGTTCAGCTCGTCGCCGGTGAGGAAGGCGTCG
>CAWJZQ010000036.1:0-22915 GCA_963847415.1 uncultured Thermoleophilia bacterium | reverse complement strand
GGCTCGAGCGCCGGTCGGCATCCGTCAGCCACTTCGGTGGCGCCTCGCATCCACGCTCATCCGCGGACTCATCGACTGGCTCTAGAAACGCGAAGCCCGCCGACCTTGCGGGCCGACGGGCTTCGCGAGCACGCGCGAGCGGGTCAGGAGACGTGGAGCTTCTCCTTCACCTTTCCAACGCGCTCGTCGACACCGGCGTGGAGCTCGGCCTTGCGCGTCTCGCGCACGACCCGGCGCGCCTCGCCCGCGGCGGCGTCAGCGGCCTCCTCGGCCGCCTCGAGCTCGCGCATCACCTCGGCGACCGGCCGGCGGGTCACCTCGCCACCCAGCGTGTACATCTCGGCGTCGATCACCTCGACCGCCGACTCCTCGACGCTCGCGATCAGGGCGGTCGATCCGGGCGGGATCGCCCTGCCGAGAACGGTGAGCGCCTCATCGGAGCTCACGGCGCGATCGACGTCGAACGCACCGCCCATCAGGGCGCCGGCGCCCCAGCCGAGCAGGACACCGACCGGCCCACCCAGCACACCCACGAGCATCCCGATCAGCGAGCCGCTCGCAGTCCCGATGGGGCCGACGTTGTCGTCGCTCTCGGGAATGTGCAGCTCCCCCGCTGCGGTGCGTTCCACGACCGCCGCGGACTCCAGACCGATGCGACCCTCGGCATCGCAGTCCTTCAGCACGCTCAGTGCTTGGTAGGCCTTGCTCGGCTCCGTGAACCCAACGACCACCACGTTTTCCTGAGCCATGACTACTCCTTTCGGTTGAACATCTCTGACAAGCGCACCCTGCCGCGCGTCGCTGCCAAACCGATGCCATGCCGCCTGCCGGCGCTGCCGTTGTCCTCGCACGCGGGCCCTCGAGATCCGAAGCCTCGCCGGCCGCCCGGCAAGCGAACCAAGTCGCCAATCCGTAGCTGAGCCAGCCAGGGCAGCAGTTTGGCGGCGGGTGGCACCGGCGTGGCAGCGCACCGCGGCACGCTCTGGGGGTGAACGGAGCGCACACACAGATTCCTGCCGCATCGACTTACGGTGGCCCTCGGGAGGCGAGCGGCGGCGGCGGCGAGCGAAACACTGCAGACGCGCCCCGGCGCGAGCTCGCCGTCTCGATCTCGGTCCGCACGATCCTGATGGCTGCCGCCGTCATCGCGGCGGGGGCAGCGCTCGCATCGATCAGGAGCGTCCTGCTCCTCCTGTTCGTCTCCGTCTTGTGTGTCGCCGTCCTCTCGCCGGTGGCGACCACGATGGAGCGGCGGTTCGGCTGGAGCCGGCGGGCGTGCGCAACCGTGCTCGTAGTCGCGATCGTGGTCGTCACCGCCGTCGTCGCGCTCGTGGTTGTCCAGGCGGCCAGCGGCGCCGTGCGCGGCTTCAGCCACGAACTTCCGCAGATCGTCGACGAGGCCAGGCACAGCGAGCTCGGCGACGTCATCAACAAAGGGAACGGCTCGCTCGACACCTTGACGAGCCACGCAGGCGACATCACGAGGGCGGCGAGCAAAGTGTCCGGCGGAGTCGCGCACATCGGGATCTCCGCATTCGGAGCACTGACGCTCGTCTTCTCGGTGATCTTCCTCACGCTCTTCGGGCTGATCGAGGAGCCACACCTGCGGGAATGGACCGCCGGCCTGATCTATCGCGACAACCGAGAGCGCTACGTACGCGTGACCGACCGGATCATCCACACGACCTCGCGCTACATGCTCGGCAACGTCGCGATCTCGCTGATCTGCGGGACGGTCTACGGAGTGACCGCACTCCTTCTCGGGCTGCCCTACCCGCTCGCGCTGGCGGTGATCGCTGCGGTCCTCGACCTCGTTCCCAGCATCGGCGCGGCGACCGCCGGCGTGATCATCTCCATCGTCGCGCTCTCAGTCAGTCTCGAGGCCTTGATCGTCTCGCTGATCGTGATGGTCGTCTACCAGCAGATCGAGAACTACATCCTCCAGCCGACGATCATCGGCAAGGCCGCCAAGATCTCCGGCTTCACCGTGCTCGCGAGCGTGCTCGCATTCGGGGCGCTCTTCGGGCTGATCGGCGCAATCATCGGCGTACCGATCGCGGCCGGCCTGCAAATCGTCGTGGAAGAGCTGACCGCCGGCAGAAGAGCTCGCATCGCCGCGGCGGACGCAGCTGAGGCGCAGCAACCTGCCTGACGGCAGCAATCAGCGCGACACTTCAGTGCGCGCTCGAGCCGTTGCCGGCTCCGTCTCCTGCTCCATGAACCCGCGGAGCCAGTCCTCCGCCGCGGCAAGGTGCATGACGTCGGCGGCGGCCGCACGCCCCGCGTCGCGCGCAACGAGAGCGTTGTAGATACCGACGTGACTTTCGAGCGTAGCCTCGGTCGCGCCGCGTGCAATCAGCGAGTGCCAGAGCCGCGCGCGCATCGTCCCGCTCGAGAGGTTCTCGATGAGCGACGCCAGAGTCGCGTTCCCGCACGCGTCGAGGATCACCTTGTGGAAGGCGGTGTCCGCTTCCATGAACGCCGCCGCGTCGTCGGCTTCCTCCATCCGGCCCAGACATTCCGCCAACCGCTCGAAGTCCTCATTCGTCAGCCGCGGAGTGGCTAGACGCGTCGCCTCCGGCTCGAGCAGACGGCGGATCTGGTGGATCTCGATGAGCGAGCCGACGGACACGAGATCGCTGACGAAGCCGACCCCCGTCAAGAGCAGCTCCGGCTCGAGCGTGGTGACGTAGGTGCCGTCGCCGACGCGCGACTCGAGAACGCCGACAAGCGCGAGCGCGCGCATCGCCTCACGCAGAGAGCTCCGCGAGACGCCGAACCTCTGCGTCAGCTCACGTTCCGTCGGCAAACGTGACCCTGCGGTGTATTCCCCGGAGCTGATCAGCTCCTTCATCTTGGCAATCGCTTGATCGGTCGCGCGGCTGACGCTCATGTCAGGCCGATAGCGTAGAGGCGCAGGGCGTTTCCGCCGAGGATCGCGTCCGCCCCGTCCCCCGCCACCAAGCGGATCGCGTTCGTGGTCTCGACGATGACGCGCTCGTAGCTCCCGTTCAGCAGCGCGACCGGCCAGTCACTCCCGAACAGAAGGCGGTCCGAGCCGAACGCATCCAGTGCGATGCGAACGGCCGGCTCCAGGTCGGGCGCCCCCCAGTCGGGCGACGGCACCATCGTGTTCAGCCCGGACACCTTGGCGACGACGTTGTCGCACTTCGCAACTCGCTCGAGTTGCCTCTGCCATGAGGACATCCGGGCGGTGCCGATCGGCGGTTTCCCCAGGTGGTCGACGACGAGCGTGAGCGCCGGATAGCGGCGCGCCAACTCGGGGATGTCACCGAGATGATCGGGAAAGACAGCGGGCAGCTCGAATAGCAGGCGGCGCTCTTCGAGCAGTGCAAGGGCCGGCTGCACCTCGACGCGGAGCAGCCAGTGAGGATCGGCCTCCTGGTGGATGAGATGACGGATCGCGCGAAGCTTCGGGTGAGCAGCGAGCGCGTCGAGGCGGCGCCGGGCCGCCACCACGTCGTCGAGTCGGCACCAGCCGGTGACCGCACCGACCCAGTGAACGCTGTCGGCCAGCTCGAACATGTAGTCGGTGTCGGCGTCATTGGCCGCGCTCTGTACGAGGACCGTGGTCGCCACGCCGCAGGCGGCGAGCATTGGCTCGAGATCGTGCACCTCGAACGCGCGATTGATCGCCGCGTGCTCAGCGGTCATCCACCCCTGCGAGATGCGGGCCGGGTTCCAGAAGTGGTGATGGGCGTCGACGATCATGGGAAGACCAGGCCCCGCGGCGAATGCCGCGGGGCCGGTCCGAGGGAGCTAGCCGGTGACGATCCCGGTCCCGGTGTCCACGTTCTTCGGCACTTTCTTACCCTGCACCGCTGAGTAGAGCGTTGCGACGCCCAGCGAGCCGATCTTCGCCGGATGCTGCTGCACCGTCGCGCTCTCGGTGCCTGCCTTGACCGCATTCAGCTCGTCCGGCAGGCCGTCGAAGCCGACCAGGAGGATCGCGCCCGGCTTGATGCCGGCGTTCTTGATCGACTGGATCGCGCCGAGGGCGGGCGGACCGCATGCGGAGTAGATCGCAGTGAGGTTCGGATTCGCCGTAAGCATGGTCTGCGCAGCCTGTGCGCCTTTCGTCTGGTCGCAGTCGGTCTCGAGCTTCGAGACGACCTTGATCGAAGACTTGAGGGCGCCGAGCCCGGCGAGCATCCCGGTCACGCGGTCGTCCAGCGCAGGCACGCCGGGCACGCCCTCGAGGATCCCGAGTGTGTCGCCGGCCTTGAGCCGTCCAGCGAGCCACTTGCCGGCAAGGGTGCCGCCCTTCAGGTTGTTCGTCGCGACGACGGACGTCTTCTGCTTCCACGTCGGCAGGTCGTTGTCCATCAGCACGACCTTGACGCCGCTCTTGACCGCCTTCTTCAGCGCGGGTATCACCGCCGGGCTGGTGGGTGTGATTGCGATTCCCTTCACGCCGGATGCGACCATGTTCTGGATCGCCGCGATCTCGCCGGCGTCGTCGGTCGCCGACTTTCCCTGCGCGTAGAGAACCTGCACGTTCTTGTGCGTCTTCTGCCATTGCTTCGCGCCCCCTACGAGCGTGAAGTAGAAGTCGACCGGGAACTTGGTGATGAAGCCGACCTTGACCGACGCCGACGCCTTGGCCGGCTTGGCGGTTGCCGTGACACTCGCGACTGCAGCAACACTCGCCAGGAGGAGGACGAGGGCGGTCCCTGCAGCCAGCCGTTTCTTCGACATGTCCGTCCTTTCGTGAGAAGAGCGCGGCGTTTGCGCCGCGACCGGCGGTTCGATGGAGCCCGGACGCCGCGTGCTCTGCAGTAGCCCGCGGCGCCGGTGCGGAAGGTCGGTTCGATCTATCCACCACCTCCCACGATCAGCGACACGATCTCTGCGTGCGTCTCCGCGCTGGGGATCAGCTCGCCAACCTTGCGACCGCGCCTCATGATCACGGCTCGATCCGCCACCTCGATCACGTGATCCATCGCATGCGAAACGACGATCACGGCCTTGCCTTCCTCGCGGAGTCGAAGGATCAGGTCGAGCACCCGGCGCGATTCGCGCACGCCGAGCGCGGCGGTGGGCTCGTCCAGGATGACGATGCGCGACGCGAAGGCCGCGGCGCGCGCGACGGCGACCGCCTGACGCTGCCCGCCGGACATCAGTCCAACGGTGCCGTGATCGTCGAGCCCGACCTGCAGCCGATCGAGTGTGCGGCGCGTCGTCAGGGCCATCTCATGACGTTTGAGCAGTCGGATCGAGCGCGGCAGCCAGGTCGGCGTCGCGAGCTCGCGGCCCGCGTAGAAGTTGTCGGACGGCTTGAGGTTGTCGAACAGCGCGAGATCCTGGTAGACGGTCTCGATGCCAAGGGTCCGGGCGTCCGCCGGACTGTGGATCGTCACGCGTTCACCATCCAATTCGATCGAGCCGCGGTCGAGCCGCAGCGCGCCGCTGAGACACTTGATCAGCGTCGACTTTCCCGCGCCGTTGTCCCCGAGCAGCGCGAGCACCTCACCTCCGTGTACCTCGACATCGACCGCGTCGAGGCCGACCACAGCGCCGAAGCGCTTGCACGCGCCACGCACGGCGAGGACGGTCATCCTGCCCTCAGCGCACGGGCCAGCCGCACGCGTCCCTCGACGTATCCGCGGAGAACATCGGCCTCCACCGCTACGAGCACGATCACGCCAATCGCCATCAACTGGTAGAAGGCGTTGACGTTGTGCAAGTTGAGTGCGTTGCGGATCACGCCGATCGTGAATGCTCCGACCAGCGCGTTACCGACGTTGCCGCGGCCGCCGGCGAACGCCGCGCCGCCGATGATCACCGCCGCAATCGAGTCGAGTTCCGACAGGTCACCCGCCGTCGGCGAGCCGGCGTCGAGCAGTCCAGCGGTGAGCAGACCGCCGAAACCGGCGGCGAGGCCGCTCAAGGCGTAGACGCTGATCAGCACACGGCCGACCGGCATGCCGGCACGACGCGCGCCGTCGGGGTTTCCACCCACGGCGTACAGCCAGCGTCCCCAGACGAGATACGTCGTCCCCACGACGGCGAGCAGCGCGAGCCCGAGAACGACGAACGCCGAGTACGGCAGCCAACCGATCGAGCCACCGCCGAGCGTGTCAACGCCGCCCGGCATGCCGGCGATCAGGGTGCCGTGCGCGGCCCAGAGAGCGAGACCGCGCACGATGCTCAGCGACGCCAACGTCACGATGAACGGGTGCGGCACGCGTCCGACGACGAAGACGATGCCGTTAGCGAGTCCGACCGCGAGGCCCGTCCCCAGAATCGCCAGCACGACGAGAGCAGTCGAGTGAACGTGCAGGTACACGATCGCGCCGACGACACCGGAGAGGGCGACCGTCGATCCGACCGAGAGGTCGATCCCGCGGCTGACGATCACGAGCAACTGACCGAGCGCGAGGACCGCGATCACCGCCGTCTGCGAGAGGACGTTCCCTAGGTTCCGGCTCGTGAAGAAGATGGGCGTCGTCAGGCTGACGAACACGATCAGCACGAAAAGGATCAGCGCCGGCCCAGCCCGCAGGGTGAGCAGGGCCGCTTGCAACAGCCGGTAGATGCGATCTCCCCGTCCCTCGGGTTCCACCCTCGGCTCGACCGATTCCGCCATCTGACCCATGCCCTAGTCGACCAGCGCCTCGGCGCCGGACCAGATTCGGCCGTGCGGGTAGGCATAGTCCGCGAGCGTCGACTCGTGCATCTCGATGCTGTAGCCGGGCTCTTGCGGAAGGACGTAGTGGCCGTCCGCGACCACGGCCGGATGCACGAAGTGCTCGTGCAGGTGATCGACCCACTCGACGACGCGTCCCTCGAGCGAGGCGCTCACGCTCAGGTAGTCGAACGCCGCAAGGTGCTGAACGTACTCGCAGAGGCCGACGCCGCCCGCGTGGGGACACACCCGAACGCCGAACTTCGCCGCCAGCAGAAGGATCGCGATCACCTCGTTGACGCCCGCCACACGACACGCGTCGATCTGGACGACGTCGATCGCGTTTGCCTGGAGCAGCTGCTTGAAGACGATGCGGTTCTGCACGTGCTCTCCCGTCGCTACCGCGATCGGGGCGATCTCGCGGCGGATGCGCGCGTGGCCGAGGACGTCGTCGGGACTCGTCGGCTCCTCGATCCACCATGGGTCGTACGCCGCCAGCTCGCGCATGGTCGCGATCGCCTCGCCGACGTCCCAGACCTGGTTCGCGTCCATCATCAGCGTGCCGGAGTCGCCGAGCGCATCGCGGATCAAGCCGGCGCGACGGGCGTCGGACGCCGTGTCCCGGCCGACCTTCATCTTCACGTGGCGGAAGCCTTCGGCCAGCGCCAGGTGCACGAGCCGCTCTACCTTCTCGTCGTCGTAGCCGATCCAGCCCGCCGAAGTCGTGTACGCCGGATAGCCTCGCTCGCGCAGCGCCCGCTCGCGCTCGTCGCGCCCCGGAGTCGCGGCGCGTAGCAGGTCGACAGCTTCATCGGGCGCGAGCGCGTCGGAGATGTAGCGGAAGTCGACGGTCGACACGATCTCCTCCGGGGACAGATCAGCGAGGAGCCGCCAGACCGGCACGCGTCGCGTCTTCGCCCACAGATCCCAGACCGCGTTGACGACCGCGGCGGTCGAGATGTGCATCACGCCCTTCTCGGGCCCGAGCCAGCGGAGCTGGTCCTCGGACACCAGGCTGCGCCAGAATCCCGCGAAGTCGCCGGTGATGCCCTCGAGCGTCCGCCCGACGACGAGCGGCTCGAGCGCAGCGATTGCTGAGACGCAGACCTCGGTCCCGCGGCCGTTTGTGAACGTCAGGCCGTGACCCGACAGCTCCGGGTCGTCGGTGTGGAGGATGACGTAGGCGGCCGAGTAGTCAGGGCTCCGGTGCATCGCATCCGACCCGTCCAGGGTGCGCGAGGTCGGGAAGCGAACGTCGTGCGTCGTGAGGGCAGTGATCCTCACTTCAGCCGATCATTGGTCTGATTGATTGACCGCCTGGACAAGGCGGATCGCCCGATATGCGCCAACATCGAGGGCAACATACGCCGATTGGTCTGATCTTTCAAGCGGCGATGCAGATATATATGCTCATCATATGAATGCCGCCCAGTACATCGGGAACGGTGCGCTCGAGGTCGTCGACACCGAAGGGGCTCCGCCCAGGCCCGGGGAGGTGCAGCTGAAGGTCGCCTACACCGGGATCTGCGGCACCGACCTCCACATCCTCCACGGCGCGATGGATGCACGCGTGACGATGCCTGCGGTGCTCGGCCACGAGATGGCGGGCTGCGTTGCGTCGATCGGCGACGGCGTCGAGGGTTGGGCAGTCGGGGACCCGGCGACGGTCATGCCCCTCGTGTCGTGCGGTGACTGCACCGCCTGCAGGAGCGGCGCCTCGCACATCTGCTACCGGCTGATCTTCCTCGGCATCGATGCGCCCGGGTCCATGCAGTCGCACTGGAACGTGCCTGCCGACGTACTCGTCCGCCTGCCCACGGATCTGTCGCTGCAGACCGCGGCGCTGGCCGAGCCGACCGCGGTCGCAGTGCACGACGTGCGCCGCTCCGGGCTTGTTCCGAGCGAGCGCACCGTCGTCGTCGGCGCGGGGCCGATCGGCCTGCTGATCGCGAGCGTCGCACGCGCGGTCGGAGCCGAGGTCGTGGTCTTCGAGCCGAACGAGCTTCGCCGCCAGGTCGCGGTGGCTCTCGACCTCGTAGCCGTCGACCCCATGGCAGAGGACGTTGCGTCATGGGTCGACGGCTGGACGGAGGGCGCCGGCGCGGACGTCGCGTTCGAGGTCTCCGGAACTGCAGCGGGCATGGGGAGCGCGATTGGCTGCCTCGGAGCACGCGGTCGCGCCGTCGTGGTGGGCATCCACGCGACGCCTCCGGCGGTCGACCTCTTCCGCGTCTTCTGGCGCGAGCTGACGCTGATCGGAGCCCGCGTGTACGAGCGAAGCGACTACGAGGAAGCGGTGCGCCTGCTCGCAGCGGGAGCAATCCCGAGCGACACGCTGATCACTGATGTCATGCCTCTGGACCGCGTGACCGAAGCATTCCGCGTGATGGACGCAGGAGAGTCGATGAAGATCCTCCTCGACTGTGGGGGCTGATGTTCGATCTCTCGGGCAAGCTCGCGCTTGTAACCGGATGTCGCAGAGGTATCGGCCTCGCGATGGCGGAAGCGCTCGCGCTCGCCGGCGCCGACATCGTCGGCACGAGCCTTAGCCTCCCGGAAAGCGAGTCCGAGGTACGCGCGCGTGTCGAGGCATTCGGGCGATCGTTCGTCGCTTACCGTGCGGACCTGGGCGAGCCGAGCGCCGCCGCAGAGCTCGCACGGACACTCGCGCGCGACGGGCACTCGATCGACATCCTCGTCTCGAACGCGGGGACGATCAAGCGTGCGCCGGCCGTCGAGCACTCCGACGAGATGTGGACGACGGTCCTCCAGACGAATTTGACCTCCGCCTTCGTCCTCGCACGCGAGATCGGGCGCCAGATGGTCGAGCGCGGGCGCGGCAAGATCGTGTTCACCGCGTCGCTGCTCAGCTTCCAAGGCGGTATCAACGTCGCGAGCTACACCGCAGCGAAGTCGGGCCTCGTCGGCCTCGTGCGCGCGCTCTCGAACGAGTGGGCGCCGCTCGGCGTGAACGTCAACGCGATTGCGCCTGGGTACATCGCGACCGACAACACGCAAGCGCTGCGTGACGACCCCGGCCGGCACCGGGCGATCCTCGAGCGAATTCCCGCCGGCCGCTGGGGGGAGCCGGTCGACTTGGCCGGCGCAACGGTGTTCCTTGCCTCTGCGGCGTCCGACTATGTCGACGGCATCGTGCTGCCGGTCGACGGAGGCTGGCTCGGGCGATGAACGATGCGCTCGCAGCCGCCCTCCTGCCGCGCGTCTTGCCCGTCGCGACCGTGTCGGACGTCGCCCTCGCCGCGCCGCTCGCGGCGGCACTCGCTGCCGGCGGAGCGACGGCAATCGAAGTGACCTTTCGAACAGAGGCCGCACCGCACGTCATCGCGGCGCTCGCCGACTCGGGCCTGGTGATCGCCGCGGGCACGATTCGTACGACGGCGCAGGTCGACGAGGCTCTCTCCGCGGGCGCGAAGGTCATCGTTTGCCCGGCGCTCGACGACGCTGTCATCGCGAGGTGCCTCGATGCGCATGTGCCGGTGCTGCCAGGCATCGCGACGGCGACCGAGCTCGCCCACGCACTCGCACTCGGAGTAGCGACGGTCAAGCTCTTCCCCGCCGAGGCTCTGGGCGGCACCGCGCTGATCTCGGCGCTCGCCGCACCGTTTCCCGAGGCTCGTTTCGTCCCGACTGGGGGGTTGGGAGCGGACAACGCGGCCGACTACCTCCGGCTGCCGCAGGTCCTCGCGATCGGCGGCAGCTGGATGGTCGCGTCGAAGCTACTCGCTGCCCGCGACTGGGATACGGTGACGCGGTTGACGGCCGAGGCGGTCGCACTCGGCGCACAGGCATGAGGCCGCGGTATGACATCGTCGCGCTCGGGGAGGTGATGCTTCGCCTCGACCCAGGCGAAGGACGCATTCGTAACGCACGTGCCTTCCGCGTCTGGGAAGGCGGCGGCGAGTACAACGTCGCACGCGGGCTCCGTCGTTGCTTCGGGCTGCGCGCAGCGGTCGTGACGGCACTCGTGGACAACGACATTGGACGGCTGGTCGAGGACTGCATGCTGCAAGGTGGCGTCGACACCAGCCACGTGCTCTGGCGACCGTTCGACGGCACCGGCCGCGTCTTGCGTAACGGGCTCAACTTCACGGAGCGCGGGTTCGGCGTGCGGGGAGCCGTCGGGGTGTCCGACCGCGGACACACCGCCGCAGCTGCGCTGCGTCCGGGTGAGGTGGACTGGCACGAGCTCTTCGCGGTCGAAGGCGCGCGCTGGTTCCACACCGGCGGCGTCTTCGCCGCACTCTCCGAGACGACACCCGGCGTGATCGCGGAGGCGATCACGGCCGCGCGGGCCGCCGGCACGACGGTGTCGTACGACCTCAACTACCGTCCGAGCCTGTGGAAGGCGCTCGGCGGCTTCGAGGCGGCGCGGTCCGTCAACCGCGACCTCGTTCGCAACGTCGACGTGCTGATCGGCAACGAGGAAGACTTCACCGCGTGCCTCGGGCTCGACGTCGCCGGCGTCGACGAGCGCTTGACGGGCCTCGACCCGTCGGCCTTCGAGGCGATGATCGAAGAGGCGACCGCGCAGTTTCCGAACCTGAAGGTCGTCGCGACGACGCTGCGCGAAGTTCGCTCAGCGACCCGCAACGACTGGAGTGCCGTCGCGTGGTCTGCCGAAGAAGGCTTCGTGCACGCGACGCCGCGGCGCGACCTCGAGATCCTCGATCGTGTCGGAGGCGGCGACAGCTTCGTCGCAGGCCTCGCGTATGCGCTGCTCTCGGGCATGACGCTGCAGGATGGGGTGGAATGGGGCGCGGCGCACGGCGCGCTCGCGATGACCACGCCCGGCGACACGTCGACGGCGACCCTCGACGAGGTTCGCTCGCTCGTCGGGGGAGGGGGCGCACGAGTCAGGCGCTGATGATCGAGCTCGGTGGACTGTCGCTCGGCTGCGCACAGCTCGGGAACCTCTACCGAGAGGTGTCGGACGAGGGTGCACGCGCAACCGTCGACGGAGCGTGGACTGCCGGTGTGCGGTACTTCGACACCGCCCCGCACTACGGCCTCGGACTCTCCGAGCGACGGCTGGGTGCTGCGCTCGCCGAGCGAACACGCGCTGACTACGTCGTCTCGACGAAGGTCGGTCGCGCACTCGACCCGGTGAACGTCGTGGAGGGCCTGGACGACGACGGATTCGTCGTTCCTGCCACCCACCGTCGCCGCTGGGACTTCAGCCGCGACGGGATCCGGCGCTCGCTCTCCGAGAGCCTGGAGCGCCTCGCTCTCGATCGCGTCGACATCGTCTACCTCCACGATCCGGATGACCACTGGGACGACGTGCTGGCGACCGGCTATCCGGCGCTCGCTGAACTACGCGAAGAAGGCGCCGTGTCCGCCGTCGGTGCCGGGATGAACCAGTCCGCGATGCTCGCCGAGCTCGTGCGGCACACGGACGTCGACGTCCTGATGCTGGCCGGCCGGTACACGCTGCTCGAGCAGAACAGCCTCGACGACCTGCTTCCTCTCTGCGAGGCACGGGGCGTGGCAATCGTCGCCGCCGGTGTCTTCAACAGCGGCCTGCTCGCCAGCGCTCGCCCGGCCGACGACGGTCGCTACGACTACCGTGAGGCGCCGCCTGAGATCGTCCGACGGGCACGCGCGATCGCCGCGGTCTGCAGGCGCCACGGCACGACGTTGCCCGCGGCCGCGATCGCCTTCCCGCTTGCGCACCCGGCGGTAGTCAGCGTCTGCGTCGGAGCGCGGTCGGCCGAGCAGATCCACCGAAACGCGTCGCTCCACCGCGAGTCGATCGCGCCGGACCTGTGGCTCGAGCTGAAGGCGGAAAGGCTCCTTCGCGAGGATGCGCCGGTCCCCGCCTGACCGCTTTCGTCGCATCGCGCCTGCTCAGCGTCCACGGCCGAACGCGTCATCACGCACCGCGGATCGCCCTTCCTGTCTCAGGATCGAAGAAGTGCAGCGCGCGCAGATCGACCCAGACCTCGACGACGTCACCCTGGGACGCCTTCGTATGCGGGCTGAACCGCCCGACGATCGTTGCCTCCTGCGCCGGGTCCCCCGCGAGCTGCACCACAACGCGATCGTCGCCGATGTCCTCGGCGAGCTCGCGCATGTCCTCGGTGACCGCTTGGCGCGCTGAGATCGTGAAATGCACGAGTACCTCCGCCCCGAGTGCCTCACGCAGCTCGACACGGCCGCGGAGACGCCCACCTGGGGTGCCGTTCACGAGTGCGGCATCCTCGAGGTTCTCGGGGCGGAGACCGACCACCACTGTCCGGCCGACGTAGGAGCCGAGCCTCGGCTCGTCCACCTCGAGCCTCGAGTCGCCAAGGACGAGAGCGACGCCCCGATCGCCTCGCTCCACGCGCCCTTCGAGCATGTTCATCGCCGGGCTTCCGATGAAGCCGGCGACGAACGCGTTGGTCGGGCGGTCGTAGAGCTCCTGAGGCGGCGCGACCTGCTGCAGCTCCCCTCTGCGCATGACGGCCACGCGGTCGCCCATCGTCATCGCCTCGACCTGATCGTGCGTGACGTAGATGGTCGTCGTGCCGAGGTCGTGCTGGATCTTCTTGATGTCGGCGCGCATCTGGACGCGTAGCTTCGCGTCCAGATTGGAGAGCGGCTCGTCGAGCAGGAAGACAGCAGGCTCGCGCACGATCGCGCGGCCCATCGCTACTCGCTGACGCTGACCGCCCGAGAGCGCACGTGGCTTCCGGTTGAGATACGGCTCGAGGTCGAGGATCCGTACCGCCTCGTCGACACGACGGCGGATCTCGTCCTTCGGCACCTTCGCGATCTTGAGTGGGAAGGCGATGTTGTCGCGGACGCTCAGGTGAGGGTAGAGCGCGTAGCTCTGAAAGACCATGGCGATGTCGCGACTCTTCGGCGACAGGTCGTTGACGACACGCTCACCGATCCGAACGACACCGCGGCTGATGTCCTCGAGGCCGGCGACCATCCGCAACGCGGTCGTCTTGCCGCAGCCGGACGGGCCGACGAACACCATGAACTCGCTGTCGGCGATCCGAAGGTCGAGCTTGTCGACGGCGCGTGTGCCGTCCCCGAACAACTTCGTGACCTCTTCGAACTCAACTTTCGACATCGCTCACTCCTTTACGGCTCCGCCGACGAGACCCCGAACGAGCGCTCGCTGCGAGAAGACGAAGACGACCGCCACCGGCACGACTGCGATCACCGTTGCGAGTGCGAGTTCCGGCTTGAAGATCTTGACCGACTGCCCGCCACCGCCGACCGCCGGGTTGAAGGAAGGCGTCGCCGAGAGCAGGTCCCAGAGGCCGACGGTGATCGGGTACTGGTTCGAGTCGGCGAGGACGACGTAGGGCAAGAAGAAGTTGTTCCAGTCGGCGACAAAGCTGAAGAAGAAGACGAGAGCAACGACCGGCTTTGCGAGCGGGAGCGCGACTCGCATGAACACCTGCAGCTCACTGCAGCCGTCGACGCGTGCAGCGTCGAGCAACCCCGGTGGAAGCGCGGTCGCGTAGTAGAGGTAGGCGAGGTACACCCCGAATGGGAAGAACGACATTGGCAAGATGACCGAGAGCGTGCTCCCGATCAGGTGCGCCGAATTCAGCTCGAGGAAGATCGGGAGGACGAGCGCGGCCGCAGGCACGATCATCACGACGAGCGTCAACGAGAGCACGAGCTTGCGGCCGGGGAATCTCCCGATCGCGAGCCCGTACCCCGCCGGCACCCCAACCGCGAGCGTGACCGCGGTCGCGCTGAGCGCGTAGTAGAGCGTGTTGGCGATCCAGCGGCGGTAGATGTGGTCGCTGAACGCGTCCAGATGCTTCCACGCAAGGGCGACGTGGTGAAAGTCCCCGAACGAGAACGGACTGCTCGAGATGAGTGCATGGTCGCTCTTGGTAGGAGCGAGGACGAGCCAGAGGATCGGCGCTACGAAGAAGACGGCGAACGTCGCGAGGATCACCCCCCGCGCACCGAGTCCGAGCACGCGGACGTGCATCAGTCGTCGGTCCTGAAGAGTCCGCTGCGCGTGACGATCAGTACGGCGCCGATGAGGCCGATCATCAGGAGGTCGACGGCGATGGCGGCGGCGCCGTTGAAATCTGCGTAGCGGAACGCGAGTTGATACGCGAGCTGGTTGGCCGACCATGTATCGGGAACGAGGCCGAAGCTCGCGGTTTGCACGACTTGAGGCTCGACGAAGAGCTGGGTTCCTGTCGCGAAGGACAGGATCAACATGTAGGCGATCCACTTGCGGATCAACGGCAGCTTCAGGCGAAGCGCGATCGTGATCGGCCCCGCGCCGTCGATGCGGGCGGCCTCTTCGAGGTCGGGTGGAATGGTGTTGAGCGCGCCGTACATGACGACGATCCAACCGCCGGCGCCGGTCCAGAACGCGATCATCGCGAAGATGAACGGCAGGTTTCCCGGTGCGATCGACTGGGCGAAGATGTCTGCCCCGAGCCCGTGGTGCAGGATGAACGCGGCTGGGCTGACGGACGGGTCGAGCATGAACAGCCAGACGAGGACGGCGGCCGATCCCGCCAGAGCACCCGGGATGTAGAAGAGGAAGCGGTAGGTCGTGGAGACGCGGCTCGCACGGCCGTGGAGCAGAAGCGCGAGGGTGACCACGAAGACCATCAGCGCGGCGAGCCAGACGCACGTGTACACGAGGACGTGCTTGAACGCCGGGACGAAGCGGAAGTCGTGGTAGGTCCGGACGAAGTTGTGGAAGCCGACCCACCCACCATCCACACTCGTGAACGCGAGATCGAGCGCGTAGATCGTCGGGGCGATGCCGAAGACGATCAGGAACGGCAGGTACGGCAGGACGAAGGGCAAGCCCTGCAGTGCGCGGGGGCCACGCTTGCGCGTGGCCCCCGCATATTCCGACGTAAGGGCGGACGAGGCCAAGTCCTAGTTCCGGACGACCTTGTACCCCGCCGCCTGCGCGTTCTGTGCGAGCCCGTCGCCGAAGGCCGGCAGCAGCGAGCTCAACGACTTGCCCGCCACGAGTTGCGTGACCACCGTGTTCGACCAGACAGGCTGATCCGGATACGTCACCATGCTCCAGCCGGTCCAGATGAGGGAGGCGGCGGCCTTCATCGCCGGACCTTCGGGAGCGGCGAAGTACGGATCCTTGTTGAGCGACTTCAACCAGACGGAGGCCATCGGCCCGAACGACGGGTATCCCGGCGACAGGGCGTTTACCTTCGACTTGACCGCCGGCGCGGTCGTCGCGTACTTCACGAAGTCGACAGCAGCAGCCGTGTTCTTCGTGTGCTTGGAGACGACCCACGGGCCGCCGCCGACCTGACCGGTCACGAGTGGCTCGCTTCCCCACCGCAACGGCAGCGTGGCGGTGAGCTCGCCGGCCGGGACCTTCAAGGTGCCGCCGAAGATGTCCTTCGCGTACCACACCGGTCCCGGCATGAGCAGGATCTTGTCGTTGTCGCCGCCCCACTTGGTGGCGAAGTCCGCGGTGAAGACGCTCTCAGGCGGAACGACTCCGCTCTTGATCAACGGATCGAGCAGATTCGCCATGCGGGTGCAGTGCACGTCGCCGGAGTTGATCCTGACGGTCTTCTGCCCGACGACCTGCGAGATCGGGCACTTGTCGGGCCACAGGTAGAGCCAGGCGCCGTAGGAGTCGCCGATGTTGCCGATGATGTAGCCGGGATGCTGCGCGGCGACCTTCTGGCCGAGCGCCGCCCACTCCTGCCACGTCGTCGGGACCTGGTAGCCGAACTGCTTCATCAGCTTCTGGTTGACGTAGAGCACCTCCTGGGCCAGGTTGTCCTGGAGGCAGACCAGTCGGCCGTTCGACGAGGCACTGCCGGAGCGACGGCGCGGGCCACCCGCTGAGGAGGTTCTTCGGGAAGACGGTCTTGAGGTCCAGCGCGTAGTCGAACGGCTTCTGGCCCATCCACACCGGATCGTTCGCCTGCTCGGTGAAGATGATGTCCGGCCAGCCCTTGCCCGTGCGGTTCCAGAGCTGGATCTTGGTCTGCATCGTGGTCGCGCCGTTCCCGTCGCCGTCGTAGGTGACGATCTTCAGGTGGACCTTCGGATGGGTCTTGGCGTAGAGCTTCGCGACCGGCAGGCGGACAGCGTCGACCCAGACCGTGAGTGACCCGGAAGCACCGCTGGAACCGGCCCGTCCGCTCGAAGCGGCGACGAGCGCCGCCGCAGCTGCCGTCGCAACGACGAGCGCTGCGAGGACCAGCCACCGACGATTGATCTTCATGCGGGGACTCTCCTTCTTGGGATTGACCATGCCTTCAGCTGCCGGGTCGCCGCCCGGCGCTCCTGGACGAAGTCGGGCAGTGCGATGCCCGGGGTCGTGGGGGCTTGGACGAGACCGTCGGGGCCGACGCGGGACTCGCGCACGACCGGGTTGGAAGTCACGAGCGACTCGTAGTAGGTGTTGTTCGGGATCGCCATGCAGAGGTGGACCGCCGGCTCGGTCGGGCCATGCACCTCGGCGCGCAACCGGAACGAGTCCGCGAGGTGAGCGATGCGCATCGCGCCCGTCATGCCCCCGCGGTGATTCGCGCTCGTCCGCACGTACGAGGCACACCCCGACGCGATGAAATCGGCCGTGTTGAGATGGCTTCCGTCTGATGTCTCGCCCACGAGCAGCGGGACGTCGACGCGCTCCGACAGCCACCGGTACGCGGTGACGTTGAACTCGCGCATCGGCTCCTCGTACCAGCGGTAGCCGGCCTCGGCGAGCGCATGACCGAGATAGACGGCGTCCGGGAGGTCGAACGCCGCGGACCCGTCGTACATCAGGTCGACGTCGGGCCCGACGTGCGCACGGACGCGCTGGCACAGATCGGCGTCCGCCCGTGCGTCGCCCCACGCATGCAGCTTGATCGCCGGATACCCGAGCTCCAGACACTGGTCGCAAACGTCGAGGAACTCCTCGAGAGTGGCGAAGGTCGTCGTCGATGCGGTCGCCGGAATCGAGTCCCGATAGGTGCCGAGCAGACGGTGGACCGGAACGCCGAACACTCGTCCTTCCAGATCCCAGAGCGCGACGTCGACGACGCCGAACACCCAGATCGGGAACTCCTCCGTGCGGTCGAGCTCCCACAACCGGTGCCACAGCCACTCCCGCCGGTCCGCGCGCTCGCCGACAAGCTCGTCGCGGAGGATGCGGTCGACGATGTCGCCGAGCATCGGCCCGCTCCACTCGTGGTAGGCCTCGCCCACCGCGCCGTCCTCCGTCGTGATCCGGAGCACCGCCGTGGTTCGTGCCGGGTGCGACCCGCGAAGACCCCGTCGCCACGCGTAGGGCGGCGTCACCGCCGGGAGGGGGATCAGGTCGACGTCGACCGCTGCGATCTGCATCCGGATGATCATCATACGAATGATCACCCGTTGTCAAGTGAGCCTATGTACCTCTCGGGCGTCGCTTCCGCTCCGCCCACCTGGCCTCGATGTGAGCGGAGATGAGCTCGCCGGCGAGCGCTCCGTCGCCCGCGGCGAGTGCATCGACGATGGCGCGGTGCTCCGCTGCTGTGCGCTTGAGCGCGGCTTTTGATGCCGGCGTCGCCGCCAGCGGCGGCGTCGCCCCGCCGTGGCGGTGGATGATTCGGACGATCGTCAGGCCGACCTCGTTGCCGGACGCCCGCATGACGATCTCGTGGAAGGCGTTGTCGAGCGCGCGGAAGCGGTCGTAGTCGTCGTAGACGAGCTCCATCGACTCGACCAGATCGGCGAGCTCGGTGAGTTCGGCATCGCTGAGACGCCCCGCAGCCGAGGCCGCCATCTCCCGCTCGAGAACCCGACGGACTGTCATCAGGTCGTCGAGCAGGGACAGGTCGTGGTCGTAGGCCAGGGCCATCCCGAGCACATCCGGATCAAGGAGGTCCCACGAGCTGCGCGGCTGCACCGTCGTGCCTCGACCCTGTTCGACGCGAACGAGACCGCGGCCCTCGAGCAGCTTCAGGCCTTCTCGAACAACCGTGCGGCTGAAGCCGAACTCTTCGCAAAGCGCCGGCTCGGTCGGAAGCACATCGCCGGCCGAGAACGCCGCCGATGATCTGGTCGCCGAGCGTCTCGAAGATGACCGAGGCGAGCCGCGCGGGCCGCTGCTTCAGGTTCTCGCGGCGCAGGACGGACGCCTCGGCCGCCCGGCTCGTCTCTGTCGTCTCCACGCTGATCATCATATGTTCCACCGATTGTCGTTTAACATATGACGAATGATGATATGCGAAGCGCTTGCCTTCGAGGCAGTCGTCCCCTTTTCGGCGATATCGAGCGTCGAGTTCGATTTGGCTCCGCTCCGCATCTTGCTCTCCGGCGGAACCGACGAGTGCGCTACGGCCCTCCTTCGACTCGACAAGCGCCCGACGTCGGAAACCGACGTTGTCGACGCGATCGGCGAGATCGTCACGAGGGTCGGAAGCGTGTTCTCGCGCTGGGAACTTCATCAACGGCACGACGACGCGCTGATCGCGGGCGCCGACATGTCGCCGATTGCCGTCCGGCCGTTTGCGCCGTTTCCTTGCGTGGTGCGGTTGTTCGGAGGCGGACGAGAGGCCCGGTTCGTCCGCCCGGACTGGTGAGTCACCAAGACGCGCACAACTCGGCAGGGCGCCTCGCCGCGTTGGCCGCCCGTGCCTTGATGCTGCTTCTGTTCGGGATCTTCTTCGTCGTCCCGCTCCTCTGGCTCGTGCTGGCTCCGACGAAGACCGATTCCGATCTGCTCACCCGCAGTCCGCTCGCGGTCGGGGACCTGAACAACGTTTGGGTCGCGTGGCAGAACCTGGATGCCTTCGGCGGCCACATCTATCGCCGCTGGATGGAGAATTCCCTGTTGTACTCGCTGAGTGCCACCGCGATCGCGATCGCGGTCGGCGTGCCGGCGGGCTACGGCCTCGCCATCGGGAGGTTCCGAGGCCGCAACCTCGTACTGTCACTGACACTCATCGCCCTGCTCATTCCGGCCTCGTCGCTCGTGCTCCCGATCTATCTCGAACTGAATGCCATGAGACTGATTGGCAGTGTCTTCTCGATCATCTTGCCGTTCGCGTTCTTCCCGTTTGGGGTCTATCTCGCCTACATGTACTACGCGACGGCGCTTCCGCCGGGACTGCTCGACGCCGCACGGGTCGACGGCTGCAGCGAGCTCCAAACGTTCCTGCGCGTCGCACTACCGCTCGCGAAGCCCGTGGTGGCGCTCGTCTTCTTCTTCAGCTTCGTGGCGGACTGGAACAACTTCTTCCTTCCCTACGCGATCCTGCCGGACCAGACGCAGTTTCCTGTCCAGGTCGGCCTCACGGACATCTTCCGATCGTCACGCCCAACCCTCGCACTCGCGACGCTGATCGCGGCGCTCCCCGTCGCGATCGCCTTCGTCGTCTCGCAGCGAGCCCTCGTGCGCGGAGCGGTCATCGGCGTGACAAAAAGTTGAACCGGAGCGGTTCCGAAGCCTGACCCGATCAGATACGCCGACAATCCGCGGTGTCTCGCCGCTCGTCGTCATTTCGCATTACGAGGGACGATCGAGGACAGCATCGAGGCCGCACTGCGCTGGCTGGATGGGGCGCACGAAGGGCTTGCATTAAACGCCATGAAGCTGCGGAGTTTGTGTTGCCTGTGCTGGCGAGATCTCGACGCTTCGCGGGACGAGACGGGTACATCGCCGATGCAGACGTGAGGCACCGTGTAGGACTCGACGACGATCCGGGGTGCTTGCCGGGCGCTCGAGTTCGCTGAGTTCGACTTGGCTCGAGCTCCCTGGCTGCGGTACGACGAGTCCGGCCTTGCGTAACGGCCGGTGAACTTGGGCGACTACCCGGGCGGCTTGTGAAATGGAGGTCGGTTTCGCTCGAGCGATTACTCCTCGCCCGCGATGGAGTCTTCAATGTTGATGGCTGACTCTCTAGGCGAACTCCGTGATTCCCTTACGGGCGACGTGCTGGTCGAAGGCGACCGCGACTACGAGCGGGGACGCCTCTGCTTCAACCTGCTGATCGATCGCCGCCCGGCGGCGATTGCCCGCTGCGTCGACGCAAACGACGTGGCGGCGGCGCTTGCCTTCGGACAGGCCCGTGGGTTCGAGATCGCGGTCCGGGGCGGAGGCCACAACCCCGCCGGCCACTGTGCGGTCGACGACGGCTTTGTGATCGACCTATCGCGTATGCGGGACGTCCGGGTCGATCCCGAGAAGCAGGTTGCTATCGCCCAGGGCGGCGCTACTTGGCTGGACTTCGATGCCGCGACTCAGGCGCACGGCCTGGTGACGCCCGGCGGCGTAGTCGGCTCAACCGGCGTCACGGGCCTCGCCCTTGGCGGCGGGATCGGCCACCTGACCGCCCAGTACGGGCTCACGTGCGACAACCTGTCTGCCGCCGAGCTGGTCGCCCCAGCCGGCGAGATCGTTCGCGCGAGCGAGGACGAGAACCCCGAGCTGCTCTGGGGGCTTCGCGGAGGCGGCGGGAACTTCGGCGTGGTCACGCACGCCGAGTTCCGGCTACACCCGCTCGAGCGTGTCGTCGGTGGGCGCCTCGAGTACGAGGGGGAGGGCGTCGCCCAGGCACTCCGTCTCTTTCGCGCTCTCAGCACCGACGGCCCTCGCGAGCTCAGCATCCAGGCACAACTGACGACGTACGAGTCGGTCGCCCCGAAGCTCCTCGTTGTTCCTTGCTACACCGGTGAGGACGAGGATCCGGACGCCCTCCGCCCGCTCCGCCTGGCCCCCGGTCTCGTCAGCGACAGCGTCCACCGCCACAGCTTTCTCGAGCAGCAGCGCATCTTCGATCCCGGCTACGGCGTCGACCGCAACTACTGGAAGGGTCACTTCGTCGGCGAGCTCCCGGACGAGCTGATCGACGATCTGCTCGGCCGCATTACCGCACTCGGCCGTCCTCCCGGCGGGGTCTTGATCGAATCGCTCCACGGCGGCCCCAAAGACGTCGATCCGACGAGCGCTGCCCTCGGCTACCGCGACGCCGCCTTCAACGTCAGCGCGATGGCAAGCTGGACCGATCCGGCCCACGACGAGGAGAGCATCGCCTGGGCGCGCGAGACGGCGGCCGCGATCGAGCCATGGTCGGTCAGCGGCGGCTACGCCAACTACATGCAGGCGGACGAACCCATCGAGCGCGTCCGCGCCGCCTTCGGGCCCGACGCATTCGCACGCCTCCAGGCCCTGAAGTCGCGATACGACCCGAACAACGTCCTCCACCGCAACCAGAACATTCCGCCAACGGGATAGCTTCAGGATGCGTGGACGTGAACGGGGGTGATTGTGCGGTACCTGAATTCCGATCTTCTGCCGCGATTCTCGAAGATCGGTCTCGGGACGTGGCAGTTCGGCTCGCGCGAATGGGGTTACGGCGACCGCTACGCGCGCGAAGAGTCGACGCGGATCGTTGAGCGTGCGCTCGAGCTCGGCATCACGCTGTTCGACAGCGCCGAGATCTACGCGCTGGGACGAAGCGAGCGGATCCTCGGCCGCGCGCTAGCTGCCCGGCGCGAGCACGCGTTCGTCGCCACGAAGATCTTTCCCCTCCTACCGACCGCCCGCGTCGTCGAGTGGCGTGCGCAGGCGAGCATCCGCCGGCTCGGCGTCAAACGGCTCGACCTCTATCAGCTGCACTGGCCCAACCCCGTTGTCGGCGCCGCAACGACGATGCGGGGGATGCGCACGCTGCAAGCGCACGGTCAGGTCGCTGAGGTCGGCGTAAGCAACTACTCACTGAGCCGCTGGCGTAGCGCTGAGGCTGCGCTCGGCAGCCGTGTGGTCTCCAACCAGGTTCGCTACAGCCTCGTCGAGCGTCGCCCGGAGCGTGACCTGATTCCCTACGCGCGACAGACGGGGCGAATCGTGATCGCCTACAGCCCGCTCGCGCAGGGCTTCCTGGCAGCCCGCTACGCACCCGGCAGACTGCCACCGAACAGGATGCGCCGCCGCAGCCGTGTGTTCAGCGCGGAAAGCTTCGCGCGCGCCGAACCGCTCCTACGGGCACTCCATGAGATCGCGACGGCACACAACGACGCCACCCCGGCGCAAGTCGCGCTCGCCTGGACGATCCGCGAGCCATGCGTGGTCGCGATCCCCGGTGCCGCCACGGTTGCCCAACTCGAAGCAAACGCGGCCGCGGCCGAAATCGACCTCACAGCCGAGGAGATCAATGAGCTCGACACGGCGGCTGCCGCATACGCCGGCCCGGTCAGCGAATCGAAGCGCTGGTGTCGGCGACCGAAGGCTTGACGGCCATGCAGTAGATCTCGACGAGCAAGCTGCGATCGCCAAGCCGGTCCTCGCCGTATGTCGCGACTACT
>CAWJZQ010000035.1:0-267436 GCA_963847415.1 uncultured Thermoleophilia bacterium | reverse complement strand
GAGCAGGTCGGCGATGGGTTCCGCGACCGACGCGGAAATCGGCGACCCAGTGACTTGCCCGTCCTCGGGCGGGCCGGCGGAGACGGCGATGAACGCCGCCACCTTCTTGCCGTGCCACTCGGCCGGATCACCGGCAGCGGCGGCGCCGTGGTGAGGTTGACGAGCCCGGTGATCTCGTCGGGCGCGTCGGCCGACCAGTCGCGGAAGGCGCAGCAGGTCGCGGTCGGCGTCGGCCGGGTAGAAGATCGGGCCGGCGTAGACCATCGGGCCGACCGGGTGGAGCTCGAACTCGAACTGCGTCACGACGCCGAAGTTGCCACCGCCGCCCCGCAGCCCCCAGAGCAGCTCAGCGTTCTCGGTCTCGCTCGCGTGCACGAGGCGGCCGTCGGCGGTGACGACGTCGGCGGCCGACCAGGTTGTCGCACGCGAGTCCGTGCTTGCGCATCAGCCAGCCGATGCCGCCGCCGAGCGTGAAGCCGGCGACCCCCGTCGAGGAGACGAGGCCGCCGGTCGTCGCGAGGCCGTACGCCTGCGTCTCGTGGTCGAGTCGGCCCAGACGGCGCCGCCGCCCACGGTGCGCGGCGAGCTCGGGGTCGACGCGCACGCCGTTCATCGGCGAGAGATCGATCACGATGCCGCCGTCGCAGGTCGAGAACCCGGCGACGCTGTGGCCGCCGCCGCGCACCGCGACGGCAGTCGTTGCTGCGCGCGAAGCCGACCGCGGCGATCACGTCGGCCGCGCCGGCGCAGCGCACGATGAGCGCTGGACGGCGGCCGTCATGCCGCCGTTCCAGACCCGGCACGCCTCCGCGTAGCCCTCGTCGCTCGGGGTCAGGATCTCTCCGCGCACGGACTCCCGCAGCTCCTGAACCGTTGCTTCCCCGAGGACCGGGGCGATGGTCTGGCTCATGTCCTTCTTCCTTTCGGCTTGGCTTGCCGAGAAGTGTGTATCCGGCGCCCCTTTGCCGGCCTTAGCGGCGTCCTTAGCGAGGCTGCGAGAGCCGCTCGTCGATGTCCGCGACGCCGAGCGCGTCGTCCCGCGCCGCGTAGCGCGCGCGCGCGTCGGCAAGAGCCCGGCTGCGCGCTCGGTGTCGCCGCGGAGCAGGGCGACCTCGGCGAGCCCTGCGACCGTGCTCGCGATCCAGCGTTCGCGCTGCGTCGCGCCGAGCACCGCGGCGCCTCCTCGCAGCGCGGCCTCCGCATCGTCGAGGCCGCCGCGCGCGATCGCGAGGTCGGCGGTGCGCCACAGCGTGCTCGCGAGCCCCCAGCGGTCGCCGGCGCGCCGGAAGATGTCGCGGGCCTCGGCGAGGTGGCGTTCGGCGCTGGCGAAGTCGCCGGCCGATCGTCTCGACCAGGCCGAGGCCGGAAAGGACGAGCCCGCGCCCGCGGCGGTCGCTCAGCCCGGCCCGGAGCTCGAGCGCCCGCTCGAGGTGCGCGTGCGCCGCGGCGACGTCGCCCTCGGCAAGGGAGATGTACGCGCGCCGGACGAGCACTGTGGCGAGGCCGGCGTCGTCCCCGGCGGCCCCGAACCGCGCCTCGCTCTCGTCGAGCAGCGCGCGCGCCCGCGCGAGGTCGCCGCGGACGCGGGCGATCCCGGCCTGGTTCGCCAGCGCGTAGCTGGCCGCCGCGGCGCAGGAGATCTCGACGAACGGCTGCAGCGTGTCCTCGAACAGATGCCGCAGGCCCGGTCGGCCCTCCGGCTGGCTCGGCCGGATCTCGGCGATGTTCAGCGGGGACGGAATCGTGTCGGTCGATTCCTCGAGCGCGCGGAACAGCTCGATGCTCTCGGCGATGAGATCGTCGGCGCGCGGGAGGTCGCCGAGGATCCACTGCGGCGACGCCGAGCGAGTGGATGCCGATCGCCTCGCCCGCCGCGAATCGCTCGCTGCGCGCGAGCTCGAGCGCCCGCTCGAGCCAGGGCACCGCGACGTCGGCCGCGTCGCCGGCGACCCCGAACTCCCCGAGGAACTGCAGCGCCCGCCATTCGTGGCGCGCGTCGCCGATCTCGGACGGCGACGGCGTGGCTCTCCTCGGCGAGCGCCATGCCGTGCGGCGAGCGTGCCGCTGCGGAAGTCGATCGCCGCCGCGGCGAGCAGCGCCTCGGCGCGCAGCGTCGTCCGCTCGGGGCGCGCCTCGAGCGCCTCGGCGAACCGCCGCCTCGCCTCGTCGAGCTCGATCCGGCGGAGCCAGAACGGCAGCAGCGCGACGCAGAGGCGGAGCGCGTCGCGCGGCGTCGCGCGCGAGCAGCGTGTCGAGGGCGGCGCGCAGGTTCGGCGTCTCGCGGTCGAGCCGCGGCGAGCCCCGTTCGCGCTCGGCCAGCGCGAGCGCCCAGCCGGCGTGCCGGTCCGCGAGCGCGGCGCTCCTCGCCGGCGTCGGCGAGCCGCTCGCGTGCGTACATGCGAACCGTCTCGAGCAGGCGGTAGCGCCGTTCCCGGCCTCGTTCCTCGACGGCGACGAGCGACTTCTCGGCGAGGCGCGCGAGGACGTCCGCGATCCTCGGACGCGTCGAGCCCGTCGCCGGCGCAGACCTCCTCGACCGCCTCGAGCTCGAAGCCGCCGGCGAAGACCGCAAGCCGGCGGAACAGGACCCGCTCGTCCGGCTCGAGCAGATCGTGGCTCCACTGCAGCGTCGCTGTCAGCGTCTGCTGCCGTGTCGGTGCGGCGTGGCTGCCCGGTCGCAGGAGACGGAACCGGTCGTCGAGCCGCTCCGCGATCGCCGCAGGGCTGAGCGCTCCGACGCGGCCGGCGGCGAGCTCGAGCGCGAGCGGCAGCCCGTCAAGGCGGAAGCAGATGCGCGCGACGTCCTCCGCGTTCTCGTCGTCGAGCGCGAAGCCCGGCGCCGCCGCCGTCGCGCGATCGACGAAGAGCGAGACGGACTCGTATTCGAGAGCTGGTCCGGTGAGAGCGCCTGCTCCGGGATCGGGATGTCGAGCGACGGGACGCGGAAGACGACCTCGCCCGCAACACGCAGCGGCTCGCGGCTCGTGGCGACGATCGTCAGCCGCGGCGCGGAGCGAAGCAGCGTGTCGGCAGAGCTGGCCGTCGCCGCCAGCACGTGCTCGCAGTTGTCGAGAACGAGCAGCAGCGTCCGCGACGAGAGAAAGTCGATCACCGCTTCGACGACGTCCTGCGCCGGCAAGGCGCGCACGTCGAGCGCAGCTGCGACGGCCTCCGGGATCAGCCGTGCGTCTGCGAGCGCAGCGAGCTCGACGAGCGCGGCGCCCGCGTCGTACGACTGCTCGGCGCTGCGCGCGAGCTCGAGCGCAAGCCGGGTCTTCCCGGCGCCGCCCGTCCCGGACAGAGTGAGGAGGCGCGTGCGCCGGAGCAGCGACTTCAGCTCGGCGAGCTCCTGCTCGCGGCCGACGAACGAGCTCGCATCGGCCGGGAGGCCGAACGGCCTCGCGGAGCCGAGGGCGGCGGCCTCCCCCTCGAGCTCGGCTGCGAGCGTCGCGAGCTCCTCGCGGCGGGTCTCCGCCCAGTCGTCGTAGCGGTTCTCCGGCAGGAGCTCGCCGCCGTAGAGCGCGAGCGCAGCCCGGTAGGCGCCAGTGTCTCGACACGGCGCGCGTGCGCAGCCGCGAGCTCGAACCGGTCGACGTCGACATCCGCCTTGAGGAAGAGCATCTCGTCCCGCAACTCGATCGCTTCGGCATCGAGCGCACGCCGCGCTACGTGCACCGCCTGGTGCAGGTTGTTCGCTGCCGACGCCGGATCGCGGTCGTCGCCAGAGCACGTCCATCGCCTGCTCGCGGTGGAGCCGGTGGCCGGGCGCGAGCGCGAGCAGCTTCACCAGCTCGCGCGCCTTCTTCAGCCGCCAGGCAGCCGGAGGGACGCCGACACCGTCGACTTCGGCTGCGAATCCACCAAGGAGGCTGACGCTGACATCGCGCATCCCGACGAGAACCTAAACGCGGCGTTGCTCCAGGGTTATTCCGCCGCGAGGCCACTCGGCGAGCACACGGCCACCGGTCTAAGGAAGCGCAAAGAGGACGCAAAGGCGCGCTTCCTAGCCTTCGGACGCGAACGTCAAAGTCGCATTTCGGACAGGAGGTCCAGTATGAACATCAAGCTGCTCGGATTGGCTCTGCTCGGCGCTCTCGCGGTGGCTACACCGTCGTTCGGCGGCGGCCAACCGATCGTCGCCACGCCGCTCGCCGTCGGGACGATGAAAGCGACGACCATCCATGCGACGACAGGATCGATGATTCTCGACTCGATCAGGATCGCGCCGGGAGGAAGCTTCGGCTGGCACACGCACGGGGCGCCGGTGGCGGTCGTCGTGACCGGCGGCACCCTCACCGTCTTCGACCCGGCCGTGGCGAGCTGCAAGCCGTTCAAGGTCTCGAAGGGGCAGTCGTTTGTCGAGCCCGCGAACCACGTTCACCTGGCGCGAAACGACGGCAAGGCTCCGGCTACGCTCTACGCGCTCTATCTCGGAGTGCCGAAGCCGGCGCAGGCGAACGTCGGGAGGACCGCGCCCCGCGGTTGCAACGCCTGAAAGCCGTCGGGGGTCGGCGGGCCGCTCTCGGTCGCCGACCCCGCCCCGGCGACATGACGGTCGACGACATCGTCGAGCGGCCGCGGGGCGAATCCGCTTTCGAGCTTCCTTGATTCTCGCGGGCCATTGCAACGCGGAGTCGCTCCTCGGGTGTGATGAGGTGGTCGGCGTCTTCTGCGTCTTCGCCGAGATCGATCTGCACCACCAGCGGCACGGTTGCCGCTCGACGCGGCTTTCACCGTCTTGTCGCCGTCGATGTAGAGCGTGACGGTGCCGCCCTTGTCGGCGCCGCCGCCGTCGTAGGCGAACTCCATCCGGACCTGGTGTGTTCCTGGCGGGATCGCGGCTAAGACCTCCGTCTCTGTGGTCGTCAAGATCTTGCTCGCCAAGCAGCTTCCGCGAGACGCGGCACGACCGAGAGTTCTGGGCCCTGCAGGGAACTCTGTTCGCCGAGGCTCCATCGTCTCGCGCGCTGACGCGCGTTGACAGCCTTTGGGCCAGGCTGCAATCAGATCCGGAATCGATAAATGTTGCTTGATGTATTGTTCGGATCGTGCCATTACCGCCTGCCCTCTTCCAGCTCGCCGGGCATCCGCTGCGCTGGCGGCTGCTAGTCGAGCTCGCGCAGCAGCGATCGGCGCGTGCGCGAGCTCAGCGACGCGCTGGACCAATCGCAGCCCCTCGTCTCCTACCACCTGCGGCAGCTGCGCGACGGCGGGCTGGTCTCGGCGCGCCGGAGCTCCGCCGACGGCCGCGACAGCTACTACGGCCTCGACCTCGCGGGCTGCAGCCGGCTGCTCGCCGACGCCGGCGCCGCGCTCCACCCGGCGCTCCAGTTGAGCGTGCAGCCAGCGCTTGCAGCAACGCGCCCGCGTCGCCGCGGTCGGCTGCTGTTCCTGTGCACCGGCAACAGCGCGCGCTCGCAGATGGCCGAGGCGCTGGTGCGCGAGCTGTCCGGCGGCGCCGTGCAGGCGTTCAGCGCGGGCAGCCATCCGAAGCCGCTGCACCCGAACGCGGTGCGGTGATGCGCGCCCGCGGCATCGACATCTCGAAGCAGCAGGCAAGCACCTGGACGAATTCGCGCGGCGGCGCTTCGACTGCGTGATCACGCTCTGCGACCGCGTGCGCGAGGTCTGCCCGGAGTTCCCCGGCGAGCCGCAGACGCTTCACTGGAGCATCCCCGACCCGGCCGCCGAACCGGGAACCGACGCTGAGACCTACCCGGCGTTCGAGCGCACCGCCGCCGAGCTCGAGACCCGCATCGGCTTCCTGCTCGCACCGACTCAGCACACCAAACAAAAAGGAGGTACTGCGACCGTGCCCGACGAGACCGTCAACGTCCGCTACATGGTCGACGACGTCGAAGCAGCGATCGACTTCTACACCGGCCACTTCGGGTTCACGCTGGGCCACAACGCCGCGCCGGCGTTCGCCGACGTCCTCCGCGGCAACCTGCGGCTGCTGCTCACCGGCCCGACGAGCTCGGCCGGGCGGCCGATGCCCGACGGACGCAAACCCGAGCCGGGCGGCTGGAACCGCATCCACTTCATCGTCGACGACATCGACGCCGAGGTCGAGCGGCTCCGCGCCGCCGGCGTCAGCTTCCGCAACGACATCGTCAGCGGGCCGGGCGGCAAGCAGATCCTGCTCGAGGACCCTCCGGCAACCCGATCGAGCTCTTCCAACCGCGCTGACCATTCGTCCGCAGACGACGAGCCCCGCAAGGGCAGAGAGCATCTGCTCGACCGAGACATCGCTGATCCGACTCGCTGCCGACGGCGACGCGGCTCCCAGGCACGCAGGCTAGGAGAGAATGAGAACGTGTCGACGCCCCCGAGCCCACTGCTCTCCCCGTCGCAGCTCGCGGCTCTGGCCGAGGTCGGCGAGGAGCGCTCGGCGCCTGTCGGCGAGCTGTTGTATCGGGTCGGTGATCGGAGCTATCCGTTCGTTGCGATCGTCGAGGGTGAGGTGGCGATCCTCGACGCGGCGGGGAACGAGCTGGTTCGGCACGGCCCTTCGCGGTTCCTCGGCGAGCTGAATCTGCTGTCGGGCCAGACGGTGTTCGTGAACGCGCTCGTGACCGAGCCGCTGCGTTACATCGCCGTCGAGCGTCGTGCGCTGCGCTCGCTCCTCGACGACGACGGCCCGCTCAGCGACCTCGTGCTCTCCACGTTGATCGCGCGGCGCGAGGCGTTGCAGAGCGTGCAGGGCATCGGCCTCGAGATCGTCGGCCCTCACAGTTCGGAGGCGACGATGCGCACGCTCGAGTTCGTACGTGCGAATCGGCTGCCGTACACCTGGCAGGACGCGCCTCCCGCCTGGCGGCGGTGCGCTGCCGCTCGTGCGACTGCCCGGCGGGAGGAGCTGCACGGTCCGACGGCCGGCCAGCTGCTGCGGGCGCTCGGGATCGGGCTCGAGCTGGCGCCGCGCGAGGAGGTCGACCTGCTGATCGTGGGCGCCGGCCCGGCGGGGCTCGGGGCCGCGGTCTACGGCGCCTCCGAAGGGCTCGACACGCTGGTCGTCGAGAGCACCGCACTCGGCGGCCAGGCGGGGTCTTCTCGCCGGATCGAGAACTACCTCGGCTTCCCGGCCGGGATCAGCGGCGCCGAGCTGACGAGCCGCGCGGTCACCCAGGCGCGCAAGTTCAACGCGCGCACGGCGACGCCCTACCGTGCGCTCTCCCTCGAACCGGGAAACGGCCGCCATCTCGTCCGCTTCGAGGACGACCGAGAGATCGCCGCGCGGGCCGTCCTGCTCGCGACGGGCGCCCAGTACCGGCGCCTGCCGGTCGACGGCCTGTCCGACTTCGAGGGACTGACGGTCTTCTACGCCGCCGGGCCGCCCGAGGCGCAACTCTGCGCCGGCTCGCGCGTCGCGGTCGTGGGCGGCGGCAACTCCGCCGGCCAAGCAGCCGTCTGGCTGGCGCGAGGCGGTGCGCTCGTCACACTCCTCCACCGCCGCGCCGACCTGCGCGAGACGATGTCGGACTACCTGATCCACGAGCTCGAGCGCTACGGCGTCGCCGTCCGCGGCGCAAGCGAGATCGCAGCGCTCCACGGTGAGGGCGGGCGCCTCGAAGCCGTCACCCTGACGAGCGGCCAGCGCCATCGCTTCTCGTTCCTGTTTCTGTTCCTCGGCGCGCTTCCGTGCACCGAGTGGCTCGGCGACACCGTCGCCCGCGACCACGACGGCTTCATCCTCACCGGCAGCGCAGCGAACACCGACCACCTGCTCGAGACCGACATCCCCGGCGTCTTCGCCGCCGGCGACGTCCGTTCCGGCTCGACCAAGCGCTGTGCCACAGCGGTCGGCGAAGGAGCGATGGCCGTCCAGTTCGTGCACGCCCACCTCGCCCGCACCGCCACGATGGAGGAAGCGCGATGAGCAACGCGACCTGTGCCCACCTCGACCAGATCGCCGTCCGCGAGCTCCCGGCCTCGGTCGACGGCTGCGAAGACTGCCTGCGCACCGGCGGCAAATGGCTGCACCTCCGGATCTGCCTGACCTGCGGCCACGTCGGCTGCTGCGACGACTCACCCAACCGCCACGCCACCGCGCACGCACACGCCACCTCGCACCCGATCATCCACTCCCTCGAGCCCGGCGAAGACTGGAACTGGTGCTACCTCGACGAGGTCGCGTTCCTCCTCGACGACATCCACGGCGAGACACGCATCCCGCCGTCACCGCTTCATGCAGTGACTCTCACCGGCTTTTAGTGCAGCGACAACGCTGTTCAGCGCGGCTTCGAGAGCCGGTCGCCGCGCCGCAAGAACAGCACGAGCCTGACCTTATATATAGGGGGCCGAGCGCAAGGACGATCCGACGCGGCCTCCTCGAGCGCGTGCGCGGTACTCGCGCACGGCGTCCGGCAGCCAGCGCCGGACCACGGCTCCAAGCGGACGGAATCCGCAGCCCAAACGGGCGAGCAGTGATCGATTCACCGCTCGCCCGCGCGATCGAAGGCTCAGCTCAGGCGACCTCGCGGCCGACGTCCTTGTTCTCGGGCACGAACGCGGTCGCGGAGAACGTCGCTCCCTGCGGGTCGCGGAGCACGGTCAAGCCGCGAGTACGGTGCGTCGACCGGAGCGACGAGCACCGTGCCGCCGAGCTCGGCCGCCTTCGCTGCCGTCGCGTCGGCGTCGTCGGTCGAGAAGGTGACGCTCCAGTGGGCGGGTGTGTCGGCGTCATCGCCGGCGATCGGAGTGATCGCCGCCAGCACATCCTCGAACCCGGCCGCGCCAAGCTGCGCGGTTCTTTCGCGAGTCCCAGGTGTGAGCTCCTCGAGGTAGTCGCCGTACGCGCCCAGAGTCCAGAACTCGCCGCTGCCGAGATCGAGCGTCGTCCAGCCGAAGACGGCGCTGTAGAAGCGCTTCGCCGCCTCCGGATCGCGGGTGTTGAGGACGTTGAAGTTCAGCGCGCCTGGCTCGTTGACGATCCGGGCGCCCTTGTGCTCCTTCGCCTGCCAGACGCAGAACGCGGCTCCCTCCGGGTCGGCGAGCATCGCCATCCGGCCGGCGTCCATCACGTCGAACGGCTCGCTCAGCACGCTGCCGCCCGCCTCGCGCGCCTTCGCAGCCGACTCGTCGGCGTCCTCGACCCAGATGTAGGTATTCCAGACCGCCTGCGGAGGTGCTCCCTCGGGTTGCGATGACACCGCCGCCACGTCGCCCCCGCGGAGGCGGGCGATCAGAGTACCTGCCGGGCGACCCCGCCGGCATCGAGTCCTCGAACTCCCACCCGAACAGTCCGCCGTAGAATCCCGCGGCCGCGTCGGGGTCCGGCTGCGAGGTGTCGACCCAGCACGGCACGCCGGCGATGTAACCGTCGCGCTCAGGCAAGACAGCTCCTTCCGCTCGCTCTCAGTCGCCGCCCAGCCTAGCCCTCGCCGCCGTGCGGGCCGGCCGCGCACGAGGTTGCGCCTCGTCATCCTCCAAGCCCTCAATCCACATCAGCTGAGAGGGACGGCGCGAGCCTCGCGTCCATTTCGGCTCGCGACGGAGGCACGGCGCCTGTCCGCGTGCACGTGATCGCCGCAGCGGTCGCCGCGAACGAGAGCGTGCGTTCGAGCACCGCGTCGTCGAGCGTCGCGTCCGGCTGGAGCGCCTCCTGCTCGACGAGCGCCGCGAGCAGCGCTGCGCCGAACGTGTCGCCCGCGCCCACGGTGTCGACGACGCCGACGGAAATTGCCGCGACGCGTGCTCGCGCATCCGGTGTCGCGGCGATCGCGCCGGCCGGTCCCAGCGTGACCGCGACGAGTTGCGGGCCGAGCGCGAGCACGCGCTCCATCGCGGCTTCAGGCTCGAGCCCCGGGTAGATCCATGCTGCGTCGCCGTCGCTCAGCTTCACGACGGTCGCGAGCGCCGCGAGGCGCTCGAACCGTTCGCGGTAGCGGGCTCAGCCGGAGACGGCTGGAAGGAATTCGCGGACGATGATCGCAAGCCGGCCGAGGTGCGCGTCCAGCCGGTCGCCGTCATCCGTATACCTGCGCGCGCTGAGTGCGTCGAAGTAGCCGACAACCCCAGGCTTGTGCTGTTCGATCGTGCGTCGGACGCCCTCGATCCAGGCGCCGACTCGAGCATCGACCGCGCCCGGCTCGAGCTCCTCGCGCAGCGCACCAGGCCCTCTTCGAGCCGCCGCGTGAGTGCGTCTCGCGCCACATCGGACGACGGTGCCGCCGCCGTCGACATCGTCGGCGCGAACACCGCGTCGGGCGCCGCAGTTGGCCGCGCCGTCGGCGACGCCGCGGCTCCAGCGCTGGGGGCAGCGACGGCCTCGGAGGACTTCTCGCCGTCGAGTGCCCATGCGATGAACAGCATGATCGCGAGGGCGAGACCAAGGCCGGCAACGGCTGCGAGCGCCCGGACGCCGTTCGAGTAGTCCACGGCAAGCCACGAAGTGAACCCGACTACGACACCGCTGAAGAGTGCGGTGGCAACAACGAGCCAGGGTGAGGCGGCCCGATCCGTCCGCTTCGGAGGCTCCGACGTCAGGGAAGTCGTTGTCATGCGTCGAAGCTTCGCCGACTCTCCTATGAAGCGCCGAAGAAGAACTGATGCCGATTCGAGAGCGAGTCCCGGGCCGGCCGGAAGCTCGTTTCCATGTTCCTCTCGTACTTATTGTGTCGGGCGGGCTGCAAACTCGGCGACCGCGTGCTCTCCGATTGCCGCCACGACCCCAGGGCGTTCGAGCAGCCTCGCGCGCTCCTCCGGCGTCGACCGGTTGCGAATGTACGCGTCCTCGAGGATTTCGGCGAAGGCACGTCCTCGCTTGTGCTCACGCAGGACGTATCGCTCCAGGTAATCGTCGCGCTTGGTGTCTGCGAACAGGAATGCGAAGGGGTTTCTTCGCCCGAGTGAGACTCGCATCGCTACCTCCCTCGATTCGATCGACGCTTGTTCCGCCGGCCGGGGCGCGGATCTTCGCGCGCCCTGAGGCCTCCTTCAGCGGGGCGGAGGCTCGCTGCCCGTTTCTCGGAGGGTGAGACAGCCTGGAGCCCGTTCCGCTGTTGCCCTCATCGTTCCGCGCCGCTGCACGCCCGGCCATGGGCTCGACACCCGATCCGGTGGAGATCTCAGCCCCACACGCCGACGCGATGGCGATTGGTCGGGAATGGCGCCGCAGCGCACGCAGACGGTCCAACCAGTCGATCGCGCGGTCGGCTCGTGCCACGCATCGAAGCTAGTCGCCGTTCTCCGGAAAGGGCTCCGCGCCAGCATCAGCAGAGCGTGACGAGAGATGGGGCCGCGACCCGATAGCCCGTCGATCTTCCCTAGGCGACCCTGCGGAGGTCGTTCATTCGCCAACGACCGAAGGAGAGTGAGATGCACGAGACGCCGATCACCCGCGACGGGCTCGAACGCTTGAACGCAGAGCTACAGCGGCTGACAACCAACGGGCGCCGGGAGATCGCCGAACGATTCAAGCAAGCCGCGGCCACCGAGGCCAACCGCGCTGAGAGTGCCGACTATCTGGGCGTGTGCGAGGATCAGGCGTTGCTCGAGCGCCGGATCGCGGTGCTCGAGGAGCGGTTGCGCTCGGCGCAGGTGGCCGAGCCGCAGCCCGGTAACGGCCGCATCGATATTGGCGAACGCGTGCGCCTGCGCGACCTGGCCACTGGTGGACGGCTCGAGGTCGAGCTCGTCGGCCCGCTGGAGTCGGATGCCAGCGCCGGGCGGATCTCAATTGCCTCCCCGCTCGGGCAGGCGATTGTCGGGCAACGCCGAGGCCATATCGCGGAGGTCAATGCGCCCCGGGGAAAGCTCCGGTTCAAGGTGCTGGCGGTCGAGACTCGCGCAGCCGGTCGCGCTGCGTAGACGATCCATGTGCTGGCGACCGATTGCGGGCATCACCCGCGGGCACGCTATGGGGCCGGCCGCGCAGATCTTCGTCTCCACCGCGCACAGGTACGCACCAGATGCCGGCTCGCACAGCCAGTGCGAGCATGACGTTCACGGTTCGCGCCCCCACAGCTGGGCTCGGCGCCTGGAGCCGCGAACACTCGCGTCGACGCAATCAAAGGGACACGACGGGATGCCGACCGGAGCGCCACGCCGAAGCCGAGCGTGCTTGCGAGCGCCGCACTACAGGCAACACGCATTCGCGCCGCCCGCCGATCGCGTCGATGAAGACCGTGGCTTCTGCAAATGCGGTCCTCCCCCCATCGCGGCCGCCGGTCGGGTCGGCCACTCTGAGTATCGACCTGACGTGGACCCGGAGGAGGAACGATGAGCGGCGGAACGATTGTGTGCGGCGTGAGGGAATCAGCCGACGGCCGGAGCGCCGCGCAGCTCGCGCGCGCGCTCGGTGCCCGGCTCGGCCTGCGGCTCGTGCTCGTGCATGTCGTCGACGGAGTGCCGGCATCCGTCGACGAGAGCCTGACGGCCCGGCAGCGGCAGGCGGGCGCCGAACTCATTCTGAACGCGATTGCCCGCGAGATCGGGAACGGGACGGAGAAGCGGGTCGTGCTCGGCGAGCCCGCCCAGGCGCTCGCCGAGGTCGCGGCCGAGGAGGGCGCCGACCTGATCGTCCTTGGCTCACGCTCGGCGGGGCTCGGCAGCCGCAAGCTCCGCTGCACGCTCGCGCGCGAGCTCGAGGCGGCGACGCCCGTTCCCGTGCTCGTCGCCCCCCCGACCACCCGTGACCGCAGCGACCACCGGCTCGCGGTGGCAGCCGGCGCGAGCACCCGGTAGAACATCAGGCACGGTCCGCCTACTGATGCGCTTTTCACGGCTTCCGCTGTTGTGGCGGGTGTTCGCGATCAACGCGGCGCTGCTTGCGTTGGCGACGCTGTTGCTCGCGGTTACGCCGGTGACCATTCACGCCTCGATTGCGCTCGTGGAGACAATCGACCTCGGCGTCGCGCTCGTCGTGATGTTGGCGGCCAACCTGCTTCTGCTTCGCCATACGCTCGCGCCGATCGATCGGCTCGTCGAGCGGATGCGGACGGTCGATCTTCTTCGGCCCGGACAGCGGTTCGTCGAGCGCGGCGGCATCGAAGTCGAACAGTTGGTGCGAACGTTCAACGAGATGCTGGAGCGACTCGAGACCGAGCGCCGCGAGAGCGGCCAGCGTGCGCTGCGCGCACAAGAGGCCGAGCGGCTGCGGATCGCGCGCGGGCTTCACGACGAGGTCGGCCAGGTGCTGACAGGCGTGCTCCTCCAGCTCAATACGCTCACGGCGGCCGACGGCGCAAACCGCACCGGAGGCTCGAGGAAACGAAGCAGTCGGTACGGCAGGCGTTGGAAGAGGTCCGCCGGATCGCGCGCGAGTTGCGCCCAGAGATGCTCGAACATCTCGGGCTCGTGAGCGCGCTCACCGAGCTCTCGCGCAAGTTCGCAGACCAGAGCGGCATCCGCGTCGAGCGTCGTTTCGCCGATGACCTCCCGCCGCTCTCGCAAGAGGCGGAGATCGCCGTTTACCGCGTCGCCCAGGAGAGCCTGACGAACGTGGCACGGCACGCAGGAGCCTCGCGGGTCGAAGTCGCGCTCCAGCCCGGGGTCGGCAGCGTCGTTCTGCGCGTCATCGACGATGGACGCGGATTGCCGGAGACTCCGACAAGCTTGAACGGGCATGCCGGCGTTCGCGGAATGCGGGAGCGCGCGCTCCTCGTCGGCGGCGCGCTCGCGATCAAGCACAGCCAGGCTGGAGGGGTCGAGGTGCGCCTCGAGGTCCCAGCAGGAGAGCGCTGATGCCGATCCCGCTGGTCACGCGGATCCTCGTCGCCGACGACCACCCGATCGTCCGCTCCGGGCTGAAGAAGGTCCTCGATGCCCAGCCCGATCTGGAGGTCGTGGCCGAAGCTGAGGACGGCGCCGAAGCGGTCAAGAAGGCGATGACCGAGGACGTCCACCTCGCGATCCTCGACGTCTCGATGCCGAAGACGACCGGTATCCAGGCCGCGGAGGAGCTACACAAGCGCAAGCCGGAACTGCGGCTCCTGATGCTGTCGATGTACGACAGTGAGCAGTTCCTGTTCGAGTCGCTGAAGGCGGGCGCTTCCGGCTACGTCCTCAAGTCCGACGCCGACCAGGACATAGTCGAGGCCGTCCGACGCACCATGCGGGGCCAGTCCTTCCTCTATCCATCTGCGGTCTCCACGCTCGTCAAGGACTTCGTCGAGCGCGGCCGGCCTGCTGAGGAGCAGTTCGACATCCTCACGCAGCGCGAGCTGCAGGTTCTGAAGCTGATCGCCGAGGCTTATACCTCGAAGCAGATCGCGCAGGAGCTCGTGATCAGCGTCAAGACGGTCGAGCGGCACCGCCAGAACATCCTCGACAAGCTCGGCATGAGCGACCGCGTCGAGCTCACCCGCTACGCGATCCGACGCGGCCTGATCCAGCCCTAGCGCCGGCGGCTGGGGTCGCGCCCCACTCGCAATGGGGCGCCCCCCGGATACCGCCACACCCGTCGAACGGCGACGCTGCGAGAAAGCCGATCAGGAGGTGAAGTGGACGTGAAGGGACCAGTGATCTGCGGCGTCGACGACTCGAGCTTCGCGGCCGGCGCGATCCAAGTGGCGCGCCAGCTGGCCCAGCGCTACGAGCTGCCGCTGCTCTACGCGCATGTGCTCCACCGAGAGCAGGACGGCGACAGAGCGGAACAGCTGGTGCACGAGGTCGCAGCGCCCGAGCATGCCGAAGTAGCGATCGAAAGCGGGCATCCGGCGGACCGCCTGGTCGCGCTCACGCACGAGCGTCACGCCTCGTTCCTCGTCCTCGGGAACCGTGGGCCCCGCTCCTCGCTCCTGGGAAGCATCTCGGCCGACGTGTCACGGCGTGCATCCTGTCCAGTCGTGGTCGTGCCGCCGACCGCCGAGATAGCCGAATTGCAAGCTGCCGCTTCCGAGCCCGAGGTCGAGGTCGAGGTGGGACTTGTTCGGTTCGGCCTGGACCATGGCGTGCGCAGCGTCGCGTGATGGCGCGTCTCAGCCATGAGACGAGGTCGGCGACCGTGACTCACAGGCGCCATCTTCACGCGGAGCCTCCCCGCCTGCGATCGCCTGTGCAATAGCGCTGGAGCGGCCTAATGTTGCGGTAGCACGCCCCGTACAGCCACTTTCCCTCGGGCATCCAAACAGTGCGTGACTCGTTTCGGTCCGGCGGGAGGTACACACCGCCGCGGTAGGGTCGGCCCATGATCCGCGCGCACCTCGCAGCGGAGCTCCTCGTCGAGGGCGAGCGCTGGCCCGTGTTCGTCTGGACGATCGACCACCCGGCCGGGCTCGTGCTCGTCGACACCGGGATGATCGACTCGAGGCCCGAGATCGAGGATTTGAGCCCGACGCCGCACCCGGAGAACATCCCCCGCGACGTCGCCTGCGTCATCAACACCCACCTGCATTTCGACCACTGCGGCGGCAACCGCCTGTTCCCGGGCGTGCCGATCCACGTCCAGGCGCGCGAGCTCGCCGACGCGCGTTCGCTCGACGACTACACGATCCGTGAATGGGTCGACTTCGATGGCGCGACGTACGTCGAACACGAGGGCGAGGCGGAGCTGCTACCGGGAATCCGCCTGCTGCCGGCGCCCGGGCACACGGACGGGCACCAGGTGGTCGTCGTCGAGACCGACACCGGCACAAACGTTCTCGGAGGCGACGTCGGCACCTCGTTCAGCGAGCTCGGCAGCGGCACGACCGAGGGACAGCGTCGCGTGCTCGCGCTCGAAGCCCTTACGTGGCTGACCCATGCGCCGGAGACGCAGATCCCGTGATTGCACGCATGTGGCGGGGTGCCGTTCGGTCGGGCGACGCCGACGCCTACACGCGGTACATGGAGACGACCGGCATTCCGGGGTACGCGGCAACACCCGGGAACCGCGGGGTGTGGATGCTGCGCCGCGATACCGCCGAGCGCACCGAGATCGTCATGTTCACCCTCTGGGACTCGCTGGAGGCGATCAAGGCATTCGCCGGCGACGACTACGAGACCGCCGTCTTCTATCCGGAAGACGCTCGGTTCCTCGTCGAACGCGACCTGGAGGCGACGCACTACGTCGTCGCAGCGGAGCTCGCCACGGAGGCCGGCGACACGGGCGCGCAGTAGACGAGGTATCTCAACTCGTCCAACGGCGTACGACATGAATGCTCGTCTAGCTCAGTAATGAGCCCAAAGTCCGCATAGAGGTACACCGATCGCGTCGCCGAGAGCGGTTGCAGCGCTTACCGAGTCATCGTCGTCTAGCCACGGGCTCGGATTCCACACGTCGACGGTGAAACGAGCGAAGCCCACCGGCCAGTCGTAGCTCAGCGAGCGGAGGGTGACGGGGTTGCTGCAGCACGGCGACCGGCAAGGCGCGTCCACGTCTGCCTGCTCCCAACCATCCGGTGCCAGCTCGTCCAGCCAGTCACTCCACCACTCGAACGAGATCGATGCACCGCAGTGCGGGCAAATGATGCGCTCGAGGTTCTCGCCGCAGTCGATCAGGGTCACGCGCTCGTAGACCTCGATGTCAATTTCATCGGCGCCGGGATACATCGCCTCGGCCACACGTCTCGCCCGAGCTGTGGTCACAGGGTCCGCACGAAAATCCGGATCGGCGGCGTGAAACCGAAGAATCGTGTCCGACACGAGCCAGACATACCCATTCGCAAAGCGCGCCTCACGCCGAGACGATCGGCTGCGCGAGTGCCTGTACTGACCGCCGATGTCTGCGCAGCCGGAAGCACACCAACGCGACGGACGTTCCTCCAAGCAATGCTTGCGCTGCGCGTCACGTCGACGGCCCCGTACCTCGCGATCATGGAGACCCCTGATCCTGAGCCGTTGCCGCACGAGGCGCTGGTCCGCGTGCGAGCATTTTCGCTCAACCGCGGCGAGGTGCTCGACCTCCCGACGCACGAGCCGGGGGCGGCGATCGGCTGGGACGCTGCAGGCGTCGTCGAACGCCCGGCCTCAGACGGAAGCGGCCCACCCGCCGGGACGCGCGCCGCCGGCCTCGTCAGGCGCGGCGCCTGGGCCGAACTCGTCGCCCTCCCGACCTCCCAGCTCGCGCCCGTTCCCGCAACCGTGACCGACGCCCAAGCCGCCACCATCCCGACCGCAGGCCTGACCGCGCTGCGCACCCTCGAGCTCGGCGGGCTCCTCCTCGCCAAGCGCGTCCTCGTCACCGGCGCAACCGGCGGTGTCGGACAATACGCCGTCCAGCTCGCTGCGCTCGCCGGCGCTTCCGTGACAGCCCTCACCCGCGACCTCGAGAGAAACGGCTCGACGCTGCGGGGTCTCGGCGCCGTAGCCGTCGTCGATGAGATCCATGACGACTTCGACCTGATCGTCGACGCCGTCGGAGGATCGACTTTCGGCGCGGCGATCGAGCACCTCATGCCAGACGGACTCGTCGTCAACATCGCCACCGGCAGCCCAGACGAGACGGTCGCGTTTCGAGCATCGCGATTCGACCGCGCGGCGGGGGCCCGCATCCACACCTTCAATCTCTTGGACGACCTGCGACGCTGCGCCGCCGCCGCCGACCTCGACCGCCTCCTGCGACTGCTGGCCGAGCAACGTCTCGTCGCCCCCGTCGCGCTCGAGGCTCCGTGGCAGAACACCGCCGACGCCATCGAAGCGCTCCTGGAACGGCGGATCACCGGCAAAGCGGTGCTGCACGTCTCCGGGCCGCGAGCCGGCGGAGACGAGAGGCCCGAGCGGCTCAGTAGACTCGGCCGCCGATGAACATCGTTGTCACGAACCTGAAAGGCGGCGTCGGCAAGACGACGACGACGGTTTACCTCGCTGCCGTCGCCGCCTCCCGGGGTCATCTCCCGGTTGTCGTTGTCGATGCCGACCGACAGGCGTCCGCCGCAGAGTGGCTCGAAGAACGTCCGATCGACGGAATCGAGGTGATCGAGGCGCCGTCCGAACGGACGCTCGCGCGCGCGATGCGTGCCGACGAAGGGACGGTGGTCGTCGATCTGCCCCCGGGAGACGAGCGACTGGTCCAGGCCGCGATCTCCGCGGCCGACGCTGTTGTGATCCCGACGCGCGCCGGCGGCGTGGAGTTTGGACGAGTGGCGTACACACTCGGACTGATTCCGCCGAGGACGCCACGCGGCGTCGTGATCGCTGCCGCACGCCTCGGCACGAACGACCTGCAGGAGACGATCGACTGGTGGAAGGGCGAGAACGTTCCTGTCTGGGGTGTTGTCCCGGAGCGCGTCGGCATCGCCGCGGGACCCGAGGCGCGGCTGTATCGAGAGGGCCTTGACGAGTACGGCAGGGTGTTGCGCCGCATCCTCCGCTCGAGTTGAGCTCATTACGCCTGGTCAAGCATCAAATCATCATGATGCTACGATGCTGATATGGCGAAGGTGAGGACGACGCTCACGATCGACGAGGAAGTACTTCGGGCGGTGAAAGTCCGGGGCGCCCGCACCGGCAAGGGCGACAGCCAGGTAATCGAGGAAGCACTCCGTCGCGAGCTCGGTTTCGACCTGCTCGCGCGCCTTTGGCAGCGAGACGAGATTGGCGAGGACGAGGCGCTCGCGCTCGCGGTGGAGGCGCAGCACAAGACGCGGCCTCGCCGGCGCTGAGTGCGCGCTGTCCTCGACCCCAACATCCTCATTGCCGCTCTGCTCTCCCCCAGCGGCGCACCCGCACAACTCGTGAACCGCTGGCTCAGCGGCGAGTTCGAGCTCCTCGTCTCGGATGGACTGCTGGACGAGCTCGAGCGCGCCCTCGCCTACCCGAAGCTCCGCCGTCGCGTTCCGGAAGACAACGCGGCCGAGTTCGTCTCCTTGCTTCGCCTCGCAGCAGTCGTTGCGCCGGATCCGAGCACAGGTACCCACCGGTCGGCCGACCCGGGTGACGACTACCTGCTTGCACTCGCCGAGCACGAACGCGCCGTCCTCGTCTCCGGCGACCGACATTTGCTCGACCTCGCCGACCGACTCCCGATCCAGACCGCACGCGATTTCCTCGATCGTCTCGCCGACGCGTGACGACCCTCGCCGCCGGAACAGCACGCCCGTCGGCCCACAGCGAATTACGCCGCTGCGTCGGTGCCTTGAAAGGCGAAGCGCGTGCCGACGCTGGTCGGCAGGAACGCGTCCGGGAAACGGGACGCGAGCGCATCGGTGGCCTTCCAGCCCGTGCAGTGCGCCGGCACCAGGAAGTCGGGCGCGAGCTCTGCGAACGCGTCGCACGTGGGACCGATGAGCGGCTCGAAATGGCGGCCGCTCAGGTGAAAGCCGCCGATCACGGCGTGCAGGTGCGTACGGCCGGTGAGCTTGCGCACGTAGCGCAAGGTGTTCACGACGCCGGCGTGGCCGCAGCCGGTGAGTACCACGAGTCCTTTGCCTCGCACGTCGGCGACCAGCGCCTGATCGTCGAGGACGAGCGGGTCGGGGCGCCACTCGCCGCGGTGGTGGGCCTGATGACTGGGAGCCATTCCCTGCTCGAACTCGGTCGTGCGATCGACCTCGCCGGTGACCAGCAGCGAGCCGTCGAGCAGAAACGACGGATCACGTTGTTCGATGACCTCGAAGCCGGCGCCTTCGAGTGCGCTGCGGCTCGGCGCCGCGATCTCCACCGGCTCGCGGCCCGGCAGCGCGAGCCGCCGCCGGCTCCACGCCTCCGGATGGATGACGACCGGGAGATTGGCGGGACCCAACTCGCGGGCCAGCCCGTCCATGCCACCGACATGGTCGAAGTGGCCGTGGCTCAAGACCACCGCCTCGACGTCCCGGGGCGAGAGCTCGAGCCGCCGCATGTTCTCCACCAGCCCGTCCGGGGAGATCCCGGTGTCGAACAGCAGTCGGTGCTCCCGCCCACCGCGCACGACGCTCACCAGCGCCGAGAAGCCGTGCTCGGCGCGCAGCGCGTCGAACGCTTCGCCCAGGTCGAGCACCGGCGCCGGCACGCGCGGTCCCGAGCCGATCGCCGGGCGTCGCGCTGGACCCTCGTCGACCAACAACATGTCGGTCACGTTGTCCACCAGCACCGTGACCGACAATGCGTCCACCGGCTCCAGTGGGATCTGCTCGATCTCGGTCATAGTGGGCCGGAGCAAGCCTAGTCGCGACTCCGCGTGCTGAATGCCCGCACGATCTACAGCGTGAGTTAGGGAGCAGAGGGGCCGCACCGCACGGCACGGCCCCTCTGAGATTCGATTAGAAGCCCGCGCCGAAGGTGGAGCGCGGAACCTTGCCCAGCACCTGCTGCTGGTAGTAGACGGGTCCGCCGCCGTCCGCGGTCACGCCCGCGCCCGGGTAGTGGGTGGAGACGGACAGGGTGTAGATGTTCGAGTTCGAGATCGCGAGCCCGAAGTAGTCGCCGATGAAGCCGCGACCGGTCGGGCACGGGTCGGTGTGCCCGGCGCACGGGTACTGCGAGATCCCGTCCACCTTCTGCGCCGGCTGGTCCGGATCCCACGCGAACTGCGAGACCCGCACGTTGCCGCCGACCGGAACCGCGCCGGCCGCCGTTCCGCTGTCCTTGTAGGGCTGGAGCGAGACGTTGATGCACGTATTCGCCGCGCCAACGTGCGCCGGGATGATCGACGGATCCGACGGGCACAACTCGCGCCGGTCGTAGAACGCGACCGCGACCGCGCCGCCGGGGCCGGCCGCGACCGAGGGCTGGAACTGGTCGGTCGACGGATCGCCGTCGTCGTTCACGAGCGACGGCGCCGACCACGTGAGGCCGCCGTCCGTCGATTGCGTGAAGTAGACGTCGGAGTGGTTCGCCACCGGATCCCAGCTCTCGTACGTCAGGTAGACGTGCCCCGGGTAGGTCGGGCTGGCGGCGAAGTTCTCGATGATCCCGTCCCGGAAGTTCGTCGGCGGGAAGAAGCCGTTCGGGTTCTCGATCGGGGTTGCCGCCAGCGTGAACGGGGTCCACGTGATGCCGTCGTCGACTGACTTCGTCACGTAGACGTGTCCGACCCGGTTCTTGTTCGTCGTGTCGAACCCGCTGACGAAGGCGGCGTAGACCGTGCCGTCCGAACCGACCGACGGATAGACGTAGGTGTTCGCCGGCGTCGTCGCCGAAGGCGTCGTCAGCTTGACGGCCTTCGAGAACGTCTGTCCCCGGTCGCGCGAGACGGCAACCATGATCTTGCTGCCACCGGACGCGCCGTTGAAGGTCGTCCACATCGCGTAGACGTGGTCCTGGTTCACGTTCCCGGCGATGTGGTTGACGGCGATCCATTGCTTGTCCTCGACGTGGCCCAGCGTGAGGCTCGTCTGGTTGTTCGTCGAATCCAGAGCCTTGCCGCCGTTCCCCTTCACCCAGTGGGCGCCCATGTCGTCCGAGTACGACACGTCGATCTCGCCGTTCGGGTGCAGGCCACCCTCCCAGAACGCGTTGAAGGGCAGGGTCGTCATGTACGCGCGTCCCTGCGTGTCCCAGTCGACGTTCGGGTCGGTGTTCATCGTCCAGCTCGGCGGCATGTTCTGCGTGCCGACCGTGGTGCACTCGTAGCCCTGCACCTGGTTGTTCGACACCGGCGAGCCGTTGAGGATGGTGTACGACCCCAGGTGGAAGTCGTAGAACGTGCTCCACTTGCCGATGAAGAACTTCGAGTCGCCGACGATGTCCTCGGTGCCGGGCTTCACGGCGAGCCACGACTCCGAGTGGTTCGAGTTCAGCATCTGCGGCCCGCACGTGCCGGGAAGCGGCTTCGTCGAGCCCGGCGGTACGGGATAGCCGCCGCCCGCCACCGGACTGCTGGCGACGACGTTCGTCCCGACGAGGCTCCATGCCGTGGACGCTGATCCCGCGGTCGCGAGCACGCCGAGCGCCGCGAGCGCCAAGAGGACTTTCTTCACGATCTCTCCCCTCTCTTGATGGGAGCCGGAAGAGTGGCACACCGGCAACCGGTTTGCAGCCTCGCTCAGGGACGCGCTTCGACGACGCGGCGGTAGGGTCGCTCGTATGAGCGATCTCCTCACCTCAGCGAATGCGTTCATCGCGCGGGAGGCTCGGCTGCTCGAGCGGCGGCTCCACGCGACCCTGTTCGAGGGCGCTCCCGCGGCCGGAGTTGTCGACGCGCTGCGCGGCTACCAGAACGACGACGGCGGGTTCGGCCACGCGCTGGAACCGGACAAGCGATGTCCCGCGAGCCAGCCGCTCGACGTGCAGATCGCGCTCGAGACCCTCTGCGCCGCGGGCACGACCGACGTGTCGATGCTCCAACGGGCGTGCGACTACCTGGCGAGCGGTGGGGCCGGACGGCGGCGTCCCGCCCGTGCTGCCGTCGATCGCCGCCTACCCGCGCGCCGCGCACTGGGGCGACGGCAACTTCCCGCCCGGCGTGAACCCGACCGCGGCCCTCGCCGGGCTGCTCCACGCGCTCGGCGTCGAGCATCCATGGCTCGACGCGGCCGACGAGTTCTGCTGGCGCGAGCTCGAGCGCGAGCTCCCGCACGACGCGCACGCGCTCGCGGTCACCTTCGTCTTCCTCGAGCACGTGCCCGACCGCGAGCGGGCCGAGGCGCTCGCCGGCCCCGTCGCCGCCCAGCTCCCGGACGCGGAGTGGTATCTGGCGGCCGCCGACGCCGAGGGCTACGGCCTGACGCCGCTCGCCTTCGCCCCCACTCCCGACAGCCGGTGGCGGTCACTGTTCGACGACGGCCAGATCGCCGCACATCTCGATCGCCTCGAACGCGACCAGCAGCCCGACGGCGGCTGGCTGGTGACGTGGGATCCACCGAGCGACGCGTCGCGACTCGAGTGGCGCGGCATCGTGGCGCTGGGCGCGCTGCGCACGCTCCGCGCGTACGGCCGCCTGCCAGACTCAGCTCGGCGCCGGTGAGCGCTGCGACGCCGTCGCGATCGCGTGGATGTCCTCAGCGGTAAGGCGCGCAAAACTCATCGAGCCCCGGCAAAAGCCGGTCCGGCTCCCGTCAGTCGTCTACGAACAGCGGGCGGATGAATTCGTCAAACGTCGCACGGTCGCAGCTCGCGACGGTCGCCGGTGTGAGCGCCCGCACCGATGCGGTGCGCGGTGTCCGCATCGCCAGCGCGACCTCGCCGAAGTAGTCGCCGGGGCGGAGCACGCTGAGCGCGCCGCGGCTCTCTTGGCTCACCGACAGCATGCCGCTGAGCAAGACATAGAAGCGGTCGCCGTCCTCGCCTTCCGCGCACACGCTCGCGCCGCTCGCGATCTCCTCGCGCGTCATGCGCTGAGCGAGCCGCGCAAGCGTCTGACCGGGCAGCGTCGCGAGCAGCCCGATGCGGGACAGCTCGTGCTGGGTTGCGCCGGCCGAACGCGGGGACATGCCGCCGAGGCTATCGGCCGGGCCGGCGTCTCGGCGTAGCCCGGCCGGCCGAGGTCGAGCCCGTTGCTACGTGAGCCGCGTCGGACTGCCGTTCGGCGCGGGTTCGGGCCGGTGGCCCTGCGCCTGGAGCCTGGCCCAGGTGTCCCTGAGGCCGAGCGTGCGGTTGAAGACGAGCCGCCCGGGCGTCGAGTCGGGATCCGGGCAGAAGTAGCCGAGGCGCTCGAACTGCACGGTCTCACCGACCGGCAGCTCCGCGAGCGCAGGCTCGACCAGGCAGCTCCTCGAGCACCGTCTCCGAGTTCGGGGTTGAGGTCGGCGAAGGGGTCGCCGTCGGCGCCGGGATCGGGGCGCGTGAAGAGGCGGTCGTAGAGACGGACCTCGGCGGGCACGGCGTGCTCGGACGAGAGCCAGTGCAGCGTCGCCTTGGGCCGGCGCCCGTCCGGGGCGTCGCCGCCGCGCGTCTCCGGATCGTAGGTGCAGCGGAGCTCGACGATCTCGCCGCTCGCGTCCTTCACCACGTCGGTGCAGGTCACGAAGTAGGCGTAGCGCAGGCGCACCTCGCGGCCCGGGGCGAGGCGGAAGAACTTGCTCGGCGGGTCCTCCATGAAGTCGTCGCGCTCGATCCAGAGCTCGCGCGCGAAGGGCACCTTGCGCGTCCCGGCCGAGGGATCCTCCGGGTTGTTGACGGCCTCCAGCTCCTCGACCTGCCCCTCGGGGTAGTTCTCGATCACGAGCTTGAGCGGGCGCAGGACCGCGAAGCGTCGCGGCGCCGTCCGGTTCAGCACGTCCCTGACCTCGTGCTCGAGCATCTCGATCTCGACGGCGCTCTGGCCCTTGCCTCCCACCCCGACCACGTCCAGGAAGTTGCGCAGGCCCTCGGGCGGGAAGCCGCGCCGGCGCAGGGCCGAGACGGTGGGCATGCGCGGATCGTCCCAGCCGCGCACGTGAGCCCTCGCTCACGAGCCGGCCCAGGAAGCGCTTCGAGAGCACGGTGTACGTGAGGTTGAGGCGGGCGAACTCGTACTGGTGCGGGCGCGACGGCACCGGCAGGTTCTCGATCAGCCAGTCGTAGAGCGGCCGGTGATCCTCGAACTCGAGCGTGCAGAGCGAGTGGGTGATGCCCTCGATCGCGTCCGACTGGCCGTGGGCGAAGTCGTACAGCGGATAGATGCACCACTCGTCGCCGGTCCGCGGGTGGGTCGCGTGCAGGATCCGGTAGAGCACCGGGTCGCGCAGGTTGATGTTGGGCGAGGCCATGTCGATCTTCGCCCTGAGCACCCTGGCGCCGTCCGGAAACTCGCCCGCGCGCATGCGCTCGAACAGGTCGAGGCTCTCCTCGATCGAGCGGTCGCGCCAGGGGCTGTTCGTGCCCGGCTCGGTGAAGGTGCCGCGGTGCTCGCGGATCTCGTCGGCGGAGAGGTCGTCGACGTAGGCCTTGCCGGCCTTGATCAGGTGGACGGCCCAGTCGTAGAGCTGGTGGAAGTAGTCGGAGGCGTAGTAGAGATGCTCGCCCCAGTCGAAGCCGAGCCAGCGGATGTCCTCCTGGATCGCGTCGATGTACTCCTGCTCTTCCTTGATCGGGTTGGTGTCGTCGAAGCGCAGGTGGCAGCGGCCGCCGAACTCCTGGGCGATCCCGAAGTTGAGCGCGATCGACTTGGGGTGGCCGATGTGGAGGTAGCCGTTCGGCTCGGGCGGGAAGCGGGTCACGACCTCCGAGACCCTGCCCTCGCGCACGTCGGCGGCGACGATCTCGCGGATGAAATCGCTTCGTTCGGGAGTGGCCGGATCGTGGGCGCTCACGCGGCTGCTCTCGTCATCTCGAAGAGATTAGGGCAGTTCGTTGTTCTCGCGGGAACAGCCGTCGGCGCCGCACCGGCGACCGGCGCCAGGACGCTCGACTGCGTCGAAGCGCCCGGCTACCCGACCTTGAGCAGGGTCAGCGTGACGCTGGTCGGGCTCTGACCGTCCAGCGCGGCCGCCAGCGTGTCGGCGGTCGTCGACACGTTCCGCACGTTGACGGTTGCGTTCGCGGTCAGGGTCACGGCCGCCGCTCCCGTGAGCTGGTGGATGCCGACGTTGTTCCCGTTCTGCGTCGCTCCGAGCGTGCCGGGAACGACTGTGCCGTTGACGGCGAGCGCGAAGACGGCCGAGTTGTTCGCGGCGCCTGCTACGGAGTTGATCGCCGCCTGGTACCAGAGGAGATATGTCCCGGCGTTGACGACCGTGACGGTGTTGTTGGCGAGAGCGAACGCCCCGGCGGTATTGCTACCGGCGTTCGTCAGCGGCGCGTTCGCATTCGCGGCGACGCTCGTGCCCACCGACAGCGAGAAGAACGAGCCGACGGCTGTCACCGGCGCCGGCCCCGTCGCGCCTGTGGCGCCGCGCACGCCTTGGATTCCCTGCGTGCCCTGGGGGCCGGTCGGGCCCCGCGCGCCCACCGGGCCCTGGATCCCCTGCGGTCCCTGGAGTCCCTGCGGCCCGGTCGCCCCGCGTGCACCGGCGGGTCCTTGTGCGCCCTGTGGGCCTGCGACTCCGGTCACGCCGCGAATTCCTTGCGCGCCTTGTGCGCCTTGCGCGCCGGTCGCGCCCGCGGGCTCCCTGGGGCCCGGTCGTCCCTCGCGGCCCCTGTGTTCCCTGAGGCGCCTGCGGCGCCTTGTGCGCCCGTTGCGCCACGTGCCCCCTGCGGGCCGGTCGTGCCCTGGATGCCCGGCACGCCTTGGACCCCTTGTGCGCCGGTGGGTCCTTGCAGCCCCCGCGGCCCCTGCGGTCCGGCGGGGCCGACTACGCCGGCTGTGCCCGTCGCGCCTTGCGGGCCCTGAATGCCCTGTGGCCCCTGCGGCGCCGGCGATGCCCTGCGCCCCCGTCGCGCCGCGGTCTCCCTGCGCGCCGGTTGCGCCCCGGATGCCCTGCACGCCTTGTGGTCCCTGTGCGCCGGTCGGGACCCTGGAGCCCGCGCAGCCCCTGCTCCCCTGCGGGACCGGCTGCGCCGGCCGCGCCTGTCGCACCTTGCGGCCCTTGGATTCCCTGCGGGCCCTGCGCGCCGGCGACGCCCTGCGCCCCCGTCGCGCCGCGGTCTCCCTGCGCCCCTGTCGCGCCCTGGATGCCCTGCACGCCTTGTGTTCCCTGGGACCCGGTCGGGCCCTGATCTCCGCGGTTGCCCTGCGGGCCGATCGGCCCGACGGCGCCGGCAACGCCCGTCGCGCCCTGCGGCCCTTGGATTCCCTGGGTTCCCTGCGCGCCGGCGGCGCCCTGCGCTCCCGTTGCCCCACGTTCCCCTTGGGGTCCTGTCGCGCCTTGTAATCCCTGGACGCCTTGCGAGCCGGTCACGCCTGTCGGGCCTTGTGTTCCCCGAATGCCCTGCGGCCCGATCGGCCCCACAGGGCCGGTTGTCCCCGCGGGCCCTTGCGGCCCGGATGGCCCGACGACGCCGACCGCGCCCGATGCTCCGGTCCCGGTCGGGCCCTGCCTTCCTTCCACTCCCTGTATGCCCTGGAGCCCTTGTGGTCCTGTCGGCCCGACAAGCCCTTGCGCGCCGGTCGGTCCTTGGATGCCCCGCGGGCCCTGGATCCCCTGCACACCCTGGAGGCCTTGAGCCCCCGTCGCGCCTACCGCGCCCGTTGCGCCCTGCGCTCCGCTTGGACCGCTTGGCGCCGCGCGCGCCCTGGGCGCCGACTGTGCCTTGGGCTCCAGTTGTTCCTTGCGGGCCGGTCGTGCCGCGCAAGCCCTGGGCGCCGGTTGGCCCCTGAATGCCCTGCGGGCCCTGGATGCCCTGAACGCCCTGGATCCCTTGCGCGCCCGTCACACCCGCATCGCCCTGCGCGCCCTGCGCTCCGGTTGCGCCGGTCGCGCCGGGTGCGCCCTGGGCGCCGACTGCGCCTTGTGTGCCGGTGGCACCTTGTGAGCCAGTCGCCCCGCGCAAGCCCTGCGCGCCGGTCGCTCCCTGGATCCCTTGTTGGCCCTGGATCCCCTGGACGCCCTGGATGCCTTGCGCCCCTGTCGCACCCGCATCGCCTCGCGCACCCTGTGGCCCGGTCGCGCCGGTCGCACCGGGTGCGCCCTGAGCGCCGGCCGCGCCTTGTGCGCCGGTCGGTCCTGCCGGGCCTGACGCGCCGCCCAAGCCCTGAGCGCCGGTCGGCCCCTGAATGCCCTGCGGGCCCTGGATGCCCTGAACGCCCTGGATCCCTTGCGCGCCTGCCACGCCCGCATCGCCTTGCGCGCCCTGCGCTCCAGTCGCGCCCGTCGCCCCGCGCGCCCCGGCGGGACCGACTGCGCCCGATGCGCCTTGGGGCCCGGGCGGCCCGACGGGACCTTGCGCGCCCGTCGACCCCTGGATTCCCGGCACCCCAGCCGGCCCGGCGACGCCTGAGCAATCCCTGCGGTCCGGCCGGCCCTGCGACGCCTTGGAGCCCGGTCGCTCCCTGAATCCCCTGCGCCCCTGCAACGCCTTGTGCCCCGACGGGCCCTTGCAAGCCCTGCACGCCCTGCGGCCCCTGCGCCCCGGCCGGGCCCGTCGCACCGGTCGGTCCCGGAACGCCGACCGTGGAGCCGGTCGGTCCGCGCGGGCCTGCCGCGCCGGCCGCGCCGCGTCGCGCCCGCTGCACCCTGGGAGCCCGCAGCACCTGCAGCGCCTTCGAGCGCCGGGCGCGCCTTGCGGCCCCGGCTGACCGGCGGCTCCCGGCGCACCCGCGGGTCCCACCGGGCCGGCCGGGCCGACGGCGCCCTGGGTGCCTGCAGGCCACGCGATCTTCTGCTCGTTCTTCGGGCAGGGCCCGACGCGGAGCTTGAGATCCCGGAAGGTCTCCGCGTTGCCGGTCTTCTCGATGCACGCGTTGAACGAGGTGATCGACGGCGGCGCGGCGCGACCGGGAGCGACGAACGCCCCCACTGCGCACGCGCAGACGACCGACAACGCGAGTTGCCGTCGGCGCCGCAGCCGGGGCTTGACGGCATTCACTACCCACAGGCTAGGGCGGGGCGAACACACCCGCAAGCAGCAGGCCGAGGTAGCCTTGAGCGATTCGCAAGGCGACTCGATGACCTCGACGCCCCACACCCCGACGTCGACCGCAACCGAGACCGCAAGGTCGCGTCCCCGCCGCGTCGTCCGCATCGGCGCCGTCGCCGTCGCCGTCGCGCTGGCAGCCGGGTTCATCGCCTGGCTCGTTTTCGGCCGAGGCAACGGAAGCGAGACCAGCTCGCAGACCGCGACACTGTCCGCGGGCGTGCCCGGAGCGACAGTCGCAAGACCGGCGATCACCTCCGTGCGCGCGCTGCAGACGCTTGCCGCCGCGAGCACCATCCCGATCTACTGGATCGGCGCACGCAGCGGAACGGCGATCGAGCTCACGCGCGTCCCCGGCGGCACCGTCTTCGTCCGCTACGTGCCACCCGGAACGCGCGCCGGCGACCCGCGCGCCTTCCTCACCATCGCGACCTACCCGCGGCCGAAGGCATACGCGGAGGTGCAACACGCCGCCACGGCCTCCAAGAGCAAGACGATCGACCTCGCAGGCGGAGGACTCGCCGTCTACGACGCCGCACACGCGACGAACGTCCACCTCGCCTATCCCGGCCAGCCCTACCAGATCGAGATCTACGCGCCCCGGCAGGCCGTCCAGCTCGTCGAGAGCGGCGCCGTCAGACCCAGCCGCCTGATCGCCGCTGCAATCGGCCCCTATATATAAGGACACACGCGCGCGTCGAATCGACGCACGATCACTCCGCTTCTGGCGATCCCTCCGTCTTGCGTGGCTTTCTTGCCCGCTGAGAGGCGATCCTGGTGCCGGGGCGATTCCCGGCACCAGGATCCGTGTCCGTAGCGCTCAGCCTGCGCTGTTGGAGAACGAGTCGGACTGGCCCGCGGTCGCGATGGGTTGCGACGCGTCGAAGAACGCCTTGAACGTCTCCCCTGACGCCGTGAGGCCGTCGTAGTCGCCGAGGAACACGCCGCCGGCGTCCGGCGCGGTCAGGTAGTCGAACGAACCGGTGGTCGTCAGCCGCGTCTCACCGCCTGCCGTCCAGCCCGCCGGGTCGGCGCAGTTCGACGTCGCGCCGTGGCAGTGGGCGATGAACGCATCCGTCAGCCCGGGCTGCGCCGCGGTCGCGTTCTCGAGGTCGTAGTAGAGGAGGCCGACGGTGCCGCCGGCCGTCACGTGGATCTGCGGGATGAACGCCTGCGTGTCGCCCGGCGACTGGTCGACCCGGATCGGCGCCGACCAGTGGAGCCCGCCGTCGGTCGAGCGCGAGAGCGCGATCTTCGACGCGCCCGTCGGGCTGAAGCGCTGGTCCTGCCAGACCGCGTAGAGCGTCCCATCCGGCGCCGCGGCGAACTCGGGGATGATGTCGCCCGAGCGAACGTCCTGTCCGGCGATGGTCACCGACGTGACCTGCATCTCGGAGACGATGATCGGGTCCGACCACGTCGCGCCGCCGTCGGTCGAGCGGATCACGGCAACACTGAACGACGCGCGCTGGTTGTTGCCTTTGCCGCCCTTGCTGAGGATCAGGACGAAGCCGTTGATCAGGACGCCCGCCGCCGGCCCGGCGGTCGGGACGACGATCTGGTTGGCAATCGTCTGGTTCTTCTGGCCCGGCTCGAAGATCGACCTGCCCTCGCTCCAGGTGACGCCGCCGTCGGTCGTCTTCGAGAACATCGTCGGCCCGCGGAAGGCCGGCGAGACGTTGAAGGCGCCCGGGTTCGCGTTCTGGCTCGGCGAGACGAGCCGATCCCAAACGGCGTAGGCGGTGTTCGGCGCGGTCGGATCCGCGGTCACGGTCTCCTTGTCGTTCAGCACCGTCGTCGACGCGTCGAAGCGCGCCGTCACCGGCGTCTGCCACGTCTCGCCGCCGTCGAGCGAGCGGCTGACGAGGATCGCGCTGGCACCGCCGAAGGCGGGACCGTTCACGTTGAAGGAGTCGGCGATCGCGTAGACGATCTTCCCGTCGGACGAGTAGCTGAGCCACGGGTCCGTCGTCCTGTCGAGGAAGCCCGGCGAGCCCGGTGTCGCTCCCTGGCAGATCGTGAACTTCGGCTGGACGCTCGCGAGGTGCCAGCTCGCGCCGCCGTCGTTCGAGACGACGACGACGTCGCCGTTCGCGCCGCCGTCGTTCCAGCGGTCCTGCTGGAACATCGCGACGAGGTGGTTGGGCTTGGTGGGGTCGACCGTGACGTGCGGCTCGACCTCCGCGTCCGGGTAGTTGACACTGCCGGCCGCGGTGGACGCCGCGACCCTGGCCGCGCAGGCGGCCGACGTGCCGGCGAGCGGCATGTCCGGCGCTCGCACGAGGGTGCCGGCGGTGAACGTGGACGCAGCCGCAACCGCGGCGCACGCGAGCGCCACGACGGCGGCCGCAAGCACGAGCCGGAGCCGGCGGCCGTGAAGGGCGACTTTCATATTCGACCTCCTTGAGTCGACGAGCGAGGAGCGATGCCGCAGGGGCACCGTCACGGGGGTGTTCCCGCGGGCGCGTCGAGGTCGACTGCGCTCCGTCTGCCGGAACATTCCGACCCTACACCGTTGTTCACCGCCCGTTTCAGCTATCAAAGGCGGCGCGTGAAGAGGGTGATCCCGCTTGTCGTGTGGCTTGGGCTCGGGGCGGGGTTGGCCGTGCTGACGACCCGCGTTGCCGACTGGTTGGTGATGACGGACGAGCTGCTCTACGAGCGGCTCGCGCTCAGCGTCACCCGTCTGCGCTCTCCGCTGCCGCATGTCCATCACGAGCTGGTGGCGACGTTCGACCAGGTGTATCCGCTGCTGATCGCGCCGTTCCTCGCCCATGGCGCGATCGGCCAGGGTCTCTACGCCGTCCATATTGCAAACGCGTTCATGATGACGGCGGCTGTGCTGCCGGTGTACGTGCTCACGGTGCGTATGACGCGCGCCGTTTGGGCCGGCGTCATCGCGGCGGTACTCACGGGAGTCGTGCCGTGGATGACACTCGCCTCGTTGCTGCTGACGAACGTGGTCGCCTACCCGTTGTTCGCGTGCGCGTTGCTGGCGATCCACGTCGCGGTCACGACACCGTCGAAGCGAAACGACACGCTGGCGGCTGTCGCAATCGTGCTGGCGATCGGTGCGCGTACGCAGCTGGCGGTCCTCGCGCTCGTTCTCGCGGTCGCGGTCCTGGTGCACAGCCGGCCGCGGCGGCATCCGGTGCTCGTCGCGCTGTACGGGGCGGGGGTCGCTCTCGCGGCCGGCGTCGCCGCGACGGGCCACAGTCCTCTCGGCGCGTACGGCACGACGGCACACGGCAATCCGCTTCCGCTCGACGTCTTCCCCGCGCTGTTGTCGCACCTGGCGGCGATCGCACTCGGGCTCGGGCTGATCCCGTTTCTCGTTGGCGGTGGATGGCTGATCGCACGCGCCGGACGCGATCCGTTCGCAACGATCGGCGCCGCGGCGGTCGTTGCGCTCGTCGTCGAGGTCGCCTCCTACGACGTCCGCTTCGGCGGCGGTTTGCCGCGCGACCGGTACCTCTGCTACCTGGCTCCGGTGTTCGCCGTCGCCTTTGCGGCCGGCCTCGCAGAGCGCGTCTCCCCGGTCTGGCTGTTGGCCCCGACGGCGCTACTCGCCGCCGGCTTCGCGCTCGCGCCGCTACCCGTCTTCACCACGCTGAACGCCGACATGCCGGTCGCCGTCGTCGACAATTACCTGCGCGAGGCACTCGGAGGCCTCGGCGGCGCGCGCGCATTCCTCTTTGCCGCGACGCTCGTCGCCGCAGCAGCCGTCGCCGAGGCGGGCCTACTACTGCGCCGCAGCATCTTCGTCACGCTACTCGCCGTAACTGCGATCGGCGCGACGACGGCCGAGACGGGATATGCGTTCGATCGCCTCCTCGGGACGTACGACGCGGGCGGTCGATCGCTGACCGCCGACCAGAGCGCGACGTTGGGTTGGATCGACCAAGCCGTCGGCCGCGACTCCCAGGTGACCGCGGTGCCGTACCCGACCGTCCAGGGCGAGTACTGGCCGAACGCCGCCTACTGGTGGGATCTCGAATTCTGGAATGCCTCCGTCGACCGAAGCGCCGGGATCCCCGGCAGGTTCGAATGGACGCCGAGCACGTTCCCGAAACTGGCACTCCGCTTCGACCGCGTTGGTCGCGCATCGATCTCTCCGCCCGGCTACGTCGTGCAAGCGATCGGCGACACCAGGTTCCATCTGACGGGAACCGTGATCATCAGCAACCGTGACGCCTTCCTCGTCCGGCCGAGCAAGCCGTGGCGCGCCGACTGGTCGACCAGCGGCCTCTCTGACGACGGCTGGACGCGCCCCGGCACGATCGCGCAGATCCATGTCTACCCGTACCCCGGCCAGGCACAACCGGTCACGCGCTCGCTGCAAGTATCCGTCTACGCGCCGGCCGGAGTCTCCTCCCGAGCGTATTCCCTCGCCTCGAACACCGGCAAGGTTCACGGCACGGCCGGGCACGAGCTGGTCACGAGCGACGTCTCCGTCTGCGTGCCGCCCGACCACCCCGGCAGCGTGCGCTTGGCGACCCGCCCTGCCTCCTCGATCTACGGCAGCCCACGTGACGAACACACCGCGACACAGCCGCGGCTCGCCGGAATCTTCATCTCCCGCATCTACCTGTCAGGACAAGCCGGCGCAGGTTGCTGAACGCCGTCGAATGGCAGAGCCGCTAGATGACGGGTGCGGATCGTGTAGGTTCAGGTTTCCAATTCGAAAGGGGGAAAAGCATGGGCAGGTTACGCATCCCTGCGGCGCTCCTTTTCTCGTTCCTCGTGCTGATCGGCGTGGCCGCCGCCGCGGTCGCGCCGTCCGGCCCGGCGACGTCGACCGGCACCGGCGGCGCGGCGGCGAGCGTGGAGACGCTTGCGACGCAGGCGGCGATCGATGCGCTGAAGCGCGGTGGGAACGCCGTCGACGCGGCCGTCACGGCCGCGGGCGTCCTCGGCGTCGCCGAGCCGTTCTCGTGCGGGATCGGCGGCGGCGGCTTCATGGTCATCCACCGCGCGTCCGACGGCAAGGTCACGACGATCGACGGACGCGAGACGGCCCCGGCCGCGATGACGCCCACGTCGTTCATGTGGGACAACGGCAAGGCGCCCGACTTCACCACCGCGCGCTACAGCGGCATGTCCGTCGGCGTGCCCGGCACCCCGGCGACGTGGGGCGAGGCACTCGAGAAGTACGGGACGTTCTCGCTCGCCCAGGCGCTCGCTCCCGGAATCGCGCTCGCGCGCAACGGCTTCGTCGTCGACCAGGTTTTCCACGATCAGATCGCGGGGAACCAGCAGGCCTTCCGCGACGTGCCGTCGTCGGCGGCGCTCTACCTCAAGCCCGACGGCACCGCGCTCGACGTCGGCACTGTCTTCCGGAACCCCGACCTCGCGAGAGCGTACGAGCGCATCGCGCACCTTGGGCTCAAGGGCTTCTACCGCGGAGCGATCGCCGACGCGATCGTCAACACGGTGCAGAGCCCGCCCGTCACGACGACCGCCACCCCCGGCTGGTGGCACCCCGGCGTGATGACGATGCGCGACCTGCACAACTACGTCGCGCCGGAGCGGGCACCGACGCACGTGAGCTACCACGGCGCCGACGTCTACAGCATGGGCCCGCCGTCGAGCGGCGGCTCGACCGTGGGCGAAGCGCTCAACATCCTCGAGCCCTACAACCTCGGCACGCTGCCGCGCGAACAGGCGCTGCACTACTACCTCGAGGCATCGCGCTACGCGTACGCCGACCGCAACCAGTACCTCGCCGACCCCGACTACGTGAACGTGCCCCTCAAGGGCCTCCTGTCGAAGGACTACGCGGCGACGCGGCGCGCGCTCATCAAGGAGACGGCCGCGACGAGCCCCGTCGGCTTCGGCGACCCGTGGCCCTTCAACGGCGGCGGCGGGTCGGTGTCGGCCAAGGTCTCGACCTCGGAGGGCGAGCCCGGACAGACGACTCACCTCTCGGTCGTCGACCGTAACGGCAACGCCGTGTCGTACACGTTCACGATCGAGCAGATCGGCGGCGCCGGGATGGTCGTGCCCGGCTTCGGGTTCCTCGTCAACAACGAGCTGACGGACTTCAACTTCGACTCGACCGGCACGGCGAATCAGGTCGAGGGCGGGAAGCGGCCGCGCAGCTCGATGAGCCCGACGATCGTCCTCGAGGACGGCAAGCCGTTCCTCGTGCTCGGCTCACCCGGCGGCGCGACGATCATCACGACCGTTCTGCAGATGCTCGTCAACCGGCTCGACTTCGGGATGACGTTGCCCGACGCGCTCGCGGCGCCGCGCGCGAGCCAGCGGAACTCGAGCTCGACGCAGGCTGAGCCGGCGTTCATCGCCACCTGGGGCACCGCTCTCGGCGCCCGTGGGCACACGTTCAGCTCGACGCCGGAGATCGGTGCAGCGACCGGGATCGAGTTCCTCGGCGGCGGCAAGGTGGTAGCCGCAGCGGAGCCCGTCCGGCGCGGCGGCGGCAGCGCGCTCGTGGAGTCGCCGTCGCCGTAAGTCAGGCGACGCGTCGCAGCACGCCATACCGGCGAGCGGGAAGAGCGCGACGAGCGCGAATCCCGCTCGCCGGATCGTCAAAATGCCTGTCCGGCCACTTCCGCCTGACCGTGCTCGACCAGCCACTTCAGAGACTCCCGTAGCGCCTCCAGCGAGGAATACCGCGGCGCATATCGCAGCGTCGATCGGGAGCGTTCGATGCTGGCGGTGATGCTCCGTTCGATGTGATCCAGCGTCACGGAAGCGTGCTCTGAGCCAACCCGTCGCTCGAACTCGTTCCACTCGACGAAGTCGAGCACAGCCTCACGACCAAACCACGCCGCGACCCCCGCGGCGAGCCCGCGACAGGTCATCGCCTGCTCGGCCACCACGTGGAAGCTCGCTCCGATCGCCGCCCGCTCCGTGAGAGCCTTCTCGAACGCCTGGGCCACGTCGTCGGCGTGCACATGGTTCAGCACGCCCAGACCGAGAGCCGGCAGCGCAACCGGCTCACCGACGGCCAGTCGCCGCCACACGTCGGCGTCGAGGTTGCCCGCCGGAGTGATCACAGGCCAACCGGGCCCGCAGATGTGACCCGGATGCAGGACCACGCACGGTACGCCTCCGGCAAGCGTTTCACGATGCAGCAGCGCCTCGATGGCGGCCTTGTTGACGCCGTACTCACCGAAGCCGGTGCGCGGTTCGTTCTCCGTCACGGGTACGCGAGCAGTCCGTCCGTGCACCCAGATGGTGCCGCAGTGGAGCAGCAACGGACGCGCCGGCCGAAGCGCGTCGATGAGGTGCTGGGCGGATGCAGGCGTGAAGCAGATCAGGTCGACGACTGCGTCCGGCTGAACGTCGGCGATCCGTCGACCGAAGATGCCGGCGGCTTCGTCGGCGGCGCGGTCGGCGTTCACGCGCTGTACCGACCGCCACTCCACGGCGCTCCTGGTACGGCTCCCGTTCGCCGCGACTGACCGCGATGACCTCATGCCCGGCGCGCACCAGCCGGGGCACGAGGTAGGTGCCGATGTGCCCCGTCGCGCCGATCACCACGACCCGCCCCACGCCGCGCAGGCTACAGCGCTCCTGCGGGCTTGTCCGTTATAGACGGGCCGCCCGGTACCGCTGCCCAGGCCGAGTGGGCACGCGGTACCGGGCCTCGGCCCGTGACGTTCCTAGCCCTTCAAGATGGTCGAGATCTGGCTCTGCGCCGTGTTCAACGCGTCCGGCACGGATTTCGAACCGGACAAGGCAGCCTGGATGGCCGTCCACACCGCCTGGGAGATCTTCGGGTACTTCACGCCCAGGCCGAGCGTGCGTGGATGCGCGAACAGCGTCTGGTTGACGTAGACCCCCCACTGCGGGGCCCGCCTGCTTCACGTAGGTCTTCGCCACGGCGATCTTCGGCCGGCAGGTAGCCGAACAGCTTCGCGAGCTTCAGCTCCATCGCAGGCGTCTGCATGCCCTTGATGTACTCGAACGCCATCTGCTGCGTCGCGGTGTCACCGCTCTTGCTGATCATCCAGTCCTCGCCGCCGAGCGGCACGACCACGTGCTGCCCGGCCACGCGGGTCGGGACAGGGACGATCCCGAACTGCTTGCCGTAGAACATCTTGGCCTGGTTGAGCGTCGAGAAGTTCCAGGGGCCGTTGACCATCATCGCGGCCTTGCCGTCGATGAACTGGGTCGACGCGGCGGGAGTCTGGCTCCAGTTGAGGCAGTCCTTGGACGCCGAACCGTCGTCGATGAGCTGCTTCCACAGCGTCAGCGCCTGCACTCCCGGCGCAGACGCGACGTTGGAGAACGTCGGCTTGCCGCCGTTGCTCCAGAAGAACGGCTCCCACTGCCAGGTGGTGTCCTCGGCAGCCTCACAGGTCAACGCGATCCCGTAATGGTCCGAGGTCGTCAGCGCCTTGGCGGCGCTCACCAGCTGCGCCCACGTCTTGGGCGGGCTGACGTTTGCCGCCTTCAGCATCGCGATGTTGTACATCAGCGCGATCGAGTTGGCGCCTGCCACCGGCAAGGCTGTAGTACTTGCCGTTGGACAGGCCCTCGTTGATGATCGGCCGGGAAATACCCCTTGGTGCTGAAGCCCTTCAAATCGCTCAGGGCGACCACCTGGCCCGTCGAGATCATGGTCGACACGAACGGGTTGTCGACGGCCAGCAGGTTGGGCAGGTCGTGGCCCGCGGCCTGCGTCAGGAGTTTCGTGTTCAGATTGGCAAAGGGCACGTACTGTCGCTTTATCGTCACACCGGGGTGCGCGGCCTCGAACTGCTTGCTGTAGAGGGCCAAGGCGGCGATCTGGCCCGGCGTGTTGAAGTAGTCCTCCTCTGTGAGCGTGATGTTGGTCGCGGCGGAGCTGGTCGCCTGCGACAACCCGACCACAGCACACTGTCGCGGCCGCGAGGGCTGCCAGCCCCCAGTGCCGCCTTCTCGTCAATAGGTTCACAGCGGTTCTCCTCTTTACGGTTGATGGCGGATAAGCGAGGATGAAGGCGAATCGACGTTCACGGCTCTAGTTCATCGAGTCACCCGTGCTGCCGATCGCATCAACCCTTCACCGAGCCCGCCGTGAGGCCGGTCGCGATGTAACGCTGCGCCACCACCAGCAGGACCGCGGCCGGCACCATGGCGATGATTGCCGCGGCCATCACTGCGCCCCAGTCGGTCGAGTAGTTGCCGAGATAGTTGTAGATCCCGAGCGTGATCGGCTGGATGCCGGTGCCGTTGAGGATGGTCAAGGCGAAGATGAAGTCCCCCCAACCGGCCAGGAACGCGAAGACCGCGACGGTTATGACGGCCGAGCGGGCGAGTGGGATCACGATGAGGCGGAACGTCTGCCACTCGGACGCACCGTCGACTCTGGCCGCATACATCAGCTCGTTGGGCAGGCTGAAGAAGAACGCCCGTAGCACGAGGATGGCAAAGGGGATGGCGTACGTACCGTCGGCGAGATGAGCGCCGGGTACGTGTTCACCAGGTGGATCCAGTGGAAGACGATGAACAGGGAGGTCGCCAGGACGATCGAGGGGACGATCTGCGCGACGAGCAGGGCGCTGACGAGGACGACCGTCACCCGCAGGCGGTACTTCGAAAGCGCATAGGCCGCCGGCACGGCCACGACCAGCGCCAGCAGCGCCGTCCCCAGTCCGACGATGAGGCTCGTCAGCACGTTGCCCGTTTGCGACCCGGTCACCGTTTCCTGGGTATTCGCCGACGCGCCCCCAAGACGGTTCGGTAGTTGTCCAGCGTCGCCGCGTGCGGCAGCCAGTAGAACGTGCCGCTGAACAGGGTCTCGGTCGACTCGAACGAGCCGACGATGATCGCGTAGACCGGGAACAGCATGATGACGAGGGCAGCGACCGCCGCGAGCGTGCAGAGCCAGCGCAGGGCCCTCGACTTCTGCACGGCGGGTCATCTGTCTGCCCCCGAGCTGCGCCTCAGCGAGTCCCGGCTGAGCCACAGGTACAACGGGGCGCAGATCAGCGCCAGCACGAGCAGCACGTTGTTGAGTGCCGCGCCCTCGCCGAAGGAGAAGACCTGGAACGAGAGGTTGTAGGACCAGGTCGTGATCAGCTGGGTGGCGTTGGCCGGGCCCCCTCCGGTCAGACCGATCACGAGGTCGAACACCTTCACCGTGAACACGAACCCGAGGAGCAACGTGACCTCGATCACCGGCAGGATGATCGGCACGATGACGAGGCGGAGCCTTTGCCACGGGCTGGCGCCGTCGATGATCGCCGCTTCCCTGACCTCCACCGGCACGTCCTGGAGCGCGCTGTAGAGCAGGAGGGTGAAGAAGGGCATCCCGAGCCAGATGTTGGCGATGAGGATCGTCCACAGGGCCAGGTGCGGGTCGTTCAGCCACTGGATCGGGTGGTCGGCCAGGCCGACGTCGTGAGCAGCTGGTTGACGGCTCCGCCTTCGGCCTGGAACAGGAACCTGAAGATGACCCCGGTCACGATCAGAGGCAGGAGCCAGGGGACGATGATGAGCGAGCGCGCCAGCGTCCTCCCCGGGAACCGGAGGCTGAACAGCAAGGCGAGGGCAAAGCCGATGAGGAACTGGCCGACGAGAGATCCGACGGTGAACACGAGCGTGTGGACGATCGCCGCCCGGCTCGTGGGGTCGTTGCAGGATGAAGCGGTAGTTGTCGAGCCCGGCGAACGGCGCGGTGAAGTTGGCGATCGTCGCGGGAGACGTCTGCTCGAAGCTCAGCATCACGTTGTAGACGATGGGCAGGGCGAACGCGAAGAGCAGGTACGCGATCGCAGGCGCCAGGAAGAGCCAGCCCGCGAGCTGCTGCCTCCTCCGAGCAGAGAGCCGTCGCGGCGAGCCGGTCTCGACGGGCCGAGAGGCCGCATCCGCGCCGGCAGTTGCCGGTGTCGGCGCAGCGCCCGCCTGGGTCTTCGTGCTCATCTGAGTCGCTCGCTCCCTGATAGGCATCGCTACGTGGCCGCTCCAGGTGACTCTCTACCGCTCCGCGACAGCTCTTGCAAGCCGCCGCCCTCCCGCGGACCGGTTGCTCCGATCGAGTCTCCGGTCTCGGCGTCGAAGAAGTGGAGCCGGTGGACGTCGACGGCGAGCGCAATCCGGTCGCCGACGGCGACGCGGACGCGCGGATCGACCCGTGCGACACCCTCCGCCGCCGACGCACTCGCGATATCGCCGGACGCGAGCGTCGCAGCCGGATCTGCGGTCCACGCGCCGCCTCTGTTCCGGACCGTCCTCGCGTCCGTCGAGAAATGGACGAGCGACTCGTTGCCGAGGGCCTCGACGAGCTCGACGGTCGCTGCAAGCGTCGTCCCCCGGTCCACGCTCTCGCCCTCGGCCACGGTCAGGTGCTCGGGACGGATCCCGACCACGAGCGTGCGAGTCTCGCCGGCGACCAGGCCGGGGCGACGCTCTCCGAGATCGGCCGGAAGGGCGAGCCGCTGCGATCCGAGCGCGAGCACGGGCCGATCTGCAGACCCCGCGATCGCGCCCTCGTACAGATTCATCGGCGGCGAGCCGATGAACGAGGCGACGAACAGGTTCGCGGGACTCTCGTAGAGGTCCTGCGGCGCAGCCAGCTGCTGCAGCCTGCCGTTGCGGAGGACGGCGACCCGGTCACCCATCGTCATCGCCTCCGTCTGGTCGTGCGTGACGTAGAGGGTCGCGACTCCGAGACGCCGCTGGACGCGTAGGACCTCGCTCCGCATCTGCACGCGCAGATTCGCGTCGAGGTTCGACAGCGGCTCGTCCATCAGAAACACGGCGGGCTCACGGACGAGCGCCCTGCCCATGGCGACGCGCTGGCGCTGGCCGCCCGAGAGCTGCCCCGGCTTGCGCAGGACGACCTCGCTGAGCCCGAGCACGTCGGCCGCCTCGCGTGCCTTCTGCTCGCGTCCCTGCTTCGAGACGCCTCGCACCCTGAGGGAGAAGGCGATGTTCTGGAGGACGTTCAGGTGCGGGTAGAGGGCGTAGTTCTGGAAGACCATCGCCACGTCCCGGTCGCGCGCCGAGACGTCGTTGACCACCTTGTCGTTCAGGCGGATCGTCCCCGACGTCAGGTCCTCCAGGCCGGCGACCATCCGGAGCACGGTCGTCTTCCCACAGCCCGACGGGCCGACGAGGACGACGAACTCTTCTTCCTCGACGAACAGGTCGAACTCGTGGACAGCCTCGACGCCGTTCGGAAAGACCTTCGTCACCTGCTCGAGAGACAGCGTCGCCACGCAGGCTCCTCAGTCGAACCTGGGGAGCCAGACGCGCATTCCGCCGTCTCCCCGGTTCGCCCACGTGAAGTACGGGATCGGCGAGCAGCCGCGCCGGTGTGGCCGCGCCGTCCCGAGGGAGCTCGCGAACGTCGAGGTACTCGGCCCGCCTCCACCCCTCGAGGTCGCGGACGACGCCCGGCAACGGACACGCCCGGCACGCCGCCGAGCTGCGCCGAGCGGACCGCTGTCGGCAGGCGCCGAGTCCGTCCGCGAGCGCGACGTCGGCGAGGTCGGCGCCGGCCGGGAGGTCGGTCTGCTCGAAGCAGTAGACGATCGGCCCGCGCTCGAGCGCGACGCAGCCGCGAACCGCGTCGATGCGCGGGTTCGGCGCGGTCAGCCGAGGCGAGACGTCGAGCTCCAGGACGACGCGGTCGCCCGGCCTGCCAGCGCCGCGTCAGCTCCGCGTATGCCCGGCGTCGACGGCTCGCCGTCGACGCGCGGCTCGGCGCGCCCACGCCGGGACGCGGAGCGAGAGCGTCCACTCGGCGTCGCCGCACGCGACCACCTCGACCGTCACGGAGCCCGACCACGGGTAGCCCGTCTCGACCGCGAGCTCGACCGGGCCGCGGCCGGCACGACGGCACGGATCGTCGAGGTCGCGTACTGATGGAGCTGGACGCCGCGCGTCGCTGACGGTGGCGAGGTAGTGGTGCAGACGAGGCGAGCAGGCGCATGATGTTCGGCGGGCAGCAGGCGACCGGGTTCCAGCGAGTGGCGCGCATCGCCGCCGCGCGACTGCAGCGGGTTCGACGTAGAAGAACGAGCGCGCCGTCGAGCGAGAGCCCCGCGAGGAACCCGTTGTAGAGCGTCCGCTCGAGCAGGTCGGCGAAGCGGCTCTCGCCGGTGACGAGCAGCATCCGCCAGTTCCACATGATGCTCGCGATCGCCGCGCAGGTCTCGCAGTAGGCGCGGTCGGGCGGCAGCTCGTAGGGATCGCCGATCGCCTCGCCGTAGTGGCGCGAGCCGATGCCGCCGGTGAGGTAGGTCTTCGTCGAGGCGAGGTCGTCCCACTGGCGCGAGCATCGCGTCGAGCAGCGCCTCGTCGCCTGTCTCGGCGTAGAGGTCGGTCACGCCGGCGGCGAGATAGAGCGCGCGCACCGCGTGGCCGACGATCGAGCGGGAGCCGCGAACGGGCTCGGCGTCCTGGTAGTAGGAGAGGTCGAAGCGCCCGCCGGCGAAGAAGCCGTAGCCGCGCCGGCTGGTGAGCTTGTCCGCGAGGTCGAGGTAGCGGCGCTCCGCGGTCTGCGCGGTAGAGCTCGACGAGCGCGACCTCGATCTCCGGATGCCCGTCGGTGCGGGGATCCGAGCTCGGAGCCGAAGACGTCGACGAGCAGGTCGGCGACAGCGCCGGGCGACGGCGAGGAGGCGGGGCGAGCCCGCCCGTGCCGCGGCGACCCCGGCCTGGATCAGGTGCCCCGCGCAGTAGAGCTCGTGGCCCATCTCGAGGTCGCTCCAGCGCTCGCGGCCGTCGAGCTGCCAGTAGCTGTTCAGGTAGCCGTCGGGCTGCTGCGCGGCGGCGACGAGCTCCGTCGTCTCGCGTCGCGAGGCGCTCGAGCTCGGGTGACGGGCTCGCGCTGCGTCTCCCAGGCGAGCGCCTCGAGCCACTTGTAGACGTCCGAGTCGCTGAAGACCATGCCGCGACGCTCGCCCGGCGACCGACCCGCGGCGATGCGAAGGTTCTCGAGCGTGCCCGCGCGCTCGAGCTCCTCGGCTCCCGTGGAGGAGCGTCACCTCACGGTTGACCCGCTGCCGGTCGCGCGAGCAGCCCACCGAGGATCCGCACCCCGGTCGGGTCGAGCGGCCGGAGCCGCACCCGCGCCGCCGCCGTCGGCACGACACTCGAGGCACTGCCCTGGACCGAGTCCACACCCCCGCCTCTCTCCTGCACGCCGTGCGTTGGTCGGAGCTGCGAAGCGCTTCGCGAAGCGCTTCGAGGCTACAATGACGGACGGAGAGCGTCAAGTGTCGACGACCGATCACCGCCCCCCGGATCGCAGCACCACACGGGCGGCGACGATGGCACACATCGCTGAGCGTGCGGGGTGGCGCTCAGCACGGTTTCCTACGTCCTCAGCGGCAAGCGCACGGTGTCGCCCGAGATTCGCGAGCGGGTGCTGGCGGCAGTCGAGGAGCTCGACTACCGACCCCACCGATCCGCGCGCGCACTGGCGAGCGGCGCCTCGCACACGATCGCGCTCTTCCTTCCGTCGCCGCAGTGGGAGCTCATCCCTGTGCAGCAGACGTTCGTCGCCGGCGCGACCCAGGAGACGAGCGCGAGCGACTACGCGCTCCTCCTCTCCACCTCGCCCGCAGATCCGGACGGCATCGTCCGCCTCGTCGAGACGGGCCGGGCGGACGGCGTCATCCTGATGGAGACGCTCGCGCACGACCCCCGTATCGAGCGTCTGAAGGCGAGCGGCCGACCGTTCACGCTCATCGGCCGAACGGCGGACACGAGCGGCATCAGCTTCGTCGATCTCGACTTCGGCGCCGCAGTCGAGAAGAGCCTCGCGCACCTCCACGACCTCGGCCACCGCTGCGTCGCGCTCTTCAACTTCCCGCAGGACCAGCTCGACGCCGGCTACAACGCGGCGCTGATCGCCCGCGACGCTTTCGAGCAAGGCGCCGCCGCCCTCGGCATCCGGGGGATCCACCTGCCCTGCCCGCACCCGGCGCGCGAGGCGTTCGCCATGGCGACCGAGCTGCTCCGGTCGGACAGCCGAGTGCACGGCGGCGATCACCACCGGCTGGCAGTTCACGGGACTGCTCGGCGCATTGCGCGCGGCCGGCCTGCACGTCCCCGACGACTTCTCCGTGGTCTCGGTGATCGACGCTCAGTTCGCGGAGATGCTCACGCCGGCACTGACCGGCATCGACTGGCCGGCGTTCGAGGCGGGCCGCCTCGCGGCCGGGACCCTGATCGAGCATCTCGCGGGCGGCGACGCCGCCCCGCGCCAGCTGCTGATCGGCGGCGAGCTCGTCGTACGTGAGTCGACGGGCCCGGTGAGGCGTGACTAGGAAGGAGCGGGCGATGCGCTACCGGACGCTCGGCAAGACGGGGCTCGAGGTCTCCGAGCTCGGCTTCGGAGCCTGGGGGATCGGCGGGACGGGATGGATCGGAGCCGAGGACGACGAATCCCTGCGGGCTCTCCGGCTCGCGATCGAGCACGGCGTCAACTTCCTCGACACCGCCTACGCGTACGGTGACGGCCACAGCGAGCAGCTGGTCGGCGCCGCCGTGCGCGAGTCGGCAGAGACGGTCTACGTCGCCAGCAAGGTCCCGCCGAAGAACATGCAGTGGCCGGCCCAGCCCGGCGTGCGCGCCGAGGAGGTCTTCCCGGCCGACTGGATCGTCGCCTGTACCGAGCGCAGCCTGCAGAACCTCGGTCTCGAGACGATCGACGTCCAGCAGCTCCACGTCTGGTCGGACGAGTGGATCGGGCCAGGGCGACTGGCTCGACGCGATCGAGCGACTCAAGCGCGAGGGGAAGATCCGCTTCTTCGGCGTCTCGATCAACGACCATCGAGCCCGAGAACGCGATCCGGCTCGTCGAGTCGGGGGTCGTCGACACCGTTCAGGTGATCTACAACATCTTCGACCAGAGCCCGGAGGACGCGCTCTTCGCTGCAGTCGAGGCGGCGCGCGTCGGTGTGATCGTGCGGGTGCCGCTCGACGAAGGCGCGCTGACCGGTGCCGTCCGGGCCGAGACGACGTTCCCGCAGGGCGACTTCCGGAACGACTACTTCGCCGGCGAGCGCAAGCGCGAGGTGTGGGAACGCGTGCAGGCGATCGCCCGAGACCTCGACGTCGAGGTCGAGCGGCTGGCGGAGATCGCGCTCCGCTTCTGTCTCAGCCACCCGGCGGCGAGCGTGGTCATCCCGGGCATGCGCTCGACACGCAACGTCGAGCGAAACGTGCGGGCCGCCTCTGCCGGCCCACTAGGGGAGGACCAACTGACCACGCTCCGCCGCCATCGCTGGGTCGCCAACCTCTACCAGTAATCTCGAGTCCGATTCAATGAACGACGAGCGGCCGATCCGCGTCACCGTCTGGAGCGAGAACCGCGTCGAGCGAACCGACCCCGCCGTGCGCGCGGTCTATCCGGACGGGATGCACGAGACGATCGCCGGCGCGATCCGCGAGCACCTCGGCGAGCGCGTGGAGGTTCGGACCGCGACGCTCGACGAGCCGCGTCACGGCCTCGACGACGCGGTCCTCGAGACGACCGACGTGCTGACCTGGTGGGGCCACCTCTTCCACGACGACGTCGCAGACGACGTCGCGGCGGCGGTCCAGCAACGTGTGCTCGACGGGATGGGCCTCGTCGTCCTCCATTCCGGTCACCTGTCGAAGCCGTTCAAGCGCCTGATGGGGACGAGCTGCAACCTCCGGTGGCGCGAGGCGGACGACCGCGAGCTCGTCTGGACGGTGAGCCCGGCGCACCCGGTCGCGCGGGGCGTGCCGCCGGTGTTCGCGATCGACCGCCAGGAGATGTACGGCGAGTTCTTCGACGTCCCGCCCCCGGACGAGCTCGTGTTCATCAGCTCGTTCACGGGCGGCGAGGTGTTCCGCAGCGGCTGCTGCTTCCTGCGCGGGAAGGGGCGGATCTTCTTCTTCAGCCCGGGCCACGAGCACTTCCCGGTCTACCACCACGCCCACGTGCGGCGGGTCGTCGCGAACGCCGTGCTCTGGGCTCGCGTCGAGCAGCCGTCGCCGGTGGACACTTCGGACGTGCGTCGAGTCGCCGAGGGGCTGGTTCGAGCAGCGGGCATGACGACGTTCCGAATCGCCGTTGTCGGTGCGGGGTCGATCTCGCAGTTCTGGCTCCCGCTCCTGCGGGATCGGCGCGACGTGGACGTGGTCGCGCTGGTCGACGTCGACGTCGAGGTCGCGCGCGCGGCGGCCGAGCGCGACGGCGTGTCCGCGCCGATCTTCCGCACGACTGGAGAAGGCAGTCGAGGCGACGGCGCCCGACGTCGTCGTCAACCTGACGCCGCCGGAAGCGCACCGGCCGGTCGTCGAGGCGGCGCTCGGCCTCGGGTGCCACGTCCTCGGCGAGAAGCCGATCGCGACGACGCTCGAGGACGCGCAGGCGCTCGTCCGCGCCGCCGAGCAGGCCGGGCGCACCTACGCCGTGATGCAGAACCGCCGCTTCGAGCACGGGATCCGAACGCTGCGCGACGGCCTCGCCGCCGGTCGTATCGGCTCCGTCGACGATGCTCGCCTGCGACTTCTTCAAGGCCCCGCATTTCGGCGGCTTCCGGGACGAGATGGAAAGCCCGCTGCTCGCTCGACATGGCGATCCACCAGTTCGACCAGGCGCGCTTCCTCGTCGGTGCCGACCCCGTCGCGGTCTCGCTGTCACGAGTTCAACCCCGCGGGCTCCTGGTACCGGGGCGACGCAGCCGCGGTCTGCACCTTCGAGCTGGCCGACGGGGCCGTCTTCTCCTATCGCGGCTCGTGGTCGGCCGAAGGGTTCGGGACCTCGTGGAACGGGTCGTGGCGCGTGGTCGGGACCGCCGGGACAGCGCTCTGGGACGGGGAGGGCGACCCGGTCACCGAGATCGCGCACGCCCCGGAGGAGCCGGAGCTGCTGTACCCGGTCGAGCAGGCGCAGTGGGAACGGACGTGGGACGGCCCCACCGGTCACGCCGGCTGCCTCGACGAGATGCTCGCGGCGCTCGCGGCAGGGGCGGCGGGCCGAGACCGACGCCTCCGACAACCTGAAGAGCCTCGCGATGGTGCTCGCCGCCCTGACGAGCGCGCGTGAGGGTCGCCGCATCGAGCTCGGCGAGCTCGTCGCTGCCGTTTCGTCGTAGGGCTCCGCCGCCGTTTGGAAGACTCCGCGAGTTCCGTCTTCCATGAAAGGGGAGGGCCAAAGATGGCATGCAAGTCTGTTGCCGCAGCGCGGCTGGCGGGATTCGTCCTGCTGGTGCTCGCCGGCACGGTACTGATCCCGGGCGCGTCCGCACAGACGTTCGCCGGGAGGTCTCCGTCCGCATCCGGCAACAACGGCGGCCAGCCAGAGCTCGTCGACCTGTCGAACCGCTCCGACCTCGTCTCGGGAGGCGACGCCCTCGTGCAGGTCGTTCTGCCGAACCGCGTCGATCCGTCGACGGTTCGGGTGAGCCTCGACGGAAAAGACGTCACTTCGATGTTCGCCACGCGCCCGAACGGCGCGTACGAAGGCGTCGTCACAGGCCTTGCGAACGGCGCGAACGACCTGATGGCGTCGATGAAGAAAGGCCCGACCGTTCATCTCACGATCACGAATCATCCGAGCGGCGGACCGGTCTTTGCCGGGCCGCAGGTGCAGCCGTGGATCTGCGCGACGGTGGCCGGCTTCCCGGCTCCGACCGATGCGCAGTGCGACGGCACGCCGATCGTCTCGTTCACGTTATATGAACGCGACGACGCATACGTTCCAGGCGTATGACCCCGCGTCGCCGCCTGCCGCGTCGTCGATCGCGTCGACGACGACCGACCAGGGTGTGACGGTGCCGTACATCGTGCGCTCCGAGCACGGTGCGATGGACCGCGGCCTGTACGACGTCAGCGTTCTCGCAGATCCGAGCGCCGGCTCGGCCCCCTGGGCGTCGCCGCCCGGCTGGAACCACAAGCTGCTCTACCAGTTCGGTGGCGGAACCGCGCCCTGGCATACGAACGGCGCACCGCAGAACGACGTGGTCGACCTCGCGCTCTCGCGTGGATTCATGGTCGCGAACAACAACCTCAACATTCGCGGTGAAGATGCGAACGACGTCGTCTCGGCGGAAGCGCTGATGATGCTGAAGGAGCACATCATCGAGACGTACGGCGGCATCCGTTACACGATCGGCACGGGCTGCTCGGGCGGCTCGATCCAGCAACACGTCATCGCCGCCGACTATCCCGGCCTCCTCGACGGCATCCAGCCGAACTGCAGCTTCCAGGACAGCTGGACGACGGCGAACGAGGTCAACGACTGCCACCTCCTGCGCCATTACTTCAGCACGGCCGGGTTCACCGCTGCGCAGCAGGCTGCGGTGATGAACGTCCGCGACCCGGGCGTGTGCACAGCGTGGGACCTCAGCTTCGCGCCCGTCGGCATTCCCTCACGCGTTTCGAACTGCAACCTCACCGGAACGGCGTTCGCGTCGCTCGTGTACGACCCGTTGTTGAACCCACACGGAGTGCGCTGCGACGTGCAGGACTACCAGTCGGCGATCTGGGGCTTCCGGCCGAGCGACGGCTTCGCCCGCAGCCCGTTCTCCAACGTGGGGGTCGAGTACGGGCTCAGTGCGCTGGATGCGGGAACGATCACACCGGATCAGTTCGTCGCGCTCAACCAGAGCGTCGGCGGTACCGACATCGACCTCAACTTCACTGCGGCCCGCTCCGCTCCGGATCTCGTCGCGCAGTCGATCGCCTACCGCACCGGCCAGGTCACGAACGGTGTGCAACTCGCGAACGTGCCGATCATCGATCTGCGCGGTTCCGAGCATCTCTTCAACGACATCCACACCGACTACCACTCGTACGTCATGCGAGCACGGCTCGACGCCGCGAACGGCGGGCACGGCAACCAGCTGATCTGGACGTGGGACGCAGCCTTCGTGCCGACGAACATCGTGCCTCCGGCTTCGATCGCGCTGAAGTCCTTCCTCACGATGGACCGCTGGCTCTCGACGATCGAGTCGGACACACGGGACGTTCCGCTCTCGCAGAAGGTGCTCGACGACAAGCCGGCGACGGCGACCGACGAGTGCTTCATCGGCGCGGCGCTGACCGAGACGACCGATCCCGCTACGTGTGCGGCAGCGTTCCCGCACTTCGGCGACTCGCGGCTCGCAGCAGGTGAGCCGCTCGTCGACAACGCGATGGCGTGCCAGTTGAAGCCGCTCGATCCGGCCGACTACTCGGTGCCGTTCACCACGGCGCAATGGGCGAGCCTGCAGCAGGCGTTCCCGGACGGCGTCTGTGACTGGAGCAAGCCGCCTGTCGGCTTCCAGCCGTCGATTCCGTGGCTCACGTTCGCAGGCGGACCGGGCGGCGAGCCCCTCGGACCGGCGCCTGAGTCGCACCCGGGACCCGCCAAACAGTAAGAGGTGTGCAAGGGCGGCGGCGCACGGGCGCCGCCGCCCTCCCGGGCAGTATCGGGCGACCGCTTGCATCGGCTGACGGCACCAGTGCGCGTGGCCTGCGCAAGCGATGCTGCTTGCCTGAGGCGTGCCGAGCGCCACAGGTACTACCGACCGTTCTGTCATCGGGTTCGAGCCCTGTTAGGTTCCCCACAACATGAAGCGTGTCGTCCTGTTCGCTGCCGTTCTCGTCCTGCTGGGCGCCTCAGCCGCAGGAGCTGCGCGGTCGGGCTACGCGTGGCACGACGTGCACACCGGCACCACCGCGCACTTCCGCGGGCTCGCCGCGGTGAGCGCGACGACCGCGTGGGTGAGCGGCTACACGCCGACCGACGGCGTCGTCATGCGCACAACCGACGGCGGCACGACCTGGCAGGACGTGACCCCGCCGGGCGCGGCCGGCCTCCAGTTCCGGGACATCGAGGCGTTCGACGCCAATAACGCCGTCGCGATGTCGATCGGCAACAACACGGCCGATTTCCGCATCTACGTCACGCACGACGGCGGCCAGAGTTGGGACCTGAGCTTCGTGAACGCCGAGCCGACGGCGTTCTACGACTGCATGTCGTTCTTCAACCGGAAGGACGGGATCGCGATCTCCGATCCGCCGGACGGCGTGCACTTCCGCGTGATCGCGACGGACGACGGCGGCATGAGCTGGCACGTCACGGGGCTCCAGATGCCTGCGGCCGCCGGCGCCTTCGCGTTCGCCGCCAGCGGCGAGTGCCTCACGACCGACCACGGCCACCGCGCCTGGTTCGGCAGCGGCGGCAGCGAGGCGAGTGTCTTCCGTTCCGACGACCGCGGCGTCACGTGGACGAAGGCGCCGACGCCGATGCTCGCTGGCCCAACAGCCGGCGTCAACGGGATCGCGTTCAACGGCCAGAACCGCGGGATCGCCGTCGGCGGCGACTTCCTGCTCCCGACTGCCTCTCCCGACAGCTTCGCCCGCAGCGTCAACGGCGGCTCGAGCTGGAGCCTCGCTTCGGACGCGCCGACGGAATACCGGTCCGGCGTTACGTGGGTCAACGGGAGCACTGCGATTGCGGTCGGCCTCTCAGGCAGTGACGTCAGCACGGATTTCGGCGCGACATGGCAGCGATTCGACGACGGGAGCCTCGACACCGTCGACTGTGCAAGCCCGACTGCCTGCTGGGCCTCGGGCGCGAACGGCCGCGTGGCCCTCCTCGTCAGAACCCGCTAGCGCCTCCCCGCCGGCGCAGACGGCCCCCTCGGACCCCATCGACCTCTCGTCCGAGAGACGTCGTTGCGCGTCGTCGCGGGATGCGCTGGACGCGCGCTTGGATCGAGCCGCCGCCCCCTCCTTGCGAATCGATACGAGTTCCGACTCGTGTTGACACAACTGATCGATTTCAGTTAGCAAGCCTGTTATAGTCGCGCGCGTCATCCCTGCGGCAAGACGAGGGGAAGGGACTGACAAATGACTGTCGCGTCGAAAATCGGATTTCGCTCAGGGCTGATTGTCGTCTGCGTGCTGGCCGCGACCGCTCTTCTGGTCCCGTCGGCAGCTGTTGCCGATAGCCGGCACGGTCACGGGTATCACGACGTCTACAAGAGCGAGCGCGGTCCGACGGGGCCGACGGGCGCGCGGGGACCGACCGGGGCCACAGGCGCAACCGGTGCGAGAGGTCCGACGGGTGCGCGTGGGCCGACCGGCGTACGCGGCCCCACTGGCCCGACCGGCGCGACAGGCCCAGCCGGTCGTGATGGACGCGACGGACGTGACGGACGCGACGGCCGCGACGGTCGTGACGGCCGCGACGGACGCGACGGCGCCAAGGGCGCAACCGGCGCGCGTGGCGCGACGGGAGCCACAGGCGCGACCGGAGCACGGGGCGCGACCGGAGCACGGGGCGCGACCGGAGCACGGGGCGCGACCGGAGCACGGGGCGCGACCGGAGCACGGGGCGCGACCGGAGCACGAGGCGCGACGGGCGCGACCGGAGCGCGGGGCGCGACAGGAGCCAGAGGCGCGACCGGCCCGACCGGCGCACGCGGGCCCACCGGAGCAACGGGCGCGACGGGCGCGACGCGGAGCACGGGCGCGACCGGAGCGCGGGGCGCGACAGGAGCTAGAGGCGCGACCGGCGCGACCGGCGCACGCGGTCCCACCGGCGCAACCGGAGCGCACCGGAGCACGCGGCGCGACGCGGCGCGACAGGCGCGACCGGAGCCACGGGCGCGACAGGAGCTAGAGGCGCGACCGGCGCAACCGGCGCACGCGGTGCCACAGGCGCCACCGGAGCAACCGGCGCGACGGGCGCGACGCGGAGCCACCGGAGCAACAGGCGCGACGGGCGCGACCGGAGCCACCGGCGCGACCGGCGCACGCGGCGCGACCGGCCCGACCGGCGCACGCGGTGCCACAGGCGCAGCGCACCGGAGCCACCGGCGCGACCGGCGCGAGCGGAGCAACCGGCGCGACCGGAGCCAGAGGCGCGACCGGCGCCGACCGGCGCACGCGGCGCGACCGGCGCAACAGGCGCGACGCGGCGCGACCGGCGCGACAGGCGCGCGCGGCGCGACCGGAGCAACCGGCGCGACAGGCGCACGCGGAGCAACCGGCGCGACAGGCGCGAGCGGAGCAACCGGCGCAACAGGCGCGCGCGGAGCGACCGGCGCGACCGGCGCACGCGGAGCCACCGGCGCGACCGGCGCGCGCGGAGCAACCGGCGCGACAGGCGCACGCGGCAGCGCACCGGCGCCACGCGGAGCAACCGGCGCAACAGGCGCCACCGGAGCAACCGGCGCGACGCGGCGCACGCGGAGCAACCGGCGCGACGCGGCGCAACCGGAGCCACCGGCGCGACGGCGCGCGCGGAGCAACCGGCGCGACCGGCGCAACAGGAGCGACCGGCGCGACCGGCGCGACGCGGTGCCACAGGCGCGACCGGACGCGACCGGAGCCACCGGCGCGACCGGAGCGCACGGGCGCGACCGGCGCGCGACCGGCGCGACCGGAGCCACAGGCGCAACCGGAGCAACGGGCGCGACCGGAGCCACCGGCGCGACAGGCGCGACCGGCGCGACCGGCGCGACCGGCGCGACGGGAGCCACAGGCGCGACCGGAGCAACCGGCGCGACCGGCGCCACCGGCGCGACAGGCGCGACCGGCGCAACCGGCGCACGCGGCGCAACCGGCGCGACCGGCGCGACGGGAGCCACCGGTGCGACCGGAGCCACCGGCGCGACAGGCGCCAGACGGCGCGACCGGCCCGACCGGCGCACGCGGTCCCACAGGCGCCACCGGAGCCACGGGCGCGACCGGAGCCACGGCGCACGGGAGCCACAGGCGCAACCGGCGTGACCGGTCCGACCGGTGCGCGCGGGCCTACCGGAGCCGCGGGCGCGACGGGAGCAACAGGCGCAACCGGAGCAACAGGAGCCGACCGGCGCGACCGGAGCCACAGGCGCAACCGGACCGCAGGCGCGACCGGCGCGACCGGCGCACGCGGTCCGACGGGCGCAACCGGAGCCACGGGCGCAACCGGAGCGACAGGCGCGCGCGGAGCGACCGGGCCACCGGGCCTGCCGGCGGACCGGCCGGTCCGACGGGTGCACGCGGCCCGACCGGCGCGACCGGCCCGACGGGTGCGACCGGAGCTACTGGCGCGACCGGCCCGACCGGGACGCGTGGCCCGACGGGCGGGACCGGCGCGACCGGCGCCACCGGCCCGACGGGGGCTGACGGCGTCGCGGCGTCGCACGTCGAAAGCGCTTCCGCGACCGTGAGCCCGGCCGAAGGTGCCGTCTCGGAGCCCGTCGCAAAGACCTGCGATTCCGGGGTCATGCTCGGCGGCGGGGCCTCGCTCTCGGGCACGAACTCGGCGATCCACAGCTCGGGCCCGGTTGCACAGGGCTGGACGGCAACGGCGACCGGCACCGGCCCCGGAGCGGCACCCGAGCAGGACGCTGACCGTGTTCATCGTCTGCAGCGGCCCGTAGAGCTGATCTGGGGATGAGTTGGCAAGAGGGCCCGCGTCGCGGGCCCTCTTGTTTTCGGTGATCCGAGTCGAGAAGCGGTGCCGCTCTCTACCGAGCTTCGTTTACGCGACAGCCTCCACCCAGTCGAGCCTGCGGCCGCAGAGCGACCTCGCCCGCGCGGGCGCAACGCCCACGAGCCTCGGCGACGCGGCAGAAGCGACGACGAGCGGCCCGGCCGGGAGCGGCGCAAGACCGTGTGTTCCCGGCCGCCAGCCGCCGTCGTCGTAGCGCAGCTCGATGCGATGCGAGCCGCCGGCGAGACGAGCGGTGCCGAGATCGACGAGCTGACCCGACCACTCGAGCTGATGCCGCGCCGACCCGACCGGGCGCCCGTCGACGGCCACGGAAAAGCGGCCGAGGAACGATCCTCCGAGCCAGATGTCGTAGGCACCGGGCGTCGCGCGGAAGCCCGTCACGATCGAGCCGGGCCCGCCGGGATCGACCGAGCCGGCAACGGGGCCGGCCGTCCAGGACGCCGGGCGCCGCACGCCGGTGAGCGGCAGAACCGCGACGCGCTCGCGCGGGACGGCGACCAGACGGCGCACGCCCGGAAGCGACGCCAGGCGCAGAACGTCGCTGCACGACGGCACGGCGCCGGGGTCGAGCTCGTTCCCGAGCGGCAGGTGCTCGAGGACGCGCGGGGCGGAGTCGTTGCGCATCCACACCTCGTACCAGCGGCGCCGCTCGACGAGGCGGTACGGCGAGGGCGGACGGCTGAGCAGCGGCGAGCGGCGGAGCACCAGCGTCCGATACGAGAGCAAGGAGGCAAGCTCGAAGCGGTCGATGTCGGCGTACCCCTGAGGCGCCAGCGGCTGGCCGCTGCGGAGCGGAACGATGTGACGGCGGAGCTCCGAGGTCCCCTCCCCGTCGAGGCGGCGCAGGAAGTGGCGCGCGCCGTACGGGTCGAACTCCGTCATCAGCGCCGGGCCGTCGCCGGCGTAGCGCGTGCCGATCACCTGGAGGTCGTGGAGGCGCGACGCCGGTGCGAGCCAGACGTCGCGGTACGCGAGGACGTTCGACCACGCGACGCCGCCGACGACGGCCGCGGCGAGCAGCGCCGCCTCGACCGCGCGGCCATTTGCGGCAAGCGCGGCCGCGGCGCAGAGCGCGAACAGCAACAGCGCCGGCGCGGCCGTCGCGAGCGCCTTGCCGCCAACCCACGGCGAGCCGAAGCCGAAGAAGATCGCCGCGCCGACGAGCGCGCCGACGAGGTAGACGAGCGGTCCCCACGCGCGGCGCGACCACGCGAAGACAACGCCGCCTGCCGCGGCGACGACGACCACCGCAACGAGGACGTACGTCGGAGAAAGGTCGTGCGGCGCACGCCGGAAGTCGCCCGTCGGCCAGATGCCTGCGATCTGCGCGAGGCGCAGCGGTCCGATCAGGTTGCCGAGCTCGTCTGCGCTCGTGAAGGCGCCCGAATGCGGCAGCCACTCGAAGGCCGCCACGATCGCGGGGATCGCACACGCGAAGCGCGGTCGCTACGAAGACGCCCGTCGCGCGCAGCGCGAACGCCGAGCCGCGAAGGCGGAGCACCAGTACCACGACGGCGAGGAGGACGACGAGCCACCCGGCCCCGCCCACGCTCAGAACGTCGACGAGCGCGGCGGTCGCGACCGCCGCGGGCACGGCGGCCCGGACGGTCTTCGCCTCGAGCAGGACGGGAATCGTCGCTGCGAGGACCGCGAGCAGGAGAGCAGCCGCGAGCTCCTTGATCCCGCCCCAGAGGTAATAGCCGAAGAGGATCGCGGGCTGGCAGGCGACGAAGGCGACGAGCGCGCGCGCCGGGCGCGAGGCGACGACCGGCGCCGCGAGCGCGTAGAGAGCGAGCGCGAGCAGCGCCGCAAGGAACGCGAGATACGGCTGCCAGAGCCAGGCGACGTCGGTCGCAAGCAGTCGCTGTGCCACTCCGAGCGGCCCGAACGAGCCGATCGGGTAACCGTAAGCGAGGCTCGTAGCGAGCGTCGCCTCGTACGTCGACGAATCCAGCCCCGTGAGCGAGCGCCCCGTGGTCTCGACGCGGTCGATCATCGCGAAGTACGTCGCGGTGTCGTCGAGCTTGATGTAGCCGGCGAACGTCGCGCGCCCGGAGAGGACGATCGGCGCCGCGAACACCGCGTACGCGGCGGCGAACGTCCCGGCCGCCCAGCCGTCGGGGCGGAGCGCGCGCAGACGGGCCGATGTCCCGAGCCCGATCACGGCGAGCGCGACCGTGAGCGGCGCGGCGAGCGCCGCCGTCGCGGCAGAGAGCGCCGCGAATGGCGCCGCCACGACGAGGACGGCGAAGCCGGCGGGAACGAGGAGGCCGCCGGGCAACCGTGTTGCGGAGACCGTCTCGAGCAACAGCCCGCAGCCGAGCGAGAGAAGCCCGAGGACAAGCGGTAGCAGCACCCATCCGACCACGAGGGTCACGGCGCCGCCTCAGCTGACGGGACGGATCTTCCCGGAGACGACGAGGTTCTTCGCGCGACCCGACAGCGGCGAGTAGACCTCGATCTGATAGTTCGACCGTGGGAAGGCGAAGTAGACGTTCTTCGGCGCGCTCTTGTTCAGCACGGCCTTCCCGCCGCCGGGGACGGAGAATGTCTGCGCGCCCTGCTCCTTCGCAGCCAACCCGACCGCCCGGTAGGCGTTCGGGACGGGATAGGTGGCGACGATGAGGGCGTCGGCTCGCCGGTCGCCGATCTTCACGCCGCTCGGGAGGTAGCGGACGAAGATGCGGTCGTCGCTCGTCCGCGTGAGCTCGTACGTGATGCCCGGCTTCGGGCCGGCCCAGTAGACCGGATGGCCGACGAGCGCCGGCACCGTCTTCAGCGTCTGGATGCTCGCAGCCTCGAGGATCGGCGTCGCCGAGGTGGTCGTCGCTCCAGCGGGCGTGGTCACCGCCGGGGGAGTTGTCACAGCCGACGTCGACGAGCCCGAATCGTTGTCGCGCACGACCAGCCAGACGACGAACGCCGCGGCGAGCGCAACCGCCACCACGGCACCGATCGGCAGTGAGCGCTTGCGCTTCGGCTGAGAGGAGCTCACCCCTTCGCGCATGCAGTTACCGTACCCTCTCGCGCGGCCGACAGCCCTGCCTACGCCGTGGGTTCGGCGCCTGCGTCCTCCGACCACTCGTCGGCGGCCGCGCGGCGAGCAGCGCAGCCGGCGAACGACGGCGCGCACGCGCCGAACGAGCACTTCGACGTCGAGAGCCTCGACCGCGGCATTCGCACCATGGTCGAGTTCTTCCGGCGCGTCGGCGCGTAGGTTGCGATTGCGGCGGCGGCATGCGGGCATAGGGTGCGAGGGATGACGTTGGACGAGCAGACAATCGCGCCGGCCAGCCGGGCGGCGCGCCTACGCGAGCATGCGACCTCGGCGGGGAAAGAAGCGGGCGCGGCGACGCAGAAAGCCGGTAGCGCGCTCGTCGAGGCGGTCGGCAGCCTCGCCGACGCAGCTGTCGACCACGTGCTCCTGACCGGCAGGCGCGTCACCTCGGCGGCCGAGGGCGAGCATCTACTCGCGGGGGGAGCCGACACGGAGGCGCTGACCGACAAGATCCAGCGCGTCGTCGTACTCGCGGTGCCGATCGCGCGAGTCCTCGCCCGCGGCGCGCGTTTCAGCCGCCTCCCCTGGGCGATGATCGCCACGAGCACCGTCTCGATCGGCATTGCCTTGCGCACCGGGGTCCGCGAGCTGCAGGTGCTCGCATCGCTGGTCGCTTTCCGGCTGGAGGAGGAAACGGGCGCTCCCACCGACCCGGCGCTCGTCAAGAAGGTGGCAATCGATCTGTACCTCAAGCCGGGCCGTACGCCCACGCTGACCGACGACAAGCTGCGCATCGCTCGACTCACTCGCAAGTGGGTGTTCAGCGGCGCGCTCGGGAGGCCGACCTCGAAGCGGGCGGTGAAGGCGCTCCAAGCCGCCGAGAGGCTCGACGCTCGTGAGCTAGCCGTACGCTGGAATGACGCAACGCGGCGCAACCGCGCCGAGCGTTAGCCGGCGCTCGAAGCGGATCCTGTGCCCGCGCGGATCAGGCGAGCGCCCTCCGTGCCGCCTCGTCGAACGGCGTGAGCTCGAGCGGCAGCAGCTCCCGGATCCGCTCTTCGCGCGCGATCGTCGGGTTGCGCAGTCCTTCGACGAGCGGCCGTGCGACCGACGCGTTCACCGGCGTGACGAGGTTGAGCCAGAGTGAGGAGAGGTACGGCGTGAGCACCGGGACCTCGACGATTGCTCGGATTCCGGCCGAGCAGGGCGGCGATCCGCTCGATCATCTGCCGGTAGGTCATCACCTCCGGCCCACCCGTGTCGTAGCCCTCGCCGTACGAGGCCTCGTTGCCACAGACACCGGCCAGGTAGCGGGCGACGTCGTCGAGCGCGATCGGCTGCGTCGGTGTCGAGACCCAGCTCGGCGTCACCATGACCGGCAGCCGCTTGACGAGGCCGAGGATCGTCTCGAAGGCGGCGCTCCCCTTGCCGACGATCATGGCCGCGCGCAGGGTCGTCACGGGGACGCCCGCGGAGGCGAGACGCTCTCCGGTCTCGCGGCGGCTGCGCAGATGCGGCGACGCGTCGGGATCGTCGGCGCCGAGCCCGCCGAGGTAGACGATCTGCCGCAGGCCCGCGCTCGCCGCTTCGCGCGCGACCGTCTCCGCCGCCGCGCGATCCTGCTGCTCGAAATCGGTCGCACCAAGCGAGTGAACGAGGTAGTAGACGACGTCCGCACCTTCCAGCGCCGCGGCAACGCCATCGCCGCTCGCCGCGTCGGCGACCACCCACCGTACGCCCGGCTCGTCACGCGCGCTGCGCGAGACCACGGTCAGCTCGTGCTCGGCCAGGAGGGGCACGAGCGCCCGTCCGACGACGCCGGTTGCGCCGAAGACCGTGACGTTCACGAGTCCCGGCTCCGCATTAGAAGCTCGAAGTAGCGGCGGCTGACCGCGGCATGGAAGGGGCTCTGCCCTTTCGCGTAGAGCATCCCGGTCCAGGGCGGCGCGCCCGCTCGGGCGGCGAGCCTCGGCAGGTACCCCGCGACCGTGACGCTCAGCTCCTGCTGATCGCCTTCGGGTTGCTGTGCGAGCGTGACGGAGCCGCCGGCTCGGAGCGCGAGCAGTCCACCCTCGATCGCGTGCCGGCAGCTGACCACCCCACCTTCGAACGAGAGCTCCGGCGGCCCGAACGTGAGCAGCGTCGCACCGCCGAGCAGCTTCAGCTTGCCTCCGCCGCCCCTCCAGCTTGCGCGGACGCCGCCGCGGGTGAAGCGGTCGACCGCCTGCCAGTAGCTGACACCGAGCGTGCGGGCGCCGGCCTCGGACGCCTCGACCACGGGCGCCGCCACGAGCACCCGCTGACGCGACTCGAAGCTGCCCGACTCGAGCACTCGCTCCGATGTCTCCCAGCCGTTCATGCCGCCACCCCATTTGGCGAAGGGTAATCCGGCGCCGCCAGGCGTGGGGACGTACCGGCGGACGTGGACGCCGTCCGGGTCGATTGGCGCCGGGGCGAGCCCGCGGAAGCAACCCACGTGAGTCGACCCACGGAGCGAGCGCGGGGCCGGCCGCAGCGGCCCCGCGCACGTGTCTGCTCGACGATTCCGCTTAGGGAACCGAGATGCCGTTTACGAGCAGCTGGATGAGCCCAGCCGGCAATTTGCTCGTATCGACGGTGTCGACGCCCGCGAGCGTGTTGATCTCGAGCCGGTCGTTCGCGGCCTCCGGATGGCGGACCGTGACCGCCGCGGCAAGACCGTGCACCTCCACGGCGCCGGCGACGGCGATGGCGTCGTTGCCATTGGTGCCGTTGACGATGACACGATCGGCAGCGCCGTCACCCGCGGACCCGTGGAGCGCTGCGGCGAGATCGACGACAACGTTCGTGACGCCCGTGCCGGTCAGGTCGTTGACGGTGACCGTGTCGGCTCCGCCGAGCGCGTTGAAGTCGACGTTCTCGACGCTCCGCGTGTCCATCGTGATGTTGCCCGGGTTGCGGAAGAACGTCAGCCGGTCGCCGTTGGGGGACACGGTGACCTGGTCGCTTCCGGCGCCCCCGTTGAAGAGCATCGTGTCGTTTCCGTCCCGGCCTTCGATCGTGTCGCTGCCGTCGCCGGGATCCCAGAAGAACGTGTCGTCTCCCGCACCGAGGTCGGCCGCGTCGTTGCCGCCGTTGCCGTCGATCGAATCGTTGCCGTCGCCGCCGAACAGCGTTTCGATGCCGGGCCCGCCCTCGATACGGTCGTCGCCGGCGCCGCCGTCGAGTGTCGCCGAGATCGTCCCGGCGGCAAGCCCGGTTGCCGAGATCGAGTCGGCGCCGCCGAGACCCGCGGCGTCGAGGTTGTCGTTCGGCTCGGCGTGCAGAACCGCAACCCGTGCTGCCTGGCCGCTGACCGCGACGCCGGACGCGTCACCGGTGACGCTCACGAAGTCGTCGCCGTTCGTCGCATCCACGGCGACGCGGTCGGACTGTCCGTCGCCCGCCGTCCCGCCGAGCGTGCCGGCGAGATCGAGGTTGACGGCCGAGACGCCGGTCCCGGCGAGGTCGTGGACGGAAACGGAGTCGGATCCGCCGAGTGCGTTGAAGTCGACGTTCTCCACGCTGCGGGAATTCATCGTGATGTTCCCCGGGTTGCGGAAGAACGTCAGCCGGTCGCCGCTGGCCGACAGGTTGACCTGCTCGCTCGCCGCGGCGCCGTTGAAGACCATCGTGTCGTTTCCGTCGCGGCCTTCGATCGTGTCGCTGCCGTCGCCCGGATCCCAGACGAAGCTGTCGTCGCCGGCGCCGAGATCGGCCGCGTCATCGCCGCCGTTGCCGTCGACCGAGTCGTTGCCAGGCCCGCCGAGGAACAGCTCGGCTCCGGATCCGCCGAGCAGCGTGTCGTTCCCGTCGCCCCCGGCGATTGTCGTCGGGATGCTGTCCGTGAACGCGCCGTTCGTCTCGTCGATCCGAACGAGGTCGTCGCCGGAGCCGGCGTCGACGGTGATCGCCGCGATCGGCTCGACGTGGAACTTGAAGTCGGCCGAGCCGTCGTCGCCGAAGTCGACCTCCAGGACGTCGCTGCGGCCCGCCTGCAGCCGAAGCGCGATCTTGTCGTTCGCATCGCTTCCGACAACGACGAGTCGACGATGGTTGAACCGCGGCCGCTCGTGGGAATGCGCCCTGCGGTAATGCGAATGTGAATGCGAAGAGCGAGTCGGAGCCTTGGCCCGAGCAGCGGCGGCGCCGCCGACCGTCAGGGCTCCGACAGTGGCCACCGCCAAGGCGACCACCACCCTGAGTTGAACGTGATTCTTCACCTGTCTTCCTTTCCGAGAGGGACGTGTCAGTGCTGAAGACACCGACTGACGTCGTCTATTCCGGCGGGAAGAAAATCCGGCCACCGGTGTCTCTCAGGGTGTGCGCACGTGGTTACGCTGTGGTGGTGGTATGCCCATGAGAAGACGTAGAGCAGATGACGCAGTCGTTGACGAGCCCGTCGAGCTCGCAGCGCTCGCGGACGGGTCGCTCTCGGGCGAGCGCAGGTCGCAGCTCGAGGCGCGCGTCGCCGCATCGCCGGACCTGAGCGCGCGGCTCGCCGAGCAGGAGCAGGCGCTTGCCCTCACGCGTACCGCAGTCGCCGAGGTCGAGACGCCGGAAGGGCTGCGGAGACGGATCGAGGCGCAACGGCAACGGCGCACGAGCCGCGCGCCGCGCCGTCTCGTCATCGCGAGCGCTGCGGCAGCGGTTGCGGCTGTTGCCGTGATCGGTGTGGTCGCTCTCGAGTCCGGCGGCTCCGACTCCGGCTTCCGTGCGGCGCTCGCGTCGACGAGCCTCGCCCCCGGAGCGGGCGGCGAGGCGACGCTCACCAGGCGGCCGTCCGGTTGGCGAGTCGAGCTCCATGCGACACGGCTGCCTCGGCTCGCCGACGGAGCGTTCTACGAAGCCTGGCTTCGGAACGACGCCGGCGTGCTTGTCCCGATCGGGACGTTCAACGACGGGCGCGGCGTCACGCTGTGGGCCGGCGTCGCACCCACTCGGTTCACGACTCTGACCGTGACCCGCGAGCGCGCGGACGGCGACCAGACGTCGTCCGGGGAGAAGGTGCTCGTCGGAACCGTGACGCGCGGCGGCTGACGACTCGTCAGTCGGTGCGGTCGCCGACCACTCGCACGACCTGCTGCCGGGCGCGATAGAGGCGGCTCATCACGGTGCCTTCGCGGATCCGCAACGCGCGCGCCGCCTCCTTGTAGGAGAGGCCGGCGATGTCGACGGCGACGAGAACGTCGCGGAAGTCGTCGGGAAGCGCTGCCACGGCGGCGAAGACCTCTGCGGCCTCGAGCGCGGCCTCCGGCTGCCGCGCGTGCGCATCGGGGACGAGGTCGAGCTGCTCGGGGAGCGCCGCAGGACGGAGCCGGCGACTCTCCGATCGCTTCTGATTCAGGAACGTGTTGCGCAGCGCTCGCAACAGATAACCAAGGTCGTCCTCGTTGCGAAGCAAGCGCGGCCGCGCAAGCAAGCGGGCGTACGTCTCCTGGACGAGGTCCTCCGCGTCCTCACGCGAGCCGGACAGCGCCCAGGCCGCGCGGTAGAGCCGATCGATGTGGTCGCCGAGGTGACCCGGATCGAGCAGTCGTTGCACGCTGCGGCCCTCTGCGGGAGCCGGCTCGAGCCCCGCGTTCACCTCGTAAGGAACGGAGCCACGGCTTCCCGCATTCCGCCTGCGCGGGAATATCTCCGCGGCCGACGGAGTCCTTGCTCAGTGACAGAAGCCAATGCGCACCCTCAGGGTCCGCAGTCACGAGAAGGAGAACTCATGAAGAAGCTGCTCTTCAGCGTAGGCGTCATCGCCGCTGCCCTGTCGCTCGTCGTGGGCATCGCGTCGGCGGCGAGGACATCGTCGAGCGCCGCGGCCAAGGTTTCGATCGCAAGCACGGGTCTCGGCCGGATCCTCGTCGATGGACGCGGGCACACGCTCTATCTCTTCGCGAAGGACAGTCGAGGGAAGAGCACCTGCGCCGGCGGATGCGCCGCGTTCTGGCCGCCGCTCATCGCAACCGGCAAGCCGCTCGCAGGCCCCGGCGTGAAGTCGAAGCTGCTCGGAACCACGAGGCGGGCAGACGGCCGCCTGCAGGTCACCTACAACCATCACCCGCTCTACTCGTTCGCCAAGGACGTCCGCAAGGGCGACACGAAGGGCGAGGAGCTCGACACCTTCGGCGGCGAGTGGTACGCGCTCTCGGCCGCGGGCGCCAAGGTCCACGAACGCGGCCGCGCCCACGGGCGGGTACGGAGACGGGGGCGGGTACGGCAACGGCTACTAACCGCTGATCAACCGAGGAGAGGGCAGACGATCCCGAGTGCCCTCTCCTCACCCGCCGGCCGGAGAAGGCTCGGGCGCAGTTCGTGGTGGCAGGGTTCGTAGTGGCAGGGTTCGTTGCTGTAGATCCGGCACAGCCCGATGACCGGCGATGCGGTCGACCATGGCGTCGGCGGCCGCGAGACCCGCCGCGATCTGGTCGTCGCCGGGCTGGCCCAACACGACCCCGGTGATCGTCGTCCGCTTGCCGTCGATCCAGCGGATGGCCCGGAAGGCGAAGCAGCCGCCGGCCGCGGCGGTCGAGCCGGTCTTGACGCCGACGAACCCGTTGTGCCCGAGCAATGTGTTGGTGTTGTGCACGGTGCCGGCGACCGGCAGCGTCGCGCTCGGTGTGGCGACGATGCTCGCGAACACCGGCAGGCGCATGGCCCGATCGACGATGCGCACCTGGTCGGCGGCAGTCGACACGGTTGCGTCGTCGTAGCCGCTCGGGTCGGTGTAGCGGGTGTGGGTCATGCCCAGCGACCGTGCGGTGGCATTCATCCGGGCGACAAACCGGTCCGCCGAGCCGGCGTCCCATCGCGCCAGAACCGCGGCGATGTTGTTCGCCGACGGCAGCAGCAGCGCCTGCAGCGCCTGCCGTTCGGTCAATTGCTCTCCGGCGGCGATGGACACGACCGACTCCTGCCTGTCGGCGCCGGCGGTCGGTGTCGGCGACATCGGCGTCGGTGAGCGTGATCGTCGGGCCGTCCTCGCCGGGCCGTAGCGGGTGGTCACGGAGCACGAGATAGGCCGTCATCACCTTCGCGACGCTGGCGATCGCAGCCGCGTGCTGGTTCGGGCCGGCCTGGACCTGCGACTGTCCTGTCTGGACGAACGCGGCCTGGCCATCTGCCGGCCACACCGTGCTGGGCAGCGCTTCGCCAAGCGCACCGCGGTGCTCACTGCGAAGGACGTCGGTGGGTGATGCGGCCGTCGAGGACGAGGACGCCAGCAGCCGGTAGCCGAGGGCTGCGGCGATCGCCGCGATGACGACGAGCAGGCCGGCGACACGGATCCTGCGAATCCGAATCCGACGGGTCGTTGTTCGTGCTGGTTCGCTGTAGGTCATGCCTCCATTCAAGGCAGCGTGGTGTTGCCAGCACGTATGGGGTTTTCGATATGCCGACGATATGCGCCGGCTCGTAGCATCGGAGCATGCGGGTGTTGATCGTCGAGGACGAGCCCTATATGGCAGAAGCCATCCGCGACGGCCTACGCCTGGAAGCGATCGCGGCAGACATCGCAGGTGACGGCGACACCGCTCTGGAGCTGCTGAGCGTCAACGCCTACGACATCGCCGTCCTCGACCGAGACATTCCCGGACCCACCGGCGACGAGATCGCCAAACGCATCGTCGCCTCCGGCAGCGGCATGCCGATCCTCATGCTCACCGCTGCCGACCGTCTCGACGACAAGGCCACCGGGTTCGAGCTCGGCGCCGACGACTACCTCACGAAGCCGTTCGAGCTCCGAGAGCTCGTGCTCCGTCTCAGAGCGCTCGACCGCAGGCGCGCCCACAACAGGCCACCCGTGCGAGAGATCGCAGGTCTCCGGCTGGATCCGTTCCGCCGAGAGGTCTACCGCGACGGCCGCTACGTCGCGCTGACCAGGAAGCAGTTCGCAGTGCTCGAAGTCCTCGTCGCTGCCGAAGGCGGTGTCGTCAGCGCCGAAGAGCTCCTGGCGCGAGCATGGGACGAGAACGCAGACCCGTTCACCAACGCCGTGCGCATCACGGTCTCGGGACTGCGCAAACGCCTCGGCGAGCCCTGGATCATCGCCACCGTGGCCGGCGCCGGCTACCGCATCGACACGCAACCAGACGCCGGGCGCGAGGGAGGAGAGCGTGGATAGAGCCCCCGGGTTGAGCGTTCGCCTCAAGCTCACCCTCAGCTACGCCGGCTTCCTCATGCTCGCCGGCGCCGTGCTGCTCGCCGCCGGGTACTTCTCCCTTTCGCGTGGTGTGCACCCTGGTGTGATCTTCATGGTGCGCAGCCACGCCGACCTCCTGCGCGATTTCGCTCCGACCGCGGCCATCGTGCTGGCGTTCCTGCTGGTGTTCGGTCTCGCTGGGAGGGTGGCTTCTCGCCGGCCGCATGCTCGCCCCGCTGACTCGCATCACGGACGCCACACGCATCGGCCGCGAACGGATCGCTCTCCCACCGAATCCAGCTAGAGGGCCGCAGAGACGAGTTCCGCGAGCTCGCCGACGCCTTCGACACCATGCTCGCGCGGCTCGAAGCACACGTCGCCGAACAGCAGAGATTCGCAGCCAACGCCTCCCACGAGCTGCGCACCCCGCTGGCGATCACGCAGACACTTCTCGACGTCGCCCGCAACGATCCGAACCGCGACACCGGCGAGCTCGTCGACCGCCTCCACGCCGTCAACACCCGAGCGATCGACCTCACCGAAGCACTGCTCCTGCTCAGCCGCGCCGACCAACGGTCCTTCACCCGAGAACACGTCGACCTGTCCCTCATAGCGGAAGAAGCCGCCGAAACGCTCCTCCCCCTCGCAGAAAAACGCGGCCTCACGATCGAGACCTCCGGCGACATGACCCCCACCATCGGCTCACACGCGCTCCTGCTGCAGCTGAGCACGAACCTCGTGCACAACGCGATCGTCCACAACCTGCCTGAACAGGGCACCGTGTGGGTCACGACCAGCGTCAGCCCGAAGAGTGCGGTGCTCACCGTCGAGAACACCGGCGAGAAGCTCACGCCACAGTCGGTTTCCACGCTTGCCGAGCCGTTTCTTCGCGGCACCGAACGCATACGCACCGACCACGCAGGTGTCGGCCTCGGCCTGGCAATCGTCAAGAGCATCACCCAAGCACACGACGGAACCCTCACCCTCACCCCCCGGGCCGCCGGCGGGCTCCGCGTCACGGTGCAACTACCCGCGCCACCGCACACTGGCAAATGACGATCAGGCGAATCGCGCGGAGCCGGGGGCGCGGTGCGGCAGCCGCGGCCCCCGGGCTCAGCGGGTATCAGAGACCGAACGTCGAGAGGAACGCACGCGCGGACGGGCTGTCCGTGCGCGAGGCGACGTTCGTCGAGTAGCAAGGGGTATCGCCGGTTGTCGTGACCGCGAGTACCACGTCGCCGTCGTTGGGCGCTGCTCCGAGGAACGTGGGTCCGCCCGAGTCGCCGTAGCAAGCTCCGCTGTCGCCGTGCGATGCGTTCTGGCTCATCTTGAGCCACTGCGGTGTGAGCGCGTTGAAGCTGCCGATCCCGTAGCCGCGGTTGCCGTCGAACGGGAACTGCGGACCGTTCTGGCCCTTGACGATGACCTTCTCGCTCGTGCCGTAACCGACCACGGTCAGCTGGGAGCCCTGGTCGAGCCCGAGCGTGTCGAGGTAACCGACTCGCGACGGAAGGAGTGCCGGCGCGATCGTCGTCACCGGCGTCGAGAGGACCATGACCGAGACGTCGTCCCTCGAGCCCTTGTAGGCCGGATTCGTGTGCGGCGTCGCCGGGATCAACCCGTCCGGCGATGGCTCGACATTTGTCGGGTCGAACGTCACGAAGTCGGGCCGCCCGTCGCTCTCGAGAAACGACGTGCAGTGGCTCGCCGTCAGGAAGATCGTCGGCGAGACGAGAGTGCCCGAGCAAACCTCGCCATAGCCACTGCCGTCGCGGGTAGGAACCATGATCGCGCCGACGTTCGGATGCAGTCCGTTGTCGAGGAATCCGTTCGTCGTGACCGATTGCGCCGCAGGCACGATCGTCGCCAGCGCCACGAGAGCGCCGGCCAGCACGACTTTCAGCATGTGCAACCCCCATAGATTGGTGAACAGAGCTCGCACACGCTAGCGCCTCTGTCCTCGGCTGCTGCTGCGCACGCCGCGCCGAACCGGATCAGGACTCGCGGCCACGATGCTCGTTTCCTGCAGAGGCCATCCGGTCGGTTCGTCGAGCGGGAGCGTGAAGGCGATGCGGGCTCCGCCGAGTGCGCGGTTCTCGGCCCAGATGGAGCCGCCGTGCGCGTGGACGAGCGCCCGCGCGATGGCGAGGCCGAGGCCGGCGCCCCCGGTGGAGGAGGTGCGGGAGCCGTCGCTGCGCCAGAAGCGCTCGAACATGCGCTGCTCCGTGCCGGGGGCAAGGCCGTCGCCCGTGTCTTCGACGGCGACAAGGACCTGGTTGCCGTCGGGCTCGACCGTGACGGAGACGGTGCCGTTCCCGGGAGTGTGCCGGAGGGCATTGGCGAGCAGGTTGCGGAGAACTCGTTCGACGTGGTCGGGCGCTATCCGCACAGTCTGTTCCGCCGTCTCGACCCGTGCTTCGAGACGGATGTTGCGCCGTCGGGCTTCGGGGTCGAGCGCGCGCAGACTCGTGGCTACGAGGTTCTCGAGCGAGGTGTCGCGGCGTTCGATGGTGAGGACGCCGGCGTCGAGCAAGGCAAGCTCGAAGAGGTCGTCGACGAGCCGTGACAGAGTGCCGACCTGCTCCTCGATCGCCGGCAGATACTCGTCGGCCGAAGCAAGCCCGTCCTGCAGCGCCTCGATCATCGCCTGCAGCGAGGCGAGCGGCGTTCGCAGGTCATGGCTGGCCCACGCGATCAGTTGCCTGCGCGCGTCGAAGAGCTCTTCGATGTTCGCAGCCATTTCGTTGAAGGACGCGCCGAGGTCGCGGAGCTCGCGCGGCCCGAGCTCGGAGGCGCGCGCGCCGAGGTCGCCGGCGGCCAGGCGACCCGAGGCGGTGCGCAGCTGCTCGAGCGGTCGGAGGACCCAGCGGGCGAGGACGAGGGCGCCGGCGAGCGCGGCGAGGGCGGACGCGACCGCGACCGCGAGGATCTTTCCGTGGTCGCCCATTCCGAACATCACCCATCCCGAGGCGAGCACGACGCCGAGCGGCAGACACACAGCGAGCAGTGCGAGCGCGGCCAACTGGAGCCGCAAGCTCGGCAGCAGGCGGACGAGGAATGCCGACGCGATTCCGACCGCGAGTATCGCCAGCGCAGAAAGAACGGGGACGAGGTTCATGCCCGAAGCCGGTACCCGACTCCCCAGACCGTCTCGAGGATCTCCGGCCTCGACGGGTCCTGCTCGAGCTTCTCGCGCAGCCGGCGCACGTGGACGGTGACGGTTCCGGTGTCGACGGCGGACGAGTAACCCCACACGCGGTGCATGAGCTGCTCCCGCGAGAACACACGACCTGCATTCGAGGCGAGAAACCAGAGCAGCTCGAACTCCCTGGCAGTGAGCGAGACGCGGCGGCCGTCGCAGCAGGCTTCGTGGCTCGGCGCATCGAGCTCGAGCCGCTCGGTCACGATCCGCTCACGCGGCGCCGCGCTCGCGTGCGCGCGCCGGAGAACCGTGCGCACACGAACCGCCAGCTCGCGCGGCGAGAACGGCTTCGTGACGTAGTCGTCGGCGCCGAGCTCGAGCCCGACGATCCGGTCGGCTTCCTCCGTCCGCGGCGGTGAGCAGGATCACGGGCAGGTCCGAGGAGGCCCGGATCCAACGGCAGAGCGAGAGGCCGTCCAGCCCGCCGGGAAGCATCACGTCGAGGACGACGAGGTTCGGCGAACGGGACTCGATGATCGAGCGGGCGTCGACTCCGTTCTCGACCGCGACGACCTGATGGCCGTCACGCCGCAGGTAGCGCGCAACGACGTCTCGGATCTGCGGCTCGTCGTCGACCACGAGGACCATCGCCATCGCGTAAGTGTGCCTCCCCTGCTCGACCGCCTTTGTCCACGACGGTTACGTGTTCCTTAATTCCCCTCCGCCGGGCCGGACGGGAAACTGGTTCGTTTGCGTGGCATTCGTCGGCGTCTGTTCGGATCTCGTCCCGAGTTCAGAAACGCGTAACCCGTTTTCCGCGAACGTCGCCCGGAGTAGCGCCTTCGACGCTACGACCTCGACGGAAGGAGTTTGGCATGCGCAAGCAGATCGTTCGCGTCGGCCTCGTATGCGCCGCTCTGAGCGCGCTCTTCGGAGCGCTGACGGCGAGCGGAGCGGCGGGAGCGTCGAAGCACGAAGGACGCCAGGACGTGGACAGCGTCGTCTTCGTACAGACGAACCAGCCCGATGCGAACCAGATCGTCGTCTACGACCGCGGCGACGACGGCGTCCTCTCACGCGCCGGAACGTACGACACCGGCGGGCAGGGCGGCAGCGCCGTCGGTGCGGTGTCGGACCGGCTCGCCTCGCAGGGCTCGCTCGTCTATGACCGCCGGCATGCGCTGCTCTTCGCCGTCAACGCCGGAAGCGACACGATCTCGGTCTTCCGGGTTCGGGGCGACCGGCTCACGCTGGAGCAGGTCATTCCGTCGGGCGGAGCCTTTCCCGCGAGCGTCGCCGTTCACGACGGCCTCCTCTTCGTCCTGAACGCGGGCGGTACAGGCGTCCTGCAGGGGTTCCGGATCACCGGTCACAGCGTGCAGCCGCTCTCCGGCTCGACTCGGTCACTCGGGCTTCCGAACACTGACCCGCCCGGCTTCCTCACCTCGCCGGGTCAGGTCGGCTTCACGCCCGACGGTCACCAGCTCGTCGTGACGACAAAGGCGAGCACGAGCGAGATCGTGATCTTCGCCGTCGCGGCAAACGGGAGTCTGTCGAGCGTTCCTGTTCGCAACGCGTCGGCGACGCCTGTGCCGTTCGCGTTCACGTTCGACGATGCGCAGCGACTGGTGGTGGGCGAGGCCGGCGCGAGCGCGGTGACGACGTACAGCCTTGCCGGCAACGGTTCGCTCTCGAATCCGCAGTCGCTGAGCGACAATCAGGTCGCACTGTGTTGGATCACGCGGGTCCGCGGCTACTACTACGTCTCGAACACCGGCAGCAACACCGTCAGCGGTTACCGCCTCGACACTGCGGCAAGCCGACACTCGTGACCACAAACGGGATCGTCGCGACGACCGCGGCCGGGACGATCGACTCGGCCGCTGCGGACGACGCGTTCCTCTACGTCCAGACCGGCATCGCGGGGACGGTCGACGAGTTCCGCGTGAACGACGACGGCACACTCACACGCATCGGCACGGTCACGGGCCTACCGCCCGGGATGGAAGGGATCGCCGCGACCTAGCCACTGGATCGCGCGGGAGGCTCGCCCCCGGGCGCGCCTCCCGCCGCCGACACCAACGCCGAAAACCGGCGTGCCGCCCGGCTGAGCGCCGGCCCGCGCACGGATTCCTCCCCGTCGGAAGAAGGGGACGCGCCTGCGGCCGCGAACACGGGACTCCTTCGACGCACGACCAAGGGGGACCTGTTGTCAACTTCCGCCTACTCCTCCCGTTCGAGATCGAACTCCGCCGTCGACGCCCTGAACCGTCCCGGCTGGCTGACCTTCGCCATCGTCGTCATGGTCTCGGTCGGCGTGCTGAGGGTGATCTCCGCGCTCTACTACTTCGCCGACAGCAACCGGGTGAACAACCTGACCCTGGGCGCGTTCGGCGACAACCTCTTCCTCTGGGGGCTCTGGGATCTGCTGATCGCAGCGCTCGCTTTCTTCGCCGCCTGGCTGCTCCTCTCCAACAACGCCTTCGGCCGGGCGGTCGCCTACCTGTTCGCGATCGTCCTGCTCGTGCAGAGCTTCACGCTGATGGACTACGCGCCCTGGTGGGGGTTCGGGTCGCTGCTCCTCGGTGTGCTGGTCATCTATGCGATCTCGAGCACCGGCAACTGGAAGGACGACCGGGCGGTCTCCACGCCGGTCTGAAGTTCAGCGCTGCAGCGCTGTCCGCGGACCCGCCGGTTTTCCGCCAGAGCCCGGCGGGTCTGCACCAACCCCTTCGCTCACGGAGTCTCGGCGGCGTAGGCGGCGAGCCGGTCAGCCAACTCGAGCGGACGGCTGAGGGTGATGTAGTGGCCGCCGTTCATCTCGTCGGGCTCGACGCCGAGGCGCTCGCGCGCGTGGCGTCGCGCCCAGGCGGCCGGGAACATGCGGTCGTCGCGACACAGGAGGTACCTCGTCGGCGTGTCCGGCCAGGCCTCGAGCGGCCACGGCTCCTGCAGCGCCTTCGAGCTCTCGTTCCGTTCTCGCCGCCTCGCCTCGGCCGCAAGCTGCGGAGGAACGTCGTGGTAGAAGACATCCTCGTACCCGCTCTCCTCGTAGCCGGCGTTCGCCCACCAGTCCGCGAAGAGCTCGCCGGGCGAAGGGATCATCGCCGCAACGAGGACGAGGAGGTCGACGGAGCTACGAGCGCAGACGAGCGGCGCTGTAAAGCCGCCGAGCGAGTGGCCCACGACCACTACTCCGCGACGATCGCCGACTGCCCGCACGACTTCGTCGGTGTACTCCTCCCAACCGGCCGACTCGTCCTCGCTCGGGAGATCGACGGCGACAGCATCGTGCCCGCGCTCGCGCAACGCCGGCGCAACCAGGTGCCAGTCCCACGCGCTGCCACCACCCCCGTGGATCAGCGCGAACGTCGCCACGGCGGCACGCTACCCGAGGTCCCACGCCGCGACCAGGTAGCAGTCGCGTAGGCGCCGTTGCGTCCGTCTGCGAGACGGACCGACGACTCGCGGTGCGCCAGTTGGTCGGTTCGAGTCCAAGTCGTAGAACGCCGCAACGAGATCCGGCCTGACACCGACGCTACGAGAGACCGGAACAGCGACCCTGGCAGCACTCGAGACCGAGGAGGTCCAGGTGCCGACGGACACATCTACGCCACGCCCGTACGGCGTCGACCTCTACTGGTTGCCGCTTGGCGCCGGCGGCCATTCTTAGGAGGCCGAAGATGAAAGGCAACACGTTGCTGGCAATTGGTGCCGCACTTGGAGGGAGTGCGGTTGTCTACGAGAAGCTGCTGCGCGCACCGATCCTCACCTGGGGCGCGACGACGGAGGAAGCCGGTGCGCGCTTCCCCGGCGACGAGCTGCTCGAACATGCGGACAGAGTCGCGACACGCGCGATCACAATCGAGGCGCCGGCGTCGGCGGTATGGCCGTGGATCGCGCAGATGGGGCCGTCGCCGCGTGGCGGCGCTTACACCTACGACTGGATCGAGAACCTCCTCGGCCTGAACATGCACAGCGCTGACCGCGTGCTGCCCGAGTTCCAGCACCCCCGAGTCGGCGACGGCTTCGGCTACGGAGCGAACAAGATGAGCTTCGCAATCGTCGAGCCCGATCGCGTGCTCGCCACACAGTCCGCCGACGGCAATTGGATTTGGACGTTCATCCTCCGCGAGCAGGAGGGGAGGACGCGGCTGATCAGCCGTAACCGCTTCCGCCTGCCGAGACTCGAGGACAAAATCGGAATGATCCCGATGGAGCCGGCGTCGCTCGTGATGGAGCGCAAGATGCTGGTGGGAATCAAGAAGCGGGCAGAGCAGCTCGCAACCGAGCGCGGGGATGTCACTGATTCGCGACGAGCGGGCTCCGCCCGCAGCCGACACGGCCGACCGACGGAACGCGAGTCAAGACGAGGGCGCCCGCGGGCGCCCTCGTCTAGGTCGTGATACTTGGAGCCGCTTACGCGGGGCAGGGATTCGAGTCGAGGATGTTCCGGAAGTTGTTCGTGCGGAGCCGCACGGCCGGGTTCGGGTTCGGGTAGAAGCTGAAGAGCAACGGCCCGAACTCGGCGGTGGAATTGCCGCCGAACGTGTTCGTCGTCCCCTTCAGGTTCGCGCCGCCGAGTTGCCAGACACAGGATCCGGACGCGAGCTGCTTCGACGCCCGAGTCGGACTTCTGTGGATCCCCCGTCGTGTAGATCGGGTAGAAGTTCGCCCCCGGAGGCGGGTTGACGCAGTTGGTCCCGGTGAGCCTGTCGCAGTTCCCGCCGAAGTCCGCCGCCTCGATCCGCGGCAGGTCGGCCTCGAAAGCGACGCGGCTGTAGTTCTGGCCGGCGCCGAAGACCGGGCTCGTGAACAGGACCGAGCTCGGGTGGAGCTTCTTGTCCTGTCCGCGATTGGGATCCGCTCCCGGCCAGACCGGCTGGTACGAGACTCCGTCGAAGTCATTGTCGGTGCCGATGCAGCCTCCGATCTGGACGAGGAGCGAGACCGCCGAGCTGAAGCAGCCGGTGTCGTCGTCGTCGAGCGACGCCTCGCCGTTGCTCGTGCAATCGCCCCCCTCCGCGGTGACCGCATTGCAGTACTCGAAGTGGCCGATCTCGTCCGAGAAGGCGACGTTGTAGGAGTGCGCGGCCCACGGAACACGGGTGTGCTCGCTCGACGTCGCGTACATGGGGCGGAACGTGTACGGCGCCTGGTGGCAGGTCGCGGATGCCGGCTCGTACAGGACCTGCGCGAAGCCGTTCGCTGCACTCGCCGTCATCGCGCCGGTCTCGCCGGTCGTCAAGTCGTGGACGATCGCCGTCAGCCCCGCGGCGCCGTCGTGGATGTCGATCGCGAGCACGTCGCCCGAGCCCATGAACAGGTCGGTCGCCGCGCTCGGCGTGAATGAGCCCTCCGTCAGGTCGAGCGGCCCCGGCGGTGCGTGCGGAACGCCGCTCTTCGTGATGAAGGCGAAGTTCGCGGGCTCGAGACCGACGCTGTTCAGGCAGGCAGCGTTGTTCAACGTGCCCGTGTTCTGATCCTGGTTGAGGCTGAAGATCGCCATCGCGGCGCACCACTTGGTCGCGTCGCAGCTGACCCCCGGCGGCCAGGGCGCCCAACCCGGCGGATAGAACTGGAGCTCGAGGAACGCGGTCCCAGGATGCTTGCCGATGTAGTCGGCGGCTGCGGGATCGGTCCCGTCGAAGATGTTCGTGTCGCTGTCGGGCGCACAAGCAGCATGCGTGAACTCGGGCGCCGACTGGTTGTCGCAGAGCGCCATGCCGAGCCAGAACGCAGGATGCAGCTGGAAGTTCCACGTCCCGGCCGTGCCGGCCTGGTTCGGCAACACCTTCGGGTCGGACGGAATCTGCAGCTTGTAGAAGTTCGTGTTTCCCGAGCCTGCTGCGTTCGAGTAGAACAGCAGCGACGGCTCGTCGTGTCCTGTGTAAGCGCCGCCATAGCCGATCGCATCGACCGGCTCCGCACACAGGGCGGTGGTCCGGTCGCAATCGGGCGGAGTCGCCCGCGCCGGGCCGGTAACGACGCCGAGCGCGATTGCGGCCACAACGACGAGCGGGACAACTAGAAGTCGTCTCATCCTCTTCCCTCCTCTTGACCCCTGATGGAAGTAAGTTCCCGCGCGCTCATTCAGGCGAAGTCCATCGGACAAGCGTGCAGCCGACGTTCGCCATGACTCACGGGGACGCGGAGCGCACGACGACGTACCGCGACGATGTGCCCCTTCAACGCTCCTGCAGTTCGAAGCGTCGGCTCTCCACCGGGCGCGGCACCCGTCGAAGCGAGGGCGACTGCGACTGAGAGCGACCCACGACTTCATCGTTCGCTCCTTCGTGCTTCCGGATCAGCAACAGACCGGACGCCGGAGGCTAACCGATCGGGCTACTCCCTCGCGTCGGGTGCGACCGCGGGGCTGCGGCACCCAGGAAGCCGGCGGAGGCGGCCCGACCGGGCGGATCGGTGCTTCGCCTCTTCGCAAGCCGAGGACTGCAGGCCGAGTGGACGTGCCGACCAAGCGACGTCCTAGACTGATCCGGTGGCGGCGGCGATGCTGTCGATGCTCGTGCCGGGGTTGGGCCACTTGGTGGTGGGTGCGTACCGACGCGCGATCGTGCTGCTCGCGCTCACACTCGCGATCGTGCTGGCGGCGGGCGGCGTCGTGCTTGCGCACCCGGAGCTTGGGCTGCGCCTGCTCGTCGTGCTGCTGGTGCTCGACCTGGTGCTGTTCGGTTTGCGTGCGTTCGCGGTCGTCGACGTGGGACGCTCGACGGCGCCGATGTTCGTCGCCGCGCTCGTCGTCCTGGCCGTCGTGCCTCACGTGGCGGCCGGTTACTTCGCGGTTCGTGGCTACACGGTCGTCGACCGCGTCTTCGCGGACGCGGAGCCGCACGACGTGCTGCCGTCGCGGGGCGTCTTCGTCATTGGCCGGCCGGCGCCCGAGCGCGAGCCCCACCTACCGCAAGGACGGCCGCTCGTCGCCTCCCGGCAGGTGCTGGAAGCCGCCGACCCCGCCGAGCGCCCGTGGACGACCATCCTGCTCCTCGGCACCGACGAGGGTCCCCGGCAACTGGGGCGCGCGAACGGACACGATCATCCTCGCCGCGTTCGAGCAGGGGACGCGACGCGCCGTCGCCTTCGGCATCCCGCGCAATCTCATCAACGTGCGCGTCGGCGGCAATCTGCCGGTCTTCCGCGAGCCGATCAACGGCCTCTACTCCTATGCTCGCGCGCATCCGAACCTCCTCCCGCCCGCGCGCGACCCCGGCGCGAGCGCCCTCAAGCTCGCGGTTTCACAGCTGCTCGCCGTGCGCATCGACTACTACGCGCTCGTGAACCTCCGCGGCTTCACCGGTCTCGTCGATGCGCTCGGCGGCGTCACCATCCACGTGAAAGAACGCCTGCACGACTCGGTGACCCGAGCCGCCTGGGGAGAGCCGAAGCCCACGATCGACGTCTACCCAGGCCGCACCTACCACCTCGACGGACACCATGCGCTCGCGTACGTGCGCTCGCGCAAGGACTCGAACGACTACACGCGCATGGCACGGCAGCGCTGCTTCCTCAGCGCGCTCGCCGACCAACTCGACCCGCTGGACGTGCTCCGTCACTTCGAATCGATCGCACGGACCGTCGAGCAAAACGTGCGTACAGACATCCCACTCAATCGGCTACCGCGCCTGGTCAGGCTCGCCACGCGAGTAGACCCACGCACGACGCTGACCGTGACGTTCGGCCCGGAATACATCCGCAGCCGGCGCAAGAGCGACAACTATCCCATGCCGAGCCTCCGGCGCATCCGCGCCACCGCGCGCGCAGCCCTCCTCGACCCGCACCACGCGACGGCCGAGGGCGCAGCGTCGCTCGCACACGCCACCTGCTGAACGAGCGCTGACCGCTCAGTCGTCTCTCAGGCGTACTTCGATCGTCCGCGGAGCGCCTCTAACACCTGCTGCCGGGTGAGCGAACCAGAGGATCGCGTCGAAGAGTCGGATGAGTGATCTCTGCGTCCGCTCTTGCGCGAGCTCGTCGCGGATGTTGCGGAGCGCGTCGAGGTTGCGCCGGCCCTCGGCGCGGATCGTCTGCGTCAGCCTGATCGCGGTGTCGACTCGCTGCTCGACCGTTGATTCGTTCGGAACGCCGAGTCCGAGCATCTCCGCTACCAGTCGGTCGAGCATCGGGAAAAGTCGCGGCCGCTTCAGGTGAAGCAGCTTGGTCGCCACGGCCATGCCACGACCGGGGCCGATCGTGGCGGCGAGCGCCGCTGACACCAGGTCGTCGCCTCTCGCATCTCGCCAGTGCTTGTCGTCCGCCTCGAGGAGGTCGAGGTCCGCCGGGAGCGCGATGAGCCAGGGCGCGTCCACGTCGAGGATCGCCGTCCACGCCTTGTGCGGACTGCGGGCTCGCATCGTTCGGTTCATCGCGATCACGTCCGCGAGCTCGATTCGTCCGGCGTTCCCCAGCCCGGCGGCGGCGTCGAACGCGCCTTCGTCGACAGAGCTCGGGTCGTCTCGGAAGAAACCGCGGGCCAGCGCGAGGCCATCCAGAACCAGGCTCTCGTGGTCCAACCGCTCGACGCGGATCGTGAACTTTCCCGACCTCACGCGCATCAGCCTCTCGGCTCGAAGGCGAGCGCGCTCACGACCCTCCGCGACTCGGGCGCCGGCTGGTCCTGGGTGCTGTACGGTCGGTTGAGGAGGTGCCCGCGATGCACGAGCGTTGTGGAACCGCCTCCGTCGAGGTTGATCGCGCTCTCGGCCCCGAGCTCGATCATCAGTTCGGCGAGCTCGCCCATCGTCAGCCCTCCGTCGACGTTCGAGCGGCGTCCATCGCAGGCAACCGCAACCAGCCACCCCTCCCCGATTCCGAGCGCCGCACGCGGATGGCGGCCGACCGTGATGTCCGAGTCGAACTGCGCCACATCAGCCGAGAAGCCTTCGCGGTCGTCATCCCGGTCGAACACGACCGCCCCGTCGGCGACGAGCAGCGGCCCGGCCTGCAGCAGGTCGCCCTGCGGACTCGCAGGGGCAGAGGCACGCTCACGCAGACTCACCACCCCGTCGTCGATGACGACGGCACCTCGCCGCGGCCCAAACGGCCCGGCTATCGGCTCATGGCTCGCCGGCCGTCCGCCGACCCACAACTCGCCCAGCGGCCGGTACGGATCGCGCAGGAAGAAGCCGCCGACCACCGCCTCTTCGATGCCGTTCGCCACGCACCAGACGTCCAGCCGCTGCGGTCTCGGAAAATGCAGGACGCGAACGGCTGTCGACGAGCGCGGATAACGCACGCCGTACACCGTCGTCACGTCCCCATCCGCAAGCGTCTGCCGCCAGAGGAGATACTCGAGCCCGTCGCCCATCGCCCGCGAATCTATCCGCGTCATCCCGGCGGCGCGTCCGTGTTGACGTGGCGCTTGTCGCGCTCGACTACAGCCCGCCCAGCTTCCTGGCGAAGGCATCCAGGTCGACTGCGGTGGTGCCGAGCGGCCTGACGTAGATCGGGTCGTTGTCGGCAAGCTCGAGCACGACCGAGCGCTCGCCGACGATCTCCTCGTACGGATCCCGTGCGACGCGAACCGCGCGGATCGCGTCGTACGGGATCGTGAGCGCCGCGTCGATGCCGGTCACGCGCTCCGAGCCCGCCAGCCGGAGGCTCTCGTCACTGACGGTGACGTAGCCGACGTACTGGCTGTGCGCGTAGCGTCGCCTCCAGGTGACGCGGCCGCCGTCGGGAACACCGCGCATCAGACAACCGTGACGATCAGCCTGAGGGCGAGATCCTCGCCGACCGTCTCCATTCCTTTCACGCTCGGATAGTCCTCGCCGGCCTTGGTCGTGAACACGTACGTGCCCTTGGCGGCGAAACCGGCGAGCGCCTGTGCGCCGGGCCGGGTCATGGCGGTGTGTGCGAGCTTGGCCTTGGGACCGCTGACCTGGATCAGCTTGTGCGGCATGACGTCGTTGTCCACAACGGCGAGCGTGCTGCCGCGCGCGACCGTCAGCTTCTGTGTGGCGGCCCAGCTCTTGCCGTCGAACGACCAGCTGTGACACCCCTTCATTTGGTGCCGGATCGTCAGCGTGGCCGACTTCTGGCCCGCGGCGAGCGCCGAACCGGCGAGTGCGAGTGCGACGAGTGTGGTGAGTGCGAGTTTCATCGTCCTTTGCTCCTTTGACGATTGGACGAGCCTGCCGCGTCTTCCGATCATCAGGCACATCAGGCGACGCGCCATCGGGCCTGTTGCTGAACCCCGCTGCGGGAAAGCCGCGGGCCGGCGCTGACTACGGAGCCAGAAGGCGGCGGTCGAGCAGCGAGTCGAGCTGTGCGACCACGCGCTCGGCACCGAAGCCGGAGAGAAGCTCCGCGCCGGTGCCCTGCGCGACCCCGATCACGGTCAGCTCCGCGGCGCGTCCGGCCGCCACCCCGGCCGGCGTGTGCGTGAACGTGACCGTCTCCTGGGGCGCGACCCCCAGCCGGCGACACGCTGCGAGCAGCAGGTCGGGGGCGGGGCGAGAAGCGGAGGTGCTCGCCGTGGAGGACATCGGCGTCGACGCGATCCTCGACGAGGCTCGCCAGGTGGGCCAGCTCCAACATCGGGAGAACAGTGCTACTCGCAGACACGACCACGCGCTGCAGTCCGGCATGACCGGCCGCTTCGAGGTAGCGGCGCGCACCCGGCAACGCAGAGATTCCGCGGCGGTGGAGGAGGCGCTGAACCGCAGCCGCCTTGCGCTTCGCGACGCCCTGCGCCGTGTCGGCCGCCGGGCCGTCAGACTGCCGGCCCTCCGGGAGTTGGATGCCACGGGCCGCCAGAAACGCGTGAACACCCTCGAGCCGAGGCTTGCCCTCGACCCAGGCCCGATAGTCGGCGACCCGATCGAACGGGACGAACTGCCATCCGGTCCTCTCCGCGAGCCGCAGCAGCAGATCGTCGAACACCTCACCCCAGGCCGCTGCGTGAACCGCAGCGCTGTCCGTCAGCACACCGTCCAGGTCGAAGAGGCACGCCTTCGTCGAAGGCGGAAGGCCCAGCATTCGCACGCTCACCGCGAAAGCCGGCAGCCACGGCGCCGGCGCGATCCCTTCGAGGGACGCGAGCCGACACAGCCCTTCGGAGGCGACAACCCGTTCCTCGGTGAGCGCGCGGATGCCGTGGTCGATCTCGGCACGTATCGGCGGGGCCGAGGTCAGGTGCACCGCACGCTGAGCAGCGTCGATCGCGAGTTGCCACCTGACCGCAGCCGCGTCGAGGTTCTGGGTCGCAACAGGGTAAGTAGCGGGTGCGGACATCGCCGGCCTCAGATGAGCCCGGAGACGTCCTCCGCGGAAGCGATCACGCGCGCGACGTCCATCGTCGAGAGCACGCCGACGGGGTGGCCGTTCTCCGGATCGATCACCGCAAGGTGCGTGCTCGCAGTCTCGGCCATCAGCTGAGCAGCCCGGTCGAGAGAATCGTCGCCGGCGATCGTGATGAGCGGTGTCACGGCGCTGTTCCCGGCGGTCCTCTCGTCGATCACGGGCAACGCCGCAACGAGGTCGAGGTCCGTCACGACGCCCCACAGGACGGTGGCGCCGTCGTCCTCCACGCCGTAGTCGAACACGTAGACGCCGTGGATGCGATGGGTCGCCATCAGCCGAGCGACGTCTCGAAGCGGTGTCTCAGGGGTGCAATGGATGAGGCCCGTGCTCATCGCCTCGGCGACGCTCGCGCTCGTTGTGGGTGTCTGTGATCTCATGGACGCATCGTCGACGCGGCTGGTGGCGACGGCATCAGGGCGCGCGCGGACGCGGCATCAGCGTCGACACTGATCGCGGGTTCTCCTAGGAACCGCCGCAACCGACGACACGAGGCGAAAGGCTCGCGGCTCAGTTCGCGCTGCGCGCCGCGAGCACGTGCACGAACGTGACCGCCACCCGGCGGTTCGCCGCCCGGCCGGCCTCGGTGTCGTTCGTCGCAATCGGGTTCGAACGCCCGTGCGCGAGCAGCCGCGGCTGCGCTTTCACGCCGGCGCGTTTCAGCATCCCGCAGACCACGGTCGCCCTGTCGAACGACAACCGCTCAGGGTCGACGAGGCTCGGCGGCCAGGTCGCGGTGTAGCCGTCGCAGCGGAGCTGGGTGACCTTGACCATCTTCTTCGCCAGCTCGGAGACGAAGCGGGTGCCGGCCGGCGTCAGCAGCGGCAGGTCGGGCACCCAGGAGCCGGGCGTCGTCACGCTGTGCTCGATCTTGAGCACCGCCCGCGCCGACTTCACCTGGACAGCCGCAGCGTTCGCTGTCGTGCGGCAGGAAGCCTTGACGGTGACCAGCACCCCGCCGACGTCCTTCGAGAGCAACTGCTGGCCCTTGGGCATCAGCCCGAGCCGGACGAGCAGCGCCCCGCGGCCGAGCACGCCGGGAGTCTTGGCGAAGCCCTGTGCGATCAGCAGCTTCTGCGGGCCTTTCGCGGTCAAGGTGATCAGGCACGACTTCAGCTGTTTCTGCTCCATCGTCGTGATGACCTCGTCCGCCTTGGCGTCCAGGATCGGGCCGCCCGGCTGCGGCGTCGGCTCGACTGCCGGCTGCGGCGGGATCGGCGCCGCTTGCGGCGGGATCGGCGCCGCTTGCGGCGGGATCGGCTCCTCGGACGCATCCGGAGTGCCTGCTATCGGCGGCAGCACGATCACGACAGGCGGCAAGTCGATCTGAGGCGGCTCGGGAGAGGGCGGCGGCTCCTGCTTCGGCGAGCAGATCGCCTCCGGCTGCGCAGTGTCCCCGGTGTTGTCCGTCCAGGTGTTCGCCGTGCGCGCTGTCTCGGTTCCCTTCGAGCCGTCGCGGCAGTCGAAATTCCCGTCGCCGGTCGTGCCACTCGCCGCGTTGCGCCGGAAGGTGATCCCCTTCGTGTCGTCCTCGGCATCGAGTCCGAAGTTGGCTGCGCCGCTCGTCTTGTTGTCCTCGACCAGCGTGCCGCTCGTTGCCTGGACGGCGATCCCGTAGTCGCCGCCGGAGACTGTGTTGCCGCTGACGGTGACCGCGCCGGTCGGCGTGGTCGGGCCGAACACGAAGATGCCGTTGTCGGTGTCCGTGACCGTGTTCTTGGAGACGGCGACAGCGCCGTGGTTCACGAGCAGGATCCCGGTCGATGACGCCTGGTTCTTGTCCCCCGCGTACGCGAGCGCCGAGACCTTGTTACCGGAGACGGTCCCGGTCGCCTGGCGGGCGACCTGGATGCCGTTCTGTGCGATGAGCTTCGTCGGCCCGGCGCCGGTGACCGTGTTGTTGGTGATCTTCGCGTCCGAGTCGGCGTTGTCGACGACGATCCCGGTCTTCTGGAACTCGGTGATCGTGTTGTTCGTGATCGTCGCCGTGCCGCTGGTTGGGTCGCTGCTGCAGGCCGCGCAGATGCCGACGCGGATGCCGAAGCCTTTCTGGCAGCCGTCGAACGGTGTGTTGCGCATCTCGGTGATCGTGTTGTCGTGTATGTCCGCGTGTGCGCCTCCGCGGACGAACACCCCAGCCAGCATGCCGGCACAGTCGCCGGCCGGGCCGGGGCCGCGGATCGTGAACCCGCTCAGCTCGACGCTGACGCCGCTGCCCGAGATCGTGACGAGGTTCTGGAGGCCGGTGAGCGCAGACGGTGCAGCGATCGTCGTCTGCCCTGCGCCGGCTCCGACCAGCTTCACGGACTTGTCGACAACCAGCTGCTCGGTGAACGTGCCGCCGCAGACGTCGATCGTGTCGCCGGTGGGGGCGGCAGCGACGAGCGCATCCTGGATCTTGGTGTAGGTGGCGCCGGTAGCGCAGACGTTCAAGGTTGCTGACGACCGACCTGACGCTGCGTCAGATCGGGCGAGGGTGAGCGCCACCGCCAGAATGAGCGTGACGGCGAGCATCGTGATCAGACGTATCTGCCGCAGGCGGCCCGAGGACACGGGCACCACCTACCTCTCTGCGACGAGCCTGGCAGGAGTTCCAGCGGCAGTCCAAGACCGTTTGCGTTTCGAACCACCGAGTTGTCAAAGAGGCGGCGCCCACCGGTGCGGGCGCTGGTGCGGAGCCGGGACAGCTTCGAACGCCGGCACGGCGTGGCGCGGATGGGCCGCGAACCAGGCTGCGTAACGCGCGGCGAGCGGCGTCGCGGTCAGACCGTGCAGGAGCACCGAGAGCGCGACGGTGAGAAAGATCGTGTTCAGCAAGACCGACTCGTGCGCGAGGTGGGCATCCTCGACCAGGATCACGGCGAACACGATCGACGCCAGGCCGCGCGGCCCGAACCAGCCGAGGAAGGCGACCGTCGGCGGCCTCGCGCCCGATCCGAGCATCGCCAGGACGACCGGAACCATCCGAACGAGGGTCAGGCTCAGGAGCGCATAGAGAACGACAGCGCCGGAGAGGTCGTCGAGGACCGGTACGAGCATGACGGCGCCGAAGAGAACGAACGTGACCGCACCGAGCACGCCGCCGGTCTCCTCGAGGAAGAGCGTCACCTCGCCTCCGACCTTCGCGGCGCAGCCAGCCGAAGACGGCGCCGCCGACGAAGGCGGCGATGAACCCGCTGCCGCCCATCCACACCGCCAGCCCGTACGCGAGCGCGGCCCCTGCGACCGGGACGACCTGCAGCCAGACCGGATCGACGAGGCGGCGCGCGACTCCCAGCCTGACCACGATCGCCGCTGCGAGCCCCGCCAGGCACGCCTCCGGCGATCCCGTACCCGATCTCCTCGAGCACGAGGCGCGCCGCAGCGCCGTCTCCGATCGCACCCTCCTGCGCCTCGGCAATCGCGATCGCGATCAGGAGCAGCGGGACGCAGATGCCGTCGTTGAGCCCACTCTCGACATTCAGGCCCTGGCGGACGCGCGACGGAATCCGGGGGTCGGTGACGACCGCCTGCCCGAGCGCAGCGTCCGTCGGGGCGAGCACGATCGCGAGCAGCACGGCCTCGATCAACGCGAGCTGCCCGAACACGACGACACCCGCGAGCGCGCCGGCCACGATCGTCAGCGGCAGCCCGATCCCGAGCAGCCGAAGAGGCACGACGTACTCGCGGCGCAGCGCCGCGAGGTCGATCCGCGACGCATCCGAGAAGAGCACGACCGTCAGCGTCGCCTCCGCGACCCAGCGAACCGACTCGCTCCCGATCGTCGGATCGAGCCACCCGAGAACCTCCGTGCTCGCCACCACGCCGCCGGCGACGAACACCATCGCCGCGAGTGATCACCGACCCCAGCAGCCGCCGCGAGAACGCCGCGTACGCGAGGACGAGCAGCGCAATCGCGACGAGACCCGAGCCGCCCATCCCTCAGTCTCCGCCGGATCCCGAGCTCACAGTGCTCGACCCTGCACGATCTGCGAACCTCATGCAATCGGTACGAGGAACACGATCCGAACGGAGGAGGCGGCATGCCACTGCTACGCAATCGACGTGGCTCTTCGGGAACGCAGTACCAGATGCGAGAGAAGATGTTCGCGATCGGCGACGACTTCTGGGTCGAGAACAACGGCGGCGAGAAAGTATTCAAGGTGAACGGAAAGGCGCTCCGCATCCGCGACACCCTGGTTCTCGAAAGCCCAAGCGGAGAGGAGCTGTACACGATCCAGGAGAAGAAGCTCCGCGTGCGCGACACGATGGAGATCGAACAGGGCGGAAAGACCATTGCCACGATCAAGAAGGCGCTGATCAGCCCCCTGCGCGAGCGCTACTCGATCGAGGTCGAGGGCGACAAGGACCTCGAGGCCAAGGGCAACATCGTCGACCACGAGTACAAGATCGAGCGCGACGGCGACAAGGTCGCCGAGGTCTCGAAGCGCTGGTTCCGCGTCCGCGACACCTACGGCATCGAGATAGCCGAAGAGCAGAACGACGCTCTCATCGTCGCCGTCGCAGTCTGCATCGACCAGATGGGCCGCGGCTAACCGCGTCCCCCAACCAACGGGGCTGATTCGTCAAGCGTCTGGGTGAGAATCGCGCAGATCACGAACGCACTCGCACTCAGGTAGACGGAGAAGAGAAACGCGAAGACCGCGCTTGCAGACCCGTAGACGCTCGTGAAATCGACAGCGCCTGAGAGATACCAGTCGAGACCGACCTGCACCGCCTGATGCGCGAGGGCCGCCGCGCCACCACCGAGGAGAGCGGCTCGCCAGCCGGGTCGATGATGAGGCAGATAGCGGTACAGCAGCACGAAGACGAGGAACACCACGGCGGCAGGCACCACGACGCCGAACAGGATCCCGAACCCGAATGGCTGCCAGTCCAGAGCCTCGTCCACGTTCGCGCTCACCTTCCGCGCCACGTTCTCGACCATCGACATGAGCACCGCCAGCAGAATCAGACCGAGTGCGCCCAGCACGAGAAGAGCGCTGACCAGCCTCCCGCGAATCAACGAACGGGAAGCGCCCTGGTCGAACACGACGGCGAGCGTCTTCTGCACGGACGACATCACGCCGGTGGCACCCCACAGCGCAAGCCCGAGCGCGACGACACCCGCCACGCTCCACGGCGAGGGAACCGCACTGATCAGCGCGTCGAGGCCCGCCGCCCCCTCCGGAGAGAGGTCGAGCCGCTCGGCGATCGCCGACACGAAATCCTGACGGTCGGCGCCGCTCGACGACAACACCTCAGCCAGGACCGTCGCGACGAAGGTAGCCAGAGGAACGAGCGAGAAGAGCGCCCGATACGAGATCGCCGCCGCGAACTGCGAACCGCCGAGCCGGCCGTAGCGAGCAAGCACGCGGCGTGCGCGATCGACCAACTCACCTACGAGAGCAGGGAACCCGGGCACACGGATGACCGTAACGGCCGCAAAGCGGGAGCTCGATTGGACGCCGATCTACCCGAGCTGGCGCGAGAGTTCTTGGAGAGCCTCGAGGTGAAGCGGGCACGGAACGCGGCGTGAGCTGAGGCCGATCGGCCGTCCCGAAATGGGATAAACACGGCCTTGTGCGTTCGGTCGTTCAATCCGACGATGCGTGGCTCCCGTACTTGGGCAGGACAGCCCTGTGAGAGAAACGCGCGAACATGACCGCGACGTGGCCCTCGATCATGGAATCGCACATGCGTTCTGGCTGCGAGCGCCGGGTTGCGGTGAGATCCGTCCAGTCGGGCTCCCCGAGCCGGGCCCGGACGACGTGGTCGTGCGCACCATGCGCTCGGGGGTCAGCCGCGGCACCGAGACGCTGGTGTTCCGCGGCGGCGTGCCGCCGGACCAGCGCGCGAGGATGCGGGCGCCGTTCCAGGAGGGGGAGTTCCCGGGGCCGATCAAGTACGGCTACCTGAACGTCGGCGCCGTGGAGCAGGGGCCGCCAGAGCTGTACGGCCGCACGGTGTTCTGTCTGTACCCGCACCAGACCGCCTACGTCGTGCCGGCGAGCGCCGTGACGGTCGTGCCCGACGGGGTCCCACCCGCCCGTGCCGTGCTCGCCGGTACCGTCGAGACCGCCGTCAATGCGCTGTGGGACGCCGCGCCGTTGGTCGGCGACCGGGTCGCGGTCGTCGGCGCCGGGATGGTCGGCTGCTGCGTCGCACGGCTGCTCCGACGCTTCCCGGCCGTGCAGGTCACCCTCGTGGACGTCGACCCGAGCCGCGCAGACGTCGCGGCCGCGCTCGGCGTCGACTTCGCCCTCGCGGACGACGCCGCCGGCGACCGCGACCTGGTCGTGCACACGAGCGCGACCTCGGCTGGGCTCCAGCGCTCGCTCGACCTGCTCGCCCCCGAAGGCACCGTCATCGACCTCAGCTGGTACGGCGACACGGAGGTCCGGCTCTCGCTGGGAGGGGCGTTCCACACCGGCCGCCTCGCCATTCGCTCGAGCCAGGTCGGCACCGTCTCCCCGGCCCGCGCCGCGCGTCGCACGACGGCCGATCGCCTGGCGCTCGCCCTCGACCTGCTGCGCGACCCGGCCTTCGACGCACTCCTCACCGGCGAGTCGCAGTTCGACGAGCTGCCCGAGGTGATGGCCCGGCTGGCCGCGGGGAGCCTGCCGGCGCTCTGCCACACGATCACCTACGGCGAGGCATAGGGCGTGTTCAGCGTGACCGTCCGCGACCACATGATGATCGCCCACAGCCTGCACGGCGAGGCGTTCGGCCCTGCGCAGGCGCTCCACGGCGCGACGTACGTCGTCGACGCCACGTTCCGGCGCGCAGACCTCGACGCCGACGGCATCGTGCTCGACATCGGTCGAGCGACCGAGGAGCTGCGCAGCGTCGTGTCGGAGCTGAACTATCGAAATCTCGACGACGAGCCGGCCCTGGCGGGCATGAACACCACGACGGAGGTGCTCGCCCGGCTGATCGCGGATCGGCTCGCGGAGCGTGCCCACGCCGGTGCGCTCGGCGAGGCCGCGCGCACGCTCGACGGCCTCGTCGTCACGTTGCACGAGTCCCATATCGCCTCTGCGAGCTACGAGCGTGCGCTGTGAGCGCCGTGCACATGATCGTTCCCGAAGGCATCGACGACCCGGCCCGCCCGAGCGGCGGGAACACGTTCGACCGCCGGGTGCGGCGCGGGCTCGCCGCCGGCGGCTGGGCAGTGCACGTGCACGCCGTGCCCGGATCGTGGCCACGGCCCGATGCGGCGTCGTACGCGGCGCTCGCCGGTGCCGTCAGCCGGATCCCCGACGGCGCCACCGTCCTGCTCGACGGCCTTGTCGCGTCGCCCGCCCCCGAAGTGGTGGTCCCCGAGGCGGGCCGCCTGCGGCTGGTGCCGCTCGTGCACATGCCGCTCGGCCAGGCGGACGACGGCGCCCGGAGAGCGCGAGGGCGCGGTGCTGTCGGCCGCGACGTCAGTCGTCACGACCAGCGCGTGGACGCGGCGCTTCCTCGTCGACCTCTACTCGTTGCCGGACGAGCGCGTGCACGTCGCCGAGCCCGGTGCAGACGACGCCGACCTCGCGCCGGGCACGGCGACCGGCGGCGCGCTGCTCTCGGTCGGTGCGGTGATCCCCGGCAAGGGCTACGACATGCTGCTCGACGCGCTCGCGATGCTGGCCGATCTTCGATGGGACTGCGTTTGCGTCGGCAGCCTGGAGCGCGACCCGGCCTTCGCCGAAAGTCTGAGGCGCCGCGGAATGGACGCGCGCGTGCGCTTCGCGGGGCCGCAGACCGAAGCCGAGCTCGCCCGCAGCTACGCCGAATCGGACGTGCTGGTGCTCCCGTCGCGCGGCGAGACATACGGCATGGTCGTCACCGAGGCGCTTGCACGCGGTCTGCCGGTGATCGCCGCCGAGGTCGGCGGGGTGCCGGAGGCCCTCGGGCACGGCGCCGACGGCACGCGGCCGGGGCTCCTCGTCCCGCCCGACGACGCGGCCGCGCTCCGCGACGCGCTCCGAGCGTGGCTCGAGGACGCCGACCTGCGCGGGCGCTTGCGCCGCGCGGCGCGCGAACGGCGCGCGTCGCTCTCCCGGTGGTCGACGACCACATCTGTCGTCGCCGACGTCCTCGCGGGGGCGGCGCGATGACCGTCGAGGCGATCCGCGTCAGCCCCGGCTGGCTCGACCTGCGCGAGGGTGCGGACGCTGCAGCCCGGTCCCGGGAGCTCGTCGCACAGCTCCTTCAACGGAGCCCGGCCGGCGGCTCCTGGGTGATCCACGACCTCGCGTGCGGCAGCGGGTCGATGGGCCGGTGGCTCGCGCCGCAGCTGCCCGGGCCGCAGCGCTGGATCCTCCACGACCGCGATGAGGACCTGCTGGCGCTCGCCGCAGCCGATGTGCCCGGCGGCACCGCAGTCTCCGTCGAGACCCGCCTGTCCGACATCACGCAGCTCGCCGCAAACGACCTCGAGGGCGCGACCCTGATCACCGCGTCCGCGCTGCTCGACCTGCTGACGGTGGACGAGCTGGCGGCGGTGATCCGCGTCTGCGCCGGAGCGGCGTGCCCGGTGCTGTTCACGCTCTCTGTCACCGGAAGCGTCGACCTCGCCCCGGCGGACCCGCTCGACGCCCGCGTGGCGTGCGCGTTCAACGCACATCAGCGGCGCGTGACGCCGCGCGGCCGGCTACTCGGCCCCGCTGCCGTCGACGCCGCCGTCGAGGGGTTCCGCGCATTCGGCGCCGAGGTCCTCGCCGCGCCGAGCCCGTGGCGGCTCGGCGCCGCCGAGACCGACCTGGCCGTGGAGTGGCTCACCGGGTGGGTCGGCGCCGCGTGCGAGCAGGACTCGGGGCTCGCCGCCGACGCCGATCTGTACCGGCGCCGCCGTCTGCGGGAGGCCGAAGCCGGCCGGCTCGCCGTCACCGTCGACCACGCCGACCTGTTGGTGCTGCCGTGAGGAGGTGGGTGCGTCTCGTCGCCGCGGCGGCCATGCTCGCAGCCGTCGTGTGGCGACTCGGCACAGGCCCGTTCGTGGACGGCGTGCGCGCGGTCGACGGCCGCGCTCTGTTGGCGGCAGCGGCGATCGGCCTCCTCACGACCGTCTGCTGTGCATGGCGCTGGACGATCGTCGCCCGCGGCCTCGGCGTGCACCTGTCGCTCCCCGCCGCCGTGGCGGCCTACTACCGGTCGGTGTTCCTCAACCTCACGCTTCCCGGCGGTGTCGTCGGCGACGTGCATCGCGGCGTCAGCCATGGACGCGACGTGCAGGACGTCGGCGGCGGCCTACGGGCCGTCGCCTGGGAGCGCACCGCCGGACAGGTCGTGCAGGCCGTGCTGACGATCGCCGTCCTGCTCGTCCTGCCGTCGCCCGTGCGCTCGTCCATGCCGCTCGTCGTCGTCGCGCTGGCCGCGACGGCCGCGCTCGTTGTCGTCGTCGACCGTTCTCGCGCGTGGCGCGGACGCTCCCGGCTGACGCGCGTGCGGAATGCGGTGGCGGCCGACATCCGCGCCGGGCTGCTGCACAAGAAGGCGCTGCCGGCAATCGTGCTCGCGTCGACGGTGGTCGTTCTCGGTCATGCCGTCACGTTCCTGGTCGCCGCGCGCGCGACGGGCGTCAGCGCGTCGGTCTCGACGCTGCTGCCGCTGGTGCTGCTCGCCATGCTCGCCATGGTGCTGCCGAGCATCGCCGGCTGGGGGCCGCGTGAGGGCGCGACCGCGTGGGTGTTCGCCGCGGCCGGCTTGGGTGCGCATCTCGGCGCGACGACCGCTGTGACCTATGGCGTCCTGGTGCTCGTCGCCAGCCTGCCGGGGGCCGTCGTGCTCGTCGCAAAATGGTTCCCCCGGCTTCGAGTGTCGTCGTTCACCGAGCGCGGAGCCGCAGATGCCTGACCGCCCGTACACCCTCCTCTCCTGCAGCGTCTCCATCGACGGCTACATCGCCGGCTCCGATTCGCGGCTGCTGCTCTCCAACGAGGCGGACTTCGACCGCGTCGATGCGGTCCGCGCCTCCTGCGACGCGATCCTCGTCGGGGCGGCGACGGTCCGGATCGACAATCCCCGTCTCCTGGTGCGCTCGGAGGCTCGTCGGAACGAGCGTGCCGCCCGCGGCCTCGCGGAGTCGCCGATGAAGGTGACGGTGACCCGGCGGGCGGAGCTCGACGCGCGCGCCGACTTCTTCACCGTCGGTGACACCCCGAAGATCGTCTACTGCGAGAGCCCGCGCGTCGCCGTGGCCCGCAAGCGTCTCGGGCCTGTCGCGACCGTCGTCGACGCCGGCGAGAGCGTGAAGATGCGCACGCTCACGACCGACCTCGCTGCGCGCGGCGTCGACCGGCTGATGGTCGAGGGCGGCGCGACCGTCCACACGCAGTTCCTCACCGAGGACCTCGTCGACGAGCTGCAGCTGACGGTCGCGCCGGTGTTCGTCGGCGACTCCGAGGCTCCCAGGTTCGTACGCGACGGCCGCTTCCCCTGGAACCCAGGCCGCCGGGCGGCGCTCGTCGACGTTCGCAAGCTCGGCGACGTGGTGCTCTTGCGGTACGCCCTCTCATCGCGGTTCGAGGACGGCTGAGATGGCGCGGCGACCTCCAACCGCGACGATCCGCACGCAGGTCGAGCTGCCCATGCGGTTCGCCGATGGGTTCGCAGTCGACGCCCGGGTGTTCAGCTTCGACGGGCTCGTCGACGACGGGGAGCACCTCGCCTTCGCGCTCGGCGACCGGTCGGTTCCTCTACCGCTGATCCGCGCACACAGCGAGTGCCTCACCGGAGACGTGTTCGGGAGCCAGCGGTGCGACTGCGGCGCGCAGCTGCGCGAAGCGGTCGAGCGCATCGCCGAGGCGGGCGGGTACCTGCTCTACCTGCGCCAGGAGGGCCGCGGCATCGGGCTCTACTCGAAGCTCGAGGCCTACGCCCTGCAGGACACGGGCGAGGTCGACACCTACGAGGCGAACCTCGCGCTCGGTCACCGCGAGGACGAGCGCAGCTACGTCGCCGCCGCGCAGATGCTGCACGCGCTCGGAGTGTCGCGCGTTGCCCTGCTAAGCAACAATCCTGACAAGGCGCGACAGCTCCGCTCGTGCGGCGTGACGGTTGCCGCTCAGGTCCCGACGGAAGTGCACGTGTCTGCCGCGAACGTTCGTTACCTGGAGGCGAAGGCGCGCCGGGGCGGGCACACGCTCGACCTTCCGAGCCGTCGCGATCAGGTCGCCGGCAGCTGACGCTCGGGCGACGGAACCCGGTTGCGCGGGCGGAGGAACGGTCGCTCGAAGAGCGAGGCGAATAGCCAAGCGAGCACGATCGTCAGCGGAACCGCGAGCGCGACCAGGACGAGGAACGCAGTGGGGCCGTGGTGGTACCGCGGGCCGACGATCCGGCTGTAGACGACGACGACGACCGGCTCGTGCAGCAGGTACAGGCTGAACGAGCAGAGGCCGAGGCTGCGAATCGGCCGCGAGTCGAGCGCGTGCACGAGCGGCGCCGGGCGACCCATGGCCAACCCGATCAACAAGCACGCGATCGCTGGGCCGAGCGCGACGTCGACCCAGAGCAGGTGTCTCGGGGTGAGCGTCCAGACCGAGCCTTCCCGCCAAATCGTCAGCAACACCGGCGCTGCGGCGGCCAGTGCGAGCCAGGGCCACGCCCTGCGCGCCCTGCTCGCGGCCACGAGACCTGCGCCGAGGATGCCGATCGCGAACAGCGCGGCGAGATCGGGCGGAGACTGGATCACGTACGTGTTCAGACGAGGGTCGTGCGGGCCGGCGATCGCCACCGCCGCGACGGCGAGCGTGACGGTGGCGACCATTACGACACCGCTGACGCGCCGGACCATCAGGAGGAGCAGCGGCAACGCGACGTACAGCTGGGCTTCGACCGCCATCGTCCAGAACGCCCGGTTGGGGCTGGGCGCCTGGACGAGGTTCTGCACGAGCAGGCCGTTGACGACGACCGACCTCGTGCCGGGCTCGCCCTGCCCCGGTTGCGGGACGACGTACCACGCGACGGCGAGGCTGAAGGCCAGCGCGGCGAAGTACGCAGGGAGGATGCGTCGCGCCCGTCGCCCGGCGAAGCGGAAGACGCTGTCCAGCCTCCAGCCGTGACGGGCCGGCGACAACGCGAGCGAGAAGCCCGACAGCACGATGAACACCACGACCGCGAACCGCCCGAAGATGAACCAGCCGGCCCACCACGGCGCCCGGTCGTGCGGATAGCCCGGGAACGTGCGCAGGAAGATGTGGTTCACGACGACATACAGCGCCGCCAGGCCTCGTACCCCGTCCAGGCCGGCGAGGCGTCCCCGCATCACGACAGGCTCATGAACCGAACGCTCCGAAGAAGCGATTGCGGAAGGCGCTCATCGGCCAGAGCGGCGCGCTCGGCTGGGGACGCATTCCTTCTGTCCAGCCCCAGCCGGCGATCCGCCGCATCACCGCCGGATCGTGGGCGATGACCGAGACCGGCACCTCGTGGCCGGGGCGGTAGCTGACGACTCTCGAGGGCTGGTGATCGCCCAGCACGATCATCACGAGGTTCTTGTTGCCGTAGTGCTGGACGAACGAGAACAGGGCGCGCAGCGAGTACTTGATCGACCGCGAGTACCCCCGCGCAGCGTCGGTGAAGCCGGACTCGTCGTTGGGCAGCCGGTTGAAGATCGATCCGTCGCCGACGCGGTTCCAGTCGATCAGGGGCGGGATGAGGATCCACGGCGTGTGGCTCGAGACCAGATCGACCTCGGCGAAGATTGGGCGGCGGTGGGCCTTCGCCAGCTCGAGCCGCTGCAAGGCGAGCAGCACGTACTGGTCCGGCATCGAGGCGAACCCGTACTTCGGGCCGCGATACCCGAGGTTCCGGCGGTCGTAGATCTGGTCGTAGCGGTAGAACGACGTGCCTTCCGGCCAGTCTCGGGTGTCCGACGGGACGTCGGCGACCGTCCTCCACCCGGCCTGGCCGAACGCCTTCGTGAGCGTGAGGCGGTCGCTCGCGATCAGATCCTGGTAGCGCCCCTGGCTGTTGACCCACGAACCCGACTGCATCGTCGCGTGCGCGAGCCAGCTTCCGCCGCCGAAGGTCGAAGAGGTGAGCCACCCGCTTCGGGCCGAGAAGCCGGCGCCGGCGAGCTGTCGGGTCCCCGCGTCGACCACGGCGTCGACGCCCGGCGAGAAGGAGGACCCCTGGACCGCGAGCTTGCCGTAGCTCTCGACGAACACGAGCAGGACGTCCTTGCCGCGAAGGCCGGCGAGGAGCGGTTGGGTCGCGCTGCTGCGATAGCGGTCGTGCCGGATCTCGGCGTCGAAGCGCGCTCGAGCGCGAAGGTCGGTTTGCACGGCTCGCACCTCCTGCACGGCGAGGTCGGCGCCGCTCGTGGACGCGATGCTCGTGCCGGAGCCGAGCGCGGCGCCGAACGCCCAGCAGGCGACCCAGACGGCGGTGAGCGCCGCGACCGCCTGGAGCGAGCTCCGGCGGTGATCGGCGGCGAACCCGGTCAGGCGGAGCACGGCCATGGTCGGAAGGAGAAGAGCAGCGACCACGAGCACCACGGCGCAAACGGCCACCAGGTCGGAGATACCGCTGCCGAAGGTGTCGCGCACCGTTTCGGTCCCGAGGGAGGCATAGCTCCAGTCGTCGACCGGATTGAACGGTCGGTCGAACGCGACGAAGAAGCCGATGTCGAGGAGCTTCACCAGCACCAGCAGCCCGAGCACCGGCCCGATCACCCACGCGAGGAGGCGCCGCGCGCGGGTGGGCAGCAGGACGGCCAAGAGCAGGACGACGATCATTTCGAGCGGGAGCCTGACGAATGCGCCCGGCGTGAGCAGCCACGGCCGGCTCGGAGCGACCAGCGCGACCCACACCACGAGGAACGAAAGCACCGTCAGCAGGATGCCTCCGATTCGGTTGCGATCGCGCGCCGCGGCTGTTTGCGGGACCACGGCGCGGTGCCGCCACAGCCACCAGACGTCCCGTCCGAACGACTCGGCGAGCAGGACGAGGGCGACCGCGAGCGCGGCGCGTGTCAGCGCCGGCGGCAGGATCTCCGCTGCTGCGACCGTCAGCGTGACTCCCTGTACGGCGGTCACCACCTTGCGCCAGTCGCGCCGCGGCAGCGGCGCGCGCATCCAGGTGAACGCCCACCCGGCCGCGAGGAACGCGTAGCGCGCCGCGCCGATCGCGAGCACCCAGACGCCGGCCGAGGGAGCGACCTCCACGCTGAGCGCGAGAAGCAGGAAGGCATCGACTTCGCCGTCCATCCGCGCGCCCAGCGCCGACGTCGTCCCGGTGCGCCGTGCGACCCGCCCGTCGACGAGGTCGAGCGCGAGCGCGAGCGACGCGAGCGTCACGAACGTCGCGACCGGCACGTCTCGCTCGAAGGAGCTCGCGGCGAGCGCCGCGACGCCTACGGCGAGCGTCGCCCGCGTGAGCGTCACCCAACCTGCCGGGCCGAGCCTCGCCTCGGGGTCGCGCCAGAGAGCGCGCGCGAGCGTGCCGTCGAGGATCAGCGCCGAGCCCACCCCGACGACCCAGCCGGCCGCGCGCCAGACCGACCGTCTGCGCAAGCGCGGCCAGGAGCAGCAACTGGACAGCCAGCCCGGTCAGCGGTCCTGGAGCCGCCCGCAGCGTTGCTCCGCGATCGAACACCCTTGACGAAGTACCGTGGACGCCGTGCATCGGTTTGTGGCGAGGCCGTGAAGCAGGACGAGCGCGGTCCGTTCGACGAGGCTCTGCGGCGCGCCCGGGAGGAAGCCTACGAGCCCGGCGAGTACGTCGAGCAGGAGAGCTTCATGCGCGCGGGGGAGATCCGGACGCTCGCGGAGCGCGCGGGCATCGCGCGCGAAGTCTCCGTGCTCGACCTTTGCTGCGGGGTCGCCGGCCCTGGTCGGTTCCTGACGCGGGAGCTCGGCTGCAACTACGTCGGAGTCGACGCCAGTGCGAGCGCGGTCGAGATCGCGCGCGCACGAGCCAACGGGCTCCCCTGCCACTTCGAGGTCGCGCACGTCCCGCCGCTCCCGCCCGGCACGTACGACGTCGTGCTGCTGCTCGAGACGATGCTCGCCTTTCGCGACAAGGAGACGCTGGTGGAGGGAGTCTCCCGCGCGCTGCCCGCCGGGGGTCGGTTCGCGTTCACGCTGGAGGAGGGCCTGCCGCTCACCGAGTCCGAGCGCGCGCTCATGCCCGACGCCGACACGGTCTGGCTCACGCCGCTCGACGAGATGCACGGGATCCTCGCGCAGGACGGTCTCGCCGTTCGCTGGCAAGACGATTGGAGCGAGTCGCACCGCGCGGTGGCGGAATCGCTGATCGACGCGTTCGCGGCCGACGCGACGAACATCGCTTCGCAGATCGGACGCCGCGCGCTGGACGACCTGCTTGCTGCCCACCGGCTGTGGACCGAGTGGCTTGCGACGGGGCGCGTTCGGAAGATCGCGATCGTGGCGGAGCGGATACCACGGTGATCGCCGAGGCCGTTGCCGCCGTGTCGCTGGCCCGCGGGCCCGTGGCCGAGAGCGTGACGCAGCACAGCGCCCTCATCTCATTCCGCACCGCGGCGCCGGAGCACTCCTTCGTGACCCTGCAGAACGGCGCCCGCGTCGACGCCGGCGCCGGCGTCGACCACGTCGCCAGGCTGACGCGCCTGACGCCTGGGCGGCGCTACACCTACACCGTCAGGACCGACTCGGGCGCGCTCGCCGAGGGCCGTTTCCGGGCGGCGCCGTCTCGCGCGGCGACGTTCACCTTTGCGGTCGTGGGCGACTTCGGCAGTGGGAACAGGAACGAGACGGCGGTCATCTCGCTGATCGAGTCCTGGCACCCGGACTTCGTGCTGACGGTCGGCGACAACGCGTACCCGCAGGGCTCGGCGGACCTGCTCGATCGCGACATCTTCAGCCCGCTTGCGGCGCTCATGCGGGAGTCGGCCTGGTTCCCGGCGCTCGGCAACCACGACGTGAAAGCGAACGGCGGCAAGCCCGAGCTCGACGCGTTCCATTCGCTCGGCAACGAGCGTTGGTACCGCTTCACATGGGGGAACGCCGCGGTCGTGGTGCTGGACTCCAACATGCCCGTCGCCCCCGGCTCGCCGCAGCTGGGCTTCGCACGCAGCGCGCTCGCGCTGCCTTCCTGCTTCCGCTTCGCCGCCTGGCACCACCCGCCCTGGGAGCCCGCGGGGGCCAGCCTCTCGCCCGGCCTGCGCCGCAACATCGTGCCGCTGGTGGAGAAGAACGGCACACAGGTCGTGTTCGAAGGCCACCTGCACGCCTACGCCCGGAGCCGTCCGCACCACGGGGTGCTGTACGTCGCCGTGGGGACGGGCGGAGCCGACCTGGACGACGACGCCGACAAGCTGACGATCCCGTCCGCACGTGTCGTGCAAGGGCGCTTCGGCGCCCTGCGGGTCGACGTCGCGGGTCGCTCGGCGCGCTTCCGCTACCAGACGGTCGACGGAAGCGTGCGCGACGACTTTCGCCTGAACTGCTCCTGACGACGCACATCGGTGTCCTCGATCAGATCTGGTCGCCGGCTGTGCGTCAGAGCGCGCGCGGTGGTGTCAGACACCGCTCGCATGCGCAACGCAGTCCGGCACCGCTGTCGCGGTGTCTGACACCTGTTCGCGGCGTCCGGCTCTGCGTCAGAATCGGCGGATCGCCTCCTACACGCTGAACAAGGACGCGGTCGCGCACGCGAAGCAGCTGATCGACGCCCACCAGTACGTTCTCCGGTCGCGCTGGCAGAACGTGCAGCCGCGCGCCCGCCAGCAAAACGCGTTCCTGAAGACGCATGACTTCGCGGACTACGCGCTCTGGCACCTGGGCCTGACCGACGGCGCCGCCGACGAGACGAAGGCGCGCTACGCGTTCGTGTACGGCGACCTCCGGCGGCTGCACCGGATGGGCCTGATCGCCTGTCACTACCGAGCCGCCGAGTGGCGCCACAAGGAGATCGAGCTCGCTGCGCACGAGCTCCTCCAGTATCTGGACGCGAGGAGCGGGCAGCAGCGATGAGAACCGGGTCGCAACTGCGACCCAGGACCGGTGGGCCGGCGCGGGAGGTCGGCATCGATGATCTAGGGTGTCAGTCCGATGGGAGAAATCGAACCCGAGGTCGACGCGCTCGACCCGCCCGTGCTGGAGTCGATGGGACCGATCCAGATGACGAGCCTGGCGTTCCCCGGCAACCAGTTCAAGGGCGAGATCCTGCCGGAGCTCGAGAAGCTGAAGAAGGCGGGGATCGTGCGCATCGTCGATCTGCTGCTCGTGCGCAAGGACGACCTCGGCGGTGTGATGGTGACGACCGCGACCGATCTCGACTGGGAGGAGGCCGTCTCGTTCGGCTCCTACGTCGGCGCGCTCGCCGGCTACGCGGCGGCCGGACCGGCCGGGATCGAGAGGGGCGCGATGGCCGGCGCGGCCGAGCTCGCCGACGGTCACCTGTTCGACGAGGACGACGTCTTCCGCGTCACCCAGGCGCTGCCGAAGAACATGAGCGCGGTGCTCGTGCTGTTCGAGCACCTGTGGGCGAAGCCGATGCTCGACGCGGTCGGCAGGGCCGGCGGAATCGAGCTCTCGAACGACTGGATCCGGCCCGAGGAGGTCGTCTCCGTCGTGCACCGCGCAACGCCGCCGACCCGGTCGAGCTGACCGTCAGCCGCTAGGCCGACGCCGTCGGGCGCCGGCGCTTGAGCAACCAGCGCGTCAGCTCGATCGCGCCTGCAACGGCGAATGCGACCGCGAGCGCAAGCAGGAGCCCCTTCCACGGCGCATGCTCGAATGCTCGGCCGCCGAAGTAGCCGAGCAGCGTCGCGTAGAGCGCCCAGAGGAGAGCGGCCCCGGCGTCGAACAGCGCGAAGCGACGCCACGGATAGCCCAACGTCCCCGCGCTCAGCGTCACCGCTGTCCGCCCGCCTGGGATGAAACGGCCGACCGCGATCAGCTCTCCGCCCCGCTCGTCGAGCTGACGCTCGGCCCACTGGATCTGCTTCCGGCCGCGCTCGCCGCTGAAGAAGCGCGCCTCGATTCGCGTGCCGTAGCGGCGACCGAGCAGGTACGTGGCGTTGTCACCAGCGAAGGCGCCGGCCGCCGCGGCCAGAACGACCAGCGACACGCTCAGGTCGCCGCTCGACGCAACGACCCCGGCCGTGATCACGGAGGTCTCGCTCGGCACCACGGGCACCATCGCGTCGAGGAACGCGAGCAGGAAAAGGATCGCGTACGCCCACCCGGACGCGTCGGACACCAGCTGCGTGAACTGGTCGAACAAGCTCCCAGCCTAGGCAGGGACGGCCCCGGCGCGTCCGCCGAGGAGGTTCATCCTCATCGGACGATGTGCCCGGACCGCGCCGGTCCTAGCGTCTGAGCGATGACGGCGGTTGCTTCGACGACTGTTGATCTCGCGCGGCTCCAGTTCGCAACCACATCGATCTACCACTTCCTGTTCGTGCCGCTGACGCTGGGGTTGGGGCCGTTGGTGGCGGTCATGCAGACGGCCTGGCATCGCAGCGGGGACGAGGCGTGGCTGCGCCTGACCCGCTTCTTCGGGACGTTGTTGTTGATCAACGTCGCGATCGGGGTCGCGACGGGGTTGGTGCAGGAGTTCGAGTTCGGGATGAACTGGTCGGTCTACTCGAGGTTCGTCGGCAACGTGTTCGGGGCGCCGCTTGCGATCGAGGGCTTGGCGGCGTTCATGCTCGAGTCGACGTTCCTCGGGCTCTGGATCTTCGGTTGGAACCGGCTCCCGCCCAGGATGCACCTGGCGACGATCTGGCTGGTCGTGCTCGGCAGCTGGGGATCCGCGTACTTCATCCTCGTCGCCAACTCGTGGATGCAGCACCCGGTCGGCTACAAGATCGTCGACGGGGAGGCGCAGCTGACGAGCGTCTGGGCGCTGCTCTCGAACGGGTTCGCGCTCCGCGCCTATGTGCACACGATCCTCGCCGGGCTGATCTTCGGGTCGATGATCATGCTCGGCGTCTGCTGCTGGCACTTCCTGCGCGGCCACGAGGCCGACCTCTTCCGCAAGGCGGCGAAGCTGGCGCTGATCGTCGCCGTACCGGTGACGCTTCTCCAGCTGGTCGTCGGCAACCGCTTCGGCGAGGCGGTCACGAGCGCGCAGAGCATGAAGATCGCCGCCTCCGAGGCGCAGTGGAACACCTGCGAGCCGTGCGGCTTCTCGCTCTTCCAGATCGGCGGTTTCACCGCGAGTGATCCGACGCCGCGCTTCGCGATCACCGTCCCCGACCTGCTGTCGTACATGGCGACCGGCTCCTTCCACGGCCAGGTGCAAGGTCTGAATGAGCTGCAGAAGCAGGAGGAGCGGAAGTACGGCCGCGGCAACTACATGCCGAACGTGAGGGTCATCTACTGGTCGATGCGGGTGATGGCGTTCGCCGGCGTCCTGATGTTCCTGCTCGCCGCCGCCGGCGCCTGGCTCTACCGGAAGCGAAAACTCGAGCGAGCCCGCTGGTTCCTCTGGACGGCGATCCTGGGGATGGCGCTGCCGTACGTCGCGGCGACGGCGGGCTGGATCCTGACCGAGATGGGCCGCCAGCCCTGGATCGTGCAAGGGCTCCTCCTGACCAGCAAGGCGAACTCGCCGAACGTCAGCACCACCTGGCTCGCCATCAGCCTCAGCTTCTTCATCACCCTCTACCTCGCGCTGGGTGTGACCGACTTCGTCCTCATGCGCCGCTACGCGCGACCCGACCGGCCGGCGCCGCAGGAGGAGTTGCCCGCGCCGGCGGTGACCTACTGATGAACCTCCAGATCCTCTGGTTCTGCTTGGTCGCGTTCTTCTGGAGCGGTTACCTGGTGCTCGAGGGCTTCGACTTCGGCGTCGGGATGCTGCTGCCGTTCCTCCCCCGTGACGAGAGCGAGCGCGGCGCGATGCTGGAGACGATCGGCCCCGTCTGGGACGGCAACGAGGTCTGGCTCGTGATCGCCGGCGCCGCCACCTTCGCTGCGTTCCCGGCCTGGTACGGGACGATGTTCTCGGGCTTCTACCTCGCGCTGCTGCTCGTGCTCTTCTTCCTGATCATCCGGGTCGTCTCGTTCGAGTGGCGGTCGAAGGGCGAAGGGACGCGTTGGCGGCACCTCTGGCTCTGGGCGAACGCCGTCGGCAGCGCGGGCATCCCGCTCGTCTGGGGCATCGGCCTCTCGAACCTGCTCTACGGCCTCCCGATCGACTCCTCGGGCAATTACACCGGCAACCTCTGGGATCTTTTCACCGTCTACACCGTCCTCGGCGGGATCGCGTTCGTGCTCGTATTCGCCTTCCACGGCGCCGCCTTCCTGACGTTGCGGACGACGGGCGACCTGTTCGAGCGCTCCCGCCGCGCCGCGCGGCTGCTGGCGATCCCGGCGGTCGTGGTCGGCGCGGGCTACCTGATCTGGACGGTCGCAGTCGCGGTCGACCGCAACGACAAGGACGTCTTCCCGCCGGTGCTGCCGGCCGCGATCGCGATCGCCGCCTTCGCGCTCGCGGCGATCCTCGTCTACCTCGGCAGGAGCGGCGCCGCGTTCGCGCTCAGCGCCGTCGGGACGCTGAGCATCGTCGCCACGCTCTTCACGAGCCTGTACCCACGCGTGATGGTCTCGAGCCCCGACTTCGCCAACAGCCTCACCGTCCCGGGTGCCGCCTCCGAGCACTACACCCTCGCCGTCATGAGCGTCGTCGCCCTGATCGCGACCCCCATCATCCTGCTCTACCAGGGCTGGACGTACTACGTCTTCCGCGCCCGGGTCACCGGCGAGGAGGTGCGGCTGCCCACTGACGTCGTCCCAGAGCGCCCGAGCACGTCCGCGGGCTGAGCTTCCGAAGGGCGCTCCTCGCGGCCGTGATCACGGCGACCGGTGACGCGCGCACGGCATCCGTTTCCGCGAGCATGTCGTGCGGGATGAAGAATCAGCCGATGACGGGAGCTGGGCTCCAAGGTAGAAGCTCCGGGGTCGAGACACGGTTGATGGTGGCGCTTTCCGGCGGCCACCTCGCCGTCGACTTTGCCTCGGGGAGCGTCCCTGCGTTGATCCCGTTTCTCACCGACCGGTTCGACCTCGGCTACGCGCTGGCTGCGTTGCTGCTGCTCTCGGCGACCATCTCGTCGTCGCTCGTCCAGCCGCTCTTCGGGCTCTGGTCGGACCGTCGTGGTGCGGTCTGGTTGATCCCAGGAGGAACGATCGTCGCGGCGCTCGGCGTCGGCGGGGCGGCGGTGTCGCCGGTCTATCCGTTGGTGGTCGTGCTCGTGTTCGTCGGCGGCCTCGGCGTGGCGGCGTTTCACCCCGAGGGCGCCAAGTCCGCGGCCTATGCGAGTGGTCCCAAGCGGGCGAGCGGCATGTCGTACTTCAACATCGGCGGCAACGCGGGATACGCACTCGGCGCGTTCGTGACCGGGCTGCTCGTCCTCTGGCTCGGGCTCGTCGGCGGGATGCTCGCGATGGTGCCCGTGGTCGTGGCCTCGCTCGCGCTCGCCCGCCTGATGCCGGCGCTGTCGCGGCTCGCGGAGAGACACGGCGCCTCCACCGCTGCGCAAGCTGCCGAGGACAGGCGCGGAGCCATGACGCTGCTCGGTGTCGTGATCGCCCTGCGGAGCGTCGCGTGGTTCGCCCTGCTCGCGTTCGTTCCGCTCTGGATCGTGTCGCAAGGGCACACGAAAGCCGACGGCGGGCGCGTGCTCTTCCTCATGCTGCTCGCAGGCGCAGTGGGAACGATCATCCTCGGACCGGTGGCCGACAGAGTCGGCCTGCGCCGGACGCTCGTCGTGACGCAGGCAGCGGTCGGGACCACTCGTGCTCGTGTTCGTGTTCGTCGGCGGTCTCCCCGGTCTCGTTGCGCTGATGCTCGTCGGCGTCTGCGTGGTCGGGACGTTCGGGGTCACGATGGTCCTGAGCCAGCTCTACCTGCCGCGCCACGTCGGGATGGCCTCCGGGCTCTCGGTCGGTCTCGCGATGGGAGTCGGCGGGATCGCCGCCGTCGCCCTCGGCGCGGTCGCGGACACCGTCGACCTCCAGACCGCGCTCGTGATCAGTGCGGCTGCTCCCGCGATCGGCGTCGCCTTCTGTCTTCGCCTACCGGCGCCGGCCCGGAGTGCCCGAGCGTTGGCGACGCCGAGCCGCGACGTGGCGGTTCCGATCGACTGAGCTCAGCCTTCGGCGACGGCGAGAACGGCCTTCACGATGCCGTCGTAGCCGGTGCAGCGGCAGAGGTTGCCGCTCAGCGCGATACGTACCTCGTCCTCGCTCGGCGCCGGCGTCCGCTCGAGCAGCGCCGACGCGGAGATCAGCATGCCCGGCGTGCAGAAGCCGCATTGGACGCCGCCGTGGTCGAGGAATGCGCGCTGCAGCGGGCTCAGCTCGCCCGGCCGCGCGAGCCCCTCCACGGTCGTGATCTCGCGTCCCTCCGCCTGCAAGGCCAGATAGGAGCACGCGTTCACAGGCTCACCGTCGAGCAGCATCATGCAGGCGCCGCATTCCGAGTCGTCGCAGCCTTCCTTCGAGCCGGTCAGACCCACGTCCTCTCGCACGGCCCGCAGCAAGGTCGTGTGCGGGTCGACCTCGACCGGATAGGCGATCCCGTTCACGTGCAGCGTCGCCGCGACCTTCATGCCGTGGTCGCCGTGTTCGCCGGGACGGGCACGTCCTCGCCGCGTCCACGGGCCGCCGCGATCTCGATCGCGCGCCGCGTGATGACGACCGCCATCGCCTGCCGGTAGCGGGCGGATGCGCGGACGTCGGAGATCGGCTCGGCCCCATCCGCCGCGAGTTGCGCCGCCTCCTGCGCCGCGGCCGGGCCGGCGTCGGTGTCGAGCAGCGCTCGCTCGGCGTCCGGGACGCGGCGAATCGTCGGGGCGAGCGCGGTGATCGCCACGCGGGCGTTCACGACGCGGCCGCCGTCGAGCGTGAGCACGGCGGTCGCACCGACGACGGCGATCTCCATCTGCCGGCGGTACTCGAGTCGCAGGTAGCAGCTACCGGTCGACTCGCCGGGCATGGGCACCTCCACCGCCTCGAGCAGCTCGTCCGGTGCAGCGGTCGTCTGCCCCGGGCCGGCAAGGAGATCGGCCACTCCGAGCGAGCGCGACCCGGACGCCGAGCGCAGGACGACCGAGGCGTCGAAGCAGAGAAGCGGCCCTCCGGCCTCCATCGCCGGCGACGCGTTCATGAGATTCCCGCCGATCGTCCCCTGGGCGCGCGTGGCGTGCGAGCCGATGATCGCGGCCGCGTCGGCGAGCGCGGTGAAGCGGTCGCGTACGAGTGGGTGCGCGGCGATCTCGGCGTGCGTCGCGAGCGCCCCGATTCGCACGGTCTCGCCTGCCTCGTGCACCGAACGGAGCTCGTCGAGCCGGTCGATCGCCACGATGTGCTCGGGCAGCGGCGCCTTCCCCTGACGCGCGCCGACGACGAGGTCGGTACCGCCGGCCACCGCGCGCGCGCCGGAGGCGAGCTCCCGCAGCGCCTCCTCGACGGAGGAAGCGACGACGAGCGAAGCGGTCAGTGCAACACCTCCCAGACGCGTTCGGCCGTCATCGGCAGCTGCCGCACTCGCGCGCCCGACGCCCGTGCGATCGCGTTCGCGATCGCACCCGCGCGTCGGCACGCACGGCGGCTCGCCCATGCCCTTCGACCCGTCCGGGCCGCCGTCGACCGCCAATGTCTCCACCCAGGCGATGTCGATCGGGGGGACGTCCGAGGCGGTCGCGAGCTTGTAGTCGAGCAGGTGCGGATTGCGCTGCCGGCCCGCTTCGTCGAGCTGCGTGCCTTCGGTGAGCGCCTGCCCGATCCCCATCACGACGCCGCCGTAGACCTGCCCGCTCGCGCCGATCGGATTCAGGATCCGGCCGGAGTCGTGCACCGCCGCGACCCGAAGCACGCGCGCGACACCGGTCTCGCGGTCGACCCGGACGTGCGCGGCGTGCGTGATCAGCTGCGGCTCGAGGAACGACTCGAACCCGAGCCTGCCGACGCAGCCGCTGTCGGGCGAAGCGGCGGGCGCCTGGGGAACCGGCCCGGAGCCCTTGCCGATGATCGTCGCTCCGCGTGCCGGCGAGCTCCGCGATCGAGACGGCTGTGGACGGCGCGCCCTTGACGGAGACTGCGCCGTCGACGAGCTCGAGATCCATCACGTCGGCCTCGAGCTTCTCGGACGCCAGCTCGAGGAGCCTGCTCCGCACCTCGCGCGCCGCAGCGACGACCGCGCGGCCGTTGTTGAAGGTCGTCTGCGATCCCGACGAGCCCATGTCCCACGGGCCGGCGTCTGTGTCCTGGTAGAGGATCGAGAAGTCCTCGGGCTTCATGCCGAGCGCCTCGGCCGCGAGCAGCGGCAGCCCCATGACGGCGCCGCTCCCGTTCTCCTGCGCGCCCGTGACGATCGTCCCCGTGCCGTCGGCGTTGAGCTTCACGTACGCGCCCGAGTCGACGCCGAACGACGGCCACCAGCCGCAGGCGAACCCGATCGCCTCGCCGTCGGGCAGCTCGCGCCCGTAGCCGATCAGCTCGGCCGCGCGCTCGAGCGTCTCCTTCATCCCGAGCGGCCCGAACACCTGGCGCGTCGGGCTCTCCGCGCCCTCCTCGATCAGCGTGCGGCGGCGAAGCTCGACGGGATCGAGGTCGAGCGCGTCTGCGAGCTCGTCCATGTGCTGCTCGACCGCCCAGCACATCTGCGGTGCCGTCGGAGCGCGGATCGAGCCGGACGGCTGGTTGTTCGTGTAGACGAGCGTCGATTCGACGTGCACGTTCTGGATCACGTACGGCCCGCACGCGTGCATCGCGGCGAGCTGCGCGAAGAAGCCGCCCTCGCCGCAGTAGGCGCCGCCGTCGAGCACGAGCCGCCCGCGGCGCGCGACGAGCGTCCCGTCGCGACGTGCGCCCGTCTCGAGCTCGATCACGATTCCTTCGCGCCGGTGGTCCGGTGCGACGAATTCCTCCTCGCGCGAGAACACGAGCTTGACCGGACGGCCTGCGGCACGTGCGAGCGCTGCGACGTGACCCTCGAAGTGGAAGTCGCACTTCGAGCCGAAGCCGCCGCCGAGCAGCGGAACGATCACCCGGACGTTCGACTCGGGGATCTGCAGCACGCGCGCGACCCCGCTGCGCGCCGCGAACGGCACCTGTGTCGACGTCCAGACCGTGACCCGATCGCCCTGCCACTGCGCGACGATCGCGCGCGGCTCGATCGGCGCGCCCTGCGATCCGTCGGCGACATAGCGTCCGGTGACGACGACGTCTGCGCTCGCCATTGCCGCGTCGGCGTCACCCTTGACGATCGTCGAGTAGCCGAGCACGTTGCCGTCGCGGCCGAGCGCGTCGTCCGCCTCGTAGGAGGCCCAGTCCTCGTGCACGACCGGCGCGTCGGGGGCGAGCGCCGCCTCGACGTCGGTCAGCGGCGGCAGCGGCTCGTACTCGACGTCGATCAGCGCAACGGCCTGCGCCGCGAGGTCGGGCGTCAGCGCCGCCACCGCCGCGACGACATCGGCCTCGAACCGCACCTCGTCTTTGGCAAACATGAGCCGGTCCTTCACCATCGCGCCGTAGCGGACGTCGGGGACGTCCTCGTGCGTCAGCACGGCGAGGACGCCGGGAAGCGCACGGGCGCGCGACGTGTCGATGCGGAGGATCCGCGCCCGCGTGTGATCGGCGTAGCGGAAGCGGGCGTGCAGCTGCCCGGTGAGGTCGAGGTCGGCCGTGTAGCGGCCGACGCCCGTCACCTTCTCCTTGCCGTCCGGCCGGACGAACGCCTGCTGTTGCTCCGTCGTCGCCATCGGGCTATCCAAACACAGCCGTGCGGCTCGCGTTCGGGGAGACGTAGTCTCCGCGTCGTGACTGAGACGGAGGAGCTCGGGCGCGGCGGCCGTCTGCGCGGCGGTGCTGCGGGCGAGCTCGTGGCCGCCGCCTACGCGGCCGAGAGCGCCCACGGCCCGCGGCTCGCCCGCGGGCTCTCGCTCGCGGATCTCGCGCACGCCGTGGCGCTCGTCGAAGGCGGCGATCTCGCCGGCGACGACGCGAGGCCGCTCCTGCGCGGGCTGCTCGAGCTGCACGCGATACCCGGCAACGAGTTTCCGTGGGACCCGTCGCTCGGCGACGCGTTCAACGCCCGGGAGGCCGAGCTGGAGCGGCGCATCGGGACGGCCGCCGCCGGCTGGCTGAGTGCGGGCCGCCCGCGGCGCGAGGCGTTTCGCGTCGCGCTCCGTCTGACTGCCCGTGTCGGTGCGCGCGAGCTGCACGACGCCCTCGTCGACCAGGCTGCGGCGCTCGCCCGGCACGCGCGCGCGACTGCTACGGCGCTCGCGACGGACTACACCTATCTGCAGCCGGCGCAGCCGACGACCGTCGGCCATCTGCTGTTGGCGTACGCCTACCCGGCGCTCCGGGACGCCGACCGTGCGCGCGCGTCGCACACGGCGCTCGGGGCGAGCGTGGCGGGCGCGGGCGGCAGCGCAGGCTCGCGCTGGTCGATCGACCGCACGCGACTGGCCGAGCTGCTCGGCAGCGAGGGGCTCGTCGTGCACGCCAAGGACGCCGCGTGGCAGGCCGACGTGTATCTCGAGCTGCTCGCGACCCTCGCGATCGCCGCGACACATCAAAGCCACCTCGGGCAGGACTTCGAGATCTACGCCAGCCAGGAGTTCGGCCTGCTCGAGCTCGCGGACGCGCACAGCCGCGCGAGCGCGCTGATGCCGCAGAAGAAGAACCCCTACGCGCTCGCCGCGATCCGCACGCAGGCCGGGCAGGCCGTCGGCGACCTGGCCGGCGCACTCGTCGCCCTGCACACCGGCTCGGCGCGGACGGATCACTTCCACCTGCTGAACGGCACCGTCCCGCGGGCGCTCGACGAGGCGGTGGCGATCGCCCGCCTGACCGCGTCGGTACTGGAGGGCATCGAGCTGCGGCCGGAGCGCTTCGCGCAGATCGCGCGCGAGAGCTTCGTCACCGCCGCCGACGTCGCCGACGTTCTCGCGCTGACGGGCGAGATCGACTACCGCAGCGCGCACAAGGTCGTCGGGCGCGCCGTGCGCGACCTGGTCGACGCGGGCGAGCCGCCGTCGGAGCTGACGCCGGACCGGCTCGCCGCGGCGGCCGAAGCAGCGATCGGCAGGCGGGTCGAGCTCGACGACGCGACGCTTCGGGACGCACTCGACCCTGCGGCGTGCGCCGCCGCCCGCCGGCAGACGGGCTCGTCGTCCGAGGCCGCGCTGGCCGAGATGCTGGACGAGATAGACGCGACCCTCGCCGCGCACGAGAGCTGGAGCGAGACGGCGCGGGAGCGCGAGGCGGCTGCCGAGGCGGCGCTGCTCGCGCGGGCGCGCGAGCTCTCCGGCGCCTAGGCTCCTAGCGGCCCTCTCGTACGGCCGGTGCGATCGTCTCTGCGAGCAGGCGAAGCTGCTCGTCCGGATCGGGGCCGACCGGCACGAACGCGATCGAGTCGGCGCCCGCGTCCGCGAGCGCTCCGAGCGATGCGGCCACCTGGTCGGGCGTGCCTGCGGCGGCGAGCTCGTCCACGAGATCGTCGGGAAGCTCGCCGGCGACCAGGTCGGGATCCGCGAGCGCCCGGAGGCGTGCGAGCTCGGGGTCACGGCCGAGGGCGGCGAGCTGGGCGGCGACGCTCTCGTCGAGAACCATGCCGGCGAGCACGCGTCGCGCGTGCCGGCGGTCGGGATCGACGCGGCCCTTGACGTAGACCGTGGTGCGGTGCGGATCCGAACGGCCCGCGGCGGCTCGGCCCTCGTCGACGTGCTGCCTCGCCCAGCGGACGTAGGCGGGCGGGGAAGGCTCGGCGAGGATCGTCCCGTCGGCGCTACGGCCGGCCGCGCGCAGGCCGAACGGCCGACGCACACCGAGCAGCACCGGCGGGACGACCGCCGGCGCATGGTCGAGCTGCACGTCACGCAGCCGGACGTAGTCGCCGTCCGTCGTCACGCGCTCGCCCGCCAGCAGGCGGCGCACCGCGATCGTCGTCTCCTCGAGAGCACGGACCGGCTTCGCAGGCAGGGCGCCGATCTGCTCCATCCACGCCGGCACGCCGTGCCCGATGCCGGCGACGAACCGTCCGGGATGGATCCGGGCGAGCGTCGCGATCTCCATCGCCGACGCCGCCGCGTTACGGAACACGGCAGGCATGACGCCGAGCCCGACGGTGATGCGCTGCGTCGCGGCGAGCGCTGTCGCGGTGGCGGCGATGCCGCCCGCGAGGAAGCAGTCCTCCCAGAGCCAGAGCTCGTCGAGGCCGGCCGCCTCCGTCGCAGCGGCGAAGCGTGCGATCCCTTCCGGCGGCCGGTCCGCCGTGTAGACGACGCCGAGGCGAAGGGCGCTCGTCAGCCGGCGGCCTTCTTCACGAGCGTGCGGATCTTGGCCTCCTCGGCGGCGGTCAACTCCTTCAGCGCGAACGCGGTGGGCCACATGGCGCCCTTGTCGAGGTTCGCCTTGTCGCTGAAGCCCAACGTCGCGTACCTCGTCTTGAACTTGTGCCCGCTCTGGAAGAAGCAGACGACCTTGCCGTCCTTGGCGTATGCCGGCATCCCGTACCAGGTTCTCGGCGAGAGGGCCGGCGCGCTGGCCTTGATGAGCGCGTGAAGCCGCTCGGCCATGACGCGATCCGACTTCGGCATCTCGGCGATCTTCGCGAGCACGTCGCTCTCACCATCCGCCTTGCCGCCGCGGCGTGAGGCGGCCTTCAACTCCTGGGCGCGCTCCCTCATCGCCGCGCGTTCTTCGTTCGTGAATCCCTTGCTCTTCTTTCCGGGTTTCGTCTCAGCCATTGAGAGATCGTGCCACGTTGCCTCAGTAGGAGCGCGGCATGCCGAGAACGTGCTGCGCGATGTAGGCAAGGATGAGGTTGTTCGAGACAGGCGCAACCGAATAGAGCCGTGTCTCGCGGAACTTGCGCTCGACGTCGTACTCTGCCGCGAAGCCGAAGCCGCCGTGCGTGTCGAGGCACGCGTTCGCTGCCTGCCACGACGCTTCGGATGCGAGCAGCTTCGCCATGTTCGCCTCCGCCGCGCATGGCAGTCCCTCGTCGTACAGCCGGGCGGCCTTGAAGCGCACGAGGTCGGCAGCCTCGATCGCGGCGTGGGCACGCGCGATCGGGAACTGGACGCCCTGGTTCGAGCCGATCGGCCGCCCGAAGACGACCCGCTCCGACGCGTACCGCGCCGCCTTCTCGACGAACCAGCGGCCGTCGCCGATGCACTCGGCGGCGATCAGCACACGCTCGGCGTTCATCCCGTCGAGGATGTAGCGAAACCCGCGTCCCTCCTCGCCGATCAGCGAATCCGCGGGCAACTCGACGCCGTCCAAGAAGACCTCGGTCGTCGCGTGGTTCATCAGCGTCTTGATCGGCCGGATCGTCAGCCGGTCGCCGGCAGCGCGCATGTCGAGCAGGAACACCGAGAGCCCCTCGCCGCGTTTCTGCACCTCGTCGAGCGGCGTCGTGCGGGCCAGAAGCAACATCAGATCGGAGTGCTCGGCGCGTGAGGTCCAGATCTTCTGCCCGCGAACGACGTAGCCGCCGTCGACCCGCTCGGCCGTCGTCTCGATCGCCGGCGTGTCGGAGCCGGCGGTCGGCTCGGTGACGCCGAAGGCCTGGAGCCGCAGCTCGCCGCTCGCGATCCTCGGCAGGTACCGGTCCTTCTGCTCGGCGCTGCCGTGTCGCAGGATCGTGCCCATCGTGTACATCTGCGCGTGGCAGGCGCCGGCGTTGCAACCCGACTCGTTGATCTGCTCCAGGATCACGCTCGCAGCCGTCAAATCGAGGCCCGCGCCGCCGTACTCCTCCGGGATCAGCGCAGCCAGCCAACCGCTCTCGGTCAGCGCCGCGACGAACTCGGTCGGATAGCTGTCCGGTTCGAGCCCGCGCCAGTACTCGCCGGGAAAGCGGTCGCACAGCTCGCGCACCGCGACGCGGATCTCGGAGAGCTCCGCCGGAACGTCGAACGTCACAGCGGCAGCTGCGGCACGAACGGGCGAAGCTCGTCGTCGCCGGGCTGAACGATTCCGACGTGCGACTCCGGCACCTCGTTCCATGCGCCGGCGAGGTCGCCGAGGGGCTCCGACACGACAACCCGCGTCTCGTCCGATACCCGGGTGAAGTCCTCGTTCTCGGGGTGGAGACGCCTGAGATACTCGATGTCGGTGCTGTAGTACAGGGAGCGCGAGCTTCCCTCACTGGAGTACCGGAACGCCCACACGCAGCGCCCGTCGGTCGTCGCGATCGTCATCTGAATCGGGTGCTCGACGTCGTGCTCGCGAGCGGTCCGCTCCACGAAGCCGACCATTCGCTCGACCGACCCGATCGGGTCTTCCTCGAGGCCGAAGCTGAGGGCGAGGTAGAACATCAGCTCGGAATCGGTCGTTCCCTCGATGCAGGGGTACAGCGAGTCCTCGACGGCCAACGCGAGCTCCCGCTTGACGCGCTGGAAGTCTCGGATCAGGCCGTTGTGCATCCAGAGCCAGTGTCCGTGGCGGAACGGGTGCGAGTTCGTCTCCTGGACCGCGGTGCCCGTCGACGCACGGATGTGAGCGAAGAAGAGCGGCGAGGAGACGCCGGCTGCGAGCTCGCGGAGATTGCGGTCGCTCCACGCCGGATTCGTGCTCTTGTACAGCCGCGGCGGCTCGCCGTCCTGGTACCAGCCGACGCCGAAGCCGTCACCGTTCGTCGTCGTCGCACCGAGGCGCGCGTGCAAGCTCTGGTCGATCAGCGAGCGATCGCGCTTGAGGAGAAGCTCCTCGAGACGGATCGGCGTTCCGGAGTACGCAAGCCAGCGGCACATCGACGCGATCCTCTCACGCCGGTCCGCGCACGCGCGCGACGGCCGCGAGGTTCTGCTCGTGGACCTGCTCGTAGGGCGCGTAGTAGTTCAGATCGTCGTTGCCGATCATGCCGACGATGTCGCGCAGCGGTCGCTCTGCGCGAGCCGGAATCGTCGAGCAGGAGGTCGATGTACCGACTCGGTCGCCTCGATCAGGCCGGCGCCGTAGCCGCCCGACGCGATCACATCGGGATCACCGTGATTCGGCAGGATCCGCCTCGCTTGCAGGCGGCGCAGGAGCGCCAGGTTCGCGCGGTGGGTCGGCAGGGCGTCCGCGTCGTCCACGTACGTGACCGTGTCCTCCAACGTGTCTCCGCAGAAGAGCAGCTCACGCTCGGGCCACCAGACGAGACATGCATCGGGACTGTGGATCTCCGTCGCAACGAGCTCTACTCGTGCCGTTCCCACCTCGAGCTCGAGACGGTCCGCGAATGTCGTCGTCGGCAGGACGAGCGGATCGATCGGCGGCGGCCCTTCGAGCGAACCGGCTTCGATCGCATCACGAGACCGGGTCAGGAGCTCGGCCGTTCGCTCGCACGAGATCACCGGAGAGTCGGCGAACGCTGCCGTTCCTGCCACGTGGTCGAGATGCCAGTGGCTGAGGACGACCGTGAACGTGCGCGCACCGTCGTCCTCGAGCAACGCACGGATGCGCCGCGCATGCTCGAGCGACACGTGCGTGTCGTAGACCAGCGCGGCTGAGCCGGAGACGATCGCGTAGCTCGCGATCCCCAGCGAGAGCGCGCCGTCGTCCACCCAGTTCGGCCGGGGGTCGAATCGATACCCGTCCACGCGGCCGTCGTAGAACGCGTACACGTCTGGAGCGGGCCGCAGAACGCGTAGTCGATCCATCCGGCCAACCTAACCACCGGCGCCGTCCGCGGGGGCGCGCAGACTTCGGCTCGTGATCCGCGAGGAGCTGCGACGGCTCGTGACCTGGAGCGAGCGGCACCGCCGGCTGCTCGCGCGGCTCATCGTCGCGCTGGCATTGAGCGCCGTCGTGGACGTCGTCGGCTCGCTGCTCGCGTGGAGCTTCGAGAGCGGCGTGAAAGGAAGCGACATCCACGGCTTCGGGGACGCGCTCTTCTTCGTCACGGCGCAGCTGCTGACGGTCTCCTCCTCGCTGAAGAACCCCCTTACGGCTGCGGGCAAGGCGCTCGACGTCGCGCTCGAAGCATGGGCGATCTTCGTCGTCGCCACCGTCGCCGGCTCGTTCGCCGCCTTCTTCCAGAGCGGCGACTCCGTCTAGGCTGGAGCGTTCCACCTACTCCCCACGACCGATGGCCGATCACTCGATCCTCATCTGGAGCGACTACATCTGACCCTTCTGCCGGCTCGGCCAGGTGACGGCCGAGCAGGCACGGCGCGAGTTCGACGCCGACGTCGTCTGGCTCCCGTTCGACCTGCACCCCGAGTACCCGCCCGAGGGGATCCCGCTCTCGGAGCTGCATCGCCGCTACGGGATCGGCGTCGGCGAGGGTGACCCGCTGCGCGACCGGTTCGCTGCCGCCGGGCTCGATTACAACCGCCCGGAGATCGTCCCGAACACGCGGCTCGCGCTGCGCATGTCGGAGCTCGCACGTGAGCGCGGGCTGCACGAGCCGTTCCACCACCGGCTGATGGACGCCTACTGGTCGCAGGCGACGAACATCGGCGACGCGGACGAGTTGCGCCGGCTCGCAGCGGAGGTCGGCCTCGCCGGCGGACGACGTCGAGCGCGTGATCGACGGCCCGGCGCTGTACCTCGACGTCGTCGAGGGCTCGACGCGACAGGCAGTCTCGATCGGCGTCAACGGCGTGCCGGCGTTCCTGCTCGACCGGCGGCTGCTCGTTCTCGGCGCACAGCCGTTCGAGGTCTTCCGGAGCGCGTTCGCCCAGCTCGCCGCCTGATCGTCAGCTCGTACCGGCGACCTCGGCGTGCATCGCGTTCACCGCACCGACGTAGATCTCGGAGAACGTCGGGAACGGCTGGATCGTGTCGCGGAGCACGCCGATCGGCACCCGGGCGCGGATCGCGAGCGTCGCCTGCTGCAGCCACTCGCCCGCCTCCGGGCCGAGCGCGTACGCGCCGGTCAGTCGCTCGCCGTCGCCGAGCAGCGTGAGGAAGCCGTTGCTCTCGGCGTACGCACGCGTGTAGGTCTCGGTCTTCGCGATCCCGTTCAACGCGGCCGTCGAGCTGAACCGTGCCTCGCTCTCGCCGACGGCCGCCGCCTGTGGGTCGGTGAACACGACGCGCGGAACGGCGTCGTAGTTCGCCTCACGCGGCTCGCCCAGGATGTTCGACGCGACGACCTCGCCCTGGTACTTCCCGACGTGCGTCAGCTGCCAGATGCCGTTGACGTCGCCGATCGCCCACAGGCCCTCGGCCGCCTGCAGACGGGCGTCGACCGGTACGCCGCGAGGCTCGACGGCGATGCCGACCGTCTCGAGGCCGATGTCGTCGACGCGCGGGCGGCGTCCGGTCGCGACGAGCAGGCGGTCGCCGCGCAGCTCGCGGCCGTCGTCGAGCTCCAGCACGAAGTCGTCGCCGTCGCGTCGCGCGCCGGTCGCGTGCGCGCCGAGCACCAGCTCGATCCCGTCACGGCGCAGGATCTCGCCGAGCGCCTCGCCGAGCGGCGCCGCCTCGCGGGGAAGGACGTGCTCGCCGCCTTCGACGAGCGTCGCGTTGCCGCCGAGGCGCCGCACGGCCTGCGCGAGCTCGACGCCGACCGGACCGCCGCCGAGCACGAGCATGCTGCCGCGGAACGGTCTTCATGCCCGTCGCCTCGCGGTTCGTCCACACGCCGTCGAGCTCGCGCAAGCCCGGCACGGGCGGCACGAACGGGTCGGCGCCGTTGGCGAGCACGACGTGCTCGGCCGTGTACGACTTGCCGTCGACCTCGACCGCGCCGGGGCCGGCGAGCCGGCCGCGGCCGCGGATCAGGTCGATGCCGTTGTCGGCGAGCCAGCGCTCCTGGCCCGCGTCGGAGTAGTTCGAGACCATGAAGTCGCGCCAGGCGAGGGCCGCCTCGACGTCGACCTCCGCGTGCGCGGCCGCCTCGTTCGCGGCGTGCGCCGCCTCGCCCGGACGCAGCAGCGTCTTCGACGGGATGCACGCCCAGTACGAGCACTCGCCGCCGACGAGCTCGCGCTCGACGATCGCGACGCGCAGTCCGCCCTCGGCGAGCGCGCCGGCGCAGTGCTCGCCGGGCGACCCGCCGCCGAGCACGATCACGTCGTAGTCGCTCACGTGCGGCAGCTCCGCGCCGGCCTGCTCGGCCACCATGTACGCGGCGTACCAGTCGGGCCAGTTCGCGTCGCGCTCGCCGGTGCGCTTCTCGTGCTCGCCGTGGGCGGCCGCCGCGCGCCGCAGCGCGCTCGCAAGGTCGCTCGCCGAGGCGAACGTCGTCTCGGCGGCGTCGATGCGGCCGGGCAGCCGCGTCGTGATCTCCTGCAGCAGCCAGCCGTTGCCGTCCGGGTCGCTGAACGTGGCGAACGAGCTGTAGCTGGCGTGATCCGGCGCAGGCCCGCTGACGCGACCGCCCGCGCCGTCGGGCTGGAACTGAGCGCCCGGGCGTCCCGGGGTGGAACACCTCGCTGACCTCGGCGCCGCGGGCGACGAGCTCGTCGCGCGCGGCCTCGATGTCGGAGACGATCAGGTACAGGCCCTGCGCCGAGCCGGGCGCGGCCGAGGTCATGTTCGTGCCGAACTGGATCGAGCACCCCGAGCCCGGGCGGCGTGAACTGGACGACCCGGAAGCCGTTGTCGAAGGCGAAGTCGGCGTCGAGCCTCCACCCGAGCTTCCCGTAGAACTCCTTGGCGCGGTCGACGTCCGAGACGGGGATGACGACCACCTCGAGCTTCAGGTCGACGCTGCTCATGCCGGTCTCCCTCTCGGTCGCGTGCGTTGAGAGGTTGACACTAGCCCTTGACGGCGCCGGAGAGGCCGCCGACGATGCGGCGCTCGGCGAACAGGAAGAAGACGAGCGCCGGGACCATCGAGAGCGTCGTGAAGGCGAGGACGCCGGCCGTGTCTGCGCTGTGCTCGGTCGAGTAGTTCGCGGCGCCGAGCGGAAGCGTCCAGTGGTTCGGGTCGTTCAGCACGAGCAGCGGCAGGATGAAGTTGTTCCAGCTCGTGATCACCGAGAGGATCGATCACGGTCATGAGCGCGGGCCGGGAGAGCGGCAGCAGGACGCGCCAGAAGAAGCCGAAGCTCGTGCAGCCGTCGATCGCCGCCGCGTCCTCGAGCTCGGCCGGGCACGCCGCGCATGAACGGGCGCAGGATGATGATCGTGATCGGGATCCCGAACGCCGCCTCGGGGAGCGCGACGCCGAGCAGCGACTCGTCGAGGTGCGAGCTGGCGCAGCAGCAGGTAGAGCGGCAGCGCCGCGACGGCGATCGGGAAGAGCAGGCCGAGCGTGAAGAACGTGTAGATCGCCTCGCGGCCGCGGAACTGGAAGCGCGAGAGCGGATAGGCGGCGAGCGCGCTGACCCCGACGACGAGCACGGTCGCGATCGCGGCGATGATCGATGCTGTTGCCGAGCTGGCGCCAGAACGTCGCCGGACGTGATCACCTTCGTGTAGTTGTGCGTCACCCACGGGTGCGGCAGGCCGACCGGGTTCGCGGCGAGCTGGCCGGTGGTGCGGAAGCCGCTGAGCACGACGTACGCGATCGGCACGATCACGACCGCGGCGAGCACGAGCGCGACGACGTACGACCGGCGCGTTCGAGAACGGCGCGAGACGCGCCGGCGCTGCGGGCTGCCGCGCGCTCATCAGCCGGCCATCCTGCGTCGTCCCGCCGGCGATGTCACGGCGCAGGACGAAGATCTGGTAGAGGATCGAGAAGACGAAGCAGATGAAGAACAGGATCACGGCGACCGCGGTCGCGTAGCCGATCCGCAAGCTGTTGACGCCCTGGTCGACCATGTACGTCGCCATCGTCGACGACGCGCCCGCGGGGCCGCCGAGCGGTCATGATCCAGACGAGGTCGAAGAGCTGGATCGAGCCGATGATCGCGAGGAACGCCCAGATGCGGATCGTCGGCCCGAGCAGCGGCAGCGTGACGTAGCGCAGCGTCGTCCAGCTCGTCGCGCCGTCGATCGCCGCCGCCTCGTGCAGCTCGCTGCGGGACGCCCTGCAGGCCGGCGAGGAAGAGGATGATCCCGAAGCCGATGTACTTCCACGTGATCACGACGAAGAGCGTGTAGAAGACGAGCCCGAGGTCGGCGAGCCAGAGCTGGACGAGCGCCGCCGAGCCCGACGCGCCTTCAGCGCCGCGTCGACGAGGCCGTCCGGCTGCAGGATCTGCAGGAAGACGATCGCGGTGATCGCCTCCGAGAGCACGTACGGCGCGAAGAAGACCAGCCGCAGCACGCTGCGGCCGCGCAGCGGCCGGTTGAGCAGCAGCGCGACGCCGAGCGCGAGCGGAAGCTGCAGCGCCGAGCGACAGCGCGACGAGGATCGCGTTGTGCGCCATCGCCTGCGCGGAACGCGGGGTCGCCGAACGCCTCGCGGTAGTTGCCGAGACCGATGAAGTCGGTCAGCGGGCCGAGCCCGTTCCAGTCGTAGAAGCTGTAGTGGACGGCCTGGACGACCGGGACGATGACGAAGACGACGTAGAGCGCGACCGCCGGGCGCGATGTACAGGCCGATCTCGAGCCACTTCCGCCCGACGCGCGCCGACGGCCGGCCGCGTCCGCGCGCGGCCGGCCGTCAGAGTGTCGTCTGTGGCCACGTCTCGTCACCGTCGTACTTCTGCTTCGCCGCCGCGGCGATCTTCGCGACGACCTGCGCCGGGCGTCGCCTTGCCGGCGAACTGGTCCGCGATCGCGTTGTCGAGCGCCTGCCCGATCGCGCGCGAGAACGCGATGTCGAGGTAGAGCTGGATGAACGGCGAGCTCGAGCGCGCCTTGAGCACGGCCCTCAGGTTCGGGTCCGTGACCGAGCTCTCGGTGCCCTTCCGCACCGGCAGTCCGAAGCTCGTCGAGCCGATGCGCCTCTGGACGCTCGGGCTGTCGATGTACGCGAGGAACTGCGCGCACTGCCGGCTGCGGGGCCTTCCACGAGCACGCGAAGCCGTCACCGCCGCCGAGCAGCGAGCCCGGCAGTGGCCTTGCTGCCCGGGCACGTTCGGGAACGGGAACCAGCCGAGGAAGCTCGGGATCTTCTTGTCCGGCGTGAGGCGGCTGCATCACGCCCGGGTTCCAGTGGCCCTGCAGCTCCATCGCGGCCTTGCCGTTCGCCGAGCAGCCCGGCCGAGCTCGTCGCGCCCTGCTGCGCGGGCGTGGCGAGGAAGCCGTCCTGGAACGGCTTGGCGTCGAGCAGCTGCTGCACGTAGCTGACCGGCCTTGAGCCAGCACGGAGTCGTTGAAGTTGTAGGTGACCGCCGACTGCTGCATCGTCGCCTTGCTGCAGAGCTTCGTCGGCGAGGTAGTCCCAGTAGAACGCGTCCGGCCACCGGTCCTTGCCGCCGATCGCGATCGGCGTGATGTCCGCCGCCTTCAGCTTCGCGACGTCGGCGATGAACTGCGGCCAGGTCGTCGGCGGCGACGTGATCCCGGCCTGCGTGAAGAGCGTCCTTGTTGTACCAGAACCCGACGACGCCGAGGCTGTACGGGATCGCGTACTGCTTGCCGTTCGACCTGCCAGCCGGCGGCCGACGCCGCCGATGTTCTTGATCCACGGCGCGACGTACTTCGTCATGTTCGGCGACCTTGCTTCGCCTTCACCTGGTCGACGAGCGCGCCGCCGCCCCAGTTCTGGAAGACGTCGGGCGGGTTGTTCGACTGCAGGGCGATCGGGATCTTCGTCGTTGCAGTGCTCGTTCTGGAACGGGCACCGCTTGATCGTCACGTCCGGGTGCGCGGCGTGGAACTCCTTCGCGACCTTCTGCCAGAGCTTGAGCCCGGCGCCCTGGTTGGCGTTGTGCCACCAGACGAGCGTCACGGCTTGCTGCTGTCCTTCTGCTCGACGCCGCGAGCCCAGCCGAGCTCGCGACGAGGATCGCCACGCTCGCGACGAGCGACCCCGGCGAGCGCGAGTGGCTTCCAGCGTTTCATCGACGTCGACTCCTCCCTCCGCAGGCCGTGCCCGTCGCCGTCGACGGCACCGCCGCGGTGGCCTGTGTGCCTCATCGCGGCGCGAGTCTGTCACATCGACCGAGGAGTTCGTCAACCGTTATCGATAACGGTTTCGACATGGGTTAGTATCGCGCCGTGACCGACGAGCGCAGAGTGACGATCGGCGACGTCGCCGCCGAGGCCGGCGTCTCGGTCGCGACCGTGTCGAAGGTGATCAACGACCGCTGGGGCGTCGCCGAGGAGACCTCGGCGAGCGCGTGCGCGCCGTGATCGAGGAGCTCGGCTACCAGTCGAGCCTCGTCGCGCAGAGCCTGCGCAGCCGCCGCACGAACGTGATCGGCGTGCTCGTCGTCGACATCGAGCCGTTCAGCGCGGAGCTGCTGAAGGGCGTCGCGCGGCGATCCGCGGCACCGGGCTACGAGCTCGTCGTCTTCTCCGGCTGCGGGCGCGCCGACGACCAGGTCGGCTGGGAGCGCCGCTACCTCTCGCGCGTCAGCGGCACGCTCTGCGACGGGGCGATCCTCGTCACGCCGAGCAGCGTCGACGTCGACGTTCGGCGCGCCGGTCGTCGCGGTCGACCACAACGTCGGCTCCTCCGACCTGCCGACCGTCGACTCGGACAACCTGAACGGCGCCGTCGCGGCGACCGAGCACCTGCTCGAGCTCGGGCACCGGCGGATCGGCTTCCTCGCCGGCCGGCCCGACCTCGAGTCGGCGCGGCTGCGCGAGCGCGGCTACCGCCAGGCGCTCGCGGGCGGCCGGCATCGAGCTCGACCCGGCGCTGATCCGCGTCGGGCGAGTTCCAGTCCGACATCGGCCGCAGGAGGCGGCGCGGCAGCTGCTCGACGAGCGACGAGCGACCGACGGCGATCTTCGCCGCGAACGACGTCTCGGCGATCGCGACGATCGTCGCGTCGCGCGCTCGCTCGGGCTGTCGCGTGCCCGGACGACCTGTCGGTGATCGGGTTCGACAACGTCCCCGAGTCCGCGCTCTGCGACCCGCCGCTGACGACGATCGAGCAGCCGATCCAGGCAGATGGGCTTCGAGGCGGTGCGGCTCCTGATCGGGCTGATCGACGGAGAGCGACGAGCTCGCTCGACGCACACGATGCTGCCGACGCAGCTCGTCGTGCGCGGCTCGTGCCGCGCCGCTCGGAGGCGCGTCGTGACGATCGCGAAGCTCGACGAGCGCCGAGCCGCCGTACCGCGACCCGGACGCGCTCGCGTCGACGAGCGCGTCGCGGACCTCCTCGGGCGGATGACGCGCGAGGAGAAGGTCGCGCAGCTCGGCAGCGCCTGGGTCTTCCAGCTCGCCGACGGACGGCGAGCTCGCCGCGAGCGGGCTGCGCCGCTGCTCCGCGCACGGCCTCGGCCAGGTGACGCGCATCTCCGGCGCGAGCTCGCTCGACGCCGAGGCGCGCCGCGCGACTCGCGAACGCGATCCAGCGCACCTCGTCGAGGAGACCCGGCTCGGCATCCCGGCGATCGTGCACGAGGAGATCTGCTCCGGGCTGATGGCGCGCGAGGCGACCGTCTTCCCGCAGGCGATCGGCCTCGCGAGCACGTGGGAGCCGGAGCTCGCGCGCGCGCTCGGCCGACGCGATCCGCGTGCAGATGCGCGCGGTCGGCGCGCACCAGGGCCTCGCGCCCGTGCTCGACGTCTGCCGCGACCCGCGCTGGGGCCGGACCGAGGAGACGTTCGGCGAGGACCCGTACCTCGTCGCGCGGATGGGCGTCGCGTTCGTGCGCGGCCTGCAGGGCGACGACCTGCGCGACGGGCGTGGTCGCGACGGCGAAGCACTTCGTCGGCTACGGCGCGTCGGAGGGCGGCATGAACTGGGCGCCCGCCGCGCATCCCGCCGCGCGAGCTGCGCGAGGTCTACCTCCACCCGTTCGAGGCCGCGGTGCGCGACGGCCGGCGCTCGCTCCGTGATGAACGCCTACAACGAGGTCGACGGCATGCTCTGCGCCGCCGACCGCGCGCTCCTCACCGCGACTGCTGCGCGACGAGTGGGGGTTCGACGGCTGCGTCGTCTCCGACTACTTCTCGATCCGCCAGCTCGCCGACTACCACCGGCTCGCCGTCGGACGGCGGAGAACGCGGCGGCGATGGCGCTCGACGCCGGGCTCGACGTCGAGCTGCCCGCCACCGACTGCTACGGCGCACCGCTCCTCGCCGCGCTCGAGTCGGGCCTCGTCGACGAGCGACACGCTCGACGAGGCGGTGCGGCCGCGTCCTGCGCGCGAAGTTCGAGCTCGGCCTGTTCGAGCGAGCCGTACGTCGACGCCGCCCGTGGCCGCGCGCGTCGCGGCCACGCGACCGCACCGCGACGCTCGCGCGCGACGATCGCGCGCAAGAGCCTCGTGCTCCTGAAGAACGACGGCGTCCTGCCGCTCGCCGCCGAGCACGCGATCGATCGCGGTGATCGGGCCGAACGCCGACGCGGCGCGCAACCTGTTCGGCGACTACGCCTACCCCGCGCACGTCGAGTCGCTGCGCGACGTGCTCGACAGCGGCGGCAGCGGCCTGTCGACTCCCGGCGTCGAGGCGGTCGAGGTCGACGGCGGCCGAGACCGCAGGCGCCGTCCGTCCTCGACGCGCTGCGCGAGCGGTTCGGCGACCGGGTCGCGTTCGCGCGCGGGCTGCGACGTGACCGGCGGCTCGACGCGACGGGTTCGCGGAGGCAGTCGAGCTGGCCGCGCGCCGTCCGACGTCGCGGTCCTCGTGATGGGCGACAAGTCCGGGCTCGACCGAGGACTGCACGAGCGGCGAGTTCCGCGACCGCGCCTCGCTCGACCTGCCCGGGCGTGCAGGAGGAGCTCGTGCGCGCGGTCGTCGCGACCGGCACGCCCGTCGTGCTCGTGCTCGTCGCCGGGCCGGCCGTCCGGCGAGCGAGTGGGCTGCACGAGCACTGCGCCGCCGTCCTGATGGCGTGGCTCCCGGGCGAGGAAGGCGCGGCGCGCGATCGCCGACGTCCTCGACGGGCGACGTCGAACCCCGGCGGCAAGCTGCCGATCTCGTACCCGCGCTCGGTCGGGCAGATCCCGGTCTTCTACGCGTCACAAGGTCTCGGGCGGCCGGTCGCAACCGGACGGGCGACTACGTCGACCTGTCTCGCGAGCCCGCTCTACCCGTTCGGCTCACGGGCTCAGCTACACGACGTTCGAGCTCTCCGACGCGCGCGTCCGCGAGCAGACGGTCGTGCACTGGGACGACGCGATCGTCGTCGACGTCGACGCTCGCCAACACGGGCGACGCGCGCCGGAGACGAGGTCGTGCAGCTGTATGTTCGCGACCCGCAGGCGAGCGTCACGCGGCCGGTACTCGAGCTCAAGAGCTTCGTGCGCGTCGAGCTCGACGCCGGGCGAGTCGACGACGATCACGTTCCGCGTGCCGGTCGCGCAGCTCGGCTTCTACGACCGCGAGCTCACGTACGTCGTCGAGCCGGGCGTGATTCGAGGTCTTCGTCGGGCGCTCCGTCCGCCGACCTGATCGCAGCCGGGCTCGGTGACCGTCGCCGGCGACCTCGGGCGAGCGCCGCCGAAGGCGTTCGACGGGTCGGTCTCGATGCGCCTGAGGACGAACGCTCGACCGGCCGCTCCGAGGTAGTGCCTCGGCGAACGGTGGCGGCCGTCCTCCGGCGTCAGCCTCGAGCACGTCACGAAGGTCTTCCCCGGCGACGTCAAGGCGGTCGACGACGTCAGCCTCGAGATCGGCGACGGTGAGTTCATGGTGCTCGTCGGCCCGTCGGGCTGCGGGAAGACGACGCTCCTGCGGATGATCGCCGGGCTCGAGCAGGTCTCGAGCGGGTCGAGTCATCATCGGCGGCGACGACGTGACGACACCTCTCCCCGCGCGAACGCGACATCGCGATGGTCTTCCAGAACTACGCGCTCTACCCGCACATGACCGTCGGCGAGAACCTCGGGTTCGGGCTCAAGCTGCGCAAGATCTCGAAGGCGGAGCGCGCGCAGACGCGTCGCGCAGGTCGCGAAGACGCTCGGGCTCGAGGAGCTCCTCGACCGCAAGCCCGCGCAGCTCTCCGGGCGGCCAGCGCCAGCGCGTTGCGATGGGCCGCGCGATGGTGCGCGAGCCGAAGGCCTTCCTGATGGACGAGCCGCTCTCCAACCTCGACGCCAAGCTGCGCGTCTCGATGCGCGGCGAGCTCGCGCGACTGCACGACCGGCTCGGCGTCACGACGATCTACGTGACGCACGACCAGGTCGAGGCGATGACGCTCGGCCAGCGCGTCGCCGTGTTCCGGGACGGCGTGCTCCAGCAGGTCGACACGCCCGCAGATGCTGTTCCACGCGCCCGCGAACCTGTTCGTCGCCGCGTTCATCGGCTCGCCGTCGATGAACCTCGTCGAGGCCGAGGTCGACGGCGGCGCAGTCCGCTTCGCCGGCCACGAGCTGCCGCGTACCGTCCGTCGGCGGCGTGCAGGGACGGCCGGGTGATCGTCGGGATCCGCCCCACCGACTTCGCAGCACGCCGCGGTCGGCCGATCCGACGCTTCCCGCGCCTGACCGTGCGGGCCGAGGTGGTCGAGGATCTCGGTTCCGAGACGCACGTGATCTTCCCCGTCGACGCTCCGCGCGTGATCGCCGAAGCGGTCCGCGCCGCGGTCGAGGACGGCAGACGACGACGGAGCGCTCTTCGCCGACGACCAGCGCGCGCTGTTCACCGCCCGCATCGACGGAGAGCGTCCCGGTCGCCCCGGGAAGCCGCGTCGAGCTCGCGGTCGACACCCGCCGGCTGCACTTCTTCGACCCGGCGACCGGCGATGTGCTCCGGAACGCACCGTAACGGTTGCCTCTCCCCGCCTAACGTCTAGTCCCCCGTCCGCGGCGTGGCGCGCCCTCCTGCGTGGAGCACGCGGCTGCCGTCGGCGAGCGTGACGAAGCGGACCGGGAGCCAGGCGCCCGGCGCGGCGGGATGCTGCGTGACGAACAGGTCGTCGTCCTCGGCCAGCAGGTGGAACTGCAGCTCGAAGGGATCCGGGGTCATCTCGGAGCCGAGCCCAGTCACCGTCTGCACCGCGACGAGGCCGCCGTCCTTCGCGCCGACACGGAACGACGCACCCTGGCGCTCGTAGAGGCCGACGTACGCGGACGGGTCGACGGGGAGCGGCGTCTCCGGAGGAGCGAGCTCGGCGGGCAGATCGACGCCGGCGAGGTCGTGCAGCAACTCGCCGAACACGTCGCGGAAGAGCGCCAGCGTGTTGCCGCCGTTCGTCAGCAGCACGACGGCGACGCCGGCGTCCGGCACGGCACGCAGGAACGCCGACTGTCCGATCGTGCCGCCGTCGTGGCCGAGCACCGTGCGGCCGTTCCAGCCGAAGAGCGACCAGCCGAGGCCCCAGTGGCGCGACGAGATCCCGTCTCCCCCGCTCGGCACCTCGACCTGCGGCACCTGCATCGCGCGCACGGACGCCGCGGAAACGACCTGCGTATCGCCGAGCGCCCCACCGGCGAGGTGCAGCCGCGCGAACTGCGCGACGTCGGTCGCCGTCGAGCAGATCCCGCCGGCCGGGCCTGCGGTGCGCGGCAGCCCCCACATCGGCGCCGTCTGCAGCCCCTTCCCGGACGGGTCGATGTGGCCGATCGCGGCGCGGAAGCGGAGAACGTCCTCGGGCAGCGTCGCGGTGTGCGTCAGCTGCATCGGCTCGAACAGCCGCGTGCGCATCGCGCTGTCCCACACCTCGCCGGTCGCGACCTCGATCACACGGCCGAGGAGCGAGAAGCCGGTGTTGCAGTACGACATCGTCCCGCCGAGCGGATGGACCTGGAGCAGCTCCGCGCAGCTCGCGACGTACTTCTCGAGCGCATCGTCGCCGCGGCCGGTGTCGGCGAAGTTGTCGCCGTCGATCCCGCTCGAGTGCGTGAGCAGATGGCGGATCGTCACCGCCTCCGCGACGCTCTCGTCGGCGACGCGGAGCTCCGGCAGGTAACGGCGCACCGGCGCGTCGAGCTCGACGAGCCCTTCGTCCACGAGCTGCATGACGACCGTCGTCGTCCACACCTTCGTGATCGAGCCGATCTGGAACAACGACTCGGTCGTCGCCTCGACGCCGGTGTCGAGGTTGAGCAGGCCCGACGCGACGGAGCTGATCTCGTCGTCGCGGAGCACCGCCAGCGATGCGCCCGGGACGCCGTGCTGCTCGCGCAGCTGGTCGAGGCGCTGCTGGAGGGACGTGCTAGCGATCGCAACCGACATGGACTTGCTCCTCTCTAGGGGTGGCCGGCGCTGCGCTGTTCGACGACGCCGATGCGAAATGACAGAACGTGCGATGCGGACGCTCCTCCGCGCCGTCCCGCGGATCCTGCTCGATGCAGATCTGCCGTTCGGGAACGACAACGGGGCCGACGGGGCAACGCGGATGGAAGTGACAGCCGGGCGGCGGGTGGTGCGGATCCGGCGGGTCGCCGAGCTCGAGGTCGGCCGGGCCGCGCTCGGCCGCCGTCTCGAGGCTCGGCACGGCAGCGAGCAGCGCGCGCGTATACGGATGCCGCGGGTCCGCGACGACGACCTCGGTCGGGCCGAGCTCGACGATGCGTCCCAGGTACATGACCGCGAGGAAATCGCTGACGTAGCGCACCGTTGCGAGGTTGTGCGACACGAACATCATCGACAGGCCGAGCTCGTCGCGCAGCTCGCGGACCAGGTTGAGAACGGCGCTCTGCACCGACACATCCAGTGACGACGTGATCTCGTCCGCGATCAGCACGCCGGGCCGCGCGGCGAGCGCGCGTGCGATCGCGACCCGCTGCCGCTGGCCGCCCGAGAGCCGGCTCGGGTAGCGGCCCGCAACGGCGACGTCGAGGTGGACGAGGTCGAGGTACCGCCCCACGGCCTCGGTGCGCGCGCGGCGGCTGGCCCCCTTGCCCGCCCCGACGGCCTCGCCGATCGCTTCGCCGACCGTCATGCGCGGATTCAGCGACGAGAACGGATCCTGGAAGATCATCTGCACACGACGGTGCCGGTCGACCGCGCGGCCGTGCTGTCTCCGCACCGGCGCGCCGTCGATCAGCACCTCGCCGTCGGCGAGCGGGACGAGACCACAGAGCGCGCGGGCCAGTGTCGACTTGCCGGACCCCGACTCGCCGACGAGGCCGACGGTCGCGCCCTCGGGCACGTCGACATCGACGCGATCGACTGCAGTGAGCGCGCGGTCGCCGTGCCCGAAGCGAACCGTCAGCGCGCTGCCTGCGAGCGTCGTCACACCGCCACGTCCTCGAGACCGTCCAGTGGATGCCAGCACGCTGCGCGATGCGTCGGCGAGTGCGGCTCGAGCGGCGGCATCTCCCTGCGACAGCGTTCCGAGGCACGTGGGCACCGCGCCGCGAACGGGCAGCCGGGCTCGTCGTCGTACGGGCCGGGAGCACGTCCGGGGATGCTCGCGAGCGGGCGCGTGCGGTCGGAGCGCATCGTCGGCACGGAGGCGACGAGCGCCGCGGTGTACGGATGCGCGGGCCCACTCACGAGCGTGGCGACGTCGAGCTCCTCGACGATCCGGCCGGCGTACATCACGAACACGCGGCTGCAGAGCTGCGAGACGACCGCGACGTCGTGCGAGATCAGGATCGCCGACGCGCCTCCGGATGCGGTCACGTCGCGGAGCAGGCGCAGGATCTGCTGCTCGACGGTGACGTCGAGTGCGGTCGTCGGCTCGTCGGCGATGATCAGCTTCGGCTCGCCCATCAGGCCCATCGCGATCACGGCACGCTGGCGCATGCCGCCGGAGAGCTCGTGCGGGTACTGGCGCACACGAGCCTCGGCATTGCCGATGCGCACGGAACGCAGACGGTCGGTAGCACGCTGCCGCGCCTGCGCCTTCGAGAGCCCATCGTGCACCTCGGCCACCTCGCCGAGTTGACGTCCGACGCGCAGCGCCGGGTTGAGCGCCGACATCGGATCCTGGTAGACGACCGCGAGCGAGCGGCCGAGCAGCCGGCGCCGCTGTCCCTCGCTCAACGTGCGCGGGTCCTCGCCGAAGAGCGAGAAGCGGTTCGCCGTCATGCGTCCGCCGGCGGGCAGCAGGTCGGCGATCGCCATCGCGGTCAGCGTCTTGCCGGAGCCGGACTCGCCGACGATGCCGACGATCTCGCCCGGCGCGACCTCGAGCGTGACGCCGCGCACCGGCACCGCACCGCCGGGGAACGACACGGTCAGTCCCTCGACCGAGAGCACACCCGGGACCGGGCGGGCGTCGGCGCCGTCCCCGCGGGCGGCAGTGAGACGAACGACAGGTCGCTGCGCGTCCACCTGACGCCTCCGCCGCCCGCGGCCGCCTTGGCAAGCACCTCACCGAACAGCACGAAGCTGAGCGCGCCGAGGGTGATCGCCACTGCTGGACCGAGCGCGACGACCGGCGTCACGTAGATCTGGCTCAGTCCCTCGCTCAGCATCCTGCCCCAGTCGTATTGCGGGGCTTGCACGCCGAGCCCGAGGAAGCTGAGGCCCGCGAGCGCGAGCAGCGCGTCGCCGACGGCGATCGTCACCGTGATCAGCAGTGGCTCGGCGACGTTCGGGAGGATGTGCCGGCGCAGGAGCCGCGCGCGCCGGACGCCGAGCATCCTCGCCGCCGCCAGGTAGTCGGAGCCGGCGACCGAGGACGAGAGCGTCTGGCTCAGGCGCGCGAAGTACGGGGCGATGGCGATGCCGATGCCGGCGACCGCCCCGCGCGCGCCGACGCCGGCGACCGCGGCGACGAAGATCGCGACGAGCAGTGTCGGGAACGCCACCGAGAGATTGATGAATCCGGTCACGAGCTTTCCGATGCGGCCGCCGACGAGCGCGGGGATCGCGCCGAGCGGGATGCCGATCGACGCGCCGAAACAGGCCGACAAGAGCGCGAGCGTCACCGACAGACGTGTCGCGACGAGCACGCGGTAGAAGATGTCGCGGCCGAGGGCGTCGGTGCCGAGCGGATGCGCGCGACTCGCTCCCTGCGAGGCCGCGAGGATGTCGAGCCGGGCAGCGTCGTCCGACCAGAGCACGGGCCCGACGATCGCGAGCACGATGATCGCGGCGAGGCCGACCGAGGCGGCGATCCCGACGGGTGTCCGCAGCGCCAGGCGGAGGCGGCTCGTCGACGGCTCGCTCACGACTCGAGGATCGTCGAACGCGGGTCGATCACGCCGAGCGCGATGTCGACCGCGAAGTTGGCGAGCAGGACGACGGTGCCGAACACGACTGCGAGCGCCTGCACCGTGGGGTAGTCCTTCTGCGCGACTGCCTGCACGAGCGATGTGCCGAGGCCGGGCCACGCGAAGATGTTCTCGACGAGGACGGTGCCTGCGACGAGCCCCCCGAGCAGCAGGCCGGCGAGCGTCAAGGTCGGCGTAAGGGTGTTGGGCAGCGCATGCCGGACGTAGACGATGCGCGCGGGGAGACGCTTGCCGCGCGCAGTCCGGATGTAGTCCTGGCCGAGCACGCGCAGCCCCTCGACGCGCACGATCCGCGAGAGCGCGGCGATCGGTGCGAGCGCGAGCGCAGCGACCGGCAGCACGTACGACGACACGCCTGCGCGGCCGGCGACGGGGAAGATCTGGAACGTGACGGCGAAGAGGTAGACGAGGCCGACCGCGAGCAGGAACGACGGGATCGCGGCGAGCCCGCCGGTCGTCGCAGTGAAGCCGAGCTCGAGGCCGCGGCGCCGGCTGTCACGTGTAAGCGCCGCCATCAGCACGCCGAGCGGCACGGCAACGAAGATCGCCACGAGGAACGCGATGCCGGCGAGCTTGAACGTCGCCGGCGCTCGCACCTTGATCACGTCGGTGACGCTCTCGCCGGTCGTCATCGACGTCCCGAAGTCGCCGTGCAGGACGTCGCGGACGTAGTGGACGTACTGCGTGACGAGCGGGTCGTCGAGGCCGAGCGCGGTCCTTCGCTCCGCGACCAGGGCTGCGGGCGCGGTCGGGCCGAGCGCCGCCCGGACCGGGTCGCCCGGGACGAGGTGGATCATGAAGAACGTCGCGGTGAGGAGGAGCGCGAGCGAGACGAGGAGCCGCGCCGTACGGCGAACGAGGTAGGCCGACCGTGTCCGGCCGGCCCACCAGGTCCGTGGAGCTCCAATCGAGGCGGGAGCCGCCGTCACCTCACTTCGACTTCGTCAGCCGGAAGCTCGTCGGCTGCGGGCCCTGCAAGCCGACCGTGAAGCGGAGGCCCTGGCCGTAGCTGCCCGCGGTCGTGACGGCCAGCGGCGCGAGGTCTGCCGCCTTGAGAAGCGCGCGCTCGCCGTCGAGCCAGAACTTGCAGCCGGCGGCACCGACGCGGCGTGACCCCCGCGCGACACCCAGCTTGTAGCCCGCGTTGGCGATGCCGGCGAAGTTGATCCCCTTCGGGGGTGCCGGCCCGGAAAGCAAGGACGTGAACTGAGCCGGATTGGCGACGCCGATCGCGATCAGCACGAGGTCCCAGTCGCCGCTGCCGAAGATCTTGCCCTGCAGCGTCGCCGTGCTCTGGCCGTCGAGGGTGACCTTGACCCCGGCCGCGGACAGCTGCTGCTGAACGAGCTCCGCCGCGGGAGCGTAGGCAGGGCCGGCATCGGTCGGGTAGAGCACCTTGATGCTGACGCCGCCGAGCGCGGACTTCGCCGCCGACGGGTTGTACGCAGGGACACTGCCGGCGACGGAATTGCCCGCGCACGGCGTGAAGTTCTGCAGCGAGAGCTGCGTCATCTTGAGGCCGCGGCCGCTCGTCACGACCGTCCCGATCTGGTTGAGGTTCAGCGCCTGCACGAGGGCCTTGCGGACGCCCGGGTTCGCGGCGGGATGGCCCGCGTTCTCGTTGAAGAAGAGCTCGTTGGGCTGCGCGGGCGAGACGATCCTGAAGAGGCTGGACGACTTGTCGAGCCGCGCGCGATCCGCCCCGGAGACGTTTGCGAGGTTGAGCCCGCCGCTGAGCAGGAGGTTCGCCGCGGTGGTCTCGTTCGTGATCACCTTCACCGTCACCTTCGCGGGCAGCCCGTCGACGGCGGTCGTCGCGCCGTTCGGCCCCCACGTGTAGCCCTTGCGCACCTGGAAGGTGTAGTGGTCGCCGGCCACGACGCTCGTGAGGGAGTACGGGCCCGTCCCGTCGGTGCCGCGCGTGAGCAGGCTGCGGTTGGCGAGCCCCTTCGAGCAGATGAGCTGCACCAGGGCGAGGCCCTGGAGCATGAAGGGCTGCGGCGTCGTCGTCGTGACGACGACGGTGCGCGCGCCGTTGTTCGCGGTCACCTTCGCACCGACCGGCACGAACAGCCCGAGCAGCGGCGACTTGTTCGCCGGGTTGCCGACGAAGTCGAGGTTCTGCTTGACCACCGACGCGGTCATCTTCGAGCCGTCGGCGCACGTGACGTTCGGCCTCAGCGTGAACTCGACCCGCTTCGGCGACACGACCTTCCACGACTGCGCCACGCCGGAGGCGATCTTGCCCGGGCCGGTGAGCGTGACGAGCGTGTCGTAGGCGAACGAGTCGACGTACCGCGCCGCCGAGAGAAGCGTCAGCTGCGGGTCGAGGCTGCCCGGGTCGGTCCCGACCGACACGGTCGCCGAGCCCGACGGGCCCTTGGCGTGCTGCGCCGAGGAGCCGACCGCCGCGGTCGTGACGGACAAAAGGGCGGCTACAGCCGCGACCAACAGAAACACGTGCTTGCGCATTGCCGACCTCCTGTCGAGCCGATAAGAAAATGGTTTCGAACGTGGGACGTTCTTACGACTCGAAAGTTACGCAGCGGTCGTCCGGGGCGAATCGTGGCTACGGACAAGAAACCGCAGCGACCTTGGTGGGAGGCGACTAGCCGACCTTCGGCGTCGCGCGCGCGCCGAAGTGCACGTAGCGCTCGCCGGTCGGCAGCTCGTAGAACGTGACCGGGATCCACGTCTCGGCCGTCGGGCTCGCGGACGGCGAAGAGGTTCTCCGCCACGGCCGTCATCGGGTACTCGTGCACCGGTCTCGGGCACGAGCGCGGCCAGCGGGCCGGTGACCTCCGTGCGCAGGACCGGCTGCCCGTCGCGCTCGAGGACCTCCATGCGCACGCTCGCGCGCTCGTACTTGCCGACGTACGGCGTGACGTCGACGGAGACGGGCTCGGCGGGCGGCGTCAGCGGCTGCGGCATCTCGACGCCGGCGAGCTCGGCGAAGATCTCGCGGTAGAGGTCCTCGTAGAGGTCGCGCGTGTTGCCGCCGTTGGTGAGCAGCGTGACCGCGAGCCCCTCGTCGGGCAGCACGCGCAGGAACGCGGCCTGGCCGAGCGTGTTGCCGTCGTGGCCGATCAGGCGCCGGCCGTCCCAGCCGAAGCGGATCCAGCCGAGGCCCCACGAGTCGCCGAGGATGTACTTGTCGGGCAGGTCGGCCTGACCTTCTCGGTCATCGCTGCGGTGCTCTCCTCGCTGAGGATGCGCGTGCCGTCCTGCGCGACGCCGCCGGTCAGGTGCATGCGGGCGAAGGCGAGGACGTCGCCGACGGTCGAGTTGATCAGCCCGGCCGGGCCGGCGGAGCGCGGCAGCCCCCACGCCGGCGCACGCTGCGGCTCGGCGCCCGGCTCTCCGACGTGGCCGACGGCGGCGCGGTGCAGCAGCGCCTCCTCGGGCAGCGTGCCCGTGTGCGCGAGCCCGAGCGGGCGTGATCAGCCGCTCCTGCATCGCCGCGTCCCACGTCCCGCCGGTGAGCTTCTCGATCACCCGGCCCGGCGAGCGAGAAGCCGGAGTTGCAGTACGACCAGGTCGCGCCGAGCGGGTGGTTCTGCGCGGCCTCGGTCGAGCAGGGCGACGTACTTCTCCAGGCAGTCGTCGCCGCGCCCGGTGTCGGTGAAGACGTCGCCGTCGATGCCGCTCGTGTGGGTGAGCAGGTGGCGCATCGTCACCTTCTTGGTGACCTCGGGGTCGGCGAGCCGCAGCTCGGGGAGCACCTCGACGACGGGCGTGTCGAGGTCGAGCTTCCCCTCGTCGACGAGCTGCATGACGACCGTCGCCGTCCAGACCTTCGTGATCGAGCCGATCTGGAACACCGAGTCGGCGGTCGTCTCGACGCCGGTCTCCTTGTTCAGGACGCCGGTCGCGAGCTCGACGAGCTCGTCGTCGCGGCCCGGGCCGCACGCGCAGGATGCCGAGCGTCGCGCCGGGCACGCGGTGCCGCTCGGCGAGCTCGGTCGAGCCGGCGCTGCCAGTGCGCGGCGTCGATCGGGCGCGCGCGCGCCGTCGCCGGCGTACTGCTCGACCCAGTCGACGACGCGGCGGTTGAAGTCGAGCGCGGTGCGACGGGCGGCCCTCGAGCAGGAACAGGTGCGACGCGTCCGGGTAGAGCACGAGCCGGGTCGGCACGCCGCGCTCGCGCAGCGCCGTGTGCCACTGCTGGGCCTGGCCGACGGGGCAGCGCACGTCGGCCGCGCCGTGGAAGATCGAGCGTCGGCGTGCGCACCGCGTCGACGCCGGCGAGCGGCGACATCGCCTCGTAGCGGTCGCGCGTCTGCCCACGGCACGGCCCCGCAGCTCGTAGCTCGCTCAGGAAGTGCCCGGCGTCGGAGGTGCCGGCCATGCTGACGAGGTCGCTGACGACGCCGCCGGCGACCGCCGCCGCGAACCGGTCGTCGCGGCTGGTCAGGTAGCAGGTCATGAAGCCGCCGTAGCTGTAGCCGGTGACGGCCAGGCGCTCCGGGTCGGCGATGCCCTCGGCGACGAGCTGGTCGATCGGCTCGAGGAAGTCCTTGGCGTCGGCCGTCGCCCCACGCGCCGAGCACGCCGTTGTAGAAGGCCTCGCCGTAGCCGTCGCTGCCGCGCGGGTTGAGCAGCAGAACGGCCCAGCCGCGCGCGACGAGCTCCTGGTGGTAGAGGTGCAGTCCGTCGGCGGCGCCGTTCCACGCGTTGTGCGGGCCGCCGTGGATGTCGAGCAGGAGCGGCGCGGGCCGTCGTCGCGTCCGGGTCGCGGATCAGCCAGCCCTGCACGACCGTGCCGTCGGAGATCGTGAACTCGCGCTCCTCGCGCGCGAAGAGCTCGATCTCCTCGACGCTCTGGCCGTGGTTCGGTGCGCACGGTCTCGGCGCCGCTCGCGAGGTCGACCACGACGATCTCGCCGAACGAGGTCGCGGTCGCCGAGCACGATCGCGGCGGTGCCCTGAGCGACGGCGAGCGCCGCCACGTTCCGGTCGGCGCCGCCGACGAGCGACCGCGGCTCGCCGCCGCGCTCGTCGACGGCGTACAGGTGCGTGCAGCCGCGGTCGCGCGCGCAGAAGACGATCGGCCCGTCGGCGGCCTGCTGCGGCAGCCCGCCGGGGTAGCCCGCGCCGCCCGGCATCACGTTGCGGTCGAGCGGCCCGGCCAGATCGATCGGGTCTCCACCGTCCAGCGGGCACGCGCAGCAGGCCGGCGTGGCCGACCGGCCCGTCGCCGCGCCCGACGACGAGGAGCGCCGAGCCGTCGGCGGTCCAGGTGACCGAACCGCCGACGCCGTCGGCGATGCCGGCGAGCTCCGGCTCGGCTGCGGGCGACGTTGCATCGAGGACGTACACGGGAGCGCGGTAACGGAGGTCGGCGTCGGGTGCGGTCGCGGCGGCGAACGCGAGCTTCGTGCCGTCGGGCGACCACGCCGGGGTCGCCCGCGTGCCAGTCGCCGCGGGTGACCTGCCGGCACTCCTTCGTCGCCGTGTCGAGCGACGAAGAGGTGCTTGCGGATCGTGCGCAGGAGCCCGGAGCCGTCGGCCTGGTAGTCGAGCCGGTCGGCGACGATCGGGCCGGTGCGCGTCGACCTCGCCGCTCGCGGCGCCGAACGCGATCCGCGAGCCGTCGGGGCTCCAGACCGGCGCGCCCGCGCCGAGCGGCAGCGTGGTCAGCTGGTCGGGCTCGCCGCCGTCCGCCGGGAGCAGCCAGAGCTGCGGCGGGCCGTCGGTTGCGCGCAGGAAGGCGATCGTCGAGCCGTCCGGCGACCAGGCGGGCGACGTGTCGGCCGGGCCGCGCGTCAGCCGGCGCGGCTCGCCGCCGGCGACGTCGACCGCCCAGAGCGAGCGGAGCGCGCGGTCCTCGTCGCCGTCGATCTCGCGCAGCACGTAGGCGCAGCGCGTCGCGTCCGGCGAGAGCGCGGGCTGCTCGGGCAGGGCGAAGAGCGTCAGGTCGTCGATGCGAAGGCGACGGCTCACAGAGCGGCAAGCGTCTCTACGCGAGCGGCGCGGCGCTTCGTGCCGCAGGCCAAACCGGTGGCGCGTCGATCGGTGTGCGCGACAACAATCACCGCACGAGGTCTGCGACGAGCGCGGCGACGAGCGCGGCACGGTCGGGGAGCGCGGCGACGAGCGCGTACTCACCCTCGGCATGGGCGTGGTCGCCGACCGCGCCGAGCCCGTCGAGCACCGGCAGCCCGAGCGCCGCGAGCGCGTTCCCGTCGGAGCCGCCGCCGACCGCGGCCTCCGTGAGCGGCTCGAGCCCGAGTGCGGCGGCGAGCCCTTGGGCGCGCTCGAAGAGGGCGGCGGAGGCGTGATGCTCGAGCGGTGGGATCGCGACGCCGCGCTCGACGTGCAGCGACGTGCCGTCCAGCACGGGATGCAGCGCCGCGAACGCGTCTGCGACGCGCTCTGCCTCCGCGAGTGTGCGGACGCGGACGTCGACCTGCGCCGATGCCTCGGCCGGCACCGTGTTCGACGCCGTGCCCGCGGAGACGAGCGTCGGTGTGACCGTCGTTCCGAGCTCGGGCTCGGCGAGCTCGGCGATCGCGAGCAGCTGGTGCGCGAGCTCGACGGCCGCGTTCGCGCCGAGCTCGGGATCGAGTCCTGCGTGCGCGGCGCGGCCATGCGCTTCGACGCGGTAGAGCGCAACGCCCTTGCGCTCGGTCTTCAGCGCGCCGTGCGCGCTCGGCTCGAGCACGAGTGCGGCCTCGGCTCCCGCAGCGGTCTCCTCGATCAGCGCGCGCGAGCTCGCCGAGCCGGTCTCCTCGTCGGTGGTGAGCACGACGGCGACACCGTCGAGCCGCTCGAGCGCGGCGAGTGCGAAGAGCAGCTGCACGACGCCGGCCTTCATGTCGAAGACGCCGGGCCCGCTCGCGCGTCCGTCGCGCACCTCGAACGGCCAGCGCGCGAGCGTCCCGAGCGGCCAGACGGTGTCGAGGTGGCCGACGAGCAGGACGCGCGTCGCGCCGCCGAAACGCCAGCGGAGATGCACGCGCCCGTCCACCTCGAGCGTCTCGCCGCGGCTGCCGAGGAGCTCGGCGGCGAGCTCGTCGGCGACGCCCACGCAGGCGCGGCACGCGTCCGGGTCCGCCGTCGGCGACTCCGTCTCGACGAGCGCGCGCAACGCGTCCACCATCGCGGGCGTGCGCGTGCGCAGGGCCTGCAGGAGCTGCGGTCCGTCGCTCATCCGGCCGCGATTGTCGCGTTTCGCCCTTCGGTCGCGCAGCCAAACTTTCGGCGCGGAGCTTGTGACGCGAGACTAAGCCGTCGCGCGAGACGCATGGAACGATCTGGCGATGGCGCATATCGAGGTCGATCCGGCACAGAGCGCGCGCGATCTCTGCGAGCAGGCCGCCGACGCCGCCCGCCGCGCCGCCGAGCGGGCCGGGATCGTCGTCCGCCCTCTCGACGGGATCGCGGAGCTCGACGAGGGCTCGATTCTCATCTCGCGCATCTGGGACGACGGCGACGACGAGGTGAAGGCGCCGCCGAGCCTGCTGCGCGCACTCGCGCACGCCGGCAATTTCGTCGCCGGCGCTTTCGAGGGCAGCCGGATGGTCGGAATCTCCTTCGGCTTCTTCGGGCGCGGCAGCACCGAGTCTTCACCTGCACTCGCACATCACAGGCGTCGACCGCAAGCTGCAGGGCCGGTCGCTCGGCTTCGCGCTGAAGCAGTTCCAACGCAGCTGGGCGCTCGACCGCGGTGTCGACACGATCGTGTGGACAGCCGACCCGCTCGTGCGCGGGAACGCGCACTTCAACCTCGTCAAGCTGGGCGCTGCGATGGTCGACTACCACGAGAACTTCTACGGCTACCTGCAGGACGGCCTGAACGCCGGGGACAGCGACCGCGTCGTCCTGCGCTGGGATCTCGCGTCGGAGCGCGCCGTGCGAGCCGCCGACGGCGTGTCCGGCGATCCGGTCGCGGACGGCGGCTGCGTCGTGCTGCGGCCGGGCGGCGACGGCGGGCCCGTGACGGGCGAGGCGAGCGGCGACGTGCTCCTCGCGTGGCTCCCGAAGAACATCGTGCGCCTCCGCGAGGAGGACGAGCGCTGCGCCGGCGACTGGCGGCTTGCGCTGCGCGAGACGGTCGGGCGCGCGCTCGCCGGCGAGTTCCGCGCGGAGGGCATCACGCGCGACGGCTGGCTGGTGCTGCGGCGGTGAAGATCGACGCGCGTCGAGCTGCGGCGCATCCGCCTGCCCCTCGTCGCGCCGTTCCGCACCTCGTTCGGCACGGAGCGCGAGCGCGACATCCTGCTGGTGCGCGTCGTCGGCGCCGACGCCGAGGGCTGGGGCGAGTGCGTCGCGTTCGGCGAGCCGCTCTACTCCTACGAGTACGTCGACGGCGCCCAGGACGTGATCCGCAAGCACCTGCTGCCTCGGCTGTTCGCAACGCGGCGACGTCGCAGCTGACGGACGTTGCGCCGGCACTGAGCGGCGTGCGCGGCCACCCGATGGCGAAGGGCGGCGGTCGAGATGGCCGTGCTCGACGCCGAGCTGCGCGCGCGAGGCGACTCGTTCGGCGAGTTCCTCGGCGCGACGCGAACCGAGGTCGACTGCGGCGTCTCGGTCGGGATCCACGAGAACGTCGCCGATCTGCTCGACACCGTCGACGGGCTACCTCGCCGACGGCTACCGCCGGATCAAGCTCAAGATCGAGCCGGGCCAGGACGTCGAGCCGGTGCGGGCGGTGCGCGAGCGGTTCGGCGACATCCTCTTCCAGGTCGACGCGAACGCGGCGTACACGCTCGACGACGCATCGCAGCTCGCGAAGCTCGACGAGTTCGACCTGCTGCTGATCGAGCAGCCGCTGCCCGAGGACGACGTCCGCGGCCACGCCGAGCTCGCGAAGGCCGTGCAGACGCCGATCTGCCTCGACGAGTCGATCACGTCCGCGCGAGGCGCGGAGGAGGCGATCGCCATCGGCGCCTGCCGGATCGTCAACATCAAGGCCGGACGCGTCGGCGGCTATCTCGAGGCGCGCCGCGTGCACGACGTCTGCGCGGCAAACGGCGTACCGGTCTGGTGCGGCGGGATGCTCGAGAGCGGGCTCGGCCGCGCCGCGAACGTCGCGCTCGCCGCGCTTCCGAACTTCACGCTGCCGGGCGACACGTCGGCGTCCGGCCGCTACTACGCGGAGGACATCAGCGAGCCGTTCGTGCTGCACGACGGACGGCTCTCGGTCCCGGCCGGCCCGGGTCTCGGCGTCGCGCCGATCCCGGACGTGCTCGAGCGCTTCACGACGTCGGTCGAGACGGTTCGTCCAGATTGATCGTGGCTCTGAGGATCAATCAGCTAACAGCCTGAGCTGCAACTCGAGCACGACGCGCTCGTCGGGATCGTCGAGATCGAGGCCGAAGAGCTCGACGAGCCGTCGCATCCGGTAGCGAAACGTGTTCGGATGCACCGCCATGCGCTCCGCCGCGCGCGGCACGTCGCCGAAGCAGTCGAGGTAGGCGCGGAGCGTCTCCACGTAGGTCGCGTTGTGCTTCGCATCGTGGTCGAGCACGCGCTCGAGCTTGCCGCGCGACAGGCTCGGCAGGTCGACGCTCAGCTCGCGCAGCTCGTGCAGGACGACCTCGCTGCGGATCTCCTCGCTCGACGCAACCGTCCGCCCCCGCGCGTCGCCGCGCAGCACGCCGAGCACACGCTCCACCTCGCGACGCGCGCGAGGGACTTCGCGCAGGGTCTCGACCACCGGGCCGACCGCGGCGAGCAGCGCGAGCCCGAGCCGCGTCTCCGCGTGCGACTGCACCTGCTCCGCCAGCCGGAGCAGCGCGCGCTCGTCGAGCGGCGGGCTGCCCTGCAGAAGCGCGTAGACGACCTGGCCCAGCGTGACCGCGCCGGTCTGCCGCGAGGTCGCCTCGCAGTGCACGACGAGCAGGTCGACGAGGCGCTCCCGCTGCAACTCGTCGATCCCGGGCTCGGCGTTCGTGAGCTCGAACGCGACGACCGTGAGCGGCGCGGTCTGCGCAAAGCCGAGCCGTGCCGCGGCCTCCTCGGCCGAGCCGCGTCCCTCGAGAACCGCCAGCAGCATCTCCGCGCGCAACCGCCGCTCGACGTTGCGCGCGGCGCGCGCCTGGATGACGTGCGGCGCGGCGATGCGCGCCGCCTCGGCGAGGGCGCGCTCCGCCTCTCCGTCGAGCTCGTCGTCCTCGTGGATCACCCAGATCGAGCCGATCATCTGGCTGGCCGCGCGGATCGCGATCGCCGAGCGCGCCTTCACGTCGTCCGTCTCCGGCGGTCCCCCTTTCAGGATCCGCCGCAGCGTCGCGCCGTCCGTCGTCATCACGCCCTGCGTCGACAGCACCTGGCGGTAGAGCGTGCGCATGCCGGGCGAGTCCGGCACCTGACGCCCGAGAATCGAGCCGCGGCGGGCCGCGTCGATCGGCTGGTCGCCGAGCGTGGAGTACGCGAGGACGCGGCGCCCCGGATCCTCGATCGTGACGGCACCGCCGACGACGCCGGCGATCGCGTTCGCGAGCGCGAACAAGTCGCCGAGCGGAACGCCGGCGATGCCGGCGGCGTCGCCGGTCGTCGCAGCGAAGCGGCTCAGGCTGAGGAGCGCGTGCAGCTGCGTCCACGTCATCTCCTCGGGCACGGACAGGACCGCGAGGTCGCGCGGCGTCCTGCCACGCACGAGCTCGACGAGATCGGGCGTCGTCTTGAAGACCACCGCCGCCGCTCCGTCGTCGGCGGCCGCCGTCGTCATCACGTCGGCCTGGGCCGTGCCGGCGCGCACGCCGACCGCGAGCACGACGGCGCCGCGCGAGATCGCTGCGCGCTCGCCCGCGTCGTAGATCACGGGCTCGCCGACGGGAACGTCGAGGCCGTCGGGCGCGGCGACGACCTGGATCACGTCGCTTCCGAGGTTGTCGAGCAGCGACTTGAGCGTCGTCGGCTCGTCGGCCGCCGGCTCCGTCGGGTCGGGCACGGGGCGCCGCTTGGTCATCTCGCCTGTCACGCTACCCGCGTGCGTGACCGACCGATGAGTCTTCGTGCGTCAGCCGGTCTGAAGCAGTGACACCCCACGAGCAGGAGGCTCCCATGTCCAAGCTCCAGAGCAAGCTGCACATCAAGGCGGTCGGGCGCGTCGCCGTCTCGGTCGCCGACACCGACCGCGCGATCGAGTTCTACGTCGACACGCTCGGCTTCGAGAAGGTCGTGGACGTGCCGATGGGCCCGGACATGCGCTGGGTCGAGGTCGCGATCCCCGGGCAGACGACGACGATCGCGCTCGCACCGCCGCCGGAGGGCAAGCAAGCGGGCGGCAGCGAGACGGGCATCTGCCTCGACACCTCGGACGTGGACGCCGACCATGCCGCGCTGAAGGCGGCCGGCGTGGACGTCGACGCAGACGTCAGCCGTTACGGCGGCGCGGTGCCGCCGATGTTCTGGCTGCGCGACCCGGACGGCAACGCTTTGATCGTCGTCGAGCCGACGTCCTAGCTCAGACGTCCAGCTCTGCTTGCTCGGCCCTGCCGGGGCGCGCCCCGGCAGGGCCAGCGCTTTCCCAGCGAACTCCGATCGCTTTCCCAGGTTCGCGTGGTGTCGTGTGAGCGACAACTGCGAACAAGGGACGCTCATGACGAAGAGATTCTGGAAGACGTCCGCCGGGCTCGTGGCTTTCGCCGCGCTCGGCGGCCTCGTCGGCGCGACGGTCGCCGTCGGCGCCGGCTCGGCGAAGAAGGGCACGACAACGACCACGACGGCGACGACGACGAAGACCGCGCGGCCGGGCCATGCAGGCGAGACGCCGCTCACCGGCGACGTGCTCGCGAAGGTGAACGCGGCCGCGGTGGCGAAGGTCGGCGGCACCGTCGACTCCGCCACGACGGAGAACGACGGCGACGACGCGAACGCGGCCTACGAGGCGCACGTGACCAAGGCCGACGGCACGCACGTCACCGTGATCCTGGACAAGAGCTACAACGTGCTCGCGGTCGAGACCGGCCACGGGCCCGGCGGGCACGATCACGGCCACCCCGGGCACGGTCCCGGGAACGGTGAGACCGAGCTCACCGGCGATACCGCGGCAAAGGCGAAGGCCGCCGCCGTCGCCAAGGTCGGCGGAACGGCCGAGCGCGCCAGCACCGAGACCGACAGCGACAACGCGAATGCCGCCTACGAGGTGCACGTCACGAAGGCCGACGGCACGCACGTCGAGGTGATCCTCGACAAGAGCTTCGCCGTCCTCGCCGTCGAGACGCACGCCGACGGCCCCGGCGGTCACGACGGCCACGGTCACGGTCACGGCTGATGCTCAGGGCTTGAGCTTCAGCACACGCCGATCAGCAAGGCCCCCGGCGTGCATGCGTTGCCGCCGGGGGCCTGTGCCGAAGCGGTGACGCCGGAGTCGCAGGCGCGACTAGGGTCCCTGGGATGCAGCAGAGCGTGTCGCTCGTCACGCTCGGCGTCGCGGACTACGAGCGCGCCCGGTCGTTCTACGAGGCGCTCGGCTGGACGGCGGCGCTCGAGATCCAGGAGACGGTGTTCTTCCGGGCGAACGGCGTCGTGCTCGTGCTCTGGTCGCGCGAGAAGCTGGCCGCCGACACCGGTGTCGCCGACGACGGCGCGACCTGGAGCGGGATCACGCTCGCGCACAACGTCGGCTCGCGCGAGGATGTCGACGCGGTGATCGAGCAGGCGCGCGCGAACGGCGGGACGATCAGCCGCGAGCCGGCCGAGACGTTCTACGGGGGCTACGCCGGCGTCTTCCGCGACCTCGACGGCCACGCATGGGAGGTCGCGCACAACCCCGGCTTCGGGCTCGAGCCCGACGGCAGCGTCGTGCTACGGCCCGGCTAGACCATCTAAGAGCTCGTCGATGCGCGCGCGGTGCGCGCGCTCCCACTCGTCGAGCGACTCGGCCTTCTCCGCCTCGACCTTCGCCGCCGCGTCGCGCAGCACCTGCTCCTGCCGCGCTCGCGGGACGACGACGACGCCCTCCTCGTCGGCGACGACGACGTCGCCCGCCTCCACATCGACGCCGCCGCAGCGCACGCTGCCGTTCAGCGGCACGACGGCGGACTTCCGCCCGGGGATCGGGATGACGCCGCGCGCGAAGACGGGGAAGTCGAGCTCGCGCGCCTCGGCGACGTCGCGGATCACGCCGTCGACGACGAACGCCGCGACCCCGCGCCGCTGCGCGACCGCGCACACGTTGCCGCCGGCGACTGCGTAGTCGAGGTCGCCGCCCGTGTCCACGACGACGATCGAGCCGCGGCTCGGCGCGGTGGATCGCGGCGTGCACCATCAGGTTGTCGCCCGGCGGGCAGCGCACGGTGAACGCCGGGCCGGCGACGCGGCGCATCGCCGGCCACAGCGGTCGAATGCCGACGTCCATCACCTGCTCGCGCCCGAGCAGGTCGGCGAGGGTCGTCGGGGAGATGTCGGCGAAGGCGGCGATCGCCCGGCGACTCTAGATGAGCTCACTGGAAGGATCCTCCGATCAAGATCTCCGTCGCACCCGGGACGTCGGGCAACGCGCTGTTGACGCGGATCTGATCGCGCGAGACGCCGAAGCGGCCCATGTTGTCGGTGGGCATCGTCCCGGCGCCGCCGTGCAGCGTGATCGTCCCGACCGGGGTGAAGTCGAGCGTGACCCAGAGCACGCTGCCGTCGGGCAGGTTGACGTTCTTGACCGTGACCGACAACAGGCTGAAGCCGCCGCAGCCGCTGAAGCGCGTCTCGTCGGCGGTCGCCGTCCCGCTCGGCGTGCGCCGTTGAAGGCGGAGCCGGTCAGCGCCTCACGGAGCACGCCGCCGGTCTGACAGCCGGGCGGCGTCGGCGGTGGCGGGTCTGTGACGGTGAGCGAGTACGTTCCCGTCGATCTCGCACCGCTCGAGTCGGTGACCGTGACGGCGAACGTCGACGTCCCCTTCGCGGTCGGAGACCCGAAGAGGAGCCCGGACGGCCGCAGGGTCAGGCCGGCGGGAGGCTGTCCCGAGAACGTGTAGGGCGGTGCTCCGCCGCTCGCAAGGAAGCCCGTCGAGAAGAAGTTGTTCACGAACACGTTGCTGCCCGCCCCGACGTCGCAGACGCCGTTCGCGCAGGTGAAGAACCGGTTGTCGAGCGCGAGCGGCGGGTTCGTCCCCGTTCCCGTGCCGGTGATCGGCACGTTCTGCGGACTGTTCGGTGCGTTGTCCGTGAGGATGAACGTCGCCGAGCGCGCGCCCGTCGCGGTCGGCTTGAACGTGATCGACACGCTGCAGCTCCCGCCCGCCGGCAGCGTCAGGCCAGAGCAGCCGTCGTCGACCTGCGTGAAGTCGAGCGCGTCCGCTCCGCGCGTCTGCGCGCTGTTGATGAACAGCGAGCCGGTGCCCGTGTTCTTGATCGTGATCGACTGCGCCGCGCTCGTCGTGTCGATCGCCTGCGCCGCGAACGTGAGCGACGTCGGCGTGAACGTGACCGCAGGCGCAGCGGTCGTTCCGCCGCCCCCTCCTCCCCCTCCACCGCCGCCGTGATTCCCCGCCGCAGCGGCCGGCAGGACCAGAGCCGTCAGTGCCGCGAATGCGAGGCATCCGCGTCGAAGGCGCCGGAAAGCATCCATCGCTTCCTCCTGTGAGAAATGACGGCCGGCCACTTTCCCGCTCGCGTGGAAATGAGTCTTGTGTAACTTGACTGTTACGTAACCCATGTGTTACATATAGACCCATGCACGCGCTCGAAGCCCTGGCAGACCCGACCCGCCGCGAGATCGTCGAGCTGCTCGCAGCCGGCGAGCGCAACGCCGGCGAGATCGCGTCGCACTTCCGCGTCAGCAGGCCCGCCCGTCTCGCGCCACCTGCGCGTGCTGCGGGAGCACGGGCTGGTGCGCGCACGACAGGTCAGCCAGCAGCGCATCTACTCGCTCGACCCGGGCCCACTCGAAGAGCTCGACGCCTGGCTCGAGCGCTACCGGACGTTCTGGACGACCCGGCTCGACGCACTGGACGTCGAGCTGCGTCGTACCCGAAAGGAGAGACGATGACCACGCAGACCCTCGGCAAGCTCCGTCAGGACGGCACCCGGCACGCGGTGCGACTGGAGCGCCACTACGACGCGACGCCCGACGAGATCTGGGCGATCCTCGTCGAGCCGCGACATGTGCAGAACTGGCTCGCACAGATGGAGATCGAGCCGTACGTCGGCGGCCGGATCACGTTCGACTGGAACGGCGACAACCAGGACGAAGGCGTCGTGCGCGCCTTCGAGCCACCGCGGCTCTTCGAGTACACGTGGACGCGCAACGGCGAGTCGGTGATCCGCTTCGAGCTGCGGCCCGACGGCGACGGGACGCTGCTTACGCTCGACCACAGCCGCACCTCGCGGGAGCAGGCGGTCCAGGTCGGGGCCGGCTGGCACTCGCACCTCGACGCGATCGAGGCCCTGCTCGCAGGCTCGCCCACGACGCGCGACGCCTGGACGGCGCGTTACGAGGAGCTGCGGCCCGCGTACGACGAGCAGGCCGCCCGGCTCGCCTAGAGAGAACGACGCGCGGCGGCCGCTGACGCGGCCGCCGCGCCGAAGACGTCTCGACTAGGCCACGCTGACCAGGAGTGCCGCGACCGGGTGCGCCTGCGCATCACGATCCGGCCCGACCGACCCCGCTTGACACGACCGCATGCGCTGGCGTATCAAGCCCGGTGCGGCAGGCGGATCACCTCGACCCACCGTTCTGACGGAAAGGGAGGAATGAGGCGTTATCTGCTCACCTTGTTGACGGTGACCGGCCTGGCTTGCCTCTGGCCGCTCGCCGCCTCTGCGGCATCCAACGGCGCGTTGCGGCCGCTGGACTGCGCGCACGGCTCGGCGCTCTGCACCGAGGTCGTCGACTCGATCGGCGTCAACGGCGCGTACACAGGCCATGACGAGCCGTCACTGCTGTTCTACTCGAACACGCCGGGCTCGGGGAACTCGCAGCTCTACCACCTGACGCTGCCGAGCGACCCGAAGACGCTGCCGCAGCAGGACGGGAGCGGCGGCACGTTCAACTTCGAGCTCCGGCCGACCTTCTGGCTCGGCATGGCGCTCTGCGACACGGAGTCGTCGCCGGAGTTCTCGAAGACCTGCACGCCGGACAGCGACACGAACATCTTCACGAGCGACAACCCGAACGATCCCAACTACATCGGGAAGCATCCGGGCACGGCGTTCCTGGAGATGCAGTTCTACCCGCCGGGCTGGGTGCCCTGGCCCGCCGGTGTCAGCTGCGACCCGACCAAGTGGTGCGCCGCGCTGAACATCGACAGCCTGTCCGAGGATCTCAACACGGCGAACCCGGCGCTCGTGCTGAACAACAAGGCGTGCCTCAACTCGGTCGGCGTCGAGCCCGTGAACTTCGCGTTCGTCACGCGCTCCGGCGTCGCGGACACGCCGGCCGACCCGCAGAACCCTGACCACTTCACCCCGAACCTCGCCAACGACCTGCTGATGAACTCCGGCGACCGGCTGACGGTGGACATCCACGACACGCCTGCAGGGCTGACCATCATCATCCACGACACGGACACAGGGCAGACCGGCTCGATGACCGCGAGCGTCGCGAACGGGTTCGCGCAGATCAAGTTCGACCCGACTGCGAGCACGTGTACGTCGATCCCGAACTCGTTCCATCCGATGTACTCGACGACGAGCGAGAACACGCGCGTGATCTGGGCTGCGCACAGCTACAACGTCGCGTTCTCCGACGAGATCGGGCACTTCGAGTTCTGCAGCGCCGTCGACCAGGAAGGCGGCAACTGCACCAGCAACAACGAGGACGCACTGGACGACGACGACGCGTTCTGCTTCACGCCGGCGCTCTCGCTGCTCGTCCAGGTGGGCGGCTGTCTGGGGAGCGACGACGACTTCGACGGCCCGTCGTACCAGCTCGACTGGCCGGGCACCGGACGCAACAACGGGCAGGACAAGAAGGTCCACCCGACACCGGTGCTGTTCACGAGCCCGCTCTTCACGTCCACCTCGGGACGCGGTGGGCTCGCGAACTACGACCGGATCGCGTTCGAGACCGACCTGCCGCGGATCGAGGCGCCCGACTCGGGCGGCATCTGCAACCGCACGACCGGCGAGAACTGCGTCAATCCGCCGCCCGGCTCGAACTTCTATCCCATCTACGTCACGACCTCGAACAACAACTGCACGTGGGCCGAAGGCGGCCCCGGGATCAAGGGCGCGACGAACACCTTCGGCGGGAGCTCCGCCGCGGAGTTCGGACCGCTTCTCAACTCCGACTATCCCGGCCCCGGCTTCACGGTGATCCACCGCTTCAACAACTTCAGGAACGTCCTGCCGGCGAACCCCTGCGCAGCGCAGAACAGGGACAACGACCGCGACGGCGGCTGACCGACGCAGCGATGCGCCCCCTCTCCGCGAGGGGGCGCATCGCCCGTCCTACGGCACGTCGACCTTGACGATGTTCGACCAGCGCAGCACGCAGTTGGTCGCGTGCACGCAACTCGTGACGCCGCCCGCCAGCGCGGCTGCGACGTGCACGAAGTAGACGCCCGTCGGGAGCGCGGCGTGCGTGCGCCATTTGATGACGCCCGCCTGCGTCAGCACGCCCATGCGCTCCTGCAGCTTCACGTGGGAGGTCGGGAAGGCCCCGCTGGGCGCCTTCGCCGCACTCGACGCGACCTGCACCTCGGCCGGCGTCAGGTCGCCGGCGGTGAAGCCGAGCATCAGGTGGCCGCTCTTCACGGTCACGGTCGAGAGGTGCGGTTGTGGGGTGCTCCCCACTGCCGCCGTCGTTGCCACGAGGGCAAGAACCGCGGCGCTGATGTTCGCCGCTCGACGCATGGCCGGATTCTAGCTCCGGAGGCTAGGGAAACCCTGGTCTAGGCATGACCGCCACCCGGCCGTACCGTGCAGGGATGCGCTACGTCGCCGCCCTTGCCACGCTGCTCGCGCTGATCGCCGCACCGGCCGGGTCCACCGCCTCGTCGCGGGCCGCGAAGTGCGCGGTTTCGACGTCTGTGCAGGGCGGGCGCGGCACCGCTTCGTTCACCGGGACCTGCAACCGCCTGCCCTACTCGCTGAAGGTCGACCCGTACTCGGTCGCCGGACGCCTCGGGCGGTCGACGGTGTCGTTCAAGCGCACGGGCGAGACCCTGACGGGCAGGCTCGGCACGACCCGGTCACACCTCTCCTACAAGAACGCCGACGATCACCGGCCGGGTCGGCAAGAGCCTCGTGCGCCTCGACGTGTTCCCCGCGGCGGTGAACGGACGCGTCGGCGCTCAGCACGTAACGTGCACGTTCCTGTTCCTCAAGCCGCTCGGCGAGAAGATCACCTGCACCGGCGGCGGCTCGGAGGCGGTCGTCCCGTTTCTCGCGTTGCTCTACGCAGCGCCCTAGACGACGAACTGGACCGTGCCGGGCGCGGCGGGCGTCCGCCCGCCGCGCCGTACCTTCCTCAGAGATCCAGGAAGCGGCCGAAGTCGGTGAGGATCGGCCGATTCGGGTCGTGGATCAACGCATCGGCTGCTGCCTGCCCCGACAGCGTCGGGCTCACGACCGCCGCGACCGCGCCGGTGACCTTCGGCGCGGCGAACGACGTGCCGCTCCAGCTCGCCCAGCCGTCGAACGTCAGGTTGCTCTGGTCGGTGTCGTCGCCGACGAGCCCTCTCCAGTCGTCGAACGCACCCTGGAGGTCCTGCCCCGGTGCGTAGCAGTCGACCCAGGGGCCGAAGTTCGAGAACTTCGCCGGCGTGCCGTTGCGGTCGGCGGCCGCGGCGACGCCGATCGCGCGCTTGTACGCGGCCGGGATACATCGGCTGGTTCGTGTGGTTGTTGCCGGCGGCCGCGACGACGGCCGTCGTCGGCGGAAGCAACGCGAGCGTCTGCGCGAGCGCGATGGGCGGGAACGCCGGATCGCCGAACGTGCCGAGCGACATGTTGATCACGCTCACCTCCGGCCGCCCGATGAAGCGCGCGAGCGCGGAGACGACCGTCGCCTCCTTTGCCAGCCCCATGCCGTCGAGCACGCGCACGTTCTCGACGATCGCCTTCGGCGCGGCGCGGACGATGATCCCGGTGATGAACATCCCGTGCGCCGCCTCGTCGTCGAGAATCGAGTCGTGCGGCGTCACGTCGGGAAGCTGCGGCGGCGGTCGTCGGCGGCACGTGCGTGTCGAGGTCCGGGTGGATGCCGGGGTGGTAACCCGTGTCGATCACGGCGACGCGTACGCGCGTCGGACGGCGGCGCGGGCGCGAACGGGTCTCCCTTCGCCGCGTCGGCTTCGGCGGGCCGAACGGGCCGCCCTCGTACTCGGGCTCGCCGAAGAGGACGTAGTGCGGCGCGACGGGCAGCTGCCGCGTCGCTCGGCGGCGTCTGCCCGAACACCTTCGTGAGGATCTGCGGGATCGGCGTCTTCGAGACGGCACGGAACTCGCTGACGCCGATCTGGTCGAACGGCCCCTCGACGCGGACGGTCTTGACGCCGGCTCCGGCCAGCCTGCGCTGAACGGCCGCGGCGAACGCGACGGGCGTCAGCAGTCGCTGCGGCACGTAGTGATAGCCGCCGCCGAACGTCGACCACCAGGCGATCTCTCCCTTCTTCTCTCGCGCCGCGAGCCGCCGCAAGCGGCCGTTGATCGGGCCTGCGCGGAGCGCCGCCTCGGCGCTCGGCAGCCCGAGGACGAACGGCGCCGCGGCGGCGGCGCCGTAACGCAGCAAACGGGCGCGGTCGAACCTGGCCGCCCGCGCCCGATCGTCTTCCTGCATGGCTCCTACCCCCTGCTGTAGGCCTGCGTCGTGCTGTCGTCGTGTCCGGCCGACGCGGTCGGCCGCATTCAACTCCCGGCGACCGGACACGACGAACCTACTCCCGTGCCTCTCCGGCGGTCAACCGGAGAGGCACGGTCTGCGGCAGGCAGAGCTGCGCAAGCCTCTAGGGAGTGACGGTGAACTTGGCCTGCATTCCCGCGACGATGTGGTCGTTGACGTGGCAGTGGTAGAGCCAGGTGCCGGGGTTGTCCGGGACCATGTCCGCCACCTTCATGCTCATCGGCAGCAGCTCCGCGACGTCGGTGCGCATGCCGTTGATGAGGACGGTGTTGCCGTGCCAGTGCGGCGTGTGCAGGTCGACCTCGGTCCCCTGGCCGATCAGGTACCAGCGCACGCGCTGGCCCACGCGCATCGTCAGGCCCGGCAGGTTGCCGTACGAGTAGCCGTTGATCGAGTGCATGAGGTTGCTCTCGATGAACTCGTCGTCGTCCGGGTTCACGCTCGAAGGCCGTCCCGCGTATTCCCTGATGTTCGACGCGAGATACGGGCTCGCGTTCTCGTCGAAGACCGTGAACAGCGTGAACAGCTCGCGGTCGACGTCGACCGGCGACCCGTCCGGCTTCGCCATCCCCTTCTTGCGTGATCACGATCGGCCCGATCAGGCCGGCGTTCGTGTCGCCCGGCTCGTCGACATGCGAGTGGTACATCCAGAGCGTCGAGCTGCCGTCCATCGGGCCGGGGCCGGCGCGCTCGGGCACGTTCCACGTGTACGTGTAGGTGTCGCCGGGCGCGACCGCATCGTCGCCCTTGGTTCCCGGCCCCGCTCCGTCGGCGTACGGCGCGCCCTCGGACGCCTTGTCGTAGAAGACGCCGTGCGGGTGCATGCTGGCCGGGAAGCGCGTGTTGTTCTTGAACACGAACTTGATCGTGTCGCCGACCTCCGCGCGGACCACCGGGCCGAGCAGCCCCAGGTGCTCCTCCGCCGCCCCGCGCGGCTTCAGCCGCCGGAACGTCCCGTCCGTGTACTCCCGGTAGAGCGCCTTGCGGTACTCGCGTCCGATGCGATCGGCGCCCGTTCTGCATGAAGACGTTCTCCGTGTCGCCGAACGGCTGCCCCGTGATCTTGTTCGCGCCGCTCGGCGCGTAGTCCCATGCGACCTCGTCGGCCGCGACGTAGTACGTCCGCGTGACGCCGCCCGCTGCGGTCGCGACGCTGCTGTGGCCTCCCATTCCCGGGAAGCCGCCGAGCGCGAGCGAGCCGGCGACGGCGAGTGCGAGCACCGCCAGGCGGGCCGGGAGCCCGAACGACCGCGTGATCTTGCGCATGTCCCTCCTCCTTCTGTTTCAACGAAGGTAGGAGCGGCGGCGCCACGCGTTCCCGGGATAACGCGCCTGTAAGAAACTGGTCATCCGGAAGAACCTGGTCATCCGGCGGTGGAAAGCACTGCTCCTGCCGCGCATGATCCGAGTGGGTTCTCGCGGAGGCAGCCGTGTCAAGAGTCCTCGTCATCGACGACGAGCCGAAGATCGTCAGCTTTGTCTCGCGCGCGCTGACCGCGCGCGGCTACGAGGTGGACAGCGCCGGCAACGGGGCGCACGGTCTCGACCTGGTCCGCATGGGCGGTTACGCCGTCGTCGTGCTCGACCTGCGCCTCCCGGACATCGACGGGATCGACGTGCTGCGCACGACGCTCGAGGAGCGGCCCGACCAGCAGGTGATCGTGCTCTCCGCCCTGCCCGACGTCGACACGAAGGTGCAGTGTCTCGACCTCGGGGCCGCCGACTACATCACGAAGCCATTCGCGCTCGCCGAGTTGATCGCGCGCGTTCGCAGGCGCGTGCGCCAGCGCGCGTCCGACGGAGAGCGCTTCCTGCGCGTGGGCGGCCTCGTGCTCGACCAGCGCGCGCGCACGGCAGACGTCGGCAACGGGCCGGTGCGGCTTGCGGGACGCGAGTTCCTGCTGCTGCACCACCTCGTGCGTCATCGCGACGAGGTGTGCACGCGCGAGGAGCTGCTCAGCGACGTCTGGGGCTATTCGTTCGACCCCGGCACGAACGCCGTCGAGGTCTGCGTGCGACGGCTGCGCGCGAAGCTCGGCCCGAACCTGATCGAGACGATCCGCAATGTCGGCTACTGCCTCCATGCTCCGTAGGTACTGGGTCGAGATCGGCTGGGCCGCGTTCGCCGCGATCAACTTCGCGGTGATGCCCTTCGCTGGCGAATGGGAGACGGTCCCGTTCCACTTCGTGTGGGTCAGCCTGACGATCGTCTACGGCTTTCGGGTCTGGCGTCGGTGGCCGACGGCAGGCGCGCTCGGCTGCGTCGTGCTGATCAGCGGCGTCGCGCTCGTCGCGATGGCGGATCGCGGCCAGGTGTCGACCGCGGAGCTGACCGAGGTGCCGCTCATGGGCGCGATGTTCGTGGCGATGGTCTGGCATGCGCGCCGCAGGCAGGCGGCGCTCGAGGAGCTCCGCCGCGTGACCGACCGCGAGCGCGACTTCGTGCGCGACGCGTCGCACGAGCTGCGCACGCCGATCACTATCGCGCGTGGTCACGCCGAGCTGATCCACGCCGCGACGCTCGGCAGCCAGACGGCGGCGGACGCCGAGATCGTGCTCGACGAGCTGGGCAGGCTCGAGCGCGCCGCGGAGCGGCTGCTGCTCCTCGCCGCCGTCGAGCACCCGGGCTTCCTGCACCGCTCGCGCGTCGACGTCGACGCGCTCGTCACCGAGACGGAGCGGCGGTGGCGTGCGAGCGCGCCGCGAGATTGGCGCGTCGAAACGCGCGCGGGCGGCTCGGTGCCCGCCGACGGCGAGCGTCTCTCGTACGCGCTGGACGCGCTGATCGAGAACGCGGTCAAGTTCACGAGCGAGGGCGGGTCGATCTCGATCCGCGCCACGCGCACCGGCGAGACCGCCGTGATCGAGGTGCACGACGACGGGCCCGGCGTCCCTGCCGCCGAGGCAGAACGTGTCTTCGAGCCCTTCGCCCGCGACGGCGGTGTGCGCGGCACCGGCCTCGGGCTGCCGATCGTGAAGGCGATCGCGGAGGCGCACGGCGGCTCGATCGCACTCGTCTCCCACCCCGCAGGCGGCGCCACGTTCGAGCTCCGGCTGCCGGGCTTCCGGCCGGCGCACGCGGGGCCGCGCCCGGCCTGGATCCTCGACCCGGCTTAGATGTCGAGAACGGAGCGGCGGCTCCGTTCTCCTCTCGACCGTGCCAAGCTGGGCACACGAAACCGAGGGAGGAACCGACATGGCCAGATACCTGCTGCTCGTGAACTTCGAGGGCGGCGTGGTCGACACGCCGATGGAGGAATGGGAGCCGGAGGAGATCACGGCGCACCTCGACTACTACCGCGCGCTGCACGAGGCGCTCGTCGAGAGCGGCGAGCTCGTCGACTCCGAGGTGCTCACGCCGCCGGGGCTCGCGAAGATCGTGACGTCCGACGGCTCGAAGCCCGTCGTCACCGACGGGCCGTTCCAGGAGTTCAAGGAATGGGTCGCGGGCTACCAGATCGTCGACGTGGACACGGAGGAGCGCGCGCTCGAGATCGCCGCGCGGATCTCCGCCGTGCCGGGGCCGGACGGCGTGCCGCTCCAGCAGCCGATCCAGGTCCGCCAGGTGATGGAGAGCGCGCCGTCCGACGTCGGCGAGATGGAGACGTGGCTGCAACAGGTGGGCGGCGAGCGCTGAACGTCCCGCCGCGTGTCGAGGACCTGCTGCGCGAGCTCGCACCGCAGGTCCTCGGCACGCTCGCACGCAGGTCGGGCGACTTCGGGGCCGCCGAGGACGCCGTCCAGGAGGCGCTGCTCTCTGCCGCCGGGCACTGGTCACGCGAGGGCATCCCGGAGGAGCCGCGCGGGTGGCTCCTGACGGCGGCAACGCGGCGCCTGATCGACCAGTGGCGGAGCGACCACTCGCGCCGGGAGCGCGAGCGTCTCGTCGCGCTGCAGCAGGCAGCGGCGGGACCGGTCGCCGACGAGGACGACACGCTCACCGTGCTCTTCATGTGCTGCCACCCCGCGCTCGGCGACGCGTCGGCGATCGCGCTGACGTTGCGCGCGGTCGGAGGGCTCACGACCGCGGAGATCGCACGTGCCTTCCTCGTCGGCGAGGCGACGATGGCGCAGCGCATCAGCCGCGCGAAGCGCAACATCGAGGAGTCGGGCGTGCCGTTCCGCCTGCCGGCCGACGACGAGCGCGCGGCGCGGCTGCGCACGGTGCTGCGCGTGCTCTACCTGATCTTCAACGAGGGCTACACGAGCAGCGCCGGCACGGAGCTGCAGCGCACCGAGCTCTCGGAGGAGGCGATCCGGCTCACGCGCCTGATGCACCGGATGCTCCCGGAGGACGCCGAGGTCTCCGGGCTGCTCGCGCTGCTGCTGCTCATCGACGGCCGCCGGCCTGCCCGCACCGACGCGACCGGCGAGCCCATCCCGCTCGCCGAGCAGGACCGAAGCCTCTGGGACCGGGCGCGCATCGACGAGGGAACCGCGCTCCTCGACCGGACGATCGGCAGCGGCAGGGTCGGCGAGTACCAGCTCCAGGCCGCGATCGCCGCCGTGCACGACCGCGCGCCCACCGCCGAGGCGACCGACTGGCCGCAGATCCTCGCGCTCTACGGGCTGCTCGAGCAGCTGACGGGAAGCCCGGTCGTGACGCTCAACAAGGCGGTCGCCGTCGCGATGGTGGACGGCCCCGAGGCTGGGCTGGCAACGCTCGACACCGTCGCGGACCGGCTCGACGGTCACCACCGGCTGACCGCCGTCCGCGGCCATCTGCTCGAGCTGGCCGGCGACACCGAAAGCGCGCGCGCCTGCTACCGGGCGGCCGCCGAGGCGACGACGAGCCTGCCGGAGCAGCAGTTCCTCAGGAAGCAGGCGGCCCGCCTGAACGCCTGATCGTCGGGCTCATCCCACCCGGGTGATGACCCGACCCGGAGCCGACGGCTGAAATCCCGGCATGTTCCGCGCGCGCATCACCGGCGACGAGGCGGCGTCGCCCGCCGTCGCGCTGCCGGAGCGCTGAGCGCGTGCGCGCGCTCGACCCGCGCCTCCTGCGGCGTGCGCGCGCGGCGCGCGTCCTGCTCGGCGTCGACGCGGCGCTGGGCATCGCGACCGCGCTCGTCGTGCTCGTGCAGGGGACGGCGATCGCCTGGGTGGTCGCGCGCTCGTTCGACGGCGACGATGCGGTCACGTCGGGGCTCGTTGTGCTCGCGCTTGCGTTCGCAGCGCGCGCCGCGCTCGCGTGGCTGTTCGAGGTTGCCGGGAACCGCGCGGCGACGTCGGTGCTCTCGGAGCTTCGGCTCGCGCTCGTCGAGCGCCGGCTGCGCACGCAGCCTGCGGCGCTCGACGGCACGGAGGGCGCGGCTCTCGCGACCGCGGCCGTCCAGGGCGTCGACGGACTGACCGCGTACTTCGCGCGCTACCTACCGCAGGTCGTGCTGGCGTGCGCCGTGCCCGCGGCGGTGCTCGTCTACGTCGCGACGATCGACCTGACGTCGGCGGCGATCATGCTCGCGACGCTGCCGCTCGTGCCGGTGTTCATGTGGCTGATCGGTCGCTACACCGAGGCACGCACGCGAGAGCGCTGGGAGACGCTGCAACTGCTGTCGACGCACTTCCTCGACGTCGTGCGCGGTCTGCCGACGCTGCGTGCATTCAACCGCGCAGCCACGCAGCGCGCCGTCGTCGCCCAGCTGAGCGACCGCTACCGGCAGGCGACGATGCAGACGCTGCGCGTCGGCTTTCTCTCCGGCTCCGTGCTCGAGCTCGCTGCGACCCTCGGCGTCGCGCTCGTCGCCGTGACGATCGGCGTTCGGCTGGTCGACGGCGGTCTCGGGCTGCAGGCCGGGTTGACGGTGCTCGTGCTGGCGCCCGAGCTGTACCTCCCGCTGCGCCGGCTGGCCGCGCAGTTCCACGCCAGCGCCGACGGTCTCGCCGGCGCGGAGCAGATCCTCGCGCTGCTCGACGCTCCCGCCGAGGTTGCGTCGGGCGGCGCGCGCCCGGCGCCGAGTCCCGCCGACGGCCCGCTCGTTCTCGAGCGGGTGTCGTTCGCGTACCCCGGGCGGCCCGCGCTCGTGCTCAACGGCCTCGATCTGGTGGTGCAGCCCGGCGAGACGGTCGGCGTCGTCGGCGAGAGCGGCGCCGGCAAGACCACGCTCGCAACCCTCCTGCTACGGCTGGCGGAGCCGACCGCGGGCTGCATCGGCGTCGGCGGCCGCGAGCTCGCGGACGTCGACGCGCGCGCCTGGCGCCGGCGGGTCGCCTGGGCACCGCAGAACCCGACGCTCTTTCGCGGCACCGTCTCCGACAACGTGCGTCTCGGCAGGCCGCAGGCGGGCGAGGACGACGTGCGCCGGGCGGCACGCCTCGCGGGAGCCGACGCGTTCGTAACGGCGCTCCCGTCCGGCTACGACACCGTCGTCGGCGACGGCGGACGGCCGCTCTCCGCCGGCGAGCGACGCCGGCTCGCGCTCGCGCGCGCGTTCCTGCAGGACGCGCCGCTGCTGATTCTCGACGAGCCGACCGCCGACCTCGACGACGAGAGCGCCGCGCTCGTCGCGGACGCGATCGACCTTCTCCGCGGCTCACGCACGATCCTCGTGATCTCTCACCGTCCTGCGCTGCTCCCGCACACGGACCGAGTCGTGCGTGTCGAGCACGGGCGCGCCGTGGAGCTCGCGCCGAACGAGGCGGTCGCGTGACTGCGACGCTGCGTCGGCTGTTCGCACTCGCCGGCGTGCCGCGCGCGCGTGTCGCACTGGCCGTCGTGCTCGGCGCGCTCACTGTCTGCTTCGGGGTCGGCCTCACCGCGACGGCCGGCTACCTGATCTCGCGCGCAGCGGAGCATCCGCCCGTGCTCGCGCTGCTGGTCGCGATCGTCGCCGTCCGGTTCTTCGGCCTCGCGCGCCCGCTCGCGCGCTACGCCGAGCGGCTCGCGTCGCACGACCTCGCGTTCCGCTCGCTCGCTCGAACGCGCTCGCGCGTCTACGAGCGGCTGGAGCCGCTCGCGCCCGCCGGCTTCGCCGCGTTCCGCCAGGGCGACCTGCTGGCCCGATTCGTGGGGGACGTCGACGCCCTGCAGAACCTGTACCTGCGCGGTGCGCTGCCGCCGCTCGTCGCGCTCGTGTCGGGTGCGGTGTCGGTCGCGGTCGCGGCCGCGTTCCTTCCGGTCGCCGGCCTGCTGCTCGCTGCCGGCCTGCTCGTCGCCGGCGTCCTCGTGCCGGCCGTCGCCGCGTGGCTGTCGCGCCGCGCTGCGCGCCGCCAGGCCGCCGCGCGCGGCGAGCTGACGAGCGAGCTCGTCGAGCTGTTCCACGGCGCCCCCGAGCTCGTCGCGTTCGGGCAGGAGGACGAGCGGCTCCAGCGCGTGGGTGCGCTCGACCGCGAGCTCGTCCAGCTGGCGCGCCGCGACGCGTTCGCGGACGGCGCGGCCGAGGCGCTCACCCTGCTCGTCACCGGCGCCACTGTCGTCGCCGTGCTCGCCGCGGCGGTCTCCGCGCACGCGCACGGCGACCTCGACCGCGTGCTCGTCGCGATGCTCGGCCTCCTCGCGCTCGCGTCGTTCGAAGCCGTCCAGCCGCTCGCGCAGGCAGCACGCGAGCTGGGGGCGACGGTCGCAGCCGGACGCCGCGTGCTCGAGGCAATCGACCGCGAGCCGCTCGTCGCCGACCCGTCCGAGCCCGTGCAGCTCGGGGACGGCCCGGTGACGATCGCCCTGGAGGATGTTCGCGCGCGCTACTCCGAGCAGGAGCCGCCCGCGCTAGACGGCTTCACGCTGCGGCTCCCGCCCGGCCGCCGAGTCGCGCTGGTCGGGGCGAGCGGCGCGGGGAAGACGACCGTGACGAGCCTGCTCCTGCGCTTCCTCGACCCGGAGGCGGGCCGCGTGACGCTGAACGGCCGTGACGTGCGCGCGTACCGGCAGGAGGACGTACGGAGCGCCGTCGCGCTCGCCGGCCAGGACGCGCACCTCTTCTCCACGAGCGTGCGCGAGAACGTCCGGATCGGCAGGCCGGACGCGGGCGACGAGGAGATCCGCGGCGCGCTCCGCCACGCCGGGGCCGAGCGGTTCGTCGACGCGCTCCCGGAAGGCTGGGAGACGCGGGTCGGCGAGCAGGGCCGCTCGCTCTCCGGCGGGCAGCGGCAGCGCGTCCTGCTTGCGCGTGCGCTGCTCGCGGACGCACCCGTGCTCGTGCTCGACGAGCCGACCGCGCACCTCGACGCGCCGACGGCGGAGCGCCTGATGGCCGACGTCGTCGCCGCGCTCGGCGATCGCTCGCTGCTCCTGATCACGCACCGGCCCGAAGGCCTCGATCTCGTCGACGAGATCGTTGCGCTACCGGCGCCGCGCCCCGAGGCGTGAGACGAGCAGCGCGATCACCGTCACGAGATACAGCTGCCCGAAGAGCGCCTCGACCGCGGCGATCGTGCGCCCGAGGTCGCCGGCCGGCGTGTAGTCGCCGTATCCGAGTGTGGCGAGCGTGACGTAGCTGAAGTAGAGCCGGATCGACCGCGTCCCGTCGGTGCCCTGCGCGAACAGGTTCCCGTCGCCGAGCACCGCGATAGCGCTGTACGCGAAGAGGAAGACGAGGCCGATCAGGATGTACACGCAGATCGCGCCGCCCACGGATTGCGTGTTCACCTCGCCCTGGTCGAGCACCCCGATCGAGATCACGGCGACGGTCGCGAGGGTCAGCAGCCCCGAGAGGATCCCGACGATCCCGACGAGCAGCGAGCCTCCCGAGACGATCACGGTCACGGCGGCGACGATCGCCACGACGATCAAGCCGATGCTCGCCTGCGAGTCGGCGCGCGCGACCCCCGACGTCCACATCGCGAGCACGAGGGTCGCGCTCTCGAGCAGCACGAGCACTGCGGACGTCCACGGGTCGTCGGGGGCGATCGACGCGAAGAGGAACGAGACGACGATCGGCACGAGCACGATCGTGAAGCTGCGTGTCGCGCGCAGCCGCGCGACGCGCGATCCGGGGCGCCAACGCGGCGCGGACGCGCTCGCCTCGGCCACCGTTAGAGCTAATCGCTCTCTAGTCCACGACGAGAGTCTTCGCGCCCAGCTCGTGCTCGACGTTCGCCGAGACGTCCATCCCGAGCACACGGCCGAGCCAGCGGTGGTGGTGATGCCCGAGCACGACGAGCTCGGCGTTCCGCTCCCGCGCGACACGCACGATCGCCGACGCGGGGTCGCCGATCTCCCACTCGTACTCGGCGGCGACCCCCGTGGGCTCGACTCGCGCCTTGGCCGCGGCGAGCATCTGCCGTGCGAGCGTCTCGTCGACGGGGGGCACGGCGGCCGCGCCCGTCAGCCCGCCGAACTCGGGGCCGACCGGATCGAGGAAGAACTCCGCGACCGCGACGATCACGAGCGACGCCTCGCGCTCCTTGGCCTCGTCGATCGCGCGGTCGAGCGCGCGCTGCGCGGCGGGCGCCGCGTCGTAGCCGACGACGATGGTCGCGGCCATGAAGTCAGTCCACGACGAGGGTCTCGGTCTCCAGCGCGTGCGTCACCGCGTCCGCGGTGTCGCCGCCGAAGACGCGGCCGAGCCAGCTGTGATGGTGGTGGCCGAGGACGACGAGCGACGCGTGCCTCTCCTTCGCGACGGCGACGATCGTCTGCGACGGGTCGCCCGGTGCCCAGACGTACTCGCCCTCGACGTGGGCGGCGTCGATCTGCTCGCGGGCCGCGTCGAGGATCGCCTGCTCGGCCGGCGGCGGAACAGTGGGCAGCATGACGGTCGGGCTGTCGTCGAGCGTGCCGTAGTTCTGCGGGCCGGGCTGCAGCGGCATCTCGGCGACGACGACCACGACCAGCCTCGCCGCGCGCGAATGCGCCTGCTCGATTGCCTGCTCGAGCGCCCGGCGCGCCGGCGGCTCGTTGTCGTAGCCGACCACGATCGTCTCCATGCGTGGAGCCTCACTGCCCGCGCGTCCGCGCATCACCCACCGAGGGTGACGCTCAGCAAATCCGGTCGCGTCCGCGCTCTCCGGCGCGCGGTCGGGCCGGCGCCCGGCCTGGCCTACGTTCGCGTCCTCGGCCGCGTAGCGTGCCAGCAAGCTCCTGCTCGCGGGCGAGCTTCGGGAAGCAGAAGAAGACCATGGTCGCGCCGAGCAGGACGGCGATCGTTCCCGCCGTGTACGCCCACTTGTCGCCGGAGAGGAACGACGACTTCGCCGCCGAGATGATCTGGTCGCGTACGGCGGGTGCTGCTGGCGACCTCGGACGCCTGAGAACGACTTCTCCAGCTCGTGCTGCACGTCCGGCGGCACCGCCCGGCGTTCGGCGACGCCGCGATCGCCTTCGCGAACGCCGACGCATAGCCCGCAGTCAAGAGAGCACCGAAGAGCGACTGCATGATCGCCCCGCCCAGGTCGCGCTGCAGGTCCGCCGTCCCGGAGGCCATGCCCGCGCGCCGCACCGGCACCGACCCGGTGAGCGAGTGCGAGGCGGGTGTTCCCGCGAAGCCGACGCCGATCCCGATGCAGACGTAGACGAGCGCGACCTGCCAGTACGGCGAGTCCTCCGCCCAGAGGAGCAGCATGCCGAGGAACGCGAGCATCAGGAACACGTAGCCGACGAGCAGCGTGAAGCGCGCGCCGCGCGCCTCGACGAGCTTCGCCGAGCGCGGCGCCACGAGCACCATGCACACGACCGCCGGCAGGAACGCCGCCCCCGCCTCGAGCGTGGAGTAGCCGAGCACGTTCTGCAGGAACTGCTGGCTGATGAACGCCGAGCCCATCAGCGAGCCGAAGACGATCACGCCGGCGCACGCGGCGACCCAGAAGACGCGCCGCGAGGCGACGTCCAGGTCGTAGAGCGGATTCCGCGCCCGGCGCTGCCGGATGTAGAACGCGATCAGCGCCGCGAGCGCGATCGCGCCGAGCCCCAGCGCGAGGGCTCCCTTGTTCGGCACCGGCGCGAAGTTGATCGAGAGGATCAGCGCCGCGACCAGCACGACCGAGAGCACGCCCCCGAGGTTGTCGACCGCCTCGTCGGTCTCGTTCACGTGCGCGGGCACGAACAGGAGCGCGAGCAGGAAGCCGAGCACGGCCAGCGGCAGCGTGACGAGGAAGACGGAGCCCCACCAGAAGTGCTCGAGCAGCGCGCCCGCGACCAGCGGGCCGAGGGACGCGATGCCGCCGCCGAGCGCCGACCAGAGCGCGATCGACTTCGTACGCCCAGGCCCGGACCAAGCGCGGCGATCAGCGCGAGCGTCGTCGGGTACGCCATGCCCGCCGAGAGCCCGCCGAGCAGCCGCGCGCCGAAGAGCACGATGTCCGTCGGCGCCCACGCCGCGAGCAGGCACGCCGGAATCGACAGCGCCATCCCGAGCAGGAGCATCAGCTTGCGCCCGTAGCGGTCGCCGAGCGCGCCCAGGTAGAGCACCGACGCGGCGAGCCCGAGGGAGTACCCGACCGCGATCAGGTCGAGCGTCGTCTGCGACGAGTCGAACGCGTCGCCGATCGACGGCAGCGCGACGTTCGCGACCGAGAGATTCAGGTTCGCGACGCCGGCGACGAGGATCAGCGAGCCGAGGACGAGCCCGGCACGCTCAGGCGCGGCGGCCGGGCGCTCGCTCACGACGCCGTGCGCCCGCCTCCCACGGCAGTCGTCACCGACGCCTCGAGCCGCTCGAGCAGGTGGTCGCCGACGCGCAGCGAGTTCGCCATCGCGGTCAGCGCCGGGTTCACCGCCCCGATGCTCGGGAAGATGCTCGTGTCGACGACGTACAGGTTGTCGAGCTCGTGCGCGCGGCAGTCCTCGTTCAGCACCGACGAGGCCGGGTCGGAGCCGAAGCGGCACGTCCCTGCCTGGTGCGCGACGCCCGCCACCGGGATGTCTGTCTTCATGTAGGCGAAGCGGTGGAAGAGGTGGTCCTCCTCCATGTGCAGCTTTCCGAGCATCGACTTGAGCTGGTCGTACAGCTGCCGCTTCGGAACCTCGTTCGTCGGCGTGTACGCAAGGGTGACCTTGCCGTCGCGGTCGACGCTGACGCGGTTCTCCGGCCGCGGCAGGTCCTCGGTCGAGAGCCAGAAGTCGATCGCGTGGTTCGCGATGCGCTCGAGCGTCCAGTGCGGTGCGAGCTTCGTCTCCGTCGGCTTCTCACCGCGGAACATCGGCGCCTGCGACTTGCCGACCATCTGCATGTTGCCGAGCGGGTAATCGTGCTCCTTCGAGCCGAAGTAGAAGTCGTTCAGCCCGAGCGTCTTCTGGAACACCGTCGGGTTCTCGTCCTTCGAGAGCGCGAGCACGGCGGCGCTGTTGTGGAACATGTAGTTGCGCCCGACCTGGTCGGAGCCGTTCGCGAGCCCGTCCGGATGCTTCTCGTTGTGCGAGAGCAGGAGCAGCTTGGCCGTGTTCGCAGCCCCACAGGCAAGCACGACGATGTCGGCGGTGACGCTCTCCGTCGACGCGCCGTGCTCGAACAACACCTCGGTCACCCTCCGTCCGCCACCGTCGGTGCCGAGCCGTGTCACATGCGCGTTCGTCACCAGCGTCACGTTCGGATGCTCGAGCGCCGGCCGCACACCGAGCACCTCGGCATCCGACTTGCCGTGCACCGCGCACACGAACCCATCGCAGTTCGCGCACCGCACACAAGCGCTATAAGGCATGTTCGCCTCGTTCAACCGCACACCGCACGGAGCATGGAACGGCTGGTAACCAGCCGCCTCGAGATCATCGTGGAGCTGCTGGATGCGCGGCTCGTGCGACACGGCCGGAAACGGATAAGGAGCGCTCGCCGGGCCCTCGGTCGGATCCTCGCCGCGGGCGCCGTGCACCTCGTACAGCTGCTCGGCCAGCGAGTAATACGGCTCCAGCTCGTCGTAGGAGATCGGCCACGCAGGCGAGATACCGTCGTGATGGCGCAGCTCTCCGAAGTCCCCAGGACGCAGCCGGTAGAGCGCCGCCCCGTAGAGCTTGGTCGCGCCGCCGACGAAGTAATGCACCTGCGGCTGGAACGCCTTGCCGTCGCCGTCGTACCACGTGTCGGGCGAGATGTACTTGTTCTCCACGAACACGTCCTGCGCGAGCCAGTTCGCCGGCTCACGCGGCAGCCAGTCACCGCGCTCCAGCAGAAGGATCCGCTTCCCGGACGGGGCCAGGTGCCGTGCGAGCGTGCCGCCGCCCGCGCCGCTTCCGACGATGATCACGTCGTAGTCGTCCATCAGTACTCCCCCATTCGCTCCGAGATGATGATTCGCGCCGCCGCCTCGATCAGCGCGAGATGCGAGAACGCCTGCGGGAAGTTGCCGAGGTGGCGGCCGGTCGACGCGTCGAACTCCTCCGCGTAGAGACCGAGCGGCGAGGAGACGCGGAGGAGGCGCTCCATCATGTCGCGCGCCTGCTGCAGCTCGCCGATCGACGGCGAGGGCGGAGGCGAGCCAGAACGAGCAGATGAGGAACGTGCCCTCCTTTCCGCTCAATCCGTCGTCGGTCTCGTCCGTGCGGTAGCGGAGGACGAACCCGTCCTCCGTCAGGTCGTCGCGAATCGCGAGCACGCTCGCGCGCAGTCGCTCGTCGTCCGGCGGCAGGAAGCCGAACCCCGCCGCGAGCAGTGTCGATGCGTCGAGAGACGTCGTGTCGTAGTGCTGGCGGAGCACGTTGTCCTTCACGCCGTGCGCGAGCACGTCCGCCTTGATCTCCTCGGCGACGGCACGCCACGCGGTCGTCTGCTCGGGATCGCCGCGAATCTCGGCGATCGACGCCGCGCGGTCGAGCGCGACCCAGCACATCAGCTTCGACGACACGTACTGCTGCGGCTTGCCGCGCGCCTCCCAGATGCCCTGGTCCGGCTGCTTCCAGACGCCGATCGCGCACTCGGCCTGAGTCTGCACGATCGGCCACAGCCGACGCGGCAGCCGCTGGGCGTGCCTGGTGTGCAGGAGGATCGAGTCGAGCACCGCGCCGAACACGTCGTTCTGGCGCTGGTCGAACGCGCCGTTTCCGATGCGCACCGGCCGCGCTCCGGCATAGCCCGAGAGGTCGTCTCGCGTCGACTCGGTCAGGTCGCGGCGGCCGTCGATGCCGTACATGATCTGCAGCGACCCGTCCGCCGTCGGCTCGACGTCGGCGACGAACTGCATGAACTCGTCGGCCTCCCAGTCGAGCTGCAGGAAGTGCAGCGCCTGCAGCGTGAACGTCGAGTCGCGCATCCACGTGTAGCGGTAGTCCCAGTTGCGCTCGCCGCCGGGCGTCTCGGGCAGCGACGTCGTGAGCGCGGCGACGGTGGCGCCGGTCGGCATGTACGTCAGGCCCTTGATCGCGAGCGCGGAGCGCTGGATCGGGTCCCGCCAGCGGTGGTCGGGGATGCGCGCGCGTCCGAGCCACGCGCGCCAGAAGCGCACGGTCGCGTCGATGCGCGCGGCCGCGTCGTCCACGTCGTGCGGGCGCGTCGAGCCCCGCGGCCCAGGAGAGCGCGCAGAACGCGCGGCCGCCGGCCTTGAGGACGTGCCGGCCGCGAACGCGCTCGCCCTCGATGCCGAGCGCGATATCGGAGACGAGCCGGATCGTCTGCCCGGCTCCGGTCGCGTCGGCGCTGTGACCGTCGGCGTCGAGCTGCCACGTCGCGGGCGCCCGCCCGTAGTCGAAGACCGGCTCGCAGACGAGCTCGACCTCCACCTCCCCCTCCAGGCACTCGACCGTGCGCACGAGCAGGTGCTCGGCGTCGTCGTCGGCGGGCGGGCGCGTGTGCGGCGTGATCGTGTCGGTCCCGCTCGTCGGGCCCATCGTGAGCGCGTCTCGGACGACGATCCAGCCCGACGGCGTCTTCCACGTCGAGACGAGCACGTTCGTCCCGGGCTCGTAGACGCGCGCCGTCGGATGGCTGATCCCGAACGGCCCGAGCCTGAACGACCCGGCCTGGCGGTCGAGCAGGCTGCCGAACGCGCTCGGCGAGTCGAAGCTCGGCACGCACAGCCAGTCGACGGCGCCGTCCGGCGCGATCAGCGCACCGGTGTGGCAGTTCGAGATGAACGCGTACTCCGCGATCGGCGGGAACGGCGACGGCGCCGCGGCGCTCTGTGGCGCCGGTGTCGTCTTCTCGGTAACGGCCGTCATGACGCGAGCCAGGGCGTATGCCATGACCCGGAGCCCGCGACGAGTTTGCTCGGCAGCCTCCGGCCCCCAGCTGCCGGGCTTGTACGCGTGCACCGGCGGCGGCGCGTCGAGCAGCGGCTGCATGACGCGCCACTGCTCATCGACGCCGTCCTGTCGCGTGAAGCGCGTGCTGTCGCCGACCATCGCGGCGTGCAGCAGCACCTCGTAGGGCGTCGCGCCCTCGCCGCCCTCGTCGGCGAACTCCATGTCGAGCTCGATCCGACCGACCCGCTGGATGTCCGCGCGGCGCGCGTCGACGATCAGCCTGATCCCGGTCGACGGATCGAGCTTGACGACGAGCTGGTTGGCCTCGGGCTCGGTGGCTCGGGATTGAAGCCGAGCTTCGGCGGGTGCTTGAAGACGAGCCGCAGCTCGGTCTGCGTCGCGGCGAGCTTCTTCCCGGTGCGGATGAAGAACGGCACGCCCGACCAGCGCCAGTTCTCGATCTCGAGCCGCAGCGCCGCATACGTCTCGGTGGTCGAGTCGTCCGCGACGCCGTCGATCGTGCGGTAGCCCTCGTACTGGCCGCGCACGTAGCTCGCTGGATCGGCCTCCGCGACGGCGTGGAAGAGCGCGACCTGGGCGTCCTTGATCGTCTTCGGGTCGCCGCGCGACGGCGGATCCATCGCCGCGACCGCGACGACCTGCATCAGGTGGTTGACGACGACGTCGCGCAGCGCGCCGACCGGGTCGTAGAAGTGGCCGCGGTCTTCGACGCCGAAGCTCTCGGCCATCGTGATCTGGACCGACGAGATGTAGTTGCGGTTCCAGACCGGCTCCAGCATCGCGTTCGAGAAGCGGAGGTGGAGGATCTCGTCGAGCCCCATCTTCCCGAGGTAATGGTCGATGCGGTAGAGCTGCGACTCGTCGATGTACTGGTGCAGCTCGTAGGCGAGCGCGCGGGCCGACTCGGTGTCGTGACCGAACGGCTTCTCGACGACGACGCGGCCGGTCTTCGTCAGACCGGCCTCGGCGAGCCCCTTGACCACCGTGCCGAAGAGGAACGGCGGGATCTCGAGATAGAAGACGGGGCTCTTCGCGCCGTCGATCGCGTCGGCGACGCGCTCGTACGTCGCGGGGTCGGAGAAGTCGCCGGGGACGTAGGAGAGGCGGCTCGCGAAGCGGTCGAACACGCGCTCGTCGATCGTCTCGCCGGTGCCTTCGATCGACGTGCGCGCGCGCTCGCGTAGCCGGTCGACGGACCAGTCGTCGACTGCAACGCCGACGATCGGGATGTCGAGCAGGCCGCGTTGGTCGAGCCGGTAGAGCGAGTGGAACGTCATCACCTTTGCGAGATCGCCGGTGATACCGAACACGACGAGGACGTCGGCCGGCTCGGTGCTGCGGGTCGCGCCGGTCGCCGGGACCGGCGTGGTCGTTGTCGTCATCCGTCGCTCCTTTGAGGTGAGAGTTGCGGGCTCACGGCGAGTCCCGGTCTGCGCCTGTCTCGACGTGAATCCGTCCCGAACGGTCGTGCGTGAAGCCCGTCCACGTCCAGTCGATCATTGCCTTGGCGCGATCCTCGCCGGCGGAGAGCAGCGTCAGGTGCACGGCGCCCCAGGCGAGCCAGGCCGCCTTGCCCTTGATCGTCCGTCCGCCGTGCAGTTGCACGACCGCGGAGCCGCGTCCGATCGCGGCCATCGTGCCCTTGTCGTGATAGGCGAACGGCTCGGGTCCTTGCCGTCGACGAGCCGTGCGATGTTCTCGCCCGCGCGCTCGCCCGCCTGCAACGCGACGGAGCCGAGCTGCGGCAGCACCTGGTCGGTCTTCGTGTCCGTGATCCACGCGACGTCGCCCACCACGAACACGTTCGGGTGGTCTTCGAGCGCGAGCTCCGGCCCGACGGCGATGCGCTTGCCCCTCTGCAGCTCGATGCCGAGCGACTCGACGATCGGGTTCGCGCGGAGGCCCGCACCCCAGACGAGCGTGTGCGCCGGGAGCACCTTCCCCGACTTGAGCGTGACGCGGGTCGGCTCGACCTTCTCGACGATCTCGCCGAGCATCACCTCGACGCCGCGGTCCTCGAGCGCCTTCTGCGCGTAGGTGCGGATGTCGCTCTCGAACATCGGGAAGAGCTCCGGCCCGGCCTCGACGAGGACGATGCGTGCATTGCCGATGTCGATCCCGCGGAAGTCGTCCGTGAAGTCGCCGTGGTAGAGCTCGGCGACCGCGCCCGCCGTCTCGATCCCGGTCGGGCCGCCGCCGACGACCACGACGTTGAGCGCGCCGTCCTCGATGAGGGCCGCGTGTGTGTCGGCGCTCTCCCACGAGCTCATCAGGTGATTCCTGAGCCGGACTGCGTCCTCGATCGTGTAGAGCGGGAACGCGTGGCGGTCCGCGCCGTCGACGCCGAAGAACTCGACCACCGCGCCGAGCGCGAGCACGAGGTAGTCGAAGCGCACCGGGTCCATGTCCTCGAACTCCGCCGTCTGCCCGTCGAGGTCGATCGCGGTCGCGCGCGCCTGGTGGACCGCGACGTTCGGCTGGTCGTCGAAGAGATCGCGCAGCGAGTGCGCCACGACCGCCGTGTCGACCAGACCCGTCGCGAGCTGATACAGCATCGGCTGGAACGAGTGGTAGTCGCGCGCGTCGACGAGCACGACGTCGACGTCGGCTTTCTTCAGCTTGCGCGCGGCACCGAGGCCGGCAAAGCCGCCACCGAGAATCAGGACCTGCTTCCGGGCCATGTCTCCGTCCGAACCTAGAGCGCGGCCCGGGGCGCGCCGTCATCCGATCGGGACGATCCGCCGAAGTCGGTCAGGGGCACCGTCAGGCCTGCCACGAGGCCGAGCTCGGTCGCCCGTGCGATCGCCTCGCTGCGCGAGGAGACGCCGAGCTTGCGGTAGACCGATATCGCCTGCGTCTTGACCGTGTTGCGCGAGACGTAGAGCCGCTCGGCGATCTCGCGGAAGGAGAGGCAGGTGGTCAGGTGCGGCAGGAGCCGCAACTCCGCGCCGGTGAGCGTCGAGGCCCAGCCCTCGGGGCCGCCGGCCTCGGCCACCGCGCGGCGAAGCTCGACGGCCTCGGCCTCGAGCGCACCGAGCCCCGGCCGCCGCGCGCGAACGGCGTCGGCTTCGTCGAGCAGCGCCGCCGCGCCGCTTTCATCGGCCAGCGCGAGCCGCACGCGCGCGAGCTCGAGACGCGCCTGTACGGCGAGCGCCGGCATCGCGTAGGTCAGGCGGGGAAGCACGCGGGCGGCCCGCTCGCCGTCGTCCCGCGCCCGCACCCAGTGGCCGTGCCGCAGCGCAGAGCGCGCGCTGACCGCAAACGGCAGCGCGCTCGTCGCGTAGCCCTCGAGCCTGTTCGCGCTCACCGTCTCGCGCGCGGCCAGCGCATGATGCTCGGCGGTATCCCAGTCGGCGCGCGCGGCAGCGAGCAGCGAGCGCTCGGCGAGCGCGAGCGCCGCGGAGACCGCGGCGCCGCTCGCCTCTCCTGCCTCGGCCGCGTCCTCGAATCTCGTGTCGGCCTCGTCCTGCGCATCGAGCAACAGCTGCGCCAGCCCGGCGTGAACGAGCGCCGACGGCCGCAGCATGCTGTCCGGAGCGAGCGTTGCGACCGCCAGCTCCGCGTCGTCGCGCATGCGCTCCGCGCCGTCGCGTCCGAGGACGGCGCGCAGCAGCGCCGCCCACGGCTCGGTGCTCGAGCTCCCGTCCGGCATCGCGACGGCGTGCTCGCCACGCTCGGCGACGCGCGCCCAGTGGTCGGCGGCGTCCGCACGGCCGAGGAGCGCGTTCGTGAACGCCGACAGGTATGCGATCGCCGGACGGTCGACGGCGGCGGCCTCGTCGAGCCCTGCGAGCCGGCCGGAGACCGCTTCGAGCTCGCCGCCCTCCAGTGACGGCAGCGCGGACGACTCGACGAGGCGCCGGACGCGCTCGAGATCACCCGCTGCGTGCGCGTGGCCGATCGCCGCCTGCACGTCGCCGTGCCGCTCGGCCCAGTCGGCCGCGCGCTCGTTCAGGCTCACGACGGCGGCGGGCTCGCTGCGCGAAAGCTCGGCCTCGAGCATCTCCCGGAAGAGGCGGTGGAAGCGATAGACGCGGCGCTCCCGGTCGAGCGGGATCACGAACAGGTTCGAGCGCTCGAGCGACTCGAGCGCGCGCGCCGACCCGGAACGCTGCGAGGACGGCGTCGCAGACGGGGCCCGACATCTCCTCGAGCACGCACGCCCGCAACAGGAACTCGACCTGCGCCGCCGGCAGCGAGGCCAGGGCCTCGAGCCGGAAGTAGTCGGTGAGGAAGCGGTCGGCGCCGCCCACCTTCGCCGGGCCCGTGCCGCCTCCGCCGCCACCACCACGCAGCGCGAGCGCAGCGAGGTACAGGCCCGCCGGCCAGCCTTCCGTGGACTCCTCGAGCCGTCGCACCTCGTCGCCGGCGAGCTCGAGCCCCACGGCGCGCAGAAGCGCGCCCGCCTCGCGCGACGTGAGACGGAGGTCGGCGGCGCCGATCTCCGCCAGCCGTCCTTCGGCGCGCAGACGTGCGAGCGGCAGGGGCGGCTCGGAGCGACCGGCGACGACGAGCTGCGTTCCGGGCGGCAGCGCCGTGACGAGCTTGCGCAGCACGTCGACCGAGCGCGCACTCGAGATCCGATGGACGTCGTCGAGCACGATCACGGTCGGCGCGTCCTCCGCGTCCAGCCAGTGCGAGATGCGCGCGAGCACCGCCTGCGCGTCGAACCGCCGCGCCGCGAGCGCGGCGACGACGGACGCGTCGCACGTGTGCACCCGTTCGACGGCAGCCGTCGAGCGAGCCGAGAAGCGCGCGTGGATCGTCGTCGGTCGCGTCGACGTGTCAGCCACGCGAACGCGCGCTCGTCGCGCCGTGCCCAGTCGGCGAGCAGTGTCGTCTTGCCGTACCCGGGCGGCGCGGTGACGACCACGACGGGCGGTCCCGGCGCCACCCGGAGCCGGTTGAGGAGCGCCGTGCGCGGGACCGTGCCAGGCCGCGGCGCCGGAGGGCGAAGCCGCCACTCCAGCGGGAGATCGGTGATCGCGTAAGAAGCTGTCATGTGTCGGAGAAACCTCGATGCGTTCCTCTCGGAACACTGAGGTTGCCCACGACAGTCGTCGCGGGGTGGGTGACCGGGGATCACCCGGTCTGGACGATGAGCGGCGCGGGCGAACTGCGGACAATGCCCGTTTTGATGCACCCGGCGATTCGCGCTGCAGATCGTTCACCATTTAGACCCCGCGATCTGCGCGCGCTGATCGACCGCGCGTCGGATGTCGTCTTCCGCTACCGCGTGCGCTCCGCCGGAAGGTTTCGACTTCGTGAGCCGCGGTGTGACGCGCCTCACGGGCTATACGCCCGAGGAGCACTACGCGCACCCCGACCTCGTCCGCCGCCTCGTGCACCCCGACGACCGTCCGCTGATCGACGACGTCCTGTCGAGCGGCGCGACCGCGAGCCCGATCGTGCTGCGCTGGCTGAGCAAGGACGGTCGCAGCGTGTGGGTCGAGCAGCGTGACACCTCGGTCTACGACGAGCGCGGTGAGCTCGCGGCGATCGAAGGCATCGCCCGCGCGGTGCCCGACCCGACGACGGGCGCCCGTCCGTCGATCAGGATCGCGGGCGACCTGCGGCTCGACCTCGATCGCGGACGCGTCTTCGTCGACGGCCGGGCCGTCCATCTGACCCGCTCCGAGCTCAGGCTGCTCGTGCTGCTGACGGACCAGCCGGGCGAGACCGTGTCTCGGCAGCGGCTCATGGAGGAGCTGCGCGACGGGACGTGCGCGGCGAGCGGCCGGACGTGCGAGGTGCACGTGTCGAAGCTGCGCGCCAAGATCGAGAACGGCGTCGGGCAACGCGGAGCGGATCGAGACGGTGCGCGGGCAGGGCTACCGCTTCGCGAGGCGGTAGCGATGCCCGAGGTGCTCTCGACGTCCGAGGTCGCGCACACCGTCGGCCACGGTCACGGCCACGGCCCGAGCCGTCGCACCGGCGTCGAGATCGCCGAGGCAGTGGTGCTCGCCGTGGTCGCGGTCGCGACCGCGTGGAGCGGCTACCAGGCGGCGCGCTGGGACGGCCACCAGTCGCAGCTCTACGGCGTCTCCAACAAGGAGCGCGCGCTCGGCGAACCGTGCGTCGACGCTAGGTGGGCAGCAACTGCTGTACGACACGAGCACGTTCTCGTTCTGGCTCCAGGCGAAGACGGCCGGCAACCTCGAGGCGCAACGTCAGTTCCAGCGGCGCTTCAGGCCCGAGTTCCGGCCCGCCTACAGGGCGTGGCTCGCGACCGAGCCGTTCACGAATCCGCGGGCGCCCGCGGGGCCAACCCGCATGCGCGAGTACCACAATGCCCAACTCGCGCTCGCAGCGCAGCACGAGGAGACCGCGCAGAGGGCGTTCGAGCACGGCACCGAGGCACGTGACAACGGCGAGCGCTACCTGCGCAACACCGTGCTGCTCGCGACCGTGCTCTTCCTCACCGCGCTCGCCCAGCGGTTCGACGTGCTCGGCGTTCGCCTCGGCCTCCTCGTCGTGTCGGGCGTGCTGCTCGTGATCGCGATGGTGTACATGGCCACGTACCCGAGCGCGTAGGCGTCTCTAGTCACTCACTCGGCGCCTCGGCGGCGGTATGCGACGTGCTCATCCGCTGCTCGGCTTGCCGGGCGGAGTCGTCGGGATCGTCTGTGCGAGGAAGAGCGCGGTGATCGACAGCAGCGCGAGGATCGCGAGCGCGGAGCGGAGCCCGTCGATGCGCGCGTCGCGGTAGCCGTCGAGTGCAGCGTCGGTCGCACGGTTGCTGACGTGCGCGTCGTCGAGCGCCGCCTCGAGATCGGCGTCGGACACGAACGGCACGCCGCCGGCGAGCTGGACCTGCGCCTCGGACTTGACGCGAGACGGGATCGCGTCGCTCTGCTGGATGTTCGCCAGGAACGACGTCGCGACGGCGGCGATCATCACCGAGCCTGCGAGCGCCGTGCCGAGCGACGCGCCGAGGTTGGTCATCGTGTTCTGGACGCCTCCCACCTCGGGGGCGTCCTCGTCCGGGACCGCCGAGACGGTGACCGCGCCGAGCTGCGATGCGAGTGCGCCGATCCCGAGCCCGATCAGGAGCATCGGGACGAAGACGATCTCCGGCCCGGCGTCGGCATCGAGCGCGCCGAGCAGGACGAGCGTCCCCGCGAAGAGCGCGAGCAGCCCGATGCGGACAACGAGGCGCGGCGAGGCGCTCGCGAACAGTCGCGGCACGCCCACGGCAGCGGCGAGCAGCGTCACCGAGAGCGGCAGGAGCCGCACGCCGGTCGCGAGCGCCGACAGGCCGAGGCAGACGGAGAGGTACAGCGGCACGACGAAGAACAGCCCGGCCTGCACGAGGTACTGGAAGAAGAACATCGTCAGACCGCCGGTCAACCGCCGGTTGCGCAGCATCGCGGGACGCACGAGCGGCTCCTCGCCGCGCCCCTCGTGGTAGGCCTCCCAGCGGAAGAACAGCCAGATCACGAACAGCCCGGAGAGGCCGAGCCACATCGAGGGCGACAGGCCGGCCCACGACGGCCCGTCGGGCTTCGGGTGGATCCAGCCCCACTCGCTCGTCCGCAGCACCCCGAACACGAGCAGCCCGAGGCCGGCGGCGGAGAGCACGGCGCCGACGACGTCGAGCTTCGGGCGCGTCTCGGCCGGCGCGTCGGCCATACGGCGCGTCAGCAGCAAGATCGCGAGCACGAGCACGACCTCGCCGGCGAAGACCCAACGCCAGGAGAAGTACGTGGTGCAGAAGCCGCCGATCAGCGGGCCTACCGCGACCGCGATCGCCCCCGCCGCGGCGACGAGCCCGTACGCCGCCGGCCTGCGCTCCGCGGCGAAGTTGGAAGCGACGAGCGCGACGATCGCCGGCAGGATCAATGCTGCTCCCACGCCCTCGAGAAACGACCAGCCGAAGAGCAGCACCGGCAGGCTCTGCGCGAGCGACGTCGTGAGCGAGCCGCACCCGTAGATCACGCAGCCGATCGCGAACGCGCGCTTGCGGCCGATGATCGCGCCGATCTTCGCGCCGGTGATCATCAGCGCGGCCATCACGAGCGTGTAGGCGGTGATCGCGCCCTGGATGCCGGTCACCGTCGTGCCGACGTCCTTCGCGACGGTCGCGATCGACACGTTCATCACCGAGCTGTCGAGCGTCATCAGGAACTGCCCGGCGGCCAGCGTGAAAAGAACGATCGTCGCACCGGTTGCCCGGGCAGGCGCGGTTGCGGGTGTGGCCGTCATTGGCTCGAGGTGGTTCGCGTGCCGTCGCTCAAATGGGATGCACCTTGCTTTCCGTCCTCCTGCTGCTCGTCGAGCGCGTTTGCGCTCACGAGCGTGAGGCCCAGGTCGGCGAGGCGCTGGAACAGTCGCTGCAGGTGCGCCTGGTCGCTGACCGGGCCGACGAGCGCCGTCGTGCCCGCGTCCCGCGTCAGCGACATGCCGTCGAAGGCCTGGGCGGTGCGGTCGCTGAGCTCACCCTCGACGACGAGCCGGTAGACGCGGCTTCCCACGAGACGAACCGTCGCACGACCCGCGCCGCGGCAGCCCGAAATGCACCCGGCTCACATTGGTGATTCGTTTCCGTGCGAAGATCGGCGCAGTAGCCGAAAGGAGCGGCGATGGCCGACCACCAGTTCCCCGCCGACCGCGTGCACTTCACCTGGGACATGGACAACGAGCCAGTCCTGACGGTGCAGAGCGGCGACACCGTCACACTCGATTCGCGCGATGTGAGCGACAACCAGCTCGGGCCCGAGCTCGACCTCGAAGGACATCGAGTCGCTCGATTGGGACCGCGTCTACCCGCTCGCCGGGCCGATCGCCCTCGATGGCGCGAAGCCGGGCGACACGCTCGCGGTCGAGATCCTCGAGCTCCGTACGAAGGACTGGGGCTGGACGGCGATCATCCCCGGGCTGGGCCTCTTGCCGGACGACTTCGCGTCCGCCTACCTCCGCGTGTTCGACCTCACGAACGGCAAGCACGCCTATCTACGCGAGGACGTCGCGATCCCGATCGAGCCGTTCTTCGGCACGATGGGCGTCTGTCCGGGCGGCGCGAAGGCGCAAGCGATAATGCCGCCCGGCACCTTCGGCGGCAACATGGACACGCGCCAGCTCGTGCAGGGCACGACGCTCTACCTGCCGGTGCAGGTGGAGGGAGCGCTCTTCTCGTGCGGCGACGCGCACGCCGCGCAGGGAGACGGCGAGGTCTGCGTCACCGGGATCGAGACGCCGATCGGCGCGACGCTGCGCTTCACGCTCGAGCAGGGGCGGAGCATCCCGGCGCCGCAGTACCTGACGAGCGGCCCGCTCGCACCGGCCGCGAACAGCGGTGCGTGGTACGGGACAACGGGCGTCGGCGCGGATCTCTACGCGGGCGCGCAGGAGGCGGTGCGCGCGATGATCGCGTACATCACCGACCGCACCGGCTTGTCGGAAGAGGATGCGTACGTGCTCGCGAGTCTCTGCGTCGACCTGCGCATCTCGGAGATCGTCGACGCGGGCCAGTACGTCGTCAGCGCGCTGCTGCCGCTCACCGTGTTCCGCTGACCACGGCGACCGCATACAGTTGGTGGGGGGAATGAAGCTCGTGCTCGCACTCGCCGCCGCGGTCGCCGCGGCCGCGGGCGGCTGGCAGTCGGGACCGCAACTGCCGGTCGCGCGCACCGAGGTCGCCGCCGCCGTCTCGGGTGACAGCGTGGTCGTCGCGGGCGGTTACGTCGCCGACGGATCGAGCAGCGCGCGCGTCGACCTCTTCGACCCGGGCCGGAGCGCGTGGCGCGCCGGCCCCGACCTGCCGGCGGCCGTCAACCACGCGTCCGCCGCGACGTTGAAGGGACGTGCCGTCGTCGTCGGCGGTTACACCGGCCCCGGCACGCCGTCACGGACCGCGGTCCGGCTCGAAGGCGCTTCGTGGCAGCTGCTCGCGCCCATGCCGCGCACGCGCGCGGCGGCCGCCGCCGTCGCGCTGAACGGGAAGCTGTACGTCGTCGGGGGCGTCACCGACGGAGGCCTCGCACGGTCGATGCTGATGTTCGACCTGCAGCGCAACCGCTGGTCGCTGCTCGCCGGGCCGACACCGCGGCAACATCTCGCCGCGGCGGCCGCCCGAGGGCGGATCTACGCGATCGCCGGCCGCCGCGCGGGCGCGGACACGAACGTCGCGACCGTCGAGTCGTGGGCGCCGGGGGAGACGCGCTGGCGGCGCGAGCGCCCGGTGCCCGAGGCGCGCGGCGGGACCGGCGCAGCGAGCGTGGCCGGCCTGATCGTCTCCGTCGGCAGCGAGGCGCTCGAAGGGACGAGCGGCGCCGTCTACGGCTTCGACGTCGCGACGCGCGCCTGGCGGAGGCTGCCCGACTTGCCGACGCCGCGGCACGGGCTCGGCGTCGTCGCCTTCGGCCGCGATGTGATCGCGATCGGCGGCGGGCCGAAGCCCGGGCTGACGGTGACGGGCGCGAACGAGCGTCTGACGATCCCGCAGCAATGAACTAGCTGAGCTCGTCGCGTGCGAATCAGAGCGCGGTGCCCGCGCTCCGTCAGCACGACGGAACCGCGCTGCACCGAGACGAGGCCGTCATGCAGCGCGTCCTCCCAGACGGTCAGGCGCGGGCAGTGGCTGTGCCACACGTCGATCGTCTCGCGGTAGGAACGCCTCCCCTCGGCGATCCACTCGAGCAGCTGCAGCGTCGGAGCAGTCATGTCGCGGCGCCTTCAACAGTACTTCTTCCCTGCTCGAACGGCGGCTCATTTCGTAGAAGACCGCGCGCGGCTCGTCACGCTCGGCGGCGGACGGCAGTCGTTCAAGGCCGTCAACGTCAGCGCCTTCCTGAGCCCGGGCCAGAACCGGTTCACGGCGCGGCGCCGGTTCGAGCTCCTCGCGTGCGACGCGACGAAGAGCAAGGACAACCCGACGTGCGACCCGGCGAACAGCAAGCCGGGCCCCGCTGTCGAGGTGTCTGTCGAGGTGTCAGACACGCGCACGAAGGCGCCACGAAAGCGTGAACGAATTGTGCCGCCGCCACGCGGAGTCCTTGGGTCGGTGCGGGCGGGCCGAACGGACAGGGCCGGTGTCAGACACCGCCCCAAGCCGCCCCGAAGCTCGCCGGCAGCGTGCGGTGTCTGACACCTCTTCGGTCTGTCAACGGCGCGCCGAACCGGTGTCAGGCACCGTCAGTGGCGTCGGTGGTCTGCGCGTCGTTGGTGTCGGTGTCTGACACCTTTCGGAACCTCAGTGCGTGAGCGAGCGGAGGAAGGCGAAGAGGCCGGCGAGACGCTCCGGGAGCTTCGCGTCCTCGCCGATCTCGACGCGCCTGCCGCCGTAGGAGATGCGGTAGACGAACCCGTCCGCGATCGGCTCGGCGGGCTCGTAGCGGTGCTTGAGCGTCGCGAAATGCGCGTCGGTGAGCAGCATGCGTAGCCGCGCCATGCGCGCGGCCGAGAGCTGCTTCGCCTTCAACGGCAGCCCGTCCGAGACGAGCGCGCCGGAGCGCCGCACCGTGAGCCCGCGCTCGATGGCGGCGAAGCCGCCCGTCTGCTCGAACGTGACGAGCACAGGGGACGGGGAGGCCGCCGGAGCCGGCTGAACGGTTGCCGTGGTCGCGCCGAGCACGACCACGGAGAGTGCTGCGAGCTTTGCGAGCATGATCCCTCCATTGTGCCCGTGATCCGCGCGGTCGTAACCGTAGGATCGGAGTGCGATGGCGTACGACGAAGAGCTGGCAGAGCGGATCCGCGGCCTCGTGGGGGGCGAGGCGGGGCTCACCGAGAAGAAGATGTTCGGCGGGCTCGCGTTCCTCGTCGGCGGCAACATGGCGGTCGCCGCGAGCGGGCAGGGCGGGCTGCTCGTGCGTGTCGACCCCGACGAGTCGGACGCGCTCGTCCAGAAGACCTCGGCGCGACCGATGGAGATGCGCGGACGCGAGATGCGCGGCTGGCTGCGCATCACGTCGGACGATGTGCGCGGTGACGGCGACCTGAAGACGTGGGTCGACCGCGGCGTCGGGTACGCGCGCTCGCTACCGGCGAAGCAGTAGCAACCGGGAGCGACCGGCGCAGGGGCCGCGCCCGGACGGCCGCGTCGTCTGTTGCATCCCCGAAGTGCAGGCGACGGAAACACCGTTCTCCATGCAAGCGATGGGCATGCGGCGGGTCTTAGGATCAATGTCTCATTGTGGTTACACGCCGGTGGCGCGATGGTGTCGTCGTGCCGGCGATCCCATCCTGCGGCAGCCCGCGACGGTCCTCTCGCCGTGGGCGCCGGCCGGCTGAGGGGCGCGGCTTGATACCGGCGACCTACCTGTTCTTCACGAACGAGTGCGTCGGCCTCGGCCACCTGAAGCGCGCGCTCGCGCTCGCCTCGGCCGTCACCGAGCGCGACCCCGAGGCGAGCGCGCTGATCGTCACCGGCTCGCCGGTCGAGATCGCCCACCCGGTGCCGCAGCGCGTCGACACCGTCAAGCTGCCGATGGTCGCGCGCGACAGCTCGGGGCTGCAGCGCGCCGGACGGCTCGGGATCGACCTGCCGGACGTGCGTGAGATGCGCTCCCAACTCGCGCTCGCGGCGGCAGAGTCGCTCGCACCCAGCGTCGCGATCGTGGACAAGACGCCCCTCGGGCTCGGCGACGAGCTCGTGCCTGCGCTCGAGTGGCTGCACGAGGCTGGGACGAAGCTCGTGCTCGGCCTGCGCGACATCGAGGACCGGCCGGCGCGAGTCCGCCGCGAGTGGAACAGGCCGGAGGTACGCCGGACGTTCGAGCGCCTCTACGACGCGGTTCTCGTCTACGGCCCGAACGGGACCCGAAGCGATGCGCTCTCCTGCCTCGACTGGGAGCCGGCGCTGCCCGTGCACCACGTCGGGTACGTCGCCGCGCCGGCAACGGACGCCCCACCCGGGATGGCAGGCGACTACGTGCTCGTGACGGCGGGCGGCGGCGCGGACGGCGCGCGCGTGCTCGCCACCTTCCTCGACGCGGTGCGCGCGAAGCCGCTGCCCTTGCCCGCGCTCGTCGTCACCGGTCCGCTGATGCCCGAGGACGACGTACGCGACCTCCACGCACGAGCGCGTGGGCTCGACGTGGAGCTCAAGACCTTCCACCCAGCGCTCGAGTCCGCGATCGGCGGCGCGCGCGCCGTCGTCGCGATGGCCGGCTACAACACCGTCTCCGAGCTGATGCGCACCGGCCGCCCGGCGGTGATCGTGCCGCGCGTGCGCCCCAGCAGCGAGCAGGCGCTGCGCGCCGAGAGCGCTGCGCCGCTCGGGACGCGCCGAGGTGATCCACCCCGACGACCTCGATCCGGAGAGGATGCGCGCCGCGCTCGACCGCGTGCTCGCGACGCCGGCGCACGAGCCGCACGACGGGCACAACGGGGCCGCGCGCGCGGCCGAGCTCCTGAACGGCCTCGCACAGGAGGCGGCGCCCGGGCCCCGCGCCCTCCTGGAGGCTTCGTGAACCGCGCAGAGGTGCGATCGGCCCGACTGCTCGCGCCGTTCCTGACCCGGCACTGGCGCGCGCTCGCGGCGAGCGGCGTCTCGACCGTCGTCCTGACCGTCGCCGAGCTCGCCCAGCCGTGGCCGCTGAAGATCGTCATCGACCGCCTGCTCGGCGAAGGCACCACGAGCCTCACGACCTCCGAGCTCGTCCTGCTCGGCGCGCTCGCCGGGCTCGTGGTCGCGATCGCGCTCGCGGGGGCCGTCGCCTCCTACGTGTCCGACCTGCTGCTGAACCGCGCCGGAGAGCGGATCGTGCACGACCTGCGAATCGCGGTGTACGCGCACCTGCAGCGCCTCTCGCTCCGCTTCCACGACACGCGCTCGAAGGGCGACCTCGTCACGCGCGTCACCGGCGACGTGAACGCGATCGGCGAGCTCTTCTCCGACTCCCTCGGAGCGATCGCCTCCGCCGCCCTGCTGCTCGCGGGAATGGCCGTGGTCAGCTTCCTGCTCGACCCGTTGCTCGCGCTCGCGACGTTCGCGGTCACGCCGCTGCTTGCGTTCGTCACCTTCCGCTACCGCCGCCGGATCAAGGAGCTGGCACGGCAACAGCGCGCCGAGGAGGGCGAGATCGCGTCGATCGCGACCGAGGCGCTCTCGGCGATGCAGGTCGTGAAGGCGTTCGGCTCCGAGGGCTACGAGTACGACCGCGTCGAGCGCCGGAGCGAGCTGCGCCAGCGGATCGGGATCGACGCCGCGCGCGCGGAGGCGCGCTTCTCGGCGCTCGTCGACGTGCTCGGCGCAGTCGCCGCGGCGCTCGTGCTCGTCTTCGGCGTCTTCCGCGTCACCTCGGGCGCGCTGACGGCGGGCAGCCTCGTCGTGTTCGCGACCTACGCGTCGCGCAAGCCTACAAGCCGCTGCGCGAGCTCGCGCGGCAGTCGGCCAAGGTCTCGCGCGCTGCGGCGCCGCGCCGACCGAATCGCCGAGCTGCTCGCGACGGACGACGCGCTCGCGCGACCGGCCCGGGCGCCTACAGCCGGCCGCGTGCGGACGGAGCCGTCGAGCTCGACGCGTGTCGTTCGCCTACGCCGGGCGCGCGCGGTGCTGCACGACGTCTCGCTCTCGTGGAGCCGGGGAGCCGGATCGCGCTCGTCGGACGCGTCCGGCGCGGGCAAGTCGACGCTCGCCGCGCTCGTCGCGCGCTTCTACGACCCGCGCACGGGCGCCGTCCGTGATCGACGGCCGCGACGCGCGCGACTGCGCGCTCGCGCTGGCTGCGCGACCAGGTCGGGGTCCTGCTGCAGGACACCGTCCTCTTCAGCGGGACGCGTCGCGGACAACATCGCCTACGGCGCCGACGCGACGCGCGAGCAGATCCTCGCGGCCGCACGCGCGGCCGGGGCCGACGAGTTCGTGTCCACGCTGCCGGACGGCTACGACACCGAGCTCGGCCCGCGGCGGCACGGGCCTCTCCGGCGGCCAGCGCCAGCGGCTCGGGATCGCGCGCGTGCTCCTGCGCGACCCGCCGATCCTCGTCCTCGACGAGCCGACGACCGGGCTCGACACCGCGAGCGAGGCGAAGGTCGTCGGCGCGCTCGAGCGGCTGATGGAAGGACGCACGACGATCGTCGTCACGCACTCGATCGCACTTGCGCGGCGCGCCGGCCGCGTCGTCGTGCTCGAAGGCGGCCGCATCGTCGAGGACGGCACGCCGGACGAGTTGCTCGCCGCCGAAGGGACGTTCAGCACGTTCGCCACCCTCTCTGCCGGCGCCACGAGCGCGCCGCGGCTCAGCGACCCGAAACTCCCGCAGCTCGCCGAGCTGCTCGACCCGGATGCGGCGGCTGCGATCCTCGCGCGCACGTTGCGGCCGGGCTCGGAGCTCGGAGAGGTCCGACCGCGCAACGTGCGCTACAAGCCGGGCCGGCGCGTGATCGTCGCATACGACGCCGTCGTCGACGGCGAGACACGCGAGGTCGTCGTGCTCGCCGACGTCAAGGCAGACCTCGGCGCGGTCGCCTCGCGCAAGCCCAACGTCGCCGCCGCGCGGCGCGTGAACGGCCGCTCGCCCGTCGACACGCCGCTGCGCTTCGACCCGCTCGCGGAGACGCTCGTGCAATGGCTTCCCTACGACCTCGAGCTGCCGCTGCTGACGGAGCCGCCGGCGGAGTTGCTCGAGCGGCTCGCCCGGCTGGGGCTCGATGTCGACCCGCGTGCCGTCCTGCGCACGCTCGGCTACAAGCCGCTCGGGCGCGTCGTGCTGCAGGCCGGCTCGCACGTGCTCAAGGGCTACGCGAGCGAGTCGAAGTACGGCGACGCGGCGCGAGCGCTCGAGATCGCAGCCGCGACGCCGGTGCCCACACCGCACTACGAGGCGCGAATCGAGGAGCTGCGCGCGACCGTGCAGACCGCGCTGCCGGGCACGATCGCGACCGACGACGTCGCGCTCGCCGGCGTTGCGGGGTCGCTCCTGCGCGACGTGCACGCCGCGCACGTCGACGGCCTCCCGGACGCCCCGTCCGCGCGGTGCCTGCGCGCGGCGGCGGACGCAGGCCGCCTCGTCTCGGCCGTCGTCCCCGCGCTCGAGCCGCGCGTGCGCGCGCTGCTCGAGCGGCTGGAGGGCGGGCTGCCCGAGAACGCAGCGCACGTCTGCTCGCACGGCGACTTCGAGGTCGGCCAGCTGCTGCAGCACGACGGCGACGTCACGCTGCTCGACTTCGACGAGCTCTGCTCGGCGCCGGCCGCGCTCGACGTCGCCACCTACGCCGCGCACGCGGCGCGAAGCGGCGGCGCGCCGGCGGCCCTGGCCGCTGCGGATGCGCTCGTCGAGACATACGGCGCGCGGCCCGACGGCCTTCAGCCGTACCTCGCAGCAGCGATCCTCCTCCGCGCGCAGTGCCCGTTCCGGAAGCTCGAGGACGAGTGGCCGCGGCGCGTCGAGGACCTGGTCGGCGCGGCGGAGGAGGTGCTCGCGTGAAGCTCGCGGTGATCACGAGCGGCTTCCCGCGCACGTCCGAGACGTTCGTGCTCAACGAGCTGCTCGCGCTGGACGCGCACGGCCTGCTCGGCCCGGTCTTCGCGACGAAGCCGGGCGACGGCTCGCCGCTGCAGCCCGGAGCGGAGCGCCTCGTCAACCGTGTGCGCGTGCTCCCGCCGGGCTCGCCCCAAGCGCAGGCGCGCGCCGTCGCAGCAGCCTCGCGAACGCGCGCGTGAACGGGATCCACGGCTACTTCGCGCACACGCCGGCCGAGGTCGCGCGCGAGGCGGCGGCGCTGCTCGGCATCCCCTACGGCTTCAGCGTGCACGCCCGCGACGCGCGCAAGGTCGAGCCGTCCGAGCTGTGTCGCCGCGGCGCCGGCGCTGCGTGCGTCGTCGCCTGCAACGCCGACGTCGCGCGCGAGGTCGGCGAGGCCGGCGCGAGCGCGACGCTCTTCCCGCACGGCGTCGACCTGCGCCGCTTCAGCCCGCAGCCGGAGCCGGACGGGCCGTTCACGCTGCTCGCCGTCGGACGGCTCGTGCCGAAGAAGGGCTTCGACGTGCTCGTCGACGCGGCGGCACGGCTGCGACGGCCGGCGATCGTGCGCATCGTCGGCGACGGCCCCGAGCGCGCACGCCTCGAGTCGCAGGTACGCGCCTCGGGCCTGCGCGACCGCATCCGGATCGAGCAGCCGGTCACGCACGACGCGCTCCCGGCCGACTACGCCGCGGCGAACGCGGTCGTCGTCCCGTCGGTGAGCGACGCGACCGGCGACCGCGACGGCCTGCCGAACGTCGTGCTCGAGGCGATGGCGTGCGGACGCGCCGTCGTGGCGAGCCGCATCGCCGCGATCGAGTCCGCGGTGCACGACGGCGAGACGGGACTCGTGACCGAGCCGGGCTCTGCGGACGCGCTCGCGGCGGCGATCGACACGCTCGCGGCCGATGCGTCGCTGCGCGCGCGCCTCGGCGCGGCCGGACGCCGCCTGGTCGAGCGCGAGTACGACCTGGGCAGGTGCTCCACGCGGCTGGCGTCGTTCCTGGAGCGCTCCTATGCCTGAGGTCGCCTACGTGCTGAAGGGCTTCCCGCGCCTCTCGGAGCTCTTCATCGCGAGCGAGATCCAGCGGCTCGAGCAGGTCGGCCTCGACCTGCGCCTGCACGTGATCAAGGCGCCGGACGAGGACGTGCAGCACCCGCTCGTCGACCGCATCCGTGCGCCGCGCACCTACCTGCCGCAGACGACGAGCCTGTCCCAGACGACGCTCCGGCGCTGGCTGCGCGAGAACCTGCCGTCGTTCCTCCCGTCGCTTCGCCGCGTCGCCCGCCGCCGGCCGGTCGGGCTCGCACGCGCGTGCGGGTTCACGCTCGCGCAATCGATGCGCGCCCGCAAGACGTTCTGGTCGCTGCCGCGCAAGCTCTACGTCAAGGAGCTGCTGCAGGCGTCGCGCTCGCCGACGAGTTGCTCGACGAGCCGGAGGTGCGCCACCTGCACGCGCACTTCGCGCACGGCACGACGACGGTCGCGTGGCTCGCGTCGATGATCACCGGGCTGCCGTTCTCGTTCACCGGCCACGCGAAGGACATCTACTCGCCCGTCGCTCAACCCCGCCGGGCTGCTGCGCGCGCAAGCTGCGCGCGGCGCGCTTCGTCGTCACCTGCACCGAGGCGAACGTCGCCCACCTGCGGATGCTCGCGCCGAAGGCGAAGGTCCACCGCGTCTACCACGGCCTGAACGCGGACCTCACGCGGCTGCTCGACGCGGAGCCGCCCGCCCGACCAGACGCGGCGACGCTGCGCATCCTCGGGGTCGGCCGCCTCGTGGCCAAGAAGGGCTTCGACGTGCTCGTCGAGGCCTGCGCGCTGCTGCGGCGACGCGGCGTCGACCTCGAGGCGACGATCGTCGGCGAGCCCGGCGAGCACGAGGAGACGATCCGCCGGCTGGTCGCCGAGCTCGGGCTCGCCGGCGTCGTGGAGCTGCCCGGCCCGATGACGCAGCAGCAGCTGCGCGACGAGTACCGGCGCGCGAGCGCGTTCTGCCTGCCCTGCCGCGTGCTCTCGACGGCGACCGCGACGGCATCCCGAACGTGCTCGTCGAGGCGATGGCCTGCGGCCTGCCGGTCGTGACGACGGCCGTCTCCGGCATCCCCGAGCTGGTCGAGAACGGCGTGAACGGCCTGCTGGTCGAGCCCGACGACCCGCGGCCGTCGCCGCCGCGCTCCTGCGGCTGCACGACGACCCGGAGCTCTCCCGCCGGCTCGGCACCGCAGGACGCGAGACGGTGCGCACCGCTTCGACGGCGACCGGCTGGCGCGCCGGCTCGCCGAGCTCTTCCTCGCGGAGGCGGCATGACGCTCGGTCGCTGCCCGCCCGGCGCTGTTCTGCCCGATCGCGGGCGTGCACCGCGACCTCGGCGTCGCCGAGGACGCGTGCGCGGGCCGCTTCACCCACGCCGGCGTCACGCTCGAGCTCGGCCTGCAGCCCGACTGGCGCACCGCCGGCCTGCCGGACGACGAGGAGTGGCGGATCGAGTGGAGCAAGTTCTACTACGGGCTCGACCTCGCCCACGCGTACCGGAGACCGGCGAGCGCCGCTTCCTCGACGCGTGGGAGCGGCTCGTCGACTCCTGGATCGAGCAGGTCCCGCCGCGCGCCGACGCGACGGAGGTCGCGGCGCGGCGCCTCCAGAACTGGGTCTACGCGCGCGAGGCGTTCGGCGGCTCGCCGCGGCTCGACGAGCGGATCGCGGACGAGGTCGCGTGGGTGCGCGCGAACCTGACACGGCGCGCAACCACCGCACGCTCGAGCTCTACGCGCTGCTGATCGCCGCGCTCGGCGTGCCCACGCTCGATCCCGACGGCTCGCTGGCCGAGTTCGCGCTCGAGCAGCTCCACGCGAACCTCGACGCCGACTTCCGGCCCGACGGCGTGCACCGCGAGGCCTCGACGCACTACCACTTGCTCGCGCTGCGCTCGTTCCTCGCGGCGCGCGAGAACGCGCGCCGCTTCGGCCTCGACTTCGGCCGCCGCTTCGACGAGCAGCTCGCGCAGGCCTGCGACGTTCCCGTGCATGCCACCGGCCCGACGGCGATCGCCCGCGCTCTCGGACGCGGACGCAACGGCCACTCGAGCTGCTCGAGCTCGCCGCGCGGCTGCTCGACGGATTCGACACCGTGCCGGCGGCACGGCACGCGTCGTTCCCCGACGGCGGCTACCTCGTGCAGCGCAGCGGGTGGGACGACGACGCGCGCTTCCTGATCTTCGACTGCGGCCCGCTCGGCGACGGCGGCCACGGCCACTACGACGCGCTGAGCTTCGAGGCTGGCCGCCGACGGCGCGCGGCTCGTGGTCGACCCGGGCCGCTACACCTACGCCGAGGGCGAGCCGAACCTGCGCCGCTGGTTCAACGGCACCGCCGCGCACAACACCGTCACCGTCGACGGGCTCGACCAGACGCCGTACGCGCGCGGCAAGCCGAAGGGCGCCGTCGCGAAGGCGCGCGCCGGCGCGCGCACGACGCGCCCGGGGCTCGACGTCTTGCGCGGCGAGGTCCGGAGCCCGGCCTACGACGCGGTGCACACGCGCACCGTCGCTCTTCGTCGACGACGCGTACTGGATCGTCGAGGACCGCCTCGAGGCAGGGACCGGGCACCGCTACGACCTGCGCTTCCACCTCGCGCCGGGCTCCGTCTGCATCAACAGCGTGCACGCCGACGGCGCGCGCGTCACGACGCCTGCGCTCGCGCTCGAGATCGCGGGCGCCGACGCGATCGCGATCGAGACGGGCTGGGTCTCGCGGAGCTACGGCATCCGCGAGCGGGCGCCGGTCGTATCAGCCACGCACGACGGATGCCAGGCGCACTTCGTCACGCTGCTCGCGCCGGCACGCACGCTGGTCGCCCTGCGGGCCGTCGGCCCCGGACGCGTCGTCGTCGAGACACCACGCGGTCGCGACGTCGTCTCGGGACGGACGGCGACGCCGCGCTGCTGCAGGAGGCACGGCCATGACCGTGACGACTGCGGCCTCGCGCCCGACGCGGCGCTGCCGTTCCGCGACGCGCTGCTCGACGACGAGTCGCTGCGCGCGCGCCTCTCGGCGCTGCTCCGCCGCGAGGTCGAGCGATGCGAGCGAAGGCGCGCGAAGTACCGCCCGGGTCGCAGCCTGCGCGTGCTGCTCGATGTGTCGGTCGGCGGCGAGCCAGGCCTCGTGTCGGCGCGGATGTTCGCGCCGGGAACGAGTGCGTCGCGCTATGAGCGCGCTCGTGCGCAGACCAGCGGCGTCGTGCACGACGAAGAGCTGTCGACGTTGTTCTTCACGTATCCCGCCGACCGGAAGCTGACCGCGCTGCCGCGCCTCGCCGACGCCGCGCCGTCCGGCACCGTGGCACACGTCGTCGCCTACGCGCCGGAGAAAGCCGTGACCGCACGCGCGGTCGACGGCAGCGGCGAGGCCGTCGCGTACGTGAAGCTGTACGCAGACGACGGGTGGTCGCGCGCCTGCCGCGTGCACGCCGCGCTGCGCGCGCAGAGCATCGACGCGCCGGCGGTCCTCGCCTCGCTGCCCGAGCTGCGCGCGCTGACGATCGAGCCGCTTCGGGGCGACCGGCCCGGCGACGCGAACGGCTACCGCGCGTTCGGCGCAGCGCTCGCCCGTCTGCACGCGTTGCAGCCGGTCGATGCGCGCCGCTTCACACGGCTCGACCCCGACTCGCTCTCGGCCGCCGCGCGCACGATCGCGTCCGCCCGGCCCGACGTCGCCGAGCTCGCACTCGCGCTCGAGCAGGCGCTGCGCGCCGCGCCGCCCGGCCCCGCGCGCCTCGTGTGCCTGCACGGCGACGTGCACGCGAAGAACGTGCTCGTCCACGATGGAGGCGCGGCGCTCGTCGACCTCGACCACGTCGCGGGCGGCGACGCCGCCGCGGACCTCGGCAGCGCGCTCGCCGGCCTCCGCTACGGCGAGCTCGTCGGACGCGCCGGCCGCGAGTCGGCGCAGCCGCTGCTCGACGGCTACGCGCCGAGGCGCCACTGCCGGGCGTGGACGCGCTGCGCTGGCACACCGCGGCGGCGCTGCTCGGCGAGCGCGCGCTCCGCGCCGTCACGCGTGTCCGCCCGGCCGGTCTCGCGCAGCTCGACGAGGTGCTCGCCGCGGGGCTCGAGGAGCTCGCGATGAAGCCGCGCTGCTCTTCTACTGCCAGCACTCGCTCGGGCTCGGCCACCTCGTGCGCTCGCTCGCGCTCGCGCGGCGCGCTCGCCGACCGCGTTCGAGCGTGACCGTCCTCAGCGGCGGCGAGCTGCCGGAGCAGCTCGAGCTGCCGCCGGGCGTCGAGCTCGTCCCGCTGCCGCCGCTCGGCTGCGCCGACGGCGGGCTCGTCAGCGCGATGACCGGTCGCAGCGTGGAGTCGCGCGCAACGTGCGCGCGCGCGCCGTCGTGCTCGACACGTTCCGCCGCGCTGCGGCCGGAGGTCCTGGTCGTCGAGCTGTTCCCGTTCGGCCGCAAGAAGTTCGCGGGCGAGCTCGTGCCGCTGCTCGACGCGGCGCCCGCGTGGCCGGGCGCGCTCGTCGTCTGCAGCCTGCGCGACATCCTCGTCGCGCGGCCGAGCGACCAGGCGGCGCACGACGAGCGCGCGTCGCTGACCGCGAACGCGCTCTTCGACGCGATCCTCGTGCACGCCGACCCGGGCTTCGCGCGCCTCGAGGAGTCGTTCCGCCCGCGCGACGCCGCTGCGCGTGCCGGTCCACTACACCGGCTTCGTCGTCCGCTGAGACACCGCTGCCGGCGCCGCCGCCGGCGCACCGGCGCCGCGTCGTGGTCTCGGCGGGCGGCGGCCGCGTCGGCGGCGCCGCTGCTGCGCGCCGCGGCTCGACGCCCACGGCAGCTCGCGACCGGCGTCCCGATGCGGCTCGTCGCCGGGCCGTTCCTCCCCGACGCCGACTGGCGACGCAGCTGCAGGCGCACGACGCGGCGCCGGGCGTCGAGCTCGTGCGGCGCGGTGCCCGACCTCGCCGCCGAGCTCGTGCGCGCGCGCGCGTCGGTCAGCCAGTGCGGCTACAACACCGCGCTCGACCTGCTGCGCGCGCGGGTGCCGGCGCTCGTCGTGCCGTTCGCCGCGGCCGGCGAGGACGAGCAGACGCGGCGCGCGGCGCGGCTCGACGGCGCGGCGCGGTGCGCGTGCTCGACCGAGCGTCGCTCGATCCGGTCGCGCTCGGCGAGGCCGTGAGCGGCTGCTCGGGACGACCCCCGCCCGGCCCGGCCTGCAGCTCGACGGGGCGGCGACGCAGCTGCGCGATCCTCGACCGAGCCTCGCCGCCACACGCCGGCGGGGCGCCGCATGAGTGCTTGGCTCGAGCCGGTGCGAGGCGCGCTCGACGACGCGGCGGCGCCGGTGCCGTTCTTCTTCCGCGACGACGACGCGGGCTGGGGCGACGACCGCCTGCACGCGCTGCTCGACGTCTTCGAGGAGCGCGGCCGCCCGATCGACCTCGCCGTGATCCCGCGCGCGGTCGACGCCCGAGCTCGCTGCTGCGCTGGACCGCGCGTCGGCGCGCGGCGCCGGAGCTCGTGCGTGTCCACCAGCACGGCCTCGCCCACGAGAACCACGAGCAGGCGGGCCGCAAGTGCGAGTTCGGCGTCTCGCGCTCCTACGAGCAGCAGCTCGACGACATCGTCGACCGGGCAGCGCCTGCTGCGCGACCTGTTCGACGTCGAGCCGGACTCGATCTTCACCCCGCCGTGGAACCGCTGCACCGCCGACACGGCGCGCGCCGTGCAGACGGCCGGGATCGAGCGTCCTGTCGCGCGAGTCGCGCGCCGAGCCGCTGGGCGTGAGCGGCGTCCTCGAACTGCCGGTCTCGGTCGACTGGATGCGCGAGCGCGACGGCGTCCGCATCGCCCCGGCCGAGATCGGCGGCGCGATCGCGGACGCGGTGGCCGAGGGAGCGCCGGTCGGCGTGATGCTGCATCACGCGGTGATGAGCGCTGCCGACCGCGGCCTCGTCGGAGAGCTGCTCGCGCTCCTGCAGTCGTCGGCTGCCGTTCGTCTCGCGACGATGCGGCAGCTCGCCCGGACGGAGGTGCCCGCATGAAGCCGCTCGCTCTCGTCACCGGCGTCGCCGGGTTCGTCGGCTCGCATCTCGCCGAGCGCCTGCTCGCCGACGGCTGGCGCGTGGTCGGCGTCGACGCGTTCACCGACTACTACCCGCGCGCGGAAAAGGAAGAGAACGTCGCCGCCGCAGCCGAGAGCCCTGACTTCGAGCTCGTCGAGGCCGACCTCAGCTCCGCGCCGCTCGAACCGCTCCTGCGCGGCCGGCCGGCGATCTTCCATCTGGCCGCGCAGCCCGGCGTCCGTGGCAGCTTCGGTGACGGCTTCCCCACGTACCTGCGCGACAACCTGCTCGCGACGCAGCGCCTGTTCGAGGCGGCGTGCGAGGCGGGCTGCGCGCGCGTCGTGTGGGCGTCGTCGTCGTCGGTGTACGGCGACGCCGCCGCGTACCCGTGCCGAGAGCACGAGACGCCGACCGCGCCGCGCTCCCCTTACGGCGATGACGAAGCGCGCCTGCGAGGACCTCGCCGGCATCTACCGCCTGCAGGGGCTCGACGCGGTCGGCCTGCGCTACTTCACGGTCTACGGCCCGCGCCAGCGGCCCGACATGGCGATCCGGCGTCTCTGCGAGGCGGCGCTCTCGAGGACGTCGTTCCCGATCTACGGCGAGGGCGACCAGATCCGCGACTTCACGTACGTCGACGACGTCGTCGACGCGACGGTGCGCGCCGCGCAGGCCGACGCGCCGCCGCCGATCCTCAACGTCGGCGGCTCGGAGTCGGCGACGCTCCTGCACGTGATCGAGACGATCGGCGAGCTCGCAGAGCACGAGATCGAGCTCGACCGCCGTCCCGTGCAGCGCGGCGACGTGCGCCGCACCGGCGCAGACACGTCCCTCGCCCGCGCCTCGCTCGGCTGGGAGCCGCAGGTGCGGCTCAGAGAGGGACTGGCCGCGACGGTCGCGTGGGCGCGAGCCGCCAGCGGCAGCGAAGAGCCCGCCTGCGGCCGCCGAAGCGGCCGCGTGACCAGGCATAGGACGCGGTCGGCGGGCAGCGTGTCGGCCTGTGCCACCTCACCCGTTAGAGGCCTGTCAACCGTGTCTCGAAAAGCGCTCACGTAGAAGAGCGTCGAGACGCACGCGGTGATACGTCAGGCGCCGCCGAGGCAGAGAAAGCCGGCGGCAGCGGCGAGCCCGGCCGGATCGTCGGCGGCCACGCGCACCTGCGCCGCCGCGAGCGCGGCGGCCGGCAGATCGCCCGCCGCGAGGCGTTCGTGGAAGACGCACATCAGCCTGCGCGTCGCCTCGTCGGGGACCGGGACGATGCTCGCGACGAGCACATTCGTCCCGAGCGCGAGCAGCACCGACGCGAGCCCCATCAGCTCGTCGCCCGGGCGCACGCCGGAGAGCCCCGACTCGCAGGCGGAGAGGACGAGCGTCGACGGCGCACGACCGAGGGCCTCGAGGTCGTAGACGGTCACCGGCCCGTCGGCGACGCGAATCGACGAGAAGAGCGGGTTGTCGGCACGGAAGACCCCGTGCGCCGCGACGTGCGCGAGGCGCGCGCCGTCGAGCGCGGCCAGCACGCGTTCAGCGGAAGCACCGTTGCCGTCGAGCCTGCGAGCGGACGGATAGAACTGCTGCAGCGTGTCGAGCTCGGCACGGGCGCGCTCGACGTCCGGGCCTGCGACGAGCACGATGTCGCCCTCTCCCGCCGGCGCCGTCGCGCGTGCGTGCCACGCAGACGCGGAAGGAGCGATCGTGAGCGGGCGGCCGTGCAGCGACGGCAGCGCGCTCCACGGCAGCGAGTGCAGCGCGGCCGTCGGGACGATGACGAGGGGCTGGCCGTCGAGATGCGCGCGCAGCGGATCGATGAGAAACGCATCGAGCTTCGCGGCTGCTCGAGTGACACTGCCGAGCGGGCGCGTCACGTCGCGGCCCGCGGCGCCCTCGACCGAGAGCCGCTGCAGGCCGAAGCGGAGCCAGTCGATCTCCGCGGTCACCCGCTCGACCGGACCGAGGTCGTGCAGCGTCGCGCGCCCGCCGGCGACGACGACCGCGTGCAACGTTCCCTCGATCACGACGAACTCCGCGAGCGCGCGGTCGCCGAGCGTCTGCGAGAGCGCGGCGACGGAGACGCGCGGTGTGACGTGGCTGCCGAGACCCGGGCTGCGACGTGAATGCCTGCGGATCGAGCCCTCGAGCGCCGCCTGCCGGTGCAGCAAGGCCGCCGTCTCGCCGCCGGAGAGGGCCGCCTGCTCGACCTCGGCGCTGACACGCCGCAGCTCGGCGAGGTCGTCCGCGAGCTTGCGGTCGTCCGGCGGCCGGACCGGCCTCAACCAGAGCGTCCCCGCGCGCCAGCGCTCGGCGGCGGCGAACACGCCGCGCGCGTCGTGCTGCTCGAGCGCCAGGCGGACGCCGAGCGTCGCCAGCTCGAGCCCGTGCTCGGACGCGTGCGCGCGCAACTCTGTCGCGCCGAGCGACGCGCGGTGCTGCTCGAGCAGCCGCAGGCCGGCGTCGACTGCGGCGCGTGCGCCGCGCCGGTCGCCCTCCGCACGACGAAGCAGCGCCTGCGCATGCCAGGCGGCGACGCGCAGCCCCACCGGGCCGCGGCTCCGCGCCGCCGCCGCGTGCTCCAGCTCGCGACGGGCAACAAGGAGGCGTCCCTCTCGCAACGCGAGCTGGCCGGCGATCAGCCGAGCGTCGAGCGCCGCGGTCGTCCACCCTGCGGCGCTGAGCGCAGTTGCCGTGCGGCGCGCCGCGGCAACGGTCGCCGACTCGTCTCCACCACGCCAGGCCGCGCGCAGGCGCGCGTAGCGCGCGAGCGCCGCCCACGGCGCCCGTTGCTGGCGGACGAAGGCACGGCGCGCGCGCTCCGCCTCGTCGCGGGCCACCACGAAGTCGTGCTCGAGGAGCGCCGCCTCGGCGAGAACGAGCCGCGCCTCCGCGAGATCGGACGCGAGCTGCCGGTGCTCGAGCTCGGCCACCGCCTGCTCGGCGGTGCGCCGCGCCTCTCGAATCAGCCGGGCCGAGAGCAGGACCTCGCAGCGATCGGTCAGCCGCGCCGCGCGCGGGATGTTCTCGGTGCGGAGGTACTCGTCAGCGCGGTCGAACCACTCGAGCGCCGCCGGGACGTCGCCGCGGCGACCGGCGGCGAAGCCGAGGTTGTGGTGGACACGGGCGCGCGTGAGCGGGAGATCGAGCTCCGCGTAGAGCTGCTCGGCGCGAACGAGATCCGCCTCGGACGCACGCCAATCGCCGAGGAAGGCGCGCAGGACGCCGCGGTTGTTCAGCAACCGCGCCTCCCACACCTTGTCCCCGGCGCGCCGCAGCACCGGCAGCGCCCGGCGATATCCCTCCAGCGCGTCGTCGTGTCGGCCGAGACGCTGGAGGATCAATGCGCGTTGCATCTCGAGCCGTGCCGCCTCGGGCCCGCTCGCGCGCACACCGGCCGCCGCCACCTCCCGCAATGCCCCGCGGTTGTCGCCCGCGAAAGCCAGCGTGAGGGAGAGACTCATCCGCGCTTCCGCGGCCTCGAGCTCGAGGTGGTGCTTGTCGGCCACCGCAACCGCGCGGCGCAGATGCGCGAGCGCGCCGCCGATGTCCCGCAGCTCGCGCGCAGCAAGACCGAGCGCGCGCTCGGCGGTCGAGACGACAGACCAGTCCCGGTGCGTCTCGCCCTCGGAGACGGCGGCGGTGGCCAGGGCGATCGCGCGGCGCGGGTTCGTGCGCGCGAGCTCGACCGCGTCGTCCGCCTCGCGCCGCGCCGCTGAGGGTGGGAGCGCTAGAGCGTTATCCACTCCGTCTGCACCGTTGCACCACCGGCCGCAAGACGGAGGCTGAGTGAGATCGGGCCTGCGGGAACGACATCCGTGCGGAAGCGGCCGTCCTCGTCCGTCTCCACCTCGGTCGTCCCTTGGGCATGCCGGACGACGATGGTCGCGCGCTGCGCCGGCGCAAGCTCGCCGACGAGCCGCCGCTCGCGGTCCGTCCCCTCGACCTCGACGTCGACGGTCAGGTCGCCTGCGGAGAAGGTCAGAATGCGCACCGCCGTCGCGCCCCGGACCAGGGAGAGCCGTTCGTCGTCGAGCGCCGAGTCGTAGGTGAGCTCGGCAAGCTCCGCGTCGATCGTCCGCCACGCGAGGCTCGCCTTCGCCGCGAACGTCACGCGCTCTGGCACCGGGTCGACCACGAGGCCGGCCACACGCAGCTCTGCCAGAAGGTCTTCGTATTCCTTGTCGCTCGTCATCTCGTGTCACCCGCCACCTTGTGGTCGCCGTTGCCAATCGTCATAAAGGCAAGAGCGCGATCATCGTCATGAGATACCGGCAATTTCGGGCCGCCGTTTGAGCTGCTCGAGGCACCGCGCCCGCGTCGGCCCGATGCTCCCGATCGGGATGTCGAAGGCCGCGGCGATGTCCTCGTAGCTGGGGGCCGGATCGGCCATCAGCGCCCGGATCAGCGTGCGGCAGCGCTCCGGCAGCGCCTCCACGGCACGCCACAGCGCCGCCGTCCGCTCCGTGGCGAGCAGGAGCGTCGACGGCTCCGGCTCCGTGCCGACCGCGTCGAGGTCGACGTCGCCGTCGGCGACGAAGCGGCCCGCGTGACGGATCACGCGCAGGCACTCGTGGCGGGCGGTCGAGGCCAGCCACGCCCCCACCCGCTCGGGATCGCGGATGCGTCCGAGGTGCTCGACGAGCCGGAGCCACGTGGTCTGGCTGACGTCTGCTGCATCCGCCGCCGACAACCTGTGCGCGCGGGCGATCGACCACACGAGACCGGCGAACCGGTCGACGAGTGCGTCCCACGCCTGCTGGTCTCCGTCGGCAGCCGCATGCACGAGCTCTGCGAGCCCGGCGGTCGACGGCGGGTGGCGTTCGGGTCGGCTCATCGTGGCGGCAAATTCACGTGCCCGACGCCTTTCGTATTATCACAAGCGTGGACGAGGCAGAACGGTCGGCGACCGCGGGCGCGCTGCGTGTACGCAGCGCGTGGCTGCAGAGTGCAGAGTCGCCGTTCGGCGTCCACGACCTCGAGGGCCAGGGGTACGTCTACGCGAAGAACGAGCTCCTCGTCTCGGCGCGTGACTACCCGCGCCTCGCGAAGGCACTCGACCGCCTGAACATCGAGGCGAAGCCGGAGCACAGCGACGAGCTCGGCGTCGTCCGGGTCCAGATCGCGCCGGCGCCGGGCGCAGATGGTGAGCGCAGGGTTCCCGACATGTTGGCGGAGATCCGCAAGCTCGACGCCGGCGAGGGCGATCTCGCCGAACAGCCGCCGCTCCACATCGCGCCCAACCACGTCTTCTCGGGCGAGCCCGAGTACGAAGGCGGCCCCGCGACGTGGGCGCGTCCGTCGCAACGAAAGACGCAGGTGCAGGGAAGGCTCGGCAAAGGCGTGCACGTCAGCGTGATCGACACCGGCTACATGCGCGGCGTGCACCCGTACATGGACGAGCACGTCAACTCGACCGGCACGCCCGACCTCGACACGCAGCCCCAGGACGGTGAGATCGACTACGAGGCCGGCCACTCCACGTTCGTCGCCGGGATGATCCTGCGCCGCGCGCCGCGGGCGGAGATCGACGTCGCAGAGGTCCTCGGCCCCGCCGGCTTCGGGACGGAGCACGACATCGCGCAGGCGATCGTCGCGCACGCAGGCGCGAACGTGATCAATCTCTCGCTCGGCGGCTACACCGAGGACGACCAGCCGCCGCTCGCGCTCGACGCGGCGCTGCGCAAGGTGCATCCGGGCACCGCGGTCGTCGCGGCGGCGGGCAACAACGGCTCGCCGCGGCTGATGTGGCCGGCGGCGTTCAAGCGCGTGATCGCCGTCGGCGCCGTCGACGCCGCACACCAGCGCGCCGAGTTCAGCAACTACGGCTGGTGGGTCGACGCGTGCGCGATGGCGGTCGACCTGATCGGGCCGTTTCCTCGCTTCCCTGACGGCGAAGCCGTGAGGGACCCGGAGTTCGACGGCTGGGCGATCTGGAGCGGGACCTCCTTCGCGGCGCCGAAGCTCTCCGGCGAGATCGCCGCCCGTCTCAGCACGCGACGCTTCGGCACCGCCCGCGATGCCGCCGCCAGCCTCGTGAACGACCCGACCCGGCAGCACCTGCCGGGTCTCGGGACGTTGCTCGCGCTCTAGGAGCAGTCTAAGCCGCGAGCCGCGTGTCGACTTCCGGCGCGCCGCCGACTTCGGCAGCCGCGTCGAAACAGAACGGGTGGTAGAAGGCATCGAGCGCGCGGGCGGGATCGGGGACGACGATGAACTCGTCGCCGCTGACGGTGTCGCGCACCGAGACGTGGACGCGGTCGGTCTTCGAGTTCCACAGCATGCGGACGTGCAGGTCGCAGCTCTGGCGCTCGTGCAGGATGCGGATCAACGTAGGGCTCCTCTCGGTGTCAGCCGGCAAGGCGGACGGGGACGGTGGACGGGATGCGGGCGTGCAGGAGCCGGCGCCTGGCGGGCGTCAGCGAGCGGCGAAGCGCCTCGCCGAGGATCGGGTAGCGGAAGCGGAAGCCCTCTCCGTCGGGCACGAGCAGGCGCTGCTCGCACAGCTCCTCGAGCTGTTCGACGAGGGCGAGTGCGTCGACGTCGAGGACGTCGGCGAGATCGTCGGGGCAGAAAGGCGAGTCGATGATCGACGCCGACAGCAGGACCCGGTACGCGAACGGCCCGCAGTCGCGGCAGCGCGCGAGGAGCGTCTGCGCGAGCGCGTCGGCCGCCTCCGGGTCGTCGTCGAGCACCGCGCGCACGAGCTGCGGGTGCCCGCCGGTCTGCTCGTAGAGCGCGTCGTCGTCGAGCTCCTCGCGCGTCAGCGCGTCGAGCCGGAGGCGAAGCGTGGGCTGCAGGTCGTCGATGCGCCCGGTGCAGGCGGCGACGATCACGACCGGCAGGTCGGCGGTGCGGCGGTGCAGGTAGGCGAGCGCGGCGACGGTCTCACCGTCGGCGCTGTCGACCTCGTCGAGCACGAGCGCCAGCGGCGCGTGCTCGCGAACGAGCGATGCGAAGGCTTCGAGCGTGCCGAGGCGCGGCGCGTCCTCGTCGACGACGATCTGCGTCAGGCGCTCGTCGTCGCCGATCGCGTCGCGGAGCGCCGACAGCAGCGGCACGTACGCGAGGTTGTTCTCGGCGACCGTGCAGCGTGCGCGGCCGAGGCGGACGCCGTCGAGTCGAGAAGTCAGCGCGTCGAGCAGCGTCGTCTTGCCGATCGACCGCTCCCCTTCGACGAGCACGAGCGCACCGTTCTCCTGCAAGGCACCCTGCGCGACGCACTCGAGCTGCTCGAGCTCCCGGCGGCGGCCGACGAGGATCCCCGGCTGCGTGGGCGGCGGCGGCGAGACCGGCGACACGATCAGCCGGGCGGGATCGGTCTGCGCGAGGATCGCCTTCTGCAGCGCGCGCGTCTCGGGCATCGGCTCGAGCCCGAGCTCGTCGTCGAGCAGGCGCCGGCAGGCGACGTACGCGTCGAGCGCGTCGTGCTGGCGGCCGAGCGTGTAGAGCGCGAGGATCCGCGCGCGATGGGCGGGCTCGTGGAAGCGGTCGCGGGCGAGCGCGGCGTCGGCGTGCGCGAGCGCGGCATCGGCGTCGGAGTGCGAGAGCGCCGACTCGGCCGCCGCGATCAGCGTCGTCAGCACCTTGCCGTTGTAGTGACGGCGAAGCGGCGCGGCCCAGTCGGCATACGGCTCGTCGGCGAGCACCTCACCGCGCCCCGCCAGCGCGAGCGCGTCCTCGAGGAACGAGCGCGCATTGCGCGTGCTCGCGGCTGCGGCACGCTCGAGCAGCTCGTCGAAGGCATCGACGTCGAGCTCGACCTGGTCGAGGGCAAAGCGGTAGGCACGCGGCTCGGTGACGACGAGCTCGCGGCCGCGGGTGCCGAGCGAGCGCCGCAGCACCGACACGTACGTCTCGAGCGTCGCCTCGACGTTCTGCGGCAGGCGCTCGCCCCAGAGGCCGTCGGCGAGCCGGTCCTTCGAGACCGGCGCGCCGTGGCCGCAGAGGAGCAGCTCGAGCAACTGCTTCGGCTTGACCCCGCCGAAGTCGCGCGGGCCGAGCACTTGCTCGCCCATCCTCGAAGGAGAGCTGCCCGAAGAGGCGGATCGAGATCGTCATGCCGCCTCCTCGAGCAGCACTTCCTCGAACACGGCGTCGACCGGCAGGCCGGTGGCGCGCGTGATCCATTCGGGCCGTGCGCGGCGGCGGCGCGCGGTACGCGCGTCGACGGCGACGACGACCTCGTCGACGTGACGCTCTTGCACGGCGTGCAGCGCAGCGACGCAGGCGTTCGGATGCGCGAGGTAGACGTGCGCCTCGATGCCGGCTTCACGGATCGCGCGGCGCGCGGCGTCGAGCAGGCGCGGATGGTGCCCCTCGGTCGGGCAGGCGATCGTGATCTGCGTCGGCGAGATCCGCGCGCGGACGCGCAGCCGCGCCAGCAGCGCGTCGCCGGGGACGCTGCCGCTCGCGACGGCGAGGACGCAGCGAACGCCGCGCGTCGGCTGCGTCTCCTCACCGATCACGGTGAGAGGGACGCCGGCCTCGCGCTGCAGGTGCTGCGCCGCGTCGCCGCCGAAGGGACGGCGCGGGAGTCGGCCGCAGACGATCACCTCGTCGGGGCTCAGCTGTGCGCATGCATCGAGGACGGCGCTGCGGATGCCGGGGCCGCTGACGTACCCGCCTGCAGAGCCGATCGAGCCGGGCACGACGTCGAGCACCAGCTCGAGGCGTGCGCGCGCCGCGTCGCGGCGCGAGTCCTCGTAGACGACGAAGCCCCGGGCAGGCTCGCTCACGGGGCAGACGACGGTCACTCGGATCGACCCGGCCTCCGCGCGGCGGGTCAGCGCGGAAGCCAGGTCGGAGGCGGGAACACGGTCACCCGCGATCACCACCACATGACGTGCTGCGTGAACATTCATATTGAAAAGAGCGGGTTCCCGCCGAAGAAATGCAGGAACTTTTCGCGTCGTGATGCGAAGCGGCGATCAGCCGCGCGCGCGGCGCGTCGATACCGACCGCGAAAGGGGTGTCAGACACGCGCGCGAAAGCGTCACGGAACAGTGACGAGAGTGCATCGCCGGATCCCCAGGCCGTCCGGCTACGCGCTGCGCCTGGGATCGGCGCTCGCGCCGGGCTGGACACGGCCGGTGTCAGACACCGCCACAGTTCGAGCTCAGCCGCGCGCGCCGCACGGATCAGCCGCGTGCGCGCCGCACGGATCAGCCGCGTGCGCGCCGCACGGATCAGCCGCGTGCGCGCCGCACGATGCCGACTGCGAACAGCAGCAGCAGCGGCGTCGGCGCGAGCGGGAAGAGCAGCTCCGCGAGGCCCCCCTCGGAGACGCGGTAGTCCACGCTTCCGACGATCGCGTAGCTGCGGCCGCCGGCGGTCAGCCGGACGCGCCAGTCCTTCAGGTGGTGCGACTTGCCGGGCGACCTGCGGACCGCGAGCGGTGCGACGGCGGGCTTGCCGGTGCCGGGCACCGGCCAGGCAAACGCCCGTTTCGGCGTGATCGGCGTCCAGCCGCCGAGGTTCGCGGAGACGCCTGTCCGCGTGAAGCGGAGATACGGCCTGCCGTCGGCGCCGTACGCGACGACCGGGACGCGGCCGTCGTTGCGAAGCACGAGCCGGAAGCCGCGGTCGACACTGGCGTGCACGCCGGCGAGCGGCGGCTCGATCCCCCGCACCGACACGACGTAGGACGAAGAGCCGTGCGCGGAAGCGGCCGCCGGCGCGGCGAGCGCCAGCCCGGCGACCAGTGCGACGAGCCCGCGCCTCATTCGTCGTAGGCGGCGAGCTCGAGGTCGAGCCGGCGCAGAAGCTCCGGGGACAGCTCGGCGCCGTCGTCGGCGTCGGCCGCATGGCGGCGCCAGGCACGTGCGAAAGCAAAGACGGCCCCGGCTGCCCCGGCGGCCCCACCCACCGGGATCAACCACGCCAGTAGCCCGAACCCCCGAGCGGGCGGCGAGGCGAGAACAGCCGGGCCGAACTGGTCGACGAGCTCGCGCTCGATCGCCTGGGGCGATTCGCCTGCTGCGAGCTGCGTCCTGATGAATGTGCGCATGCGCTCCGCGATCGGCGAATGCGAAAGCGCGAGCAGCTGGTGGCACGTCGGGCACATGACGTCGTTCTCGATCTGCTGCTGCCGCGGGTCGGCGCCGAGCGCGGGCGCGGCGAGCACGAGCGCGGCCGCAGCCGCAGCGAGCACACGGACGATCATGCGCGGCGGGCGCGCTCGATCGCGCGGTCGAGGCGGTGCGAGCCGGTCACGCCCGCGATGTGGTCGGCGAGCTTGCCGTCGCGCGTGACCGTCCACGTCTCGGGGAGGCCGGTGACGCCGTAGCGCGTCATCTGGCCGCCCGAGCCGTCGTGCAGGTCCGCATAGCGGAGCCCGAAGCGTCGCGTGAAGGCGCGCGCGTCGCTCGAGAAGTCCTGCGAATCGATGCCGACGAAGACGACGCCGCGCCGCTGCCAGCGAGACGATGCGGCGGCCAGCGTGCGCGCCTCGTCCTTGCACGCGCGACACCAGGAGGCCCAGAAGTTGAGCACCACGACGCGTCCGCGCAGGGACGAGAGCTTCAGCTTTCCCGAACGGTCGAGGCGGTGCAGCTCGAAGTCGGGCGCCGCCGGCTGCTTGCCTGCCGCGACGGCGGCCGCGACCGCGGCACCGTGCTGCGCCGTCGCCATGTGCACGACGAGCAGCACGAAGAGCACCGCGACGAGCGCGACCGCTCCGGCGCGCGCGACCCTATGCATGTGCGTCCACCTGCCTGAGCGCGGACGCGGCGCGCAGGCGCAGCGTTCGGACGAGCGAGCGGTAGTCCTCGTCGACGACCTTGCCGGACCGGTGGTCGAACTCGAGCTCGCGGAGCGCGGCGAGCGCACGGTCGCGCTCCTCGAGCGCCTCGAACAGGTCGGGCTCCCGCGACAGGGCGTCCGGGGCGTAGCGGATGAGCGGCCAGACGACGAACGCGGCACACGCGAGCGCGAGGACGCAGAGCAGGATCATGCGGTCACCACCTTTCCGACGGTCAGCTCACGGCGAGCGAGCCGGCGCTCCTCGCGTGCGTCGGGCCAGAGCGCGACGAACGAGCCGAGCAGGAACACGACACCGGCGAGCCAGATCAGGTCTACGAGCGGGTTGACGATCACCTTCACGTCGACCGAGCCGTCCACGTCGAACGAGTCGGCGATCACGAACAGGTCCTCCGCGCGCAGCCAGTCGGTCTTGATCGCGACCGCGTTGCCGAAGAACGCCTCGGCGTGGTAGTGGTTGCGACCCGCGGCGACGAGCCCGTCGCGCTTGCCGTGGTGCGTGACGGCGAGCACAGCGCGCAGCTCGTCGTGATTCGCGCCGGGACGGAACGACGTCCCCATGTAGCGCAGCGAGTAGCCGTCGACGGCGATCGTCTGACCGGGATGCACGCGGTGCTCGACGGTCGCGCGCGAGATGCTCGAGCCGGCGATGCCGATCGCGAGCAGCGCGACCGCCGCGTGCACGACGTAGCCGCCGTAGCGGCGCCGGTTGCGTGCGACGAGCGACGAGAACGCGGCCGGCCAGGAGCCACCGTCGATCGAGCGCCGCGCTCGCGTCCCGCGCACGAACTCGACGACGATCGAGGCGAGCACGAAGGCCGAGAAGGAGTACGCCGCGAGGCCGGCTGGCCGCGTACCGGCCCCGACGGCGACGAGGGCCGCACCGGCGGCGAGCGCCGCGGCGGCCGGCCAGCTGAGACCACGGAGCAGGGAGCGCAGCGACGCACGGCGCCAAGCGACCAGCGGCCCGATCCCCGTCAGCAGCAGGAGCGGAAGGCCGAAGGCGCGCAGGAAGAAGTCGTAGAACGGCGGCCCGACCGAGTACGGGACGCCGCGCACCGTCTCCGAGATGACGGGGAAGAGCACACCCCAAAGCACGGTCAACGCAAAGGCGACCAGCAGCAGGTTGTTGTAGAGGAACACCGCTTCGCGCGAGACGAGTGACTCGAGCTGCTGGCTCCGCGAGCGCAGGAGCGGCAGCCGAGCGACCACCAGCGCGACCGACGCGAGCACGACGACCGCGATCAGGCCGACGAACCAGGCGCCGATCGACGACTTGCTGAAGCTGTGAATCGAGTTGACGAGGCCGCTGCGCGTCAGGAACGTCCCGAACAGCGCAAGCGAGAACGTGAGCACGACGAGCGACACGTTCCAGACGCGGAGCATCCCCTTCTTCTCCTGCACCATCACCGAGTGCAGGTAGGCGGTCGCCGTCAGCCACGGCAGGAGCGCGGCGTTCTCGACGGGGTCCCACGCGAAGTAGCCGCCCCAGCCGATCGTCCCGTACGCCCACTTCGAGCCGAGCAGGATCGCCAGGCCGAGGCACGTCCAGGAGACGATCGTCCACCGGCGCGTCGCGATCAGCCAGCGCGCGTCGAGCCTGCGCGAGATCAACGCGGCCATCGCGAACGCGAACGGCACGGTCAGCCCGACGTAGCCGAGATAGAGCAGCGGCGGGTGGGCGAGCATGTAGGGGTTCTGCAGGCTCGCGTTCAGGCCGGCGCCGTCCACCGGCGCGGTCTGCGTGTCGAACGGGCTCGAGACGAAGACGAGCAGGTAGGCGAAGAACGACGCGAGCGCCGCGAGGATCGGCACCGCCCAGGGAAGCGTCCGGTCGACGAGCTCGCGGTTGAGCGCGACCGCACCGAACGCGACCGCTGCGAGGATCAGCAGCCAGAGGAGGAGCGAGCCTTCCTGCCCGCCCCAGAGCGCCGAGATGCGGTAGGCGAGCGGCAGCGCGCGGCTCGAGTGGTTCGCGACGTAGACGAGCGAGAAGTCGTGGCGCACGAAGGCGACGACGAGCGCGCCGGTCGCGGCCGCGGTCGCGGGCAGCGCGGCCAGGAGCGCGTTGCGCGCCGAGCGCTGCAGACGCTTCGCGTTCCGCGCCGCAGCCCAGGCGCCGGCGAGGGCCGCGTAGACGTACAGCCCCAGCGCCAGTGCCAGCGCACCGCTACCGAGCAGCGCCATTACCGGCACCGCCGTCGGATCCGCCCGACTGCTTCGCGACGTAGCGGGACGGACACTTCGTCACCAGCGAGTCCGGCTGCGCAACGAACGTCGCGCCGCGCAGCCGTCCCCGCAAGAGCACGTGCCGCCCCACCTTGAAGAGATCCGGAACCTCGCCGCGGTAGCTGACCGCGACCGTCGCGCCGCGCCCGGAGATGTCGCGCATGCCGAAGCGCAGCGGCGTGTCGTGCGCGTTGCCGCGCGCCGGGCCGACGACGAGGCCCGCGAGCGTGACGACGCCGGTGTGACCGGGTAGCTGGCTCGGGCTGAGCGACGGCGTCGCGTTACCGGCGACGCTCGTGTAGAGCAGGAAGACGGCGAGCAGCGCCGCCACGGACAGTGCCACCACCAGGCGGACGTGATTGTTCGATGTCATCCCCACCTCCCTCTGCTCCGATTTCATGCGTCGTTGAGTGCAAAGAGATGGAGAAGCGCGTCTGCGTACATGTTTTCGTCGCGACGGGCGGCTTCTTTCGCGCGGATCGTCGGTGCGTGCAGCAATTTCGCGACGATCTGCGCCGTCAGGGACTCGACCGAGCGCCGCTCGGTCGGCGAGAGTGAGGCGAGGCGTCCGGCGGCGCGGGCGAGCTCCGCTGCCCGGATCTCCTCTGCGCGGCGGTGCAGCGACGCGATCGCCGGCGCGGCGGAGAGCTCGCGCTGCCGCTGCACGAAGCGCGCGGCCTCCTCGGCCACGATCGCCTCTGCGCGAGGCAGCTCGCGCATTCGCCGGTCGAGGCTCGACGCGGCGACCGACTCCAAATCGTCGACGTTGCGGACCGTGCAGCCCGGCAGCTCGGCGACGGCCGGGTCGACGTCGCGCGGGACCGCGAGGTCGACGAGCAGCAGCGGCCGGCGCGGAGCGCCGACCTCCCGCGCGGTGATCACGTGCTCCGGCGACGAGGTCGCCGAGAAGACCACGTCGACGTCGCGCAGCGCCTCGGCGAGCCCGTCGGCCTCGATCACCTCGGCGTCGAGCCGCAGCGCGAGCTCGGCGGCGCGCGAGGCGGTGCGGCCGGCAACGGCCAGGCGGCCGATTCCGCGGTGAGCCAGGTTCAGCCCGACGAGCTGCCCCATCGTGCCCGCGCCGATGACGAGCGCGCTGCGCGCGGCGAGGTCGCCGAGCTCGCGCTGCGCGAGCTCGACGGCGACCGACGGGACGGAGACGGGATGACGGGCGACCTCGGTCTCGGTGCGCACGCGGCGGCCGGTCTCGACCGCCTGCTGGAAGAGCCGGTTCAGCATCGCGCCGCTCGCGCCCTCTTCCAGCGCGAGCCCGTGCGCGGCGCGCACCTGGCCCAGGATCTGCGTCTCGCCCGCGACGAGCGAGTCGAGGCCGGCCGCGACGCGGAAGAGGTGGCGCGCGGCCTGCTCGTCCTCGTAGCGGAAGAGCGCGTCGCCGGCGCCGAGCAGGCGCAGCTCCGCCTCCGCGCGCCGGCGCGCCGTGCGGGCGTCGAGGCCGGCGACGTAGAGCTCGGTGCGGTTGCACGTCGAGAGCGCGACGGCCTCGTGGCCGTCCGAGGAGAGGCGCCGCACGACCTCGGCCGCGCGCGCCTCGCACATGCGCAATTGCTCGCGCCGCTCGATCGAGACGTGGCGGTGCGAGGTGCCGACGACGACGACGTGCGGCACGGTGCTCACCGCGACCTCTGCTCCAGCTGAGCGACCGCGCGCTCGAAGCGCGCGAGCTTCCTCGACTGGATCAAGACGTATGCGAGCAACACCGCGAGGAAGACGACGTACGCTGCGGCGACGTAGCGGTCGGACGGGGTCATGCGATTACCTCCCGAAGGTCACGTAGCCGGCGGTCGAGGAGCTTCCCGCCGACCTCGAAGTGGTAGAGAGCGATCGCGAGCGCAGTCATCCCGGCGAGCGAGAGTGCGAACGCGACGAGCATCGGGCCTGCCATCTGCGGCCCGTGCCTCGTGAACACCACCGGATGGATGAAGTTCGCGGCGAGGCGGATCGCGAGGAAGCTGATGGGGATCAGCACGATCCCGAGCAGCGCGAACACGGCGGACATCCGCGCCCGCGCGACGCCGGCCGGGACGGACTGCCGGAGCATGAAGTAGGCCGAGTAGAAGAGGAAGATGACGAGGAAGAGCACGAGCTGGTTCTCGCTCCACGTCCACCAGACGCCCCACGAGATGCGCGCCCAGATCGAGCCGGTGAGAAGCGTGAGCGCACCGAAGATCGTCCCGATGTGGACGGCGACGGCGCTCTCGACGTCATAGCGCTCAGCGCCGGTGGCGAGCAGTCGCAGGGCTTTCCACCCTGCGACTGCGAAGCACCCGTACGCCGTGAGCGCGACCGGGACGTGGAGGTAGAAGATCCGCTGGCTGAAGCCCTGATCGGCGTCGTCCGGCACCCACTCCAGCGCCAGCCCGAGGGCCAGCGTGAGGAGCAGGAGCGCGGACGACGCCCACCAGGTTCCCCTGGCCGCGATCACGGCGCGACCACGTCGAAGCGGGCCGTTGCGATCGCGCCGCGGCGGCCCATGGTGTCGACGAGGACGCGGAACTTCCGCCCGGGCACGAGTTGGTTCCGAACGAGCCGCAAGCGCAAGGTGACCTTCCCGGCCCGGGGGAAACTGGCGCTCAGCGTGTACGCGTCGCGGCGCGACACGATCTTGCCGAGGCTCGCTGCCGGAGAGCAGCATCAGCTGCCGCCGACCCTTATTGTCGAGTGCGCGTGCCCGCAGGCGCGCGCCGTGCTTCAGGCGAAGCACCGTCGTCACCGTTGCGACGAGGCGCGTCTTCGTGACCTTCGTGACCGCGGGCGCTTTCTGGGTGGGAGCGATCACCGCTGCGGCCGCGTCCGCGTCCGCCGGCGCCGGCGCCGCAGGGGCGGCGGGGTCGTCGGCCGTCGCCGGCGCCGCGGGAGGAACGGCGCCGGTGACGGGCACGAACGATCCCGCAGGCATCTGCTGCAGGAAGCCGGGCAGGAACGGGTTGTTCGGGAAGAGCTGGATCTGCGTCGCGCCGCCCGCGCCGACCGCCGGCAGCTCGAGGTACTCGTCCGCGGCGACGCCCGGCGCGCTGGTCGCGACGGAGGTCGTGTCGCCGGCCGCCCCGTGCGGGATCAGCAGCTCCGGATGGTCGAACGGCGCCTGCTGGAGCATGACGCGCGGGTCGGTGAGTGCCTGGAGGAAGGCGACGAGATCGTCCTGCTCCGTGTCGTTCAGGTTCAGCGGCTTGATCTCGTTCGCCTTGTTGGGCGCGCCGACGTTGCCACCGCGGTTGTAGAACTCGACGACCTGGCGAAGGGTGGCCGCGCTGCCGTTGTGGAAGTACGGCGCGGTCAGCCCGACGTTGCGCAGGCCCGGGATCTTGAACATCCCGTCGACGGCTCCGGCGGGCGCGCCGGCCATCGAGAGCGGGTTGTTGTTGACGTCGAGACCGCCGAGGCCGAGGTCCTCCTTCGGGTCGCGGACGCCGATGTTCTCGAAGCCGGTGTCGAGGCCGTCCGTGAGCGGGCTCTGCGTGACGGCCGCGGTCGCCGCGTTCGTCAGCTCGGCGCCGGCGTGGCAGGTCGAGCACTGGCCCTTGCCGGTGAAGACCTTCATGCCGTCGACTTCCTGCTTCGTGAGCGCGCCCTGGTCGCCGGTGAGGAAGCGATCGACCGGCGTCTGGTCGGACACGAGCGACGACTCGTACAGCTGGATCGCGAGGCCCCAGAAGAGGGAGAAGTTCGCCTGCAGCTGCGTGATCTCGTTCGCGGGCAGCGTGCCTGCCGGCGCCGGCACGAACGTCTGGTTCGCGCCCGGGTTCTTGACGACGAGGTTCGAGCCCCACCAGCGAGGTGCGAACGCCCGCTCGATCAGATCGGCGTAGGACACGCTCAGCCCCTTGCCCGACGGGTCTGCGTACGGGCCGAGGACGCTGTCGCTCGGGCTGATGTTCTGCTCGCCGAGCGGCTGCAGCGACGTCAGCTTGCGCGCGATGTCGGGCCAGCCGCGGCCGGCGAACGACATGATCCCTGCGTTCGTCATCGGGCCGACCGCCTGCGAGGCGAGCGAGGCGTTCGGGATCTCGATGCGCGCAGGCTGGAGCTGACCCGGCGTCGGCGCGTCGAGCACCTTCGCGCCGGGCGTGCGGTCGCCCCAGACGTTCACGCCGTTGAAGACGTTCTGCGCCTTGCCGTCCCACTGCTGGCGGAAGTTGAACGTCGCGTTGATCACGGTCGGCGCGTTGCGCGGCGTGACCTGGCGCACGTTCGCGCCCCCGACCGAGAAGACCTTGTCGGGCACCGGCACGCCGGCCTCGACGGCCGAGCCCGGGATGACATGGTCGAACTTGGTGTTGGCGATGCTCTGCGAGCCGACGACGTTCTTCGTGTCGGCGAGCAGCTGCGACGCGGCGTTGCTCGGGTCGGCGAGACGGTGCGTCGGGAAGTCGGCCGTCGCCAGCTGGCCGTTGGCGCCACCGTTGAAGAACGGCGCGCCCTTCGGGTTCACCTGGTTCTTCGTGCGCGAGTCGGCGCCCGCGTTGTAGTGGCAGGTCGCGCAAGCGGTGATGCCGTCGCTGCCGGCCTGCATCTCCCAGAAGAACGCCTTGCCGAGCGCGATCGCGGCGCCGCGGTCGACGACGAAGTCGCCCAGGTTCGGCGGCTCGGGAACCGGTTCGGTGGAGAGCGAGTCGATTGGGCGGCTGCCGCCGGCCGACCAGGCGAGCCCGGTCAGCGCCGCGAAGGCGAACGCGACGGCCGCGAGGACGGCAACGGCGAGCGCCGCACCCTTCCACGTCGGCCGCCGCCGGTTGTGATTCGTCGAGAGCTTGTCCAACACCGGAGTCCTCCAGTCGTCTGCGCGTTCAATTGGCAGGCTTGCGCTGACAGAGTCCGGCCCGGCCCTTCGAAATACCTTTTGTTCGAAGAGGAGACCCGAACAGGTGTCAGACACCGCCAGCACACGCACCGGGCATCGCTGCCGCTGGTGCGGTGTCTGACACCTGTTCGACGTCAGGCCGCGCGGAGCTGCTCGCCCTCGCGCTCCGTGGGAAGCGCGACGACCGCGCCGCCGAAGGCGGCACGGTCGCGTTCGCGGTAGTCGCGGCGGTTCAGCTCGATCCCGAGGGCGAGCAGGCCGCCTGCGACGAGGATTGCGAGGGCGGTAAGGCTCCATGCCAGCACGATCATGATTCGAGAATCGCAGCCGCAGCTTTTGAAAACCTTCAGGCCGCGAGCCGCTCGTCGGCGTCCCCCGCGCCGACCTCGTGCAGTTCGACGTCGTCCGCCGCGACCGCCGGCTGCGCCGGCGAGAGCAGCGAGCTCGTCAGGATCCCGCTCAGCCCCGCGAGCAGGATGGCGCTCAGCCAGACGTTGCGCTCCCAGACGATCCCGTAGCCGTAGCGCAGGATCCCGAAGTAGAGCGTCCAGAAGACGAGCGGCGTGACGCCGGCGACGATGCGCTGCGCACCGGCACGCTCGGGCGTCGCGCGCACGCGCGCGATCAGCAGGTCGGCGGTGAGGCCGGCGGCGACGGCGGCCAGCACGGCGAAGCCGCGCTCCATGTTCACCATCCCGGACTCGAGCACGCTCACCGTCGTGAAGAGGAACGTCGCAGAGCCGAACGGCAGCCGCCAGCGACGCATCGCGAAGAGGAGCGGCGTCATCAGGAGCAGGTTCGTCGTGAGGATCGTCGCCAACCCGACGATGCGGGTGTTCTCCCCCGCGTCGCCGATCGCCGTGATGTCGGGCACCGACTTCGTCCAGAGCAGGAACGGCAGCAGGAACTGCACGATGAACGAGATCGCGGCGGTGCAGAGGGTGAGCGAGAGCAGCGCCGGGAAGAAGCGGCGGAAGCCCGGCGCGACCGGCCCGCCGTTCGCCCATGCCGCGCGGAGCGGGCTGCCGAGGATCAGCGCGGCGGCGGTGAAGAGCGCGATGTGGAACGGGCTCATCGTGCGCTCGATGCCCTGCTCGATCCCGTAGAAGGTGTGCCAGACCGCGTCGCCCGCGGCGCCCAGGGTCAGCACACCCATCCCGACGACGCCGAGGCGGTAGCCCGCAGGCACGGCGGCGATGTCGAAGCGGCCGCGCAGCAGCTCGCGGATGCTCTGGTTGCGGGTCGTGATCCAGAGGCCGGTCAGCGTGGCGCCGATGTAGAGCGGCAGGTGCCACCACGTCAGGAATGCGCCGGCGCGGTTGTCGGCGAGGTTGATGTGCCGCCAGCCGTCGACGTAGAGGCCGACGATCACGAGCGACGCGAGCCACGCGGTGATCAGGTTCTCGCGCGGCGTGATGCGCGGCGCGGGCTTGGACGCCGCTTCGAGGACGTAGCTCAGAAGCGACCGCACCGTGCCCCGCGCTGCGAACGCGGCCACGGTGAGGAGCGTGGCTGCCACCGCGAACGCGGCCAGCAGCCCGACGCGCCACGAGACGAGGTCGACGTTCGCCGAGCGTGCCACGGCGCGCGCGCCGAGGATCGCGGCGACGTAGACGACGGCGATCGCCGCGGTCGAGAGGACGTTGCTGCGGCGCCGAAAGGGCAGGTCGCGCTCCAGCGTGTCGACCTTGCTCGCGAGGTACTCGAGCTCCTCGTGGACGGGATCGCCGCTCCTGCGCCGATTCGTATCCGGGTGGTAGATGGCCATGCTGTCTCCTTTTCCTCCGTTTCGTCAGGGGGCGGTCGTGGGCGACGTGCCGTCCGCGTCCGGCTCCGGCTCCTCGGACGTCGTGACGACGACCGGGCCGATCCCGACGGGCTTGGGCGCCGCCGAAGGCTTGGCGTGGGTGCGTGCCGCCGCCGCGCGATGCACGGGCGCGGCATGGCGGGCGGGGGCGGCGGGGGCGGGCGCGCGCGGTGCGCGATCGCACGCTCGACGACCGGCGCGGTCGGTGCGACGTGCGTCACCGGGGCGGGCGCCGCCTGGCGCACGACCGGGAGGAGGCACGGCACGGGCGTGCACGACGCGGTCGTGCAAGACACGGTGCTCCACGACGGCGGCGTGCGTGCGGTGACGGGGCACGACCGGAAGCGCGCGTGCGCGCTCGGCAGGCGCGTCGATCAGATGCGCGACAGGCGCTGCGGCGAGACGGCCCGCGGCGACACGCTGCGCGGTCACACGCTGCGCGGTCACATGCTGCGTGAGCGGAGCGCGCGCGGCGGAGTCGCGGTGCGAGACGCCGGCGCTCGCCGCGCCAACCGCGAGGGCGGCGAAGAACAACGCTGCGTGCGGCAGCAGGCGGCGCCGCTTCGGGCGCGCGGCCTCGGCCTCGAGCACGCTGACCTGGTCGTGGAGCTGACGGATGCTCGACTGCGAGTCGCTCACTGCTACCTCCTTCGAAGGGCGTTGATGCACGACTCGAAGCTACGGCCGACACCTTTCGGAAACCCTTTGCACCCGAACGACGAACGAGGCCGGGCGAGTGCCCGGCCTCGTGTCGTCGAACGGGATCGCTGCGCCTACTTGACGCGGAAGGCGATCCTCAGCGTCGTCGTGGCGCCGGACTTGCCGGTCGCGCGGACGACGATGCGGTACAGACCGGCGCGCTTCAGGTGCGCGCGGTCGAGGTGGAGCTGGATCTGGACGCGACCGCCGGAGCGGAGCGTCGCGTGGAGCGACGACGCGTGCGCGGAGCGCAGCATCGTCTTGCCGATCTTGCTGCCGCGCAGGAGCGACAGCGACTTCCCGCCCGGAGCGGCGGCGGTGACCGTCAGGCGCGAGGCCTTGCTGATCGACACGCTCGCGGACACCGAGGCGTTCTTCCCGTGCATGCGGGCGACGGGCACGGCCCCGACAGCGACCACGGTCAGGCCCTTGGCGGCCTTCTTGGTCTTGGTCGTCGTCGGCGCGGCCGGCCCCGGCGCGGCGGCCGGCGCGGCGAGCTCGAGCGAAGCGGAGTGCGCACTCGTGTTGCCGGCGACGTCGGTGGCCGTCGCGTCGATCTGGTTCGTGCCGGCCGCGAGGCCGGAGATCGTCGCCGACCACGTGCCGCCGGCGGCCGAAGCGGTCGCCTCGCGGTGGCCGTTCACGAACACCGCCACGGTCGTGTTGTTGTCGGAGGTGCCGCTGACGCCGACCGGGCCGGCCGCGGTCAGGGCCCGAGCAAGGACCGGCTTGGACGGCGCGTCCGGCGCCGCGGTGTCGATCGTGACGCGCAGCGGCGCCGACGGGACCGACTCGAGCCCGTTGCCGCCGTCGGTGACGACGATCGTGACGAGGTGCTGGCCCTCGGCCAACGAGCCCGCCGGGGTGATCGAGTACGCACCGCCGGTCGTCGCGGCGCTGCCGACCTGGACGCCGTCGACGAACAGCTTCACGGACGCGCTCGAGAGCGAGACGGAGCCGATGAACGTCGGCCGGTTCACGTTGGTGATGCCGTCGGTCGACGAGCGTGCCGCTGTCGCTCGCTGCGCTGAGAGCGGGCGGCTGGATGCCGGACAGCGAGCCGACCGCCAGGTCGAGCGCGGCCGACGCGGCGCCGGTGTTGCCGGCGATGTCGGTCGCGGTCGCGGTGATGTGGTGCAGGCCGGTGCCGAGAGCGCCGGCCTTGATCGAGTACGCGCCGCCGGTGGCGGGCCCGCTCCCGATCGGGTCGCCGTCCGAGAACAGCGACACGGTCGTGCCTGTGTCGGCCGAGCCGTTGAAGATCGCACCGAACGAAGCCGACGACGGCTGGTTCGTCTTCGGTGCGCTCGGAGCGCCGGGGGCCGCGGTGTCGACCGTGACCATCAGCGGCCCCGACGCGGGCGAGGCGGCCCCGCTGAGCGGGTTCGCCGCGACGACCGTGACGGCGTGCGAGCCGTCGGCCATCGCCGCCGGGAGCTTGACGGCGAACGTGCCGTCGGCCAGCGCCTTGCCGGTGCCGTTCACGGAGCCGTCGACGCTGACGGTGACGTTCGCGTTCGCGACCGTCGTGCCGGTGATCGTCGGAGCGGCCACCTTCGTGATGTTGTCGGCGCTGTTGGCACCGGTGTCGTCGGAGGCGAGCAGATGCGGGGCCAGCGGCGTCGCGGGCGGGAGCATCCCGGGCGGCGTCGCCCCGGCGGCGAGCTCACCCTCGACGATGAACTGGTCGGTGAACAGCGAGAGGCCGCCGCCGGTGATCGACACGAAGTTCCGCGCGAGCGGGCTGCCGACGACCTTGTGCGGCGTCACGTTGTCGCCGATGAAGCCGATCGGCGGTGCGCTGATCGTCGTGTCCCACTGCAGGAACCCGCCGAAGACGGGGCTGCCGAGCGCGGCGTCGAAGGCGCACGGGGCTGCGCCGCAGCCGATATCCGTGGTGTCCTTCGCGATGCCGCCGGCGTCGCTCGTCAGCGTGATGTCGCCGTATGGCTCGCTGACGGTGTACGTCGTGTTCGGGGCGAGGCCTTTGCCGACCGCGCGGATGCGGCCGAACGTGATCAGGCCGTTCAGGTTGGCGGCCTCGACGGCCAGGACGATGTTGAAGCTCGCCCCGCTCGGGTCCGAGAGGCTCGTGTTCGCGTTCCAGTAGAACGCCTCGCCGCCGTTCGCGTTGAGATCCGCGAGCGTGCCGAAGCAGTTCGGGGGGCCGAGCAGGCACGGGGCGAGCTGCAGCCCGGTTGCATCCTGGTACCAGATCGGGATGCCGGATGCGTCGACCGGGCCGGTGACCCCGGCAGCCCGCGCCGACGATGCGCCGAACAGCGCGGCGGCGAGCGCGAGCAGTGCGATCGCAACGACGCTGCGCACACGGTGTGCGGCGGCGCCGGAGTGCGCAAGTGTGAACATCGTTCGTGTTTCCTCCTGAGAGAGATCGAGTGGAAGCCCGGAGTCTCGGCAGAAGGCCTTTCGGAAAGGTTTTGCCTTCTCGGAGGCATGCACCGCTCGTCCAACGCAGACGTGTCCCACCTCTCAGGTAGGACACGTCCCGATCGGAAAGGGTGTCTACAGCGCGTCGAGGTACGCGACCAGGTCGTTCATCTCCTGGTCGGTGAGGTTCAGCGGCGCGGTCGACGCGGTCTTGTCGTAGAACTCGACCACCTGGCGCAGCGTCGTGAACGCGCCGTTGTGCATGTACGGCGCGGAGTCGGCGACGTCGCGCAGCTGCGGCGTGTTGAACGAGTGCGGCGGGTTCGCAGCACCCGGGTCGTTCGCGCCGGCAGCCTGCGGCACGAGCGTGTTGTGCAGCTTGTTGTCCGTGAGCAGCGGGCCGAAGTGGCAGGACATGCAGCCGGCCTTCCCCTGGAAGAGCCGCTGGCCGCGCAGCGCCGCCGACGACATCGTCCCGAGGTCGAACGACGAGACCGGCGGGTTCAGCGAGCGGAGGTAGGCCGACAGCGCGGCCACGCGCTCGCCGGTCGGGTTGCCGTCCTTGAAGAAGTTGCGGATCAGGCGCGTCATCAGCTCCTCGAGCGTCGGCACCGAGCCGGTCCAGAGATACGGCGCGGTCTCGCCGACACCCCAGAGCGACGGCGGGTCGCGCGGGCCGACGAAGTCGCCGGGCGCGGTCGGGTGCACCTGCGTGCCGAGGTCGGCGTTCGCGCCGCCCTCGGTGTGGCAGCTCTGGCAGGAGAGCCCGTCCTGGTAGAGGGCCGGGTCGCGGAAGAGGTGCTTGCCCTCGGCGACGAGCTCGGCGTTCGGCACCTCCGTGTCGATCACGTCGGCTGCCTCGAGCACGCCGCGCAGCTGCCCTGCCGGCACGCGCTTCGTCAGATGGTGCGCGTCGAGCTGCGCGGGCTTGCCCGCGCCGGGGTGCGTCAGGAGCAGGAACGCGGCGGCAACTGCCGTGACGAGGCCGACTCCGGGGACGAGGATGCGCAAGCGCCTCAACGCTTCACCACCTTCCGGACGAGCACGCACGGATGTGCGGGCTTGCGGGCGAACGTGCTGCGGAACTCGCGGCTCGGCGCGTGGCAGAGCGCGAAGACCTCGGCGAAGTCACCGGCGGCGCTCGCGTAGTCGGAGCCGGCGTGCCGCGGCAACCACGCCGCGTCGGGCCGGCCGCGCAGCACGACGTAGGCATGGCGCGTGCGCGGACCGAGGTAGCGCGCGTCGAACGCGTGGCCGAGCTCGTGCGCGATGTCGTGCGCGATCCGCTGTGGCGTGTCCGTGAGCCGGACGTAGATCGTGATCGTGCGGTGCGCCTTGTCGGTCTTCGCGCGGATGCCGGGCCGCCCGGGTGCGAACAGGATCCGGTAGCCGAGCCGGTTGCGGTAGGTGACGAGGGCGAGCGCGCGCTTGCCGAGCGCCGCGTAGGTCAGCGCCGGATTGGCGGCCGTCTTCGGCTTCGCCGCCGTCTTCGGCTTCGCCGCCGTCGTCGGCTTCGCGGCGGTCGTGGTCGTCGGCGCGCCGGTCGCGCCCGGGGACGGCTCTGCTGCGGGCACCGACGTGGCCGTCTCGGGCGCCGGGCCGATGCCGGCCACCGTGCGGAAGACGCCGGCGCGCGTCGCGCCCGTGTACGTCGCGCTGCCCGATGCCTTCGCCCCGGCGATCCCGGCAGGTGACTCGAAGCCGCCGCTGCGTTCGATGCGCGCGGCCTCGGAACGTGCGCCGACGTCGACGCGAACGATGTCGCCGAAGGGGACGGCGCCGTCTCCGAGCGTCCCTCGCACCGAGCCGTCGTGCGTGACGGAAGCGCGCAGCGACACGGCGCGGAAGACGAGCGGGGCGTGGGCGTACGAGCCGTGCAGGGTCAGGGACACGAGGTCGCCCTCCTTCACCGGGACGGAAGCGTCGAACGCGCCGCCCGAGACCGCGGCGCCGTCGACGTGGCCGGCGACGCTGCCGTCGCGCACGACCGACACGTCGACGGACGTCACGTCGCGCAGTCCCGTCGCCGACACGTCGCCGCGGATCGTGTCGGCCGTGAAGACCGGCGCCGCAGCCGGGGCAAGCGCCGGCGCGGCGATGCCGGACAGGCGCGTGAGGAGATTCGCGCCGGTCTCGGTAAACCAGAGGTTGCCGTTCATGTCGACGACCGGCTTGTCGGTGAGGCTCTGCCGTGCGCGCGGCCGCCAGAACCGACGGAAGCCGCCGGTGTCGGCCGAGCCGACCGCGTCGCCGTACTCGTCGGTGAAGAAGACCGTGTTGTCCCGGTCGACGGCGACGTCCGCGGGCGCGGCCTGCTCGCGGAACTCGTTGTTCGGCAGCGGCACCTCGACCATCCCGTCGGTCGTGCCGGCGTGTGCGCGCGCCGGATCGAGGTAGCCGACGGCCGCGTTCTCCTCCTCGCTGAACCACACGCGGCCGAGCTCGTCGACGGCGAGGCTGTGCGGCGACGACGTCGACAGCTGCGGCTCGCCGGGGCGCACGATCGGCGGCGCACTCGGGATCGTGTAGTGACCGACGTGTGCGGCGGCGGCTTCGAACGGTCCCGCCTGCATCGTCAGGCGACCGAGACGGTTCGAATCCTCCTCGCTGAACCAGACCGAGCCGTCGTCGCCGAGCGCGATGCCCTTCGGATGGCTGCACGCACAGGGCACGTCGATCTGCCCGAGCACGGTGCCGTCCGGGGAGACGCGGAGCGCGCCGATCGCGTCGGCGTCGAGCTCGCTGAACCAGACGACCGTGTTGCCGGCGCCGTCCTCCTGCACCGCCATCTGCTCGGGCACGCGCGACGGGATCTCGACCACGCCCGGCTCGACCGGGAACGCGGGCTTGCACGACGGGCACGTGTCGAGCGGGTAGATGCGGATGCCGTCGCTCGAGCCGGCATGCGCCGCGGCCGGATCGAGCCGCGCGATCGCGTTGCCGTCGGCGAGCGTCGCCCAGACGATCCCACGGCCGTCGACCGCGATGTCGTGCGGGTCGAGCTTGCCGCCGGTCGCGAAGCTCGCGTCACCGCCGGGGAGCGGATACTCCTGCTCGGTGGCGTTCGAAAGATCGTCCGCGGACGTCACCTCGGCGAGCGCGTCGACGCCGCCGAGCGTCACCCAGAGGTGGCCGGCCGGGTCGATCGCCGCGTGGTTGGGGTGCGACCAGTCCGGCGTGAAGCGCAGGCTCTGGCGCAGCGCCCCGCGCTCGAGCCGCAGCGGCAGGCCGGCCTGGTCGCCGCTGTCGGGGTCGCCGAGCCACAACTCGAACGTCGTGTCGCTCGGCGTGAGCGTGATCGTCTGCGACGCGCCGGCGGCGAGCGTCGCCTCGCTGCCGAGCGGCGCCCAGTGGAAGTCGCCCCAGTCGAGCGCGCCGAACGCGGGCGAGCGGTCGTCGAGCTCGAGCGCCTGGAAGCGGTGTGCGAACCCGTCGCCGTTCGTGACCGAGATCGTCAGCGGCTTGCCGGGGTCGAGCTGCAGCCGGCGGCGCGAGAGGTACGCCTCGTCGTTCTGCAGCACGACCGCGACGTCGGCACCCGGCGTTGTCTGAACGCCCGGCGCGAACCGCGACCGCATCGCGCCAACCAGATGTGCATCGTCCGAGCCGAGCTGGTGGGCGGCGGCGAGGAAGCCGGGCGACGCCGGATCGAGGGCGCGCAGGTGCGTCCAGAGCACCTTCTCCGGGGCGTCGGCGGCGAGGCGCCCGATCGCTGCGAGCTTCTGCGCGTCCGTCGGTGCGGCGCCGCTGAAGCCGAGGTCTGCCTGCGCGGCGGCGATGCGCTCCGGCGTCGCGCGCTCGAAGGTGACCGCCGACGTCACGCCCGGGCCGGGCTCCATGCCGGGATCGACGATCGCCTCGACGTCGTGCGGCGGCGGCATGCGCACGGTGAACTCCTGCACGGCGAGGCGCGTGTGCTCCTGTGCGCCGCCGGGATGGAACTTGTTCTTCGTCGACGTGCCGGCGGGCAGCTCCGGCAGCGCGAGCGTCTGCACGATCGACGGCTGTCCGCCGAGCGCGTGGCCGGCGTCCGCGAGCAGGAGCGTCGGCGCGAAGACGCCGCCGAAGCCGACGCCGACCTCGGTCACGTGGTAGGTGATCGTGAACGGCGCGTTCGGGTCGGCGAAGTCGAGCAGCCATGTGTCGGTGAGAATGTGGTCGCCGAACCGGACCTCGTCGACGGTCACGTTGCCGCCGGCGGGAACGGTCTTCACCTTCGCCGGCGCGTTCCAGTTCAGGAGCGGGAGGCCGGAGTAGATCTTCCGCGGCAGCGGGTCGCCTTCGAGAATCGAGATCCCCAGCGTCCGCGCGTCCGCCGCGCTCGCTGCGTCCGGCGCGTCCGCGAGCGTGTCGAGCGCCTGCGCGAGGTCGTCCTCGGGGCTGCCGGTGTCGCGCGTGTTCGGCGCAGGCGTGCCGTCGAAGGGAAGCGTCAGTTTCTGGCCGACACTCGGCGGGCCCGCGAGCTGCGCACCCGGGTCGCCGATCGAGGTGTTCGGGATCCCGAGCCCCGGCAGACCGCCCACGCCCCAGGCCGGTGCGGCCGCCGCGACGAGCGCGGCAGCCGCGATGACGATCGGCGTGACGCGACGCCCTGCGAGCATCGGAACGGCGTGGCGAAGTCGCCGTGCCTGCCTGCCGAGTCCACGTCCTTCCATTCGCCCGGAGGCTGATGGGGCGACCTTTGACTTTCCTTTTGGCGCGCCTCAGGGGTCGCGATCGGCCGGCGCGCCGTCTTCGCCGAGTCGCTCCGGCGGCGGCCTGACGACTGCGCATCACTCGCCCCGGGTGAGGCCTCCTCGCCCCCCCGAATTCGACCCTGGGCGAACAGGATTCGCAACAGGAAGGGAGAGGACGTGAACATCGGCAAGGCAATCCGGACGATCAAGGTCGAGCCGATTCAGAACCCGATTGCTCGCTTGACGAAGCGCGGGTCGGCGCGGCAGTCGACGCTGCCTGCGCCCCCGGTGACGACGCCGCGGCGTTAGGTGGAAGCGCCCGACTACGTCGAGCCGATCGTCGGTTGGCGGCTCTGGCGCATCTCCGAGCGAGGTGGCCAGAGCCGGCTGCGCAGTCTCTTCGTCGACGACGTGTGGCCGTATGTCGAGCCTCTCGAGGCGCGCTGCGCGATCCCCCGCCTCTGGCGCCGTTCGCGCGCGACGCATCCCGCGCCACATGACGACTGTGACTGCGGGATCTACGCGACGCTCTGGAGCATCGTCGCGTCGCACCTCGGTCACTCGCGGTGGCACCGGCGCCCTGCGTTCGCGGTCGGCGAGGTCGCGCTCTGGGGGACGGTCGTCGAGGGTGAGCTCGGCTGGCGGTCGACCTATGCATACCCCCAGCGCATGTTCCTGCTCGTTCCGCGCAAGACGGACGTCTTCCACACCCTTCGGGTCACGAGCGACCTGGAGCGCTACGAAGTGCCCGTCGAGCCGGTGGACGTCTATAGCGCACGCACTGCCGCGGCCTCGATCGAGGCGCGGATGAAGTCCGTCGCCTAGGAACTAGGCCTAGGCGACCACGGCGCGGCGGCCGATCGCGACCGCCTCCACCCGCGAGTGCACGCCGAGCGCGCGCAGGATCGCCGCTACGTGGTTGCGCACGGTCTCGATGCTGAGGTGCAGCTCCTGCGCCATCTGCGCCGTCGAGTGACCGCGCTCCAGCAGGCGCAGCACCTCCATCTGGCGCGGCGTGAGATGCGGATGATGCTCGAGCTGCTCCGTCTGCTCGAGGTGCGTCAACTGCCCGAAGACGCCGATCACCCTGTGGCCGTTCTCCAGCGGGACCGAGCTCACCTCGACGAGCGTGCGCCCGCCGTCGGGGTCGATGAGCACGACCGACGCGTCGGTGACGCGCGCGGTGCCTGCCATCTTCTTCGCGAAGACCTCGCGCGCGCGGCGCGTCTCCTCGGGCGCACAGACCGACGTGAACTGCCGGCCGCGACAGTTGCCGACGACGCGCTCGGCTGCCGGGTTGAGCCAGCGGATCACGCCCGAGCGGTCGATCACGTACGACGGGACGTTCACCGCCGTGAGAGCGCCTCTCGATGTCCGCGCCGAGGGCGTGGAGCTCGCCGGGTCGGCGGGTCTCCGCCGGCACCTCAGCGTCCTCCGGTCAGGCTGCTGCGGCGGGGAGCTCGGCGAGCCAGTCGACTTCGCCGGCCTCGAGGATGTAGTTCCGGCCGTCCACCGAGAAGCGAATCGCACCCAGTGCCTCGTCCCGAACCCACTCCTCCGCCAGCCGAAGCACCCGCGCGAACGACTGCGGCCGCGAGTTCAGCTCCACCGTGATCAGCGTCGAATCGTCGAGTTGCTCGACAGTGGTCGTCCACGCGAGGCTGAGGCGGCTGCCGAAGCGGCGCGCCGCGGCGAACGTCGGGACTTCGAACTCGATCTGGTCTGTGAAGTACGGGCATCCATGCACTCCAAGGTGCCCGGCGGCCTGCACTGCTGACTGACGCACGCGTGTCATCTTGGGTGGGACCCGGGTGACGCCGAGTCATTCCCAAGAGGTGAGAGCTTCTAGAGCCAGCCGCTGCGGAACGCCTTCACCACGGCCTCGAGGCGTGAGTGCACGCCGAGCTCGCGGAGGAGGCTCCGGATGTGGTTGCGCGCGGTGTCCTCGGCGACCTGCATGCGCGACGCGATCTCGACCGTCGAAAGGCCCTGGGCGAGGTACTCGAGCGTCTCGTGCTGACGCGGAGTCAGATCGGGGCGCGGCTCGGGCGCCGCGGGCGCCGCATCCTCGGGCCGCGAGATGGTGAGCACGCCGACGACCGAGCCGTCCGCATGCAGCGGCACCGACGTCATCTCCACCGAGAGCCGGGAGTTCCGGCTCGCGAGCACGGACTTGTGGACCGTCGCCTCGCTCGAGCCGAGCACCTTGCGGGCGAACAGCTCGCGCGCGTCGTTGACGCGCTCACGCGCGATCAGGTTCGAGAAGTGCACGCCCTTCGTGTGGCCGAACATCTGGTCGGTGCACGCGTTGGCCCAGCGCACCTGGCCGCGGGAGTCCGTGATCCACGCCGGCATCGGGAACCGGTCGAGGGCGGGCAATAGTGTGGTGGCGTAGAGGTCGATCAAGCCTTCCAGTGACTCCTGCTGGGCTGGTTCCGGGTTCATCGATTGGCTGTAGGTGGTTTGCCGTCGCCGCCCGCGGGCGGTGAGGGGCACCGCCGCGGGCGCGCCCGAACATCGCGTTCTCCGAGGACACGACGCGCGAGTGACGACGGCGACCGGCATCGTGCTCGACGCGTGCGTCATATGACGTGACCCAAACGGGTCAACTTGATAAGAACGCGCGCTTTAGGCTTCGTGCACGCGTTTGATCGCGAACGCCTCGAAGACGTCTGTGATCGCGCGCGTCAGGGCGATCGCCCCGACCCACACCACGAGCAGGATCGCACGGTGGCCGAAGTATCCGGCCGCCCAGAAGCCGAGCAGCACCTCGGCGATCCCGATCAGGAGCGGCACCCACTGGAAGTACGTGCCGCGGAACATGCCGATCGACATCGCGATCGTCATGCCGCCCTTGAAGATGAAGTAGAAGCTCATCACGCCGGCGAGCGCTGCGAACGTGCCGCCCGGGTGGATGAACGAGACGATGCCGAGCACGACGAACGTGACGGCGAGCAGCCCGTAGCCGAGCCGCCACCAGCCGCGCGACGTGAAGACGTTGAGCGCCTCCGTCGCCGCGGCGGCGAGCATCACGACCCCGAAGAGGATCGAGATCGCCGACACGGTCTTGTAGTCGAAGCGGAAGACGATCACCGAGAGGAGCAGCCAGCACGCGCCGGTGACCAGCTTCAGCCACCAGAAGCGCGCGGCCTCCTCGAGCTCCGCCGACTGCAGCGGTGTCACCGCGGTCGTCACGGCGACACCGTCCGTCGTGCGCGGATGACGAACCGTCACCCCGGGTGGGTGAACCGTCCCGGACCACGACGACGCCCCCGCGGGAGAGGGGGTAGGGACATCGTCGCGTCATCCGCCTCCTCACGGGCTGATGACTGTGCCGGCTATGGTGCGGACCCCCCCGGCCGGCGCGTTTATCGTCTCCCACCGGAAAGCCGATTGCCTGACCCAGATGGATCAACCGTCTGGACAGAAACGCGACGACCCGCCTGAGCCGAGGGAGGCGGTCCAAGCGGGTCGTGTGCCACCGCCGGCAGAGCGGGCGGGGCCGTCGAACTCGGTTTGGTTCACACGCGAACCGAAACACGCGGCGGGCCGGACTGTCGTCGCCACTGCCTTCGACGAAGGCATCATGCCGCCGGCACCTCGACCGAGGCATGGCCTGATCGGGTCAGATGTCGGCCATCCGGCGCGGGTGAGCCGTGGCCCACCCGCCCTCGCCGATCCTCCCGGCATGCGGCACAGGACGCAGCTCTGTTCGGCGGCGGTCGTCGTGGCTGTCGCGGCGAGTCTCCCCTCGCCCGCGCACGCACAGCAGCAGATGTGGGTGGGCTTCCACGACGACCCCGTCCTGCGGTACGGCCCCAACCGGCAGGCGGAGCTCGGGCTGGTGCGCACGAGCGGCGCGACCGTCGTGCGCACCGTGGTGGACTGGAGCGTCGTCGCACCCACGCGTCCGCGCCGGCCTGCCGACCCGTTCAGCGCCGACTACCGGTTCGCCGACCTGGACGAGCTCGTGCGCAACGCGCAACTGCACGGGCTCGAGGTGCTGATGACGGTCTGGGGCACGCCGCGCTGGGCGAACGGCGGCCGGCCGCCGCGCTACCTCCCGCGCAAGCTGTCCGACTTCTCCACCTTCGCGCGCGCTCTCGCGACCCGCTACTCGGGCCGGTTCGGCGGCTACCCGTTCGTCCGCTTCTTCGGGATCTGGAACGAGTCGAATCTCGGCAACTTCCTCTCGCCGCAGTACGACGCGCGCGGCCGGCCGCTCTCACCAAAGCTGTACGCAGGGCTCGCGGCGGCCGGTTACGCGGCGATCAGGTCCGGGAGCCCGCGCGCGCAGGTCGCGATCGGCGAGACGTCGTCGCACGGCCGTGACCGGCGCAAGCCGGGGTTCACCGACACGATGGCGCCGGCGATGTTCGCGCGGCTCGTCGCGCAGGCAAGCCCGCGACTGCGCTTCGACGCCTGGGCGCAGCACCCGTACCCGGTGCCGGTCAGCCAGCCGCCGACGCAGAAGGTGCGGTACCCGAACGTCGCGCTGTCGACGCTGCCGCGCTTCGAGCGCGATCTCGACCGCTGGTTCGGACGCAAAGGGGTGCGCGTCTGGGTCAGCGAGTACGGCACGGAGACGAAGCCCGGCGAGCCGCGCGGCGTGACCGAGCCCGTCCAGGCGCGCTACCTCGCGCAGGCCGCGACGATCCTGCGCCGCGATGCACGCGTCGACCTCTTCATCTGGTTCGTCTTCCGCGACTCGCCCGGCAGCACCTGGCAGAGCGGCGTCTACCGCAAGAACGGAACCGCCAAGCCGTCGCGCGCGACCTGGAGCGCGAACGCGCGCGTGGTCGACGAAGTGAACGGCCGCGTCGCCGTGCGAGCCGGGACGAAGAGCCCGACGATCCGCGTGCACACGCGTGAGCTGTGCGCGACCGTCCCGGTCGGCGGGCTCGTCTCGGTGCTCGCGGGCACGTACGCGACCGGGACGCTGAAGCAACTGTCGCTGGCGGCCGGCAGGCTCGCCGTCGACTGCACGGTGCCGGTCAAGCTGACGGGGTTACGCGTTGCGAAAGGGAAGGCCTACCGGACGAGCGTCGACTTCAACGTCGGGTCGATCCTCCGCGTGCGGCGATCGCTCCAGGTGGTCGGCGTCTGAACGGGCGCTGCGTCAAACGAGCGCGAGAATCCCTCGAACGAGCAGGTAGACGCCGGCCACCTGGAGGACGAGCACGACGACCCGCCGGGTATTCACCCGCAACCAGTCGTTGAACGCCGTCGTGGTCGTTGTCGTCCACTCGGGCGCGGCGAGGAAGCTCACGAGCGGCGCCACGATCAGCGTGAACATGATCAGGTAGAAGCCGGCGAGGACCGCCGCGGTCTGGGTCGCCGTCCAGTCGAGCTGAGCCACGTCCTTCAGCGCGACGAGGGGAAACACGCCGGGAAGGATGTTCAGCACGACCCCGGCAACGAACGCGAGCGGCGCCCCTTTGCGGAGCGCTCGTTCGTAGAACGACGGCTTGCCGCTCTTCTCCGCGGCGGGCTGATCCGGCGGCGGCGCGCGGCGCCGCACGATCTCGGCGACGACGAGCGCGGCGAGGCCGCCGCCGAGGTACAGCACCGGGTCGGCGGGCGGCCTGGAGCCGCTGACGAAGCTCGAGTCCTGGAGTCGCAGCACGATCAGCGTGCCGATCGTCACGCACGTCAGCAACCCGCCCGCGAGGAAGCACGCCAGCACCCGCGCCGGATGCGGCGTCTGCAGCGCAACGATCACGATCGCGACCAGGATCGGCCAGAACGCGGAGGCAATCGCGAGCAGCAGGAGCTCGAGCGCGTCGCTCGAGGCTCGGCCCTCTAGTGCGCGGCGGCTTGCTCGGCGGCGAGGAGCCCGATACCCACCAGGTCCGCGGCGTGGATCCACGCGTCCGTGATCAGCTCGGCGCCCTCGTCGCGCAGCGCCTCGCGCAACGGGATGGCCCAGCGGTGCTCGATGAGCGCCACCGCGACCGTGGTGTCGGGCGGGATCGCGTCCGCGACGTACCAGACGTCGTCGGCGTCGAGCAGGTGACCATCGGCGCCCGCCTCCGCGCCGGCCTCGGCGAACGCGAGCGCGGTGTCGTCGTCCTCGCCCTGGGTCGCCCCGATGCCGACGAGCGCGCCGATCAGCGCGCCGACTTCCGTCGCCTCGTCGGTCGTGAGATCGCTGCGCTGCTCGACCTCGACCTTGCCGTCCGCGTCCTTGCGCAGGACGAGCATGTCGATCAGGCGCACCGCGTCGTTCTCGCGCAGCCGGTCGACCTGGGCCCGGATCTTCGGATGCGGCTCGCCCCCGTCGACCGAGAGAACCAACAGCTGAACAGGTCCTACTGGCATCTCTTTGACCTCCTCTCAGCTCGCGAGGAGCTTTTGCTTTGCGGCCGCGAACTCGTCATCGGTCAGCACGCCGCTTGTGTGGAGCTGGCTCAGCTCGCTGAGGCGGCTGACCATGTCGTTGCTCGGTGCTGCCGCCGGTGCCGGCGCCGCCGGCTGGTTCTGCGCCTCGAGCTCGGCGATCCGCTGCTCCTGATACTGCTCGCGGTCGGCGTCGTCCTGCTGACGCTGCGCCGAGCGCTGGCCCGCGCGTCCCGCGACGTATGCGGTTCCTCCGATCATCGCCGCGCGCGCGAGCGGCCTACGCCGCCTCATCATCATGATTGGTGCCTCCTCATTCGAGTGAACTGAGGCGATCCTCGGTCGGACGCGAGTGACGGCTCCTCATCCGGCGCGGGTGACTTCGCGCCACCCGTCCCGCACGGAGCATCGCCTCGACGCAGCGGCGAAGGAGGCTGACGTGAAGGTCATCGGCATCAAGGTCAAGGACAAGGAGCGTGGCGAGTTCGTGCTCGAGTCGCTCCGGGTCGCAGTGGCCGCCGAGCGCGTGTCGCTCGACGATCTCGCACTCGTCACGAACGACGAGGGCGCGATTCACATCCATCAGACGAAGGACATCACGACCGGGAAGGGCGCGAGGCGCGGAGCGCTCGTCGGGGCTCTCGTCGGGCTCGCGGCGCCCCCGCTGCTGCTGGCCGCGGCGGCCGGTGCCGGCGCCGGCGCGCTCTGGGGCAAGTTCCGCGACAAGGGCGTCGACGACGATCTCATGAAGCGCGTCGGGTCGATGCTGGCCGACGGCGAGGCGGTCGTCTTCGCGCTCGGCGACAACGCGTCGATCGACGCGGTCAACGATCGCATCACCGAGCTCGCGGACGGCGAGATCACCACGTTCACGATCGACGACAACAACGAGGCGCTCGTGCGCGATGCGGCAGTGCACGTCCCTGAGCCCACCGGGCTGACGGTGCGCATGCCCTACTCCTGAGCGCCTGCCCTCATTCAACCCGGGTGACGCGACGTCACCCGCGGCAGCCGGACCGTGTGCCCTCCTCCAACGGAAGGAGAGCCCATGGCGACCTTCACGGTGTCGCAGTTCGACTCGGCCGACGGCGCCGAGGGGACGCTTTCGACACTCGAACGGCTCCAGAAGGAAGACCTGATCACGATCGAGGACGCGGCCATCGTCACGTGGCCGGAAGGCGCGAAGAAGCCGAAGACGAAGCAGCTGCACCACCTCGCGGGCGCGGGCGCCATGAGCGGCGCGTTCTGGGGGCTGCTGTTCGGCCTGATCTTCTTCGTCCCGCTGCTCGGCCTCGCCGTCGGCGCGGCGAGCGGCGCGCTTGCCGGATCGCTCACGGACGTGGGGATCGACGACAACTTCATCAAGGAAGTGCGCAGCAAGGTGACGCCGGGAACGTCGGCGCTCTTCCTGATGACCTCGGGCACGGTTCAGGACAAGGTCGCGAAGGAGCTCGAAGGAATCCGAGGTCATGTGACGCTCCTGCACACGAACCTCTCCGGTGAGCAGGAGGAGAAGCTACGCGAGGCGTTCGCCGAGGAAGCGGCGCCCGCGACGGCAGGCGCCTGACGTCCGAAGGCAGCCCCGGGGAGCCGTATGCGGGCTCCGCCGCCCGGCGGAGCCCGCGTCGTTCGGGCGGTTCATCCGGGACGGGTGATGCCTCGTGGCGTTCTCCTGGGCGAACCTGTCGGCGAGCGACCGAAGGGCAGAGAGATAACGGTGAGCACTGTCGGGACGGCGAGCGGAGAGGCGACGGCCGAGAAGACCGAGGCGCACGGATGGCGGCTCGTCACGGCGAAGGTGCTCGTCGTTGTCGTCAGCGTGCTCGCCGCGCTCAGCGTGCTGGCGGGCTACGTCCGCTACCAGGCGCTCGACACTCCGACCGTGCGGAACTCGGCCGCCGAGCTGATCGCCGACCCCGCGGTGCGGAACGAGATCGCCGCGACGCTCGTCGACCAGCTCTACGCGAACGTCGACGTCGCAGGCGGGCTGCAGCAGCGGCTGCCGGCCGACCAGCAGGCGCTCGCCGCGCCGATCGCCGGCGCGCTGCGCGAGCTCGCGAACCGCGCCGCCGTCACGCTGCTCGAGCGCCCGCGCATCCAGGCGCTCTGGGTCGACTCCGTCGCGGTCTCGCACCAGCAGCTGCTGAAGCTCCTGAACGACCGCGGCACCGCGATCCGCACCACGAACGGGAACGTCGTGCTCAGCCTGCGGCCGCTCGTCATCCAGCTCGGCGACCGCGTCGCGATCGTGGGCCGCCTCGCCGACCGCCTGCCGCCGAACGCGGCGCAGATCACGATCGTCAAGTCGGACAACCTGAGAACGGCACAGCGCGTGACGCACGGGCTCGAGATCGCCGGCCGCTTCCTGTGGATCATCACGCTCGGGCTCGCTGCGGTTGCAGTATGGCTCGCGCGCGGCAGGCGGCGCGGCATCCTGAAGGGACTCGCGATCGGCGTGATCGTCGCCGGGCTCGTCGTGCTCGTGATCCGGCGCGTCGCCGGGAACTACGTCGTCGACTCGGTCACCTCGGCCGGCACCACGCGGGAGGCCGTGCAGGAGTCGTGGACCATCCTGACCGCGCTCCTCAGCGACGGCGGTTGGACGCTGATGATGCTGGGTGTCCTGACGCTGGTCGGCATCTGGTTCTCCGGCGCCGGGCGCTCGGCAACCGCGTCCCGCCGCGAGCTCGCACCGCTCTTCGCGCGAAACGAGATCACCTACGGCGCGGCCGCGACGTTCGTGCTCCTGCTCGTCTGGTGGGGCCCGACGGTGCAGTTCCACCGCTGGCAGTTCGTGATCGCCTTCGCGATCCTGCTCGGGCTCGGGATGTGGGCGCTGCGACGGATCGTCGTCGCCGAGCACCCGGAAGCGGCGAACGAGCCGGCCGGGCAGGCGTTCACGAACGCCTGGGCCGCGCTCCGCGGCCACCCCCACGGGCACGGGACGACTCCGCCTCCGCCACCGCCGGCGGACGGCTCATGACACTCTCGCCGGCGCTTTCGCTCGTCTGGATGGCGACGACCTTCGCCGCGGTCGTGATGATCCTCGCCGCGCGCTCGACGAGCAAGGTCGCGCGGCGCCGGCCGCGGCGCTGCCCGGCCTGCGGCCGCCTCGTCGACCGCGGCCGCTGCCGCTGCACCGACCTCTGAGCGTTAGGGCTGCTGCGGCGGCCCCGCGCCGTCGGTGTACCCGGCGCGGACGGCCCACAGCGCGACCTGCGTGCGCGAGTGCAGGCCGAGCTTGCGCAGGATGTTCGAGACGTGCGTCCGCGCGGTGCGCTCGCTGATCTGCAGGCGCGCGGCGATCACCTTGTTCGCGGCGCCGGCGCCGATCAGCTGCAGCACCTCGAGCTCGCGCGAGGTCAGCTCTGCCCCCGGGTCGATCGGCGGCGTCGTGCGCAGCGAGCTCATCAGCCGGCGCGCCACCGCGGGATCGAGCTGCAGCTCGCCCCGATGGGCCGCTCGCACGGCGGCCGCCACCTCGTGCGCGTCGGCGTCCTTGAGGATGTAGCCCGAGGCGCCCGCCTCGAGCGCCGCGTGCACGCGGTCCTGGTCTGCGAACGAGGTCAGCGCGACGATCTCGACGCCGAAGAACGAGGCACGGATCTGCCGGGTCGCGACTATGCCGTCGACCGGCTCCATCTGCAGGTCCATCAGGACGACATCGGGGAGCCGGCCGCTCACGGCCATGCGCTCGAGCAGCGCGAGCGCATCCGCGCCGTTCTCGGCGTCTGCGACCACGTCGATGTCCGGCTCGGTGTCGAGAAACGCCCGCAGCCCTCGCCGCACGACCGCATGGTCGTCCACCACGACCACGCGGATGGGAGACGCCGGCTCAGCCTCCATCGTCCGCGGGTGCGTCCACGTGCACGACGGTGCCGCGTCCGGGCGCACTCGCGATCGTGAACGAGCCGCCGATCTCGAGCGCGCGGCTGCGCATCGACGCCAACCCGAAGTGCCCTTCGGGCTCGGCGGCCACCATGAACCCGACGCCGTCGTCGCCGACGTCCAGCACGACGCGGCCGTCCGTCGCCGCGACGCGAATCCACGCCTCGGTCGCCTGCGCATGCTTGATCACGTTGCCGAGCGCCTCGCGGCCGATCGCGTAGAGCTCGGCCTGCACCCGCGGCGACAGCGCGAGCGGCTCGGGCGGGGCGAGCAGCTCGATCTGGAGCTGCTCCCGCTCGGGGACGGAGCCCGTGAGCTCGGTCAGCGCGGCCACGAGGCCGTGCTCCACCGGGTCGCGGCCGAGCTCGTAGATCAGCGCGCGCATCTCGCTCTGGGCGCTTCGGATCAGCTCGCCGATCGCCGCCAGCGTCCGCCCGATCTCGGTGGGACGCTCGTAGCCGAGAGCCTTCTGAAGCGCGCGCGTCTCGAGGAGCGCCGAGAAGAGCGATTGCGACACGGAGTCGTGCAGGTCGCGCGCGATGCGGTGCCGCTCCTCGACGGCGCTCGCGCCCTCGCGCTCCTTCGAGGCGGCGAGCAGATGCGCGCCGCGCTCGCGCTCGCTCACGACGGCGCTCAGGAAGAGCGTCGTCGCGGCCGCGACGATGATGTAGAGCTGCGTGCCGAGCGTGCGGTCGTCGATCGCCTGCTTCGAGAAGAGCCCGAGGTCGTCGGCGGTGATCGCCGATCGTGAGCAGCGCGAGAATCGCGACCGAGAGCGTCGCCCCCGGTGAGCCGAACCGGAAGGCGGCCCAGATCAGCGCCGGGAACACGATGTAGGTCAGCGGCTTGCCCGAAGAGACGGCGAGCGTCGCCAGGGTGACGACCGAACCGAGCAACAGCCCGCCTTCGAGCGTGCAGATGCGTCGCACCGCGGCGCGCGGGTCGCGCGCCCAGGTCAGCGCGAGCGGCAGAACGACGATCGCCCCGGCGGTGTCCCCGAGCCACCAGGTGCGCCAGAAGGAGCCCATCTCATCCGTGCCGATCACCCCGCCGAGCCGCATGGAGAGCGTGCCGACGGTCGCGCTCAGCGCGGTCGCCGCCCCGAGCGCGAGCAGCATCCCGGCAACCTCGTCCGCCCGGTCGAGCGCCGAGCGCCGGCCGATCAGGCGTTGCAGGAGCAGCGCGCCGACGACGACCTCCGCCATGTTCCCGAGCTGCTGGCCGACGACGCTCCCGATGGGAAGCGGCGTGTTCTCGAACAGAAGCTCCGCGTTGACGAGCAGCTCCCCGATGAAGATGCCCGGCCACCAGCGCAGCCCCAACAGATACAGAGCCGCGATCCCGAGACCGACCGGCGGCCACACCGCTGCCACCGAGCCCGTGTAGCGCAGCGCCTGGCCGACCTTGGCCGCGCCGTAGTAGGCCGCGGCGAGCGCGATCACCCCGGCCGCGTAGCGCGCAAGCCGCGCCAGCCGCGCCGCCTGATCGAACGCAGGCTCGAAAGCTGCAGTTGGAGCTTGGGAGCTCAATCGTCCTCCTGGGGTGATAACTGGGAATACGACGTTACGCCCGAAACGGGCTTACGGCAAATCCCGCAACGGCGGTGCGACAAATGACCTAGGCCTGCGTGAGGCAAATGTCCCGGCCCGTCCGGGACAGCGGCCCGATGCCCGCGCCGCCGCGGAACGAGAGTCTATGCCAGGGTGGAAGCGTCTCGCGGCCAGGACCTCGCGACGAACTCGATTGCTCACCCGCTGATCGAGTTGCGCGAGTTGCGCTACTTCGCAGCTCTCGCAGACGAGCTGCACTTCGGGCGCGCCGCGGAGCGGCTCCACATCTCGCAACCGCCGCTCTCGCAGACGATCGCGAACCTCGAGCGCAAGCTCGGGACCAAGCTCCTCGAGCGCACGAGCAGGCAGGCCCGACTCACCTCGGCGGGCGCCGTGCTGCGCGAGCACGCGCTCCAGGTGCTCGCGGACGCCGACCGCGCGGTCGAGGCGACGCGCGAGGCGGCCGTCGCGGAGTCGCGCACGCTGCGCATCGCAGCCGCCGTGCCTGTGCGGGAGGCGCTGCTGCCGCAGCTCGCGGACCGGTTGGGCGCCCGCTTCCCGAGCCTCTCGCTCGAAGTGACCGAGGAGCTCGCCAACGACGTGATCGCGAGCGTCCTGCATGGCAACGCAGACCTCGGCCTCGCCGTGTGTCCCGTGACGACGAACGGCGTCGCCTCCCACCGGATGCGCGAGGAGCAGCCCGTCGCGCTCGTGCACCACCAGAACCCGCTGATCGTGAAGGAATCGATCACGATGGAGGAGCTCGCGCTGCTGCCGCTCATCCTCTGGACGCGCGAAGAGTCCGCCGGCGCCTACGACTTCGTCCTCTCGCTCTTCCATGGCACGCCACCCTCGTCGCTGACCGTGCTCGATCGGTTCGACGGCGCGTGGTGGAGCGAGATGGTCGCGGGCGCGTACACGATCGTCCCGGCGGGCGCGTCGACGACGCCCGATTACCGCAAGGTGCCGATCGCGAACGCCGAGTCGGCCTTCGCGACCGACCTGCTCTGGAGCGAGCAGGCACCGCCGCCGCTCTTGCCCGCACTGCTCGAGGCGATCGACGAGCTGGCGGAGGCGCAGGGATGGCTCGCGCGCTAGCGGGCCTGGGCCGGGGCGAGCCCCGCGTTCCGGTGCCGACGGTGGCGCAGGACCAGGTACACGGGGATCGCGAACGGCGCCAGCACGATCGTCAGCAGCAGCCAGAGCGCCTTCGCGCCCCCCGAGATGTTGTCGGCGACGATCAGGAACAGCGTGATCAGCCAGAGGACCGCCAGTGCCGCCACGAGCAGGATCTCGACGACCAGCATGCGGAGAGCCTCGGCCGTCCCGGGGTGACCTCAGATCACCCGTTTGGGATCAGTCGAACCACCTGGCTTGCCCCCCACTCGTCGTGCTCGACCGGCGCCGACCGCTCAGGTCGGCTTGTTGCCGGTGCGTACCTGCCGAATCTCCACCAGCTCGAGCCCGAGCAAGCGCACCCGCTCCAACACTCCGTGGAGTGCCGACTGATCGAGTTGGCTCCCGCGCAGCACCGTCTCGGCAGGCTCGAACTCGGCGTCGAGCCCTTCGAAGCTGGCGAGGAGCGAATCGCTGACGCGGCCCTTGATGCGAATCTCGTAGTCGTCGACAGCCATCATCGGACTCAGAGCGTCGGGCCGACGCGGGTGACGAGACCTCACCCCGCCGGGATGACCACCCATAGCCGTTCGATCTTGCTCAGCGACCGTGCATATCCGTATGGTCGAAGGACGATGCCTCTGCGTGCGCAGCTCGTTGTCGTCTGCGGCAGTCCCTCGAGCACCCGAGCGATTGCAGATGACAGTGGCCAAGACTGCTCCTAGAGCGCGCTCATCCCAGCGGGATGAGCCGGACGAGGTCGTGCTGAACCGGCACCTGCCGAAGCCGCCGCCGTCCGTCGTCCAGCGCCACCGGCTCTTCGAGCTGCTCGACGCCGGCGCCGCGGAGCGCGCGCTGACACTCGTCTCCGGGCCGCCCGGCGCCGGCAAGACCGTCCTCCTCACGTCGTGGCTGCGCGACCGCCCGCGTGAGGCGTCGCTCGCGTGGGTCTCGCTGCGGGAGGCGGACCGCGCGCCGTTCTGGGAGCAGCTGCTCGACGCCGTCCGCCCGTCGCTCGGGCGCGAGATGCTCCTCTACGGGCTCGCCGCGCCGGGCGACGACGCGTCGCCGGCGTTCGTCGAGCGCTTCGTGCAGGCCGCCGCCGAGCTCGAGCAGCCGCTCGTGCTCGTGATCGACGACCTGCACCTCGCGTCGCCGGCCGCGATCGCATCGCTCGACCGCGTATTGCGCATGCCGCCGCCGCAGCTGCATTTCGTGGCGGCGTCGAGGATCGACCCTGCGCTCTCCCTGCACGTGCTGCGCGTCGCCGGCGACCTCGCCGAGCTGCGCGCTCACGAGCTCGCGTTCGACGAGGCCGAGACGCGCGCGCTGTTCCGCGGGATGGGGATCGAGCTCTCCGACGACCAGCTCGCGACGATCATCGAGCGCGCGGAGGGCTGGGCGGCCGGACTGCGGCTCTTCGGCCTCTCGATGCAGGCGGCGCCTCCGGGCGAGGCCGACGTCCTCGAGCGCTTCGCGATCGACGAGCGACCCGCCTCGGAGTTCCTCGCTTCCGAGGTGCTCGCGATCCAGCCGCCGGACATCCGCACCTTCCTGCTCCGCACCTCGATCGTCGACACGGTCGACGGCGAGCTTGCGAACGAGCTGACGGGACGCAGCGACGGCGAGCGCGTGCTCGAGCGGCTCTATCACGACAACGTCTTCGTCGAGCGCGTCGGCTCGAACGGGCACGAGTACCGCTACCACCAGCTCTTCGGCGCGCTTCTCCGCGCCGAGGCGTCGTACGAGCTGCATGACGATCTCGCGCAGCTGCACGAGGCCGCTGCCGTGTGCCTCGCCCGGCGCGGGCGCGCCGCAGAGGCGGTCCATCACGCCGCGGACGCGCAGCAGTGGCCGCTCGTGGCGAGCCTGCTCGGCGAGCACTGGTCGGCCGTGTTCGCGACGACCGGCAACGACTCCCAGAACGGCCTCTTCAGCGCGCCGCCGCCGCACGACGCGGCCGCCGTCGCCGGTCGCGGAGGCGTTCAGCGCGCTCGCTGCGGGTGGCCTGGAGCAACTCGCGGGGAGAGTCGGCGCTCCTCGCCGACGCGCAGGCGCGACGCGACTCCGTGCCCGAGCAGGCCCGACCCGGCTTCGACGCGCTGGTGCGCTACGCCTCGGCGCTCGCCGCGCGCACGCGCGGCAACTTCGCACAGGCGGCCAAGCTCGCCGACTCGGGTCTCGACCGGGTCGCGCTCGAGGCGACGTCGACCGAGTCGGAGGACCGGCGTCGCGCGCTGTGCCTCGCGACGCTCGGGGCCGCACAGCTGTGGCAGGGCGCGCGGGAAGACGCGCGCACCACGCTCGAGGAGGCGATCGACCTCGCCGGACGCAGCGCACACCACCCCGGCCGAGATCGACGCGCTCGCCCACCTCGCGCTGCTCGAGCTGGAGGCTTGCCAGTTGCGGCGTGCCGCGCGCATCGCGCGCGCAGCCCTCGACCTCGAGCGCGTGCACGCGCAGAGCAGCCCGGCCGGCGTGGTCGCGCGCATCGTGCTCGCGCTCGTGCAGTACGAGTGGGGCGACCTGGAGGTCGCGGAGGCGGCGCTCGCGTCCGCGGACGCCGTCACGCGCCGCACCGGCGACGTGCCGGGACGGGTGCTGGGCGCGATCGCGGCCGCTGCGCTCGCTCTCTCGCAGGACGGCGAGGCGGCCGACGACGCGCTGCTGCGACTGCGCGCGGTCCGCCGCCGGACGCCGGCGCTGACGACGGCACTCGGGGACGGGTCGCGGCGCTCGAGGCGCGACTGCTCGCGAAGACGGCGCGTTTCGACGAAGCGGCGGCGGCGATCGCCGAGGGCGAGCAGGACACCGAGGTCGCCGTCGCGGCGGCGCGCATCCAACTCGCGCTCGGGCTGCCGATGGAGGCGCTCGACGCGCTCGGCGCCCGGCGCAGCGGTACTCCGTACGCCGAGATCGAGGCGCAGGTCACAGAAGCCGTGGCGCGGCGGGCGCTCGGCGACGACGAGGCTGCGCTGAACGCACTCGAGTCGGCGCTCGCACTCGCAGAGCCGGAGGCCGTGCGGCGGCCGTTCATCGACGCCGGCACCGCGGTCCGCGACCTGCTGCGCGCGCACCTGCGCCGCACGAACGCGCATCGCTGGCTGGCCGCCGAGCTCGCCGCGTACCTCGACGGGCGGCAGACGACCGAGGGCGCGGCGCCTGCCGAGCTGCTCGAGGCGCTGAGCGACCGCGAGAGCGAGGTGCTGCGCTACCTGCCGACGATCATGTCGAACGCCGACATCGCTGCCGAGCTGTTCGTCTCCGTCAACACGGTCAAGACGCACGTGAAGAGCATCTATCGCAAGCTCGGCGCGACCCGGCGGCAGGACGCCGTGCGGCGCGCCCGCCAGCTGCGGCTTGCTCTGATCGCCCAGCGAGGCGGCGGCGACCGGGTCGTCGCCGCCGCCGATCCTGGTTCTAGTAGTAGCCCCCTCCCGCGACGTACCCGGCGACGGTGAGTGCCCAGATGCACGCCACGTCGAGGGCGATGAGCAGCACCGCCCAGATCGGGTAGTACGGGATGTAGAAGAACTGCACGATGGCGTTGATGAGGATCACCGCCGATGCCGACCACACGGCCCCAGGTGCGGCCCGCCATGACAGCGAAGCCCGTCCCGCAAACGACCACACCCCAGATCATGTGGATCCAGCCGTACGCGGTGACGTCGAGGTCGTAGCGTAGTTCGGACTGACGACGAAGAACTGGTCCTTGATCACCGCGGCGAGCCCCTCGAAGAACTGGAACGCCGCCGATCATGATCATCATGAGCCCGGCGAAGGCTGCGAGCCCTTCCGCCCACCCGCTCGACTCGGACCGCGGTCGCGGTAGTCGTTGCCATGCGTTGACCTCCTCGTGTGCTTTGAGCGACGAGCGTCGGGCGCGTTCGGGTGCCCCGGCCACCCCTATTCGGGGTGAGCCGGAGTGCTCCTTCAGGCCGGCCCGGGCGCGGCGGGCTGCGTGACGGGGCCGCCGGTCGCGGGCTCGTCGACGGGCGGCTGCGTTGCGGCGCGCAACGCGGCCACGCGCGCGCGGCGCGCGGTGGTCGCCTCGCGCACGACGATCTGCAGCGACGCGGTCACCGGGACCGCGACGAGCGCGCCGATCACGCCGAACAGCGCGCCGAAGACGGTCACGCCGAGCATCACGAAGAACCCGGAGATGTCGACGGCCTTCCCCTGGACGGTCGGCGTGAGCAGGTTGTTCTCGACCTGCTGATAGACGAGGACGACCGCGAGCATGATCAGCGCCGAGGTCAGGCCCTTCTCGGCGAGGATCGTGGGCACGAGGATGAAGCCGGCGATCGTCGCGCCGATCGTCGGGATCAGGTCGAGGAAGCCGGCGATCAGCCCGAGCGCGAGCGCGTATTGCGAGCCGAGGATCCACGCCGCGCCGCCCTGCACGGTCCCGGCGATCACCGCGATGAAGGCCGCGCCGAGCGCCCAGCGGGAGACCGTGTGCGCGATCTGGTCCCAGAGCGACAGCGCGTATTCGGAGTCGCGCGGCATGAGCACCGAGGAGAGCGCTACCTGCAGCCGCGGGATGTCCATCAGCAGGAAGAGCGCGATGAAGATGAGCGTGAAGAGCGTCAGCCCGACGCTGAAGGCCGAGCCGGCGACGCCGAGGAAGGCTCCGATCGCCGTCGGGATCGTGCTCGCGACGTGGTCTGCGCCCTGCTGCACGTTCTCGGCGCTGCCCGAGTCCTTCAGCCACGAGAGCTCGCTCGAGTTGCGCAGGTCCTGCACCGTCTGCGGCAGAGCCTTGAGGAAGTCGATCAGCGAGTCGACCATCGGGACGAGCAGCACGAGCGCGAGGGCGGTGACCAGGATCACGGAGCCCAGCACGACGACGGCCGCCGCGAGGCTGCGTTTCATGCCGGTGGCCCGCGACAGCAAGCGCACGGGGATCTCGCAGACGAACGCGAAGAAGATGGCGGTGAAGATGATGAGCAGCGCCTCGTGAATCAGCACGAGAGCGGCGACGATCGCAGCGACCCCCGCGATGAGGAGCAGCGTCCGGACGCCGACGGTGATCTCGACGCGTTGACGGCTCGCGTCCACGTGCGGAAGGTCTCGCGTCGACGGGTGGCGGAGGGTCACCCGGCCGGGGTGAGGTCGCCCTGGAGCGACTCGCCGCCAGCCGGCGAGCACGTCGTGCACCGCCGCCGCGCCGACGATCGGCTCGGAGGGAAGCGGCAGCTGCACGGGCGCGAGCACGAACGGCGCGCGTCTGCGGGCCGCCGATGCCGCCGTGGAACGAGATCAGCTCCTCGAACGCGCAGCCCTGCTCGAGATCCGGGTCGTAGAAGCTCCCGACCATGATGTCGGCGACGTGCTCGAAGCCGTCGGTGCGCAGGAGGTGCTGCGCGGCGGTCGGCGAGAACGGCGCGAGCGGGTCGTCGCCCTCGACCGTCCCGTCGGCCAGCCGCCGCTGCCGTTTGCCCCGAGGACGAGCGGGCCGCGCTCCTCGGAGCGCACGAGCAGCCAGCCGATGTGCGGGTGCGAGCGCAGAGCGGGGATCGAGCCGCGGATGGCGCGCGTCGATCTCCTCGAGCGTCAGCCTGCGCGGCTCCTCCATCAGGTAGATCAGCCCGAGGTTGCCCGATCCGAGCACGACGACGTGCTCGTCCCCGACTTCCTTCTTGGACTTCTTCTTCTGCTTCGGCTGCCGGCCGACCGCCTCGCTGACCGCATGGCCGACCATCGCCTGGTTCTCGTCCCCCTGCCCGGCCTCGGCGACGCCGCCGCCCTCGAGCTGCGCCGGACGAGATCGTCGAGGCCGTAGCCGTTGCGCTGCTTGAACGTCGCGCCCTGCGTCTGGCCGTGGTCGGACAGCACCACGATCTCGTACGGCCGCGTCGCGTAACGCCGCGCGCGGGCGATGCGGCCGAACTGCTGGTCGAGCTTGCGCAGCGCCTCGACGGTGTCCGCGCGCTCGAGCCCGGAGTGGTGAGCGACCTCGTCGTAGCTCGAGAACGTCGCGTAGACGGCGGGCCGTCCTTTCATCATGTCGCTGAGGACGCCGAACACGATCAGGTCGCGGACGACCACGCACATCGCCGCGCGCATGAACGGATAGAGACCGCCGCGGTGGCCGCGCGGGCGCACGTCGCGCCGCACGGCGCGGAGCGCGGCCACCCACTCGATCACGACCTCGTAGAAGAAGAGGACGAGCGCGCGGGTGACGTTGAAGCCGTTCGCGAAGAACGCGCGGTAGCCGGGGTTCGCCCGCTTCTCCGCGTCCATCCTGCTGACCGTGAGGATCTGCTCGTCGGCCTCGCCGGAGAGCAGGTTGCCGCGGCTCGCGCCGCCCGCGATCAACAGGCCGCGCCCTGTCGCGTGCCGCCGCTCGATCTCCGCGCAGTCGTCCGGGCGCGGAGCACGCCATCACGCATCCCGCGCTCCTTCTCGACCCAGCGGAACGCGGGGATGTCGTCGTTCGAGCCGAGCAGGATGCCCGGCCTGGCTCGCGCCGGTCTGCGAGGAGAGGTCCGTCTCCCACTCCGCGAGCGCGGTGCGTCCCCTCGTCGAGCCAGCGCGCCATCTCCGGCGCGTTGCCGTCGCGCATCGCGCGCTTCAGCACGGGCAACGCGAGCCCGTCGATCTCCAGGTAGACGATGCCCGGCACGTCGGTCTGCACGGAGCCGCCGGTTCGTCGCGCGATCCGCTGCGTGACGCGGAGGTTGTACTCGTCGTCGTCGTTCGTCCCCAGCGCGACCTGGAGCGCGACGGTCACCGAGGCCGAGACGAGCGCGGTCAGAAGCGCCCAGCCGAAGTTGTCGACGCTGATCGACTCCCCGAGGACGCGCGAGGCGAACTGCAGCATCAGCGCGTCGAGCGAGAGGATCAGGACGAAGCCCGCCGCGAGCATCAGCGGCAGCCGCAGCGCCGCGATCAGCGGCGGGAGCACGGCGTTCAGGACTCCGATCAGCGCCGCGACCAGCACCGCGCCGAGGAAGTCGTCGATCGAGACGTGCGGGATGATCGCGGCCGCCACGAACAGCGCGACCGAGTTCACGAGCCAGGCGACGATCAGGCGCAGCGGGTGGATCTTCGGGCGCGCGGGCTGCCAGACCGGCGCCTCGTGAAGCTCGGTGGTGGTGGTCACGGTTGCCTCCCTCGACGTGGGCCCCAGCTTTCGTGCGAGAACGTGAGAACGAGCGCGACCAGCAGCCATGCCAGGCCGACAACGAACAGGATGACGCCGGCCGTGTGCAGGTCGACGCCCGCGACGTCGGCGGTCACCGCCCAGGTCAGGATCGCTCCGGCGGCGACGACGAGCAGCGCGATCCCGATGTTCACTGCGCCGCCTTCGGGTCGAAGCCCACGCGGTAGCCGCCGTAGGCGATGCCGCCGACGATCAGCGGCAGCCAGTACGAGGCGAGCCGGTAGGCGAGGGTCACCAGCACGGCGTCCGCGGCGCCGACGCCTGCGAGCACGAGCGTCGACGAGAGCCCGGCCTCGACGAAGCCGAGCCCGCCGGGCGTGATCGGGATCATTCCGAGCAGCGACGCCGCGACGTAGGCGAGCACCACGAGCCCGGGACGCGCCGACGCGCCGACCGCGCTCAGCGCGCAGAGGAGCGCGAGGAAGTCGAGCAGCGCGCGTCCGCCCGCCGTCGTGAGCGCGAGCCACCACCGCGCGCCGAGCGTGCGCAGCATCGTGTCGCGCTGGGCGACGAGCCGCTCGGGCAGCACGCGCAGCGGCTCGCGGCGGCGCAGGAGTTGATTGCGCAGCCACTGGGCGGCGCGCGCGACGGCGGCGAGCACGCGGTCCGACGCGAGGAGCACGGCGGTTCCGGCGAGGATCAGCGCGAACGCGAGGACGCCGACGATCGCCGTCCGCAGGAGGCGCGCGTCGACCGCCGCGCCGCCGACGATCGCGGGCAGGCTGAGAAGCGGCATCGCGGCGACCACCGCCACGGACAGGAGCTGAGTCGCCGTGAGGCCCGAGGCGACGGTCGGGCCGTCGAGGCCACCGCGCACGAGCAGCCGGTACTGCAGCCCGGCCGCCGCCGCACCGCCGCCCGGCATGACACGGCCGAACGCGTTCGACGCGAGCTGCGTCGTCGCCACGAGGCCGGTGCGGTCGGTCTGCAGCGCGATCTCGAGCAGGATCCACAGCAGCGCGAAGCTCAGTGCCTCGCACACGAACATCCCGAGCAGCCACCACGGCTCGAGCGAGATCAGGCTCGGCCAGGCGGAGAAGATCTCGACGAGGCTCGGCCACACGACGTAGAGGCCGACGCCGGCAAGCAGGAGCGCGAGCAAGCGCTTTCCGACTTTCCAGTACGCCGCCACGGGAAGCGCGACCGCCTTCGTCAAGGCGTCACGACCGTGCCCGTGAGCACGTCGTGCAGGCCGCGGCGACGGTCGTCGACGAGGATCAACAGCAGGCCCGCGAGCAGCACGACGAACCCGAAGGTCAGGATCAGGAAGCGGAGGGCGGCGCGCGCGGGGCCGATGCGCCCGCCGTTCTCGCGGACGACGTGCTGCCCGAGCACGCGCAGGCCGGGCGTCTGCCCCGCCGCGCTCCAGAAGAACGTGAAGTACGCCAGTGCGGCAAGCATCCAGCCGACGCCGAGCAGCCCGACGAGCGTCTCGGCGGAGACGTCACCGACGAGCGACACGACGAGACCGACGAGCGCCCCGACGACGATGAATGCGAACGCGAGCAGCATCACGTCGAGCAGGAACGCGACCGTCCGGGTCGCGAGCCCGCCGTAGGCCCCGCCGGGCCGCGGCACCGGCCGACGGAAGAGCGCCCGGACGCGCCGCTCGGCCCCGTCGTCGACGCGCGCCGCGTCGACGCGCATCCGCGCGGCCAGCTCGTCGGCGAAGCCCGTCGACTGCTGCTTCGACGGCCTCGCGCACCGCCGGGCTCGCAGCGACGTGCTCGATCACGCGGTCGATCTCGGGGCTCGCGAGCACGTGGTCGACGAGCTTGCGCACGACCGCGTCGGGAACCGGCGCCTCGAGCGCGCGGTCGAGCACCCGCTCGAGCTCCGGCGCGGCGAGCACCGCGGTGGTCGCCGACTCGGCCCGGCGGAGCGCGAACTCGCGCGCCTGCGCGCCGTCGCGTGCGACGCGGCCGCCCGCGATCAGCCGCAGCGGAAAGACGACGAGTCGCCCCGCCGCCTTGCCCGCCCGAAACCCGACGACGACGAGCCCGACCGAGAAGTCGCGCTCGTTCATTCGCTCTGCTTCTTCTCCTTCCGCGACGCCTTCATGTCGGCCGCGCGCACCTTCGCGTCGGTGTAGGCGCCGCCGACGAGCGTCCTGCCACCCGTCCAGCCGAAGACGAGCACGACGAGCACCGTCCCGAAGATCACGTTCCACGCAGTGACGATCAGCTGCTGTGCGGTCGAGTAGGCGATGGTGGTCTCGTTCGCAACCTGGCAGCACGTGCTCAGCGCGAGCGCGTTCGTCGCCTGTGTGACGCCGACCGCGCCCGGCGTGAACGACGCGACGTTCGCGAGCGAGCCCGAGCCGACGATCCAGAGGACCGACTCGACGGTCACCGGGATCGCGAAGGCGGCGAGGAAGATCGCGATCACCGCGAGCTTGCACAGCCACGAGCCGAACGAGGGCAGGAATGCATGCGTGAAGTACCGCCGCGGGTGAGCCAGGATCACGCCGCCCTGCCTTCGCCTGCAGCCAGAGCTTCTTGACCTGGCGCCAGAAGATGCGGCCCACGATCACGAGCAGGAAGCCGCCGCCGACCACGATCACGATCGTCGCGACCGGATGCGCGGAGATGTTCCCCAGGTTGATGTCGAACGAGCCCGGGACGGAGAGGAAGAGGTAGAGGTAGACGACCGTCCCGATCAGCGTGAAGAAGATCTTCTGCACGAGGTACGCCGCGATCGCGCCTCCGAACGTCGCGCTCGGGATGATCGCCACGAACATGAGCAGCGTCACGAACGTGCCGATGTTCGCCGGCAGGAAGCCGTTCATCGCGACGCCGACCGCGTAGGCGGTCACGACCGGCGCGAACGGTCACCTCGTCGCGATAGGCCGCCTTGAGGATCCCGTAGTAGGAGACGCCCGCGAGCACGGTCTGGCCGCTCTGCGCGACGACGGCCGCCACGATGTAGCCGGGCGGGACGGACTTGATCTGGCCCCAGAGGTCGCCCAGCCAGCCGGTGACGTCGACCCCGAGGAGGTCGAGGATCGCGATCGCGACGGCGACGCCCGCGATCCACGCGCCGACGCGGAGGAGGCGGTGCGTCCGGCCGCTCTCGCCCGGCGCGCCGGGCGCCTCAGCGGCCGAGGCGGCGTCGTGGCTCATGTCAGGGGGTCAGCGCGACCGGCCCGCTCGACCCGGTGGCGGCGACGCGGCCTCTCCCCAGCACGCAGGTCGATCGCGACGTTGAGGAGCCAGATCACGACCGTCGCCCAGACGTACGTCCAGAAGCCCGTCGACGTCGAAGCCGCTCACGAGCAGCGAGGTGAGCCAGAGCATGAACATCGACACGAAGAACCACACGAGGCCGAGCGTGATCACGGCGAACGGAAGGGTGAGCAGGCGCAGGATCGGCTTGAGGATCGTGTTGAGCACGCCGAACACGGCCGCGGCCACGACCAGCTGGCCGGTCGTGCCCGCGCGGACGTCGGCGAAGATCCACGCGACGATCCCCAGGACGACCGCGTTGGCGATCCAGGAGACGAGGAGATAGGTGAGGAAGCGGATGCGAGGACGATGCGGCGCGCGCGGGTGAACGCCGCTCACCCGAGACGAGTGAGCGGTCAGTTTCGGGCGATCAGCTTGTCGAGCTTCTCCTCGAGCTCGTCCAAGCGACGCTCGATCAGCTCCCGGTCGCTGAGCTCCTCGGCCGACTCGCGGACGCGGTACTCGGCGGACGCGCGTGTGACGAACGTCGACGTGAGCAGGGCGGTGATGATCGCGATGAAGGCGATCCCCTGGAGCATCACGACCGCCCCGATCAGCCTGCCGGCGAGATGCTCCGGCGCCACGTCGCCGTAGCCGACGGTCGTCACGGTCTGGAGCGCCCACCACAGCCCGATCCACAGGGTCGAGTACTCCTGGTGGTCGAGGATCCAGACCGCGACGCCGGCCAGCACGACGACGAACGTCGTGATGCTGACGATCACGCTCATCGCGTTGCGGACGGTCGGCGGCTGGCTGAGGAACCCCGAGACGCGCCGCTCGACCGGAGCGGGCCGCCTGAGCCTCACCCGAGGTGCCTCCGTCCGGACGAGGCGGTGCAAGGTCCGCCCGGGGATGCCGAGGTAGAGCGCCGTCGAAGAGGTAGAGCACGACGCCGACCGTCGGCAGCAACACCCCGACGACGATGCCGACGCCGTAGAGCAGGAAGCTCGGCTGGTGCGTCAGCGCCGCCTCGATCGTCTCGGCCTCGACGTGGTCGGCGACGAGGCGCGGGCGCTCGGCCGCGTACCTCACGAACACGGTCAGCGCGAGCGTGAGGGCGAAGCAGCGTGATCCCGTAGAAGACGACAGCCACGCGCTCGGGCTCGCGGTCGCCGATGTACGTCGCGACGAGCTTCGTCGGGAACGGCAGGAACGACGCGAGCAGGAGCACGACCAGGTTGATGCGGTAGAGCGTGACGTCCGCGGCGCGGAGCGCGCTCGTGATCGCAGCGTGCTGCATCCAGATGACGCCGATCGCCATGAAGCTCGTGAGGTAGGCGAGCAGGGACGGCCACTGGTCGAGGATCGACTGCAGCAGATGCGCGCCCGAGTCCTCCGGCACGGCGAGCTCGAGCACGAGCAGCGTGATCGCGATCGCGAAGACGCCGTCGCTGAACGCCTCCAGGCGACCGAGGGACAACGACTCCTGGGCAAGCTGCTCCAGGCCGCGGGTCGAGGCGGTCGCATTCGGGATCGTTTGGTCGACGATCGCGATCTCGCCAGCCGGGGGTGTGACGGAACCTCACCCCGGCCGGGTGACGGTCAGAGGTCGAGCGTGCCGCCGACCGGCAGCACGCGCACGTCGACGTCCGGCGCCGCCTGCAGCGCCGCGACCGCGAACGCGTCCGCCGGCGCCCGCCCGATGTCGCGCCGCCCGATCACGCGGTAGGTGCCCCAGTGGATCGGCACGACGATCCGCGGATGCAGCAGCCGCAGGGCGGCGGCCGCGCTCTCGGGGTCGAGATGGCCCGGGCCGACGCTCGGGCCCCAGCCCCAGATCGGCAGGAGGGCGACGTCGATCGGGCCCAGCTCGCTCATGCCGTCGAAGAGGTCGGTGTCGCCGGCGAAGTAGATGGAGCGCGACCCGTGGAGGATGTAGCCGACGGCCGGGATCTGCGGGCCGAACCGCGCGCGCCTGCCGTCGTGGATCGCCTCGGTGACGTCCAGCTGCAGCGGGCCGAGCTCGATCCGGCTGCCGGGCTCGACCTCGGTCACGCGCTCGAAGCCGCGGACCTTCCGCCGCGCGCCGCGCGGCACGACGACGTGCGTCCCCGCGCCGATGCGCGCCAGCGACGGCAGGTCGAGGTGGTCGTAGTGGAGGTGCGAGATCAGGATCGTGTCGATGCGGTCCGGCGCCGAGACGGCGGCGTCGCGGCGCAGGTGCATGACCCGCCGGCGCAGGAGCGGGTCGGTGAGGACGCGTGTGCCGTCGAGGTCGACGACGACCGTCGAGTGGCCGAGCCAGCGCAGGTGCCCGGGCTCGGCGCCGGAGCTCTCCTCGGCGCTCACTCCTTCAGCGTCACGGCCGTCGGGGAGCGTGAGGGAACGGGCGTCACGAGCAGCCTCAGGCCGCGCCGGCCGACGATCTCGACGACGTCGCCGACGGACGCACCGCGCTCACACGCCGCGTCCCACGTCTCGGCGCCGATGCGAACGCGTCCGTTCGGCCGGCAGGGCTCGATCACCTGCGCCTGCGTCCCGATCATCGTCTCCGCGCCGACGACACGCCGGCGGCCGCGCACCGTGCGCTGCCAGAAGAAGAGCTCCCCGAGGCCGAGCACGAGTGCGACGACGAACCCGACCAGGTCCCAAGGGGCGGGCAGGACGAAGAGCAGCACGATCGCGAGCAGGATCAGCACGCACGGCAACGATCGGGCCGCGCCGCATGAGCACCCCTCATCCGGCGCGGGTGAACCTCGGATCTGCGCTGCTTCTTAGGGACGGGGTCTAGGCCTGGAGGCGGATCGTCTCGGAGCGGCCGATGCGCCGGCCCTTCGCGTCCAGCGCGGCCGCAGCGGCGTAGCGGGCGCCCGGGGGAGCTGCGAACCCCGTCTCGAACCCGCGCCTGCGCACGCGCTCGACCGAGCTCAGGCCGGCGGGGCGGGCGCCGGCGAGCAGCTGCCACGCGGCGACCTCCGTCGCGCCGTTCCAGCTGACGTACAGCGCGCGCACGCCCTTGGCCCGGTGGTAGACGAGTGCCGGACGTGTCGCCGGCAGCCCCGTCCACGCCAAGCGGAACGCACGGTAGTTCTGTCCGCCCTTCGGCAGCGTGCCGTCGAAGACGATCGAGCCGTCGGGCGCGAACTCGGTCACGAACGGCTCGCTCCCCCAGCCGACGACGACGTTGCCGTTGCCGAGCACCTGCGCGTTGCCCATGAACTTGCTCACGATCCGTCGCGGACGGTGCACCCACTTGCGCGCGAGCCTCGCCTGTCCGCGCTTGCCGTCGAGCTCGATCAGGAGCACGCGCGACTGCGGCTCGACCTGCGGGAACGCGCCGTCGTCGAAGATGCTGATCCGGCTGTCGCCGTGATGACGCGCGTCGTGCTGCCACGCGAACACGGTCCCCTTCCCCATCTCGAAGTCGCTCTTCTTGCCGCCGAGGCGCCAGAGCACCTCGCCGGTCCGGCGGTCGACCTTGTAGACGGCCCACGTGTTGCGCGCCGAGATGAGCCAGTTCCCGTCGGCGCCGAGGTCGATCGAGTTGATGTGGAAGTAGTCGAGCGGGTGACCCACGTACGGCGTGTGCGTCTCGGCGAGGGCGACGTGGTCGAGACTGCGCCACTCGAAGAGCACGCGGCCGCTCGGAATCGCGAGCTCCTGGACCATGCCGCCGATCGCCTTCCCGCGCGGCGGGCCGCCGACGGACGAGAGGTCCATGTCTCGCACCTCGTAGCTCGTGATCAGCGCGGTGTTCTGCGGCGTGATCATGAACTCGTGCAGGTCGGACTGGCGTCCGTCGCCTGCGGGCATGCGTGCGACGACCCGGTACGACTGGTCGAGGATGACGTGCGTGCCGCGGCCGAGGCCGGCCGACGCCTTGCCCTCCCACCACGTCAGCACAGGCTTGCCGTGGAGGCGTGCGGTGCGGAAGTTCATCGCGGTGTTCGGCGTCGTCGGGTGGAAGAAGACGACGTCGCCGCGGTTGTCGAGGATCAGCACGCCGCGCTGTCCGGGCCCGGACGACGGCGCGACGAACAGCTCGCCCTCCCCCGTCCTGCCGGCGTGGAGCACCGTCAGTTTCGGCGGGCGCAGGTCGGGGCGCGAGAAGTAGTGGCGGACGTCGGGATTCGGCCTCGCGGCGAGCGCGGCCCCGGCGTCCAGGAGCGACTCCGAGAGCACGAGCCCGGCGCCGAAGCCTGCGGCGCGGTGCACGAACTGGCGACGTGTCCATTGCTCGTCAGCAGCCATGAGTTCCTCCGATGGCGTCGCTGGCCGGCGGGTAGACGTGTACACCCGAGGTCTTCACCTTGCCGGGCAGCAGGCCGAGCGCGGTGAGGGCGACGGGCAGCCGCGACTCGGCGTGCATCTCGGCCGAGTGGCGCCACGCACCGACGAATGCCGTGACCGGTGCGTCGGGACGCAGCTTCACGATCCGCTGGTAGAGCACACCGGATTGATACCGCTGGTTCAGGACGATGCGGTCCTTGACGCTCCACCACAGCTGCAGCGGGACGCACGACGTCGCGATCGTTCGCACGTAGGTCATCGGGCTGCGCAGGGAGTAGGCGAGCGGCCGCGTCACCGGGGATCCACCGACCTCCTGGCGCGCGAGGGACTGCAGGCTGCGCCCGATCGGCCCGTTCCACGTGCGCCGGCAGGCGCGGCTGCACGGGATGCTCCGGAAGCTCCGGTACTGCAGCGCAAAGTTCGTGACGGCGTCGAACGCGGCCGCGCCCGCGAGCAGCCGCGGATGGCGGGCGAGCAGGAGCAGCGTCTCCTGGCCGCCCATGCTGCCGCCGAGCGCGTAGACGCGGTGCCTGTCGACGTGCAGCCAGGGGACCGTCAGATGCGCGATCACCGGCATCCGCGCCAGGTCCTCGATCTGCCCGGCCGAGCCCCACGAGAAGCGCTTCAGCTTGCGGCCCTCGCCGTCGGGGCTGATCACCGCGAAGGGGCCGAGCGCCGGCAGCCCGCGCCAGACCTTCGTGTTGGCACGTGCGCTGACGCCGCGCCCGTGCGGGGAGATGACGAGCGGGATCGGCGGGTTGTTCTTGGGCCCGTACCACGAGGGCAGCAGGATGTAGGCCCGCCGGCGCACGCCGTCGTGCGCGCGGTAGTGGACGAGGATCATGCGCACCTGCCGCTTCGTCGCGGTCGCCGAGGCGGGAACGATCGCTCCGATGACGAAGGCCGCGAACGCCGCGGCCAGCAGAAGGGTGTTGCGCGCCGCAGCCAGAGTCAGAGGTTAATTCGTTGCGCGGGCCCGTGACAAGCGGGCAACGACGTCCAGGTGGCCGGTGAGGCCGGACAGGTCGATCGTGCCGGTCGCCCGGTCGAACCGCGACCAGGCCCGCCCGCCGACCGTCACGGCGGCGATCCGCCCGCCTCTCGGCAGCCGTAGGCGGAGCGAGAGCGCGCGCGGCGGCGTCCGCTCCGGCACGTCGACCGCGGCGCTCACCGCGCCCGCGGTCGCGGCCAGCGAGTACGAGAGCGGGCCGAAGCTCGTCGGCGCGCTCGCGACGGCGATCCGCTTGCCCGCGCCGAGCCACGCGCGCGGTGTCGCGTACGCGAGCTGCAACCCGGCCGGCGTCTCGTGCACCAGCATCAGCCTCAGCGTCTCGAGGAACGCGGCGTTGCTCGCGCCGTTCGGCGGTAGGTACATCGCGCGGTAGGCGGCACCGTCGAGCGGCGCGACGCTCGCCGCCTCGCCGGAGACGAACGTCTGCGGCGTCATCGACGCGGCGAGCATGCCGTACAGGCTGAGCACCAGCTGGTCGGCCTGGTCGTTGTCGGCGAGGAAGCGCGCGACGTTGTTGCCGTAGACCTGGTCGGTCCCCGAGACCGGCGGGCGCACGTCGCGGCCGTAGAGCGCGTAGCCGCCCGCGCGCACGAGCCCGAGCAGGCGCGAGCCGTGCAGCAGCATGTAGCGCAGCGCGCCCTTCGCCTCCCGGCTCCCGGGCGGGAAGAGCCCGGACGCAAGCGCGTACGGCATGACGAGGTTCCAGTAGCTGCCGAGCCGCTCCTGCGTCAGCGACGCGTACGGCCGCTCGCGGTCGAGCAGCTGCACCGGGACGAAGAGCGAGCCGTCGGGCAGCCGCCGCTCCGACGCGCGCACGGCGCGCCGGAGGGCGCGCTCGAGCTTCGCGGCGAGCGAGCGCGCTCGTGGCACGCGTCGGCGCCCGTCGCCGCCACGCGTCGGCGATCGCGCGCAGACCGGCCCACGACGACGGCCTGCGAGTGGAGCCCGTAGACGCCGTTCGGGATGTCGGACGAGTAGCGCTCGCGCCCGAGCAGGCCGCCGGCTGCGCGATCTGGCGGCCGAGCGCGGCGACGTAGCCGCGCAGCACCGGCGTCGACGTGCGCGAGGTACGCGCGGTCGTCGCTGAGTCGCGCGTACTCCGCGACCGCGAGCAGGCGCTCGCCCTTCTTCCAGTTCGGGTACGGCGTGGGCTTGCGCGTCAGCGACGTCGCGAGGATCGACGCGCGCGACCGGCTGGAAGCCGTGCTCGGCAAGCACCTGCGCGACGTCGACGCTCTCGGGGAAGGAGAACTCCTCGTAGGGGTTGCCGATGCTGTAGCGCCACGTCAGCGCGAGGTCCTGGATCAGCAGCGCGCGCTCGGCGTTCGCGACGCGCGCCTCGGGAACCGAGATCGTCGTCCCCTCGTCGAGCCGGCCCTGCCAGTAGGCGACCGTCTGCCCGCGCGCGGCGTCGTAGTCGGCCGCGTCGACCCGCCGCACCGCGCCGCCGCTCCAGGCCGCGTACAGCGTCCGCGCTCGACGAGACGCGCGAGCGCCCGGCGGCGAGGCGCACGCGCTCCGCCGCGCGGGCACGTCGACGCGGACGTAGCTGACGAGCGGCCGCCCGAACGAGAACGACTCCTGCCGGTAGCGGCGGCCGCGGGCATCGCGGTAGCGCGTCTCGAGGATCGGCAGGTAGCCGCCGGCGAGCGCAGGCGTGCCGAGGCGTGCGAGGCACGAGCCGAAGCGCTCTGCGCCGGGCGTGCCGACGGAGACTGCGAGCGAGCGGCCGCCGACGCGCTGCGCGAGGATCTGGCTCCCGTCTGCGACGTGCAGCGCGACGGAGCCGGCGCCGCGCGCGCCGTCAGGCTGCGCGAACGGGAGGTAGTAGACGCCCGAGGCGGTCAGCGGCCTGCCGCCGGCGCCGCGTGCGTAGAGGAGCGGCCGCAGGTAGCGCCGCGCGCCGGCGTACGTCGGGCCGCCGGGCGCGGCGAGCAGCCGGTTGCCCCAGAGATCGGTGTGCGCGCGGAGTGCGGCGAGCGTGCTGCCGGTGTACGCGCCGCTCGCGCGCGGCGGCGCGCAGCCTCCGCCTACCGCCTTCGGGCCGGCGGCCGTCGCCGCTCCCACGCCGAGGATCGCGGCCAGCGCGATCCAAGGTGCCGTCCGACCGAGAGCGCGGGCCGTCAGACGCCGATCCGCCGTTCGTGCTCCTCGATCGCGTAGTCGTTGATGCTCGCGTCACGACGCCGCATGAGCCCGTTCTCGTCGAACTCCCAGTGCTCGTTGCCGTGGCTCCGCCACCACTGGCCGTGACGGTCGTGCGACTCGTACTCGAACCGGACCGAGATGCGGTTGCCGGTGAAGCACCACAGCTCCTTGCGGAGCCGGTAGTCGAGCTCGCGCTCCCACTTGCGCCGGAGGAAGTCGACGATCGCCTCACGGCCCTTGAAGAACTCATCGCGGTTCCGCCACTCGGAGTCCACGGTGTACGCGAGCGAGACACGCTCGGGGTCGCACGTGTTCCACGCGTCCTCCGCGGCCTGCACCTTCTCGCGAGCGGACTGCTCGGTGAAGGGCGGCAGCGGAGGGCGCTGCTCAGCCATCGTCCTGGTCCCGCACGAGCTCGAGCGTTGCGCAGTGGAGGCCGGCGATCGCGAACGTGTGGCTCTCCGAGAAGTCGACCTGGATCACCTCGACGCCGTGACGCTCGAGCTCCTTCACGACGGTCGGCGAGCCGGCGTTCATCACGACCTTGCCCGGGGCAAGCGTGACGCCGTTCAACGCGAGGTCCCAGTACTCCTCGACCGGCACCTCGATGATCGTGTAGTCGCGCTTGATCAGCTCGCGCACGAACCCGTAGTTGACGAGGTGCGGCGCGAGGAGCACGGTTCGCTCGTCGACGGTCAGCATCACCATGTCCATGTGCGACGTGCCGATGTTGCCGTGGCCGGTCGAGTCGTACCAGCCCGGGCTGTGACACACGATCAGCTCGATGCCGAGGTTCGAGAGCACGAACTCGAGCTGGCGCAGCCCCTCCTCGTTCGCGACGACCGACTCGTTGAAGACGAATGTCTTCGCGTCGAGCCAGCGGCCCGCCCCCGGCTCGCAGATCGCCTTGCCGTGGATCGTCAGGTAGATCGGGACCTGCAGCGCAGCGAGCACCTGCTCCCAGATCACCTCGCGGCCGCGTTGCCACGACCCGAGGCCGTAGCGGTGGAGCAGACGCGCCGCCTCGGACGACGAGCCCGCCGCCGGCGAGCGTGACGAGGTTCTTGATGTAGCCGTAGGCGCCGATCGCGGGCACCGGCGGCTCGATGAAGTTCACGCGCACGCCGTTGTCGGCGAGCACCTGGTAGTACTCGTCGAACTGCGCCTGCAGCCGTCCGAGGTCTGCGTTGCCGGCGGCGCGCGAGTAGTAGTACTGCCACTCCTGCGCGTACTCCGGCCGCACCTCGTTCTCGGTCGGGCGCGAGACGAGCACCTCGCGCAGCGTCCCGATCCCTTCCGCGCCCCAGCGGCGGCCCCAGATCTGCTCGACCTCGTCGTAGAAGTCGGTCTCGTGGAGCATGTAGTTGCGGAGCGGCTTGCCGGGCTCGAACCACGGCAGCGTCTCGAGCACGGCGTGCTCGTCGTGCGTCGTCCGCCGGGCGCGGCGAGGAGTACGCGAGCTCGACCGTCACGCCGTCCGCCGTGCGGACCGTGAACGGCACCGACTCGCGTGTCTGCGTACTCCCCGGAATGGAATCGGTCGCCATCAGGCCCTCCCTCTCGTTGTCACCCCAGATCGTCCAGCTCGGCGCCGAGCCCGAGCAGCAGGCCGTCGTCGCCGACGGCGGGGCTCGTCGTGAGGAAGAGGACGACGCCGTCCTCGCGGCGCCGCGACCTCCTCGAGCACGTCGCCGTAGAGGTTGCGCACGCGGCCGAGCAGCTGCGCCCGCTGCCACCTCGTCGCCCGCGCGACGACCGGCTCCCACCAGCCCGCCTGCGCGGAGCGGAGCCAGACGAAGCGGCCGACGAGCCGCTGTCCTGCGGGCGGCGGCTCCGGGTCGCCCGGAAGCATCCCGAGGTGCGCGCAGCGCGTTGCGGACGCCGTCGAGATGCATGCGCGACCGCGTGCTCCTCGAGCAGCCCGCAGCCGCCGGCCTCCGCGATCACGGCCGGAATGCCCGCCGCGGCGGCGGCGCCCGTCGGTCGTGCCGCCGATCGGCGCGCCCTCCGTGCGCTCGCACGCGCACGACGTACGGGAGGCCGAAGGCGACCGCGAGCGCGTGCGCCCGCTCCTCGACCGGCGAGGCTCGTCGTAGAGCGCGAACGGCTCGAGCGCCTCGACCATGTCGCCGCCGTGCAGGTCGAGCAGGACGTCGGCCGGCGCGATCAGCTCGTCGAAGACGTAGCGCGCGAGCACGTCGCGTGAACGTCCCGTCGCGCGAGCCCGGGAAAGCAGCGGTTGAGGTTCTTGCCGTCCTCCGGGCACGACGAACGGCGAGCGCGCGCCGGAACGACGTCATGCTCACGATCGGGCACCGCGGTGATCCGGCCCGAGAGCTCGCTCGTGTCGAGCTCGTTCATGAAGCGCGATGACCGCGGCGATCGACGAGTACTCGCCGCCGTGGATGCCGGCGATCAGGCGACAGCTGCGGCCCGTCCGCAGCGCCGCGTCGCCTCGAAGCACGGCAGCTCGAGCTCGCGAGCACCCGCGTCGAAGCGGATCGTGCGCCGCTCGATCATCGTCGGCCTCCTCGACGCGACCTCGGGAGTGTGCGCCGGCGGCGTTCCCGCCAGGCGAAGTGGCAGGCGGCGACGTGGTCGGGGCGGCGGCCCGGCGAGCGCCGGATCCTCGGTCGAGCAGAGCGGCTCCTGGGCGATCGGGCAGCGCGGATGGAACCGGCAGCCGCTCGGCAGCGCGATCGGGCTCGGCGGGTCGCCGACGACGCGCCGACGCTCTCCGAGACGCGGCCGGGGACGAGCCGCGGGCACCGCCGTGCAGCAGCCCCTGCGTGTACGGGTGCCGCGGGTTCGTGAACAGCTCGTCGGTCGGCGCCGATCTCGACGATCCGGCCGAGGTACATGACGGCGACGCGGTCGCAGACGTGGCGGACGACGGCCATGTTGTGCGCGATCAGCAGCACCGTCAGCCCGAGCTTCGCGCGCAGCTCCTCGAGCAGGTTGAGCACCGTCGCCTGCACCGAGACGTCGAGCGCCGACACCGGCTCGTCGGCGACGAGCAGCTCGGGCTCGAGCGCGAGCGCGCGCGCGATCGCGACGCGCTGGCGCTGGCCGCCGGAGAACTGGCGCGGGTGCGCGTCGAGCGCGCGCGGCCCGAGACCGACGAGGTCGAGCAGCTCGCGGCAGCGCGCCTCGATCGCGCTCTTCGGGCACCATCTCGTGCGCGCGCAGCAGCTCGCTGAGCGTCTGCCGCACGGTCATGCGCGGGTTGAGCGACGAGTACGGGTCCTGGAAGACCATCTGGATGCGGCGCCGCTGCGCGCGGTCGCGCTTCGGCGCCGAGCGGCTCGCCGCGGTAGCGGAGCTCGCCCGCGGTCGGCTCGCTCGAGCCCGACGATGCAGCGGCCGAGCGTCGACTTGCCGCAGCCCGACTCGCCGACGAGCCCGAGCGTCTCGCCGCGCGCGATCGTCGAGGTCGACGCCGTCGACCGCGCGCAGCACCTCGGGCTCGGCCCGCGCGCGCGGCGGGCGACGCCCGCCGCGCAGCTCGTAGTGCATCGTGCAGGCCGCGCACCTCGAGCAGCGGCTCAGGCACCGCGCGATCACCGGCTCGCGGCGCACGTCCGCGGCGCAGCGCTCGTGGATGGCAGTGCACGCGCGGTCGCGCGGTCCGGCTGCCGAGCGCGACGCAGCGGGATCGCGCCGGCGAGGCAGTCCGTCCTGCGCGAACGGGCAGCGCGGGTGGAAGCGGCAGCCCGGCGGCGGCGCGGCGAGGTCGGGCGGCGCGCCCGGGGATCGACGAGCAGCGGCTCGCGCACGCCGTCGAAGTCGGGCACCGAGCGCAGCAGCCCGAGCGTGTACGGGTGGCGCGGCTCGCGGAACACCGTCGTCGACGGTCCCGGTCTCGACGACCTGCCCCGCGTACATGACGGCGACGCGCTGGCAGGTCTGCGCGATCACCGCGAGGTCGTGCGAGACGAAGACGAGGCTGACGCCGAGCTCGCTCGCTGCAGCGACGCCGAGCAGCTTGAGGATCTGGTCCTGGATCGTGACGTCGAGCGCGGTCGTCGGCTCGTCGCAGAGGATCAGCTTCGGGTCGGCGGAGAGCGCGATCGCGATCATCACGCGCTGCCGCATGCCGCCCGACAGCTCGTGCGGATACGCGTGCGAGCGCGCGCTTCGGGATCGGGGATGCCGACGAGGCGCATCAGCTCGAGCGCGCGGCTCGCGCGCGCGCGCGCCGGCTGTAGCCGAGCCGCACGAGCGGGCCTCTCGGCGATCTGCTCGCCGACGCGCATCACCGGGTTCAGCGCCGTCATCGGCTCCTGGAAGATCATCGCGATCGATGCGGCCGCGCAGCTCGCGCCGCGGCTCCTCGCTGCGCCGCGCGTCGAGGTCGACGCCGTCGAACTCGATCGCTGCCGCCGGTGACGCGACGCCGCGCGCGGCAGCAGGCCGACGAGCGCGCGCAGCGCCATCGTCTTGCCCGAGCCGGACTCGCCGACGATGCCCGAGCGCCTCGCCGCGGCCGACCTCGAACGACGCGCCGTCGACGGCGCGCAGCGACGCCGCGCGCGAGCGTGGAACTCGACGCGCAGGTCGCGGACGCGCAGGAGCGGCTCGCGTCATTCCGGCCGCAGGAGATCGGCGAGGCCGTCGGCGAGCAGCGACAGCCCGAGCGCGGTGATGACGACCGCGATGCCCGGGGATCGTCGACGAGCTCCCAGTGCGTCGTCAGGTACGTCTGCCCGTCGGCGATCATGCGGCCCCAGTCCGGCGTCGGCGGCTGCACGCCGAGGCCGAGATAGCCGAGCGTGACGATCGCGAGGATGTCGAGGACGATGTCCGAGCATCGCGAAGACGATCGCCTGCGTGATCACGTTCGGCAGCAGGTGGCGGACCAGGATGCGCGCGTCCGACAGCCCGGCCGCCCGCGCGGCGAGCACGTACTCGCGCCGCTTCGCGACGAGCACCTCGCCGCGGACGATGCGGGTGTACGACACCCAGCCGACGAGCGTGATCGCGATGTAGATGTTGCGCGTGCCCGGAGCCGAGCGCGAAGACGAGCGCGATGATCAGGACGTAGAACGGGAACGCGACGACGACGTTGACGAGCCAGTTCGTCGATCGTGTCGACCCAGCCGCCGAAGTAGCCCGGAGACGAGCCCGATCGCCGTGCCGATCATGAACGGGAAGAGCACGGCGAGGAAGGCGACGCGCAGGTCGGTGCGCGCGCCGTAGACGAGCCGCGACCACACGTCGCGGCCGAGCTCGTCGGTGCCGAGCGGGTGCGAGCGCGACGGGCCCTGCGAGCGTGTGCAGCAGATCCTGCTCGGTCGGGTCGTGCTAGCGTGACCAGCGGCGCGGCGAGCGCCGGCGAGCACGATCAGGCCGAGGATCGAGACGCCGGCGACGAAGCTGGGCGTGCGGTACCAGCGCCTGCGGAAGCCGCGGCGATGCTCGACGAACTGCGCCTCGCGACGAGTCGGCCGCTCGGCTAGCGATGCGCCATCAGTCGAACCTCACGCGCGGGTCGAGCAGCGCGTGCGACGACGTCGGTGAGCAGGTAGACGAGCACGACCATGACGCGAACACGAGCGTCACGGCCTGCACGACGGGGAAGTCGCGCTGGAAGATCGAGTTGATCATCAGCTGGCCGATGCCCGGGCAGCGCGAACACCTGCTCGATGACGAGCGTGCCGCCGACGAGGTAGCCGATGTTCACGCCGAGCACGGAGACCGTCGAGATGACCGCGTTGCGCAGCGCGTGGCGGACGAGCACGCGGCGCTCGGGCAGTCCCTTCGAGCGCGCCGTCGTGATGTAGTCCGACTCGAACACCTCGAGCAGGCTCGCGCGCAGGCTGCGGATCAGGATCGGCGAGATCGCGAGCGCGACGGTGAGCGCGGGCAGGAACATCGAGTGCAGGTGGCCGAAGAAGCCGCTGCCGTAGCCGCCGACCGGGAACAGCCGCCCGAGGTGCAGCCCGAACACGAGCAGCAGCATGATCCCGACCCAGAACGGCGGGAAGCCGAGCCCGACGAGCGGCACCGCGCGCACGACGTGGTCGGACGGCCGGTCGCGCGTGCGTCGCCGCGATCGCGGCGCAGCGGCACGGCGATCAGCGACCGAGAGCAGCGTGCCGAACGCGATCAGCCAGAGCGTCACCGGCAGCCGCTCGAGCACGAGGCGCCCCGCCGGCACGTTGTAGAAGAGCGACGTGCCGAGGTCGCCGTGGACGACGCGCCCCATGAACTTGCCGTACTGGACGGGCAGCGGCTGGTCGAGGCCCCACTCGTGGTGGAGCAGCGCGACCTGCGCTGGTCGTCGCCTGGTTCCCGAGGATCGTCCGCGCCGGGTCGCCCGGCACGAGGTGGATCAGGAAGAAGACGAGGATCGTGACGCCGAGCACGATCGGCACGAGCTGCAGCAGCCGCCGCGCGACGTAGCCGGTCAGGCTCACGTCACGACCCCGATGCTCCGAACGGTCAGGCTGCGCTACCCGAGCCAGGCGTCCTCCAGGTGGTAGTTGCCGAGCGGGTAGACGAAGAAGCCGTGCAGCTTGCTCGAGTACGCGTAGCGGAACGGCGAGTAGTAGAGGAAGCCGAGGAACGCGTCGTCGGCCGCGATCTGCTGGATCTTGCGCGTAGAGCTGCGCGCGCTTGGCGGCGTTCGTCTCGCGCTGCGCCTGGTGCGACAGGTTGATCGACGGTCGGGTTGTTGTAGTCGCGTGTAGAACGAGTGCGCGCCGCCGCCCTTGGTGTCGACCGCGAACGTCACGAGCTCGTCCGGGTCGGCGATGTCCATCGTCCAGTAGCTGAAGCCGAGCTGGTACTTGCTGCTTCTGGATGTCCTGGAACTCCGTGCTCGTGTCCTCCTGCTTGAACGTGACGTTGATGCCGAGCTGCTTGAGCGGCTGCTGCAGGATCTGGCCCGATCGCGGTCTCGACCTGCGCGCCGGCGCCGACGAGCATCGTCGACCTTGAAGCCCTTCGGGTACTTCGACTGCGCCATCTCGGCCTTCGCCTTGGCCATGTCGTACTGCAGGCCGCCGGCGAGTTCGGGTCGTAGAACGGCACCTGCGGCGGCAGGAACGAGTTGGCCGGCTTGCCGTGGCCGAAGAGCACCGACTTGACGATCGCCTGCGCGGTCGATCGCGTACGAGATCGCGCGGCGGACGTGCACGTCGGCGAGCGGCGCGTACGTTCTGGTTCATGTCGAGGTAGTCGGTGCGCGTCGACGGGAAGAGCGTCATCGTCACGCCCGGCGTGTTCTGCAGCTTCGTGATCGAGTTGAACGGCGGGAACTCGTCGACCTGGATCTGGTCGCCGCGCAGCTGCAGCTCGCGCGTGTTCTCGTCGGTGACGAACGTCCACGTGACCGAGTCGAGGTACGGCTTGCCCTTCTGCCAGTAGTACGGGTTGCGCTTGAACGTCACCGACTGGCCGACGACGCGCTTGTCCCACATGAACGGGCCCGGTGCCGATCGGGTGCTTGTAGAACGTCGTCGCGCGTCTCGCCGGCGAAGTTGTTCGGGATGATCCCGTTCGCGAACAGCGCGATGTCGGCGAGGAACGGCGCCCACGTGAACTTGAGGTTGAAGACGACGGTGCTCGGGTTCGGCGCGGTGATGTTCTTGATCGCCGCGTCGAGGTAGCCCCAGCCCTTCGTCTGCGCGCGCGCGTCGTCGATCGAGAACTTGACGTCGGCCGACGTCATCGGCTTGCCGTTCGAGAACTTCACGCCCGGGCGCAGCTTGAAGGTGTACGTCTTGCCGCCGTTCGAGACTTCTGTAGCTCGTGGCGAGCCACGGCTTCAGCGTCTTGCCGTCCGGCGTGACGGTGTAGAGCGGCTCCATGATCTGCTCGGCGAGCCAGATCGACTCGTTCTGGAAGACGTTCGTCTTGTCGAACGACTGCGAGTCCTCGATGCGGGCGATCGTGATGCGAGCCGCCGCGCTTCGGCGTCGCGGTGCGCGAGCGCGAGCGCCGCGGTCGCGCAGACGCGCCGCGACGGCAACGAGGATCGCCAGGGACAGGAGACGGGTGCGAACGGTCACGTGGGCTCCTTCGGACGGCGGGGCAAGCCTGTTGGGTCTTGTATACATGACACCTCCCGTCTCACAATGCTCACCGCTCTCCCTTGATCGACTACGTCGTCGTCGGCGCCGGGGCGATCGGCGGGACGGTCGGCGCGCGGCTCGCGCGCGACGGGCACGACGTGCTGCTCTGCGACGCCGACGCGGAGCACGTCGCCGCGATCAACGCGGGCGGGCTGCGCGATCGAGGGGCCGGTCGAGCAGTTCACCGTCGGCGTGCCGGCGGTCGTCGCCGGACGAGCTGCCCGACGCGCCTCGGCGCCGTCCTGCTCGCGGTCAAGTCGCCAGCACACCGCGCGCGGCGCTCGCAGGCGATCGCGCCGCGGCTCGCGCCGGACGGCTTCGTCGTCTCGCTGCAGAACGGCGTCAACGAGCCGCTGATCGCCGACGGCCGTCGGCGAGGAGCGGACGGTCGGCGCGTTCGTGAACTTCGGCGCCGACTACCTCGCGCCGGGCCGCATCTTCGTCGGCGGCCGCGGCGCGCTCTACGTCGGCGAGCTCGACGGCCGCCGACACCGAGCGGGTCGACCGGCTCGTGCGCGACCTGCCGGACGCGAAGGAGCACGGCGAACATCCTCGGCTACCTCTGGGCGAAGGAGGCGTACGGCGCGATGCTGTTCGCGACGGCCGTCTCCGACCTCTCGATCGCCGACGCGCTCGCCGAGCCGCGCTACCGCGGCGCTCTTCGTGCGGCTCGCCCGCGAGGTGCTGGCGGCCGCGCCGGTCGCGGTCGAGCCGTTCGACGGCTTCGACGCCGGACGACCTCGACGGCTCGATCGACCGGCTCGTCGAGTTCAACCGGCGCTCGGCGAAGACGCACTCGGGCATCTACCGCGACCTCGCTGTGCGCAAGCGACAAGACCGAGAAGGCGATGCTCGCCGACCTCGACGGGCCGCTGCTGCGGCGCACGCTCGAGCTGATCCACGAGATCGAGGAGGGCAGGCCGCACGTGCGAGGTCGCGAACCTCGAGCTGCTCGCCGCCTACGCAGCGCCTCGCAGGAGCGGGCGCCGCGCTGAACGCGGTGATCGCGGAGCTGCCGCCCGGCGCGCGCGCCGCCGCACGGGCCGCTGCACGGCGTGCCGGTCGCGGTCAAGGACAACATCGACGTCGCGGGCGTCGTGACGACGAACGCGTCGACCGTCGGCGTGCCGCCGCCGGCCGAGCGCGACGCGCCGGTCGTCGCGCCGCCTGCGCGCAGCCGGCGCCGAGCTCCTCTGCAAGACGAACCTGCTCGAGTACGCGGCCGGCAGCGTCAACCCCGCCTACGGGATGACGTACAACCCGCGCGACCCGAGCCGCACGTCGGGCGGCTCGAGCAGCGGCTCGGCCGCGCTCGTCGCCGCCGGCGTCGTGCGACTACGCGCTCGGCACCGACACCGGCGGCTCGATCCGCATCCCCGCCGCGTACTGCGGGATCGTCGGGCTCAAGCCGACGTTCGGGCTCGTCCCGGTCGACGGCGTCTTCCCGCTCTCGGCGAGCGTGCGACCACGTCGGCACGCTGACGCGCACCGTCGCGCAGACGGCGCGACTGCTCGCGGTGCTGGCGGCGCGCCGATCGAGCTACGCCGCGTCGCCGGCGCTGCGCGTCGGCGTGCTGCGGCGCCAGCTCGACGATCCCGACCTGACGCCGGGCGTGCGCGACCGCGTGCACGAGGCGCTCGAGCGTGCTCGCCGCGGCCGGCTTCGAGCTCGTCGACGTCGACCTGCCCGAGCTCGAGCTCGTCGACGACGCGCTCGGCGCCGATCGTGCTGCGCGAGGCGTGGGACGTGCACCGCGAGCTCTACGAGCGCGAGGCGGACGAGCTACGGCGCCGGGCACGCGCGCGCTGCTCGAGCTCGGCTCGCGCGTCGACGACGACGACGTATCGCGACGGCCTCGCCGCTCGCGGAGCGGGTCGCGGCCGGCGTTCGCGCGCCGTGTTCGAGCGAGGTCGACGTCCTCGCCGGGCCGACGGTCGCGTACCCGGCGCCGCCGGAGGATCCGCCGTTCGGCACGCCGGAGGGCGACGTCGAGGGCCGCTACACCGGCGCCGTACAACCTCGCCGGCATCCCGGCGGTCTCGCTGCCGTGCGGGATCGCCGAGGGCAACGCTGCCCGCCGGGCTCCAGCTCGCGGCCGCGTCCGGCGAGGACGCGCTGCTGCTGTCGGTCGCGCGCGCGTCTACGAGGAGGTCGCTGCGATGAGGATCGAGGACTGCAACTGGATGCAGCTCGAGGCGTACCTGCGAGGGCGACGACCGGCATCGTGCTGCCGCTCGGCTCGATCGAGCAGCACGCGCTACCTCTCGCTCGGCGTCGACCGTGATCCTCTCCGAGCGCGTCTCGGTGGAGGCCGCCGAGCCGCTCGGCGTGCCGTGCTGCCGTCGCTGCCCTACGGGCTGACGCCGTACTTCGCCGCGTACCCGGGCAGCCCGACGCTGCAGCGTCGAGACCTACCGCGCGCTGCTGCGCGACCTGCTCGACTCGCTGCACGGCCAGGGCTTCCGGCGCTTCCTGTTCGTGAACGGCCACGGCGGCAACGACCGCGGGCCGCGACGCCGTCGGATGCGTGGGCGGGCGAGCACGCGGACGCGCAGGTCGCTCTGGCACAACTGGTGGAACGGCGCGCGCGTGCGTGCGGCGGTCGTCGAGTCGATCGACCCCGACGCGACGCACGCCTCCTGGCTCGAGAACTTCCCGTGGACGCGGCTCGCCGGGCGTCGAGCAGCCGCGCGGAGCGGAAGCCGATGGCGGACATCTCGCGCATGCGCGAGCTCGACCCGCGCGCCGTGCGCGAGCTGCTCGGCGACGGCTCGCTCGGCGGGCTCTACGAGCGGCCCGACGAGGACGTGCTGCGCGTGTGGCAGGCGGGCGTCGAGGAGGTGCGCGACGCTGATCGAGCACGGCTGGGCGACGTGCCTGAGCTCGCGGGCCGCGTCGCGCTCGTCACCGGCACCGCGCACGGGATCGGCGCGGCGATCGCCGACGGCGCTCGACGCGGCACGGCGCGACCGTGCACGGCGTCGACCGCGACACGGTCGACGTCAGCGACGCGCGAGCAGGTCGCGCGCGCTCGTCGAGCGCATCGGCCCGGTCGACATCCTCGTCAACAACGCCGGCGGCGTCGTCGGCCAGGTCGGCCGGCCGCTCGAGGAGGTCTCCGACGAGGACTGGCGCGCCGTCGTCGACGCGAACCTGACGAGCACGTTCGTCTGCACGCGCGCGGTCGCGCCCGGGCATGAAGGCAGCGCGGCTACGGCCGGATCGTCAACATCTCCTCCGGCGCCGGGCGCAGCGTCAGCCTGACCGGGATCCAGGCGTACGCGAGCGCGAAGGCCGGGCCAGATCGGCTTCACGCGCCAGACCGCGCACGAGCTCGGGCCGTTCGGGATCACCGTCAACGCGATCGCGCCCGGGCTTCGTGCTCTCGAACCCGACGTCGATCGCGCAGTGGGAGAGCTACGGCGAGGACGGGCAGCGGCGGCTGCTCGAGCCGATCGCGACGCGCCGGCTCGGCACGCCCGAGGACATCGCGAACGGCGTGCTCTTCTTCGTCGCCGAGGAGGCCTCGTGGGTGACCGGGCAGGTGCTCTCGATCGATGGCGGCCACTCCATCTTCTGAGCGAGCCGCGACTCGCGCGCTGGCCGAGTTCCTCGCGATCCCGAGCGTCAGCCGCGACCCGGCGCAGCGCGCCGACATGCGCCGCGCGGCCGAGTGGGTCGCGGCGCAGCTCGCGTTCGCGAACGGCCGCGTCGTCGAGACGCGACGGCCACCCGGTCGTGCTCGGCGAGTGGCTCGGCGCGCCGGGCGCGCCGACGATCCTCGTCTACGGCCACTACGACGTGCAGCCGCCCGGCGACGACGTCGGCGTGGGAGACGCCGCCGTTCGAGCCGAGCGTGCGCGACGGCCGCATCTACGCGCCGCGGCGCGACCGACGACAAGGGCCCGGTGCGTCGTGGCGCTCGAGACGGCGCGAGGCGTTCGCGCAGGCGGCGCGCTGCCGCTCAACGTGCGCTTCCTGTTCGAGGGCGAGGAGGAGATCGGCAGCCCGAGCCTGCCCGCGCTTCCTCGAGGCGCACCGCGACGAGCTCGCCGCCGACCTCGTCGTCTCGGCCGACGGCGCGATGTGGCGCGCGAGCGAGCCGTCGATCGCGATCGCCGCGAAGGGCTCGTCGCCCTCGACCTCGTCGTCACCGGGCCGGCGACCGACCTGCATTCGGGCCGCCACGGCGGCGCGGTGCAGAACCCGAACCACGCGCTCGCGGAGATCGTCGCGAGCCTGCACGACGCCGGACGGCTCGGTCGCCGTCGCCGGCTTCTACGACGACGTCGTGCCGCTCTCGGCGTCGACGCGGCGCTCGCGCGATCGCCGTTCGACGAGCGACGCCTACCGCGCAGAGACCGGCGTGCCGACGCTGCACGGCGAGCCCGGCTACACCACGCTCGAGCGGCTCTGGACGCGGCCGACGCTCGAGGTGAACGAGCTCGCGCGGCGGCGGGCGCGTTCACCGTCATCCCGCGCGAGGCGCGCGCGCACGTCACCTGCCGGCTCGTGCCCGACCAGGAGCCCGGACGCGCGTCTTCGACGGCGATCGCGCGCCACGTCGCGGCAGCGCCCGCCGGGCGTCGAGCGTGCGCGTCGAGCCGCGGCCTGGTGCGGTGCCGGCGTACGCGATCGCCGCCGACCACGCCGGCGGTCCGCGCGGCGCACGCAGGCGCTCCGCACGCGTCTACCCGGAGCAGGAGCCGCTGCTCGTGCGGATCGGCGGCACGCTGCCCGCCGCGGTGCTGTTCGAGCGAGATCCTCGGCGTGAAGACGCTGCTCTTCTCGTTCTCGACCGCCGACGAGCACCTGCACGCGCCGAACGAGTTCTTCCGGCTCAGCCGGCTCGACGAGGGGATCGCCGCGTGGGCCGAGCTGTGGCGACTGCTGGCATGAGCTGGCCCGAGGCATTCGCGCACCGCTACGACGAGTGGTCGGCGCACATGACCGAGGACGTCGGCTTCTACGTCGACCTCGCCCGCGAGGCGGACGGCCCGCTCGTCGAGCTCGCGATCGGCGACGGGCGCGTGGCGATCCCCGTCGCGCGCGCGACGGGCCGCACCGTGATCGGCCTCGACACCTCGCCGGCGATGCTCGAGCGTGCGCGCACGCGGGCGGCCGAGGCGGGAGTCACGCTCGACCTGCGCGAGCAGGACATGCGCGAGCTCGCGCTCGACGAGCCGGCCGCGCTGGTCTACTGCCCGTTCCGCGCGCTGCTCCACCTCCCGACGTGGGCCGACCGCAGGCGCACGTTCGAGCGGGTCGCCGCATCGCTCCGCCCCGGCGGCCGCTTCGCCTGGAACGCCTTTCCGTTCGACCACCGGGTCGCGGCGAGGCTCGACGGGCAGCGCAGCGACGAGCCGCTGCCGCACACGGTCCGCTACGCCGTCGCGGACAACCGGATCGATCTCACGCTCGACGACGGCGGGACCACGTCGCTCTGGTGGGCGACGAAGAACGAATGGCTCGGGCTGATCGACGTCGCCGGGCTCGAGCTCGAGGCGCTCTACGGCGGGTTCGACCGCGCCCCTCTCGGTGACGACGGTGGCGAATACGTCTTCGTGACGCACCGGCCGTAGGGGCACCTCGGTCAGCGCAGGGTGAGCAGGCCCTCGCACTCGCGCACGTAGGCGGGCGCCTCGACGGAGCGATAGAAGGCGAGTGCGCCGCGGAGCTGCTCGTCCGCCTCGTCGCGACGACCCTCACCGGCAAGCTGCTCGGCGGCGCGGCGCCGGGCCTCCGCCTCGTCCGGCGTGGCGCCGATCGCCTGCAACCGGCCGGCGGCAGCCGCGAAGTCGCCTGCGGCGTAGTCGCGGGCGACGTCGGTCCACACCGTGCGCGGATGCGAGCCGAGCGCCGCAGGGAGCCGCTCGCCGAGACCGAGGCGTGTCGCCGCGGCCGCGAACATCGGCAGGTTGACGGCCGCGAACTGCATCGGGAAGCCGTCGGTCGAGCGCGTCGAGCAGCTCGCGCGCGACGACGACGGCGCGCTCGGACGCGCCCGTCGATGCGAAGACGTGCGCAGCGGCCGAGAGCGCGTAGCCGAGCGCCTGCACCTCGCCGGCGCCGCGGCCGGCGAGCAGGGCCGCCTCGGCGTCGCCACGCGCGCCCTCGAGGTCGCCGGTCGCGACGCGCAGCTCGGCGCGCACCACATAGACCTGGTAGGCGACGACGTTCGGCGACCCGGCGTTGACCGCGGCGAGGAACGAGTCGGCGAGCCGCGCCGCCTCGACCCAATTGCCGACGCGGTAGTGGTGATCCGCGAGCACGCCGTCGAACCACTGCAGAAGCGACGGCGAGCCGACCTGCTCCGAGACCGCGAGCGCTTCGAGCCGCTCCGCAAGCCCGAGCCCGGGTTCGCCGAGCACCTGGTACGCGACGGCGATCGTGTTCAGGCACCGCGCGAGCACGCCCGCCGAGCCGCTCGCGTGCGCGAGCTCGATGCTCTTCACGATGTCCTCGACGCCGCCGCGGTCGCCCGCGTACACACGCTCGATCCCGCGCACGTTCGTGGCCTCGGCAAGGCCGCCCTGCCAGCCGATCTCCTGCGAGACCTCCCGTGCGCGCGAGGCGAGCTCGATCGCCCCCGCATTGTCGCCGACGAGGCTGGCGCGGGCGGACAGGCGCGCGAGCACCCACGCGACCGAGCGCCCGGGCGGCTCGCCTTCGATCAGCTCCGCCGCGCGGCTGCGGTGCGCGTCTGCGAGGTCGCGGCGGCCGTGCATCCAGTAGGACTGCGAGAGCAGCATCTCCGACTCCGCCGCCTTCGACCGGTCGCCGGCGGCGAGCAGCGCGTCGCGCGCGACCTCGAGCCGCTCGGGGTCGCCGCCCGCGACCGTCTGCCCGACCGGCGCCGCCCGGCGGAAGAGCAGCTGCGCCCGCTCGGGGTCGCCCTCCGGCCAGAGCGCGAGCGCGGCGTCGTAGAAGCGCTTCGCCGCCTCGACCGCGCACGAGCGCCGCGGCGCGATCGCCGGCGTCGCGCAGGGCGCGCCGCGCCGGACTCGCGCGAGCGTCGTCCGTCGTCGAGCCCGCGGCCGCGCCGAGCTCGAGCGCCTGCAGGTAGTGGTGGGCGAGCATCTCGGCCTGGTCCTCGGGCCGGCCGAGCGACTCGATCCACTCGGCGGCGCGCCGGTGCTTCTGCGACCGCTCCGCACGCGGGATCTGCCCGTAGGCGACGTCGCGGATCAGCACGTGCCGGAACGCGTACTCCGCCTCGCTGGCGACCGACGATGCGCGCGAACGCTGGACGAACTCCTTGCGCTCGAGCGCGTGAAGAGCAGCTCCTCGGCCTGCCAGCGCGTCACGCCGTCGACGGCCTGCGACCGCGCCGAGCCAGAACACCTTCCCGACGACGGCCGCGTCCTGGAGCAGCCGCTTCTCCGCTTCGGAGAGCGCGTCGAGCCGCGCGGCGATGATCCCCTGCACCGTCTCGGGCAGCTCGACGACGTCGCCGCGCTCGGCGAGCATGCGCGCGTACTGCTCGGCGTACAGCGGGTTGCCGCCGGCGCGCGCGAGCAGCTGCGGCCTGCGTCTCGCGCGTCGAGCAGCGGCTCGCTCGAGCAGCGCGTCGACGAGCCGCGCGGTGTCCTCGTCGGAGAGCGGCGACGAGCGAGATCGGTGAGCGCGTTCGGCTTGCCGCCGCCCCAGCCGGCCGGCGCTGCAGCAGCTCGGGCCGCGCGGTCCCGAGCACGAGCAGCGGCACGCCGCTGGCGCGCTCGACGAGCCGGTCGACGAAGTCGAGCAGCGCGTCGTCGGCCCAGTGCAGATCCTCGAACACGAGCACGAGCGGGCGCTCCTCGGCGAGCGCCTCGAGGAACCGGCGCCAGGCGGCGAACGCCTCGTCCGGCGCCCGGCCGGCGTCGTCCTCCGCGAGGCCCGACCAGCGGCCGCAGATGCGCGCTCGAGCCAGCTGCGCCTCGGCGTCGTCGGCGGCGACCGCGCGACCGCGTCGTCGAGCTTCTCCTCGGCCTGCTCGGCGGTGTCGCTCTCGAGGATGCCGGCCTCCGCCTTGACGATCTCGGCCAGCGCCCAGAACGTGACGCCCTCGCCGTAGGGGAGCGACCGGCCCTGGCGCCAGCGCACGCAGCTCGGCGCCGCTCGACCGCCGTCGGAAGAGCTCGTCGACGAGCCGGCTCTTGCCGATGCCGGGCACGCCGACGAGCGTCACGAGCTGCGGCGAGCGCTCCTCGCGCACGCGCGCGAGCGTCGACGCGAGCAGCTCGAGCTCGCGGCGCGCGGCCGACGAGCGGCGCCGGTCGCGCGCCGCGAGACGTCGACGCCGAAGCGCGAGCCGCGCGCTCGACGCGCCTCCCAGACGGCGGACCGGCTCCGCCTTGCCCTTCGCCGACGACCGGCTCCGCCTCGCGGTACTCGATCGCGTCGCGCGGTCGCGCGGTAGCGTCTGCTCGCCGACGAGCACGCCGTTCAGCGGCGCGGCCGCCTGCAGCCGCGCGGCGGTGTTGACGACGTCGCCCGCCGCCATCGCCTCGCCCTCGCTCGGCCGGGCGCCGAGCGCGACGAGCGCCTCGCCGGTGTTGACGGCGATCCGCACCTGCGAGCTCGGTCGCCCTGCTCGAGCGCCCAGTCGCGGATCGCGAGCGCCGCGCGGACCGCGCGCTCGGGGTCGTCCTCGTGCGCGACGGGCGCGCCGAACAGCGCCATCACCGCGTCGCCGATGAACTTCTCGACCGTGCCGCCGAAGCGCTCGAGCTCGGCGCGGAGATGGGCGTGGTACGGGCGCGAGCAGCGCGCGCACGTCCTCGGGGTCGAGCTGCTCCGCGCGAGCGGTGAAGCCGACGAGGTCGGCGAAGAGCACGGTGACGACCTTCCGCTCCTCCCGGCGAGGCCGCCGGCCGTCGACGGCGCGCACCGCAGTAGGGGCAGAAGGGAACTCCGCCGGCAGCTCGCGTCCGCAGCTCGGACAGGCCATCCGGCCACGATACGCGGGGGCTACGGCGCCGGCGAGAGCGGCAGCTCGACCGTGAAGACGGCCCCGCTCCCGTCCGCGGCGAGGCGGCGGAGACGCGGCCGCCGTGCGCCTCCGCGACCGCGGCGACGATCGAGAGCCCGAGCCCGGCGCCCCCCGCGGCGCGGGCGCGCGACGGATCGGCGCGGTAGAAGCGCTCGAACACCTGCTCGACCTGCTCGGCGTCATGCCCGGGCCGCTGTCGGCGACCGAGAGCCGCGCGGACCCGTTCGCGCTCGTGAGCGTCACGTCGATCGCCGCATCCTGGTCCGCGTGCGCGCGCACGTTCGAGAGCAGGTTGTCGACGACCTGACGCAGGCGGTCGCGGTCGCCGAGCACCGTCGCGTCCTCGACGCGGCAGTCGATCGGCGCTCCGGCTCGAGCGTGCGCGCGGTCTCGACCGACTCGGCGACGACGTCGCGCAGGTCGACCGGCTCGCGGGTGAGTGGACGACCCTCGTCGAGCCGCGCGAGCAGCAGCAGGTCGTCGACGAGCACGCTCATGCGCTCCGACTCGCGCGAGATGCCCGACATCGAGCGCTCGAGATCGGCAGGACGCTGTGCCGCTCCGCGCGAGAAGAGCTCCGCGTAGGCGCGCACCGCGGCGAGCGGCGTGCGGAGCTCGTGCGACGCGTCGGCGACGAACCGGCGCAGCCTGCGCTCCGACGCCTCGCGCGCCCGGAACGCGGTCTCGATCTGCGACGAGCATCGCGTTGAGCGCGATCCCGAGCCGGCCGACCTCGGTGCGCTGATTCTCGTTCGCGACGCGGTGCGACAGGTCGCCGCCCGCGATCGTCGCCGCGGTCGCGCCGATCTCGGTCAGCGGGCGCAGCCCGACCCGGATCACCCAGAGCCCGAGCAGCGCGATCCCGGCGAGCACGGCGAGCGTGGCGAGCAGCTCGACGAGCACCAGGCGGTGCAACGTGCTGTCGACGCTCGAGAGCGAGGTGGCGACGAGCAGCACGAAGCCGTTGTCGCCGGGCTCGTCGACGCGCGCACGCGGTAGCGGCCGTCGCCGGTCTTCGCCGGCACGGTGAGGTAAGCCACGCGCTCGACGCCGTTGTTCGACGTGAGCGCGATCGTCTTGGGCAGGCGCGGCGGCGGCGACTGCTTCGTCCCGGAGAACTGCGGCGCGGCGCCGGTGGCGACGACCGTCCCGTTCGCGCGGCGCACCTGCACGTACAGGCCCGGCACCGACGCCGTCAGGCGTGAGATGTCGGGGCTGTCGCCGGGCTCGGCGTCGTGGTCGGGCGGTGGGCCGCCGTTCCCGTGATCGCGCGGGCCGCCGTGCGGACGGCGCAACGCCGCCTCGGCCGACACGTGAGCGGCATCGAGCGAGTCGTCCGTGCGCGAGACGAGGAAGCTGCTGAGCGACGTGTACGTGACGACGTCGGCGACGGCGAGGCCGACCGCTGCGAGCGCGATCACCCCGAGGATGAGCCGCGCGCGCAACGAGAGCCGGTCGAACACCTACTCGCGCTCCACTTCCAGCATGTAGCCGGCCTGTCGCACGGTGCGGATCAGCGGCGGGCCTGCGGCGTCCAGCTTGCGCCGGAGATAGCTGACGTAGGTCTCGACGACGTTGCGGCTGCCGCCGAAGTCGTAGTGCCAGACGTTCTGCAGGATCTGCGCCTTCGAGAGCACGCGGCGCGGGTTGAGCATGAAGAAGCGGAGAAGGTTGAACTCGGTCGCGGTCAGGTCGATCAGCGTCTCGCCGCGAAAGACCTCGTGCCTGCTCTCGTCGAGCGTGACGTCCGCGAAGCGGAGGACGTCGCCCGGCAGGTCCCCGTTCGTGCGGCGGAGCACCGCCTGGATGCGCGCGACGATCTCTGCGAGCGAGAACGGCTTCGTGACGTAATCGTCGCCGCCCGCACGCAGTGCCTCGACCTTGTCCTCGACCGCGTCCTTGGCGGTGAGGAAGAGGATCGCGGTCTTGAAGCCGCGCTCGCGCATCCGCTTGCCGACCTCGATGCCCGGGATGTCCGGGAGCATCCAGTCGAGGACGACGAGGTCGGGCTCCTCCCGCGTCACGGCGGCGAGGGCGTCGCGGCCGTTCGACGCCTCCTCGACCTCGTAGCCCTCGTAGCGCAGCGCGGTCGCGACCGCGTCGACGATCGAGGGCTCGTCGTCGACGACGAGGATCCGGCCGGTCGTGTGCTGGTTCGTCGGTGTCATGGCGGTCACGGTGCCTGCGGTTCCTGGGATTCTCCTGTGACGCGGGCCACGAACCCTGTGAGAACGCTGTGGATCGACCCGTCGCAGCGTTCTCCCAGCCCGTGCGCAGGGAGATCCGAGCAGACGGCGGCACGGTGGGCTCATCCGCCCCGACCGAGGGCGCAAACGACGAAAGGAGCACCACCATGTCCACCTCTCCCCGCCCGAGCATCAGCAGGACCGCCGCGCTGGTCGCGATCGTGGTCGGCGTCGCGGCCGGCAGCTACGGCGTCGCCTCCGCGGCGACCGGCTCCGGCTCGACGACCACGACGACGACGGCCACCCAGCCGGCCGGCCCGCCGCCCGGCGCGTCCGCGTCGAACCCGTGGGGCATGCAGCGCAGCGACGAGACGCCGCTCACCGGCGACACCCTCGCCAAGGTGCAGGCCGCAGCGGTCGCCAAGATCGGCAGCGGCGCCACGGTCGTGCGCGTCGAGACGGACGCCGACGGCCACGCGGCCTACGAGGCGCACATGCTGAAGTCCGACGGCACGCCGGTGACGGTGTACGTCGACAAGTCGTTCTCGGTCGTCAGCGTCGAGAGCCGCTGACCGCCACGCGCTCCGGGCCGCCGTGAGCGCGGCGGCCCGGGGCGATAACCTCGCGTCGCGATGTCCGCGACCTCCGAGGAGAGCCGCTACCGGGCGCTGCTGGAGGCGACGCTCTCGCTCTCGTCGGAGCTGTCGCTCGACTCGCTGCTGCAGAGGATCGTCGAGACCGCCGCGTCGCTCACCGGCGCCCGCTACGCAGCGCTCGGCGTGATCGACGAGTCGGGTGCCGCGCTCGAGCGGTTCGTCACGACCGGCGTCGACGAGCAGAGTGCGCGCGGCGATCGGCGACCTGCCGCGCGGCCGCGGCATCCTCGGCGTGCTGATCAGCGACGCGACGCCGCTGCGCCTGAACGACCTCGGCGACGACCCGCGTTCGGTCGGCTTCCCCGCCGAACCACCCGCCGATGCGCAGCTTCCTCGGCGTGCCGATCCTCTTGCGCGGCGTCGCCTACGGCAACCTCTACCTGACGGAGAAGGACGGCGGCGCCGCGTTCACCGCCGAGGACGAGGAGATCGTCGTGCTGCTCGCCGCGCAGGCGGCCGTCGCGATCGAGAACGCGCGCCTGTACGAGTCGGCGACCCGCTGGTCGCGGCAGCTCGAGTCGCTGCACGAGATCGTCCGCTCGCTCGTCGAGGAGACGGAGCTCGACACGACTGCTCGAGCTCGTCTGCCGGCGGCTGCGCGAGCTGATCGGCGCGCGCCTCGCGCTGATCGCGCTGCCGAGCGGCGCGTCCGCGACCTGCGCGATCGCCGCCGTCGACGGCGCGGACGACGCGGCCTCCGGGCTGCTCGGCGACCTGCTCTCGCGCGAGCGCTCGAAGAGCGGCCGCGTGCTCGAGCGGCGCCAGAGCGCGCGCGTCGACTCCGTTGCTCGACGACCCGGAGGTCGACCAGGACGAGGCGCGGCGGATGGGAGCCCGAACCGGGCTGTACGTGCCGCTCGTCGCACGCGGCCGGGCGATCGGGATCATCGCCGTGCACGACAAGCTCGGCCCCGACGCCCGCTTCTCCGACGGCGACCTCCGGCTCGCCGAGATCTTCGCCGCACGCGCCGCCGTCGCGGTCGCCCTCTCGGAGCGTGTCGCACGGGACACGGTGCGGCGCGTCGTCGACGCGCAGGAGCTCGAGCGGCGGCGGCTCGCGCTCGAGCTGCACGACGAGACGGGGCAGGCGCTGACCTCGATCCTGCTCGGGCTGAAGGCGATCCGCGGGTCCGACAGCGACGAGGACGCCGAGCGCGCCGAGGCCGACGTCCGCGAGCTCGTCGTGCAGGCGCTGCAGGACGTGCGCGCGCTCGCCGTCGAGCTGCGGCCGGCGGCGCTCGACGACTTCGGCCTCGTGCCGGCGCTCGAGCGGCTCGCCGAGACGTTCGCGGAGCGCAGCCGGTCGTGACGTCGCTCGAGGCGAGCCTCGGAGCGAGCGGCTTCCGCCCGAGGTCGAGACCACGCTCTACCGGCGTCGTCCAGGAGGCGCTCACGAACGTCGTCAAGCATGCCGGCGCGACACGCGTCAGCATCGTGTCTCGACGCGCGACGACGACGGGTCGGCTGCGACGATCGACGACGACGGCCGGGGCTTCGACGGCAGCGGACGTGCGCGAGGATGCGCTCGGCCTGCTCGGCATGCGCGAGCGGCTCGCGCTCGTCGGCGGCACGCTCGAGGTCGAGTCGTCGCCCGCGAGCGGGACGACGATCGCCGCTCAGGTGCCGCTCGACCGCGCTACGCCGCGACGGTGAGCCCCGGCGCGCTCGACGGCGTGCGCCGAGCTCGTGCAGCACACCCGCGCCCCGGAGGCTCGCGATCCGGACGACGTGCTCGCCGACCAGGCGAGCCGTGAGCACCGGTAGCCCGCGGAGCCGCTCGTCGCGGCCGCGTTCGATCGACGAACTGCCGATCGACGTCGCGGAAGGACATCGCAGCACGGTGTCGCGCGCGCGTGCAACTCGAGGCCGCCGGCGTGCAGCGTCGAGGCGGCCCGAGTGGATGCTCGCCGTGCGAGTGCCCAGATGACCGCGAATCTCCGTCTTACCGTCCATGGGCAGCACGGTAGGCGCCGCCGGCTGGCCGCCGCCATCCGGCGCCAGCCGCACGCCCGTTGCGGGTTTCTCCTGTAGCGCCGCGGCGCCGCGGCGATTAAGGTCAGCTGATGCATGACGACAGCCGATCCGGGTGCTGATCGTCGACGACCACGCGGTCGTCCGCGCCGGCATCCGCCTGCTGCTCGCGCGCGAGGACGACATCGAGCCGGTCGGCGAGGCCGGCTCCGGCCGTGAGGCGATCTTCGAGGCGCGGACGCTGAAGCCCGACGTGATCCTGATGGACGTCGTGATGCCGGACGGCAGACGGCCTCGACGTGATCCCGACGCTGCTGCACGAGAGCGGCCCGAGACGAAGATCCTCGTCCTCTCGATGCAGGACGACCCGCGCTACGTCCGCGAGGCGTTCGCCGCCGGCGCGAGCGGCTACGTGCTCAAGGAGGCGGCCGACGTCGAGGTCGTCGCGGCTGTCCGCGAGGTCGCCCGCGGCGGCCGCTACGTCCATCCCGAGCTCGGCGCGCGGCTGATCGCCGCCGACGCCGACGCAGCGCGAAGCGGCCGAGGAGGATCCGCTCTCGGACCGCGAGCGCGAGGTGCTGCGGCTGCTCGCGCTCGGGCACACGAACCAGGAGATCGCGAAGCAGCTCTTCATCTCGGTGCGCACCGCCGAGACGCACCGCGCGCACATCATGCAGAAGCTGCGGCTCACGAGCCGCGCCGAGCTCGTGCGCTACGCGCTCGCGCACGGCCTGCTCGAGCGAGTCTAGGACAGCGGGAGGGCCGCTTGCGCGGCCCTCCGTTCCCCGTGCGGTGCGGTGTTGCGGGCTATCGGATCGGCTTGGCGCTGCGTTCGGCGTGCCGCTCTGGTGCTTCGCGAAGCCGAGCACGGTCGGGCTTGCCCGCGAGCGCGCCGCCGATCGCGAGGATCCCGAAGCCGATCCCGGAGAGCAGCAGCGCGATCCCGACGACGATCCCGAAGAGCGCGAGCTGCTCGGCCATGTAGCTCGTGTTGAGCGCGGTCGTCAGCGCGGTCTCGGTCACCCAGATGTTGCGGAGCGGCGTTGTCGACCGGCTGCCGTTCGCCTTCGGATCGAGCGCCGCATCTGCGTGTCGTTCGTGCCCCCTTGCCGTCCGTGCCTTCGCGGGCGTGGGCAGCGTAGCGCGGCATCTGCGCGTACGGTCACGTCCGCCGGTCGCCTCGAGCGTGTGGATCCGCATGTAGCTCGCGAACGCGCGGGCGCGGTCGCCGGTGTTGATCGGCTTGCCGGCGACGTCCGTCGTCGGCAGCTTGATCGACGCCGGCAGGCCGGCCTTCTTCGCCTCGGCAGCGATCGCCGACGGCGTCATGTCGGGCGAGCCGACGATCTGCTCGAGCTTGAGGCTGTCCTGAACGGTGCTCCGGCCGTTGACGCCCATCACGATTGCGGCGACGCCGAACGCGATCAGGACTGCCGCGGCGACGAGTCCACCGATTTCGAAGAGCTTACGCATGTCCCGCTCCTTTCGAATCTGTCGTTGCCTGCGGCCAGTGTCGGGGCGGCCGCGTCATTGACGTCGGGGCGGCGCGGAACCTGGCTGCGCACGGGCCGCGCGACGGCTGCGGTTTTCCCGCAACCACCTCTCGGGTGAGACGATGCGTCCGTGCACCTGCTGCCGTTCCTCGCGGTCTCGGCGGTCGTGATCGTCACGCCCGGCGTCGACACTGCGCTCGTGACGAAGAACGCGCTGCTGCACGGGCGCGCCGCCGCGCAGGCGACGGCGATCGGCGTCAACGTCGGGATCCTCTTCTGGACGCTGGCGGCAGCCGTCGGGCTTGCGGCCGTGATCGCGGCGTCGGCGCCCGCGTTCGTCGCGATCAAGCTCGCCGGCGCCGTCTACCTGATCGTGCTCGGGCTGCAGGCGCTGCGCGGCGCGCACCGCGCGGTCGAGGCCGCACCCGAGCGCCCCGCGCTCGGCCGCAGCGCCGCGCTCCGGCAGGGGCTGACGAGCAACCTCCTGAACCCGAAGATCGCGGTCTTCTTCACGAGCCTGCTGCCGCAGTTCGTCGACGCGCACACCGCGACCGCCGCCGACCTGCTCCTGCTCGGCGTGCTCTTCAACGCGATGGGCGTGATCTGGCTGCTCCCCTACGCGGCGCTGGCCGCGCGCGGGCGCGTTGTGCTCACCCGTCCCCGCGTCCGGCGCGCGATCGATCGCGTGAGCGGCGTCGTGCTGATCGCGCTCGGCGTGCGAATCGCCTTCGAGCGGCGATGAGAACCGCTTTGTTCCGCAGTCCAACCATCTGACAGCGAGTGAAGGGAGACGAATGCCCGGTCAGATCGTGCACATCGAGATCCCCGCGGACGACACCGAGCAGGGCCGCGAGTTCTGGGGAGGGCTCTTCGGCTGGCAGTTCGAGTCGTACCCCGGGCCGTCCGAATACCACATGACGCGCCTCGGTGAGACGCAGGGCGGCGCGATCACGAACATGGAGCCCGGCAAGCGCGGGATGCGCGTCTACTTCGACGTCGACGACATCAAGGCGGGCGCTGCCCGCGTGAAGGAGCTCGGCGGCGAGGCCGACGACCCGATGCCGGTCCCGAACATGGGCTGGTTCGCGACGTGCCGGGACCGCCAGGGGAGCGAGTTCGGCCTCTGGCAGACCGACCCGTCCGCCCAGATGTAGCGGCCGGACTACGACCAGGAGCAAAGGTCACAGAGCGCGCCGCCGCGGCCGTGGCGGCGCGCTCTGAGGCTCAGGAGTCGGGCAGCGTGGCGGATTCCCGGCACGCAGCGCCGCTCGGCCCCCACGCCCCGACCGTCACCGAGTCGGTGCCCGGCAGGTCGCGCAAGGTGCGGTGCACCTCGAACCACCCTCCCGGACGCGTTGCCTTCGCGGCTCCCTTCCAGGCGATGCGGCGCTCCTGGACGAGCGCAACGCGCCAGGCGGCGCCGGCGCGGCTGTGCTCGACCTCGAAGCGCACGTCGATGCGGCCGTCGTCGTGGCTTCGCAAGCGCAGGTCCCGAGGTCGCTCCGCCGCTGCAGGGCCCTTTTACGTGGACCTCATCGGGCCCGCCCTTGGCCACCGCCGCGACCGGCAGGGAAACGGCGACGAGCGTCAGGCAGAGGACGTTGACGAGCAACTGGACCATGCAGGCAGTGTGCGACGTGCCTGGTCCGAGCCACAACGGGACCTTGGTCCAATCGCAATGCGGGAATCTGATTCGGCTGCGCCGAATCAGATTCCGGATGTGCGCCTACGGCGCGAGCTCGCCACGCAGCCCCTGACGCTCGACCCACAGAATCGCCTGCACGCGGTCGGTGACCCCGATCTGCCGGAAGATGCTCGTCAGGTGCGCCTTCACCGTCTTCTCGCTGATCCCGAGCCGCCGGGCGATCAGCTTGTTCGGCATCCCGTCGAGCAGCAGGCCGAGCACCTCGCGCTCGCGCGGCGACATCCCCGTCGAGCGGATCGGGCGCCGCTCGTGCGTCGAGCAGCGGCGCGGGCCGCCCGCGGGTCGAGCGGCGAGCCGCCGCCGGCCGCGGCGCGGATGCCGCGCACGACCTCCTCGGCGGCCGCGTCCTTGAGCAGGTAGCCGACGGCGCCCGGCGTCGAGCGCGCCGGTGATGCGCTGCCGGTCGGAGAAGGACGTGAGCACGAGCACGGCGGTCGTCGGAGCGCTCGGCGACGATCCGGCGCGTCGCCTCGATCCCGTCCAGCCCGGCATCTCGAGGTCCATCAGCACGACGTCGGGCGTCGCGGCTGCGGCAGCCTCGACCGCCTCCGCGCCGTCGGCCGCCGTAGCCGACCAGCTCGAGGTCGTCCAGCCCGGCGATCAGCCGGCGAGCCCGTCACGGACGACGCCGTGGTCGTCGGCGACGAGGACGCGGATCATCGCGCGGGCACCTCCACTCGCCGCGCGTGCCGCGCCCGGGTGGAGTCGACCTCGAGCGTAGCCGCCGGACTGCCGCGCGAGCTCCTCGACGAGCGAGAGCCCGATATGACCTTCCTTCGCGCCGCCGTTCGCGCACGCCGGCTTCGAAACCGCGGCCGTTGTCGGCGACCACGAGCCGCGCAACGCCGTTGTCGACGGTGAGCTCGACGCGGACCTCGCTTCGCGTCGGCGTTGCGATCACGTTCGCAGCGCCT
>CAWJZQ010000034.1:0-5536 GCA_963847415.1 uncultured Thermoleophilia bacterium | reverse complement strand
TTTTGTAGGTCTCCCCTTTCGTTTCGTTACGTATTGCTCGCCCCGAGGCGCTCTCGCGCGGCGACGTCGACGTGTTCCTCTTCTCCGTCGGCACGGGTGCGTCGCGAGAGCTCGTGCCGCACGCCGTGCGCGGGGGCTCGATCGCCGTCGACAAGTCGTCCGCCTACCGGCTCGAGCCGGGCATCCCGCTCGTCGTGCCGGAGGTGAACGCCGGCCGCGCGCTCGAGCACGAGGGCATCCTCGCGAACCCCAACTGCTGCGCGATCCCGCTCACCGTCGCCCTGAAGCCGCTGCACGACGAAGCCGGGCTCGTACGCGTGCGCGTGGCGACGTACCAGTCGGTCTCCGGCGCCGGCGCACAGGCGATGGAGCGGCTGCGCAACGAGCCGCAGTCCGACCACGACCTGCGCATGGACTGGAGCTTCGACGGCGACGAGTTCGAGGAGGAGACCAAGCTGCGTCTCGAGACGCAGAAGATCCTCGAGCTGCCCGACCTGCCGATCCAGGCGACGTGCGTGCGCGTGCCGGTGATGGTCGGGCACGCAGAGGCGATCTGGATCGAGACCGAGGACGACCTCCCGCCGGAGCGGGCGCGCGAGCTGCTCGCCGCCGCGCCGTCGGTGCTCGTCGAGAACTTCCCGTCACCCGGCAAGGCCGCCGCGGGGATCGACGAGGTGCTCGTCGGACGCATCCGCCGCGACCCGACGGTCGAGCACGGCCTCGCGCTGTTCCTGGCGAGCGACAACCTGCGCAAGGGCGCGGCGCTGAACGCGATTCAGATCGCCGAGCTCGTCCTCGAGCGCGAGCGCGCGGCCGCCTCCGCAATCTGATTCGGCTTCGCCGAATCAGATTGCAGCTCTACGGCCGCGGCGCAGGCACCGGCTCCGGGACCCCGAACGCGTCCTTGACGACGCGCAGCACCTTCTCGCGCGTCCCCTCCGCGACCGGCTGCAGGCCGCCGAGGTCGAGGCGCGAGAGGCCGATGCGGCCCGCCGACCTGACGATCTCGAAGCCGAAGTCGGCGAGGAAGTCCTGCGGGAAGACCGTCTTGTGCACGCGGAAGCGCTCGTACGCCGACTCGCCCTCGGGGTAGCGGTACGAGAACGCCTCGAGCGAGCGCGCGCCGCGGTCGCGCGCCTCGCCGATCGCGGCGAGGAACAGCGACTGCAGCACCCACGGGCTCGACTTGTCGACGACGTAGGCGCACGTGACGAGGATCGCGTCGTCGGACGGAGGGCCGGCAGGCAGCTCGGACGCGCGCGGGAAGGCGGCCGCGGGGCCGTATTGCATGGAGCCGAGCACGCGGCGGTCGGAGTCGTAGTAGACCGTCCCCCACGTGCCGAACTCGAGCTCGACGCGCTCCATCCAGCGGTCCTTGTCGATCTCGCGCCGGCCGCGCGACTGCCACCAGATGCAGTCGTGACACACGGTCGGCGCCGTGAGCAGCGTGAGCTTGGTCAGCCCGACGACGCGCGGCGGCATTACGTTCTCTGGACGTCGTCGACGACGACGTTGACCACGGTCGGGCGCATGTCCGCCATGCGCGCCAGGTAGTCGGTCACGTGCTGCTGCACCTGTGCGGCGACGTGCGGGATGTTCGCGCCGTAGTCGATCACGACGTGCACCTCCACCTCGCCGCCGGACACACGCGCGCCGCGTCGCTGCTTCGTGTGCACGCCGGCCACCTCCGCGGCCGCGTCGGCCGCGTAGCGCGCGAGCACCTCGGGCGATATGACGCTGTGCCCTTCCATCACCCACATCGTAGGACGAGCTCGGTCGCCTCGGGGCGCGCGAAGAACCTCAACGGCACGAACGTCGTCCCGAGACCCGGCGAGACGTGCATCGTCGTCCCGTCGCGCCTGAAGACTCCCTGGACGAACGTCGCCCGCGGATGCGCCAAAAGCAGCTTGCCGAACCCGTATGGGAGCACGATCTGCCCCGCGTGCAGGTGGCCGGCGAGGATCAGGTCCCAGCGTCCCCTGGGCACCGTGACGAGCGCGCGCGGGAAGTGACAGAGCAGGATCCGGAAGTCGGCGTGCGGGTCGGCGAAGCCGCTTGGCCGCTTGCGCATCCAGGTGCGCGGGTCGACACCTGCGAGCTCGACCCGCCGGCCGCGCAACTCGAGCACGACCTCGGAGTCGGTGAGCAGCGTCCCATGGCCGAGCCTGCTCAGGTCGACCGGCTTCGAGAACGGGTCGCGCGAGATCGCGAGGTCGTGGTTGCCGAGCACCAGGTACGGGTCCGGCAGCTGCGCCAGCACATGCAGGAGCTCGTCGCGTCCGCGCGGCCGCGCGACGAGGTCGCCCGTGACGACGACGAGATCCGGCTTGCGCTCGTTCACCCACGCGACCGAGCGCGCGACGGCGCGCCGGCCGCGCGACGGGACGCCGAGGTGCAGGTCGGAGAGATGAGCGATGCGCAGGCCGTCCAGCTCGGGCGGCAGCCCGTGCACCGGCAGCTCGAGCACGCGCAGCCGGACCCAACCTGCTTCGAACACCCCGTACGCGATCGCGAGCAGCGCGAGCACGACGACGACCGAGAGGGCGGCGGTCAGATCTGGAGCTTCTCGATGACCGGCGCGACCGACACGACGTGCCGCTTGAACTTCAGCTCCGACTCCTCCAGGCCGGCGGCGACGCCGACGAGCTGCGAGAGGTGGAGGATCGGCATCGCGAAGTCGCGGCCCGTCGCCTTCTTGAGCTTCGACTGCCACGCGTCGAGCGAGAGGTGACAGAGCGGGCACGGCGTCACGATTGCGTCGGCCCCGGCCTCGTACGCCTGCTCGATCGGCTGGATCAGCTCGCCGAGCGCCGTCTCCTCGCGCGCCTGGATGATCGGGAAGCCGCAGCACTTGATCTTCGCCGGATAGTCGACGGCCTCGCCGCCGCACGCCTCGATGATCCGCTCGAGCGACCACGGCCGGTCGGGATCCTCGAAGCCCTGGATCTTCGACGGGCGCAGGATCTGGCAGCCGTAGAAGGGCGCGATCTTGATCCCCTTCAGCCCGCGGTGCGCCGACTGCTTGAGACGCTCGTAGCCGTCGCCCTCCGCGATCTCCCAGAGCAGGTGGCGCACATCGACGTCGCGCTCGTACGCCGGCACGCCGACCGCGACGAGGTTCTCGTTCACGCGGTCGCGGAGCGCCGTGTCCCCGGTGAGCATGAAGTTCGCCTGACGCAGGTTGAGCGTGCAGACGCGCTCGGGACGATGATGGTCGGGTATTCCTTCCCCGCGCAACCCGACAACGGAACGCAGCTGCAGGTCTACCGCCTCCCCGACGGCGCCCGGCTCTGGACCCGCCAAGCCTATCTGGCCGACATCCTCGCCTTCTCACCGGACGAGCGGGTGGTGGCGATTCACGGAGGAGGCCGGTTTCAGTTCTTCGACAGCCGCACCGGAGCGAAGCTCGCCTCGCCAGGCCTTGGTGGCGGAGAGGGGATTCGGAGGCTGGCGGTCGGACCGCAGGGCCAATCCGCGCTGCTCGCCGGCTCGGGCGGCGTCTTCCAGCTGAACGGAGATCCAACGGACGGCGACCCGCCCGACAGCCGCTATCCGACACCTGACGGCCAAGGCGCGCCGGTCATGTAAATCGCCGTCTCGAGGGACATGCAGTGGATGGCCACCGGATCGTTGAGCCGCGAGGCGAGCACTGCGATCTGGAGCCTTCCTCGACGAAGGCTGCTGCAAACGATCTCGCACTACTACAGCAGCACGGTCGCCTTCACACCGGACAGCCAGGCGCTGATGCGCGCGTGGGATACCATCAACGCCTGGTCGATCCCCGGCGGACAGCGATCTGGGAGTTCATGCCCCTCATTACCGGCGTCGTCTCGGCCTCGTCGCCGCCCTGGTTCCTCGCCTTGGGTCCGACCGGGCAATGGTTCGCGACAAATTGGGGCTCGGCCGTGAAGGTCGGCACCACGTCCGACAACACCTTCGACCTGACGCTGGCGACGGAGCGCTTCTACGCAGCGGCGGCCTTCTCCCCGACGGCAAGACCCTGGCCACCTCGGGGCCGGCGCTCTGGAGGGTGCCCGACGGGCAGCGGATCTGGCCGGTGGCCGCCCCGGCGCCCTCGCACGACGACGGCTCCGTCCTCGACAACTGGGTCGCTTTTTCGCCGGACGGCACCTACATCCTCGTCTCCGACTTCGCCCCGACCGGCCCGTGGCTCACGGACGACAAGAGCTACACGACCGTCAGCAAGCTGTATCGCGCCAGCGACGGGGCACTGGTACGAACTTCGGCACCAGCCTGTCGCGCAGGCCGGCGTTCTCGCCGGACGGGTACTGGATCGTGGCGGGCTCGGTGGTGTTCCCGCTGCTGTCTGGCCCGCCGGTCTACCTCAGCCCGACGCCGGGCGACCGCGTGTCGGCGTTCGCGCCCGATGGAACCATTGCGTTCGGGGGATCCGACGGGATCGCGCGCCTGTTTTGCCCCCAATGACCTCACCGATTCGCGAGGCAGGCATCCCCCTCGACTTCGACGGGACGTACGCCCGGTTCGGACCGACCATTTACGCGCGCTGCCGGCAGATGTTGCGCGATCCTGCCGCGGCCGAGGACGTGACCCAAGAGGCCTTTTTGCGGATTCGCCACCATCTGGCCCGCGTAGCCGGTCCGCGGGAAGCGCTGATGTGGCTGTTTCGAACGGCGACGAATCTGTGCTTGAACGAAATCCGGAACGGGTCGACATCGTCCGGTGTCCGTGAGCCTGCTCCCCGAGCGCGGCGGGGCGCCCCTCGATTCTTCGCTCGCTACGCAGGATCTGGTGGCGCGGCTTTGTCGGGCGCTGCCCGAGCCGCTGGTGGTGGCGGGATGGCTCTACTACGTCGACGGGCTGGATCAAACGGAGATCGCCGAGATCTGCGGCGTCTCGAGACGCACGATCGTCACCCGCGTGAGCGAGTTCCGAGAGCGGGCGCAAGCGTTCGTGAAGGAGGCTGAACATGTTTATACCGCCGATGCGGCCGGCGATGCCGCGTTGCCACGGCATTTGTCGTCCTTTCACCTCGAGGCGCTGCGTCTCGGCGCGGCCAGCGACCTCGAGCGCGCCCGCATGGAGACTCACCTCGCGGGCTGCGGCCGTTGCCAGGATGCGCTCGCCGCCTCGCGAGGATCGCTGCAAGAGTTCGAGGCGGGCGCGCTCGGACGGACCCGCGCTTCGGACGGCACGCGCGGGGTCCGTGCAGCCTCCGCCTCGCGACGGCGGTGGATCTCGGGCGGAGTCGGCGTGCTGGCGGCGGCTGCGGCGGTCCTGGTGATCTGGCGGGGGCCGGCGCACCCACGAAACAGCGGCATCGCAGCGGTGGAGCCCGCGGTCGGGATCAAGGGAGGGCTAGACCTGGTGGTGCCGTCCGCCGCGGGGACCGCGTCTTCCGTCCCGACGCAGAGCCGGTGCGGGTCGGCGATCAGATTCGCTTTGCGCTCGACGGGCTCGAGGCATCGGCTGGATATCTGCTGATCGGCTGATCGACAGCTCGGGAAGGGCCAGCATCTACGTCCCCTACGAAGGCAGCGAGAGCGTCCCCACCCAC
>CAWJZQ010000033.1:0-221784 GCA_963847415.1 uncultured Thermoleophilia bacterium | reverse complement strand
GGCCGCGACCGCGAGACAGAGGCAGGCGCCTGCCGCGAGCGCGGCCGGCAGCACGAGGGCGCCGGCGGCCCGTAGGCACGAGGCGGAGCGCGCGTGCAGTCTGCTCGCCACGCCGCGCCGCGTGGGCGAGCGCCCCGAGCGGGAGCGGGCCGCGAGCGCGAGCAGCGCGCCGAGCGGTGTTTAGGAGGAGATGAGTGTCAGGAACATCGAGCGCTGAGGTCGCCCCTCCCGGCATGCCCGAGCCCGCTCCGCGTCGGCCATGACCGGGCGCCGCCCGAGCCGTTTCCAGGCCCTTGCCCGCGTCGAGGTGGCGCGCGTGCGGCGGAGCAGCAGCTCGAGGTTGTACTTCGCGTCGCCGTTCGACGGGTCGCGACGGATCGCCGCCTCCCAGGCCGCGCGTGCGCGGTCGTCCACGGCGTCACGCCGCCGGTGACGCTTCCCCGCGCGGATCACCAGCACGCCGAGCAGGTTCCCCGCCTGCGACGCGGCCGCGGGTGCGCCGCGCGTCGCGACGTCTGAGAGCGCGACCTCGGCAACCGAGCGCGTACGCGCGTCCGGGTCTCGCCGTTGTCGAACCCGCGCGGCGTGCGCTCCGCGGTACGAACGACCGCACGGCGGAGCGCGAGGTCGTCGTCGAGCCCGAGCAGAGCGTGCGGGATCGCCGGGAAGGAACGTGGACGCGCGCCAGACCGCAAGCGCAGGATGTGCGCGAGGCGCGCGTCGCCGCGCTCGATGGCGGAGCGCCACGCGCGTACGTCGTGCGCGTGACAGCGCGACCACCGCGACGGCGGCAGCGCAGCGGCGACCAGAGGCGCAGCGCTATCAGCCGGCCTCCAGCGCAGCCGCTCCGTGAGCGCGAGCACGACGCGAGCGTGGGCGCGAGCGCGACGGCGAGCAGCGCGAGCGCGGTCGGAAAGCCGGTGCGCGACGCGATGCTGCGCTGCTCCGGCAGCGCGGCGCGCTGGATCTTGCCGCCGCTGGGCAGCAGCCGCTCGATGAAGCGCGTGTCCTCGGGCGAGGGGTTGAGGCCGACGACGTTGATCGGGATCCCGAGCTTCCGGTAGGCGAGCCCGACGCTCGTCAGGCTCTCGAGGTCGCCCGCGTCGTCATCGAGGTCGCTGACGAGCAGCACGACGGGCTTGTGCACCCGGTCCTGATGCGGCGACGTCGAGGCGAGGCTCAGCCCGGTCGAGATGCGCGTGCCCGCGCTGAACGACGAGGTCCACGGGCTCCGCGGCGGTTGTGGCTGAAGCCCGGCCGCTCGGGCGGGCGACGACGAAGAAGCGCTCGAACCCCGAGCTCCTACACCGGTGTCCCGGGCGGAAGCGCCTGGTAGGCGGTGTCCGAGAAGAGCACGAGCCCGGCGCGGCCGCCGCCGCGCTGTAGGCGGTCGAGCGTCGACGCGATGCGCGCGTACGTGTCCCACGAGATGCTCGCCGAGACGTCGACGACGACGATCCGGCGCTCCGCGGGGCAGGAGCGCCGCGCCGCGCTGGCCCTGTCGCGGCGCGAGAGGACGCCGCCGCGGCGAGCAGCAGCGCGACGCGCCACGCCGACGGTGACGACGTCGTGCGATGCGCCGACGCGCAAGCGACCGGAAGTCGGCCAGCTCGATCGCGCTCATCGCCGCCTCCGAGCGCCTCGATCTGCTTGGCGAGCTCCCCGACGTCGTCGCCTGTGGCTCGGGCGGCGCCCACGCGACCCGCATCGCCTCTGCGGCGCGTTCCCGCCGCGCTGCCGGCCCGCGCGCGCGAAGTCGGCAGCGCGGCGGCGGTCGGCGCCGGCCGGCCGGCCGACTCGCGCAGCAGGCGGAGCGCGAGCTCGAGCGCGTCGACGACGGCGCACCGGCCGGCGGCCGCCCGGGGCGACGGAGCTGACGCGACGAGCGCCGCCGCGAGCAGCACGCACGCGAGGGCGGCCGCGACCAGGAGCGGCCGAGCGCGCCCGGGCGAGACGGCCGCGACGCCGCGTCGGCCGGTACTGCGCGCGCGGCGACGGCCCTTCCGGCACGCGCGGCACGACCGTGACCGGGCCGCCGCGCGGTCGCCGCGTCCCGTCCCCCGCGTCGCGCGCGCGGCGGGCAGCGCGACGCGGCGTTCGCCGCCTCGGCGCACAGCCGCGGTCGAGGCACATCAGCGTCTGCTCACGCGCACCATGTCCGTGCCGCCCGGCTGGAGCGCGTCGACCTCGGCGCCGCGACGCCGGTGAACGGACCGCTGTCGGCGCACCGTGACGCGGCCGGGCGGGCCGCGCGCCTCGACGGTATAGAGGAACGGGTCGCCGAGCCCGACGCTCGCGGCTCCGTCGACGCTGCCCTGCAGCGTGCGGCCTGCGCCGCGGGCGCGAGCGCGAGCAGGAGCCGCCGGTGGCGAGCGCCTCACCGCTGCACCGCGCGATGCGCCTGCGCGTCGCCCAGGCCCGGAAACGCGACCGATCTCTTCCGGGTCGCTGGAGCCGACGATCACGGGATCGAACCCCAGCCGGCGGAACCGTGCCACCAGCTCGTCGAGGCGCCGTTCGTTGCTCGCGCGCGGTCGCGGGCCTCGCGCGGGCTGAGCCAGACATCCTCGACCCTGCCGGTCGCTGGATCGGCGACGCGGCAGGACGACGCCGCCGACCGCGGGGAACGTCTGCTCCCAGACGGGGTCCTGCACGACGACCGGCACCACGTCCCAGCGCGAACGCCCGCAGCCGCAGCCAGACGTCGGCCGGTACGGCGTCGAGGAAGTCGGACACGACGAAGACGAAGCTGCCGCGCGGCAGCAGCGAGGCTGTCGCAGAGCGCGACTGCAACCCGAGCGGCCACCGCGTCGTACGGCGCATCGCACTGCGCTCGCGCGCGCGGGACCGGCCGGTGGCGCGACGCGCGACGACCTCGCCGTGCTCGGCTGCGGCGCTCGCGGCGACGAGTCGCTCCGCGCTCTCCGCGGCGGCCCGCTTGTCGAGCCACGGCGACGGCGCCGAGTTGACCGCCATCGCCGGGCGCCGGTCCAGGACGAGCGCGACGCGCGGCGCCTGCTCGGCGAAGAACTCGCGAACGACGAACTCGTCGGTCCCGCGCGCCTCCGAGAGCCGTGCCGACGCGGCCCAGTGGATGCGCGTGATCCGGTCGCCCGGCCGGTACGGCCGCGTGCCCGCGATCTCGTCGCCGTCGCCGCGGCGCGAGCTGCGCCGCCGCCCGAACTGCACACCGAGCGAACCGCCGGCGCGGGACGAGCGGGAACGGCCTCGGCGTCGCGCTCATCCCTCGCTGCGCGGCCGTGCTGCGCCGGCCGCGTCCCACTCCGGCTCGGGCCGGGGCGCGCGCTCGAGGCACGCGGCGAAGACGCGCGGATCGCCTCGTCGCGCGTCAGGTCGTCGCTCGACGACGAGCTCGGGCGCGAGCACGAGGCGGTGGCCGATCACCGGCACGAAGAGCATCTCGACGTCGTCGGGCGTCGCGAAGTGCCGGCCGTGGAGGAGCGCCCAGGCGCGGGCGGCGCGCTCGAGCGCGAGGCTCCCGCGAACCGACGCGCCGACCTGCACGAAGTCGAGGGTCCGCGTCGCGCGCACGAGGTCGACGATCCACCGCTTGAGCAGCTCGTCGACGTACACGTCCTCGACCGCGGTCGCGAGCACGTCGAGCTCCTCGAGCTCGACGCTCGGACGCAGGCGGCTGAGCGGATGGCCGTGCCGCTGGTCGTCGAGGATGCGCACCTCGTCGTCGGCGTCCGGGTAGCCGAGCGACGTGCGCAGGAAGAAGCGGTCGAGCTGCGCCTCGGGCAGCGGGAACGTCCCCTCCTGCTCGATCGGGTTCTCGGTCGCGATCAGGAGGAACGGCGCGGGCAGCGGGCGCGTGACGCCGTCGACCGTCACCTGCCGCTCGGCCATCGCCTCGAGCAGTGCGGACTGCGCCTTCGGCAGCGCGCGGTTGATCTCGTCGACCACGACGACGTTCGCGAACACCGGCCCGGCGCGGAACTCGAACTGCGCGCGACTGCGGGTTCCAGATCGACAGGCCGGTGATGTCCGTCGGCTGCAGGTCGGGCGTGCACTGGATGCGGCTCGCGGCCGCGCCCTCGATGCTGCCGGCGATCGCGCGGGCGAGCACCGTCTTCGCGGTCCCCGGCACGTCCTCGAGCAGCACATGACCGCCGCAGGCGAGCGCGGCGATCACGAGCGTGACCGCGTCGTCCTTGCCGAGGACGACGGTGTCGACGTTCTGCCGCAGCCGCTCGGCGACGTCGGTTGCCGCGTCGAACGTCTCCGGTTTCATCGCGTCGGTCACGCGCCGATCCTATGTGTGAGGTACGCCGGCGGAGAGCGGACGAGGCCCGCCCTCCGCGCAGGCGACGGAGGCTACGAGACCTTGAGCGTGCCCGCCATGCCGAGCTCGGCGTGGCGCGGGACGTCGCAGATGTACTGGTACTTCCCGGCCTTCTTGAAGGTGACGGTGAAGCTCGTCGTCTTCCCGGGCGGGATGACCTTCGAGGCCTTGACGCCCTGGATGTCGAAGTTGTGGAGCGCGGCGCCCTTGTTGACCACCTTGAAGGTGTACTTGACGCCGTGCTTGTACTTCGTGACCGGCGGAGAACTTGAAGTGGAAGTCGGTCATCGTGACCGTGACCGTCTTCGTCGACCTGCGGAGACGCCGAGCCGATCGTCGCGAAAGCGCCGGCGGCGATGGCGGCCACGGCGACCAGGACTCCGATGGACAGCTTCATGAAATCGAGACCCTCCTGGACGTGTAGTCGAAACTTGACGTAGGCGTGCATTTGGACGCTAGCAGGCATAGACAGCCTTTCACGTTTTGCGGAGGTAAAACCGAGGGGGCCGGCTGCTGCCGGCCCCCTCGCACCTCCCGGTCGCGAACCGCCGCTAGGACGGGAGCGCGAACGTGTACAGATCCGAGCCGAACTTGACCTTCGCGGTCGCCGACCCGGCCGCGATGCCGTTGCCGCCCGCGTAGACCGCGACGTACTGCTTGCCGTTGACCGTGTAGGTCATCGGCGGCGCGGCGACGCTGGCGAGCAGCTTCGGCGAGGACCAGAGCGAGCTTGCCGGTCCGGTCGTCGTAGGCCTGCAGGCGCTGGTCGTTCCGGCCGACGAACACGAGGCCGCCGGCGGTCGACATGACGCCGCTGTAGCACATGTCACCGGCCGGGAACGGGACCGACCACACGCGCTTGTTCGTGCGCATGTTCATGGCCACGACCCGGCCGACCGGCTTCAGGCCCGGGCTGCCCTTCGGCTGGAAGAGGCCCTCGATCTGGAAGAAGTTGCCGAGCGGCTTCAGCCCGCCCGCCTTCACCGGCGGCAGCGCCTTCCAGGCGCCCGAGCTGTCCTTCGAGCAGATGTACATGTAGCCCGTCTTCGAGCTGTAGCTCGACGGCGGCCAGTCGGTCGCCGCCGAGGGCGGTCGGCGCGAACACCGTGTACTGCTTGTCGTTGTACGGCGTGAAGATGCAGCCGACCTTCACCGGCTTCCCGTCGGGAGCCTTCCACTTCGACCACGCCTTCTTGTCCGCGCACTGCGCCGCGAACGGCTCGCCCGTTCGGGATCGGCTGGGTCGGGTACGTGTGCTGGGCCGCGCTCTGCGGCACCTTCCGCTCCGGGATCCCGAGGATCGGCTTGCCGTTCCGGCGGTCGAGGATGTAGACCCAGCCGGTCTTGCCCATGCTCGCGAGCGCCTTCCGCGTGCTGGCCCTTGATCGTCAGGTCGAAGAGCACGAGCGGGTTCGCCGCCGTGTCGTAGTCCCAGATGTCGTGGTGCACTTCCTGGAAGTGCCACTTGTACTTGCCGGTGTTCGCGTTGAGGGCGACGACGGACTCGGTGAAGAGCTCCTTGCCCTTGCCGCGCTGGACGCCGTTGTACGGGACCGGGTTGCCGACGCCGATGTAGACGAGTCCGAGCGCCGGGTCGACCGTCAGCGGGGCCCAGACGGCGCCGCCGCCGAGGTACGCGCGCTTCTTCGGCCACGTGTTGGCGCCGAGCTGCTTGCCGGTCGGGATCACGTTGAAGTCCACTTGATCTTGCCGGTCTTCGGCGTCGAGCCCGAGCGACCTTGCAGCGGGCGCCGAAGTCGCCGCCGGACTGGCCGATGACGAGCGTCCCGTTGTAGTAGGTCGGCGGGCTCGTGAAGAAGTAGCCCTGCTTGTAGTCGCCGGCGTTCGTCTTCCAGACGACGCGGCCCGTGCTCTGGTCGAGCCCGACGATGTTGCCGTCGGTCTGCGCCATGAACACCTTGCCGTCGCCGATCACGACGCCGCGGCTCGTCGGCAGACCCGACGAGAAGCCCTTCGGGTACTTCGGCTTGTAGAACCAGAGCCGCTCACCGGTCACTGCGTCGAACGCGAAGACGTTGCCCTTCGTGTCCGGCATGTACATCGTGCCGCCGTAGACGACCGGCTCGGCCTCCGCGAAGGCGCCGGTGAAGTTCGGCTTGCCCTTCGTCGGAATCGCGACGCGCGTGTGCCAGGCGATCTTCAGCTGAGACACGTTCGACTTGTTGATCGAGTTCAGCGAGGAGTACTGGCGGTTGTAGATGTCGCCGCGAGCTGTGACCCAGTCCTGGCCGGGCTCGGCCGTGAGCTGCGCTGCCGAGAACGCCGGGATCGGCGTGATGTCGCGGGATGACGCCGATGCTTTCAGCGCCACGGCTGCGAGAACCCCACCGCAGAGCAGCAGAACGACAAGGGCTGTGATGCCCTTCATCTCCACCTCCTGGAGCGATACATGAGTGGGTGACTTCCGACGGTTGGCCTGGCGTTGCCTGGGGGGCGCTTGCCGAAGGCAGTCGGGAGTTTACGTAAACGGATAGCTTGTGCGCTACCGTATCCGCGGTAAATTTCGTCCAGGTCCCGAGGAGGGAAAGCTACGGTGAAGCAGGCTCTGGCTCGTCTTTGCGATCCTGGCCGCGGTGATCGTCGGTCGCCGCGCCGTCCTCCTTGGCGACGACCTCGCCGGGCTACAACTTCACGATCCAGGTCACTGTCACCGACAACGACATGGTGCTGAGCCGCTCGGTCGCGAAGCGCGGCTGGCTCGCCCACTTCGTGATCACGAACAAGGGCAAGAAGACGCACGTCTTCGACGTCGGCGGCCTGAAGCGCACGGTCGCGGCCGGGCAAGAAGGCCAAGCTCGGCGCGTACCTCGACCAGCGCGGCCAGTACAAGATCAAGATCGACAACAAGACCCGCGGCTTCTTCACGGTCAACTAGGGCTGCCGGCCGCGACGCGACCGTGACGCGCCGAACCGTCGGAGTCTTCGCGACCGCGGCCGCCGCAACCCTCGCCGGCCAGGCGGCGGGCGCGACGACCGCAGGCTGGCCGCAGCCGAACGGCGACCTCGGCGGCACGCGCGCCGTCGCCTCGCCGATCACCGCGCGTACCGTCGCGGGCCTGCGCGTGCGCTGGCGCTACCCGCTGACGCGCGGCTCGACGTTCGGCACGTTCGCGTCGACGCCGGTCGTCGTCGGCGAGACGGTGTACGTGCAGGACCTGAGCTCGTCGGTCTACGGCGATCGACCTCCGCACCGGCGCACGCCGCTGGCAGTACCTCACGCAGGCGCCGAACGACGGCCCGAACGGGCTTGCCGTCTCCGGTCGGCCGCATCTTCACGGCGACCGACACGAGCGTGCTCGCACTCGACCTGCACACCGGCAGGCGCATCTGGGCGAAGCGGCTCGTCAACCGGTTCGAGCAGTTCGTCGACATCGCGCCGCTCGCCGCACGCGGGCTCGTCTACACCTCGACGATCGGGCTTCGCGCCCGGCGGGCGCGGCGCGCTGTATGCGCTCGACCAGCGCACGGGGAAGATCCGCTGGCGCTTCGACACGATCCGCGACCCGTGGAAGTTCCCGTCGGCGGGCGGCGGCGGCGCGTGGTACCCGCCCTCGCTCGGCCCCGACGGACGCCTGTACTTCGGCATCTCGAACCCCGGCCCGTGGGGCGGCTCGCCCATCCGCCCGAACGGCGGCATGTTCCCCGGCCCGACGCCGTACACCGACGCACTCGTCGCGCTGGACGCGACGAGCGGGAAGCTGCGCTGGTACGACCAGGTGACGAAGCACGACGTGCGCGACTACGACCTCGAGGCGTCGCCGATCGTCGTCGGCGACCGCGTCTTCGGCGCCGGTAAGGCGGGGCGGATCGTCGCGTGGGACCGCGCGTAGCGGCAAGCGCGTGTGGTCGAACTCGGTCGGCACGCACCTGCACGACCTCGGCCCGCTGCCCTCGACGCCGACGAAGGTCTGCCCCGGCCTGTGGGGCGGCGTGCTCACACCGATGGCCTACGCCGACGGGCGCCTGTTCGTGCCCGTCGTCGAGCGCTGCATGACGCGAGCGCGCGATCGACCCGGCTCACCCGGCAGAATCTCTGCGACCGGACGACGGCGATCGTCGCCGCGCTGTCGGCGCAAGACCGGCAAGAAGCTCTGGACGCACCGCGTCGGCGCGCCGCCGACCGGATGCGCGACCGTCGCGTCGCGATGTCGTCTTCGCGCCGACGCTCGACGGCCGCGTCTACGCGTTCGACACGCGAAGACGGCCGGCTGCTCTGGGAGACGTCGCACGCGCGCCGGCATCAACGGCTGCCCGAGCGTCGCGGGCGCGACGCTGCGTCGTCGGCGCGGGCGCGCCGCTGCGCGGACGGCAAGCGCGGCGTTCCGGAGCTCTCCGCCTACGCCCTCCCTGGGTACGTTTCCTGAATGCGCGCGATGGCAGAGCGGCGACAACGCCCGGCTCGAGCCGCGCGAAGGCAGACGGCCGACCGCCTGCTCGCGAACGTCGAGACGGTCGTGCACGGCAAGCGCGACCGGATCCAGCTCGTGCTCGCCGCGCTCGCTCTGCCGCGGCCACGTGCTCTTCGAGGACGTCCCGGGCACGGCGAAGACCGTGCTCGCGCGCGCGATCGCCGGCTCGATCGGCGGCGCGACGCCGTCGCGCATCCAGTGCACGCCCGACCTGCAGCCGACCGACGTCACCGGCCTCTCGGTCTACAACCAGCAGACGCGCGAGTTCGAGTTCCGGCCCGGGCCGGTGTTCGCGAACATCCTGCTCGTCGACGAGATCAACCGCGCGATGCCGAAGACGCAGTCGGCGCTGCTCGAGGCGATGGCCGAGCGGCAGGTGACGGTCGACGGCGTGCACGCGCGCGCTGCCCGACCCGTTCCTCGTGCTCGCGACCGAGAACCCGATCGAGCAGGAGGGCACGTTCCCGCTCCCCGAGGCGCAGCTCGACCGCTTCTTCCTCAAGACCGAGCTCGGCTACCCGAGCGTCGACGAGGAGATCGGGATCGTGCGCGAGCAGCGCGCGCACCATCCGCTCGCCGACCTGAAGCCGGTCGTCACGCTCGACGAGGTCGCGCGAGCTCGAGCGCGCGGTCGAGGACGTCTACATCGACGAGCTCGCTCCTGCGCTGGATCGTCGAGCTCGTCGCGGCGACGCGCGAGCTCGAGCAGGTCGCGCTCGGCGCGTCCGTGCGCGCGAGCCTCGCGCTCGAGCGCACCGCGCGCGCGTGGGCGCTCCTGCACGGCCGCGACTACGTCACGCCGGACGACGTCGAGACGCTCTTCCTGCCGGTCATCGGGCACCGCGTCGTCTTCACGCCGACGTTCGTCGCGGAGAACCGGCTGCAGGGCCGCGACGGGCGCGCTCGCGCCAGTTCCGCGACCTCGTGCTTCGACGCGTCCCGCGTCCCGAGCCGTCGGACGAGCGCGAGCTGAAGGTCCTGAGCGGCTACTCGTCGCTGACGTGGTCGAGCGCGCCGGCGGAGCCGATCCCGCTCTATCCGCGCCGCCGCCTGCTCGGAACCGCGTCCGGGCGGCTGCGACGAGCCTCCGCCGCGGCGGGCGCGCCGACGTCGCGAGCTCGCGGCCGTACCGGCCCGGCGACCACTTCCGCACCATCGACTGGAAGTCGTCGGCACGACTCTCGTCGGCGCGCAACGCGCGACGAGTTCATCGTGCGCGAGCGGTTCGCCGACGAGACGCCCGCGGTCGTGCTCGTCGTCGACCGCCGCCCCGAGATGGCGCTCTACCCGCCGGAGCTGCCCGTGGCTGCACAAGCCCGCGGCCGTGCGCGCGGTGGCGCGGATGCTCGTCGCGAGCGCGCTCAACCAGCGTGCGCTCGTCGGCGTACCTCGACTACGGCACGCACAGCGGCGGCAGCGAGGCCGGCGCGCCGTTCTGGGAGCCGCCGCGCGCGCAGGCGAACGTCTGGAACGCGGGACTGCGGGAGCGGCTCGACGGCTACCTCGACCTCCCGTTCGACGCGCCGGAGGACAACCGTCGAGCGGGCGCTCGCGTTCCTCGCGCACCGTGCGCGCCGCCGTCCCGATCGGGAGCTTCGTGTTCGTCGTGTCCGACTTCATCGAGGCGCCCTCCGCAGATGCCTGGGCGCACGCGGTCGATCGCGGCTGGGACGTCGTCCCGGTGATCGTGCAAGACCCCGTCTGGGAGCAGAGCTTCCCCCCGATCGACGGCGTGACGGTCGCGCTCGCCGACGCGCGCGGCGCCGGCGCGCGGCCGGTGCGTCTGCAGCCCGCCGAGGTCGAGGAGCGGCGTGCGCACAACGAGGAGCGGCTGCGCACCCTGCGCGCGGACTTCCTGCGGCTCGGGCTCGACCCGGTGCTGGTCGACGACGCAGGCCCAGCGGCCGTGCACGCGACGATGCTCGACTGGGCGAACGCGCGCTTCGCCGGACGGGGGACGCTGTGAGCGGCGCCCTGACCCGCGGCCGGATCGTCGCTGCAGGGGTCGGCGTCGTCGCGCTCGTCGCGATCCTCCTGCTTGCGGTCGTGCTCGCCCCGCGCTGGTCGCACGGGACGGGCGGGAGCTACGCGCCCGCACGGACGCTCGTGCGCACGGAGGTCACGCCGCCCCGGTCGCTGTTCGGCGCGCGTGCTCACCGCCCGGGCGCAGGTGATCGTCGACCCCCGGGTCGTCGATCCCGCCACCGTCGACCTGAACGCCGACTTTCGTCCGTTCAACGTGCGCGAATCCTCGCGGCGTGTCGGCGACGGGCCTGGTGCCGCACGGACCGTCGAGTTCGCTTACGAGATCCAGTGCCTGCAGCGCGCGTGCGTGCCGCTCGGCGTCAAGGGACGGCTCAGCGGCGCGGAGACGGCGAACGAGCTTCCCCGCGCGCGGCTGACCGCGCGCCGCCGCGACGGCGGGACGATCGCGAGGCGTGTGGCATGGCCGACATTCGGCGTGAGCTCGCGGCTGACAGCGGACGAGATCGCCTTTTCGACGCCGCTCGCACCGGCGACGTTCACGCCGCCGAGCGTGTCCTGGCGCATCTCGCCGAACGTGCTCGGTACGGCATCCGCGTCGCTTGCCGTGCTGCTGCTGCTCGGGGCCGCGTGGCTGGTGGCGTCGGTCGCGCTGCGCGACACGCGCCGGCTGCGCGCGGCGCGAATCCCCGCGCACCTCTCGCCGGTCGAACGCGCGCTCGCGCTCGCCGAGCACGCTGCCGCGCACGGAGAGGTCGACGAGAGCAGAAAGGCGCTCGAGCGGCTGGCCGCAGAGCTGCGCCGCCGGCGCGCGCTCGAGCAGGCGGGCGACGCCGAACGGCTCGCCTGGTCATCCCGCGGCCCTTCGCCGGAGACGATCGCCGAGCTCGCGGACTCCGTGAGGTCCAATGGCGCGCACTGACCTCCTCGCGCGCCTCCGGCGGGTCGGCTCGCGACCGCGACGCCTTCGTCCCGCTCGCGGACCCGGAGGCGCTCGACCGCGCCGCGCGCCGAACGCGCCTCGTGCGGCTCGCACTCGCGGCCGCGCTCGTCGCCTGCATCGTCGGCGCCTTCTTCACCGCTCCCACCAGGGCGGGCCGCCGTTTCATCCCGGCCGACACGACCGGCGTCGTCGTCCTGGACCTGTCGTCGAGCGTGCAGCCGGACACGTACTACCGGATCGAGCAGACGCTGGCCACCGTCGCTGCATCGCGAAGCCGGCTCGGGCTGGTGCTCTTCTCCGACGTCGCCTACGAGGCGCTTCCGACCGGGACACCCGCCGCCGAGCTGAAGCCCCTGCTCCGCTTCTTCGCACCCACGACCGGCTCGGCGCAGGACACGAGCGCCGACGACGAGCTCGTGCGCAGCCCGTGGGAGCAGTGGTTCTCGGGCGGCACGAAGATCTCGAACGGCCTGTACCTCGCCGCGCACATGCTGCAGGCCCAGCACGCGAAGCACAGCGCGGTCATCCTGATCAGCGACCTCGACGACGATCCGATCGACCTCGCACGACTGACCGACGCCGTCCTGCTGCTCGAGCAGCGCAAGGTGCCGCTCGAGATCGTCGCGCTCAACCCGACGCGCGCAGAACGCCGACTTCTTCAAGCGCCTGCTCGGCACCGACGCGATCTTCCGCGAGGCGACGCTTCCGACCGGCGACCAGGCGCGCGGGAAGCTCGAGCTCAACGGCGCGTTCTCGATGGGGCTCGCCCTGTGCGCGCTCGCGGCGATCGTGCTGCTCGCCCTGAACGAGTGGTGGGCCGGGCCGCTGCGCTGGCGAAGGAGGCCCGCGTGATCCGCCGGCTGGTCGCCGCGGCCGTGCTGCTCGTCGCAGCCGTGTTCTTCGCGCTGCTCGCACGTGACGCCTGGCACTGGTCGCGGGCGATCCAGGACGCGGACGCACGCGCGGCGTTCACGCCGATCTCGGCGAGCGCCTGGCAGGCGCACACGACGCTGCCCTCCGGCCTGACGCGCCGCCTGCTCGGAATCGACGACGACCTCGCGTTCCGCCGGACGGCCACGCGCGCACTGCGTCTCGCCGCGCAGGAGGTGACCGCGACGAACCAGAAGCAGCGGTCGGTCGCCGAGTCGGCGCTCGCGCGCATCGTGCGCGGCCCCGATCCGCAGCGCGCCTCGATCGCGGCGGACTACCTCGGCGTCATGCTCTACGCCGACCCGCCGTCGCTCGACCAGGCGGCGAACCCGTACCAGGACCCGTCGCAGTCCGGCCCTTCCGACCAGGAGACGCCCGAGCAGAAGGCGCGTACGCAGTTCGCCGTCGCCGCGCGCCTCGACCCGGACAACGACGAGGCCCAGCGCCACCTCGAGCTGATGCTGCGTACCCCGCAGGCGCCGCCGCACAAGGGCGTCGCGCGTCCGGGCGGCGGCGAGCAGCTCGGGAACAAGGGCTCGGGCGCGCGACCGCCGGGCCGCGGCTACTAGGTAGCAGCTCGTGCACCTGACGTTCCTCACCCCGTGGGGCCTGGTGCTCGCGCTGGGCGCGCTGCTGCCGCTCGGCGCGCTCGTCCTCAACGAGCGCCGCGCAGCGCGGGCGCGACGCGCGCTCGATCTCGCCGCGCCTCCGGCGCGCACGCGGCTGTCGTCGACCATCGCGCTTGCGGCCGTGCCCATCCTGCTCGGCCTCGCACTCGCACAGCCGGTGCTGCAGTCCGAGCAGGTCGCGCACATGCGGAGCGATGCACAGGCGTTCTACGTCTTCGACACGTCGGAACTCGATGCGGGCGGCGGCCGGGCCTGGCACGCACGACGCGTCTCGCACGCGCCGTCGCTATGGCACGCGAGCTCCACGCCGGGCTCGACAACGTTCCGTCGGGTGTCGGGACGATCACCGACCGCGTGCTGCCGAACATCTTCCCGACGAGCAGCGAGTCCGTGTTCACCGCGGCGCTCGGCGAGACGATCGGCATCGACCGCCCGCCGCCGAAGGGATTCAGCGACACCGCGACGACCTTCGCGGCGCTCGACACGTTCGTCGGCAGCAACTTCTTCGACCCGGGGATCCACCACCGGCTCGTCATCCTCTTCACCGACGGAGAGTCCGCGCCCTACTTCGGCGGCGACCTGCACCGCGCGCTGCTGGCGAAGCCGCGCACGAGCTTCGTGATCGTGCGCTTGGGCAGCTCCGGCGAGCGGATCTACGCCGGCGGCAAGGTCGACCGCGCCTATCGTCCCGATCCGGCCGCCGCGCACGCGACCCGCCGCCTGGCGGCCTTCATCGGCGGCCGCGCCTTCTCCGAGGGCAACGTGGACGGGACGCTCGCCGCGGCTCACCGCTTCCTCGGCCGCGGACCGCTGACCGGCATCGGGGAGGGGCTGCACGTGGTCGCGCTGTCGCGCTGGCTCGTGCTCGCGGCGGCCGTTCCGCTCCTGTTCCTGCTCTGGCGGCGGAACCTCGCCTGATCGTCAGGAATTCGTCACCCGAGCAGGGTCCCGTGTGTCTACCATCAATAGATGCGAACAATGGTCATCGAGTGAGCATTCAAGTAGACGAAGCGGCATTCAGGATCGGCGAGGTCGCTCAACGCGTCGGTGTGACGACGCGGACGATCCGGTACTACGAGGAGCTAGGCCTGCTCGGCGCCGACAGCGGCCGTGCCAAGGGCGCCCACCGGCTCTACAGCGAGACGAACATCATGCGGCTGCAGGAACTGATCCGGCTGCGCGACCTGCTCGGGCTCTCGCTCGACGAGCTCGTCGAGCTCGCGGAGGCCGAGGAGGCCCGCGGCATGCTCTGCTCGCAGTGGGAGCTCCAACCGGCGGAGGAGGAGAAGCGGCGCATCCTCGACGAGGCGCGCCCGCTCGTCGAGCGTCAGCTGGAGCTCGTGCAGCTGCGGCTCGCCACGCTCCAGCAGTTTGCCGGCGAGCTCGAGGAGAAGCTTCGCCAGATCGACGAGGCAAGCGCCGAGCTCGGCGCGTCCCTCACCGCCGCGTAACTCAGCGCCTCGTAATTCAGCGCCGCGTAACTCAGCGCGCCGTGATGTAGTCCGTCAAGTACTGGATTTTGAAGCTCTGCTGCGTCGACTGGTACTTGACGATGTCACCGATCGAGATCATGGAGACGACCTCACCGTCGTCTACGACCGGCATGTGACGGATGCGCCGGTCGGTCATGACCGCCATGCACTCCTCGACCGACGTCTCGGGCTGCACGACGATCAGCGGCGCCGTCATGATCTCGCTCACGCTCGTGTCCTGATCGGTCCGCCCCTCGAGCGTCACGCGGCGCAGGTAGTCGCGCTCGGTGACGATCCCCTCGATGCGACCGTCGACGGTCACGAGCAGCGACCCGACGTTCGCCTCGACCATCTGCTTGACGGCGTCGTAGACGGAGGAGTCCGACGCGATCGTCAGCAACCGGGACTCCTTGCCCTTCAAGAGGTCGGCGACGCGATCCATCTGGGCAGTCTTACAGTTCTTCGCTGCGGGTTGGCGAGCGCCCCGCGACGAGCAACGCGACCGGCGCGACGAGCAGCAGCCACATCGTCGCCTGCAGGCCGACCTGCTGCGCGGCGAGCCCGAGCCCGGCGGGCACACCCGCGGCCACGAAGCCGCCGACGCCCGCGACGGCGATCGCGGTGCCGCTGCGGCCGGGCAGCGTGCCGTAGAGCGCCGCCTTCGGCAGCGCGTACCAGCCGGCGTTCAGCAGGCCGAGCAGCGCCAGCACCGCGAGCTTCGCCGTCGCGGACGGTACGAGCAGGAAGACGGGATACGCGCCGAGCACGACCAGCGCGCTGAGGCGCAGGTACGTCCATCCGCTCATCCGGCGCAGCACGACGAGAAGCAGCACATCGCCGACGAGAGCCGCACCCGTCCACACGGCGACGGCGAACGCCGCCTCGATTGCGCCGACGTGCGCGACGTCGACGAAGTAGAGCGCGACGAAGCCGTGCAGCACGTCGCCGAGCAGGTCCGCGGCCTCGAGCACGAACAGCCAGCGCAGCACCTCGCGGTTCCGGAGCGCGGCGAGCAGTCCTTGCCGTGCGTCGGCGTCGTCGTGTGTTGCCTGCGGTGCCGGGCCGCGGCGCCCGGCGAACGCGAACGGCACGCTCGCGAATGCGAGCAGGACCAGGACGCCGCGCCAGCCGAGCCCGACGGCGACGGCGGCCGCGATCAGCACCGGGCCGGCGACGTAGCCGACCGAGCCCGCGATCGTCCAGCGCGCCATGTTGCGCTCGCGCTCGGCGGGCGCGTGGTCCATCAGCGTCGCCTGCGCGAGGCTGACGAACGCGCCCGTCGCCGGATAGCCGATCAGCAAGGCGACGAGCAGCGTCCAGAACCCGACGGCGAGCCCCGACAGCGCCGCCGACGCGGCGAACGCCAGCCCGCCGAAGAAGATCAGCGCGTGCCGGCGCGGCGTGTCGCCGGCGAGCCCGATCAGCGGGTCGAGGGCGCTGCCGAGGAAGGCGGGAAGCGCCAGCACGAGGCCGACCTCGGCGTAGCTCAGGTCGAGGTCGTGACGAATCAGCGGCCAGGCGGCCGCGCGCGAGCCCCCGACGAGCTCGTCGAGCAGCTCGATCGCGAGGAGGACGGCGAGTTACGGGCTGGCGCGCGTCACGACTGCGCCGGATCCTACTCCTTCGACGGGTAAGACCTGCCTTGCGCGCCTTGTAAGGCTTGCCTTACAATCGCCGTGATGCTCGAGACAGCCTTCCTGGCGAGCGACGAGAGCCGCGTGCGCACGCTGCGCGCGACGGAGCTCCCGTTCCGGCCGCCGTCGCTCGGGCTCGTGCTGAAGTTCTCCCTGTCGGCGGCGGAGGCTTGCCGCCCGCACCTGCTCGCGATCAGGCCGATGACCCCCGACGGGCGCCTGCTCGCCAACGAGGCGACGATCGTCGTCCCGCAGGAGGACATCTCCCGTCCGTCGCCGGGGCTCGTCGTCCGCACGACGGTGGTCGTGGGCGAGCTCGCCGACCTCACGTTCGACACGCCCGGCCTGCACGCGCTCGTCGTCTTCTTCGACGGCGCGGCGGTCGCGAGCCTGCCCATCGAGATTCTCGCCCCGGCTGAGGAGCTATCGTCGCCGCCATGACCGACTTCCATCGCGCACTCAACGCGCAGATCGCAAGCGAGCTCGCCGCGTCGAACCAGTACCTCGCGATCGCGGTCTACTACGACGCGCAGACCCTCCCCACGCTGGCCGCGCACTTCTACCGCCAGGCACTCGAGGAGCGCAACCACGGGATGATGATGGTGCAGTACCTCCTGGACTCGGACGCCGAGGTGACGGTCCCCGCGATCGCGGAGCCGCAGAACCGGTTCGTCGACGAGCGCCAGCCCGTGGAGCTCGCACTCGCACAGGAGCGGCAGGTGACGGAGCAGATCGCGCAGCTCGTGCGGCTCGCCCAGAACGAGTCGGACTTCGTCGGCGCGCAGTTCCTCGGCTGGTTCCTGGAGGAGCAGCGCGAGGAGGTCGCGAGCATGTCCGCGCTGCTCGCGGTGATCGACCGCGCGACGACGAGCAACCTGCTGCTCGTCGAGGACTACCTCGTGCGCAGCGCCGGCGTCACCGCGCCGGCGCCGACGTCGACGGCGCCGCCGGCGGCGGGCGGCGCGGTTTAGACGATTGATTCCCAACTGGGCACGCCCGGCTGTGGCCCAGCACGGCGCATCTCGCCGGCCCGGGCTAGAACGTAGGCACCGCTATGTCCTGCGCCCGAGCCGTGCGACCTGCTTGGTCTGAGCCATCCCCGATGGAATCAATCGTCTAGCTAGCCCTCGCAGCCGTAGCCGTCGCGGTTCCCGTCGAAGTGGTGCGGGTCCGGCTGCAGCACGCGGAAGTTCCGGTACTGCACGTCCTTGCAGTCGAGATCAGGCGGCGGTGACGGGATGCAGACGTCGGGATACGACGGGTCGCAGTTCTTCGGGCTCGGCTTCACGGGGCTTCCGCATGCCTTCCAGAGACCGCGGCTTCCCTGCTTTGCGCTCCCCTCGGCCCGGTAGTAGGAGGCGACGCGCGCTGAACGGGCGGTCGTAGACATAGACGCGCGCGTAGCCCTCGCGCACGAGCGTGGCGCCGGCATCGACCGATCCCACGTCGACGTAGGCGAGGAGCCGCGAGTAGCGGTCGTGCGTGGCCTGGGTCGGGTCGCCGTGGAGAAGGACCGCTCTGCCGCTCGTCAGCTGCGTCATCCGCCTGGTCGCCGCGTCGGCGTAACAGGTCCCCGACCTCGGGCGTGTCGATCCCGATCACCCGAACGCGCACCCGGCTCGAGCCCTTCAGCGCGACGTCGATCGTGTCGCCGTCGACCACGTGCACGACTCGGCCCGCGTAGGTGAAGGCGCCGGTGGTGCCGGCGAGAACGTCGGTCGCGAGGATTGTGAGTGCACCCACGGACCGCGACGGCCGCGAGGGCGAGACGATGCCGCATGAAGACCCCTCTGTTTCGGACGGTACGCCGGCCAGCGTAGAAGCCGCCCGCCCGCGCGTCCATGGGCCATCTGGCCCATCTCGCGCGGTGAGATCACCCTCGTAGAGTGATGCGAGAGGCGGCCGATCCTGGTCGGATTGCCTGACCTCCGTCATCGAACACGGCAGCAGGCACCGATCTGCAGCTGCGAAAGGAACCCGGCCATGGCCATTGCTTCCGACTATCCGTTCCTGGACGTCATGGGAACGATGCTGTTCTTCTTCCTCTGGATCATCTGGTTCTGGCTGCTGATCAAGGTCTTCGCCGACATCTTCCGGCGCACCGACATGGGCGGCGGCGGTAAGGCGCTCTGGATCATCGTGGTGATCCTCCTGCCCTACCTGGGCGTCTTCATCTACCTGATCTCGCAGGGCCATCACATGGCCGAGCGCGACATGGCGCAGGCGCAACAGTCGAAGGCGCAGTTCGACGACTATGTCCGCACGGTGTCGTCGAGCAGCGGTGGCGGCGCCGCCGACGAGATCGCGAGGGCGAAGGAGCTGCTCGACTCCGGCGCGATCACGCAGGCGGAGTTCGACGCCTTGAAGCAGAGGGTGCTCGCGACCTAGCGCGCAGGCTCAGGAATCGGATCGACGTGGTGCGCGTGGCCGCCTGACCGGCGGCCACGCGGCGTTGGCAGGGCTCCTGGCACAGTTGCGCGCGTGGATCCAGACGCCGAAGAGGTCTGGGCCGCGGTCAACGCGATCTACCGCGGCTTCCTCGCCGGCGACCGTGCCGCGATCGACGCGCACATCTCGCGACCGACGCGACGATCTGGGACTCCGCGCACGAGCCGCTCGTTCGCGGCAAGCAGGCGCTCGACGCCGTGCGCGACGCGCGCCCGCCGGACGGCCCGAGCCCGACCGACGCTCGACGCGACCGAGCCGGTGATCGACGTCTTCGGCGACATCGCGCTCGTCCGCCACGTCCTCGTCGTCGACTTCGGCCCCGACACGGGTGTCGCGTCGCAGCGGATCCGCAACACCTCCGTCTGGCGGAAGCATCGACGGAGCGCTGGCTCTGCATCCACAACCACGAAGACGTCGTCAGCTAGCGTCACGGCGTGTTCGACTACGCCGCGCGGCAGGCGTCGGCTCTCCGAGCGGCTCGAGCAGCAGGGCGTCGACGCGCTCTTCCTCGCTCCGTCCGCCGACCTCGAGTACCTGACCGGCGTCGAGCGCCAGATCCCGAACTTCGGCGAGGCCTCCTACGCCCACGGCTGGGTCACCGGCGCGCTCTTCCGGCCCGGACGCGAGCCCGTCTTCCTCTTCCCGCGCATGTTCGCGCGCGTTCGACCTGCGCGAGGAGCCGGAGGGCGAGGTGATCGTCGTCAACGAGACCGACGACGGCGACGCGATCTTCGAGCGGGTCGCGAAGGAGATCGACGGGACGGGCGGTCGCGGTCGGCGACCGCGTCTGGGCCGAGACGGCGCTCCACCTCGGCCGGGCGGTCGGGTTCGAGCGGCTTGCAGACCGGCTCGCGCATCGTCAACGAGCTCCGCCGGACGAAGACCGACGACGAGCTCGCGGCGATGGGGCGCGCGATCGAGACGGTCGAGACGCACGATGGCCGCCGTCGCGCCGCTCGTCGTGCCCGGGCGTGACGATGCTCGAGCTCGCCGAGGCGGTCGAGCACGAGCTGCTCGCCGCCGGCTCGCGCTGCCCGTCCTTCGCCACGCACATCTTCACCGGGCTCGACGACGACTCGTTCGACTCGCACACCGACGACGGGCCGCACGCCGATCCCGGCAGAACACCTCCGTCATGTTCGACTTCGGCGGCGTCGTCGACGGCTACTGCTCCGACTTCGGCCGCACGGTCTACTGCGGCGAGCCGCCGCAGGACTACCTCGACGCGCTACGACGTGATGCTCGCCGCCTACGAGGCCGGCAAGGCCGCCGCGAAGGCCGGGCACACGTGCGCAGGAGGTGAACGCCGCCTGCCGTGCGCCGATCGAGGAGGCGGGGCTCGGCGAGCACTTCCGCCACCGCATGGGCCACGGGATCGGCATGGACGTGCACGAGCGTCCGTTCCTCTCGACCGAGGACGAGACGCCGCTCGAGCCGGGGATGACGTTCACCGACGAGCCGTCGATCATCGTCCCCGGCCGCTACAGCCTGCGGATCGAGAACATCATCGTGGTCGAGGAGGGCGGCGGGCGGAGCCTCAACTCCTACCCCGCCGCCCTCGTCGTCAACTAGCGCGTCTACTTCGGCGCGACCTTCGTGACGTCGATCGAGTACACCGCGTTGTAGACGGCGTTCTTCAGGTCGGACGTCGCGACGAACACCTGCGTCGGCTGCATGAGCGGGAAGTACGGCCCGCGTCGCGTTCAGCTGCCGCTGGAACTGCTGGAACAGCGCCGTCGCGCTTCTTCGCGTCGGTCGCGAGCGCCGCCGCGGCGGCCGTCTTCTCGATCGCCGGCGACGTCGCCCTTCGCCCAGCCCGCGCGCAGGCCGACGAGGTCGCCCGGGGCGAACGTCAGGTAGTCGGCGGGATCCGGGTAGTCCGGGCCCCAGAGCGACAGGCCGAACGCCATCTTGCCGCTGCGGTAGCTCGTCAGCCACGTGCCGGTCGGCGAGCCCGACAGCTGCACGTTGATGCCGATCGCCTGCAGGTTCGACTGCACCTTCTGCGCGAGCGTCGCGAACGGGACGCCGTTGATCGTCAGGTCGCTCGGATACTCGAGCGTGACGCTCTGGCTCGCCTGACCCGACGCCTGCAGCGCCGCCTTCGCCTTCGCGACGTTCTGCTTGACCGCCTCCTTCGCGGGCAGCGCGCCGGCGAACATCGACGGGATGATCCCGGGCGTCTGGTACGCGCCCGGGCCGGCGACCGACGAGGATCGACTTGTAGTCGAGCCCGTAGCGGATCGCGTTCTGCCACTGCTTGTTCGACGTGACCGCCGAGATCTGCGGGTCGTTGTTCGCGAACAGCCAGAACACCCACGTCGAGGGCTGCAGCGAGACCTTCACGCTCGAGTTCGACTTCAGCGACTGCGCCTGGTCGGAGGCGAGGTCGATCGCGACCTCGTGCGAGCCGCGGCTGACGTTGATCAGCTGCGTCGCCGCGACCATGTTGCGGACGACGACGCGTGTCGAACGCCGGCTTCGTCGCGCCCCAGTACTTCGTGCTGCGCTTCGAGCGTGACCTGCGAGGTCGTGCTGTACGCGGAGAGCACGTACGGGCCGCTGCCCGCGCCGACCGACGCCGACGAGTTCAGCCACGACTCGGCCTTGTCCGTCTTGTCGGCGTCCGACCGAGGCGGTGCCGCCGTGCTGCTTCACGAGCTTCGAGTTGACGATGCCCGTCGACGGGTTCGCGAGGATCGCGGGCAGCTGCCCGGCCGGCGTCTTCGAGCGCATGACGACGCGTGTACTTGCCGGGCGGCTTGATCGCGACGCCCGTCGAGCAGGAACGCGGGGTTCCCCTTCAGGTTGATCAGGCGGTTGAGCGAGAAGACGACGTCCGCCGACGTGAGCGGGTCACCGTTCGCGAAGTGCACGTTCTTCTTCAGGTTGAAGGTGAACGTCTTCGCGCCGTTCGATGCCTTCCACGACGAGACGAGCAGCGGCACCGGATGAGCGAGGTCGCCCTTGTTGTACGTGAAGAGCGTGTCGAAGATGCCGCGGTCGACGATCGACCCGGTCGGGTCGAACGCGCGCTGCGGATCCGAGGTCTTGAGCGTGAACGAGTTGTCGACGACGAGCGTCGACCCGGCGTCGCGGTGCGAGCTCGCGGCGAGCGCGGCGGCCGCGCAGGCGAGCGCCGCGAGCGCGGCGAGCGGCACGATCAGCCGCCATCTCTGGAAAGTGGAACGACTCAATTTGACTCCTTCGCTCGTTCCCGGGGGGCTTTCCAGACTATTCGACGTCCGCGGCGAGGCCACCAAGTTGGCGAGCGGGCTGCGGCGGCTGCCCCGGCGCCTGCAGCCAGCACGCCGCCGCTCGCGCCGCCGTCAGCTCCAGCAGCGGCGGCTCCTCGACCGGGCAGCGGTCGAACGCGTACGGGCAGCGCGGGTGGAAGCGGCAGCCGGACGGCGGATGCGCCGGGTCCGGGCACCTCGCCGGGCAGCGCCTCGCGGCAGGACGCCCGCGCCGTCCGCGCGCGGCACGGCCGCGATCAGCGCCTCGGTGTACGGATGGGCCGGGCTGCTCCCAGAGCGCGACCGGTCGGGCCGGTCTCGACCATCCGGCCGAGGTACATCACGCGAGACGTCGTCGGCGACGTGGCGGACGATCGCGAGGTCGTGCGAGATCAGCAGCAGCCCGACGTCGAGCTCGCGCGAGAGCCGCTTGAGCAGGTTCGCGAGCTGCGCCTGCGCCGACGCGTCGAGCGACGCGAGCGGCTCGTCGAGGACGATCACCGACGGGTCGGCGGCGAGCGCGCGGGCGATCGCGATCCGCTGGCGCTGCCCGCCCGAGAACTCGTGCGGGATAGCGCGTGACGGCGTTCGCGGGCAGGCCGACGAGCTCGAGCAGCTCGCGCACGCGCGCGTCCCGCTGCATCCCGCCCGGGCTCCGTCGGCGACCTGGCTGCCGATCGTGCGGCGCGGGTTGAGCGACGAGTACGGGTTCTGGAAGACGAGCTGGAGCCGACGAGCTCGGCCGGGCGCGCCCGCCGGCCGAGCGAGGTCACCGGGCCGGCCCTCGAACGTGACGGTGCCGCTCGTCGTCTCGACGAGGCCGACCGCGGCGCGCGCGAGCGTCGACTTGCCGCAGCCCGACTCGCCGACGAGGCCGACGATCGTGCCGCGCTCGACCGACAGGCTCGCGCCGGCGACGGCGCGCACGCGGCCGCCGCGGCCGTGGTAGTCGACGACGACGTCGTGCAGCTCGAGCGCGCTCATCGCGGCGAACGGGTCGACGTGACAGGCGAGGCGCCGGTCGCCCGACGGGCTCGAGCGGCGGCACGACCGCGCGGCACTCGTCGATCGCGTACGCGCAGCGCGGGTGGAACGCGCAGCCGGGCGGGATCCGCCCCGGCGTCGGCGGCGCGCCGCCGATCGCGACGAGGTCCTGCTCCTTCGGCGCCTCCGGATGCGGCAGCGCGTCGAGCAGCGCGCGCGTGTACGGGTGGCGCGGCCGCTGCAGCACGTCTTCGCGCGCACCCGGACTCGACCACGCGGCCCGCGTAGAAGATCGAGACGCGGTCGGCGATCGACGAGAGGACGCCGAGGTCGTGCGTGATCAGCACGACCGCCAGCTCGTGCTCGCGCCGGAGCCGGTCGAGCAGCCGCAGGATCCCGGCCTGCACGGTCACGTCGAGCGCCGTCGTCGGCTCGTCGGCGATCAGCAGCCGCGGCCGGCAGGCGAGCGCGATCGCGATCGCGATCCGCTGGCGCATCCCGCCGGAGAACTGGTGCGGGAAGCGCCGCAGCGCGGCGCGCGGGTCGGGGATGCGCACGTCGTCGAGCAGCTCGACCGCGCGCTCGTCGGCGGCGCGCCGGTCGAGGCCGAGATGGAGGCGCACGTGCTCGGTCAGCTGCTTGCCCGACCGAGAGCATCGGGTGCAGCGACGTGAACGGGTCCTGGAAGACCATCGCGATGTCGCGGCCGCGAGATGCTCTGCGCAGCCGGCGGCGCGGCATCGCGAGCAGGTCGTCGTCGCCGAAGCGCGCCGTGCCCTCGACCGACGAGCCGTCGGGCAGCAGGCCGAGCAGCGCGAGCATCGAGACGGTCTTGCCGCTGCCGCTCTCGCCGGCGATCCCGAAGACCTCGGCCGGCTGCACCTCGTAGTCGACGCCGTCGACGACGGTGACGTCGCCGGCCGGCGTCGGCAGCCGCACGCGCAGGCCCTCGACCGCGAGCGTGCTCACGGCGCCTCCTCGACGCGCCGCGCCGTGCGCGGGTCGAAGACGTCGCGCAGCGAGTCGCCGAGGAAGTTGAACGCGAGCACGACGGTGAAGATCGCGAGCCCGGGGAAGGTGCCGATCCACCACCACTGGAAGTACTGCGTCCCGTCCGCGACCATCGACCCCCACTCCGCCTTCGGCGGCTGCGCGCCGAGCCCGAGGAACGAGAGGCCGGAGAGCAGCAGGATCGCGTTCGCGAGGTCGAGCGTCGCGAGCACGAAGATCGGCCCGGCGACGTTCGGCAGGACGTCGCGGAAGAGCGTCTTGCGGCTCGACGCGCCGAGCAGCCGCGCCGACTGCACGTACTCGGAGTCGCCGACCGAGAGCACGAGCCCGCGCGCGACGCGCGCGTACGCCGGCCACGCGACGACGACGATCGCGAGCGCCGCGTTGAAGAGGCCGCGGCCGAGCACGGCGGCGACGACCATCGCGAGGATGATCGCCGGGAAGGCGAAGACGAGATCGGTGAGCCGCATCAGCGATGCCGTCGACGCGGTGCCGCGGAAGTAGCCCGGCGACCGCGCCGAGCGTCGCTCCCGATCGCGGCGGCGAGCACGACGAGCAGAGCGCGATCGGCAGCGACACGCGCGAGCCGTAGATGACGCGGCTGAAGACGTCGCGGCCGAGCTCGTCGGTGCCGAAGAGGTGCGACCACGACGGGCGTCTGGGCGGGCGCGAACTGTCTGCGCGAGCGGATCGTGCGGCGCGATCAGCGGCGCGAAGATCGCGATCAGGATCCATGCCACGCGATCACGACGCCGACGATCGCGAGCGGCTGGCGCCAAGCGGCCGAGATCGTGAAGCGGCGGCGCGGCGCGGCGACGTCGACGGCGACGTCGCGTCACGTGAGCCGGATCCGCGGGTCGATGACGCCGTACAGGACGTCGACGACGAAGTTGACGGTCACGTAGACGACGGCGACGAACATGCTGACGCCGGCGATCGCCGGCACGTCGAGGTTGACCGCCGCCTGGTAGGCGTACTGGCCGATGCCGGGCCAGGAGAAGATCTTCTCGACGAGCACGGCGCCGGTGAGCACGTTCGCGAAGACGAGCCCGAGCACGGTGATCGACCGACGGCAGCGCGGCGCGCAGGATGTAGCGCAGCGACGACGATGCGCCCGGGCAGGCCCTTCGCGCGCGCCGGCGCGGACGTAGTCGTTGCCCATCACCTCGAGCACCGCCGAGCGCGTGAACCGCGTCAGCAGGCTGACGTTGAAGGCGGCGAGCACGAGCGCGGGCAGCATGATGTGGTGCAGCGCCTGCCCGAAGAGGCCGACGTCGCCGTGCGAGCAGCGCGTCGATCGTGTACAGGCCGGTCACGTTCGGCGGCGGGTCTGACGCCGGGATCGAGCCGTCCGGCGCCGGGGAACCAGTTGAGCCGGTAGAAGCCGACGTAGAGCGCGACGAGCGCGATCCAGAACGTCGGCATCGAGATCCCGGCGAGCGAGGTGACGCGCAGCGCGTGGTCGGTCGGCCGGTTGCGCCGCAACGCCGCGACGACGCCGAAGCCGACGCCGACGATCGCCGCGAAGAGCACCGAGTAGAGCGGCGAGCTCGGCGGTCGCCGGGATGAACTGCCGGAGGTCGTCGGCTGACGGCGTCGTGCGTGAGCGACGACTGGCCGAGGTCGCCGTGCAGCACGTGGTCCCGAGGTAGAGCAGGTAGCGCTGCGGGCAGCGGCTTGTCGAGCCCGTAGTGGTGCTCGAACGCGGCGACGGCCGCGGGGTCGGCGGCGGCCTGCTCGCCGAGATTCGTCGCGACGGCGTTCGCTCGGCACGAGCTGCGTGAGGACGAAGGTGACGGCTGTGATGCCGATCAGCAGCAGGACGAGCGCGGCAAGCCGGCGCGCGACGAAGCGGAAGAGCCCGCGGCCGCGGCCGAGCCGCGCGCAGCGGCGCGCGGAGTCGGGGTGATCGCCGTGGGAGCCGTCGTCAACGGACGACCGATCGTAGCGGCGCCGCCCCGCAGTGCTCAGCGCGGCCGGGCGATCAGCCGAGCGACGCTGCGAGCGCGTCCAGCCGATCGGCGGCGCCACCGACGAGCGACGGGCCGTGGCCGAAGACGATCGACTCCGGCCGCAGCTTGGCGAGCGTGCCGACGGCTTGCCGCGCGAGCTCCGGGTCGGCGGTGTTCTGCGGCGAGGAGCCGGTCAGCCCCTCGCGGTTGTTGAGCGCGTCGCCGACGATCAGGATCCGCTCGCCCGGCAGGAAGAGCGACACGTGCCCCGCGGTGTGGCCGTGCGAGGGAACGGTCTCGATCCCGCCGTTGAGCGGCAGTGTGTCGCCGGGCCGAAAGCGCCGGTCGACGGCGCCGCTGCGCTGCGTCTCGCCGCTCCGCGGCGGCGCAAGTCCTTCGATCACGTTCGCCTCGTGCTCCCCCGCCCACACCGTCGCGCCGGTCCGCTCGACGAGCCTCGCGAGCCCGCCTATGTGATCGGGATCGGCATGCGTGATGACGATGTCCGAGACGTCGCTTTCGCTGCGGCCGAGCTCGCTCACCGCGCGGAGGATCTCCTCGTCGCTGTCGGGAAGCCCGGCGTCGACGATCGTGATCGTCTCGCCGAGCAGGATCGTCGGACCGCCGACGAGGTCCGGCAGGTGGTAGACGGACTCGCTGATCTTCTCCACGGGCGCATCCTCCCAAAACGCGCGGCGCTCCCGCCGCCTGCGTCCTAGGACTCGATGACGATCAGCTCTTCCTGGGGCGTCGTCAAGAGCTCGTATCCGTCCGCGGTGACGTGCTGAACGGTTGCTGGATCTGCCGACCCATCGTGCGACTCTACGAGAGATACTTGCTGACTGTTAAGTTAGGCCGAACTCTGGTATGCATCGAGGGCCGATGCCGCAGGTCAAGCGAAGCCGAGACGCTCAGCGGAGCCGCGAGGCGATCCTGGACGCCGCGGAACGCCTCTTCGCGGAGCGTGGATACGAAGCGACCAGCCTCCAGGTCGTCGGCGACGCGGCCGGCGTCTCGCGCGCAACGCCGGGCTACTTCTTCGGCTCGAAGGAAGGGCTGTACCGGGCCGTCTTCGACCGCGCGTTCACGCGCATCGACGCGATCCTCCACGATGCGTACGCGGAAGCCGACAGCGCCGAGCCACGCGAGGCGATCGCGCGCATCGTGTCGGCGTACCTCTCCATCCCGCCCGAGCTCGTGCGGCTCGGCGACCGCGAGGCCCTACGCGGCGGCACGACGATCCAGGATCTGGAGCCCGCCTGTCGCAGCTGCGATCGTCCGTCGACCAGCTCCAGGCGTTGAAGGGAGACCGTCTGAAGGAGGTGTCCCCGCGCTTGCTGCTCATCTGCATCGTCGCGCTGGCGTGGTACCCCGTCTCACGCTCGAAGACGATGCTCCCGGCGCTCGGCCTGGACATCGACGACCCGGTCTTCCGGTCCGATTACGCGACGTTCGTGACCGATCTGTTGTTTCGCGGCCTGGCCCGCGACTAGCTCGCGACCGGGGGTCTGCGCTCGAACAGTCGGTCCGGGTCGACGCCACTGGCCGACACCGGTCGACGTAGGATCGCCGTGCGACACATCCGTTCGAGAAGGAGGTCCGAGTGTCTACGAAGTCGTTTTGCTTCGCTGGGGTCGCTGCCGTGGCCGCAGCACTAGTCGCCGTGCCCTGGGCCGCCGCCGACCAGACCTTCCACACATCGCACGCCGCCGTGCACGCGGTCGCCGCCGCGCCGCTCCGTTCCGGGTTCGTCAACGACATCCACACGAACGGCGCCGTGAATTCCGCGCACGAGGAGTACCACCTGAACGGGGCGCAGGCGAACACGACCTACCAGGTGCAACTCGTGATCTTCGCCAGTCAGAGTTGCGCCGGAACGCCGTTCTTGATCCTTCCAACCGCCCAGCTGATGACGAACGGCGCCGGCAACGGGAACGCGAACTTCGATTTCGCGGCCGGGCCGCCGAACGATCCACCGCTTCAGGTCGGGATCGTCTGGCAATTCCTCTCCAACGGAGCTCCCGTCTATACAACCGGCTGTGTGCCGGTGAGCATCGACTGAGCCTCTCGCTGCCTGCGGCCGAGGGAGACCCCCTCGGCCGCAGCCCGCTCGCCGGCGTGCGCCGGAGTCATGACGCTGCGGCGACGATGAACCGTTCGGCGTCCTCGAAGCCGAAGGTCCACGCCACTGCCTCTCGCGCCGTGCGTACCTGTGGCGGCACGCGGAGGAAGTAGCGGCGGTAACTGCCGTCGGGCTCCGGTGTCGCGTTGACGACCTCGACGACCTGGGCGCGTTCTCCGTCCAGTCGGATCTGGGTCGACCAGAGCTTTCCGTAGTCGTCCTGGGCGCGGAGCTCGGCGTTTGCCGTTTCGATGAAGCGCTGCCAGCCGAGCCGCTCGAGGGCGATGCGGCGCAGCTCCTGGTTGTCGATCCGCGCGATCTGTTCCGCGCTCAGGTCGTCGCGGCTCGCCGCGAGCTTCGCCGGGACGGCGATGCCCTGCCAGTACCAGCGGCCGCTGCCGTCGGGCCAGACGACGGCCGGCTCGTTCGCGCGATGCAAGCGGCCGTTGGCGAGGCGGAGGCGAGGCCGTTCGATGAGGATCGTCCGCGTCTCGCCGCCGCGCCGCCAGCGGGCCGCCGCGTAGAGGCCGGCGGCGAAGCAGTCCGCCACTTGGACGAGAAATGGCAGCGCGGCGACCGCCCGCGTCTGTGCCCAGTGGTCGTCGTCGTACTTCCAGTAGCTCACCGTCGCGAAGCCGTGCTCGCGCGGCTGGCGGCACGGTCGCCGCGACCGCGGCCGTCCCCAGCGCGTCCCCGGCCGCGTCCGAGGCCAGCGCCGGCGCCTCGATCGCGTTCAGGTACACCGGCAGCCGCCGGGACGGCGTGAGCCGGCTCGTGTTGTGCGCGGCGCGCTCGGCCCGCCAGAGCTCGCGCTCGATCGCGAGCAGCCGGCCGAAGCGCGGTGTGTCGCAACCGGAGCCGGGCTCGGGCTGCGGCGGCGTCAGCGGATCGGCACTGTCGACCGTCCAGCCGTCGAGCAGCAACTCGGCGCTCTGCCGGATGTAGGCCTCGAGCGACCCGATCCATTCGATCGGCCCGATGCGGCGGGCGACCGAGCGGTTCGCCCTGCGCAGACTGCGCTCGATGCTCGCCCGATCGACGACAGGGTTACGCGCGAACGCGTTCTGCACCCCGGCCGCGACGACGTCCTCGAGCGCCATCAGTCGGCCACCCAACGCGACGCCGCTGCGGCACATACTCACGCTGCCGGCGCACCTCGTAGGCACCCGGCTGCAGCGGCAGCGGATCGTGCTCCTCGTGCACCAACATCGCCGGCGCTCGCCGTCGACCTGCAGATAGCGCAGCGCACCCCGACCGTGCAGCGACGCGCGCTCGTCGTCGACGACGTGCGCATGCCCCGTCGCCTCGCCTCTCAGCAGCACCAGCCGGCCGGAACCCAGCTTCGACGCATGCTCCGGCAGCGCGGCAACGGGAACGAGCAGCAGGTCACCCTGGCGGACCAGGCCGCGTCCCACGGAACCCTCGTCAGTACTCATCTGAACCCTCCTTCAGCGGTTTGCCTGAACCAGACCGCGTCATTCCTGCCACCGTGCCGCTGAGGCCGGTTGGCGGCGGGACAAGCCCGCTCTCTTGACGCGTCCTAAGTCTATCGGAGCCGGCGCGGCAATCTCTTACGCATCTGGCGGTGAACGGTCGACCGCTTCGCTTCGGAACACGTTGACATTCGCCTGCCGCCGTCCAGCGATCGAGGGAAAAGCAGGGCACGATGGCGGCGATGCGGAGGTCGGAGCTCGTGCTCGTAGCGGCTGTGGGGCTGGCGGTCGTCGTCGGACAACCGGGCGACGCGCGCGGGGCCGCGGGCCCGTTCCAGACGGCGAGGGCGCGCATCCTGACCGAGACGCGCGCGGTCAACGACGAGCATCTCGCCGGTGTCGGCGCGCCGCGAGACGTGCGCGCCCGTAGCGGCGTCGTGTACCGCCGTTACGGCTCCCACGGGTACCAGTTCCAACCGCTCGCGAGCTTCGGCCGGGTCAATGCGCTCACCAACGCCGGCGAACGACGAAAGGCGACAGCGCTCGCACGCGCGCTCGTCGCGCGCGGCAGGAAGAGCGGCTCGAGCATCTGCTGGGAGTACTCGTTCGGGATATACGGGCGCGCCCCCGCGCTGGACCTCGGGGCTGACACAGGCGGTCGCTGCGCAGGCGCTCGCTCGCGTCGGTCTGCTGAACGACGCGCGCCGCGCGTTCGCGGCGATTGGGCCGAAGCTGCTCATCGGTCTTCCGGAGGGGCCGTGGGTCCGGCTCTACAGCTTCAGCAACAGCGTCGTCCTCAACGCGCAGCTCCAAGCGCTGCTCTCGTTGCGCCAGTACGCGGCCCTCACGCGCGATCCCCGCGCACTGAGGCTGACCCGCGAGCTCGCAGACTCGTCGCGGCTACTCCTCCCGCGCTTCGACACGGGCTGGTGGTCGCGGTACGAGCTCTCGGGCGGCAATGCGCCCATCGACTACCACCGGTACGTGACGTCGCTCCTCTGGAGGCTCGCCCGTACGTTCGACAGCAACGTATGGGCGCGGCAGGCGGAGCGGTTCCGCGTCGACTGGCGGCAGCCGCCGCAGCTTGCCATCCGGCCACCACGACGTCGGCTCTACGTCCTGTCCTCGGAAGAGCACGCACAGCTCAGTCTCGTCTTCTCGGTGTCGAAGCCGGCTGTTCTGACGGTTCGCGTCGGCGCAGTGTCGGTGACGGCCTGGCGGCCCGCCGGCCGGCACGTTCTGCTCTGGCGCCCCGGCGCGCACACGCGCTCGACGGTCGCCGCGTCGGTTTCTGCCGTCGACTACGCGGGGAACGGGTCGAACGCCTCGACGCAGACGATCCAGGTTCGTCGCGACACGACGCCGCCCGCCGTGGAGGCACAACTTCTCGGCCACGCGCTCTTCTGGCGGGCGCGCGATCACCTGTCGCGCCGGCTGCGCGGCCTGCTGCTCGGCCCCGCCAGGAGGGAGTTACCGGACATGCAGGAATCGGGCGTGCTGTCCGTTCTGCCCCAAGCTCCGCCTGCATGGCTCGTCGTCGCCGACAGCTCCGGCAATACAGCACGGGTCAGGCTCTCGCGCTCGCCGGTCGGCCTCCTCCTCGGCCCGTCGCCCTGCCTGCGCTCCGACCGCCGCCGCACGAAGCGCTGATCTGGGTCCAGTGAGCGCCCCGCCTACGGGTCGTTCGCGTGGACTGCGCAGTAGGCGTCGCGCGCGGCGCTACCGCCGAGGAGCGGTGGGTAGCGCGTCGCGGCGACGATCGACTTCGCCTCCGTCGCCGCGTCGTTCTCGATCGCTTGCTCGACGAGGTCGCGCTGCGCAGGAGTCGGCGCCGCAGCGAGCGCCTCTGCGTTCCGCCACGCCTTCTCACGCCATCCCGCAAGGAGCTGAAAGAGTCCGGCGTCGTCGATTCCCGTCGGGAGATTCGCGTCGTCGACGGTGGGGTCGAAGCGGCGCGCCAACTCGGCGATGATGTCGTCCTCGACGGCGTTGAGGATGATGTCGACCCGGTCGTGGTCTGGCTTGCGGCTCGTCCCGTCCGGGCGCACGAGTCCCAACGTGTAGAGCACGACCGGGAGGTCGCGCTGGACGTGTGCGTTGATCCCGAGCAGCAGGTCGCCCGTACCCGAGACGGTATGGGCCTCTCGCCGCGTCGAACGCGATCCGCCACGCGTCAGGCACATTCGCGATGTGTCCGCCGGCCCAGTTGTCGTACGCCGAGAAGTAGTAGAGAGCGAACACGCGGTCCTCGTGGTTGACGAACGGTGTGTCATCGAAAAACGTGGGGTTCTGCACGATCGTCTGGCGGTACGCCTTGGTCACGTCGAGGTACGTGAGAGAGAAGATCGCGTTGTGGTCGCAGGAGGAGGCGAGGGTGTCGAGGCGCTTCGTCATCTCGCGGATCGTCCGGTCAACACATTGGATGCGACCCGCGACGCAGTCGTCGGAACCCGACGGGTTGTACGGAAGCGAAAGACCGGGAAGGAGCGCAGTCCAGCCGACGAACGGGGCGTCCTCTGCGATCGCGGCCGCCGGCGACGCCAGCGCGAGGATGACCGCGGTAAGGACTGCAAGGCGCCTCGAGTTCACGCCGATGTAACGCCGCGGGCGGCGCCGCGGGTTCGGTTCCGCCTGAACCCCGTGTCAACCCTGCGCCCCGCAACGAGCCTTTCGGCTCCTGACGGCAGGTGCTCAGTCGGTGTCGGCGTCGGCGACCGGCAGCCTGACGACGAAGACCGAGCCCTCGCCGAACTGCGAGTCGACGGAGATCGTCCCACCCATCCGATGGATGAGCTCGCGGGAGATGTAGAGGCCCAGCCCGCTCCCGCTGACGCCGCGGTTCATGTTCGCGTCGGCGCGGTAGAACTTCTCGAAGATGAGTCTTTGGTCGCTTGTCGCGATGCCGAGGCCCTCGTCGCGAACGACGATGGCGAGATGACGGCCGTGCGTCGCCAGCTCGACCGCGATTCGACCACCCGCCGGTGAGTATTTGACGGCGTTCGCGACGAGGTTCGTCAGAACCTGCCGCAGCTTGTCGCGGTCGGCGGCCACCGGCGGTGACGGCGGCGCGACCAGCTCGATCGTCACCCACTCGGGGGCGTGCGCCCGCGCTGCGGCGATCACCTCCGCGGCCACCGTTTCGACGTCGACACGCTCGGTGGCGATCTGCAGCTCCGGCGAGTCGACGCGGCTCGCGAACAGGATGTCGTCGACCATCGTGGAGAGACGATCCGACTGCTCCGTGATCAGCGCCAACAGCTGTCGGAACACCTCGCCGCCGAGGACGACGTCCTCGCGCTGGAGCGTCTTCGCAGCGCCGTGTACGGAAGCGAGCGGCGTGCGCAGCTCATGCGACACCGTTGCGATGAAATCGGCCTTCAACTCCTCGAGCCGGCGCTCCTCCGTCAAGTCCTGGAACGCGTAAACGGTTCCCTCGGCGAAGCCAACGCCTCTGATCGAGAGCCAGAGCTCACGCTCGCCCAATTCGACAGGGACGGTCGTGGCCCGCCCGCGCGACGACGCGGGGTCGTGCGCCACGGCGAGCGAGTTGCCGATCACCGACCAGCCCGGAATCGCCTCCTCGGCCGGCCGCCCTAGCACGACGTCTTTCGCGAGTCCCGTGATCGCCTCCGCGGCAGGGTTCCAGAGCTGGACGATGCCGGCGTCGTCGATCAAGAGCACACCGTCTGCGATCGATCCGATCACGCGCGCCGCCTGCGCGCGCTCCTGAGCGTCGCGGTACAGGCGGTCGCGCTCGTCGGCCAGCCGAAGGCGCTCGAGCGCGTGCGCGACGCTGAAGGCGACCGCCTCGAGCAGCGCCGCCTCGGCCTCGTCGAAGCTCTGCTCGTAGAGCCGCGCGACGCCGACGATTCCGCGCGTCGGCCCTGCGCCGAACGGAGCGCAAACGAGCGCGCGCGCCCCGACACCGAGTAGATCGACGCCTTCGACGCGCTGAGGCGACGCGAGGCTCGCGTCGAGGACGCCGTGACCGAGAAGCCGCTCGACGTCCTCGGACCGCAGCCCGTAGGCGCCGACGAGACCGGCGCGTCCATCATCGTAGGCGAGCACGAACGCGATCTCGGCTTCGAACGTCTCGCACAACTCGGCACTGACGAGGTCACCAAGCTCCCGCTCGGTCCGGGCCCGATTTACGATCGTGACGATCTGCGCTCGCCTTGCCGCCTCGACGAACCGGCGCCGCAGCCCGTCGTGTGGCTCAGTCCGGGGCGCTGAACGCAGCGACGACGACACTGTGGTTGCGATCTCCTTTCGCGCCGCGAGCCCTACCGATCTCTCCACGTGTGAAAACGCCGGCTAGAGCCGGTGCAGGTGAGCCGAACGCCCCGACGAGCGCCTCCAGCTCGCGCTGCGCGAGTGCACCGCCGAACCATGCGCTGCGCGCCGCACAGTCGAAGACGACGGCGGCGTCGCATCGCGCCTTGAGCTGGCCGAGAGCACTCTCGACCACAACACGTGCGCTCTCGATCACCGTCTCCGGCGTTTGGTCGCAGATCTCGACGGCGGCGTTGCGCTCGATACTCGTGGCGCAGACGAGCGCGCCGTCGGGACCGCGGGCACGGACATAACGCGGCCGGATTGCACCGCTCAGCTCGGGCTCTGCGAGCGGATGAATCATGGCGAGCATGTCGAACTCCTCAGGCCCGACGACTTCGCCGTCGACGCCGAGCCGTTCGAGGTACACGTCCGCCGCGGGACGGCCGTCGAGTTGGATGACGTTCGGGCCGTCTGACCGCGTCACGATCGACGGCGCGCCGCGCGGGACGCACCCGTGCGCGATTCCGACTCCGATCGGCGCCGCGCTCCCGATTGCGACGGCGACGACCCCGCCCGAGAATGCGCGGTCAGCCGCGAAACGGGCGCGTGGGGCACCCCCCGCCGCTCCCCCCGCGAGCGCGATCCGGCCGCCCGCGACGGCGTACGCTCCCGCGACGATCTCGGCCTGGTCGCCGGATTCCGAGTCGACGAACAGCAGCACGACGCGATACGGCGCACCCTCGGTTCCGGCGAGGGCCGTCACGACCGCGTCGCGTGCCGCGGCGCGCGGGTCGCCGCCCTCCACCGCCCCCACCCCAGCGGGCAGCGTCGACGAGAACGCGATCGCCGAGCAGCCGGTCTCGATCAGGCCGTCACCGCCGATCGCGCAGGTCCCGGTCATTCCTGCGACACACGCGCCGCGCGCCGCCTCCCAGGCCTCGACCGCTGCGGCGTCCGCGTCGATGTGACCCGTCGGAAAGAACAGAACGAGCCCGGGCTCCTGCCCGAGGTTGGCGATCGCGCGCTCGACAGCCTCACCGCACGAGTTGCGACCCGCCGCGGTCGCCGCGCCGGCCACGTGCTTGCGGGTATCGGGTCTGCCTGGTAGGAGCATTTGTCGGAGACGCTGGAGCACGAGACGGCACAGCCGCTCGCAAGAGCTATCGCCGCTCGCGGCCCCATCAAAACCCGACGACCGCCGCGATGGCACACTCGGAGACCATCCCGAGGTGCGAGAATCGCGTCCGTGCACGGAGCGCAGCTCGAGGACTCCGGATCGGGGCTCACGCCCGTCACCCAGGGCTGGTTCGTCGTCAGCGTGCGAGACGCCGAGTGGTGGTTCGCGGAGAGCAGGGGCGCGAGGTGCGCCTTCGAGAACGAGTACGGCGACCCGCCGGTCGAGTGCGCTGCCGTGACCCGGCCGTCTAATACTCGAGGACGAGGCCGCCTGGCAACCGGCGACCGCGGCCTTCGCCAGCGGGATCCGATGCTGGGTGAACCACGCGCGGTTCGCGGTGTAGAGCCGGCGCCACTTCGTCGCGCCGCGCAGCTTCCAGCGGGCGATCTTGCGAAGCGTGTTGTGCGCACGGTCGACCTTGACCTTGTGACTCGCAGCCGCGACGTGCGGCGAGGCGGTCGTACCAACCGTCGGGATGGAGGGGCCCTCGCGTCCTGACTGGCTCAATTGCAGGACTGCTTGGCTACACCATCGTCCTCGCGCCGGTGCTCATCGTGACGGTGCCGGACGACGTTTCAACTGGAGAATCGCTCTCGACTGTCGCGTTCGCGGCCATCTTGGTGACACCGGCGGTCGCGCTCGGCGCTGCGGTCGGTGCTCGCCTCCGTGGCTACCGAGAGAGATGAAGGGCTTTGACCCGGGGTCGACGAGACCGAACCGCCTCAGCCCGAGGACGTCATTACGGGCGAGTCCTCCACCACCACACGACCGCCGAACGGCGCGCGCGATCATCGCGATGCGTTGCGGTAGCGTCGGGCCGGTGGAACGGTCGCTGCCAGACGGGCTCATAGTCCGAGACGGGCAGGACGCGGACATCGAAGCGATCGTCGCGTTGATGTGCCAGGCGGACGATGCGCGCGTGATGTCCGTCGCAAGCGTCCAGGAACGGCGGAAGACACGGCCTGAGCGCGCCAAGATGGTCGACCTCGTCGCAGAGGTGGACGGCGTCGTCGTGAGTGCGGGCGCAGCCGGGCTTCAGATCGACACGACGACCGAGGGAGCCGGGTGGGCATTCGTGACCGTCGACGCTGACCGACGCTGCCAGGGCATCGGCGACGCGGTCGGAGCAAAGCTCCTCGACCATCTGCGCGCTGCCGGAGCGACCAGCGCGACGTCGTTGATTCGCTGGAGCGAGGAGGGCGAGCGGTGGGCGCTCGCGCGAGGCTGGTCGCGACTTCTGAGCGGCCCGGTGATCGCGCTTGACCCACAATCCGTCCCGGAGCCGTCGCTGCCGCCCGGCTTCCGCTGCGTGCCGATGAGCGAGGTCTCTGCCGAGACCGCATTCGAAGCGGTACGGGAGGCGGCGCTGGACGAGCCGAATCCGGTTCCGCACGATGCGATCCCATTCGACGATTTCTTGCGTGATTGGTCTGACCCAGACACGGCTTTCGACGCCAGCACAGCCGTCCTCGACCAGGCGGGATCTGTCGCTGCTTTCGCGTTCATCAACATCGTCGGCAGCCGGGGACAACACGGGTTTACCGGCACAGTGCGCAACCACCGCGGACGCGGGCTCGCGACAGCGGCGAAGCGACGTGCGTTGCGTGCCGCGGCGGCGCGCGGCGTCACACGCGTCACGACGTCGAACGCCGAGGAGAACGCAGCGATGCGGGCGATCAACCGGCGGCTCGGCTTCGAGCCGATCGGCGAGATTGTGATTCTCGGCCGCGAACTCTAGTCGCGCTTGAGCAGGCGACCGCCTTCAGCTCGCCGACGAGAGCAACCGACAGACGACGTCAGCCTTTGGAGCCCGTCGAACCGCGCGACTGTTCGCGCTCGGATGATTCTCTCGCGCTGCGAGGACTAGAGCCAGCGTTTGAGAGTCTCGAGGCAACGGGGCAGCGCCACCTCGGGCTCGTCCAGCTCCGGGTGCCAGCGCTTCTCCCATTCGACCGTCAGCCAGCCCTCGTAGCCGACCGCGTCGAGTGCGGCGAGGCTCTCACGCACCGGGAGCTCGCCTTCGCCGAGCGCGACGAGCTTCCAGTCGGCACCCTCGCGGCGCGCGTCCTTCACGTGCACGAGCTTGAATGCGCGCCCGAGGGCCCGGACGACGTCTTCGCGGCGACTCGCCGACGCGGTACGGGTGGTGGACGTCCCACACCGCTCGCGAACGAGGGGCTGTCGACGCGGCGCATCAGCTCCGCCACGCGTGCCGCGCTCGCGAACTCATCGTGGGTCTCCAGCGCGACGGCTACTCCGCCTCCTCTGCTCGAGCGAGCGCCTGGCTCGAGCCGGCGCGCGAGGTCATCCAGATCCTGCGACTGGCCGCCGAACACGCGCACTGTCGGCGCGCCCCACTCCAACGCCAGCTCGACAACGGCGCTGAGCTCGCGCTCGAACGGCTGCGCGAGCTCGATCGACGTGTCGATGGAGACAAGCGGCACCGTCCTGCGCGAGAGGGCGCGGTGCGCCGACTCGTCGACCGCGAGCGGATCGATCGGCTCGCCGTCGAGCAGCCGCAGCTCGAGCCCGTCGTAGCCGTACTCGCCGACGGCGTCGAGCGTTCGCTCGAGCGACCACGTCGGCGCCGCCAGGTTCGAGAAGGCGATCCTCGTCACAGCGCCTCGACCATTCCCGAGCGCAGATCCGCGAGCAACGCCGCATAGGCATCGCGGTCGACGGGCAGCGGTACGCGCGGCCGGTGTGCGTCGAGAGAACGATCGCGTTCGCGAGCTCGAGCGACCAGAGCGCGTCCCGCGCCGGCACCCGCGGCATCCCGCCTGTGCGGACCGCGGCGGCGAAGTCGCGGTGCACCGCGAGGTGGTCGCCGCGGCCGGTCGGGACGCTCGACGCTCTCCGTGACGATCGATCGGCTGCGTCGAACATGCCCGTGGCACGTCGGCAGGTGCTCGGAGAGCTGCAGGTTCGAACCGCTCGAGGGAGATCGTCTCGCCGACGATCTCGATCCGGCCGCGGTCGCCGACGAGCTCGATGCGCTGCACGCCAGGCTCCGTCGTCGAGACGGCCAGCGTGCCGACGGCGCCGTTTGCGTATTCGAGCAGTGCCGTTGCCGTGTCCTCGGCCTCCATCGGCTGCGAGCGCCGTCGCGACACGCCCCACACCGTCACAGGCGGCCCGGCGAGGTGGCAGAGGAGGTCGAGCGTGTGCGGCGCCTGGTTCATCAGCACGCCGCCGCCCTCGCCCTTCCACGTCCCGCGCCAGCTCGCGGTGCCGTAGTAGGCGTTCGGCCGGTAGAGCGGGTCGACGATCGACGTGCGCACGAGCTCGCCGAGCCGGCCACCCGTCATCAGCTCGCGCGCGGCAGCGATCACGGGGCGAAAGCGCTGCTGGAAGCACACGCCGAGCAGGCGCCCTGCGCGGTCGGCGGCGGCGATCATCGCGTCGGCCTCGCGCGCTTCGGGAGCGAGTGGCTTCTCGACGAGCACGTGCGCGCCGGCCTCGAGCGCAGCGATCGTCAGCGCCGAGTGCGACGGGTGCGGTGTGCAAACGACGACGACGTCCGGCTCGAGCGCAAGCAGCCCGCGCACGTCGAGGTGCTCGGCTTCGAGCGAGCTGATCCCGACCAGCTCGACGTCGTCCAGCGCGGCGATCGCCTCGAGATGCAAGGGGGCCACGACGCCCGCGCCGATCACGCCGTAGCGCAGCCTCATGCGATCGACCGCAGCGCCGCGACGCAGTCGCGCGTCGCCAGGGCGCTGCTTCCGTCGCGCTGGTAGTGGGTCTCGAACGAGAGGTAGCCGTCGTAGCCCTTGTCCTGCAGGTAGCGCAACAACCCCGCGAAGTCGACGATCCCGTCGCCGATCCGGACCCAGCTGCCTGCCGCGCTCACGTCCTTCAGGTGCACATGTGCCACGCGGTCGTAGATCTTCTCGAGGCCGCCGAGCCCCGTGAAGGACACACGGTCGAGCATCGCCGCGTTGCCGGGATCCCAGATCACGTGCAGATCGGGTGACGCGGCGGCGTCGAGCGCCGCCCGCACCTCGGCGCTCGTGGCGACGTTGCAGTCGTGCTCGTTCTCGAGCGCGAGGGTCACGCCGACCTCGCGCGCGCGCGATGCGGCGCGACTCAGTGCCTCGCCGAGCTCCGGCAGAGCGGCGGCAAGATCTCGCTCGCGCCAGTAGGAGAATGCGCGCACGATCGGGGCGGACAGCAGCTCCGCCGCGACGAGCGCCCGCTCGTGCACGTCCTCCTGGTCTTCGCCGCGAGCGCATTTCAGGAACGGCGAAGCGATCGCGGACACACGAAAGCCGCGATCGTCGAGCTCCTGCCGCATCGCCCGCAGGGCGCCGGGCGCGTGGTCGACGATCTGTACCCCGTCGACCGTACGCAACTCGACGGCGTCGATCCCAAGCTCCTCGCACACGTCGAGCGCCAACCCGAGGCGCGCGTCGATCTCGTCCGTCAGCACACTCAGCTGCACCCTCGTGCTTGTATCAACCCCTGATGGCGTCCGTCTCGGAGCTGTTCGGCCTCGACGACCGGGTCGCGGTCGTGACCGGCGCGTCAGGCGTCCTCGGCGGAGCGATCGCGCGCGGCCTCGCTGCGGCGGGCGCGCGGGTCGGCCTCCTTGCCCGACGGCGCGAGCCGCTCGACCAGCTCGCTGAGAGGCTCGGCGATCAGGCGGTGGTCCTCCAAGCGGACGTGCTCGACGTGGCGCAGCTCGATCGTGCGCGCGCGACGGTGCGCGAACGCTGGGGCAAGGTCGACATCCTCGTCAACGCGGCCGGTGGCAACGTCGCCGCGGCAACAGTCGGCGAGCGGTCGTTCTTCGAGCTGCCGCTCGAGGCGCTCGACGAGGTCATGAGGCTCAACTTCCATGGCACGGTGCTGCCGACGCGGGTCTTTGGCGCGGAGATGAGCGGCGGGTCGATCGTGAACGTCTCGTCGCTGGCAGCGCACCGCGCACTCACACGGGTTGTCGGCTATGGCGCCGCGAAGGCCGCGGTCGAGAACCTCACCCGGTGGCTCGCGGTCGAGCTGGCGCCGCTGCGCGTCAACGCCGTTGCACCGGGCTTCTTCGTCGGCGAGCAGAACCGCGCATTGCTGCTCGACGAGTCAGGAGCGTTGACGGCGCGTGGCGCGCGGATCGTCGCGGGCACTCCGGCCGGCCGCTTCGGCGAGCCGGACGAGCTTGCCGGCACCGTGATCTGGCTCTGCAGCGCCGCCGCGTCCTTCGTCACCGGCGTCGTCGTGCCGGTCGACGGCGGCTTCGACGCGTTCAGCGGCGTTTAGAGGCTTGATGCGCATTTCACGCACTCGCGGATGGTGGCCCAGACACGGCGCATCTCGTCCGGGTCGGGCTTGAACGTAGACACCGCTATGCCCTGCGCCCGCCCCGAACGAGCTGCTTGGTCTGAGCCATCTCCGCAACCACGCCAATACACATCAAGCCTCTAGAGGCTAGAGCTTGTAGGCGCGCCGGACCAGGCCGTATGCGAGCTCGTGCGCGAGTCGGCGTGCCTCCTCCTCCCCGAGGAAACCGGCGTCGACCTTCCGTGCGAGCCAGCCGCACGTCCGTCGGCGCCAGAGGTCGTGTCGCGCGGGAAGCGCCGTCAACGCGCGGGCGTCGTCGACGAAGCCGGCGAGGTTGTAGATCCCTGCCGTCTCGACGACGCTATCGAGGAAGCGGTCGATCCCGGCCGGGCTGTCATGGAACCACCACGGGCAGCCGAGCAAGACCGCGGGATAGTGGCCGGCGAGCGGCGCCAGCTCACGGCTGTACGTGCTCTCGTCGAGCGTGAAGAGAATGAGGCCAAAGCCGGGATCGTTGCCACACGCCTGGAGCATCGGTTGCAGGCCGCGCGTCCAGTCGGTCGCCACGGGGATGTCCGCGCCGATGTCGCGTCCGAATCGCCCGGCGAGCGGGCCGTTGTGGTCGCGGAGGCTGCCGATGTGCAGCTGCATCACGAGGCCGTCGTCCATGCTCATGCGCGCGAACTCGTTCAGCATGTGCGCCTCGAATCGCCGCGCCTCGGCGTGGGAGATGTTGCCCGCGAGCGCGAGCGTGAAAAACGCCGACGCCTCGCTGTGGCTCAGCCGGGTGGTGTTCGCGCTCGTCGCTGCGTGATCGGTCGCTGTCGCCCCGGCCTCCTTGAACGCGGCGCGGCGCTCTACGAGCGCTTCGAGGAAGGCGGCGTAATCCACGACTTCGCGACCCGCGGCGACTTCGAGCTCGGCGAGCGCTTCGCGCCAGCCGGCGGCATCGAGCGCCACGACCGCGTCGGGGCGGAACGTCGGGCGGACGCGGCCACCGAGTGCACGATGGGCGTCGAGCGACGCACCCGGGGAGTCGGTGGTCGAGAGGCACTCGACCTCGAACCGGTCGAGCAACGCCGGCGGGGCGAACGCAGGCGATGCGAGCCGCTCCTCGATCCGCTCGTAGATCGCTTCGGCGGACCGCGAGTCGAGCGGCTCCTCGATCCCGAACACTGTCACGAGCGTCTCGCGCAACCACAGCCCGGTCGGCGTCAGCGCAAACAGCGGCACGTTCTCGGCGAGTACCTGCCAGACGGCGCGATCGTCGGCGCCACGACCGACGCGCTCGAGCGGCACTCCCTGCGAGTACAGCATCCGCACGACGTAGTGATCTGCTGTGACGAAGAGCCGTCCGGGCGGGTCGAGCCTGGCCCCGATGTCGGCGAACAGGCGCACGTCGATGTGCCCATGCGGGCTCACGATCGGGAGCTCGGCGACGCTCGCGGTACAGATCGAGACCGACCTCCGACGCCTCGATGTAGCGGTCGGCCCTCAGATCCGCCACAGCCCGAGCCCCGGATCGGGGATGTCGACGGCGTCTGCCGGAAACCGCTCGAGTGCCTCGTCGAGCGGCAGATAGCCGAACCCGGCGCCCTCGACGTCGGCGCGCGAGAGCTCGTGGGCCGGGGCGTAGGTGACTGTGAAGCGTCCCTCCGTCGATCCGTGGATCAGGTGGGCGACCGCGGCGAGGTTCGCGGCGAGCTCGGGGTCCGCCGCCATCGCCTCGAGCGCGGCCTCGCGGCCGTGGTAGCCGTGCCGCCGGATCAGCGTGTCGACGAGCGGATCCTCGCCGAAGCGCGACACGCCCGGCGCGACAATGTAGAGCTCGCCGCCGTCCGCCATCGCAAGCCGCGTCCGGTAGATCGCCTTGTTCCCCAGCCACGTCGAGCGGTATTCCCGCGGATCGAGATAGGCGACGCACTGCTGGAACGGCTGCTCGACGACCTCGATGTTGACCTCCGCCGACAACGCCGCAGCCGCGCGGAACGCCTCGCCACCCGCCGAACGCGTTCCGCCCTCGCCGGTGAACACGCCGCACAGGACCGGGCCGCCACGACGCGCTTCGACGACGGTGAGGACGAACAGCACCCGGCACCGCGGCTCGAGGAAGCGGTCGAACCCAAGGTCGAGCAGGTGACGGACGGGCGCGTCGATCCGTCCCATCGTTTGCTCGATCCCGTAGACGGCGCTGAAGAAGTGACTCCGCTGAATCGTGTCAGGGCCGCCGAGCCCGATCGAGACGTGCTTCGTGTAGCCGCCGAATCCCGCCACCTCGTGCGGCACCACCTGCCCGACGGAGACGACGAGGTCGTAGGAGCCGTCGACGAGCGCGCTGTTGACGGCGAACGGAAGAGAAAGGCCGAGCGAACGGCCGACGATCTCGTCGACCTCATCCGCAGGGAGCTCGCCGAGCGTCGTCACGTCGTCGCGCCAGCGGTGGTGCAGCAGGCATGCAGGATCGATCGCGTCGCCGAACATCAACCGGGACTCGGCAGGGCCGAGCGGATGGTGCGTCCCGAGCGCGGGCATCACGTCGACCCGCTCGACGTCACCCTCGAGCAGACCGGTGAGCTGCGCGACGATCTCGCCCGCGCGCGAATGCAGGCGCGTCTGATCGGGCGGCACCAGCAACACGCGGCGCGCACCTGTGCCGACGACCTCGCCCGCGACATCGCGCGCGATCGCAGCGAGCTGGTCCGGTGAGACGACCTCGGTCACGGCCGACGAAGCGTAAGTGCAGCCGAGTCGCAACCCGCACGGAGGGCCGCAGCGAGCTCCGCCCCTCCGACAAGCGCGAACAGGAACCCACCGGCGAACGCATCGCCTGCGCCGAGCGTGTCCGTTCCGCTCGATCGGCTCGACCTCTGCGCGCACGACGACCCTGTCCCGGACGCGGCGAGTGCGCCGTCGCGGCCGAGCTTGATGCAGACGACGCGGTAGTGCGCGGCGAGCGCCGCCGCCGCCTCTTCGGGCTCGAGCCCGGTGAGCGCCCGCGCCTCCTCGGCGTTCGCGAGCAGCACGCCGCCGGCGCCGTCGCGTCGAGGAAGCGATCGGCGCCGAACGCCGTCGACGAGGCGTGGCCGACGCCGACATCGACGGCGAGCCAGTCCGTGCGCGCACGCTCGAGCGCAGCCCGCGCGGCCGGCTCCGACCCCGCTGCAGCAGCGAGTAGCCGGAGACGAGCACGGCGCCGGCTTCGAGGGTCGCCGGCAGATCGTCCGGCGCGAGCCGGGCGCTCGCACCCGGATCGGCGACGATGGAGGTGCCGCCCACGACCACGACGCACCCGGTGTGCTCATCGTCGTCGCGCGCGAGCAACGGCTCGACGCCGGCCGCCGCGAGCGCCTCCGCCACCAGCCGGCCGGCGGCGTCCGCGCCGACCCGACCGACGACTGCTGCGCGCGCGCCGAGACGCGCAGCCGCGAGCGCCGCGTTCGCGGCCGACCCGCCCGCGCGCAAGCTCGATGCGGCCGTGGACGCGGCCGCCGGCACGGGTGCCGGCAGTGCTCCCGTCGAGCATCACGTCTCCGACGGCGATCAGGTCGTACGGCACGCGCGCAGTGTCAACTAATCTGATGGCGTGATCGCGAAGGCACCGTTCGGGAGCACCGGCCACGAGAGCACGCGCACGATCTTCGGCGCCGCCGCGCTCGGCGCCGCTCACGCAGGCCGAAGCCGACCGCACGCTCGAGCTGCTGCTCGAGCACGGCGTCAACCACATCGACACCGCCGCGTCGTACGGCGACTCGGAGCTGCGCCTCGCGCCGTGGCTCGCGCAGCACCGCGACCGAGTTCTTCCTCGCGACGAAGACCGGCGAGCGCGACCGCGACGGCGCGCGCGAGGAGATCCGCCGCTCGCTCGACCGCCTCGGCGTCGACCACGTCGACCTGATCCAGCTGCACAACCTCGTCGACGTGATCGAGTGGGAGACCGCGCTGCGCGAAGGCGGCGCGCTCGAGGCGGCCGTCGAGGCGCGCGACGAGGGCCTCGTCCGCTTCATCGGCGTCACCGGCCACGGCCTGACGGTGGCGAGGATGCACCGTGCGCAGCCTCGAGCGCTTCCCGTTCGACTCGGTGCTCGCTCCCCTACAGCTACGTCCAGATGCAGGACGAGCGCTACGCCGCCGACTTCGAGGCAGCTCGCCGCCGTGTGCGCCGAGCGCGGCGTCGCCCTGCAGACGATCAAGGCGATCACGCTCGCGCCGTGGGACGGCCGCGAGCAGACCGCCGCGCACCTGGTACGAGCCGCTGCACGAGCAGGACGACATCGACCTCGCCGTGCACTGGGTGCTCGGCCGGCCGGGCGTCTTCCTGAACACCGTCGGCGACGTCACGCTGCTGCCGAAGGTGCTCGACGCCGCGAGCCGCCACCAGGCACGCCCGCCGGACGAAGCCATGACTGAGCTCGCCTCACGGCGGAAGCTCGTCCCACTCTTTTCTTGACGATCCGTTCCGTGGCGACGCCTCCGCCAGCTCGGCGGAGCCGGAAGCTGAAAGGCTCGTCACTCCGACTCCTGATCGGAATAGTTGCGCGCTCAAGCACGTTGATGGTAGATGGACGCAAAGCTGAGTTCGAAGAAGATCGGATTTCTCTCGTTCGGCGCCTGGCATCCAGGCGGAGGCGCCACGCACACCGGGCGGGACGCGTTGCGGCAGACGGTGGAGCTCGCCGTCGCGGCCGAGGAGATCGGGATTGACGGGGCGTTCGTGCGTGTCCACCACTTTGCCCGTCAGCTCTCCTCGCCGTTCCCGCTCCTGACGGCCATCGGCGTCAGCACCAGCAGGATCGAGATCGGGACGGGCGTGATCGATATGCGGTATGAGAATCCCCTTTACATGGCAGAGGAAGCGGCCGCCGCCGACCTGCTCGCGGGCGGCCGGCTTCAGCTCGGCATCAGCCGCGGATCCCCTGAGCCGGCTTGGCAAGGCGCGGAGGCGTTCGGCTACCCGCACGAGGCAAACGACGCGCGCGAGAAGACCGCGCGCTTCCGCGCCGCGATCTCGGGCGAGGGGGTCGTGCGCGCCGACGTCGGCGGAGCACCCGGAGACGCGATGCTCCCCGTTCAGCCTCAGTCGCCCGGCCTTGCCGAGCGGATCTGGTGGGGCTCCGGGACGCGTGAGTCGGCGATCTGGGTCGGCGAGCAGGGCATGAACCTGATGAGCTCGACGCTCCTCCTCGAGGACACGCAAGTGCCGTTTGACGAGCTGCAGGCGGAGCAGATCGAGCTGTTCCGCGACGCCTGGTCGAAGGCCGGCCACACCAGAGAGCCACGCGTCTCGGTCAGCCGAAGCGTCATCCCGATCACCTCCGCCCTCGACCGACGGCTCTTCGGCGACGATGCGAACCAGGACCAGGTCGGCTGGCTCGACGGCGCGATCAGCCGCTTCGGCCGCACCTACACGGGCGAGCCCGACCGGATCGCCGAGGAGCTCGCTCACGACGCAGCCGTTCAGGCCGCGGACACAATTCTCCTCACCGTGCCGAGTCAGCTCGGGGTCGAGTACAACGCCGCGATGCTCGAGACGATCGCCAGGCACATCGCCCCGGCGATCGGCTGGGCGCCGAACGATCGCACGCCGGCAGACGTAGCGCACGTCGTCTAACCCGTCATCAAAGGCCGTTTCTCTTGCACGGCCGTGACCGCCGGCGTCGCGCAACGGCGAGAGCCGGCGGACGCTAACCGCGCGGCAATTGGGCGATGAACGTCGCGCCTGCGCCGGGCTCCGAGCGCACGTCGAGGCGACCGCCCATTCTCTCGGTCAGCTCGCGCGCGATGTAGAGGCCGAGGCCGGTCCCACCGGGTGCACGGGTGAGCTGCGGGTCGCTGCGGTAGAACTTGTCGAAGATTCGCTCCTGCTCGACCTTCGGAACGCCGGGGCCTGCGTCAGCGACCGCGATACAGACGACACTCGTTCGCGCCTGCAGGCTGACCGCGAGCGGCGGGCGACCATACTTCACCGCGTTGTCGAGCAAATTGACCAGTACCTGCTGGACTCTGTCGCGGTCGCCGCGCGCCAGTGGCAGATTTGGCTCGATCTCGATGCTGATCGGGCAGTCGAGCGGCAGCTGCGGCTTCAGCGCCGCGATCGTTGCGCGCACGAGATCTGCGAGGTCGATCGGCTGGTACTCGAGGTGCACGGCTCCGCGGTCGAGGCGTGCGGTTAGGAGCACCTCCTCCGTGATCTGGGTCAGCCGCAACGCCTGCGTGGCGATCATCTCCAGGAGCTCGCGCGCCTGATCGGTTCCGACGTCGACATCGGTTCGCAGCAACGTCTGCGCTGCGCCGAAGACGGCCGCCATCGGGGTGCGCAGCTCGTGCGACATCGTCGCCACGAGATCGCTCTTCTCTTCATCGAGCCGGCGCTCGCCGGTCAGGTCGCGAAACGCGAACACGACTCCGTCCGGACTGCGAACGGCGACGAAAGAAAGCCAGAGCTGCCTTCCATTCAGATTGACAGGCAACGTTTCCGCCGGCGTCGAAGCCGCCTCTTCCGCCACCGAGATCCGCTCCGCGAGGAGGCTCCAATCGGGAACCACGTCGGCGATCGCCCGACCGCGAGCCGCAGCGCCGGTGATCCCGGTGATCACCTCGGCAGCCCGGTTCCAGAGCGCCACAACTCCGTCCTGGTCGACGAGGAAGATCCCGTCGCCGACGACATCGAGCACCCGGGCGGCCTGCTCGCGCTCGGCGGCGCGAGCGTGCGCTGCTGCCTCCGCGGCGGCCAGGCGACTCCGCTCTCGCTGCAGGCGCGCATTCCGAACCGCCGCCGCCATCTGCCCGACGAGCCCCTGGAACAACTGGAAGTCGTCGTCGGTGTACTGCCCGCCGTCCCTCATCAACTGCACAACGCCTACGACCTGCCCCTCGTCCTTCACCGGCGCCATCATCGCGGCGGTCGTCGCGGCGGGCCCCATTTCCGGAATCTTGCGTACCTGACCCTCACGGTCGACGTTGTAGTACGTACCGCTGGACTCCGCCGTGCGCTGCACCACATCGTTTGCGAGGAGCGGCTCGCCGGTGACGATCACCCGGCTCTGCATCCCCCCTCCCTCTCGGTTGAGCGGCACCGGCGGCAAGTGGCCGGATCCAAGAGACTGCCCTCCACCCACGCGTAATCACAGCGGATGAGACCCTCCGCCTCGTCGTACGAAGACACGACAACGCCGTCATGCGGCACGACGTCCGCGAGGAGCAAGTGAAAGCGCTCATACACACGCTCCGGCTCGAGCGTCTCGCCCAACTGGCGCGCCGCCTCGAGCAAGAGCTGAGCAACATCAACCTTCCGAGTCACACCCCGCCCGACTCCACGGCCTGACCGTAGCGCAGTCGCCGCCCACATCACGGCCACTGTGCGCCGGCGGATCGGGGGAAACCTTGTCTGCTACGGCGGGCAACGAACGCTGATCCTTGCCGTTCTTGCCACGCGAGATCCTGCCCACGCGCTCGTCATCGCGGTGGGCTGGGCATCCGGAGAGAGGTTTGGCCCCAGGCTCTGAGCACGTCGCGCGCCTCCTCGAAGGAGGCGACGATCCGGCCGACGTCCTCGATCGCGCCCTGGACGAAGAGGTTGACGCCCGTCGACTCGCCGCGCATGCCGCGGATGTCGGTGAGGAGCCCGACGATGCCCTTCTTCGACGGATCCGACTGCATCAGTGCATGAAACATCCCGATCTCGCACGCGGTGCCGTCGTCCACCGACGGGCCGTCGAGGATCGCGAGCATCGCGTCGGCGCGCTCGATCGCCGGCCGGTCCTGCGCGAAGATCCACGCTGCTGTGACGTCAAGGTCCGTCGCGAGCTCGTGCTCGTGCGGAACGAAGACCTCGAAGCCGTCGGCACGCAGCGCGCCGGCGCACTCGTCGATGAACGAGCGTTCGTACGGCGTGAAGAGCGGACCGGCGAAGTAGATCCTCAGGACGCGGACGCTACAGCCCGGCAGCGGGATCGTCACTGCGGAAGCCTGGCGACGTCCTTGCGGTCAGCTGAGGATCTCCACGATGTCGTCGTCGGCGAGCGTGTGGTCGCGGCCGACTCGCTGGGCGTCGAACTTCGCGGATGGGCCGGTCACGCGCGCGCCGGTACATGACTCGGCGAGCTCGTGGTGGACCGCACGCGCCGCGTCGACCACGGTCGCGCCCGGCGCGAGCGCCTGCGCTTCCCCGCGCAGCCACACGCGGATCAAGCCGGTCAGCTCCCAGAGCTGCGCGCGGAGCCGGTCGAGGCTGTCGTCGTCGAGCACTGACACGCCGATCGCCGGGAGGCCGGCCGCGTGCGCGATCTCCTCGACTCGCGACTCGTCGGCCTCGTCGAGCTTTGTCACGGCGATCAGCGTGCGTTTCTCGATCCCGGCCGCTTCGAGCTCGGCGCGCACCGTCGCGAGTTCGGAGAGCAGCATGTTCGCCGCGTGGCAGAGAACGATCGCGTCGGCGCCGCGCAGCACGCCGAGCAGCGCCTTGCCGCCGCCGCGATCCTCGGCGGCACCCGCGATCAGGCCGGGGATCTCGACGAGCTGCACGCGACAGTCGTGGATGGTGGTGACCGACGGCACAGGCCGCGTCGTCGTGAACGCGTAGTCGCCGGTCTTGATCTGGATGCTCGACAGCGCCTGCAGCAGCGACGACTTGCCGGCGTTCGGCGGCCCGACGAGTGCGATCTGCGCGACGCCGTCGCGGCGCACGGCGAGCGAGTCGCGATGCAGCGCCTTCTTGCGCACGCGCGACTCCTCGATCTGCGCGTTGACCCACTTGCGCAGGTCGGCGTACGGGCCGTTCTTGTAGTCGGGCAGCTCGGCGAGGATCGTGCGGAGCTCCTTGATCCGCTCGCCGCCTTCCTTGCCGACGAGGCGACGCTGGATCATCTGCTTGGCGACACGGTGCGGAACGGGCATCGGGCTGACCTTCCTTCCTAATCGTTCTTAGGCGGGAAGGCGCATGCGCAGCCGCGGTCAGCGAGCTACGCGTCGCTGTCCCGCCGCTTCCTCGGACGCTTGAACTGGAAGCGGCGGACTAGCCGTTTTGCTGCGAGATGCGAGCGAACCAGCGGGTCATCGCCCGCGGAGCATACCCAGGCGGGTGGATGCGCAAGGACGATTCACCCTCCTCGGTGTCTTCGCCGACAGCCACTTGCAGGAGGGACTTGATTCCACCAGAGATGCATTTCGACTGCCGACGACCTCGGCACCGGTGAAGGGAGCCCACTCCATGCACAAGAGGCTGGTTACGCGCTACGCGATGAAGTCATCTGAAGCGGCGGATGAGAACCAGCAGCGGATCGAGGGGGTCTTTGAAGAGCTCGCCGCGGCCAAGCCAGACACCGTCAGCTACATCGTCCTCCGGCTGGCGGATGACTCCTTCGTGCACCTGTCGTTTCACAACCATGGCGAGGACGAGGCCAACCCGATCGCTTCGACGGCTGCCTTCGCACATTTTCAAGACGGTCATGCTGATCGCCGAGAGGGTGCCGTTGACCAACAGACCGCAGCACTCGTTGGCGCCTACGTCACGACGATCGGCTGACGTCAGCTGAAGCCGCGGACGACACCGTTCCGGCACCGCTTCTGCTTCTTCGCGTTCACGAGATGGCAAACGCGCCGCCGTTTTCAACGGAGGCCGTCGGGATACAAGGAGGCCCGTGTCTCCGCGCGGCGGCTCAGCGCACGATGTCGTCCTCGCCGCGGCGGCGCGCCGGCGACGGCGGCGCAGGTCGGGACGCGGGAGGCGCGGTCCCGGACGCCTGCTTGCCGCGATCACGGCGCTCTTGCTCGTGCTTGCCGCCGTGGTCGCAGCCGTCGTCGTCGCGGCGGCGGTCGCGCCGACCGTGATCCAATCGCAGTGCGACCTCGCTTCGCTCAAGCCGGTCCGGATCGGCACGAACTCGTTCGTGGTCGCCACCGACGACTCGCTGCTCGGGACGATCCCGTCGAAGAAGAACCGGCAGCAGCTTTCGCTGGCGCAGATGTCTCCGTGGCTCGCGAAGGCGACGGTCGCGATCGAGGACCGGCGCTTCTGGCAGCACGGCGCCCTCGACTACGCCGGCATCGCGCGGGCTGCGCTGACCGATATGCAGAGTGGGCGCGCCGAGCAGGGAGCCTCGACGCTCACGCAGCAGCTTGCGCGCAACCTCTATATCGGGACGCCGTCGCACACGCTCGGACGGAAGATCACGGAGGCGTGCCTGGCGATGAAGCTCGCCGACCGCTTGCCGAAACGAGCGATCCTCGCGCGCTACCTGAACCTCGTCTACTACGGCAACCAGGCCTACGGCGTCGCCGCGGCGGCGCAGACGTACTACTCGAGACGCGCCTCGCAGCTGACGGTCCCGCAGGCAGCGCTGATCGCGGGCCTACCGCAGGCACCTTCGAGCTATGACCCCTTCCGCGATCCCAACGCGGCCCTCCGGCGGCGTAACGAGGTTCTCGACGCGATGCATGCGACGCATGCGCTGCAACCGGAGGCGTGGCGCTTCGCGCGGAAGCAGCCGTTGGGGCTTCGCGCCGGGCACGCTCTACAAGACGATCCACGAGCCGTACTTCTTCGGCTACGTCGAGCAGCAGCTCGTCCAGCGCTACGGGCAGCGGCTCGTCGAAAGTGGCGGCCTTCGCGTCAAGACGACGATCGACCCGAGGCTCCAGGCGCTCGCCCAGCAGGCGATCTCACACCACCTTCCCCGACGAGACGACCCGGCGAGCGCGCTCGTCGCGATCGACCCTCGCAACGGCAAGGTGCGCGCGATGGACGGTGTGGGTGCCGAGCCGCGAGCGCCTCCAGTTCAACCTCGCCTCGCAGGGCCATCGCCAGGCCGGAAGCGCGTTCAAGCCCTTCACGCTCGCAGCGGTGCTCGAGCACGGCACGTCGCTCGACGACTACTTCAACGGCCCTCCGGAGATGACGATCACCGACCCAGCGCTGCAACGACGGCTACGGGCAGCCCTGGGACGTCCACAACAACGCCGACGAGACCGCAGGCACGATGAACCTGATCGACGCGACCGCCAACTCCGTGAACACCATCTTCGCTCAGCTCGTGACGCGCGTCGGCCCACCCGCCGTCGTCCGGATGGCGCACCGACTCGGCATCCAGTCCGAGCTGAAGCCCGTGTGCTCGATCACGCTCGGGACGCAGGCCGTCAGCCCGCTCGAGATGACGACGGCGTACGCGACCCTCGCCGCGCGCGGTGTGCGACACGACGCGCAGGCCGTCGAGTCGGTGCGCACGGCGACCGGCGACGTCGTTCCGTACCCGGTCTCGAAGCCGAACGTCGCGCTGTCGCAGGAGGTCGCCGACGAGGTGACGTACGCGCTGGAGGCTGTTGCGGAGAAGGGCACCGGAACGGCGGCGGCGATCGGCCGGCCGATGGCCGGCAAGACCGGCACCGCCGAGAGCTTCGTCGACGCGTGGTTCTGCGGCTACGTCCCGCAGCTCGCGACCTGCGTCTGGGTGGGCTATCCGCACCGCGAACTGGCGATGAACTACGTCGAGGGCTACGCCCCCGTGTACGGCGGCACGATCCCTGCGGGCATCTGGCACGACTTCATGAGCGCGGCGCTCGAACACATCCCGGCGGAGAGCCTCGCGACGCCGTCGACCGAGCAACCTTCCTCCACGTCGACCCAGCCGTCGTACGGGCGGTAGTCCTGCGCAGGATCCTCTTCCTCGGCGGGCTCGCGCTCGTGGTCCTCGTCGCAGCGGCAGCGAGCCTCGCGTATTGGCAGGCTTCCTCGACGCTCGACGAGCTGCACGCCGGGCCGAAACGAGCGGTCGTCCGTGCGGTCGAGCCCGAGCTCCACCGCGCGCCGAAGCGCACGCTGGTCGCACTGCCGCCGGAGCCGAACGCGCAGACCATCCTCCTCATCGGCTCCGACCACCGGCAGCGCGGCGGCAACGGCTCCCGCTCGGACACCGTCATGCTCGTGCGGATCCAGCCGAAGCGCAACCGGATCGCCCTGCTCTCGATCCCCCGCGACCTCTACGTCTCGATCCCGGGACATGGTCACGATCGGATCAACATGGCCTACCACTACGGCGGCGAGCGTCTACTCACGCGTGTCGTCCGCGACACGCTCGGCGTCGGGATCGACCACTTCGTCGAGGTCGACTTCCACGGCTTCAAGGACATCGTCCAGACCCTCGGAGGCGTCTGGTTCCCGGTCGACCGCCGCTACTACAACAAGAACGTCGGCACGGCCGAGACGAACTACGCGAACATCGACCTGCGGCCGGGATATCAGAAGCTCGACGGCGCGGAGGCGCTCGCATTCGCGCGCTACCGTCACGACGACAGCGACTTCGTCCGGGCTGCGCGCCAGCAACTGCTCCTGCGCGTCGTCGCGCAGGACGGGCTCGGCGACAAGTGGGACCTGCTGCGCCTGCGCCGGCTGGCCCGCGAGCTCGCAGAGGCGACGACCTCGGACATCTCGAGCCTCGGCGAGGTGCTGTCGCTCGCACGCGCCGTGCACGAGACGCCGTCGAGCAGCGTGGCGCGCGTAACGCTCCGGGCGAACGACGTCGTCCTGTATGGCGCGGACTACGTCGCCTCCACGCCGGAGCAGCTCCGCGCGACCGTGCGTGCGTGGGAGGGCTTGGCCGGCGCCGCGCGTCTACACGCCCGGGCGGCGAGCAGGCGCCGGGCGGCAACGCCCGCGGCGAGCAGGCGCCGGGCGGCAACGCCCGTGGCGCTCCCGACCGACGGCGGTACGGGCCGCGCACTCCTCGCGTCGGTGCGGAACGGCATCCGGACCTGCGTGCCTACGGCGCTGCCGCCCGGCTACCGGTGGCCGAGCGGCGCCGCGCGCTCCTACGCCCTGGAGGGCCATCCCGCGATCGCGCTCTACGCGAGCAGCGATGCAGGCGACTCCGTCCTGTGGATGTACACGACCTGGGACGACCCGCCGATCCTGGAAAAACCATCCACGACGATCCATCGCGGCGGCCGCTCTTACGACGTGACCACGAGCGGCGGCCGGATCCACACGATCGCCTGGCGTGTCGGAGCGACCCGCGTGTGGATCACGAACTCGCTGCGCGACAACCTCACGAACGCGCAGATGCTGGGTCTCGCGACGTCCTGCAGGTGACGCAACGTTCACCGCATACGGTGGGGCGTGGCGGCCGTACTCACGGAGACTAAGCGAGGAGCTCCTCGAGTACGTCGTATGCAACCGCTCGAGCCCTCGCCGACCGACTCCCTTGCGGCGGGCGAGCCACAGGAACGTCGAGCCGTCGACCCAGCGCGCGAGCTGGTACCGCGCGTGCCCGGCACCCTCGCGCGTTCGGTACCTCCTACTAGTCCTCGTCCTCCCAATATTCGAGCTCGGGCCCCGGGCGAGCGAAGATGATCCGCTCGCCGGCGACGCTCCGCGCGCCGATCTTGCCGGTGTCGAGGTACTCGACGATGTCCGGCGCGATCAGCGTGGAGAGCATGAGGACGCGGACGGGCGCGTCCGTGTCGTTGCGGATCTGGTGCGCGCCCTCCTTGCCGCGCGGGAACGCGACGACGTCGCCCTGGCGCAGCTGCTGCTCGCCCTCGTGCGTGCGCAGCGTCGGCTCGCCGCGGAGGACGATCGCCCATTCCTCGTTCGCGTGGTGGGTGTGAAATGGCCCCTGCTTGTTACCCGGCTCGACCTCGTACATGCTCGCGCCGATCAGCTCGGCGTCGGTGTGCGCGCCGACCCAGGCGTCCTTGAAGCGCCAGCCCTCGCGCTCTTCCGTGCGATCCCACTCGTCTGCGTTGAGATTGAAGATCTTCATGCCGCAAGCCTAGTAGGGTGATCCTGCAGGAACGTCTTGTGTGTCAGGGATCCAGCGACTTCGGGTTGAGGCCGTGGTTGCGATACACGTATAGCGCCCTTCACACGCCCGATCGTCTTCTTGCCTGTCAAGAGCTGGGCGTAACGGCAAAATCCAGTCGCAGTCGGTGGGCTCCGAAAGTGAGGAGTGGAAGCGCGGGTTGCTCCTTGTTGTGCTTCGGTAACGCCAAGAGTCTCGCGAGCGCGCGCGCGACGAAATGACCTCCCACTCTCGCCGCCGCGAGGGATTCTCGCGACGAGGCACTACGCTCGCGAGTGTCAATTCGATTCGACTCTGAGGAGGTTCCACTGATGGCCGTCCACACTCGAGGTGACTCCGGCCGAGGCAGCCGACCGGCTTGCGTTGCGCGAGCTCTTCGACGCGTACGCGCACTGCGCCGACCGCCGTGAGGCTGAAGGTCAGAAGGCGCTGTTCACTGACGACACCGTCTTCGCCGTCTACATGGACGGCGAAGCCGGCGAGCCGACCTACGTCCTCCATGGGCGAGAAGCGTTGACGCCCATCTTCGACGACCTCAACCGCTATGAGGCGACCACGCACTTCAACGGCCAAAGCACCGTGACGCTCGACCGTGACCGCGCGATCGGAGAGAGCTACACAATCGCCCACCATGTGTACACCGAACACGGCGACCGCAAGATCATGGTCGCCTCTCTCCGCTACCTCGACACTTTCACCAAGCTCGACGGGCGCTGGTACTTCGCCGAGCGCAAACTCATTCTCGACTGGAGCGAGACGCGATCGATGACGGCGGCGCCTGCGGCGGCGTGAAAACGCCCGTACGCCGCCCAATTCGCAGCGCGAGTAAAGCCCCAACGGATGAGTCTGTGTAGGACGGATGTCATCAACGTGACAGGGATCACGGCAGCAGGAGTCGCAATGATGTCGGCGTTCGCGCTGGATAACGTGCTCTCGAGCTGCCATACGCCGGAAGGAGCAATCCATGGCCACTCCTGATCGGGACAGCCTCGCCAACGGCCTCGTGAGGATCGGCAAGGACGCGCTCGCGAAGAGTCGCGTCTTGCATCAGCTCACCGCCGCTCGGCCGGATCGTCGCCATCGAGATGCCCGCGATTCGGCCACTCTGACCAGTCACGCCCCGAGCTCATCGCCCCGGACGCCGCCGGGGAGTTCCTGGCTCGCCTGATCGACGCGTGGGGCCTGGGCTCTCCGCACGTTCGTCGGTCCCGACGTCGGCGCAGCCGCTGCGCTGTTCCTAGCTGCGAGGACGCCCGAGCGCGTGACCAGTCTGACCGTCGGCGGCGGGGCAGTCGCTTTCCGATTGATGCGGGCGGGGCACTCAAGGACGTCATCGAAGCGCCCAGCCTGGACGTCGTTGCGCGCCCTCGATGCGAGAACCAACATCGGCTACGCGGTCGAGGCAGGCGCGGCGCTTCCGAAACTGAGGATGGTGTCTCAACTGGTGCTCGGAGTACAACAGTGTTGTCGGAGCAAGCGACAAACTAGGTCACGATCCGATACGCCTGGCCGACGAACGTCGAACTCGGCTTCTATCCGCGGGGAGGCGGGAAGCGCACGTGCATGTGGTAGTCGTGGCCCGGCCACGGCATGACGACATCGGCGGGGCCGTGTAGTCCGGTCGAGGGGCTGACGAAGATCATCTGCGCGCCCGCGTCGACGAATCGATCGAGGAGGGCCTGCGCGAGCCGGTGATCGATCTGCCTGGACGCGGTTGGCGCGCTCAGGTGACGGTCGACGCGCGGAAAGTAGACGTCGACGTCGAGGCCGTTCTGATGGGAGAGGTGGTCGTCCATTGGGCCGCCGCTGTCGCGGCTGATGTCGCCGATCACGACACGAGCTGCGTGCCGGTGCGCCGCCCGATAGGCGCGCGTCACAGAGAGGACCGTGCGAATCGTGTGCTCGTTCCCGTAGAGCCGCTTCGCGAGGTTCGGAACGCTGTCCGTGATTGGGTTCCAGGTGACCCAGTCCGGCCCCTTGACAGGAAGCTGCGTACCGTCGACGAGCCTGCCGCCGTAGGGCAGCCCGAGCGACCGTGCGTGATGCCAGTCGATCTTCGGGAAAGCACGCACGTGTGTGACCTTCCGCGGCGCGTGCGCCGGCCTTGCCGGGCGTTCCGGAAGCGCGAGGATCCCATCCTCGAACCGGAAGGTCAGGCTCGGCGGAGCCTCGACCGCGAACGATGCGCGGCGGCCGCCGTCGGCCCGTAGCCCGGCAAGCAGGAACGTCACCGCCGGCGACAAGGCGATCACCGACGCCCTGGCCCTGCGGGCGTGGCGACGTTGCTTCCACGCCACTCGGCGCCCGCGCGACGCCGCGAGCCCAGGCGGCTCGGACGAGAAGGATGGAACAGGAAAACCCGTTAGCACCGAAGCACCGGAGCCTTCGGGAAGCCAAAGCTCGGTATCGAGCCACAACTCACCGCGCCGCCAGCCCATGAAGAGACTGGGTTCGCCGACACCACGCGCTGTCCTCCGCCGGCGCGCCTGCTCCCGAGTCGTCCGCGACGCCGACGTACCAGCCGCCGTTCCCGTCGCTGATCACGGCCTCGATCTGCCCGTCTGCGTCCGTTGCCGGAAAAGCCGTCTTGCGGCACCGTTTTGGATCGAACGCGACCCAAAGAGGGATGATATGGAGTTCCCTTGCGAAACGCTGGATCTCGGGCCGGTTCGCGCGCGGCGGCCCGGAATGGAGCTGGTTGATGATCGGTCGAGACGAATCGGGCGGAACCAAGTTCGACCAGGACGACTGGTTCTCTGACAGCGCCCCGTCCTCGGTCGAGGAGTCCCGCCAACTGACGGGCGCAGACCCCGCGGGTGGTCACGAGCCGAGCTGGTTAGAAGACCTCGCCGAGCCTGAGCAGCCGCCGACTACAGCTAGCCCGTTCGCCCGCCGACGGCTCGTCGCGCTCGCAGTCGCTGCGCTCGTGCTGGTCGCAGTCGTCGTGGTCGCGCTCATCGCCCTCAGCGGCGGAAACTCGAGTCCCCCAACCGAGCCGACGACGACCAACCACCCGACGACAACCACACCGGCTGCCACCGCCCCCGCCAACCCGCCACCGTCGACCCCAGCAGTGATCCTGCCCGCAGGCGTCCTCAGGCCAGGTGCAACAGGCGCCCAGGTCAAGACCGTGCAACGCGCACTCGCACGCGCAGGTCACTCGCCCGGACCAATCGACGGAAACTACGGCCCGAAGACCGAACAAGCCGTCGCGGCTTTCCAACGCTCCGCCGGCATCCCCGCCGACGGCCACTACGGCCCACAAACCAAACAGGCCCTCGAGCAAAACAACGCGTCGGGCTAGCGGACCCGTTCGCCGTCGAACTCTGCGTACCAGGTTCACATCGCCTGGGCCGACCGCAGAATCGGTGACAGCTGGCCCGGACACGGGGCTGTCCGGACGTCGGCGTCTCGACCGTCGAGTCGGCTCTTCTTACTCTCGACGTCGCGTCCTCCTTCCCACAGCTGACCCGGTTTGCGGATGACCCTGTCGCTTGGCGGGTCACGGTAGCGAGCGACTGGAGCGCGACCGTGTGGTTAGGTCACCGTCACGCGGAGCCGCGCACCGTTCGGCGAGGCGCGGAAGACGAACTTGCCGCGGTGGGTCCACGCGACCAGGATGCTCGTCCGACGGCCCGGCGCGAGGACGCCGGTTCTGGAGCCGAGGATGTTCAGGCTGAAGCGACGTGTCCCGCGGTTCACGACCTCGTACCGCACCTCGGCGCCGCGCACGTAGCGCAGGTCGTCGGCCCAGGTCAGCCGTCGCACGCGCACCTTGATTGCGTCGTCGCGAATCACCAGCGGCGACACGTACAGCTTCCCCGGCTGCGTCGTCGCGTCTGCGGCGTGGGCGCTCCCGAGCACGAGAGCGGCGAGCGCGGCAACGCCCACGCCGACGGAACGCGTTCTCACTTGGTGACGGTCAAGTTGCCGAACATGCCGTACTGGACGTGTGCCCCGACCGTGCAAAGGTAGTAGTACTTGCCGGGCTTGCGGAAGGTGACGCGCAGCGTCGTGTGCCCGCCGCCTTGCACGAGCGGAGACACCTTCTGCAGCTTCTGGATCCCGAAGTCGTGTGCGAGCTGGCCCTTGTTCACGACGGTGAAGATCACGGTCCCGACGCGCACCTTCGGGACCGAGAGCGCGAACCGGTATTCGTACATCTTCACGGTGACGCGCGTCACGGTCGCTGTCGGGCCGGCGCTCGCCGTTCGCGCGGGCGCGAGGCCCGCAACCGCGGCGGCTACGACGAGTACGAGCGAGGCGCGCAGCAGCGCGGCTCTACGGAAGCGCAAACGCATCGATGACGTCTCCATGTCCGGTGTTCCGTTGCTGGTTGCTGTTGCCGCCGCCTCCACCCTGGAGGACGGCGACGTACTGCTTCCCGTTCGCCTCGTAAGTGATGCCGGGGGCGCTGATCGCGACCTTGATGCCGGTCGGGAAGTTCCAGAGCTTCGCTCCGGTCCTGGCGTCGTAGGCGCTGTAGGTCGGGTTGGTGGTGCTCTCGTGACCGACGAAGACGAGGCCGCCTGCGGTCGTCAGTGTCGCGTCGTAGCAGTCGCCGGCGGACGGCATCCGCACCGTCCAGGCAATCGTGTTGGTCGTCACGTCGATCGCCTTCATGTAGCCGCCGCGGAACGCGCCCTGATCGGGCGTGCCTTGGTCGCCGAAGCCCTTGACGCGCCCGAACCCGAACTTCGAGCCGAAGTACGACTGGCCGGCGATCCATGACGGCAACTGCGGCTTCGGGTAGGCCTCGAGCGCCGTGTTGCCGTTGTAACCGCAGATGTACTGGAAATGCGTCGTCGGGTTGTAGCTCGAGGGCTGCCAGTCGGAGCCGCCCTCGGTTCCCGGCGCGTACGCGACGAACTGCTTGTCGTTGTACGGCGTGAAGATGCAACCGATCTTGTACGGCTTGCCGTCGGGCGCCTTCAGGATCTTGCCGGTCTTCGGGCTCGTGTAGTCCACCTTGTGGGCGCACTGGTCGGCGAACGCCTGACCGACCGGGTACGGCTGGGTCGCCGACGTGAACTGTGACTTCTCCTGCTTCACCTTCTTCTCGACGATCCCGAGCAACGGCTTGCCGGTGTCGCGGTCGAGGATGTAGAGCCAGCCCGTCTTGCCGGGCGCCGAGATCGCGTGGCGCACCTGTCCGTTCACCGTGACGTCGAAGAGCACGGTCGGGCTCGTGAGGTCGTAGTCCCAGATGTCGTGATGCACCGTCTGGTACCACCAGCGGAGCGAGCCGGTGTTCACGTCGAGCGCGACGAACGAGTCCGTGAACAGGTTGTCGCCCGGCCCTCGATCGGACCACGGGTCCGGGTTGCCGACGCCGAAGTAGACGAGCCCGTTGTTCGGATCGACGCTCGGCGTCGACCAGACGGCGCCGCCGCAATGCTGCCACTCGTTGCCCGCCCACGTGCCGCCGCCGACCTCGCCGTAGGTCGGGCACGTGTAGAAGCGCCACACCTGCGCGCCCGTGTTCGCGTCGTACGCGGTGACCGAGCCGCGCGCGCCCATCTCGCCGCCGGACATCCCGACGATCACCTTCCCGCCGTAGTAGAGCGGCGCCATCGTCATCGTGCCGCCCTCCTGCCAGCGCGTATTCCACGCGCTCCAGACGACGGTGCCGGTCGCCTGGTCGAGCGCAACGAGCCGCCCGGTGATCTCGGCGATGAAGACCTTCCCGTCGCCGATCGCGACACCGCGGTTGCTGAACCCACAGCACGCCGTCGTGATCTGCGTCTTCGGGATGTGCGCGGTGTACTTCCACAGCGTCTGCCCGGTCGCGGCATCGAGGGCGAAGACGTCGTCGTCGCCCGTCGAGATGTACATCACGCCCTTGTAGACGACGGGTGTCGCCTCCTGGGAGTTGAAGCGCGACCCGCCGGATTGCAGATGCACCTGCCAGGCGAGCTTGAGGTTCGATACGTTCGAGGTATTGATCTGCGTCAGCGTCGAGTAGCGCTCGTTCGAGACGCCCCCGCCGTTCGTCAGCCAGTCGCTGCCGGCAGGCGCAGCGAGCTCCGCTCCGTTGAATGCAGGCGCACGAGCGATCGTGGCGTCCCCCTTACCGCGTACCGCCGCCGCACCCGCGAGAACGACGAGCGCGATGGCGAAAACGACGACACCAAAGCGAGTACGCATGGCCCCCTCCTTGCCGACGCGACTTCCGGTTTGTTGCGTTTATGTCATACGGGGCCGCGATCGGTCAACGCCGCGCTCGACGCGCTACAGCATGGTCTGGCGTCGACGACGCGTTCGTGATCAATCGCGCCTACGCACCCGCCGTCGGAGCTCGCGAGGAAACACATCTCATCCGGCTCCGCTGTCGCCGGAACCCGTGCTGGGACTTTCTCGTGGTCGACGGTGGGTGACCTGCCCGGCTCGGAGCGCGCACATCTTCGTGGAGCCGTGGCGGGCCTTGCACCGTGCTGATGATCGCCTGCGCCATACGGCCGGCGAGCGGAAGGCCAACGTCAAGGCCAAGATCGACGCTCTCAAAGCGTGACGGCGATGGCAGTCCGCCCGGTCCAGCAGAACCGGCCGAATTCAAGTTCTATGAACGACACGAACAACTGATGAGATTGGCAAAGGGAATATAACTCATTGATGAATGGGCAACGCAAGATGCTGCCCCTCACTGCCCCGGAAGATGCTGTTCGGGCCGGCATGACCGTCATCGCCGGATGGCGCCGCAGCGGTGGCGATCTCGGCATCGAGCGGGTCAGCAAAACGCCGGTGGACGAATTCGTGACCGCAGTTGACCACGCTTCCGAAGAAGCGATTCGTGCCGCATTGCACCGCGCGACCCCGGGCATTCCGGTCGTCGGCGAGCTCCGCGCGCGGCAGGTGGAGATGTCATAGGGCTCGACGGCCGCAGCGATGTATGGACGTCAGAAGCAGTCCTTGCGGGCAACCCTGAGACCGTCGAACAGCTTCGCGAGTGCATGGTCGATTTCAAGGTGCGGGAGCCTGAGCCATACGTTCTTGTTGTGGAACACGCGGCAAGGTGGTGCATTTGCGCACCAGTGCTGGACACAACAAGGTTTGCTGTCGCGAGCGCCCCGCCCGCGGTTTGACGCGGGCACGCGCTTGCGGATCTGGCGCGTGCGGTCGCGCCTCTGCCGTTACAACCGCTTGCGGAGGAGGCTGAAGGCGCCGCGAATCACCTCACGCTGCAGCGTCTTCCCCTGCCGGGAGCCCAGGAAATCGGTCAGAGCATCCGTCGGCTCCTTCGGCTTGCGGGTGCGACGCGTCTTGCGCTCGCCCTCATCCGCCCTCGGCGCCGGGGCGCGCTCGACGCGCTTCGCGAGCTGTTCAGCTGCGCTTTCCTTCTCGAGCCTCGTGCCGTACTTCGCGTAGAGCGGTGAGCCCTTCGCTGACGCGTCGATGCCGGAGGAGGTCGTCATGCTCGAGCGCGGCGCGCGCAGTCTCGTGTGGACGACGGGCGTCGGGACCCCGCGCTCGGAGAGGATTGTCACCGCCGCCTCGCCCGTGCCGAGCTGCGTGAGGAGCTGCTCGAGGTCGTAGAACTCGGACGTCGGGTACGTCCGGACCGTCTTCCGGATGGCATCGGCGTCGTCGGGGGTGAATGCGCGCAGCGCGTGCTGGATGCGCGCGCCGAGCTGGCCGAGGACTTCGCTCGGCACGTCGGTGGGCGACTGGGTCACGAAGAACACGCCGACCCCCTTGGAGCGGATCATGCGCACGGTCCTCGTCACCGATTCGAGGAACGACTTCGTCGCGTCCGCGAAGAGCAGGTGCGCCTCGTCGAAGAAGAACACGAGCTTCGGCTTCTCGAGGTCTCCAACCTCGGGCAGCTGTTCGAAGAGCTCGGCGAGCAACCACATCAGCGCTGTAGAGAACAGCGCGGGCTTGTCCTGGATCGCCGACAGCTCGAGCACCGAGATCACGCCGCGGCCGTCGGGCGCCACGCGCAGCAGGTCGGAGATCTCGAAGAGGGGCTCGCCGAAGAACTCGGTGCCGCCGCCGTCCTCGAGCTCGACGAGCGCGCGCAGCAGCACGCCGATCGTCTGTCCCGACACGCCGCCGATACCGGTCAGGTCCGTCTTTCCCGCGGCGGAGTCGAGGTACGTGAGCAGCGCCCGCAGATCCGCGAGGTCGAGCAGCGCGAGCCCGCGCTCGTCGGCGAAGCGGAACACCAGCGCGAGCGACTGCTCCTGCGTCTCATTTGCCCGGAGGATTTTCGCGAGAAGCTGGGGCCGAAGTCCGTGACAGTGGCGCGAACAGGCACGCCTGCGCCGATCCCGCCGATCGCGAGGAATTCGACCGGGTACGCAGTCGGCTCGTACGGCAGCCCGAGCTCGGTCATGCGCTTCGCCGGCGGGCCGTCAGGCTGCACCGGGATCTTGGAGTCCAGACAGGTCGCCTTTGTAGTCGGCCGCGAAGACCGACACGCCGGCGTCGGAGAGCTGCTCAGCGAGGAGCTGCAGCGTCCGCGTCTTCCCGGTGCCGGTCGCGCCGGCGATCAGGCCGTGGCGGTTCATCGTCGCGAGTGGGAGCCGCACCACCGCGTCGGGCTCGAGCGTCTCCTCGTGTACGCCGCGCCCGAGGTCGACCGCGGCCATGTCGACGGCGTAGGCCTTGGCGATCGTCTCCGAGAACGCGCTCATCGACGGGAGCGTACGACACGGCCTGCGATCACCATCGCGCCCGAGCGACCGCCGAACCGAGCGGCAACCGGCGCAGTGGGTCGGTGCAGGTGTCCGTCGTCGTTCGGGCGGCTCCATGCCGCGTCGATCCAGGACGGAGCCCCGGGCGCCTCTTCATGATTCTTTCCACAAACCGCTGCGGGCGAGCAACCTCGCCGCGGCCCGAAGCCCGACTCTTGGCAATGGAAGACGACGAGACTGGTGAAGCTCGGTCCCGGACAAGTGGACTTGCGAGAGCTGTGCCAGGATCAGCGCCAACTGATCGAGCATTCAGATCGCCCCAGCTCGGAGCGACCGTGTCCGGGCGCAAGTGCAGGGACCGGCCACGGACAATTGGCCTCGTGAGCACGCTCATGGCCGCCCCCAGCGGTTTTCCAAAACCTTTCCGCGGCGACGCAACTCGACGGGAGAGACACGAGTCCGGAGACACAAAACCCCCGGGCTAGCGGGGGCTTTGTGAGGTGGGCGGTACTGGGCTCGAACCAGTGACCCCCAGCTTGTCGAGCTGGTGCTCTCCCAACTGAGCTAACCGCCCTGGAGCGCGCCATGCTACCGGATGGTCGGACCTGGCCTGGTCATCCGGCCAGACTTGTGCCACTTGCGCGCGATGGCGCAGTACGCTCGATCGCATGACCGATGCCGCTTCGCCGCTGCCTGCGTCGCGCCGACGGCTGAGCGACGACCAGCTCAGCCTCCTGATCGGCGCCGCAGTACTCGTTGCGATCGCGGTCGGGGCGCTCTTCTACTTCGCGACGCGCAGTTCCGACTCCGGCGCGATCAGCGCGATCCGGGGCGAGGTCGAAGGGCAGTTCCGGACGTCCGACGTCTCCTGCAGGCGGATCGGGTTCAGCATGAGCAACGTGACGCGGCAGCACATCTACGCCTGCGACGTGAAGAACGTCGCCGAAGGCGACAGGCCGAGGGGGCACATTCACGACAACGCGTTCACGCGCTGCTACATCCAGGCCGTGAACACGCAGGTCGTCGACGTGTCACACGCAGCCGCCGTCGAGGCGAAGGTACGGCACGAGTCCGTGCCCTGCCGCTAAAAGATCTCTGCGCACCAGGGCGCGATGTTCGTCCCGAACAACCGATCGCCGCGCGCTGCAGCGCCGTCCGTCAACTCGATCGCACGTGACGCGCGCACGAGATCCGCGAACGTGAAGCCGCCGAGGTACACCGACCCGACGCCGGTGACGTCGAGGCGGAGATCCGCCGCGTCCTCCGTGCGCGTCGTCCCGTCCGGAGTGACGCGCCAGCGGCCGGCGTTCTCCGGCAGGAACGCGTCCTCGACCTCGAGCACGATCTCGCCGTCGTCGTAGCCGCGCGCGGACAGCGCCGCGCCGACGTCGATCGGGCGCACCCACACCCCGTCGTTGATCGTGTACTGCATGCGCCGCGGCTCGGCGAGCAACTGGAACAGCTCGTGGTCGAGCGGCAGGAGGTCGGCGCGGAACTCCGACGTCCAGTCGAAGTCGAGCAGCCAGCGCCACAGCTCACGCGCCGCCTCCGGCGTCGGCGTCATGACCTCCGTGAGATTGACCGTGCCCTTGGTCGAGCCGCCCGCCCAGTCCTGCTTCACGTTGTAGATCGCATAGCCGGCCGGCTCGCCATCGAGCTCGAGGAGCGCGCGATGCTTCGGCCCGGCCTGCCGGAACTGCGGGTTGTCGAACAGCCGTCGCGTCTCCCACCACGCCTGCGTGCGCGAGTTCATGCCGGGCCGCTGCGTGAAGATCTGCTCGTACAGCGGAGGGAAGGTCTTCGCCGCCTCCTCGAGGTCGACGAGCCGAACGGTGCCGCGCGGCTCGAAAGGCTGCGCGAACCGGACGCGCTCTCGCGGGAGCGTGATCGACCCCATGCGCGAGGCAAGACCGAACCCGAACCGGCCGTAGATCGTCGCCTCGGAAGCCCACAGGTACGCCGCGACCTCACCACGCGCGCGGGCATCCTCGAGCTGCGCGCGCATGAGCGAGCGCAACACACCGCGGCGGCGGTAGGTCGGAAGCACGCCGACGACGGTCGTCCCCGCCGCCCCGACCGAGTGCCCGCCGGGCACGGACATGCGGTAGCTGAATGCGCCCGCGCCGCCGACCGCGACGTCACCGTCGAAGGCAGCGTGCATCCGGTCGACCTCGATCCACTTCGCGAACCGCTCTGCGTCCTCGAGCGTGTTCTCATGACCGAAGTAGTGGCCGATCGCGTTCAGCGAGTCGCGCAACTCCTCGACCGAGGCGCACGGCCTGACCTCGATATCCATTCCTCTACCCTAGACGCTCGAGCGGCGCATACTCCAGCATCAGCCGCCGCTCGCTCCCGTCCTCGAAGCGCACCGTCACCACGTCGCCGGGCTCGATGCGCGTGACGATCCCGGTGCCGAGCGTCTGGTGTCGCACGGCGTCACCGGTCGAGAGGTCGGGCAGGTCCGTGCGCGGCGCGAACTCGCGCTGCACGCGCGCGCCGTAGTCCGACCACGACGTCGGCCGGAGGCGTTCCCGCTCGACGCCGATCGTCGGCAGCTCGTCGATGAAGCGCGACGGCAGGTTCGCCTCCGCACGGCCGAACAGGCTCCGCCGCAGCGTGTGCGTGAGCGTGAGGCGCTCGCGCGCACGGGTCATGCCGACGTATGCGAGCCGGCGCTCTTCCTCGAGCGCGTTCTCCTCGATCGAGCGCATGTGCGGGAAGATCCCCTCCTCCATGCCGATCATGAAGACGGCGCGGAACTCGAGGCCTTTCGCGTTGTGCAGCGTCATCAGCGTGACCTGTCCGCCGTCGTCCTCGTCGGTGCGCAGCGCGTCCTGGTCCGAGTAGAGCGAGATCTCCTGCAGGAAGCCGCTCAGCGACGGCTCCTGCGCCGACGCGTCGTACTCGCGCGCGACGCCGACGAGCTCCTCGAGGTTCTCGATCCGCCCGCGCGCCTCGATCGTCCGCTCCGCCTCGAGCGACTCGAAGTAGCCGCTTCGGTCGAGCACTGCCTCGACGAGGTCGGCGACGCTCGAATCGGTCGCGGTCGCCATCAGCGACTCCATCGCGTTCCGGAACTGCGTCACCGCACGCGCGGACGCGGCGGCGAGGCCTGCTTCGTCGACGTGGCGCATCGCGTCCCAGAGCGACGTGCCGAGCCCGTCCGCGTAATTGACGAGCCGCGCGATCGACGTGTCGCCGATCCCTCGCCGCGGCCGATTCGCGATCCGCATCAGCGAGACAGCGTCGGCGGGGTTGTCGATCACCTGCAGGTACGCGACGGCGTCCTTGATCTCGGCGCGCTCGTAGAAGCGCGGCCCGCCGATCACCTGATACGCGATGCCCTGCCGCACGAGCACGTCCTCGAGCACACGGCTCTGCGCGTTCGTCCGGTAGATGACAGCGATCTCGCGCGCGCTGTAGCCCTCCTCGATGCGAGCGGCGATCTCGGCGGCGACGAAGCGCGCCTCGCCGTGCTCGTCCTCGGTCTCGACGACGCGTACCGGCTCGCCCTCGCCGAGATCGGACCAGAGGTTCTTCTCCTTGCGCTCGCGGTTGTGCGAGATGACGGTGTTCGCGGCCTGCAGGATCGTGTTCGTCGAGCGGTAGTTCTGCTCGAGCGGGATCACCTTCGTATTCGGGAAGTCGCGTTCGAACTCCATGATGTTCCGGATGTCGGCGCCGCGGAAGGCATAGATGCTCTGGTCCGGGTCGCCGACCGCCATCACGTTCTGCGACACGCTGCCGAGCAACTGCAGCAGCACGTACTGCGCATGGTTCGTGTCCTGGTACTCGTCGACGAGCACGTAGCGGAACGACTTCGCCCACTTGTCGCGCGCTTCCGGGAAGCGCTGCAGCACGTCGACCGTCAGCATCAGCATGTCGTCGAAGTCGACGGCGTTCGACGCGAACAGCCTGCGCTGGTAGAGGCTGTAGACGTCGGCGACCGTCTGGTCGTAGAAGCTCGCGACGCGTGAGGCGTACTCGTCGGGGCCGATCAGCTGGTTCTTCGCGTTCGAGATCTGCGAGTGGATGCCGCGCGGGACGAAGCGTTTCGGGTCGCGCTCCAACTCCTCCAGGCACGCCTTCACGAGCCGCACCTGGTCGGCCTGGTCGTAGATCGTGAAGTTGGAGCGGTAGCCCAGCCGCTCCGCTTCGCGCCTGAGAATGCGCCCGCACGCGGAGTGGAAGGTCATGATCCAGATCGCGCGCGCGACCGGGCCGACGGCGCGCTCGACGCGCTCCTTCATCTCCTGCGCGGCCTTGTTCGTGAACGTGATCGCGAGGATCTCGTTCGGCTTCGCGCCGACCGCGGCGAGCAGGTGCGCGACGCGGTGCGTGAGCACGCGCGTCTTCCCCGAGCCTGCCCCGGCGATCACGAGCAGCGGCCCCTCCGTCGTCAGGACGGCCTCGCGCTGGGCCGGATTCAGGTCGGCGAGGTAGGTCTCCGGGCGGGTGGCGGACACCCGGTCACGGTACCGGTCGCGCCAGCCGGTCCAACTCCTCCTCGAGCCACGTTCTGGCCGCTCCGAGCGCGTCCGGATCGGATGACTTGAGCACGACCTCGACGCTCGGCCCCTCGTCGGCGAAGGTCGGGTAGGAGCCGACCAGGACGCCCGGCCACCGCGCGGTGGCCTCGACGAGCGCCGGGGAGATGATCGACTCGCGCGTCTGGTAGGTGCGCCGCCAGGCGCCGATCGGCCGGGCGGCGCGCAGCTCCTCGGCGTAACGGTCGAACATCGCCTCCATCTCTCTCGGCAGGCCGGGCAGCACCCAGACGTTCTCGATCCGGAACCCGGGCGCGCCGCCGAGCGGGTTCTCGAGCGGCCGGGCGCCCTGCGGGAGCGCTGCCCAGCGCGCTGCGTACTCGGGGTCGCCGCGGAAGCGGCTGCGCAGATCGTCGGCGAGCTCCGGCACGACCTCCTGTGGAACGCCGAACGTCGCGGCGAGTGCCTCGCGCGTGATGTCGTCGGGCGTCCCCCCGAGCCCACCCGTGACGATCAGGTGGTCGGCGCCGGGCGCCTCGCGCCGCACGAACGCCACGATTCGGTCGAGCTCGTCGGGCACGGCCGCGCTCAGCACGACCTTCACGCCGAGTGCCTCGAGCCGCCGGCCGAGCCACGAGGCATTGCCGTTCTCGACGTCGCCTGAGACGATCTCGTTCCCGATCGTCAGGATCACGGCGAGCACATGGCGAGTATGACCATCCGTGCCCTCGATCCGGAGCGCGACGCGCCCCGGATGGTCGAGCTCATCCTGGCGACCAACCCAACGGCCGTCACGAACACCGAGGAGTGGCTGCACCGCCGCCGGACGATCCCGGATCGCGCGCAGCTCTTTTCGCGCGTCGCGCAGGCGGACGAACGGATCGTCGGGGTTGTCGAGGCCGGCCTGAACTTCTTCGGCAGCGGCGACGTCGCGTCACTCGGGGTGCGCGTGGACCCCGAGCACCGCACGCGCGGGATCGGCAGCGAGCTGTACTCGCTCGGGCTCGAGCATGTCTTGGATCTCGGCGCACAGGAGGCGACGACGCTGTTCGACGAGAGCGCGGAAGGAGTCGCGTTCGCGACCGTACGCGGTTGGCACGAGGTGCGCGCCGAGATGCTCGCCGCGGTCGACCCGCGCGAGGTCGCCGACGAGCCCGACCCGGCCGTCGAGCTCGTGCCCGCGGCAGAGCTCGACCCACGAGAGCTGCACCGCATCGACGAGGAGGCGACGCGCGACATGCCGGCGTTCGAGGCGGTCACCGACATCGACTACGGCGAGTGGCTCGGGTTCGTCTGGAACAACCCGCTCTTCACGCGCGATGGCAGCTTCGGGGCGCTCGTCGACGGGCGCGTGGCCGCCGTCTCGCTCCTCCTCGTGAACACCGGCGCCGGCCGCGGTCTCAACATGTTCACCGGCACCGCGCGCGAGCACCGCGGACGCGGGCTCGCCTACGCCGTCAAGCTCGCGGCCACACGCTGGGCGGCCGCGAACGGCGTGACGCAGGTCGTGACGACGAACGACGAGTCGAACCTGCCGATGCTCGCCGTCAACCGGCGGCTCGGCTACCGCCCGCTGGGGCGGCGCGTCGAGTACGCGCTCTCGCTCAGGGCGTGAGCGGGAACGGCTTCTTGGCGAGCGCGGCCAGCACCTGCGCGGTCACCCACACCGGCGTCGTCGCATACTTCGCCGAGTAGCGGTAGCTGCCGTCCGGGCCGCTTCAGCCTCGCCAGGTAGGCGAAGGCGCTGCGCGGCGGCTTCACGCCCGCCGCGACGAGGCCCTGGATCGCCCACGCGGTCGACTGCGCGTCCGAGCCGCGGCCGCGCGTCAACTCGAAGCCGCCGTCGCGCCTCTGGAACGAGCGCAAGAAAGCAACCGCGCGGGTCACCGGCTTGCCGCGCACGCCGGCGACGCGCAGCGCCTCGATCGCGGCGGCGGTGTCGTTCGAGTCGGGCTGCCCGTTCAGGTACCACGACCACCCGCCGCTCTTCGCCTGGTGCGCGAGCACGAAGCGCGTCGTCGCGGCGCTCGAGCGGCCGAGCGCGAGCACGCCCCAGAACGTGGAGTTCAACGTCTCGCCGATCTGCCCGGACGGCCGCACGACGAGGCGCGCACGCAGCGCGTCGGGACGCGCGCCGAGCGCCTGCTCGGCGAGCGCGACGAGTGCGACGTCGTTGGAGGTGCGCAGCGACGGCTCCTGCGACTGCAGGTAGGCAAGCGACCCCGGCGCGTCCGCCCCTGCAGCGCGCAGCCCGAGCACCGCCCACGACGAGAGTGCCGCGTCCGCCGTCCCGCCCGGCTCCGCGAACGCGCCGTCGCTCGCGTGCGCCTGCAGGAACGAGACCGGCGAGACCGCGAGCACGAGCGCGGCCAGAAACGGCGTCAGGCCCACACGACCACCGTCTTCAGGCGCGCGCCGTAGCGGTCGAGCATGCGGCGCAGCTCGGGCCCGGCCGCGAGCGCGATCACGACGTTGCCCGCGGCATGCGAGACGTCGAACCAGAGCCCGCGCCCGACGACGGCGACGAGCGCGGCGAACGTGTGCGGCGAGAACGCCCACCAGAGCCAGATGTCCATGCTCAGGCTGAACGCGAAGCCGAGCACCGCCGCGACACCCGCGAGCACCCACCGGTTGCGCAGGACGGGTGCGAGCAGCGCACCGACGGCGCCGCAGGCGCCCCAGCCCAGCATCTGCTGCGGCGTCCAGATCCCCTGCCCGAGGAAGAAGTTCGAGACGAACGCGGCGAGCGCCCCGGTCGCGACGCCCGCGCGTAGGCCGAGCGACGCGCCCGCGACGATCGCCATCACCGTCACCGGCTGCACTCCGGGAACGGCAGCGAACAGCACGCGCCCCGCCGCCGCGGCGGCGGCGAGCGTGGCGACGACGGCGAGCTCGCGCGTCGAGTCCGCGCCCGACTCGAACCATGCGACGCCGGCGACGACGAGCGCAGCGGCACCGAGCATCGTCGCGAGCGCGCCGTCGGAGACCGTCAGCGCGGCCACGAGGAGGGCGAAGGCGATGGCAAGGAGCCTATGCACGGGCTCCGCTCCGCTCCTTGCGTGCTCCGTCGAGCCTACGCACGGCCCCGCTCCGCTCCTTGCGTGCTCCGTCGAGCCTACGCACGGACACCCTCCCGCACGTCGAGCTCCACCACGCGGTCCGCGATCTCGGCGACCCACGGCAGGTCGTGCGTGACGACGATCGTCCCGCGCTGAGGCGCCTCGGCGCGCAGCAGGCGCGCGAGCTCCTGCTTCCGTTCGGGGTCGACGCCGCGCGTCGGCTCGTCGAGCACGAGCAGCTCGGGCTCGGTCGCGAGCACGGCCGCGAGCGCGAGCCGCTCACGCTCGCCCGCGGAGAGGTCGCGCGGGTGCCGCTCCTCGTAGCCGGCGAGGCCGACCTTGGCAAGGGCGGCCACGGCCCGAAGACGATCCGCGCCGAGCGCCACCTCGTCGAGGACGCGCTCGGTGACGAGATGACGGCCCGGATCCTGCGCGAGATATGCGCTGCGCGCGTGCGCGACCTCGCCGGCGTCCGCCTGGAGCAGCCCGGCGGCGATGCGCGCGAGCGTCGTCTTCCCCGCGCCGTTCGGCCCGGTCAGCGCGACGACCTCGCCGCGCCGCACCTCGAGCGACGCGTCTTCGAGCACGACGTTCTCGCCGAAAGCGAAGCGCACGCCCCTCAGGCGGCAGACGACGTCCGGCTCGTGCGGCAGGTAGAGCGGCCGGTTCTCCGCGAGCCACGCGAGCGCCTCGCTGCGAGGCGCGTCGAGCACGACACGCCCGCCGTCCATGAACAGCACGCGTGCGACGTGCGCGAGCGGACGCGCCGGGCGTTGCTCGGAGACGAGCACCGCACACGGCAGGTGCTCGACGAGATCGAAGAACGCCTCGGCGCCGTCGGGATCGAGCTGCGACGTCGGCTCGTCGAGCAGCAGCAGCTTCGGACGCAGCGCGAGCGCCGACGCGAGCGAGACCCGCTGCAGCTCGCCGCCCGACAGCTCGCCGGTCAGCCGCTCGGCGAGGTGCTCGACGCCGACGAGTGCGAGCGCCTCCTCGACGCGCGCCCAGATCCCGGACGGCTCGGCTCCGGTGTTCTCGAGCCCGAACGCGACCTCGTTCACGACCTTGCTCATCACGACCTGGTCCTCCGGGTCCTGGAAGACGGACGCGACCGTCCCCGCGAGCTCGGACGGGCGCGCGGTGCGCGTGTCGATCCCGTCGACGACGACGCTGCCGGCGAACGTGCCGCCGTGAAAGTGCGGGACGAGCGCTGCGAGCGCCCGCAGCAGCGTCGACTTGCCCGAGCCTGACGGGCCGAGCAGGACGAGGTGCTCGCCGTGCCCGATCTCGAGCGAGACGTCGTCGAGCACGGGCGCTCCGCCCGTGTACGCGAACGTGAGCGAGTCGACGCGCGCTAGAGCCACAGCGCTCCCACGACGACGATCGCGACCGCGCCGACGATCGCGAGCCGGTCGATCGTCCCCCACGGGTCGCGCGGCGCGCGCGTGCGGCCGGCACGCCCGTACCCGCGCGCCTCCATCGCCTCCGCCAGGTTGAGGCCGCGCTCGAGCGAGCCGGCGAGGAGCGGCGAGAGCTGCCGCACGGCTCCGAGCTCGACGTTGCGGCCACGCAGGGCGACGCGCAGGTCGCGGGCGTCGCGCTCGAGCAACGGCACGAGCCGCGTCGCCAGCCCGGCGGCGACCGTCGAGCGGCGGATCCAACCCGCCGAGGCGAGCAGGCGGTCGTGGTCGAGGAGCAGTGCGTAGTCCGCGAACGCGAGCCCGACGGCCGCGAGCCGCAGGCCCTGGAAGAGGCCGTTGCGAAGCTCCTCGGTCGTCACGTCCAGCGTGCCGAGCACCGGGATCGTCGGCCCGGTCCAGAGCACGTGCGTGCCGAGCACCTCGACGAACGGCGTGATCACGACGAAGAGGAGCGCCGTCGTCAGCGTGCCGACGAGGTAGGGCCGCCGGCGCTTCACCGGCGCGCGCAGAGCGACAGCGAGCAGCACCGCGCAGATCAGCGCGACCGGCCAGATCGCGGTCGCGAGCAGCGCGGCGACCGCGAGAGCGGCGAGCAGTGCGGCGGCGGGCGCGGGATTCACGTCCCGAACCGGTAGCGGAGGGCGGTGGGGTCGGCGGCGAGCCGCTGTGCGATTGCGCGGCCGAGCTCGAGCGTGACGCCGTTCCGGAAGGGCGCGATGTGCACGTGCTCCGGTGGGAACGCATCGCCGACGACGATGTAGTTGCGCGCCGGCGTGCGCGAGTTGACGACGCCGCGCACCTCCTTCGCGATCCGCGTGGCGACGTCGCGCCGCTTCGCGACAACGCTTGTCCGCCCGCGCAGGAAGGGCTGCGGGAACGCGCCCGCGACGACTGGGATGTGCATCGTCGCCGGCGTCCAGCTGCGGAAGTCCCACCACAGGACGTCGCCCGCGTGCAGCTTCACGTCGGCCGCGCTGACCTCGCCCTCGACGCCGTCCACGAAGTAGAACCAGTCGCGCTGCCCGGCGAGCGAGCCCTCGAGCCCATTGACGGACTGCAAGTAGCGGCCGCCGTAGCGCGTCGTGATCTTCAGCTTGCGCTCGACGGTGCGGATGCCGTTGTCACCCGCAGGTACCGCGCCCGCGTAGAGCACGTGCGCGCCGCGGTCGCGCGTCACCCAGAGCGTCGCGGTCCCGCGGTCGCGCCCGCTCCCGCCGCAGCCGGCGAGGACGAGCGCGACCAGCAGGAGCGCAGCGGTTCTCACTTCAGCGCGTTCGAGCGGACGGCGCCCGTGGCCGTCGCGCGCACGAGCAGGCCTGTGTGCTTTCCGGGGCAGTACGCCGTACCCGTCGTGCCCGGCGCGGTCTTCTTCGAGCCGACGTGCCAGGTCAGCCCGCTGACGGTCGCCGCCTTGCCGCCGTCGTCGAGCGCCGCCGCCGTGTAGCAGCCCGCCTTCGACGCCGCCTTCACGGTCAGCGTCGGCGGGCCGCCGGTCGGGCCGAAGTCGGCGAAGTACCAGAGCACGCGGTCGCCGTCGTTCAGCGTCACCTTGTCCGCCCCGACCGGCGGCGAGGCGTCGTTCACCTTGAACACCCAGCCGCTCGAGCCGGCCCCGCCGTAGCGGCCGACCTGGTCGACGAACGGCCCGAAGCTCGTCTGCGTGACGTGGTAGTACAGCTCGCTGACGATCGACGCCTGCTCGAGCGCGTCGAGCGCGTTCGTCGCGTTGACGGTGATCTCCGTCGGGCCGAAGAGCGTCTGCGTCTTGCCTTCGACCCTGACCTTGACCGAGGCCGCGAGTGCAGACGCAGGCAGCACGAAGACGGCGACGAGAACAACAACGAGGCGCAGGGCCAATGAACGCTGAGCCACGAATCCTCCTTCCGCGAGGGGTTCGAGATTTGGGGGCGACCGGCAGGTCTTCTGACTCGAGGCTCCCCCGTCGCCGCCTTCCCGGCTCGCGCCAGTGGCGTGGTGGCGACGGGCATCTCCTCTCACAGCGGCGGGACCGTCCCGGACTCTCACCGGGTTCCCTCACCGTGCGCCCGTTTCGGCGCTCAACCTACCATGGCTCCCTCATGGCCTCTCGCTGGCTCCCGGTGCTCGTCTGGGCGGGCGTGATCTTCGCGTTCTCCTCCATCCCGTCGCTCAACTCGGGCCTGGGGACGTGGGACACCGTGCTGCGCAAGCTCGCCCACATGACCGAGTACGCGATCCTCGCCGTCCTGCTCGTTCGCGCGACGGGCTCCTATGCGTGGGCGTTCGCGCTCACCGTCGGCTACGCGGTCACCGACGAGGTGCACCAGCTGTTCGTGCGCGGGCGCCACGGCTCGCCGGTCGACGTTGCGATCGACGCCGTCGGCGCGCTGATCGGCCTCGCGCTCCTGCGATCTAAGCTACGCCCGTGGAGCACCGGGAGGTAACCGACCGCCAGCTCGAGGCGCTCCTCGCCCGCCTCGACCGCATCGCGCAGGAGCTCGCGCGCATCAACGCGCGCGAGGAGCGCCGCGAGGACCTGACGGTCATCGCGCACGAGCTGCACAACCTGAACGAGTCGCTGCAGGCGCTCGCCTACGCGGCGCTCGGCGCGCAGGGCCCGAACGTGCGCCGCCGCCGCACGGGTTAGGAGTCGATCCTCTAGCCGGCGAGGCGCATGAGCTCGCCCGAGTTGAGCGACATCAGGTAGAGCTCGCCCCCGGTGTCCTCGCCGAACGAGGACAGCCCCTCGACCTTGAACGGCTCGACGCGGACGCCGGTCGCCTTGCCGCCCGAGATGCGCAGGCTCCAGATCGTCCCGCTGCAGTAGTCGCCGTAGAAGTAGCGGCCGGTCGCGGCGCGCACGGCCTTGCCGCGGTAGACGTAGCCGCCCGTCACCGAGCAGCCCTGCGAATGCGGGTACTCGACGACGGGACGGTGATACGCGCCGCGCGTCAGAAGGGCGGTGGAGGATTCGTAGGGGTGGTTGCCCTCGAATCGGTTCCAACCGAAGTTCGCGATCGACGCGCCGCGCTTCAGGTAGTCGACCTCCTCCCAGTCGCCCTGGCCGACGTCTGCGATGTAGAGGTCGCCGTTCGCGCGGTCGAACGAGAAACGCCACGGGTTGCGCAGGCCGTACGCGACGACGCGCCAGAACGGCTTCGTCGCACGCGGATTCGTGCGCATGATCTTCGCGAACGGCCTCGCGAGGCTCTGCCCGTTGTGCTGTGGGTCGCCCGCGCCGCCGCCGTCGCCGTTCCCCCAGTAGAGGAGCTTGTCCGGACCGAATTGCAGCTGGCCGCCGTTGTGGTTGGACGCGAAGTCCTTCACGAACAGCAACTGCTTCGCGGACGACGCGACGCCCGTCGTGCCGTTCGACCGGTAGCGCACGACGTGTGTGTCGCCATTCTGGTCCGTGTAGTCGACGTAGAAGAGGCGGTTCGACGTGTACGACGGGTCGAACGCGACGGAGAGCAGGCCCTGCTCGCCCCCGCTCCTGACGATCGAGCGGATGTCGAGGAACGGCGTGCCGCGCGTCTTGCCGCTCTGCATCACGAGGATCCGGCCCGCCTGCTCGACCACGTAGAGGTTGTTCGGCTCGCCGGGCGCCGTCGTCGCGTAGACCGGCGACGAGAACTTGCCGACCGTCACGAGGTGCAGCGCCGAGCTCTTCGCCGTGGCTGCGGTCGCGAAGATGACCCGTCGCCACGAGCAGGATCGCGAGCGCTCTCACCTGAAGATGTCTAGCACGCCGTTCGTGCTGTGGTCGTTGGCATTGCCCTCGGCCATGATCACGCGGCCCGCGGCGACAATCGGGCTCTGCCAGTGCACGGGCCGGTCGGCAGCGCCGCGACCTGACGGCCGCTCGCCGCGACGTAGACGCGCACCGCGTTCTGGCCCGCGACGTAGAGGAGGCTGCCTGCCACGACCGGCGACGTACCGTCGTTGCCGTTCGACCAAACCGTGTGCAGCCGCCCGGCGCGCAGCAGCCACGCCGCCGTGCCGCCGCCGGTCGCGAAGAACGCCCACGTTCCCTTCCAGATCGCCGGCTCGCCGAAGATCGCCGTGTTGCCCGGGGCGGCGACGGTCTGCAGCTCGCCCCCGAGCTTCGTGTTCACGCCCGGCAGGCTGTGCAGCTCGAGCAGCCGGATCTTCGCGTCCTTGCCGCCCTGCACCCCGTAGCCGCCGGCGAGCAGGCCGGGGCTCGTCGTGCCGAGGTCGCCGTCGGTCGCGTTCAGCTGCGCCTGGTCGGTCGGCGTCCAGTGGCGGACGAGGCGGCTCGCATCCGGCGAGAGGACGAGCATGCTGTCGCCCCAGTCGGTGCTCCGTTCCACGGCCCGTTGCCAGTGGCGACGAGCAGCTCGCCGTTCGACGGGTCGACCGCGGCGCCGTTCCGCGACCAGATCGCCGAGTCGCTGGACGAGCACGTGCTCGGGAGGATGATCGCCGTGCGGTCCGAGCAGAGCGAGTTCCACACGTGCAGGATGCGCCCGGTCTTCTCCGCCATCGTCACGACGTGCCCCTGGTAGGGCGGCGCGTCGCCGATGTAGCCGCCGGTCGTCATGATCACGTGCCCGCGCGAGACGTTGATCGACGAAGTCAGCTTCTCGTGCGTCGGGTCGCGCGTCAGCGTCGCCGTCCAGAGCACCTTCCCGTCGGAAAGGCGCAGCTTGCGGACGCGCCCGTCGGGCGCGGACGCGTAGACGGCGCTGCGGTCGGTCGAGGCGGCGGGCGTCGAGTTCGTGATGCTGCGGCGTGCCGGCGATCGACGCGTACGCGGGCGGCGTGAAGCGCCAGAGGATCTTCCCGTTCGCGGGATTCATCGCCTCGGTGCGCCCGTACGTCGTCGTGAACACGATGCGGCCGCCGACGAAGATCGGCGAGGAGTCGACCGTGCCGTCGAGCTCGACCCGCAACCGGTGCAGCTTCGAGACGTTCTGAGCGGTGATCCGCCCGTCCGGGGAGGCGTTGTGGCGCGCGCTGTCGTAGCCGAAGAGCGGCCAGTCAGTGGTCGCAGCTGCAGTTCGCGCCGCTGCAGGGACGGTCGCGACCACGAGCAGGACGAGACCGAGCGCCGCGAGCTTCGTCATCGCGCCGTCAGGTCCGTCGTCCGGACCCACGGCCCGGGCGGTGTGAGCAGCGACTCGGCATGCAGGTAGGCGAGGCCGGCGAGCGGCAAGTCGCTCCAGCGCTCGAAGCAGAAGTAGCGGCGGCGCCAGTGCGGGAAGAACTTGCGGTTGAACGCGTGCAGCCGCTCGAGCTGGAACAGCCGGTCGACCTTCAGCAGCGCCCAGCGGACGCCGCGCGTCAAGCGCGTCGCCCCGTCTTCGGCGCGCATGAAGTCCGCGAACACGGCGAAGTTGAGCGAGACCTCGGTCACCGCATGCGCGCGCGCCCACGCGACCGCCTCGGTGATCAGGTACTCCATCAGGCCGTTCGGCGTGTCGCGGCGCCGACGCATCGAGGCGAGCGAGTAGCCCTCGCTGGCCGGCGACGGCACCAGTTGCAGGAAGCCGCCGACCGAGCGGTCGGGTGCGATCGCCACCGCGAGCACGGTGTCGGGATAGAGGAAGAGCGCGTCCATCGCCATCGTGAACCCGCGCTCCGGCCAGTTGCCGCGCCACTCCTCCGAGACGGCGCGAAGCTCGCGCTTCAGCGTCTCGTCGGCGTCGGCGGTCGAGAGCACGCGCACCTCGTACCCGCTCTTTCGCAGGCGGGAAACCGACTGGCGCACCTTGCGGATCGCGCGCCCGTCGAGCGAGAACTCGGTGGGCTTGATCACCGCCTCGTCGCCGAGGTAGATCGAGCGGAAGCCCAGCGCCGCGTAGTCGTGAAGCGCCTCGTTCGCGACGCCGGCCACGGCGACGCGCCAGCCCTTCGTGTGCGCTACGCGCCGGAACTCCGCCAGCAGCTCACGCCGCTCGGACGCGTCGCCGATCGGGTCGCCCGCGACCAGTGCCGTGCCGCCGACGACGCGGTAGGCGAGGAACGAGCGGCCGCTGGGCGAGAAGAAGTAGCTCTTGTCCCGGCGCAATGCGAAGTAGGCGAGGCTGTCCGCGCCGTGCCGCTGCACGAGCGCCGCCGCGCGCTCGCGCTCGCCGCGCTCCGGCGGCGCAACCGGGTGCGGACGCAGCCAGAGCCAGAGCCCGCGCACTGCCAGCCCGCCGACGAGCAGCAGCGAGGCGAGCTCGACGCGCCGGGAGTCGTCGTCGGTCTCGTAGGCGAGCAGCGCGATCAGCGGCAGCGCGATCGCGAACGCGACGCCGACCTGGATCAGCGGCCGCACCGTCGTCGGGTCGCCCGGCGCGACGAAGTGGCGGCGCGTGCGGAGGAGCGCCACGAGCAGGACGAGGTGCGTCGCGGCCTCCTCGACGTCGAGGCCCTTGGCGAGGTGCGCGACCGCGGAAGCGGAGACGACTGCGAACCGCGAGCCACCACGCCCGCCGCTTGCGGCGGGCGAGCCCGCGCGAGAGCCAGATCATCCCGAGCCCGAGCGCGAGCACGAGTGTCCGCGCGGCGCCCGGCACGCCCGGCGGCAGGATCGCCCTGCACCAGGTCGACGCGGCTCGGCCATCTCCGGCGTCAGCGCCGAGACGATCGAGACGAGGCCCGCGAGGGCGGCGAACCAGGCGAGGAGGATGGGCGGCGCGGGGCGGCGCACCCGCACACCGTAGCGCCGTTCGACGCTAGTTGGCTCAGGGAGCGCCCGGCGGAGCTCGTCCTCCTTGCCGGGCTCGAGGATGGCGAGCACCTGGTCGCCCGGCTGCAGCTGCGTGTTCTCGTCGGGGATCTCGGCCGTCCCGTTGCGCACGACCGAGATCACGCGGGCGCCTTCCGGCAGCTTGAGGCCGCCGACGCGCTTGCCTTTCGAGGCCGCATGCTCGTCGATCGTCAGCTCGACGATCTCGAGGTTCTCCTTGCGCAGCTCGAGCAGATGGATCAGGCCGTGGTCGGGCACCTCGTGCTCGATCAAGCCCAGGATCGCGCCGGTCGCCGACACGGTCGGCGAGATGCCGAGCAGGTCGAAGTACGGCTGGTTGCGCGGATCGTTGATGCGCGCGATCACGTTGTCGATGCCGTACTTCTCGCGCGCGAGCTGGCAGATGATGATGTTGTCCTCGTCGTCGCCGGTCGCCGCGACGAGCAGGTCGGGCGGCCGCTTGATGCCGGCGCGCTCGAGCACGATAGATCTCGGTCGCGTCGCCGCGCATCACCTGGTGCTCGAACTCGGCCTCGAGCTTGTCGAACCTGTACGGGCGCTGCTCGATCAGCGTCACCTCGTGGCCGTCGCGCAGCAGCGACCGCGTCAGGTTCGTGCCGACCTTCCCGCCGCCTGCGATCAGGAGGTACATCTAGGCGGCCGTACCCTCCGCGCGGCGGACGTAGCTGACGAGGGTCTCGATCGCCGACGAGGTCGGGCAGACGATCCGCAGCCCGCGCGACGCGTAGAACTGCGCGCGCGCAGGGTCGAGCACGCGGACCACGACGGACGGCACCTCGAACTGCTTCTGTGCCGCCTGGGCGATCACGAGGTTCGTGTTGTCGCCGTCCGTCGTCACCACGACGGCGTCGGCCTCCTCGATCCCGGCCTCGCGCAGAAGGGCGAGGTCCATGCCGTGCCCGACGAGGAAACCGCCGCTCCAGGACTCGCCGAGTCGGCCGAGCGCGTCCTCGTTCTCGTCCAGCACGGTGACGTCCCACCCCGACCCCTGGAGCTGGAGCGCAACGGTCGACCCCACCCGGCCGCAGCCGATCACGATCGCTTTCACAGCGGCGGAGCGTACTCCTCCCGGCTAGGTCGCCGCGAGCTCCTCGTCCATCACCGACTGCGGGAAGGCGACGATCAGCACCTCGCACGGCGCCTTGCGGAGGACGTAGTCGACAGTCGGCGAGAAGAAGCGCGACTGGCGGCGCCAGCGCGGCGCCGAGCCGAGCACGACCAGGTCGGCGTCGACCTCGAGCGCCCGCTCGCAGATCGCGGCGCCGATCGCGCGGGCGCGGACGGTCGCGCCCTCGACGGTGACGCCGTGGTCGGCACCGAGCAGCTTCGCCTCCGCCAGCGACGCCTCGGCGCGCTCCTCCTCGTCGATCAACTCGCAGTTCAGCTCCTGCTCGAGCGGGACGCGGATCACGTGCAGGGCCTGCACCTCCGCCCCGTGCTCGCTGGCGAGCCTGATCGCCGTTGCGAGCATCTCCTCGCCGATGATCCCGAGCTTCATCGGCACGAGGATGCGGTTGAAGGTGACGGCCGACTCGAGCTGGTGCTCGTCGGCCGCGACGACCTTCTGCATCAGCCCCTCGCCGTGTGCGCGGCGCACGGCGACGTAGACGACGAGGCCGCAGAGCAGCCAGACCGGCCCGGCGTAGCGCGCGGCGGGGTGCGTCGCGAGCGCGATCACGAAGATGACCCCGGTCGCGATCGAGCCGACGATCGCCGGGAGCGGGATCTCCGCGCCGCGGATGCGGACGTTCAGCGGCACGCGATAGGGCCGCTCGAGCGCGGGCTCGTCGATCCGAAGCTTGATCACAGCCAGCTGGGCGGCGGTGAACGCGAGCAGCACGCCGAAGGAGAAGAGCGACGCGAGGAAGGCGACGTCGTCGTCGAGGAACGACGTCCCGATCGCGAGCGCGGCGGAGAGCGAGGCCGCCGCGGCGATCGCCTGCGGGGAGACGTGCGCGCGGCGGCTCAGCCGGCCGAAGCTGCGCGGCAGCTGCCCGTGCTCGCCGAGCGAGTACGCGAGCCGGCTGAAGCCGGAGATCGACGTCGTGACCGCGACGAGCAGGATCAGCGCGCCGGTGATGCCGACGTAGAAGCGCAGGATGTCGCCGAGCACGGGTGTCAGCTCGCTGCGCAGCGCGTCGGCGACGCCGAGCAGCGGCGCGCGGATCCACGTCGTCCCGAGCGCCGTGTCCGGGCCGGGAAACGCGGACAGCGCGACGACCGCAATCGCGACGTAGATCGTCACGACGGTGGCGATCGCGCCGAACACCGATCGGGGTAGGTCGACGCCCGGCCGCCGCGCCTCCTCGGCGAGGTTCGCGACCGTCTCGAGCCCGGTGAACGCCAGCATGGCGAGGGGCAGCGCGAACGCGATCGCGTGCCAGGTCGGCGCCGTGCCGAGCGTCGTCCCCTGCGACAGCGCGCCCGGCGAGAAGATGAAGACGAACCCGAGCAGGACGAGCAGCAGCTGCGTGAGCAGGTCGAGCGCTGGGACGATGATCCCGACGCCGTAGAGCGACGGCCGGCGCACGAGCCGGATACCGGCGACGACGGCGATCACGAGCACGGCGACGACGACGTCCCACGGCTTCTCGTCCAGCGCGCCGATCCGCAGCGCGCCTGCGAGGTAGTGCGGCAGGAACAGCGCCGAGAGCGCGATCACGATCAGGTAGTCGAGGAAGAGCGCCCACCCGGTGAGGAAGCCGGCGAGGTCGTTCAGCGCGCGGCGGACGAAGGTGGCGGCGCCGCCCGTCTCCGGGAGCGCGGCCGTGCCCTCCGCGTACGAGAGCGCGACGACGAGAAAGAGCACGCCGACCACGAGCAGGACGAGCGGCGTGAAGCCGAGCGCCTGCGCGGCGACGACGCCCAGCGCGAAGTAGATCGACGAGGCGATCTCGCCGTAGGCGACGGAGAACAGCGCGCGCGCGTCGAGCTCGCGGACGAGGCTCGGCAGCTTGCGGGCCACTAGGCGCGCCCCCGCAGCATGTAGAGGCGGCCGGCGCCGGCCGCGACGAACAGCAGGCCCGAGCACGACACCGACGCCGAAGCCGTGGCTGAGCGTGATCGAGAGCATGGCGATGCCCATCAGGATCAGGACGACCGCGATCACGCGCACGAACGTCGTGTACATCAGGCGGGCACCTTCCTCCCCGCGGCCACCATCACCCGGCAGGGCGCGTTCTTCAGCACGTACTCCACGGTACTCCCGAAGATGGTCTTGTAGTTGCCGCGTCGGGCACCGAGGACGACGATCTCGGTGCCGCGCCGGTCGGCCTCGTCGACGATCGCCCGCCCGGCATGCCGGGCGCGGACGATGCGCTCGACGGCGCGGACGCCGTAGGTCTCGGCGATCGCGTGGGCGTCGTCGAGCAGGTCGTAGGCCTCCTCGACCTGTTCGCTCAGGTCGGCGTCGAGAGGCAGCTCGAGCGGGACGGCGATCACGCGGAGCAGGACGATGCGGCCCGCCCGCTCGGTGGCGAGGCGCGCCGCGACCTCGACGGCCTCGCGTGACTCGAGCCCCGCCACGATCGGCACGAGGATCGAGCGGTACTCGAGCGCGAGCGCCGGCCCGAGCGGCACCGGCGCGCGGGTCGTCTGCGTGAGCGACAGGTGCAGCCTGCGGCGGTAGAGGGCGTAGAAGAGGAGACCGGCGAGCAGCCACGCGAGGCCCGCGTAGCGTGTCGGCGCGTCCTTCGCGACCACGACGAGCCAGGCGGCGCCGGTGCCGAAGGCGCCGACGATCGCGAAGACCGGCCAGCTGATCCCGCCGATCGTGATGTTCGGCCGCGCCCGCCACTCGAGCTCGTCGTCGCGCTGTCGCACGCGGAGCGCCGTCACCGAGATGTGCGCGATCGTGAACGACAGCATCGCGCCGAACGCGTACATCCGGCCGAGGAAGTCGACCTGGCCGGAGACGATGAAGATGGTCGGGCCGATCCCGGCGAAGACGAGCAGCGCGAGCCACGGCGTCTTCAGCTTCGGGTGCAGCCTCCGGAAGAGCGTCGGCAGCTGCCGGTAGCTCGCCATCGAGTACGTGATGCGCGATGCGCCGATCACGCCGGCGTTCGTCGCGATGAAGAGGATCGTCGCCGCGAGCACGCCGACGTAGACCTTCGCGATCGACAGCGTCGCGCCGTGCAGCCCGAGGTTCTCGACGAGCCCGAGCACCGGGTCGTTCTTGAAGCCGTCCGGCGGGGGCTCGCCGAGCTGCGTCACGTACTCGCCACCCTGCTTCGTGACCGGCATCGCCGAGAGGGCGATCCACGGCAGCGTGAAGTAGATGGCGAAGACCGCGATCGCGACCCACGAGATCGCGCGCGGGATCGAGCGCACGGGGTCGCGCGCCTCCTCGGCGAGGTTCGACACGGTCTCGATCCCCGTGTAGGCGATCATCGCCACCGGGATCGCGAGCAGGAACGCGCTCCACGTCGGCGCGACGCCCCAGACGACGTTGTTCCACAGCACCTGCGGGTGGAAGATCAGGAAGAAGCCGAGCGCGACCAGCAGCAGCTGCGTCGCGAAGTCGATCACGGCGAGCGTGATGTTCAGCTTCGCCGCCTCCTGGATGCCGACGATGTTGATGCCCACGAGCAGCCACGTCAGCACGATGCCGACGACGATGTCCCAGGGGTTCGTCCGCAGCGGCTCCCAGAAGATCGAGAGGTAGTGCGGGACGAAGATCACCGAGATCGCGACGGTGATCACGTAGTTGAGCATCTGCGCCCAGGCGGCCAGGAACGAGACGAGCTCGTTGAACGCGTGGCGCGCGAAGCTCGCCGATCCGCCCGCCTCCGGGTAGCGGACGGTCCCCTCCGCGTAGGTCGCCGCGGTCGCGGCGAAGATCAGGCCGCTGATGATGAAGACGATCGGCGTGAGGCCGAGCGCGATCCCCGCCGTGAGGCCGAGCGCGTAGTAGATCGACGAGCCGACGTTGCCGTACGCGGTCGCGAAGAGGGCGGGCGCGCCGAGGACACGCTCCAGGCCTTGGCTCTGCCGCCGGCGCCGGGGCACCGGCGAACTCTATGCCGCGGCCGGGACGGGGTCCGCGCCAGCCACTTTGTGATGAGTCATCACTAGCACCGGACCGGCGCCGCGCGCACCCGGCAGCCCGAAGAGGTGTCAGACACCGCACCACCCGCTCCGAGCACCGCCACGCTTACACGCGGTGTCTGACACCGGCCCTGTCCGTTCGGCCCGCCCGCACCGACCCAAGGACTCCGCGTGGCGGCGGCACAATTCGTTCACGCTTACGTGGCGCCTTCGTGCGCGTGTCTGACACCAGTTCGAAGCGCCCCGGCAACCAAAGGTGTCAGACACCTTCGGCCAACAGCGCGCCTCAGTCAGACGTCGGAACGCTGCTCAGGATGACGTGCGGCTCGAAGAGCAGGCAGCGCTTGATCGCCAGCGCACGAGGGCCCCGGAGGCGGCGCAGGCCGGTGTCGATCCGCTCGGGCAGCACGACGTTCACCGCGGCGTTCGGATCGGCGGTGTGCTTGCGGATCTCGGTGAGGATCGAGTCGCCGAGCCGGCCGTCGAGCGGCGCGTCGTCGACCGGGATGCCGAGCTCGTCGTCGCTCCAGTCGCGCTCGCCGAAGTGCAGGCCGCGCAGCTCGCGAGACGCCCGGCAGGCCCTGCGCGTACTCGACCGCGTTGCGGGTCCGCGCGTCGGGCTCGCCGGCGAGCACGCGCAGCAGGAGGCGGTCCGGCACGCGCCCTTCGGGGCGCTTCTCGGAGGTGACCGCGGGCACGTCGGCGACGACGACGTTCGGCTCGGTCAGCAGCCGGATCTTGAGCCGGAACTGGGCGCGCTGCGCGGCCGCGAGCAGCGAGCGCTTGCGGAACTGCTCCGGGAGAACGACCGTGACGACGATGTCGTCGTCACCGTCGCGGAGGCGCCTGATCTCGTCCAGCACGACGGCCGTCGGGTCGCTGCCCGCCGGCTTGACGTCGAGCCGCGGCTCCCCACCGGTGAAGTCGAACCAGCGCGCGTGGATGCCGGTGTCGGTGCTCTTGCCCGGAACGTGCACCGCGCTGAAGCGTGCCGCCGCCGACCCTGCGGGCGTACCAGACCGCCCCCTCGGCCGCCACGTCGAGCGCCTCCGCGAAGACCAGCACGCGGTTCTCCACGCCGCGAAAGGTAGCTGATCTACCGAAACAGCTGGTAGGGCACGCTCGAGAGGATCACGTGGCGCTCGAAGAGGAGGAGCCGCTTGACGTAGAGCGCTCGCTGGTTGTGCAGGAGGCGCGCCCAGCCCCGGACGACGATCTCTGGCATGACGATGTTCACGACCGTGTCCGGGTCGGCGGTCAGCTCCCGGACGTAGGCGAGCAGCGGCGTGCGGATGTCGCGGTAGGGCGCGTCGCTGAGGTCGAGCGGGAGCGACACGCCTGCGCGGCGGTACTCCGAGCGGAAGCGCCGGGACTCGTCGCCGTCGATCGCGAATGAGACGGCCCGCGTGTCCTCGACCCCGAGCGACTCGGCGTAGTTGATCGCGCGCAGCGATGCCGCGTGGACGTCCGCGAGCAGCACGCGCACGGCGAGATGCGCCGGCGTGACGCCTTCCGGGCCGCGCGACGCGGTGACCGCCGGCACGTCGGTGACGACGACGCCGGGCTCCGAGAGCAGGCGCAGCTTGAGGCGGAAGGAGGCGCGCGCGCCCGCCGAGAGCAGCGAGCGGCGCTTGAACTGCTCCGGGACGACGACCGTGACGAAGTCCGACTCGCCGCGCGGCAGCCGCCACACCTCCTCGAGCACGCCGTGCATGCGGCCCTCGCCCGTGGGCAGCGGCTCGAGGCGCGGCTCCGCCTCCGCGAAGTCCCACCAGCGCGGCCTGATGCCCGGATCGGTCGAGCGGCCCGGGAGGAGCAGGGCGCGCAGGCGCCCCGGATGGATGTGCTTCGAGTACCAGAGCGCGCCCTCCGTGGCGACGTCGATCCGGTCGACGCAGAGCAGCACCTCGTTCGTCGGCGCGCGGGCGGCGCGCACCGCGCCCATGCCGGCCGTGAGCCGACGCGTGAAGCGGCGGTAGTGGCGGTTGACTCCGAGGCAGCCGAGGACGAGCAGCGGGATCGCCACCGTGACGAGCCATGCCCCCTCGGCGAACTTCGTCCACACGACGATCGCCGTCACGAGCCCTGTCGCGGACGCGCCGACGGCGTTGATCGTGATCCGGCGGCGCCAGCCGCGCTCGCGAGTCGTCCACCAGTAACGCACCATCCCCGCCTGCGAGAGCGTGAAGGCGGTGAACACCCCGATCACGTAGAGGTGGATGAGCGAGTCGACGCTCGCGTCGTACACCCACAGCAACGCGCAGGCGGCCCCGGTGAGCACGACGATCCCGTTCGAGAACACGAGGCGGTCGCCGAGGTTCGTGAACTGGCGCGCGAAGAAGCCGTCGCGGGCGAGCAGCGCCGCGAGCCGCGGGAAGCCCTGGTACGACGTGTTCGCGGCGAGCACGAGCACGGCGAGAGTCAGCACCTGCACGGCCCAGTACATGAACGAGAAGGCCGAGGAGGACGGGAACGTCGCCCGCGCGATCTGCGAGAGCACCGACGGGGTCCCGGACGCCGCAGGCTGTGCACCGGCTGTGGACCGCGAGCCAGGAGACGCCGACGAACATCGCGATCGCGATCGTTCCGAGGACGCCGAGGGTCGCCGCGGCGTTGCGGCCGTGCGGGGTGCGGAAGGCATTGACGCCGTTCGCGATCGCCTCGACGCCCGTCAGCGCGGTCGATCCGGAGGCGAACGCACGGAGGACGACGAAGAGCGTGACCGCGCCCGCGCCCGACGCGAGCGGGTGCTCGACGGTCGCATGCGGGCAGCCGCTCGTCGCGCAGCGACCGATCCCTGCTCCGACGAGCACGAAGATCGCGCTCACGAACGCATAGGTGGGGATCGCGAACATGATCCCCACCTCCTTGACACCGCGCAGGTTCGCGAGCGCGATCAGCACGACGCACGCGAGCGAGAGGCCCAGCTCGTGCCCGGCGAGCGGCGTGAACGCCGACGTCAGCGCGAGCACGCCGGCCGCAACCGAGACGGCGACCGTCAACACGTAATCGGTGAGCAGAGCCGCCGCCGCGACGAGACTCGGCAGACGGCCGAGGTTCTCGCGCGCGACGACGTACGCGCCGCCCGAGCTCTCGTACACGAGCACCGTCTGCCGGTAGGAGAGGACGACGATCGCCAGCAGCGCGGCGATCGCGAGCGAGATCGGCAGCACGAGGTGCGCGGCGGCCGCCGACGCGGTCACGAGCACGACGAGCGCCGCCTCGGTCGCATAGGCGACGGACGAGAGCGGGTCGGACGCGAAGATGGGCAGCGCGAGCCACTTCGGGAGCAGCGTCTCCTCGAGCTCGCCCGACGCCATCGGACGCCCCACGACCGCGCGCTTCAGCCGCGCGGCGCGTGGGGCGTCAGCGAGCTGGCTCATCGCGGTCGTCGAGCGCGGCGTCGGCCTCTACGACAACGGCGCGGAGGTGGTCGGACGAACCGCGCTGATACAGCGGGCCGGACCCGTCGACGAGCAGGCGCTCGACGATCAGGACGCCGCGCGGCGTAACCGCGCGCGAGAGGTCGCAAAGGTGCGCGGCGAGTGCGAGCAGCTGAGCCCGTGCGCCGCGCACCGCAGTGCGGTCGAGCGGCGACGCGCTCGGGAGCAGGCGCTCGTCCGCCGCGTGCACGATCGCGGTCAGCGACCGGCTGAGCTCGACCCGGTTGTCGGCGCCGACGAGCTCCGCCGTCCGCCACGCGAGCCGCGGCGGCGGCAGCCGGGTCGAGACGAGCTCGGCGTCCGCACGTTGGCGCGCCGCGCGGAGCGCCCGTTTCGCTTCCCAGCCTCGCACGGGCGCGAGCAGTCTGGAGGACATGCGACCACGGTAGGACCGCGCGGCTCAGCGCCGCCTGAGGATCGCGGCCGCCGTCCTCAAGAAGCTCTCAAGGCACGACGAGGCGGTAGCCGGCACCCGGCTCCGTCAGGAGATACCGCGGCCGCGACGGGTCGGGCTCGAGCTTGCGGCGCAGCTGAGAGACGTAGACGTGCAGGTAGTTGGACTCCGAGCCATACGCAGGCCCCCAGACCTCGTTGAGGATCATGCGGTGTGTGAGGAGCTTCCCGGGGTTCAGTGCGAGCACCCGCAGGATCCGGTACTCGCGCGGCGTCAGGTGGACGAGGCGACCGTCGATCGTGACCGACTGCTGCTCGAGGTCGATGCGAATCGGGCCGGCCTCGACCACCGGCTCTCCCGGCGACCCCGCGCGCCGGAGGACCGCACGCAGGCGTGCGAGCAGCTCGCCGATCGCGAACGGCTTCGTCACGTAGTCGTCTGCGCCCGCGTCGAGGGCCGCGATCTTCTCCGGCTCGTCGTCGACCGCGGAGAGGACGACGATCGGCGCCTCGCTCCACGTCCGCAGCTCGCGGCAGACGTCGGTGCCGCGCCCATCCGGGAGCAGCAGGTCGAGCACGACTGCGTCCGGCGGGTTCAGGCCGGCTGCGGTGAGCGCGGCCTTCGCCGAGTCGGCCGTCTCGACCTCGTAGCCCGCGCCGCGGAGGTTCGTCGCGAGCGCCCGCAGGAACTGCGGCTCGTCGTCGACGACGAGGATCCGCTGCTGCGTCACAGCGGCAGGTCGAGCCGGGCGGCGGTGCCGCCGCCGGCGCGCGGCTCGAGAGCGATCGCGCAGTGGTTGAGCGCCGCGAAGCCACGCGCGATCGAGAGGCCGAGGCCGGCGCCGGGCGAGCCGGCGCCGCCGCGGTCGAGCACCTCGATCACGACCGAGCGGGCGTCGAGGCGCGCGATGATCTCCACCGTCGCGCGCGAGAACTTGAGCGCGTTGTCGATCAGGTTGACGAGCACGCGCTGGATCTGCACGTCGTCGACCGACGCCGGCGGCAGGTCGCGGCCGACGCTCACGCGGATGCGCTCCGGGTGGCGCACCTCCGCGACCGCCCGGTCGATCAGCTCCTCGACCGGCCAGAGCGCCGGGTGCGGCGCAGCCGCGCCGACCTGGAGACGCGACAGGTCGAGCAGGTTCTCGACGAGCCGGATCAGTCGCGTCACCTCGAGCCGGATCGTGTCGAGCAGCTCGCCGCGGTCCTCCTCGCTCAGCGTGAGCTCGGCGGAGAGCAGCCCGTCGACCGCGGTCGAGATCGTCGCGAGCGGCGTGCGGAAGTCGTGTGAGACGCTCTGCAGCACCGCCGTCTTGATCGCGTCCGAGCGCTGAACCGTGTCGAGGCGCTCCCGCTCGACGGCGAGCGCGCGCAGCGACTCGATCGCGGACTCGAAGCGCCGCCGCGCGACCGGATCGCCGTCGCGCAGCACCTCGTCTGCCCGCACGAGGATCTCGTCGAGCGGATCGCCGTGGAGCAGCATCGCTGCGGCGTCCGCGAGCAGCGCCGCCTCACGCTCGCGCTGCTCAGCCTCGCGCGCGCGCCGCCGCGCGCGCGCCGCGAGCTCGCTGGCCACGACGGCGGTCGCGACGTAGACGACGAGCGCGGTCCAGTTGCGGCCGTCGGCGAGCGTCAGCGTCCCGACCGGCGCGAGGAAGAGGAAGTTGAACGCGAGCATCGAGGCGATCGCGGTTGCGATCGCGAACCCGAGCCCGAACACGGCCGCGGTCGCGAGCACGGCGAGCGTGTAGAGGACGCCGAGGCTCAGCGTCGGCGCGATCGGCCGCAGCGCGTAGACGAGCCCGGTCGTCACCGCGGCGGCCGCCGCGGAGACCCGACGATCGCCGTCGAGAGACGGCGTGTGTTCATGGCGGGAAGGTAGCGCGCCGAAACGGCGAGGGGCCGGCTTGCGCCGGCCCCTCGAATCGTGCGATGTCAGCCGCGACTAGCGCGTGCTGATCTCGATGTTCGTAGCGATGATCCCGACCGCCCCGTCCGCGTACGTGACGCGGGCGAGGAAGCGGTTGCCCGCCGGCAGGTTGCTCCACGAGAAGTTCTCGTCGAGCGTCTGCCCGATGGACACCGGCGTCGTCGCGGGCGGAGTCGTCCACACGTTGCTCGGGGTCGTCGTGACGGCCCAGCCGAACAGGGTGAACGAGCCACCGCCGGCGTCGACGCCGCAGCCGTGGACGTACACCTTGAACTGGGCACCCTCGGCGAGGCTCCCTGCGCTGTTCGTGCTGAAGACCTCGTTCGCGTCCGGCCCGCCGCTGACACCGACGAGCGCGTAGGACGACCGAGCCCGGGCGCAGCCCGGTACACGTACATGTCGAGGTCGTGCACCGACGCGCTCGAGTCGCTCTGGAACGTCTGGAAGCGGATGAAGCGCGCGTTCGCAGGCGTCGTGAACGAGTCGACCGTCGCGGTGCCGGCCGTGACGGACGCATCCGGGTTGGCCGTGTCGAACGTGCACGCCGGTGTCACCGTTCACCGTGTCGTCGAACTTCGTCGCGACCTGGATGCCGCGGATCGGTCCGCGAGACGGTTGCCGGCGAAACCGGACTGCACCTTGTAGGTGAGCGAGCCCGTCGTGCCCGAACCCGACTGCTCGGCGGGCGCGGCGAACTTCACCGGCTGGACGACCACCGGGATGCGCACGACGTGCCCCTTGTCACCGGTGAGGGTGAGGAAGCCGGTCGCGTACTCGCCGAACGGCGCCGTGGTCTCCGTGAACGAGACTGCGTAGTTCACGGCCTGGCCCGGGTTGATCGTGAACGTCGACGGCGAGACCGAGACGTCGAGGCCCGTCAGGCCCGACACCTTCGCCGTGTAGCTCTCCGCCTTGTCGGAGACGTTGGTCACCGAGCGGTGGAGCGTGTCCGTGCCGGCGAGCGCGCCGATCGCCATCGACGGCAGGTTGAGCTCGTTCGGCCGGATCATCGACGCTCGGGCACGCGGACGAGACACGAGTTGCCCATGACGCCGCAGATGAACCCGAGGTACTTGTTGAAGCCGCCCGACTGGTACACGAGGCCCGGATCGAGGAACTTCGTCGGGTCGACCTGGCCGGCGCCCTGCGCGAACGGGTCAGCACCGCTCCTTCAGGTCGTAGGCCGTGGTCATCATCGCCGACTTGATCATGTCCGGCGTCCAATCCGGGTGCTTCTGCTTGATCAGCAGCGACAGGCCCGCGATGTGCGGCGAGGACATGGAGGTACCGCTCTCGAGATCCCACATGCGGCCGCCGTGGCCCGCCGGGGAGACCGCCGCCAGGACGTCGACGCCTGGGGCGGCGATGTCCGGCTTGAGCTGGTCGCCCGTCGCGAGGCTCGGGCCGCGGGAGGAGAAGCCCGCGATGCTCGGAGCCGTCACCGGCGTGACCGGCCTCCCGTCGGTGAACTTCGCCGTTGGGGACGCGGTGCCGTTGACGTACGCCTTGATCGCATTGCCCGTCACGTCGTCGACGTGCGTGGCCGGCGCGACATGCACATCGGCCACCTGCCCGGCGTTCGGGAGGATGTTCGCGATGATCGTGCCGACGCCGCCGGCCTCCGCGACCGCGGCCGGCTTGTCGACACGCGCGTTCGTCGGCGGTGCCCGCGACGGTGACGCCTCGGTCACAGACGACGATCTTGCCCGCGACCTTGGCCGGGTCGAGGACGGCAACGCCGCCGTTCCCTGCCTTCGAGAAGCACTGGCGCGACCTTGTCGGGTCGGCGCCCGCGCAGGCCCGCGTTCGTCGAGAGGACGACCGGCGTTAGCGCGGCGACACCCGGGACGATCGAGGTGCCGGTGAAGGTCGCGCCGTTGCCGAGCGTGATCGTGCTCGAACGCGTATCGTGCGAGGCGGCAACCGTCGTGATCCACGGGCTCGGGTGCGCGACCGTCGAGGCCGTCGGGCCGTCGTTGCCGGCCGAGTTGGCGACGAAGACGCCCGCGTCCTCGGCGAACAGCCAGGCGACCTCCACGGCGTTGAGGAAGTTCGTCGCCGTGCCGCCAACGGAGTAGTTGATCGCGTCGACACCGTCGGCGACGGCCTGGTCGATCGCGGCAACCGCGTCGGAGGTGAAGCAATCGACCTGCGAGTGGTCCGGCTTCTCCCAGCAGATCTTGTACGCGGCGATGCGCGCACGCGGCGCCATGCCGCTGACCTTGCCGAGCAGCGCCTGCGGCAGGCCGGGGCCCGTCACCTGCGTGTCGTTGTCGCCGGCCGCCGTGCTCGCGGTGTGCGAGCCGTGACCGTCGAAGTCACGCGGCGAGAGGAACTCCTCCGGGATGATCGAGTCCGGCCCGCCGTGGCCCGCGACGAAGTACTGCGCGCCGATGAGCTTCTGGTTGCACATCGAGGCGTTGAAGCCCTCGCCGGGGACGCACTTGCCGTGCCAGCCCGGGATCTGCTTGTAGTCCAGCTTCCCGGCCTGGCCATTCGGACCGGCGCCCGTGCGGTCCGAGAACTCGGGGTTCTCCGGCCAGATGCCGGTGTCGATGACGCCGACGATCAGGCCCTCACCCGCGTTCTTGACGCCGCCGAGCTGATCCCCAGGTGCCGCCCTTCTGCGACAGACCGAGGAACGCCGGCGACGAGATCGTGTCGGCGTGCTGGACGAGGTCCGGCTCGACCGAGACGACGCCGTCCTCCGCGGCGAGCTCGACCGCCTGGCGGTACGACAGCTTCGCCGCGTAGCCGTTGACGGAGTACGAGTAGTCGTAGAGCTTGTTCCCGCCGCCGACGCGTCCGAGCGACGCATCGTGGCGGTTCTTCAGGTAGCCGACGTACTTCTGCACGTCCGCCGCGTTCGGGTCGATCTTCGACCCGTGCTTCGGCTTCGTCGCGGCGTAGCCTGCGATCCCACCGTCGTAGTCGACGGCCGGCAGGTCGGACAGCCGAACGATGTAGACGCCGTTGTCGGACTTCCCGTGGAAGTTCGCCGACAACGCCGCGACATCTTCGGGATCTCCCCCGCTCGCGGCCGGCAGCACCACGATCGCCGCAGCCACGATCGCGAGCATGCCGATGACCGCAGCCCGCGGCCTCAGAAAACCTCTCAAGTTGTACCCTCCTAGACCCGCGCGCAGGCCCCAACGGCCTGCCGCCGCGCGGATCCTAGCCGGATATTGATTCCTCGACAAGACCAGTTTTCGGCGCGGGACGCAGCTTCGGCGCCCCGCGCCGGAGAACCGGGAGACCTTCTAGCCGTGGACCGAGACGAGCAGCGGGATGATCAGGATCGCGACGATGTTCGCGATCTTGATCATCGGGTTGATCGCGGGGCCTGCTGTGTCCTTGTACGGGTCGCCGACGGTGTCGCCGGTGACCGACGCGGCGTGCGCCTCGGAGCCCTTGCCCCCGTAGGCGCCGTCCTCGATCGACTTCTTCGCGTTGTCCCACGCGCCGCCGCCCGAGGTCATCGCGATCGCGAGGAACAGGCCCGTGACGATCGTGCCGATCAGCAGGCCGCCGAGCATCTTTGCGCTGATCAGCCCGACGACGATCGGGAAGCCGATCGGGATCAGCGCCGGCGCGAGCATCGACCTGATCGCCGAGGCGGTGACGATGCCGACCGCGCGGCTGTAGTCCGGCCGCTCGGTGTAGTCCATGATCCCCGGGTGCTCGCGGAACTGGCGGCGCACCTCCTGCACGACCTCGCCGCCGACGCGACCGACCGCCTGCATCGCGAGCGACGCGAACAGGAACGGCATGAGGCCGCCGATGAAGAGCCCTGCGATCACCCACGGGTCGGAGAGCGAGAACCCGATGTTCGCGAGACCCGAGCCGGCCTTGGCCTGGTCGTGCAGACCGGTCGTGTACGAGTCGAACAGGACGAGCGCGGCCAGCGCGGCCGAGCCGATCGCGTACCCCTTCGTGACGGCCTTGGTCGTGTTGCCGACCGCGTCGAGCGGGTCGGTGATCGCGCGCACCCCTTCGGGCAGGTCCGCCATCTCGGCGATGCCGCCCGCGTTGTCGGTCACCGGCCCGTACGCGTCGAGCGCGACGATCAGGCCCGTCATCGAGAGCTGCGCCATCACTGCGACGCCGATCCCGAACAGGCCCGCGAAGTGCTGCGCGACGAGGATGCCTGCGACGATCACGAGCACCGGCGCCGCCGTCGCCTGCATGCCGACGGCGAGGCCCTCGATGATGTTCGTCGCGTGTCCCGTCTGCGACGCGCGGGCGATCATCTTCACCGGGTTCCAACGGGTGCCCGTGTAGTACTCGGTGATGGCCACGAGGAGGAAGGTCACGATCAGGCCGACCACCGCAGAGACGTAGAGGTCGGTGAAGTTGTACTTGCCGTTGTCGAACGCCATCGTGATCGGGATGAATCCCGAGCGCCGACAGGACCGTCGCGACGAGCACCGCCTTGTAGAGCGCGTTGATGACCGCGTTCGGCCCGTGCCCGAGCCGCGCGAAGAAGGTGCCGATCACCGACGCGATCGCGGAGATGCCGCCGATCGCGAGCGGATAGAGGTACAGCTTCGCGTCCGGGAAGGCGGTGCCGAGCAGCATCACCGCGACCGCGGTGACGGCGTACGTCTCGAACAGGTCGGCCGCCATGCCGGCGCAGTCGCCGACGTTGTCGCCGACGTTGTCCGCGATCACCGCGGCGTTGCGCGGGTCGTCCTCGGGGATGCCCGCCTCGATCTTGCCGACGAGGTCGGCGCCGACGTCGGCCGCCTTGGTGAAGATGCCGCCGCCGAGACGCGCGAACACCGAGATGAGGGAGCCGCCGAACGCGAGCCCGATGAGGTCGTCGATCGCGGACGTCGGAGTGTTGCCGAGCGCGGCCGTGAGGAACCAGTAGTACCCGGCGACGCCGGCGAGGCCGAGGCCGACGACGAGCAGGCCGGTCACCGACCCGGCTCGGAACGCGACGTTGAGAGCGGGCTTCAGCCCGTTGCGGGCCGCCTCCGCGGTGCGCACGTTCGAGCGCACCGCGACGTTCATGCCGATGAAGCCGGCGGCTGCCGAGAGCAGCGCGCCGATCAGGAAGCCGAACGCCGTCCCCCAGCCGAGCTTGTTGTAGACGCCGAGTAGCAGAAACGGCACGATCGCGACGATCGCGATCGCGGTGTACTGCTTCTTCAGGTAGGCCGCAGCCCCCTCCTGGACGGCGCGCGCGATCTCCTGCATGCGCTCGTTCCCGGCGGGCTGCTGCAACAGCCACCAGGTCAGGTAGAGCCCGTATCCAACCGCAACGCCGGCACCGACGAGGGCGAGGAGCACGGCATGATGCATGAACCAATCCATCGGTTTCGCTCCCTCACAAAGTCAAGCGCCGAGGGGTTCGGCGCGGGCGATTATGTATCACAAGGGCGCTATTGAGCGGCCGCTTCGGCGTACGCGACCTGCAGATTCGTCAGCGCCATGCGGATGTCGCCCGCAACAGCGCCCTCGACGTGCGGCGCCAGGGCCGCCAGGGCGTCGATCGCCTTCTTCGCCTGAGGGAGGTCCTCGCGCTCGAGCTTGGCGAACGCGAGGCTTGCGAGTGTCGAGGCGGCGGAGAGCACGAACTGCTCCACCTGGAAGCCGGCCAGCTGCTGCTGGAGCGCCTCGATGTCGACGTCGGGCGGGCCTGTTCCTCGTCGTCAGCCATCGGTCCGGGTCCCCGCCGGCTCGCCGGCCTGCACCTGCTCCGCGTAGATCTCCTGCAGGCTCGCCCCCTCCTGGAAGCGCGCGATCTGGCGCTCGGCGGCGTTGCGCTCCGGGAGCGCGAGGTACGGCGCTGCGCCGATCTCGTCCGCGACGGGTGCGACCCACTCGAGCAGGTCCTCGAGCCTGCGCCGCGCGGGGACCGTCTCGCCGCGCTCGAGGTCGAGCAGCTCGCCGGAGAGGCCGTAGCGGATCGCACGCCACATGTTCTCCTCGAGCAGCCGGTGCGGCCAGTCGGGCAGGCGCTCGCCTTCGTCGAACGCGCGCGCGCAACGAACGGCGAGCGCATACGCGAACGCGGCGAGCGACTGCGCCTCTGCCGAGTCGGGCTGCCCGTCGGCGATGCGAATCTCGACCGTCGGGTACGCGAGGTGCGGGCGCACGCTCCACCAGATCTGCGTGTGCTCGGTCACCGAGCCGGTGCGGTAGAGGAACGACACGTAGTCCTCCCACCCCTGCCACGAGCCGTACGCGTCGGGGATGCCGCAGCGCGGGAACATGCGCGTGAAGACCTCCGTGCGCGCGGAGTGCAGTCCCGAGTTGACTGATTCGACGAACGGCGAGCTCGCGGAGAGCGCGAGGATCTCCGGCAGGAAGTTGCGTAGCGCGTCGTGCACGGCGATCGCGCGGTCGGCGCCTGCGATCCCGACGTGCACGTGCAGGCCGAACGTGTTGTTGCGCCACACGACGTATCGGAGGATCTCGTCGTTGCGGCGGTAGTGCGGCGTGTCGATGATGCGCTGGTCCTGCCAGCGGCTCCAGGGATGCGTGCCGGTGCCGCCGAGCTTGAGGTGCAGCTCGCGCGCGAGCGTGTAGATCTGCAGGCGCCGCTCCTGCATCGCGGCTGCGGCTTCGCCGAAACTCTCGCAGCGGCCGGTGCGTACCTCGATCTCGGAGGCGATCAGCTCGCCGACGACGTTGCGGCGCGAGGTCGGTCTCGATCGCCGCTGCGTAGAGCTCCTCGAAGCGGTCGGTCAGCTCGAGCGTCGTCGGGTCGAGGAGCGCGAACTCCTCCTCGACGGCGACGGTGAAGTCGGTGCCGGCGTCGAACTCGGCGCGGGAGCTCTGCAGGAGCTCCTGCCAGGAGATCTTCTGTTCGTCGCCCACCCCTGGGAGCGTAGCCTGCGATCAAACCGGGGCGAGCAGGCGCTCGGCCACGCTCGCCCACGACCAGCGATCGACGACCGCCTTGCGCGCGGCGTGACGCAACGCGTCGCGCTCAGCCGCCGGGAGCGCGAGCAGCTCGCGCAGCTTGCGCGCGAGGTCGGCCGCGTCGCCGTTCTCGAACGACGCGAGGTGGCGAACGCGCTCGGGGTACTCCTCCTCCAGCCCGGCAGCGACCTCGGCGAGCCCCGAGTGCCGCGCGACGAGCGGCGGCGAGCCGGCGGCCGCGGCCTCGGCGGCGACCATGCCGAACGCCTCGGGGAAGATCGACGGCACGACGGTCACGTCGGCGAGCGGCAACAGGTGCACCAGGTGTCGGTGCTCGAGCGGGCCGGTGAAGAGCGTGCGCGGCGGCGCCATCGCCTCGAGCGCCGCGCGGTACGGACCGAAGCCGACGACGACGAGGCGCGCGTCCACGTCGCGCATCGCCTCGAGCAGCACCTGGACGCCCTTCTGCTCGATCAGCTTCCCGAAGTAGACGACCGTCGGCTCGTCGTCGCGCAGGAACTCCTCGAGCCGCGCGGCGTTGCCGTCGTCGGGCAGGCGCTCGTTGCCGTCGTTCGGCGGGTCGTTCTCCGCCTCGGCGACCAGGCCGGCGAACGCGGCCGCGCGGTCTTCGAGCGTGAACTCGTCGACGTCGACGCCGGGCGGCACCTCGAAGACGCGGTCGACCTGGCCGACGACGTCCTGCAGCACGGACGCGGATGTGGTGCGAGCCGACGAAGGTCGCCTCGGCGTGGGCGAGCGCCTCCCTCCCCCACGCCGCGAGCTCGGGCCGCCCGCGTATCGAGTACTCGAGCTCCGAGCCGTGCGCCTTGACGCGGAACGGGACGCCCGTCGCGGCGCCGACCGGCCCGCCCATCAGCACGTGGTTCGTGAACACCACGTCTGCGGGCAGCAGCTCACGCAGCGCCGCCGCGTTCGCGTCGACGTACGCGCGCTTCTCGCCGTCGGTGAAGTCCTGCAGGAACTTCGGCTCGAGGCCCGCGTACCGGTCCATGACGAAGACGGGCAGCAGCCGGCCGGGCAGGTCGACCGCGATCGTCTGCGCCGAGCCGAGGTCGTACTGCTCGGGCTCACGCTCCTGCGAGACGACGACCACCTCGTGTCCGGCGTTGCTCCACTCGCGCGCGAGCGCGCGGCTGTAGACGTTCGACCCGGTGCCGGCGAGCAGGTAGCCGTGCCAGAGCAGGATCCGCACCCGAAGCACGCTAACGCTCCGACGATGCCCGGTGCGGCTAGGTCAGGTGGAAATAGAGCGCGTGCAGAAGCTCGACCGCGGGGTTCGAGGTGTGCACGGTGACGTCGTTCGGCACGTCGAGCAGCGCTTCGGAGTAGTTGAAGATGATCCGCACGCCGGCGTCGACGAGGTCGTCCGCGACCTTCTGCGCGGCTCCCGCGGGAACTGCGAGCACTCCGACGACGATGTTCTTGTCGCGCACGACGTCCTTCAGCCGCCGCTCGTCCTCGACGAGCGCTCCGCCGATGTTGCCGCCGATCATCTGCGGGCTCGAGTCGAAGACGGCCGCGATGTTGATCCCGTGCTCCGCGAAGATCGCCGAGCTCGCGATCGCCTGGCCGAGACGGCCGGCGCCGACGAGCGCGATGTTGTGCTGGCCCTGCGTGCGCAGGATCTTCCGGATCTCGCTCAGCAGCGAGTCGATCGAGTAGCCGACGCCGCGCTTGCCGAACTTGCCGAAGTTCGAGAGATCGCGCCGGATCTGGGTCGCGTTGATGTTCGTGTAGTCGGCGATCTCCTGGGAGGAGATGCGCTCCTTGCCCATCTTCTTGGCCTGCGTCAGGACCTGCAGGTAGCGCGAGAGGCGGGCGGCGACGCCGACGGTGAGGCGATCGGGCGCGGCGCCGGGGACGGGAGCTTGAGCTGTCACGAGCGCATTGTGCCGAACGCTTCAACTCGACCGTTCGGTTGTCACAAACTTCGACGTTTGTGACACATATTGACCAGGTCAGCGGCCGAGCTTGCGCAGGAGCGCGGCCTCGTCCACGTAGTAGACGAATGCACGTTCCCCGTCGATTTCCACGACCGGCAGCCATTCCCGGTAGCGCGCCTCCAGCTCCGGGTCGCCGGTGATGTCGACGGTCTCGTGCGGGACGTCGAGCCGCTCGAGCTGTTCGAGCGCCCGCTCGCAGAGCGAGCACCCGCGGCCCACATAGACGACGACAGATGATCGATTCCCGACTGGAGCCGGCACACGAGTCAGAAATCGATCGTCTAGGGATAGATCCCGCGGGTGACGGTGGCCTCGGCGACCCGCTGCACGGCGAGGCCGTAGGCGGCGGTGCGCATCGTGATCCCGCGTCCCTCGTAGGTCGCCCAGGTCTCGTCGAACGCGCGCGTGATGATCTTGTTCAGGCGCTCGTTCACCTCGTCTTCCTTCCAGAAGTACTCCTGGAGACCCTGCACCCACTCGAAGTAGGAGACGACGACACCGCCGGCGTTCGCGAGCACGTCCGGGATGACGAGTACGCCGTTCTCCTCGAGGATCGAGTCGGCGGCCGGGGTGACCGGGCCGTTCGCGCACTCGATGATCACCTTCGCCCTCACGGTGTCGGCGTTGTCCTCCGTCACGACCTGCTCGAGCGCGCACGGCGCGAACACGTCGCACTCGACCGCGATCAGCTCCTCGTTGGTGATGCGCTCGCCGCCCTTCATGCTCGGCGAGAGTGCCGCCGCCGCGCTTGTGCGCGAACGCGGCCGCGATGTCGATGCCGTTCGGGTTGTAGATCCCGCCGCGCGAGTCGGAGATCGCGACGACGTTCGCGCCCTGCTCGGCGATGAACTTCGCGAAGTACGCGCCGACGTTGCCGAAGCCCTGCACGGCGACCCGCAACCCCTGGATCGACTGGTTGCGCGTCCCGAGCGCGGAGCGCAGGCAGAACGTGGCGCCGCGCGCGGTCGCCTCCTGCCGGCCGAGCGAGCCGCCGATCGTGAGCGGCTTGCCCGTGACGACGCCGAGCACGGAGTGCCCCTTGTTCATCGAGTACGTGTCGAAGATCCAGGCCATCGTCTGCGCGTTGGTGCCGACGTCCGGCGCGGGGATGTCCTTCTCGGGACCGATCTCGTTGATGATCTCGGAGGTGAAGCGGCGCGTCATGCGCTCGAGCTCGCGTGTCGACATCTGCTTCGGGTCGCAGATCACCCCGCCCTTCGCGCCGCCGAACGGCAGGCCCATCAGCGAGCACTTCCACGTCATCCACATCGCGAGCGCCTTGACCTCGTCGAGCGTGACGTCCGGGTGGTAGCGGATGCCGCCCTTCGACGGGCCGCGCGCGATGTTGTGCGTGACGCGGTAGCCGGCGAAGGCGCGCACGGAGCCGTCGTCCATCGACGTGGGGATCGAGACCTCGACCGCTTTCTTGCACTTCTTCAGCACCTCGATGAGCCGGTCGTCTATCCCGAACGTGTCGGCGACACTCTGGAGTTGCTGCTGCGCGAGCTCGAACGGGTTCTCGCGGAGATGAGACTCGGGGGCCGCAGTGGCCATCGCGGCCGGAATCTACTCGATCCGGAAGTCGACCTGCGCTCTGCTCGGTTTCGCGTCGAGCGGCAGCGTCGGCCAGGCGGCGAGCCGGAGCTCGTATTCGCCGGGAGTCAGGCGCACGCTCGTCGGCCCGCGGCCGGTGATCCCGAAGCTGTACGAGCCGGGCAGGAGGTTGCGCAGGCGCGCCATGACGCCCACGAAGCGGCCCGACGCGGTGTAGAGCAGGACGTCGAGGCGTGAGACGGGCTGGATCTGCAAGCCGTCGTCGCGGACGAGGTTGCCGGCCTGCACCGTCAGCACGGCGGGGCTCGTGTCGGACGGCTTGAACGACGGCTCGCTGATCGTGGCGCGCGGGATCAGGTTCGCGGAGTAGCGCTTGAACGAGAGCGCCCACGGCACGCGCAGCCGCTCGCTCCCCGCCGGCGCGATCTGGATCACGCCGGTGGCGATGTGCGTGCGCCCCGCAGCCGGAGCCGTCACCGTGACCTTCACGCGCGCCGCCCGGCCGGTACGCAGCACGAGTCGGTCCGGAACCACCTTGAAGCCGAGCGCCTCGGACTCGCCGTCCGAGAGCGCGCTGATCGACAGCTGCAGCCGACGCGTCGAGACGTTGCGCACGACGAGTGTGCGCGTCGCGTGCCAGCGCGGCCCGCCCCAGATCCCGAAGCCGAGCGTCGAGGGCTGCGCCGCGACCTCACCGACGGCGGACGTGCCGAGCCGGAACGTGCCGGCGCCGATGTCGACCGCGGGTGCGCCGCCGCGCGCCGCGTAGCCGACGAGCAGGCTGTTCAGCGTGTGGCCGTCGACGTCGGGCCGCATCTGTGCGAGCAGCGCGGCGCCGCCGGCGACGGTCGCGGCCGCTGCGCTCGTGCCGTTGACCGTGCCGTAGAGCGCCGAGCCGTCGCTCGCGAGGCCCGGCTCGGAGGTGGCGAGCGCGACGCCGGGCGCGGCGACGTTCGGCTTGACCGCGCCGTCGAACGCGAGCCCGCGCGACGAGAAGCCGGCGACGAAGCCACGCTCGGGGTTGGCGACGTCCTTGCGCGCGCCGAGCGCGATCCCGACGTCCAGCCCCGCGCGTTGCGCGGCGAGCAGCTGCACGGCGGCCGCCGCCGGCACGACGACCACGGGCGCGGTCTGTTCATCGCTCGACGTGCAGTGAGCCGGGCGGCAGCGACTCCGCCGTAGAGAACGACCGCGGCCGCGCCTGCGCGCGCCGCGGCGAGCGCAGCCTGCCTGCGGGTCGTCGCCGACCGGCACGAGCACCGCACGGCCCGCGACGAGGCTGAAGCCGCGCTTGTCGAAGAAGTCGACCGACGAGGCTCCTGCGACCTCGCTCGTCGCGCGCGGCGTCGTCACGCGCAAGGTCAGCGAATGGGACGGTGCGACCGGCGCCGAGCAGCGGCAGGTCGCGATCGAGGATCACGTTCGAGCCCGCGGCGCAGCACGACGCGGACGCGCGGCTGCACGCTGCGCGCGTCGGTCGCGCCGACGGCCAGCGCTGCCGGGCGCTCCGGCAGGCCCTGCGACCGAGCCGAACGTCGGGCCGGCGTTGCCGTCGTTCCCCGCAGGGCGTGACGACGAGCGTGTTCAGGTCGAGCGCACCCTGGACGGCGATCGCCTCCGGCCCCTGCGTGAACGCGGCGTACGGCTCGGTGACGCCGACCAGCGCGACGCGCACCGCGTCGTGTGTCGTCGCCGTCGCCGTTCGGGTCGACCGCACGGTCGAGGCCGGCGATCAGCTGGTCGCTGCGGCCGTAGACGAGGTTCTTCCCGTCGGCCGCCGTCTGCCAGCCCGCGACGCGGATCGGAAGCACGGTCGCCTCGGGCGCGACGCCGTGCAGGCCGGCGGGGCCGCCCGCGCCGACGAGCAGCCCGGCGAGCTCGGTGCCGTGGTGCTCGACCTGCGAGGCGTCCTGTGGGTTCGAGCGCGCCGTTGCGTCGTCGCCCTTGTCGACGAGGTCGAGCCCGGTCAGGATCCGACCGCGCAGGTACGGGTGCGTGAGATCGACGCCGGTGTCGAGCAGCGCGATCGTCACGCCGCGGCCGTCGTAGCCGGGCAGCTCGATGTCGGGCCGGTGGCCGCTCGCCGAGTCGAACGCGCGCGTCGAGAGCAGCGACTCGGACACCGACGACGGATACGTGGCGCGCACCGGGTAGATGCCTGCGACCTCCGGCAGGTGCTCGAGCAGCGAGACCGCGCGCGGGTCGAGCGGCGCGGCGAAGCCGTCGAGCACGCGCGAGTAGCTGAAGTCGGGCCGGACGGTGATCCCCTGCGCCGCGAGCGTCGTCAGGACCTGCTGCTGCGCCGCGAACGCCTGCGTCGTCCACGAGCGCTCCTGCGCCTCGGTCGCGAAGCGCACCTTCGCGAGCCGCTGCGCGACCGACGGCGTGTGCAGGACGACGATCATCCGCTGTCCCGACGGAACCGGCGCGCGCGGCTCGCCGACGAGCCCGCGCCAGCTGACCGCCTGCTGCGCGGTCGACACGTCGCGACCGCCGCGCGCGACCATGGTCGCGACGAGCGCCGGCCGCCAGGATCGCGAGCTGCGAGCAGGAAGGCGCTACGCCGTGGCACGCGCATCCAGGGAAAGGTAGTCGGGGTACGGGACGGGCCGGATGTAGCGGCGCCGCCGAGGCGATCATCGCGGCGTTGTCGGTGCAGAGCGGCAGTGGGGCGAGCGCGGCCTCGGGCAGCGCCGCACGGAGCTCGGAGTTGGCCGCGACCCCGCCGACGACGGCGATCCGGTCGCCTCCGGCCGCCTCGAGCCGCTCGACGAGCGCCCGGACGATCGCCCGCTGGTAGCTCGCCGCCAGGTCGGCGCGGCGCGCCGTCGAGCTCCTCGGCGCGACAGCTCGCGCACCTTGTAGAGGAGCGCGGTCTTCAGGCCGGAGAAGGAGAAGTCGAGGCCCGGGACGCGGGCGACCGGGAAGTCGTAGGCGGTCGGGTCGCCCTCGCGCGGCGAGCCGGTCGATCTCGCGCCCGCCCGGGTAGCCGAGCCCGAGCAGGCGCGCGCCCTTGTCGAACGCCTCGCCAGCCGCGTCGTCGAGGGTCGTCCCGAGCACCGTGTATCCGGCACGCTCGCGCACGTCGAGCAGCATCGTGTGCCCCCCGCTCGCGAGCAGGCAGATGAACGGCGGCTGCGAGGTCGAGCGGCTGCAGGTAGAGCGAGGCGACGTGGCCGTGCAGATGGTCGACCGGGATCAGCGGCAGCCGCCGCGCCCAGGCGAGCGCCTTCGCCGCCGACACGCCGACGAGGAGCGCGCCGATCAGCCCTGGGCGGGCCGTGACGGCGATCGCGGTCGGTTCCTCTGTCAGTGCCTCCTCGAGCACGGGGACGATCAGATCCAGGTGGCGCCTGCTCGCAATCTCGGGCACGACACCCCCGTACTTCGCGTGCAGGTCGGCCTGCGAGGCGACCACGTTGCTGACGATCTGCCGTCGTCCGTGACGAGCGCCGCCGCGGTCTCGTCGCACGACGTCTCGATCCCGAGAATTGCCATTTCGCTTAGGCGAAATGGCTAGGTGGCGTGAATTGGAGCACTTTCGTTGCAGTATCGCCGTGCGGTTGGCTGGATGCTGACTGCGTGCTGGCGATCACGGCGGATGTGCATGAGCGGAGGTCTGGGATTCCCGGACGGCTTATCGGCAAGCAGAGGGCCAACGCAATCGTTCGCGCTGATACAGGAGCGGTGGCAGCCCGTCCCGTCGACTAGCCATTCCGCAAAGCGGAATGGCCGGCATCTCTCCACATGATCAACGCGTCCTCCCGGTTGTCCGTGTAGTAGCCCCGGCGGATGCCTCTCGACTCGAAGCCGAGCTTCTCGTAGAGCCTGATCGCGTCCTCGTTCGAAACGCGCACCTCGAGCGTGTAGCCGCGCCGCTCGTCGCCGCGCGTCAGCTCGAACAGCCGCTCGAACAGAGCGGTCGCGATGCCGCGGCGCTGGTGGTCCGGGTGCACCGCGACGTTCATCACGTGCCACGCGTCGACGTAGCGCGAGTTGATCACGTACCCGACGATGTCCGGGCCCTCGAACGCGCCGAGGCAGATCGAGGTCGGCTTCGCGAGCTCGGAGGCGAACATCGAGCGCGACCAGGGAGTCGGGTACGCCTGCTGCTCGATCTCCTCGATCGCGTCGATGTCGATCAGGCCGAGGATGCGGATCTCGATCGCGACGGCGGTCATGCGCTCGGCTTCGCGTCGGGGTCGCGGACGTAGAGCGGCTCGACCGCGGCGGCGTCGCCGAAGTCGCCGGCGCGCTCGACGAGCAGCAGCGGGTCGGGCCGGTGCACCGGATCGTCGTCCGGCGGGACCGTGGCCCCGCGCGCCTCGAACAGCTCGCGATAGAGGATCGCGCCGTCGCCGACGAGGGTGTGGCCCGCGACGTCGAGCTCCTCCGGCCTGCAGACGCGAGGGCCGGGCGCGAACACCTCGCCGCGGCGAGCGTCGACGACCGGCGTGCCGCCGGCGTAGGCGTCGAGCGTGGACGCGCCGGCCACCGGCACACCGAGCGTCATCGAGAGCGAGCGGGCGATCGCGAGCCCGATCCGGATGCTCGTGAAGCTGCCGGGGCCGCGGCCGACGACGATCGCCTCGATCGCGGCCGGGTCGTCGACCAGGCTGTCGACCGCAGCTAGGAGGTCGCCTGCCCGCTCGGCGTGCGCCCGCCGGCCGGGCGTCAGCGCGCAGACCGCCCCGAAGGACGTCGCGGTGTCAAAGGCCAAGATCGTCGTCACTTTCGATGCTCACCTGCCGCCGGTTCTCGTCGACGTGAGTGAGCGTAACGGCCGCGCGGGTGGCCGGAAGCCACTCGCCCCCGTGCTCGGGCCATTCTACGAAGGCGATCGTCCCGTCGAAGTACGGCTCCAGGTCGGCCCACTCCTCCGGGTCGATCCCGGCGAGCCGGTAGAGGTCGAGGTGCGCGACCGGCACGGGCGCCTCGTAGCGGTGGCCGATCGTGAAGGTCGGGCTCGAGACGGGCTCGCGCACGCCGAGCGCGCGGGCGGCGCCACGGACGAAGGTCGTCTTCCCGGAGCCGAGGTCGCCGGAGACGGAGACGACGTCGCCGGGCCGGAGCCGTGCCGCGAGGCGGGCGGCGAGCCGCTCCGTCTCCTGGGGAGATTCAGTCACCACCTGCACCGACGTGACCTTTAGAACAGGCCGAGCTGCACCGGCTGCTCGACCGCCGGCTCGGGCACGTGGAGCGGCACGGGCGGGGGCGGCGGCTCGACCGCGCGACCGAGCAGCTCCGGGATGCGGCCGAAGTCCTCCTGCAGCACCTGCAGCATCCGCGGCGTGTAGAGCGCGGCCGCCGGGTGGAAGATCGGATAGAGCGTGACGGCGTTCCCGCCGAGCACCACCTGCTGCGGCCGGCCGTGCACCTGGGTGATCCCCGCCTGCTTGCCGGAGAGGAGCTTCGTCGCGAAGTTGCCGAGCGTCGCGACGAGCTTCGGCTGGATCAGCTCGATCTGCCGGAAGAGGTGGCTCTCGCAGGCCTGGATCTCGTCCGGCAGCGGGTCGCGGTTGCCGGGAGGGCGGCAGTTGTGGACGACGCCGCCAGCCGTCACGAAGTTGTGGTTCTCGTCGACATCGATGCAGAAGAACGTCACGTCACTCCGTGCTTCGTCCGTCACGTCGATCGACGTCGGCCGTGTCATAGAGGACCCTCGGCGGGCCGGGCTCGAACAGCGCCGGATCGAACGGAATCGACTCGGCCACCTCGGGGTGGAGCTTGTAACGCATCGACGGAGGCGTGTACGGAGCTATTCGTTCCGACAGCAGCCGACTTGTCTCTGCATCGAAGTAGATCCGCCCGCGCGATGTCTTCGCGGGCAATCCCAAGCGACTCAAGGCAACAAGGAGGGTTTGGAGGTCACCGTAGTCGAACCCGTTCGTTGCGATCTCGGCACGCGAGCGCCGATTGACACGGTGGCGCATGTAGCCGTCATCCATGAAACCAGATCGCGAGCATTCGATCGTTCATTTGTTCCGCGAGCCACAACGGAACGCGCTTCCGATCGTCGTAGAACGCGTCCCGCAGCGTCCGAAGCGCTCGAGAGGCCCGGGTGCGGACGTGGACCGCGCCATAGGCTCGTGAACCTCCAGCAACCGCCGCGACGTCGAGCATGGAGACAGACGGTTCGAGCTCTGCCAGCAACTCGGCCTTCCAACGAGCGTAGGCCTCCTGCCGTGACGAATGAGCCAGCTGAAAATGCGAGGACCCGGCGTTGATCGATCCGTCTCCGAGGAGCGTCCCGCAAAGGACGTCGTACGCCAAGTCGGAGAAGCCGTGACCAGTAGCGATGCGATCGCCGTCCACCAGTTCCTCGACCGGTATGAAGCCACGCTCGGTCAAAACGGGATGGTCACCCGTGAGCTGGATGTTCGCCTCACGGTTCGAGTTCGGCTTCGCACTCGCGAAGCTGAGTCGGAAGACGCGGCGGCCGCCCAGAGGCGTCGCATGCCATCCAGTGACGCGACGCGGTTCGATGTGACCGTCCGCGCTGACGGACATCACGGTGCCGTCGTAACGATCGCGCACGAGGCGTCCGATCCGAGCCCAACTGCCGTCGCCGAGCTGAACCATGGCGTTGTATCTCAGGCATTTCAAGACGTTGGCCACGATAGACGTCCTCGCGCGTCAACCCGATCCCGCCGAGCAGCTTGCCGAGCAGCTGGCCGGCGGCGCCGACGAACGGCACGCCCTGCTTGTCCTCGTGGAAGCCCGGCGCCTCGCCGACGAACATCAGGTCGGCGTCGGGAGAGCCGGAGCCGAAGACGACCTGCGTGCGCGTCTGCGCGAGCGCGCAGCGGCGGCAGCCGGCGACCATGTCGCCGTAGGCGATCAGCGAGAGCTCAGCCGCAGCTTCCACAACCACCGCCGCAGCAGCCGCCTCCACCGAAGGAGGGCTGCCCGACGATGCCGTGCGCTGCGAACGTGCTGAACTGCTTGGCCACCTTCTCGTTGCCGCAGTCGGGGCAGCTCGGATCGGGATCCGACATGCCCACCAGCTCCTCGAAGTGGGACTCGCAGCTCATGCAGACGTATTCGTAGATCGGCACCTGGACAACCCTACCAAGGGGCCATCTTCGCGTCCCGTGCGGACGGATCGCTCAGGCGGCGACGAAGCGCCGGATGTCCTCCAGCGCGAGGGGCTCGTCACGCACCACGCCGTGCCGGGCTCCGGCGTAGCGCCTGAACTCGACGAGCCCCGGCGGGAACGCCCCCGCGAGCTCCTCGACGCCGCCGATCGTGGCGGACGGGTCGTCCTCGCCGGCGAGCAGCAGCACCGGGCAGCGCACGGACGCCGCCGCCTCGCGCATGTCGATGCGCGTCGACTCGGTGCGGTCCCAATGCGCCGTCACCTCCGGGTTCATGCGCATGCGCGCCACGACGTCGGGGTCGAAGCCCTCGCGCGAGTAGAGCGGCAGGCACACCTGCAGGTACTGCGCGAGCGTGGTCTCGTTCGGGTCGGCGAAGTAGGCAGCCGCGACCTCGCCCGCGGCGGGGCCGCCGAGCCTGTCGAAGACCGCGATCGAGCGCGCGTGCACGTACCGGGCGACCGCGCTGATCAGCACGAGCTTCGCCGCGCGCTCCGGGTGGCGCCACGTGTAGTGCAGCGCGACCAGCGCGCCGGTCGAGCTGCCGAGCAGAATGGGGTGCTCGATCTCCAATGCACCGAGCAGCTCGTGCAGGTCGCCGGCCCACGTCTCGAGGTTCCAGCGCGACGCGTTCGAGCGGTCGCTGCGGCCGTCGCCGCGCTGGTCGATGTAGACGACCTGGGCGACCTCGGCGAGCGTCGGGCCGATCAGGTCCTTGTACACCGAGTGGTCGACGCCCGGACCGGGATGCAGGAGCACGACGGTCGGCCGGGTGCGCCAGTCCGTCTCGCCGCGCTCGAGCAACGTGCCCTCCACGTCGAAGAAGAGCAGCGTGCCGCCCACGTCCAGCTTCACGAGGCGACGACCTCGTGGACAAGCGCCAGCGACTGCGGCGCGTCGCGGAACACCGAGTGGCGCGCGCCGTCGAACCAGACCGCATTCGCGCCTGGAATGCCTGCCACGACCTCCTCGATCGACGCGGCCGGGTATTGCGCGTCGTCGGTGCCGGCGAAGACGTAGGTCGGCGCCTTGATCGACGCGAGGCCCGGGCGCAGGTCGAGCGTGCGCGCCTCGTTGTCGACCCAGTGCACGGCCAGCTCGAAGTTCCAGATCGGCGAGACCATCACGCCGACGGCGTCGATCGACGGGATCAGCACCCAGAAGCACTCGTGCATGTATGTGCCGATCGTCTGCTCGCTCGGACGCTCGAAGAAGTTGTGCGCCGCCTCGCCGGCCGCCGCACCGCCGAGCTCGTCGAAGCGCGAGACGATCCTCGGTACGACAATGCGTGCCGTCGGGTTGACGAGGATCAGCTTCGACAGCTCGTCCGGCCAGCGCTGCGCATAGCGGAGCGCAGGAAACGCGCCCCAGCCGTGCCCGAGCACGATCGGCCGCTCGACGTGCAGCCGCCGGAACAGCGCGCGCAGGTCGCTCGACCACTGCTCGACGTTCCAGCCGCGCCGGTCGTTCGCGTCGCTGCGGCCGCAGCCGCGCAGGTCGAGGTACAGCACCTGCGCCGACCGTGCGAGCACGCGGCCCGACGTGGTCGCGGTAGGGCGTGTGGTCGGCCGCCGGGCCGGTGTGGACGATCGCCACCGTCGGCACCTCCTCGAGCCAGGGGCCGCTGGGCGCAGCTTCGCGCCCTCGACGTCGAAGAACAGCCGCTCGCCTTCCACCTCGACCCGCATGCGTGGAGTACGCTATCGGCGCCCGGTATCCGCCTTCGGAACTGGAGCCACCCCATGTTCGACGACGTCACCGTGATCGGCGCCGGCCGCGCCGGCTCAGCGATCGCCGCCCGCCTGCGCGAGCGCGGCGTCCGCACGCGCGAGAACGGCGCGCTTCGGCTCCTCTGCGTCCCCGACCGGGCGATCGCCGAGGTCGCGCGCTCGATCGAGCCGGGCCCGTGGGTGGCGCACGTCTCGGGCGGGACGCCGCTCGCGGCGCTCGAGCCGCACGAGCACCGTTTCTCCGTGCACCCGTTGCAGACGTTCACGCTCGCCCGCGGGCCGGAGCAGCTCGACGGCGCCTGGGGCGCGGTCACCGCCGAGTCGGAGGAGGCACTCGCGCGCGCCCGCTGGCTCGCCGAGACCCTCGGCCTGCAGCCATTCGAGCTCGCCGACGCGAACCGCGCGAGCTACCACGCCGGCGCCTCGATCGCGTCGAACTTCCTCGTCACGCTCTACCGCGCGGCGTCACACCTGTTCGAGGAGGCGGGCGCGCCCCCGCGCGCGCTCGTGCCGCTGATGACGCGCACGATCGAGAACGGCTTCGAGCTCACCGGCCCGATCTCGCGCGGCGACTGGGAGACCGTCGAACGGCACCGCGAAGCGCTGCGCGGGTCCGAGTTCGCCGCCGCCTACGAGGCGCTCGCGGAGGTGACGCGCGCGTGATCGTCGCGCGGTCGATCGGCGAGCTCGACCTGCCGCGCCACGGCGTCGTCGGCCTCGTGCCGACGATGGGCGCGTTGCACGCGGGCCACACGGCGCTCTTCCGCGCGGCGCGCGCCGATTCCGACGTGCTCGTCGCGAGCGTCTTCGTCAACCCCGTGCAGTTCTCGGACGGACGGCGACCTCGCCGCGTACCCGCGCAACCTCGAGCGCGACGCTCGCGGCTCGCCGAAGCCGAGGGCGTCGACGTCGTCTTCGCGCCGCGGGCCGAGGAGATGTACCCGCCCGGGTTCGCCACGTGGGTCGTGCCCGAGGGCGCGGCCGTCGGCCTCGAGTCGGAGCACCGGCCGGGCCACTTCCGCGGCGTCGCGACGGTCTGCCTGAAGCTCTTCAACATCGTCCGGCCGCAGTTCGCGTGGTTCGGCCGCAAGGACGCGCAGCAGGTCGCAGTGCTGAAGCAGCTCGTGCGCGACCTGAACGTCCCGCGTCGAGATCCGCGTCGTCGACACCGTGCGCGACGACGGACGGGCTCGCGCTCTCCTCGCGCAACGCACGGCTGAGCCCGGCCGAGCGCGAGCAGGCACGCGCGATCCCGCGCGCGCTCGAGACGCGCGACGAGGCGCAGGCGCGCGCGGTCCTCGACCGCCGCGGGCGTCGAGCCCGACTACGTCGCCGTCGCCGACCTCGACGGCCCGACCCTCGCCATCGCAGCGCGTGTCGGCTCGACGCGGCTGATCGACAACGTCCCCCTCGGGGAAGGAGAGACACCGATGACCACCCGCCCACGCAAGGGCGCCCCCGGCACGCCCGCTCCCGGCAAGCTCCCGCTGCCCGAGGTCGCGGAGATGAAGCGCCGCGGCGACCGCATCGTGATGATCACCGCCTACGACGCCCCGTCGGGCGCGCATCGCCGACGCAGCCGGCGTCGACCTGATCCTCGTCGGCGACTCCGCGGCGATGGTCGTGCTCGGTCACGACTCGACCGTGCCCGCGACGATCGAGGAGATGCTCATCCTCACGCGCGCGGTCACGCGAGGAGCGCACCGCCCGCTGGTCGTCGCCGACCTCCCGTTCGGCTCCTACCAGGTCTCGGACGAGCAGGCGCTCGAGACGGCGATCCGCTTCGTCAAGGAGGCCCATGCGGACGCCGTCAAGCTCGAGGGCGCGGGCACGATGCTCCCGCGCGTGCGCGCGCTGACCGGCGCGGGCATCCCGGTGATGGGCCACATCGGCCTGACCCCGCAGACCGCGACGATGCTCGGCGGCTTCAAGGCGCAGGGGCGCAGCGCGGACGAAGGCGGTGCAGCTCGTCGAGGACGCGCTCGCGCTGCAGGCCGCCGGCTGCTTCGCGCTCGTGCTCGAGGCGGTGCCGTCGCCGGTCGCCGCGCGGATCACCGAGCTGCTCGAGATCCCGACGATCGGCATCGGCGCCGGCGCCGCCTGCGACGGCCAGGTGCTCGTCTGGCACGACCTGCTCGGCCTCTACGACGGCCACGCGCCGCGCTTCGTCAAGCAGTACGCCGAGCTCGCGCCGATGATCACCGACGCGGTCGAGCGCTACGCGAGCGACGTGCGCGAGGGGACGTTCCCGGAGGAGAAGCACACGTACGCGATGAGCGAGGACGAGCTTTCACTGTTCGAGCAGGCGCTCGCGGATCACGCGACCGCGTAGGAGCTAGACCGAGCGCAGCAGCAGCACGACCGCGAGCGGCGCGACCACCGCGATCGCGCAGGCGGCGCCGGCGCGGGCGAGCGTCCATCCGTGCACGGTGCGCACGCCGACGACGAGCAGCACGCCCGACCAGAGAAAGAACGCGAGCTCGACCAGGTCGAAGAGCACGCCGCCCGTTCCCGTGTCGCCGCCGCCCGTGCGGAACCAGTCCTCGCCGTAGAGCGCGAGCTTCACCGGCCACACGACGAGCGAGAGCGCGATCGGCACGGAGGCGAATGCGAGCACGTGCCGCGCACGGCGGTACGAGCCCTGAGAGCCGAGCGCCTTGACCGCGCCGAAGAGCACGGCGCCGAGACCGAAGTACGCGGAAAGCCCGGAGAACGCGCCGGCGAGGAACGCCCAGACGGCGATCAGCAAGCCGTCGTACGTCCGGTCGTCGGCGAGGCGCGCGCCCGCGCTCGACCCGAGCGCGATCGCCATGCCGGCGAGCAGCACGATCAGCAGCACGGGCTCGGAGCGGTCGGCCGCAGCCTCGCGCGAGTCGTCGCGAAGCGCGGCGAACACGGGCCGCGGACGCTGCAGCACGAGCAGCGTGCGGAGCCACCAGTCGCGCATCAGCCGGGCGTCGTGACGATCTGCCCGTTGTGGCAGAGGTACAGCGTCTGCCCCAGGATGCCGCCGCGCTGCTCGAGCGGCGGCTTGCCGTCGCGGCACGTCGTGTTGTTGCGGTTGTGCCACGCGGCGGCCATGCCCGCGACCATCAGCAGCGCACAGACCCCGAAGATCAGCAGGAGCACCTGGCGCTTGCTGCGCCAGTTCACGCCGCGACTGCGCGCTTCTTCGTGGTCGACGATTCGAGCAGCCGCCGCAGGAACCGTCCCGTGTACGACTCGGACACCTGCGCGACCTCCTCGGGCGTGCCGACCGCGACGATCTCGCCGCCCGCCTCGCCGCCCTCGGGCCCGAGATCGACGAGGTAGTCGGCCTGCTTGATCACGTCGAGGTTGTGCTCGATCACGATCATCGTGTTGCCGCCGTCGACGAGCCGCTGCAGCGTCTCGAGCAGCTTCTCGATGTCGGCGAAGTGCAGGCCCGTGGTCGGCTCGTCGAGGATGTAGAGCGTGCGCCCCGTCGACACCTTGCAGAGCTCGGAGGCGAGCTTCACGCGCTGCGCCTCGCCGCCCGAGAGCGTCGTCGCCGGCTGGCCGAGCGTCATGTAGTCGAGCCCGACGTCGTGCAGCGTCTGCAGGCGCCGCCGGATCTTCGGGATCTTCGAGAAGAACTGCAGCGCCTCCTCGACCGACATCTCGAGCACGTCGGCGATCGTCTTGCCCTTGAAGCGCACCTCGAGCGTCTCGCGGTTGTAGCGCTTGCCCTTGCACGTCTCGCACGGCACGTAGACGTCGGGCAGGAAGTGCATCTCGATCTTGATCTGGCCGTCGCCCTTGCACGTCTCGCAGCGGCCGCCCTTCACGTTGAACGAGAAGCGCCCAGGCTTGTAGCCGCGCACCTTCGCATCGGGCGTCAGCGAGTACAGCTCGCGGATGTGCGTGAAGAGGTCCGTGTACGTCGCCGGGTTCGAGCGCGGCGTGCGCCCGATCGGGCGCTGGTCGATCTCGATCACCTTGTCGAACACATCGATGCCCTTGACGGCCTTGTGCGCGCCCGGCCGCACCCGCGTCTTCGAGAGCTGGTTCGCGAGCGCCTTGTAGACGATCTCGTTCACGAGCGTCGACTTGCCGGAGCCCGACACGCCGGTGACCGCGATGAACTTCCCGACCGGGAAGTCGACATCGATCTTCTTGAGGTTGTTCTCCGCCGCCCCGAGCACGCTGAACCACCCGTTGTCCTCGGTCCGCCGCTGCGGGATCGCGATCCGGCGCGACCCGGCGAGGAACTGCCCGGTGATCGACTTCTTGTTCCGCTGCACCTTCGTGGCGGTGCCTTCGGCGATCACGTGGCCGCCGTGCTCGCCGGCGCCCGGCCCCATGTCGACGAGCCAGTCGGAGCTGCGCATCATCTGCTCGTCGTGCTCGACGACGAGCACGGTGTTGCCGAGGTTGCGCAGCCGCTCGAGCGTGCCGATCAGCTTGTCGTTGTCGCGCTGGTGCAGGCCGATCGAGGGCTCGTCGAGGATGTAGAGCACGCCCACGAGCTGCGAGCCGATCTGCGTCGCGAGCCGCAGGCGCTGCGCCTCTCCGCCGGAAAGCGTCGCGCTCGCGCGGTCGAGGTTGAGGTAGCCGACGCCGACGTCGTCGAGGAACGTCAGGCGCTCGCGGATCTCCTTGACGATGCGGTGGCCGATCAGCTGCTCGGTCTGGGTCAGCTCGAGCGCGTCGAGAAATTGCAGGGCGCGCGTGATCGAGAACTGCGTGAAGTCGTGGATGTTCTTCTCGCCGACCGTGACCGCGAGCACCTCGGGCTTGAGCCGTGCGCCCTTGCAGACCGGGCACGGGCGGAACGACATGTACTCCTCGATCCGCTCGCGCTGGGTCGACGAGTCCGTCTCGCGATAGCGGCGCTGGAGCGACGAGACGATGCCCTCGAAGTCGATCATGTACGAGCGCCGCCGCCCCATCCGGTTGCGGTACTGGACGTACACCTTGTCGCCGTCGGTGCCGTAGAGGAAGTAGTCCTGCTCTTCCTCGGTCAGCTCCTGCCACGGGATGTCGGTCGGGATCTCGTAGCGGTCGGCGATCGCCTGGATCACCGACTCGTAGAAGCCCGAGCCGCCGACCGCCCACGGGACGAGCGCGCCGTCGTCGATCGACAGCGACGGGTCGGGGACGAGCAGGTCGGGGTCGATCTCCTGCTGTGCGCCGAGCCCGGTGCACCGCGGGCACGCGCCGTGCGGCGCGTTGAACGAGAAGATGCGCGGCTGCAACTCGGGCAGCGAGACACCGTGCTCCGGGCACGCGAAGTTCTGGCTGAACGTGCGCTCCTCGCCGCTGTCGACGAGATCGATCACGACGATCCCCTCGGCGAGCGCGACCGCCGTCTCGACGGACTGCGTGAGCCGTGTGCGCAGGTCCTCTTTCATGATCAGACGGTCGACGACGACCTCGATCGTGTGCTTGAACTTCTTGTCGAGCGTCGGCGGCTCGTCGAGCGTGTGCTGCTTACCGTCGACCTTCACGCGTGTGAAGCCCTCGTTGCGCAACTCCTCGAACCGGTCGCGGTACTCGCCCTTGCGGTCGCGCACGATCGGCGCGTTGACCGTGAAGCGCGTGCCCTCCGGCAGCGTGAGGATCTGCTCGACGATCGAGTCGATCGACTGGCCGGTGATCGGCCGGCCGCACACCGGGCAGTGCGGCCGCCCGACGCGGGCGTAGAGCAGACGCAGGTAGTCGTAGATCTCGGTCACGGTGCCGACCGTCGAGCGCGGGTTCCGCGAGGTCGTCTTCTGGTCGATCGAGATCGCGGGGCTGAGGCCGTCGATCGAGTCGACGTCCGGCTTCTCCATCATCTGCAGGAACTGGCGCGCGTACGCGGACAGCGACTCGACGTAGCGGCGCTGCCCCTCGGCGTAGATCGTGTCGAAGGCAAGGCTCGACTTGCCCGAGCCGGAGAGCCCGGTGATGCAGATGAGAGCGTTCCGCGGAAGCCGGACAGTGATGTCCTTGAGGTTGTGCTCCCGGGCGCCGTGGACTACGAGTTCTTCGGCGGCCATCGAGAGGGCCATTGTACCTCGCGAACGTGTGTTCGCATAGGGTTGATTCGTGGTTGCAGAGCGGAATCCTGGGAACTGACGGGGCGTGAGAGAGACCGCCCGCCGCGCCGCCGTGGTGACGCTCGTCGCCGGCTCGATCGTCGTGCTGGCGCTTGCGCTCTGGAAGCTCCGGCTCGTCCTGGGGCTGCTCTTCTTCGCCTTCATCATCTCCGCGGCGCTCCGGCCGAGCATCGAGTGGCTCGCGCGGCACCGGGTGCCGCGACCGGCGGCGCTGGGGGTGCACTACGTCGGCCTGCTGGGGGTCGTGGTCGTCGCGATCGCGTTCGCCGTGCCCGCGGCGCTGCACCAGGTGAACCACGCGCTCAGCCCGTCGGGCAAGGCCGAGATCGCCCGCGCCGCCCAGAACTCCTCGGGCGTCAAGCACCAGGTGCTGCAGGCGCTGCGGCGGCGGCTCGAGCACCTACCGCGCAAGAGCGAGCTCGTGCGGCCCGCCACCCAGGTCGGCGTCACCGCCTTCGAGGTCGTTGATCGGGATCGCGTTCACCTTCGCGGCGGCTGCGTACTGGATCTTCGAGCGCGACAAGGCGGTCGACGTGGTGTGCTCGCTGCTTCCTCGACCGAAGCGGAAGCTCGTCCGGGACACCTGGGACCTGATCGACGCGAAGCTCGGTGCGTTCGTCCGCGGCCAGCTCGTGTTGATCGTCCTGGTCGGTGTCACCCTGTCGCTGCTCTTCTGGGCGATCGGCATGCCGTACTGGCTCCTCGTCGGCGCGTTCGCGGGCCTGGTCGAGATCGTCCCGGTGATCGGCCCGCTCGCGGCCGGCGCGCTGGCGATCGCCGTCGGCTTCACCGCGTCGATCACTGTCGCCGTCCTCGCCGCCGCGTGCGTGATCTTCGTGCGCCTCGTCGAGGATTACCTCGTGATGCCGAAGATCCTCGGCGAGGCGGTCGGCCTCTCGCCGCTCCTCGTCCTCGTCTCGGTGACCGCGGTGGGGATCCTGTTCAGCGGCTGGGCCGTGCTGTTCGCGGTCCCGATCGCGGCCGTGATCGTGACGTTGTTCGACGTGGTCCTGCGGGACGTCGACCCGGCCGAGGAGGAGGTCCCGGCCGTGATCTTCTCCGCCCGCGAGTCGGAGGCGTGACCGCGGTCGTACAGGCTGGAATCTGATTCGGCTCCGCCGAATCAGATTCCGGCTCCGCGCTAGGCCTTGCGCCAGCGGCCGAAGACCAGGCCGCCGAGGGTGAAGCCGAGCCCGAAGGTGCCGAAGGCGAAGCCGCCGATCGCGACCGCCTTGCGCCAGGTCGAGAGGCGCCGCCACCGGCCGAGCGCCTCGCGCTCCTCGTCGGTCAGCTCCTCGCCGCGCCGTTGCTTGCGCAGCGCGCCGCCGGCCCGGAGCCCGAGATACACGTCGTCGAAGATCTCGCTCGACTGCTCGTCGGCCATATGACCCACTGTATAGCCTGCTTCGCCGATGCCCACTCGCATCCTGCACGTCTCCGATCTCCACTTCGGCGCGCGGGACGACCCGATTCTGGAGCGCGGGCTGAGCTCGCTGATCGAGCGTGTCGGTCCCGAACTCGTGATCGCGAGCGGGGATCTGACCAATCGCGGCCGGCGCGACCAGCACGAGCGCGCGGCGGCATTCCTGAGGCGACTCGGCATCCCGGTGCTCGCGATCCCGGGCAACCACGACATCCCGTACACCTTCCCGGCCCGCTTCACGACGACGTGGGCCGAGTTCGAGCGGCAGTGGGAGACGACCGAGCCGGAGTACGTGGGCGAGGGCGCGCACGTGGTCGGGCTCAACTCGGTGCGTCCCTGGCGGCACCAGTCCGGCGGGATCAGCGAGGGTCAGCTGACACGCGCGACGACGAAGCTGCGACAGGCGGCGGCGGACAAGCTCCGCGTCGTCGCGATGCATCACCAGATGGTCGGCGCGCCGTGGCGGACGCGCAAGAAGCCCGTCGCACGACGAACGCACGTGCTCGCCCGGCTCGTCGACTGCGGCGCGGAGCTGATCGTGGGCGGGCACATCCACCAGGGCACCGTGTCGGAGCGGCACGAGTTCGAGGTGATCACCGGCGACGCACGCGGCGTGGTCGTCTCGATCGCGCCGGGGCTCGGCCAGCCGCGGCCGGAGCGGCGCGGCGAGGCACGCGGATGCGTCGTCTACCGCGCGGACCGACGACACGCTGACCGTCGACACGTACATCTGGCGCGACGACGACTGGGGCCTGACGGCCGTGCGGACGTTCCCGCGCGGGCGCCGGCCCCTCGCTGTCGACACGCCCTAGACGGACCGGGTCCGGCCGTACATCCCGCCGACGAGCGCGACGAGCACTGCCGCGATCACGACGGCGAGGATGAAGCCGAGGATGCCGCCGATGATCAGGCCGGCGACGAGCGCGGCCGCGATGCCGATGGCGAGGGTCAGCCAGATCGGCATCGGATCACGCACCCGGATGCACGAGGCGTCCGAGGGCGCCGACGATCAGGCCGACGACGATGAGTCCGATGATGCGTCCGATCATGTGCGGTGTCTCTCCTCCAGGACGTCTTGCAAACCGGCCATCTTCTCGAGCAGCTCCTCGTCGCTCAGCACCCCCGCCCGGTTGAGCTCGCGCAACATCGCCTCGAGGCGCGCGTGCTCGAGCTTCGCGGGATCCGGGCTCAGCGCGCTCGGGTCGATGCCGAGTCGCTGCAGACGCTCACGTGTCTGGTCGACGCCGATGCCGCGCTCGGGGAAGGCGAGCGCGCCGGGGCCGAAGATCGGGCGCTTCTGCACGAAGCGCCGGTAGCCGGCGACGAGCGCCATCGCGATGCCGAAGGAGAGGAACGAGATCACGAAACCGTTGTCGTGCGAGATCGCCTTGCCGATGACGGCGCCGGTGATCGAGCCGACGAGGCCGATCGCGACCGTGAGCCAGATCGGCATCGGATCCGGGCCGGGGATCGCGAGCCGCGCGAGGGCGCCCGTCACGAAGCCCGAGATCAGGATCGCAAGGACGACGCTGAGACTCATGCTCCGTCGAGCCTCCGCATCACGCTCATACCGTCGTAGCCGTCGTCGACGCGAGCGCGACGAGGTCGCGGCGGATGCTCTTGATCTCGTCGCGCAGCTTGGCGGCGTACTCGAAGCGCAGCTCCTCGGCGGCCTGGAACATCTCCTCCTCGAGCGTGATGACGAGCTTCTCGAGCTCCTCGCGGTTCATGCCCTCGACCTTGTCGCTGCCGCGGCGGCGCGAGCGCGGGACGTTCGGCGCCTCGAGCGCGAGGAACTCGGCGATGTCGGAGACGCCCTTCGTGATCGTGATCGGCGACGTGCCGTTCTCCTCGTTGTAGGCGAGCTGGACGGCGCGGCGGCGGTTCGTCTCGTCGAGCGCGCCCTTGATCGCCTCGGTCATCTTGTCGGCGTACATCAGAACCTTGCCGTCGATGTGGCGCGCGGCGCGGCCGATCGTCTGGACGAGCGCGGTCTTGCCGCGCAGGAAGCCTTCCTTGTCGGCGTCGAGGATCGCGACGAGCGACACCTCCGGCAGGTCGAGGCCCTCGCGCAGCAGGTTGACGCCGACCAGCACGTCGTACTCGCCGAGACGCAGCTCGCGGATGATCTGGATTCGTTCCAGCGTGTCGACCTCACTGTGGAGGTAGCGCGTCTTGACGCCCGCCTCCAGCAGGTAGTCGGTGAGGTCTTCCGCCATCTTCTTCGTCAGCGTCGTGACGAGCACGCGCTCGCCCTTCTCCTCGCGCCTCCGGATCTCGTTGAGCAGGTCGTCGATCTGGTTGCGCGTCGGGCGCAGCTCCACCTCCGGGTCGACGAGGTACGTCGGGCGGATCAGCTGCTCGGCGACGCGCGTCGACTGCTTCAGCTCCCACGCGCCCGGCGTCGCCGAGACCATCACGATCTGCGGCACCTTCTCGAGGAACTCGTCGAAGCGCAGCGGGCGGTTGTCGATCGCGCTCGGCAGGCGGAAGCCGTAGTCGACCAGCGTCTGCTTGCGCGACCGGTCGCCCTCGTACATGCCGCCGATCTGCGGGATCGTCTGATGCGACTCGTCGACGAACACCACGTAGTCCGACGGGAAGTAGTCGAGCAGCGTGTGCGGCGCGGATCCCGGCGGCCGGCCGTCGAGGATGCGCGAGTAGTTCTCGATCCCGTTGCAGAAGCCGAGCTCGGCCATCATCTCGAGGTCGTACTCGGTGCGCTGCCTGATGCGGTGCGCCTCGAGCATCATCCCCTTCCCCTCGAAGACCTTGACCTGCTCCTCGAGCTCGTGCCGGATCTCGACGAGCGCGCGCTCGATCGTCGGCTTCGACGTCACGTACTGGGTCGCGGGGAACACGGTGATGTGGTCGAGCTTCGACAGCACCTCGCCGGTGAGCGGGTCGAAGTGCGAGATCGACTCGACCTCGTCGCCGAAGAACGAGACGCGGTATGCGGTCTCGGAGTGCGCCGGCTGGATCTCGACGACGTCGCCCTTCACGCGGAAGCGGCCGCGGCCGAGCAGCGTGTCGTTGCGCGAGTACTGGATGTCGACGAGCTTCCGAAGCACGAGGTCGCGGTCGGACTCCTCGCCGACCGTCAGGAAGACGAGCCGAGCCTCGTACTCCTCCGGCGAGCCGAGGCCGTAGATGCACGACACCGACGCGACGACGATCGTGTCGCGCCGCGAGAGCAAGCTCGACGTGGCCGCATGGCGCAGGCGATCGATGTCGTCGTTGCGCGACGAGTCCTTCTCGATGTAGAGGTCGGCCTGCGGGACGTACGCCTCCGGCTGGTAGTAGTCGTAGTAGGAGACGAAGTACTCGACCGCGTTGTTCGGGAAGAACTCGCGGAACTCGTTGCAGAGCTGTGCGGCGAGCGTCTTGTTGTGCGCGATCACGAGCGCGGGCTTCTGGACCTGCTCGATGATCCACGCCATCGTGGCGGTCTTGCCCGTACCCGTCGCGCCGAGCAGCGTCTGGTAACGCTCGCCCGCGCGGATGCCGTCGGCGAGCGTCGAGATCGCCCCGGGCTGGTCGCCGGTCGGGACGTACGAAGACGATGTTTTGAGCGGCGGCACGACAGGGACAGGGTAACTCTCATGGCCGTCGAGACGACCCGCCGCCCCTACACCGCCTACGCCGAGATCATGGGCACCTTCGTCGGCGGTCTCGCGGTCGCGGGCGCCCTCGCGCGCGCGCTCGACCGCGACCCGCGCGAGCACACCGCGCTCGACCTCGCGGTCCTCGGCGCAGCGACGTTCAAGGCGGCGCGCACGATCTCGAGCGACGAGGTGACGAGCTTCATGCGCGAGCCGTTCGTCGCAGGGCACGCGCACGGCGGCGACGAGGAGCCGCTCGAGACCGGCGACATGCGGCAGGCGATCGGCGAGCTCGTGACGTGCTCGCGCTGCATCGGCACGTGGGTCGCAGCCGGGCTGAGCGCGACGCAGGTGCTGGCGCCGCGGTTCGGCCGGATCCTGACCTGGTCGCTCGCGGCCGCCGGGGTGAACGACTGGCTGCAGGCCGGGTTCGCCGCGCTGACCAACAAGGCGAACGAGCTGGAGCAGCGAACGGAGTAGGCATGTCTCGGCGGTACCCTGTCGCGGTGCGCCGGGCCGTTTTCGTAGTCGCCGCGATCGCCGCGCTCGGGATTGCGGCCCAGGCCCAGGCCGCGACGCTGTCTGTCACACCCCGGCTCTTCTCGCCGGATCGCGCCCGCCTGCAGGTGTCGGCGCACCTGACGATCCCCCGCCAGGTCGGCGTCAGGCTGGTGCGGCTGAACGGCCGCCCGGTCGCCTGGATCGTCCCGCCGTCGAGGCGACGCCTCCTCGACGCGGCCTGGGACGGGCGGATCCGGGGCAAGCGGGTGCCCGACGGCAACTACATGGTGCGCCTGATCTACCGCTCGGCGGTGCTCGCGACCGCGCCGTTACGGATCGACACGCACGCGCCGCAACTCGTCGACCTGCGCGCGGACAACGGCTCGACCCGATTCACCGGCGACGGGCCGCTGCTGACGACGATCTCGCCGAACGGCGACGGGTTCCGCGACCACGTCGACGTCGACTTCGGGCTGAAGGAGTCCGCGACGGTGACGATGGAGGTCACCCGCACGGTCAAGGTGCCGAAGGTCATCTACACCGTCACGCAGCGACTCGGGCGCGGCGCGCACACGATGACGTGGCTCCCGTCGCCGAACTTGAACCCGCGCACGTACCTGATCCGGTTCACCACTGTCGACCAGACGGGCAACGTCGGCACGTACGGCGCGCCGAATGCGTTCGTCGGCCGGCAGCCGCGCGGCGTCGTCGTGCGCCTGCAGGGGATCGACGCGGCGTTCAACAAGCCGAGCTACGCGCCCGGCGAGCTCGCGCGCATCCGGATCTCGACGGACGAGCCGACGCTCACCTACCGCGTCTACCACGTCGGGCCGGAGCAGGTCGTGACCTACGCCGACAACCAGCTCGCGGGTATCGACATCGGCGCGCCGCCGGTGACGCTCGACTGGATGCCGTGGCAGAGCAAGGCGCACACGATCACGTTCCGCGTCCCCCCGCTCGCGAGCGGCCTCTACTACGTGCAGTTCGGCGGCAGCGACAATCGCATCGGCTACGCGCCGTTCGTCGTCCGCCCCGCGGTGCTCGGGCAGACGAACCGCGTGCTCGTCATCCTTCCGACGAACACCTGGCAGGCCTACAACTTCCAGGACGTGAACGGCGACGGCTACGGCGACACGTGGTACGCCGGCCCGCCGAACCGCACCGTCGACCTCTCGCGCACCTACATCGCGCGCGGCGTGCCACCGCGGTTCTACCGCTACGACCTCCCGTTCCTGCACTGGCTGTTCTGGTCGGGCAAGAACGCGGAGTTCATCTCCGACTCCGACTTCGACGCGATCGCGAACGGGGACGAGCTCGCGCGCGCGTACGACCTGGTCGTGTTCGAGGGGCACGAGGAGTACGTCACCTCGCACGAGTACGACGTCGTCGAGCGCTTCCGCGACCTCGGCGGCAACCTGATGTTCCTCTCGTCGAACAACTTCTTCTGGAAGGTCGACAAGCAGGGACAGCGGTTGCGCAAGATCGGCGAGTGGCGCGACGCCGGCCGTCCGGAAGTTCGGCTGATCGGCGTGCAGTACCGCGCGAACGACGACGGGCAGCGTCAGGGGCTCTACACCGTGCAGAGCGCGACGACAGCGCCGTGGCTCTGGGACGGCACCGGGCTCGGCGACGGCTCGACCTTCGGGGAGTTCGTCGGCGGCTACGGGATCGAGATCGACGCGACGACACCGCAATCGCCGCCCGGGACGCTCGTGCTCGCGCAGATCCCCGACCTGTTCGGTCCCGGGATCGGCCCGCAGATGAGCTACTACGAGACGCCGGTCGGCGCGAAGGTGTTCGCCGCGGGCGTGCTCGACTTCGGCGGCTCGGCCACGTTCTGGCCGGTGAAGCGCATCCTCGACAACCTCTGGGCGCGCCTCTCGGCGCCCTGAGGCGAGCGCCGAGGCCGGCCGAAACGCGCTAGTCGCCCCAGTCGAAGTCGCGCGAGCGCGACCACAGGTTCTCGTCCGAGGGCTGGTCCGGATCCGGACCGGCATGCTCCTCGGTGGCCTCCGGCACGGGCGGCGCCGTCGGCGGATCGATGAAGGTGTCCTCCGTGCTCGGCCAGTCGAGGGAGGTCTCCTCCGCCTCGATGCCCTGGATGCCGTCCATCGTGTCCTCGATCCGCGCCTGCTCCTCCGTCTTGAAGAGCGGATGGTTCTCGAACGGATCGGCCGTCATGTACCGGCCCAGCGGCATCTCGTGCTCGAGCGCCGCGTTGCGCCGCTTCAACTCGAGGTGCTCCTGGATCACCTCAGAAAACATCGACGTCGTGTCGACCGCCATGAAATCCTCCTGCTCTGACACTGTTTCTCTCCCGGCGCAGGAGTGTAGAGCATCTTAGGAGGGGTGGACGAGCACGGTTGAACCTCCGGGCCACGACCAGCGTCCGTCAACCCTCCTACGTCGCGATGGGCTCCGTGGCGATCATCACACGGTTCTTGCCACCGTCCTTGGCGGCGTAGAGCGCCGAGTCGGCGGCCTCCAGGATCTCGCCGAGCTCACGGCTCTCCGGGAAGGCGGCGACGCCGAAGCTGGCCGTCACCGAGATCAGATCGCCGTTCGGCATCTCGACCCGGCTCGCCTCGATCGTGGCCCGGGCGCGCTCGGCGAGCCGGGCGCCGCCGGCGGCGTCGGTGCCGGGCAGCACGAGCGCGAACTCCTCGCCGCCCCAGCGTCCCGCCACGTCGCTCTCGCGCACCGTCTTGCGCAGCGCGGTCGCGAACGCCCTCAGCACGTCGTCACCGGCCGCGTGCCCGTAGCGGTCGTTCACCTGCTTGAAGTCGTCGAGGTCGGCGAGCACCACGGAGACCGTGTCGGCGAAGCGAGCGGCCCGTGCGAGCTCGGAGCGGAGCGATTCCTCGAGGCTGCGCCGGTTGGCGAGCCCGGTCAGGCTGTCGACCATCGCCTGCCGCTCGACCATGCGGTGGAGGCGGGCGTTGTCGAGCGCCACGACCACCTGGGCGGCGAGCGAGGCGACCGTCTCCACCTGGTCGGCCTCGAAGTTCTCGGAGGCGATCACGAGCATCCCGAAGTCCGAGGTGCCGACGCGGAGCGGGAAGGCCAGCCGCTCCGAGCCCGCGTCCGGGTCGCCGGCCCGGGCCAGCTCCCCGTTCGGGCCGAGGACGACGCCGCCCGCGGCGCCGGTCGCCTCGACCGCGGACTCGACGATGATCCGGATCAGCTGGGCGGGATCGTGGGTGGCGACGAGGGCCTCGCCGAAGCGGACGGTCGCCTCGCGGACGCGGGTGCGCTCGCGCTCCAGCTCGTCGAGCCGCAGCTCGAGCTGGCCGGCCATGCGGTTGAACGCGTTCCCGAGCTCGGCGAACTCGTCGTTGCCGCGCACCTCGACCCGCTCGCCGAGCCGGCCCGAGGCAATCGCGTTGGCGGCGTCGGCGAGACGGCGGAGCGTGCGGGTGACCGTGCGGCCGAGCAGGTAGGTGACGACGCCGATCAGGACGAGCGACGCGACCAGGGCGGTCAAGATCGCCCGCTCGGAGGCGCGGACGGCCTCGTCGATGCCGCGCTGCGGCGCGAGCGCGACCAGCGCGAGGCCGGGCGGCTCCGGCAGGTTCCCGGTGCGTAGGCCGCGGTACTCGGTCCCTCCGACCCTGACGCGCGCCGACGCACCGGGAGGCAGCGCGAGCGTGCCGTTGCCGCCCGCGACGATGCGCCCGTCGCGGACGGCGACGAGCCGGTTGCCGTCCGCGAGGCCGCCGGCCAGCGCGCGGAGCAGCTGGGCATCGACGGGGACGGAGACGGCGACCCGGCCGATCACGCGGCCGCCGTCGACGACCGAGACGCTCCCCGGGCCGCCGCCGAGGTGGGCGCCGGGAACGCGGGCGAGGATCCGGCGGATGCTCCTGCGGTCGCCGCCCCTGAGCGCCCGCTGCAGCGCGGGGTCGGCGGCCAGCTCCTGGGCCGAGCGGGCGGCCGCGTCGAGGCGGGAGCCGTAGGTCGCGACGGCGCCGCGCAGCCCCGCCTCCAGCCCGGCGTCCACCCGGCGGGTCTCGCTCCGCTTGGAGAGCGTGTCGTAGCCGTAGAACGCCACGGCAAGCGGGAGCAGCGCCAGCAAGGCGAACCAGAGAACCAGTTTGAGCTTGAAGCTCCACATCGCGGCTAAAGCTTTCGGCTCCTCTGCCGATAAGCCCTACAGGGGTAGTCGGTCAGAACGGGGGAATCCATGAGGTTTTCTTGGACGCAGGCGGCAGCGGGGGCATTGTTCCTCGGGCTTCTCGGGGGCATGATCGTGCTCCCCGGTCGCCTGCTCGCCCCCGACCACAGAGTGCAGCTTTCCCTCGGCCTCTCGCAACAACCGCACGGCGGGAGCGTCCAGGCGGTTCCGCCGCTCGAGCGCCTGAAGCCCGTGAAGGTCGTGCTGAGGCACCCCGTCGTGCCCGTGCGCAAGCCGGTCGCGACGCACCGTGTCTCCAAGACCAGTGTCTCGAAGACCAGTGCCTCGAACACCGGTGCCTCGAACACCGGTGGCGCGAACCAGCTCGCCGCGGTGATCGTGCGCACGCACCGCGCCCCCGTGCGGCGCGCCGTGCCCACCGTCCGGCCGGTCGTGGCCCCCCATGCGGTCGCCGTCCAGAGCGCGCCGAAGGCGCCGAAGGTGACGACGCCGCGCCCTGCCCCGAAGCCGAAGCCCGCCCCCGCTCCTGCTCCGGCTCCCGCCCCGGCGCCCCCCGCCGACTCCCCGGGCGTGACCCCCGCGGCCGTCCCGGACCCCACCCCGGCCGCACCCCCCGTCACCACCACGGTCGCCGACCCGACGCTCGTCCCGGCGGTCGCCCCGATCCCGACGCCGAGCAACGACCAGCAGCAGGCGACCCCCACGCCCACCCCCGCCCCGACGCCTCCCCCGGTCGACGATGACGACGAACACGGGCACGGCGAAGGAAACGGCCACGGGCACGACCACGGCGACAACGACGACCATGGCCACCAGGGCGGCGGCGACGACGATCACGGCCACGACGGCGACCACGGGCACGAGCACCACTAGAGGCTTGATGCGCATCTCGCGCACTCGCGGATGGTGGCCCAGACACGGCGCATCTCGGCCGGGTCGGGCTTGAACGTAGACACCGCTATGCCCTGCGCCCGCCCCGGACGAGCTACTTGGTCTGGGCCATCCCCGCAAGCACGCCAATACACATCAAGCCTCTGCTGCGGCACAATGGGCGCATGCCGCGCCTGATCACCCGCCGCATCGGCCCCGTCGGCGTCGCGCTGACGCTCTGGGACGTCTGGCGGCGCCTGCCGCCGCGCCAGCGGCAATGGATGCTGCAGCAGGCCCGCACGCACGGCCCGCGGCTCGCCAAGCAGGCGGCCGCCGCGCAGCGCGCGCGGACGCGCAAGCGCCCGTAGAGCGCCTCTAGACGGTCAGCGCGGCGCGCACGATCCGGTCCTGCTCGATCAGATGCGCGGTCGGGTAGCCCTCGGACGGGCTGGCGCGCCACGGACGGCCCGTGAAGCGCAGCGGCGTGCCGGCAGCCGCCTCCTCGAGCCGGTGGCGGATCGACCGCCACGGGCCCATGTTCTGCGGCTCCTCCTGCACCCAGACGACCTCGTCGAGCGCCGGGTAGGCCGCGATGAGCGCCGAGGCCTCCTGCATCGGGAACGGGTAGAGCTGCTCGATGCGCGCGACGGCCACCGAGCCCGCATCCCGGCGCAGCTCGTGGCCGACGACGTCGTAGTAGATCTTCCCGCTGCAGAGCACGAGCCGGCGGACGTTCTCCTTGTCCGGCCGCGGGTCGTCGATCACCGGGCGGAAGCTCCCATCGGCGAGGTCGGCGAGCGTCGAGGTGGCGTCCTTCAGCCGCAGCAGCCCCTTCGGCGTGACGACGACGAGCGGCCGCGCCGTGGCGTCCAGCGCCTGCCTGCGCAGAAGGTGGAAGTACTGCGCCGCGGTCGTGCAGTTCGCGATCCTCAGGTTCTCCTGGGCGGCGAGCTGCAGGAACCGCTCGAGACGCGCGCTCGAGTGCTCGGGGCCGTTGCCCTCGTAGCCGTGTGGGAGCAGCAGCGTCAGCCGTGACGTCTCGCGCCATTTGGAGAGCGCGGACGAGATGAACTGGTCGATCACGATCTGCGCGCCGTTCGCGAAGTCGCCGTACTGCGCCTCCCAGAGAACGAGCGCTTCGGGCGCGGCCGCCGAATAGCCGTACTCGAAGCCCATGCAGGCGTACTCGGAGAGCGGCGAGTTGTAGACCTCGAACGACGCGGTCGCGCCGTCGAGGTGCTGCATCGGCGTGTAGCTCTCGCCCGTGTGCACGTCGTGCAGCACGAGGTGGCGCTGCGAGAACGTGCCGCGCTGCGAGTCCTGGCCGGTGAGGCGAATCGGGATGCCGTCGAGGAGCAGCGACGCGAACGCGAGCGACTCGGCCTGTCCCCAGTCGATCCCGCCCTCGGCGATCGCGGTGCGCCTGCGCTCGAGCTGCTTCGCGAGCTTCGGGTGCACCGTGAACTCCTCGGGCGTGCGCAGCAGCGCCTCGGTCAGCTCCGTCAATGTCTCGGCGCCGACCGCCGTCACCGGGTCGGCGGTCGTCGAGCGCGGGATCGCGCCGTCGTGCTCGACCTTCGGCTCGGCGGCGTCGCCGAACGACGCCTTCAGCCGGTCGTGCGCGGCGCGCAGCATCGTCTCGACCTCGGCGACGAAGGCCTCGGCCTCCTCCCGCGTCAGCACGCCCTCCTCGACCAGCTGCTCCTGGTAGAGCTCGCGCACGCTCGCGTGCGCGTTGATCTGCTCGACCATCAGCGGCTGCGTGTATGCGGCCTCGTCCTGCTCGTTGTGGCCGAAGCGGCGGTAGCCGACGAGATCGATCACGACGTCGTGGCCGAAGCGGCGCCGGTAGGCCATCGACAGGCGCACGGCCGCTATCGACGCCTCGGGGTCGTCGGCGTTGACGTGGATGATCGGCACGTCGAAGCCCTTCGCGAGGTCGGACGAGTAGCGCGTCGAGCGGCCCTCGGTCGGATCGGTCGTGAACCCGATCTGGTTGTTCGTGATCAGGTGCAGCGTGCCGCCGGTCGAGTAGCCCTCGAGGTCGTGCAGGTTGAACGTCTCGGCGACGATTCCCTGCCCGGCGAACGCGGCGTCGCCGTGCAGCAGCACGGCGAGCGCGACCGACGGGTCGTGCGCGCCGTTGCGCGTCGAGCGGTCGGTCTGCTCGGCACGCGCGCGCCCGACGACAACGGGGTCGACCGCCTCGAGATGGCTCGGGTTCGCGACGAGGCGCACGCCGACCTTGCCGTTCGAGGTCGTGCGCGTCCCGTGCGCGGCGAGGTGGTACTTGACGTCGCCCGTGCCGCCCTCGGGGTCGGCTGCGACCGCGTCGATCGTCCGCTCGCCCTCGAACTCGCGCAGGATGTACTCGTACGGCATGCCGATCGTGTGCGCGAGCACGTTGAGACGGCCGCGGTGCGCCATGCCCATCACGACGTCGTGCGCGCCCGCCTCGGCCGCGAGCTCGATCGTCTCGTCGAGCATCGGGATCATCACGTCGAGGCCCTCGAGCGAGAACTGCTTCTGGCCGAGGAACCGCTTGCGCAGGAACCGCTCCATCCCCTCCACCTCGCAGAGACGGCGGAAGAGCGTCTTCTTCTCCTCGACGGTGAGCGGCTGCCGGTAGCGACCCGACTCGATCGCCTGGCGCAGCCACACGCGCTGCTGGTGGTCGGAGAGGTGCTCGAGCTCGTAGGCGATCGTGCCGCAGTACGTCTCGCCGAGCTTCGGCAGCACGTCGGCGAGCGTCTCGCCCGGCACGTGCACGCGCAGGTACGACGGCCGGGATGCGCGCCTGCAGCTCGGGCGTCAGCTTCGGCTCGAGCCGCAGCGGCTCGAGCGCCGGATCGCCGACGGGCTCCGAGCCGAGCGGGTCGAGGCGCGCCGCGAGGTGGCCGTGCGTGCGGTGCGCCTTGACGAGCGCCATCGCCGCGGCGATCGCCGCCGAGCAGCTGCGCGTCGGGGGTCGCTTGTGCTGAGTCATCACTGAGCGGTTGGGGCGCGGGCGGCGCTCGGCGGTCGCGGCGGCGGTGTGGCCGTTGCCGTCGCCGGCGCCGTTGCCCTGCGCCTGCGGGCAGCTGCTCGAGCAGACGGGCGATGCCCGGATGGGTCGCGACGAGCTCGGACTCGCCGCTCTCGAAGAGCGCGCGCCACTCCGACGGAACCGCCTCGGGATTCTCGAGGTACTCGTCGAGCAGCGCGCGCGCGTAGCCGGCGTTCAGGCCGTCGACGTCGTGCGTGCTCACCCCTGTGTTGTACCAGGGGAGGTCTGGTTGTCCTCCCGTTAGAAGAGCGGGTGGTGCGTCCTGACCTGCAGCGCAGCGCCGACGACGAAGCAGACGCCGATCATCGCGTAGGCGATCGGGATCGTGCGCGGCTGCTCGCGGCTCATCACGGTCGCGATCAGCGCGAGGATCAGCGCGGCGGGCGCGAGCCGGAATGGGCGGTAGAAGAGCTCGAGGGCGCCGAGGAAGATCGCGATCGCGGCGAGCAGGCCGGCGATCGCCTCGGAGGGAGGCGTGCGGTCGCGGACGGTCGTGGTCACGGCGCGACTCTATCGCGACGCGCGTGCGCGACGCGGACGCTGTCCCGCGTGCCGTGCGGGCCGCCGCGCCGCGGGCGCGGCTGCGGGTTCCGCGGACGCTGCCACGGCCGCCAGACCGAGACGTCGTTCGGGTCGACCCCGGGCTCGGGCTCGGCGCGGATCGCGTACCAGACGACGAGGCCGAGGTACACGATCGGGATCTTCAGCACCAGCATCATGAAGATCAGCTCCCATGCTCCGCCGGGACATCCGTCAAGTGTAGGAGATGTGCGAGGGGCGCCTACCGCTCGAACGGCGTCAGAACAGCATGTAGCCGGCGATCGCGAGCGCGTCCGGCGGCAGGAGGCCTTCCGAGAGCAGCAGGAGCCCCGGAACAGGCCCGAGCCGCAGCCCCGCTCGGAGCGCGACCTCGACCAGGGCGCGCGCGGAGCCGGGGATGCGCACCCGGACCTCACCTTCGGCGCGCGCCAGCTCGGCGGCCAGCGCCTGCGCCGCGGCGTCCGCGTCGAGGCCCGCGACCGGCCCGATCTCGCCGCCCGGGAAGGCGTACGATGTAGGCGCCGGGCCACGTGGTGCGTCGTGCGTGCCGCTCCCAGTAGGCGTGGTCGACCGCGCGGTCGAAGCCGTACGCGGCGGCGTCGATCGCAGCGAGGTCCGCGTCGACAGGCTCGACCGGTGCAGCGATGCGCCGCGGACGGCCGCTGAACGCGAGCAGCGGCGTCGCCGGCACGAGCCCGCGGCGGCCGTAGAGCGCGTTCGAGACCGGCTGGATCGCATCGGTGATCGTGCGCCGGTGTGCGGCGTCGCCCCAGACCGCGTCGAGGAGCGCGGTGCCGAGCCCGGCCGCCTGCGCGCCCGGTTCGACGAAGAGCGAGCCGAGGAACCAGTGCGCGTCTCGCTGCCACGACGACCCGAACCCGCGCACCTCGCCCTCCTGCTCCGCAACGACCGTCGTCCCCGTCGCGAGCAGGTGCCGCTGCTGGTTCGCGAATGCCTCGTAGCGCGGGGCCGGCAGGCTCGAAGCCGTGCGGCCGGAACACGCCCGCGACCGCCCTCGAGAACACCCCATGCAGCGCAGGGAGATCGTCGTCGGCCGCGGGGCGAAGATCCACGGTCGACGACGATAGTCAGGGGGTCACGGCGTGGTGGTGGAAGACGTGCAGTGCGAGCGCGAGGACGATCCCGAGCGCGAGCCACGCGAGTATGAGTGCGATCACCCAGCGAACGGGCATCACCCCACGGGAATCGAGACGTTGACGACGCTCGTGCCCGCGAACGGGACGCCGGCGAGGGCGCCGATGTAGACGGCGTGCCCGGTGGCCGAGGCGAAGCCCCAGCCGACACCGCCACTCGTGATCCATGACGACCCGGCCGAGCACGCCGCCGCGCCGTCGAAGTCGCAGCCGTGCGCCGCGATGTCGAGGCTCGTGATGGTGCCGGCGCTCTTGCAGTAACTGACGACGAGGTAGTGGCGGTAGTGGGCGAGCCAGGGGATACCGCCCGACTCGGAGGCGGTCGTCTGGGTGCAGCCGGTCCAGCCGGTGCCGCTGGGGTCGCAGTTCGCACAGATGACCCCAGGCGACGGCGGCGCGACCGCGGCGCCCGCCGCCGGCGACACCGCGAGCGCCGCCGCCGCAAGCAGGGCAACGACGAGGGCCCTCCGCAATTCACATCGCAGTTCACTTCGCATCATGCTCTCCTTTCGTTTTCCGTGAGGACAACGGTAGAGAGACAAGACGCACGTGTCTGTGCCGACTTCGTGCCGATTGCGTAACGCGCGTGGCGCGTTCCGTCCGTGTCACGGCTGGTCTGTGTCGAGACCGTTGGGCGCCGCGTGGCCTGCTATCCGACCGCTGCCCGGAACCGCGGCTCGTCCCGGATCGCGTCGAAGTCGTGATCGTCGCGCGCCCACGCCTTCGCACGCGGGTCTCCCGTGCACGATCGTTCGAGATGGTCGAGCGCACCCTCGCGGTCGCCGGCCAACGCGTGGTAGCAGGCGAGCTGGAAGTGGATCACCGGATGGTCCGGCCATTCGGCGAACCCCTCGGACGCGAGCTCGATCGCGCGGGCGTAGTCGCCGTCGCGGTACGGGCCCTCCGCCACGTACCAGTACTCGAACGCCGACACCGGAAGCGGCCGGTCGGCAGGCCCACCGACAACGAGCACGGTCGTCTCGGGCTCGGCGGCAACGGCCTCGCGGCGGACGCCGGCCGGGACGAACACCAGCGTGCCGGGGACCACGTCGATCGCCTTGTCATCGACCGTGAACGTCGCCCGGCCGGTCACGACGAGGTACAGCTCCTCGTGCCCGCCGGCCCCCGAGCCGGTCTCGTCGTGAGGCTCGATCAGCGGATCGCCCGCCGCGCGGGCGCTGTAGGCGTTGACACCGAACGCGCGCACTCCGAGCGCGCGCCGGACAGGGTGGAAGATCCCGTGCCCGATCGGGATCGCGTCGATCTCGCCCAGGCGCGCGACGCGCGCCGAGCCGTATTGCTCGGAGCCATAGTGCTCGGTCATTCGACCTCCTGAGGTCAGGCGCGCTTACCGACCGCGGCCGGAGGGGCGCGAGGACAGAGAAACCGTGTTCACGAAAACGCCACCTCCTTTCGAGCGAGACGCTCGCGACTATAGCCAGGCGAGCCGGCGCCGCCCAGCCCGGAATCCGACAACCGGTCGAGCGTTGCTGAATCAGTCCAGAACGCCTGTCAACATGCCGCATGCACATCCCCGAGCCGGTCGTCGTGCGCACGGCGTCCGATCTGGACGAGGTGCGGGCACTCTTCCGGGAGTACGCCGACTCGCTGCCGTTCGCGCTCGACTTCCAGGGCTTCGACCGCGAGCTCGCGGAGCTCCCGGGCGCGTACGCGGCCCCCCGTGGCGCGCTGCTGCTCGTCCGCGGCGAAGGCTGCGTGGGCCTGCGGCCGCTCGACGGCGGCACGTGCGAGATGAAACGGCTGTACGTGAGGCCGTCCGCGCGCGGCCGGGGCGTCGGACGGCTGCTCGTCGAGGGGGTGATCGCCGAAGCCCGCCGGCTCGGCTACGCGCGCATGCGGCTCGACACGACACCCGGCATGGAGCGCGCGCAGGCGCTGTACGAGCAGCTCGGCTTCCGTGAGATCGAGCCGTACCGAGTCAACCCGGTGGCGGGCACGCGCTATCTCGAGCTAGAGCTGTGAGACCTGCTCGCGGACCGGGTCGAAGTCCGAGTCCGAAGGGACGAGCGCGCGCAGCGAGTCGTCGCGGTCGAGCGCCTGCCGCAGGTGCTCGACCGCCTGCCCGCCGCGGCCGGCGAGGGACTCGTAGCACGCGAGGTTGTAGAGCACGCCCGGCTCGGCCGCTTCGCCGCCGTCGAGTGACGCGAGCAGCATGTCGGCCGCGCCTGCATAGTCGCCTCGCTCATACCGGCCGTTCGCGCGACGCATCGCCTCCCACGAGGTCCAGATCCCGACGAGCCGGCGCAGCTCGGCGATCGGCTGCTCGTGGTCCTCGACGCGCAGGTCGCAGACGCGGTCGATCCCCTCCCGCGCCTCGGAGCGCGCACCCGTGCGCTCGACCACGACGGCGGCCGACTGCTGGCCGCGGCGGTCGCCGCCGGCGGCCTGACCAGCCTCGAGCGCTGCGACGAGACGATGCACGAGCGGCCCGACGGTCTTCTCGAACGCGCGCGCCATCTCGTCGACGACGGCCTCGCCCGCGAGGATGTTCCCCTGCACCGCGAAGCCCGCGCCAACGCGGTGACCCGCCCAGTCGTTGCACGCGGAGCCGGTGAACGCGGCCGCGCGCCCGTCCGCGGTGACGAGCCCGAGCTGGCGCGTCTCGCGCCCGTCGTCGTCGGCGAGCACGCGCTCGAGCGCCTCTTCCGGCGTCGCGCCGCGGCCCAGCTCGACGAGGGCGCGCTCGCCGAAGACGGCGACGCCGGCAGCCTGCGTCGCGCAGGCGCCGATGCCCGCGCGCACCCACGGCACGACCGAGCCGACGGAGAAGTAGCGCGACTGCACCGCGCACCCGACCTCTCCCGCGGCGAGGTCGGCGGCGACGATCGAGAAGGTCGACTTACGCGTGGCGTTCACGGTAGGCGTGAACCTTCGCACGGTTCCCGCAGGACTGCATCGAGCACCACGCGCGCGAGCGGTTCCGCGCCGTGTCGAGGAACGCCCACCGGCAGTCGTCGGCACGGCATGCCTTCATACGCGCCCACGTGTCGTCGGCCATCGCCGACGACACCTCGGCGAGGATGCGCCCGACCGCGCCGCGCACGCCGCCCACGGAGGGCTCGACGCTCGAGCCGCCGTCGGCGAAGCGCACGCCGAGCCCGGCCCGGCGGGCGGCGGCGTCGAGGACGGCCGTCGCTGCGTCGACGTCGGTCTCCACCTCGTTGTGCGACGAGAGGAGATCGCGAAGCGCCTCCCGCACGCGCAGCGCGTCCTCGTAGTCGGCGCGGGTCGTGCGCGACCCGGGCTCGAGGCCGCGGGCGTCCAGCCAGGCGAGGAGCTTTGCGGGCGAGGTCAGGTCCTCGCGCTCCGGCCCCCAGCCGGCGGTGTTCACGAAGTCGAGCACGAGCTCGGTGCCCACTTTGAGCTCTGTGTCCAGCTTAACCAGTCTCCTTGCTTCAGTGGTTACGTAACTGCTATCATCGTATCACTGGTTACAACGCAGGAGGGGAGCGAGAGATGTTCCATCCGGACTTCACCAGGATGCTGGCGGCCGACCACGTCGAGCAGCTGCGCCGCGACGCGCGCGTCGTGCGCGGACGCGTGAGCCGCCCCGCCGCCGACACCGGCGACGTCGAGCTGCGGCTCTGCCGCGTCGCCGACGACCGCGACCTCGACCGCCTGGCGGAGCTGGAGGGACGGCCGGTCCCGTACGGCCGGATGGTCGTCGCAGCCGTCGGCGGCCGTGTCGTCGCAGCGCTGCCGCTCGCAGGCGGCGAAGCGCTGCGCGACCCGTTCGCGCGCACGGCGCATCTGCTGCCGCTGCTCGAGCTGCGCGCCGCGCAGCTGCGCGAGCCTGAGCCCCGGCGCCGGCTGATCCCGCGCTACGTCAACCTGATGCGCGGGTCGATCCACGCGTAGAGCGTGTCGACCACGAGGCTGAAGACGAGGATGCAGATGGTGGCGAACACGACCACCCCCTGCACCGTCGGCAGGTCGAAGTTGTCGATCGCGCCGACGGCGAGCCGTCCGAGCCCCGGCAGCCCGAACACCGACTCGGTGAAGAACGCACCGCCGAGCGCGAGCCCGAGATCCATGCCGAGGATCGTCACGATCGGGAGCATCGCGTTGCGGAGCACGTGTGCGCGAAGGACGCGCGTCTCGGGCGCGCCCTTCGCGCGCGCAGTGCGAACGTAGTCCTCGTTCAGCGTCTCCATCGTGTACGCGCGGATCATCCGCACGTACGTCGCGGCGAACAGCACTGCGAAGCAGCACCACGGCAGGATGAGGTGGTACGCCCACTGCGTCGGCCCGCCGCAGTCGCCCGACGGCGAGAACAAGTCGCAGTAGCCGGTGATCGGGACGAGCTGCAGCTTGAAGCCGATGAAGTACGCGCCGAGCAGCCCGATCCACACCGGGTGCGCCGAGATGCCGATCAGGACCGCGACCATCGTCACGCGGTCGAGCAGCGAGCGCGGCCGCAGCGCGGACAGGATCCCGATCGGGATCGATACGAGCAGCCACAGCACGGCGCCGCCGAAGACGAGCGATGCGGTCACCGGTGCCGCGTTGAGCACCGACTTCGTCACGTCCTGCCGGTTCGTGAACGAGCGCCCGAGCGACTGGTGCACGACGAGCCGGTCGAGGAAGCGGCCGTACTGCACGATCATCGGCTGGTCGAGACCGAGGAAGTGCCGCGCGCGCTCGATGCACGTCGCCGTCGCGCGCTGGCCGCACACCTGACGTGCCGGATCGGCCGGGATGACGAAGAAGATCACGAACGTGACCAGCGTCACGGCGATGAACAGCACGCAGGACCAGAGCAGTCGACGGATGAAGTAGCGCAGCACGGCAGCGTCCTTTCGAGGCTGGAGGGTCGCCTCGTAAGGACGCCGGCGGCTTCCTCGAGTTGATCGAGGAGGACGAACTAGACGATCTAGGCGAGCGATGCAGCGCGCGGCCGCACGCCGGCGCACGCGGAGCGCGCGGCGTCGACGAACGCGGCCGCGTCGCGCGTCAACGGCTGGATGCGGCTCCAGACCGCCGCGATGTTGCGCGGCGCGACGACCTCGTCGGCGAGCTCGACGACCTGCGTCTCCGCGCGGTGCTCGTCGGCGGCGACGCGCGGCACGATCGCCGCGCCCAGCCCGGCGGCGACGAGCCCCTGCACGCCCGAGCCGGTCTCGGCCTGCAGCACGAAGCGCGCCTCTACTCCGTGCGTCCGCAGCTGCTCCTCCACGTGCGCCCGCGACGGCGCGTGCGCGATCAGCGGCAGGCGCGCGAGCTCCGCAGTCGCGATCGGCCGGCGCCGCCGTGCGAGCGGCGCGCCGGCCTGCAGCAGCACGACGAACGGGTCGGAGCAGAGGAGCGCAGCGTCGATCGGGCCTTTCGGCAGCGGCGTCTCGGAGAGGGCGAGGTCGAGCTCGCCGCGCACGAGCGATGCGAGCAGCGACCGCGTGTCGGACGTCTCGTGCAGCGAGACGGGTGCGCCGTAGAGGCGCAGGAACGACGGCACGAGGCGCGCGAGCAGATCCGGCGTCGCGCCGACGCGGAGCGCGGCAGCGCCGTTCCCGTCGAGGGCGGCCAGGTCGGCCTGCGCAGCCCGCACGCGCGCGATCACGGCGTCGGCGTGGCTGAGCAGGATCTCGCCGGCCTTGGTCAGCGCCAGCGGCCGCGTCCCGCGCGAGCGCTCGATCAGCCGCTTCCCGGTCAGGCTCTCCAGCGCCGCGATCTGGTGGCTGATCGCCGACTGGACGTAGCCGAGATGCGTCGCGGCGCGGCGGAACGAGCCTTCACGCGCCACGGCGTCGAGGGCGACGAGGTGACGAAGCTCGATCCCGGACCACCATTCGCCTGCCATACGCGCTGTGACGTTCCGCACGGGCGGTCGGTTGTGGAATAGGGGATGCGTAACCCCCGCTTAACACGGGTACGGGAGATCGCGATGCCCGAGACGATCGAGATCGACGTCCCGCGCCGCGGGATCGGCAGCGACCTGACCGAGGCGCTGGCGGCGCACGGCCTGCGCGCGGAGATCGTCGAGAGCGAGGACCGCTGCCGCCTGCGCGTGACGTGGGCCGACGACGAGCGCGAGCGCCTGCTCGCCGGCGCGATCCACGCGATCGAGAGCTATCTCTCCGACCGCATGCTGCCGCTCGTCGTGCAGCGCGCGAACGGCGGCGCCGTCGTGCGGCCGCCCGCCGGACTAGCCGCAGGGAAAGCGATAGGAGCAGGTGGGGCGCCGCTGCGGCACGACGCCCCACCCCCTTGTGCGCTCCTACTGGTTCAGGCAGAGAGCGGCGATGTCGACCGTGTAGATCGCGCTGTAGGCGAAGCAGCCGGTGCGCTTCGAGAGAAGCATCCGGTTGTTCGCGTTGGCGCGCGGCGCCCACGGAACGGCCTGCTGCATCATCGCCACGTCGAGGTTGCCGTACGCCTTGTAGCGAGACGGGCCCGACAGGAGCGATGCCTGAGTCATTTCCTTGTTGAACTTCGGGTCGTTGAAGTACGCGAAGTTGTTGTTGTTCGAGTCCTGGATGTTGCGGCCGTCCAGGAGCACGTTGATGAAGTCGTACGGGTCGGCGTAGTCCGCACCCCACGCCTCGTCGGCGATGTCGAACGGCTCACCGCGCGTGCCTTCCTTCTGCAGCTGGACTGCGCGCGCGAAGAGCTTCGTGTCGACCTTGAGGCCGATCTGCGACAGGTTGAACTGGATGATCTGCGCCCGCAGCGGCGAGGCCCCGCGGTTCGACTCGTAGAGGACGACGTTGCCGTCGCCGGTGTGGCCCTGCGCGAGCTTCTTCGCCGCGGAGACGTTCGGCGCCTTCAGCGGATAGAGGTCCGCGTCACGGAAGCCGGCCATGCCCGGAGGCAGGATCTGGTCGCTCCGCTTGCCCGCCAGATAGCCGCTCTGCGCCAGCAGCGCGCGGCGGTCGATCACCTGGTTGACGGCCTTCCGCAGCGCGACGTTGTTCTTGAAGATGCCGCGCGACGTGTTGAAGGCGAGATACGACGTCGACAGGAGCGGCTCGACCCAGAACTGGCCCTTGTTGATGCCGTACTTCTGGGCCGCCTCCGCATACGACGCGGGCGGGATGCCGCCGGCGGCGTAGTCGGTCGCGCCCTGCTGCACCCGCAGGTACGTGGCGTCGAGCGAGTTGCCGACCGTGTAGACGATCTGGCTCGGGTTGTGCGGGCGCTTGCCCTTGTAGAACGGATTCGACTTGAGCACGATCGACTTGTTCGGCGTGCGGCTCGCGACGTAGTACGGGCCGGCCGACGCGGGCGTCAGCACGCCGTTCGGATCGTGCGTCAGGTTCGGCGGGATCGCCGCGAAGAACGGCATCGCGACACGCGCGAGGAAGTCGGGTGACGCCTTCACGAGCGTGACGGTCAGGTGGTTGCCCTTGACCTTGACGCCCGAGACCGGCGACGTGTTCGAGCCGACGATGTCGGACATGAACGCATGCGCAGGCGACTGCATCTTCGGGTCCGCGATGCGGTCGAAGGCTGCCTTGAACGCCGCGGCGGTCACCGCCTGGCCGTTCGAGAACTTCGTGAAGTTCGTCTTGACCGTGAAGTCGTACGTCTTGCCGTTGTTCGAGACCTTCGGGAAGCCTGCCGCCGCTTCCGGCACGAGCTGGCTCGTGCGAGGGCCGAGGCCGTCCGGGTAGTTCAGGAGCTTGAGGCCGGTGGCGTACTCGAGCTCCCATCCGGTCGAGAGGTAGCTGAGCGCCGGATCGGTGTAGTCGACGTCCGTCGTCAGGTCGACGTTGAGCGTCCCACCGGTCTTGGCCTTGTTGTGCGCAGTCGCCGTGCCCGCAACGCAGAGTGCCGCCAGCAGCACGACGAACGCGATACCGAGCTTGTTGGCCCGCATTCGCCTGTCCTTTCAGCGGAGGGCGTTGCCTGACCGAGGCGCCCTCCTGTCGAGTGGTGTCGCTGCATAGAACGGCGCGGTCGAGCCTTAGTTGATGCCGAACGAGTGATCCCTTGATCTGCGTTGGAGAAATCGGCCGCAGGGATGACGGCGGCGTCGTTCTCGCGGATGAGAGTTAGAAAAAGGCCTCCTGGTCGGAGGCCTTGAGGTGGACCCAGCCGGGCTCGAACCGGCGACCTCTAGCGCTGCCAGCGCTAGCGCTCTCCCAGCTGAGCTATGGGCCCGAGCGAGGTCTGCGGAAGTGTAGCGCCGAATTCGAAATCGCTCGCCAGTCGGACTCCGAGCCGCTGGTTGTTTCGCGTCGGCGCAAGGCGAAGCGTGACCTCGCGTCCGCCGTCGATCGCCTCGTACGGAATGAGGTAGCACCGGTCGAGATCCGGCGAATACGCGGCCGAGCGCGTCGAACTCGCCGGCCACGTAGCCGCCTGCGAAGAAGGCCGTCGGCACGTACGCCTGCGACTGTACGAGCGGATGACCAAAACCTCGCCGCGGATCGGCGCCCACTTGCACTGGACGCGCAAGAAGCCGGTCGCCCGTATCGAGGATCAGGTCGTAGCGCCCGCCTTCGAACATCGGCCGGTAGACGTCGTACCCGACGTCAAGCGCTGCTTTGACGATCGCCGCCTCGGCAATCGCGCCCTTCTGGTTTGTCGTCAACACCGACAACAAACTTAGCGCGCAACCCGGACGGATCGTTGTCCGTCCTGTAGACATGTCCGGAGAGGACTATGCCGTCGCGGCTTCGACCGACTCGTGCGGGACGTCGTCCCACAGCTCCTCGAGGCGGTAGTACTCGCGCGCCTCGGGGGTGAAGACGTGCAGCACGACGTCGACGTAGTCGGCGACGATCCAGGTCGCCTCGGACTCGCCGTCGACGGAGCGCGGGAGCAGGCCGTTGTCCTGCTTCAGCCGGCCGTGCACCTCGTCCCAGATCGCCTTCGTCTGGCGCGGGTTGCCGCCCGTGACCACGACGAAGTAGTCGGTGTACGCGCAGACGGGCTGCATGTCGAGGATGACGACGTCGCGGCCGAGCTTCTCGTGGACGAGGGCCGCGATCCGGCGTGCCTGTTCGAGTGGAGTCAAGCAGCCGGATTGTACCCGCCTCCGAGGCCGTAGAAGCCCCCGGATCGAATGGTTTCGAGGACTGCGGAAGGTACCTCTGCGCCCACGTCCTCGCCCCGGGCGAGGCGGCCACGCAGGTCGCGGGAGGCCACCGGCGTCGGCTCGATCTCGAAGAACAGGACGCGCTCGGGGCGCTCCAGCCTCTCGAGCACCGCCTGCAGCGCCTCGCGCGGGAAGCCGGGCCTCGTCGCGACGCCGAGCACGGGCCAGGCGCAGGACCTCGTCCGGCTCCTTCCAGCCGAGGAAGTCGGCGAACTGGTCGGCGCCGACGAGGAACACCGGGTCTTGCCACTCCGGATGCGCCCGCAGCGTGTCGACCGTGCGCGCGTGATCGTCGACCAGCACCTCGTCGTCGGGGAACGCCGCGCGCGCGAGCCGCAGCCGGATGTCGACGGGCGTCTCCACGCCCTTGTGCCCGGGCTGGTCGGCGACGAGGACGAGCAGCCGCTCGAGGCCGAGCTCCTCCTTCGCGCGACGCGCGAGCTCGACGTGGCCGCGGTGCGGCGGGTCGAACGCCCCGCCGAAGATCCCGGTCGTCACGCGAGCTCGAAGGCGTCGCCGCCGATCTCGACCGTGACACCGTCCTTCGCGCCGGCGGCGCGCAGCGCGCGCTCGAGCTCGTCCTCCGGCGGCGGCGTGGCCGAGCACGCGGAAGCCGTCCTCGGTGCGCAGCAGCCGCCACTGCCGGGTCTTCGGCTTCGGCCGGTAGACGAGGAAGTCCGCGAGCTCGTCGGCCGCGCGCTCCTGCGGCTCGGCCTCCGGCACGAGCGTGAACAGCCGCCGGCGGAACTCCTCGAGCCCTTCGCCGGTCGCGCACGAGAGCCGGAAGACGGCCACGATGCGCGGGTCGTCGACGGTGAACGCGGGCTCCGGCTCGAGGTCGACCTTGTTCAGCACGACGATCTGCGGACGCTCGTCGAGGCCGGCGCCGTACGCGCCGAGCTCGGCGTCGATCGTCCGCCACTGCTCGCCGGCGTCGCCCGAGGCGTCGATCACGTGCACGAGCGTCCGCGCGCGCTCGAGGTGCGCGAGGAACTCGTGGCCGAGCCCGATGCCTTCGCTCGCGCCCTCGATCAGGCCCGGGACGTCGGCGACGACGAGCTGGCGCCCGTCGGACGACTCGACCGTGCCGAGCACCGGCTGGAGCGTCGTGAACGGGTATTCGGCGACCTTCGGCGTCGCGTTCGAGATGCGCCGCAGCAGCGACGACTTGCCCGCGTTCGGCAGTCCGACGAGCGCCGCGTCCGCGAGCAGCTTCAGATGCAGCTCGACGTCGCGCTCCTCGCCCGGCGGGCCGACCTCCGCGAAGCGCGGCACCTGGCGCGTCGACGAGACGAAGCGCGCGTTGCCGCGCCCGCCGCGGCCGCCTGCCGCGAGCACGACCCGCGCGCCGGGATGCGCGAGGTCGGCGATCAGGTCCGCATCGCCGGTGAAGACCTGCGTGCCGACCGGGACGCGCAGCTCCGTGTCGTCGCCGTTCGCGCCGTGCTTGCGCGTGCCCTTGCCGTTCTCGCCGCGCTGCGCCTTGATCCAACGGCGGCGCTGCAGCGACGAGAGATCGCGCAGCGACGGGTCGGCGAGCAGCACGACGTCGCCGCCGTCGCCGCCGTCGCCGCCGTCGGGGCCGCCCTTCGGCACGTACTTCTCGCGCCGAAAGCTGAGGCCGCCGTCGCCGCCCTTGCCGGCCTGCACGTGGATCGTGACGCGGTCGCTGAACACGACCGTAAGGCGGCTACGCCTGCGGGGCGGCGGTCTCTTCGACCGACACGAAGCGGCGCTCGCCGCTGCGGCGGAAGAGAACGGTGCCCGTGCGCACCGCGAAGATCGTGTCGTCACGGCCGATCTGCGTGCCCGGGCCGGGGCGGAACTTCGTGCCGCGCTGGCGGACGATGATGTTGCCCGGCTTCGACCGACTGGCCCTCGAACATCTTCACCCCGAGGTACTTCGGGTTCGAGTCGCGGCCGTTCTTCGAGGAGCCGAGGCCTTTCTTGTGTGCCATTAGGAGCTCTCCTCCTTCGCCTTGAGTGCCGACTCGAGCGCGCCGATCGCGCCCTTGCGCGCCTGGTGCGCCTGCTCGTACTCGAGCGCTGCCTCCAGCATCGGCCGGTTCCAGCTCTTCGAGCCCTCCGTGATCTCCGCGACGGTCATCTCCTCGTACCCGACGGGCATGCCCTTGACGTGGTCTTCGGCGGGCGCGGCCTCGGTCTTCGCCGGCTCGGCCTTCTCGGCCGGCGGGCTTCGGCGGCTTCTTGAGCGCGGCGCGCTTCGGCGCCGCCGAGCGAGATCTCGATGCGCGACGTCGCGGCGCGGAAGCCGTTGTGGCGGCGATAGCCGGTGCGGCGCTTGTACTTGCCGATCCGGATCTTCGGGCCGCGCTCGTGCGCGAGCACCGTCGCCGTCACCTTGACGCCGGAGTCGCCGAGCAGGACGTCCGGTGTGAACGTCTTCCCCTCGTCGAACTTGACCCGGTCCACGACGAGGTACTCGCCCTCGCGGACGCGGTACTGCTTGCCACCGAGACGGATGATCGCGTAGTCCATACGGAAGAAATCGCAGGCGCAGGGGCCCGCGAAGCGCCGAGAAGTGTAGCGAGTCCTACTCCGACTCGTCCAGCCCCCATTGGCTCATGGGCGTGTAGCCCCAGTCGGGCTCGCCGTTCTGCGACGGCTCTTCGGCCTCGGCGGGCGCCGGCTCGTCCTCGACCGCCACGGCGCCGCCGTTGCCCGAGGTGCTGCCGGCCGCCGTCTTCTTCTTGCGGTTCCGGCCGCCGCGTGAGCCGCGACGCGTCTTCTTCTTCGCGGGCTCGGCGGCTTCGCCGTCCTCTCCGAGCTCGCGGTCCGGGACGTGGATGACCGGCCCGGCCGGCGCTTCCTCCTCGGCGGGAGGAGGCTCGGCGGCCTCCACGGCCTCAGCGGCCTCGGCGACCTCCACGGCCTCGGCGGCCTCCACAGCCTCCGGCTCCGGCGCCTCGGCGGGCTCGCCGCCGTTCGCCGTCCGCGCCGGCGGCGCCGGCCGCGGTCGCGGTCTTCTTCTTGCGGTTGCGCCCGCCGCGGGAGCCGCGGCGCGTCTTCTTCTTGGCCGGAGCGTCTCGGTCGTCGGTCTCGCCCTCGGCGGTCTCGTCCGCGACGAAGTCCTCCTCCTCGGCCACCGCCTCGACGGCTTCGGCTTCCTCACCGTCGGCGATCTCGGCCTCGCCGGTCTTCTTGCGCGCGGTCGTGGTCCGCTTCGCGCGCGTCGGCTTCTCGGCCTCCGCCTCCGCGGTCAGCGGCTCGTCCGGCGCCTCGGTCGGCGTCGCCAGCTCGGCCCAGGCGACGCCGTCCGTGACGGCGTTCACCCGCACCTTGACCTTCTTGCCGACGAGCTTCGCCGCGTCGCCGACGATCACCGTGACGTCGCCGACCTTGCCGACGCCCGCGTGCGCGTCGTGCAGGCCGACCTCGCCGAGCTTCACCTCGACCTCCGCGCCGACGTCGAACGGCAGGTCGGGCGCGACCTTCTCGAGCGTGCCCCGCTCGAGGACGCGGAAGTGGTCGAGATGGACGCCGTCCTTGCCGACGAGCAGGAAGCGGCGCTTCGTCGTCTCCTCGAGCTCGCGCAGGCGCGTCCCGCCGGGGCCGGCGACGAGATCGGCGATCCGCGCGGCGACCTCGACCTTGAACGCCTTCTCGCGCGATCCTGGCGTGACGAGCGCGCGCAGGCGGCGCTCGACGTCGACCGCGGCCGTGTGCTCCGAGACGACGATGCCGTCGCCGCCGCACGTCGGGCACTTCTTCGTCATCACCTCGCGCGGCCCGTCGGTGACGTTCTGGCGCGTCATCTCGACGAGGCCGAGCGGGGAGATCTCGACGACGTAGGTCTTCGTGCGGTCGCGCTCCAGCTCCTCGCCGAGCGCCTTCTCGACCGCGGCGCGGTTCTTCGGGCTCGCCATGTCGATGAAGTCGATGACGATGATCCCGCCGATGTCGCGCAGCCGCAGCTGGCGCACGACCTCCTTCACCGCCTCGAGGTTGTTCTTCGTGATCGTGTCCTCGAGCCGGCCGCCTGACTTCTTCGAGCGCGAGCCGACGTAGCGACCTGTGTTGACGTCGATGACGGTGAACGCCTCGGCGTAGTCGAAGATCAGATAGCCCCCGGACGGCAGGTCGACACGACGTTTGAGCGTCGACCTGATCTCCTGCTCGACGCCGAACGCCTCCATCAGCGGCTCGCGCTCCTTGTAGCGCTCCACACGCTCCGCCATGTGCGGCGACGTCTTCTTCAGGTAGCCGACGATCCGCTTGTGCGTGCGGTCGTGGTCGACGAGCAGCCGCTCGAAGTCGCCGGTGAAGAGGTCACGCACGACGCGCAGCGGGAGCTCGGACTCCTGGTAGACGAGCGACGGCGCCTTCGCGGTGCCCGCCTTCGCCTCGATCGACTTCCACAGCCGCTGCAGGAAGTCGAGGTCGCGCTCGATGTCCTCGGCCGAGGCGCCCTCGGCGGCGGTGCGCACGATCACGCCGCCCTTTTTCGGTGCGTACTCCTTGAGGATCGCCTTCAGCCGAGTGCGCTCCTCGTCCTCGAGCCGGCGCGAGACCCCGAGGCCCTCGCCGTGCGGGACGTAGACGACGAAGCGGCCGGGCAGCGAGATCTCGGTCGTGAGCCGCGCACCCTTCGTCTTCATCGGGTCCTTGACGGCCTGCACGAGGATCTTCTCCCCGCGCTGGATCAGGTCCGTGATCTTGCGGCCCGACTTGCGGCTGCCTTCGAGCTCGGGGCCGATGATCTCGTCGACGTAGAGGAAGCCGTTCTTCTCGAGGCCGATCTCGACGAAGGCCGCCTCCATACCGGGCAGCACGTTGTCGACGACGCCGAGGTAGATGTTGCCCGCGATCGAGCGGCGCTCCGGGCGCTCGAGGTAGACCTCGGCGACCTGGTCGTCCTCGAGCACGGCGACGCGCTTCTCGCCCGCGTCGACCGAGACGAGGAGCTCGCGCTTCGCCTTCGGCAGCGGCGCGCGTTTCGGCGCGGTGCGGCGCCGCGTCTGCGACGCCGACGTCGAGGTGCGTGTCTTGCGCTCCGCGGGCTTGCGTGCGGGCGCCTGGGCGGCGGTCGCCGTGGTGCTCCCGCCTGCGGCGGTCGTCTTCTTGCGACCGCGCCCGCCGCGCGTGCCGCGGCGGCGCTTCCGCGCTGCGTCGGCTGTGCTGGATTGTCCGTCCTCGCCCGCGGGGGCGGCAACGTTCAGCTGTTCAGGTTCGGGTGTCTCCTGGGCGCGCGCGAGCGGCGCCGTTTCCTCCGACTTCTTGCGCCGGAACCAACGAAGTGGCAAACGATGTCTCCTGTGATGAGAGCGCGCGCTGCCTCGCCGTGGGCATCGTCGCCAAAGTCGGGCGCGCGTCGCTGTTGACCGGGAAAAGCCTTGGCATAGGCCTACCCGCAGGGTACCAGCGGCTGCCGAACCTGCTTACGCAGTCAAGTTTCCGGCGCCAAACGGTGGCGCCGGCACTACGGCTAGGCGGCTTCGAGCGCCGGCGGGCCGAGCTTCGAGCGTCGGGTGCGGATCGCCCGCAGGCGCTGGGAGAGGCGCGCCCAGGCCCACGGCTCGACCTCGAGGTAGCGGACCGCCGACTGGCCGCGGATCGCCTCCAGGTACTCGAACCAGGCATCCGCCTCCTCGATCAGCAAGAGCTCGTACGCCTCCTGTGCTCCGGTCAGCGACATACAGGCATCACCTCCGTTTCGATGAGGGAAAGCCTAGGTCCAAGACCGGACGGAGCCGTTAGATCTAGGCGCGCGTCTCGAAGTAGCGCACGGCCGCCTCGCCGATCGCCTTCGTGCCCGCGTAGGCAACGCCGCCCTTGATCGCCCAGCCGGCGAACGGGATCAGGTCGAGCAGCTCGCGCGCGAGCGTGCGCAGGCCGAAGCCGGCGCCGACGACCCCGAGCAGCTCGAGCGCGCGCTGCCGGTCGATCGGCTGCCGTAGGCGAGCGCGATCCGGAGCACGAGGCGGATCTGGTTCAGCGTCAGCAGCGGCAGGTCGACTCCGGGGATGAAGACGGCGGCCGAGATGAGGCCGTTCTTGCGCGAGAAGGAGCGGATCAGCTCCTCGCAGAGCGCGGGCCGCAGCACGGGCAGGCGCGCAGCGAGCGCGGTGCCGTCCTCGCCGAGCCGGTGTGCGAGGGCGCGCGCGATCTGCTCGACCGGGAAGCCCTGTCCCGGCGGCACGTGGACGATCGCGTCGGCGAGCACGTACGGCATGCGTTCGTCCTCGGTGACCGCGACGATCGGGACGCCCGAGCGGTCGGCGCGGCGCAGGGCATCCTCGTCCGCCGGCCCGACCCAGACGAGGGCCGCCGCGTTCTCGACCTGCCCCTCGACGACGGCGGACGCGTCGCCGGACTCGCGCAGCTCGCGCGCGAGCAGCGGCACGAGCTCGCGCGCGCCCGCGACGGCAAGCGGGCGCTGGTCGCCGCTCCCGCGGCGCAGCTCGCGCACGATGGAGAGGACTGCGAGCGGTTTCACGCGCGTCGCCGGCCTCGGCCTACGGAGGTAGATCGCCTCGAGGACCCCGATCGCGAGGAAGTTCGTGATCATCGACGAGCCGCCGACCGAGACGAACGGCAGCGGGATGCCGGTGATCGGCGCCGTCCCCATCGTCATCGCGGCGTTCACGAACACCTGGAACATGAACATGAATGCGATCCCGCCCGCGACGATCGCGGAGTAGACGTCGCGCGCGACCGTCACGATCTTCAGCGCTCTCCAGACGATCAGCAGGTAGAGCAGCAGCAGGATCGACGCGCCGAAGAAGCCGCGCTCCTCGGCGAGCGAGGCGAACGCGAAGTCGGTCGCGTGCTCCGGCAGGTAGTTGAGCCGCGTCTGCGTCGCGCCCAGCACGCCGCGGCCGCGCAGGCCGCCTGCGCCGACAGCGGTGATCGACTGCCGCAGGTTGTAGGTCGCGCCGCGCGGGTCGTCGTTCGGGTGCGTCCAGCCCGTCAGCCGCTCGGCCTGGTACGGCTTGAGCACGTTCACCCCCGCTCCCGGCAGGAACCAGAGCACGCAGAGCGCGGTCAGCGCGGTCGCGCCCGCCAGCGCGGCGAGGTGCCACCAGCGCACGCCCGCGACGAACAGGACCGCCGCGAGCGCGGCGGTATAGACGAGCGCCGTGCCGATGTCCGGCTGCAGGAAGACGAGGAAGATCGGAACGATGCCGTAGCTGATGCGGCGAGCGGCGCGCGCGCGGACGACATCGAGCGCGAGCGCTCAGCGAGGAAGCCCGCGAGCACGAGGACGAACAGCACCTTGCCGAACTCGGACGGCTGGAACTTGAAGAAGCCGACGTCGATCCACCGTTTCGAGCCGCGCGTCGCGGCGCCCGCGATCGAGCACGAACAGCATCAACGCCGAGCGTCCCGAAGTAGATCGGCTTGCGCAGCCGCCGGTAGCGATCAGGGTCGACGAAGAGCGCCACGATGAACAGCAGGCCCCCGGCGAACGCGTACAGCGCCTGCCGCGGCATCGCGGAGCCGCCGACGTCGTGCATCGTGATCCCGTCGATCGCCCAGAGGCCGTACGCGACCGTCGCGACGAACGCGGCGAACAGCACCCAGTCGAGCCGGCGGATCGCGCCGCCGAGGCCGATCGCCTCCGCGTGCCGGCGGGGACGCAGGCCGCGTGCTCTGGTGTCGACTGCTTCGATGCTCATCTAGTCGGAGGCGTGGGTCGTTTGCAGGCCGGTCTTGCCGAAGTAGTGCTCGAACACCTTCAGCGCGGCCGGCGCGGCGGCGGTGCCGCCGTGGCCGCCGTTCTCGATCAGCGCGCAGACGACGATCGACGGCTTCTCGTACGGGCCCGTAGCCGCACCACCACGACTGCGTCAGGTTCAGGCCGTTCGGATAGCCGGGGACGTTCACCTGCTTCTCCGCGCTGCCCGTCTTGCCGGCGATGTCGACGGGGAAGTTGCCGAAGACGCCGACGGACGTCCCGATCGGCGAGTGTGTCGCCTCCTCGAGGCCGCGCTGCACCCACTGCAATGCGGTCGGGTCGACGCCGGTCGGCTGCGGCGGCTGCGCGCCGAAACGGCGGCGGATGACGGCCGGCTGCCCGCCGGACGCCGTGATCTCGACGTCGTCGGCGATGTGCGGCGTGACGAGCTTCCCGCCGTTCGCGATCAGCGCGTACAGCCGCGTCATCTGCAGCGGCGTCACGAGGATCTGGCTCTGACCGATCGCCATCTGGATGGAGTAGCCCGGCTTCCACGTCCGGTCGACCTCGGCGAACTGCTTCCCGCTGTACTGCTGGCGGCGCCATTCGGGCGTCGGGATGAGCCCCGCTACCTCAGGGCCGACGTCGATGCCCGTCGTCTCGCCGAGGCCGAACCGGTTCGACCACGCCTGCAGCGGATGCCCGCGGTCGGGCGGCAGCAGGTAGAAGCGCTTGCCCAGCTCGTAGAAGTACGTGTCGCAGGACATCGCGAGTGCGGTCGGCAGGGTGATGTACTGGTAGATCAGCGGCGTCCAGTTCTTGAACACCTGCTTGTACGCGAGGTAGTCGGGGGAGCAGAGGACCGACGAGTAGGGGCTCACGAGATGCTCCTGCATCGCCGCGAGCGCGGTGACCGGCTTGAACGTCGACCCCGGCGGGTAGGCGGCGTCGATCGCGCGGTTGATCCCGGGGTGATTCGCCTGCTCCGCGACCTTGGGCTGGAGCAGCGGTGCAAGCTTCTTCGGGTCCTTGCGGCCGACGAAGACCGACGGCTGGTAGGTGGGGTACGACGCCATCGCGAGCACCGCGCCGTTGCGCGGGTCCATCGCGACGATCGCGCCGCCGTCCGCGTAGGGCTCGGACGCGTCGTGCGCGCGCTGGATGCCGTAGACGAGCGCCTTCTCGGCGGCGCGCTGCAGGCCGGCGTCGAGCGTCAGCCGTAGCGCCTGCCCGGGCACGGGGTTGGCGAGCGGCGTGATCGCGCCCTTCGGCCGGCCGCGCGAGTCGACGGTCAGCTGCGCCTTGCCGTCGCGGCCGCGGAGGTAGGCGTCGTAGGTCGACTCGATGCCGGCCTGCCCGATCGAGTCCGTCGCCTGGTAGCCGCGTTTCTTCATCGTCTTGTATTCCTCCGGGCTGATCTGCCCGACGTAGCCGAGCACCTGCGCTGCGAGCGCGCGGTAGGGGTACTTGCGCAGGTAGCTGTGCGCGAGCCGCACGCCGGGGAACTGGAGCGTGTGCTCGCGGATGTAGAAGATCTGGTCGGCCTTGAGGCCGCGCTGCACGACGATCGGCGTGAGCGGGTCGCCGGCGTGGCGCTTCATCTCGTCGAGGATCTCCCTGACCGGGATGCCGGTGACGCTCGAGAGCGCGCGCAGCTCGCGCCGCTGTGCCGGCCAGCTCTTCGGCAGGTCGGCGGGCCACAACTCGACACGCGTGCCCGGCGCGTTCTCGACGAGCACGTGGCCGTGCCTGTCCAGGACGGGGCCGCGGGGGGCCTCGAGCCGCAGCGTGCGCACGCGGTTGTCGTTCGCGACCGCGAGGTACTTGTCACCGGAGAGCACCTGCAGCGCCCAGAGCCGGAGGAACAGCACCGCGAAGACGGCGAGCGCGAGGAAGGCGAGGATCGCGACGCGGAACGCGAGCTGCGGCGTGAGGCGGTAGGGCTCCTCGACGCGGGGGTCTCCGGGAAGGAAGCGGCCGGGGCGCGCGGCGCCTCCGGTGCTAGCCAAGGAGGCGCACCTCGCGGACACGGTCGCCGAGCTCGAGCGGCGGGAAGAGGCGGCGGATCAGGGCGTAGACGGGCAGCGTGAGCAGCAGGTTGATCAGCAGCGCGAGCGGGAGCGTGCGGGCGACGAGGCCCGCCGGCGCCGGCTGCCCGAGCACGAACTGCAGCGCCACCAGCCCGAACGCGTAGAGAACCGTCACGACGGCCACCGACAGGTACGGCGCGTGGAACCGGTCGCGGGCGGTCGTCTCGCCGTAGCGGCCGATCCAGAAGCCGGCCACGGTCAGGAGCAGGGCCGTCACGCCGAGCGTGCCGAGCGTGGCCGTGTCGAGCAGGAGCCCGGTGCCGAAGCCGGCGATCGCGCCGAAGACGGAGCCGCGCAGGAGCGCGATCGAGAGCAGCGCCACCAGCACGATGCTCGCGCTTCGGAACTGCCGGTACTCCGAGAGCACCGCGAGCTGGAAGAGCGACGCGACGAAGAGCACGAGTGCGGCCTTGATGCCGTCCATTACTTCTTCGGCACCAGCACGATCACGGACTGCAACGACGAGAAGTCGACGACCGGCTTCACCTGGATGTTCTTGAACGGGTTGACGTCGTTCGAGCTCTCGCTCGTCACCGACCCGATCTGGATGCCGCGCGGGAACATCGACGGCAGCTTGTCCGTGCCGATCGATCCGGCGGTGATGATCGTGTCGCCTTCCGAGACGTACTTCGCCTTCGAGACGAGGTCGAGCACGAGCACGTCGCTGCCGCCGCCGCCCGGCTGAATGATCCCCACCGCGGTCGGGTTGGTCAGGTCCATCGCCGTGACCGCGCTCTGATTGTCGGTGAGCAGCGTGACGTGCGCGACGTGCGAGAAGAGGCGATCGACGGTGCCGACGAGCCCGCCCGTCGGCGAGACGACGACGCTTCCGAGCCTGAGACCGTCGCTGCTGCCCGCGCCGATCGTCACGCTCTGGTCGATCGCGTTGAGCGGCTTCGTCATCACGACCGCGTGCACCTGGTCGAAGTCCGCGGCTCGCGGCGGGCCGTGATAGTGCAGCTGGTTCCTCAGCTGCACGTTCTCCTGCACCGCGGACTCCTCGAGGATCACCTGGCGGCGCAGCCGGGCGTTCTCGGCGCGCAGCCGCTTGCTGTCCTGCTTCGCGTCGATCAGCCCGCGCGTCCAGCCGGCGGCGTCGCGGAAGGGACGCGAGATGCGGTCGGCCGCGACCTCGAACGGGCGCAGCACCGCGGCCGCCGTCCCCTGCGCGCCGTCGAGCGCGGTCGAGCGGAACGAGACGGTGATCAGAACGAGCGAGAGCAGCACCAGCAGCCCCACGACGATCCGGCGCTTGAGGGCGCTGGAGCGGCTCGAGGGGTAGCCTGAGGCAGCGGCGCGCTGGACCGAAGAGCCCAGGACCGCAAGACGGACGGTCCGGTTGCGAGGCACCTGAGGGACAGCCTAGCCTGCGCGCCGGGAGGATCGTGCTCCGCGGCGAGCGGGCGATCAGACCGGCGTCATCTCGACGTCCCCCGCGTCGATCTGCTCCACGTCGCGCTGCCTGATCGTCACCGCCAGCACCGCGAGCGCGCCCACGAGCATCAGCGCGCCGACCGCGAAGGCGACGTGGTAGCCGCTCGTGACCGCGTCGACGCGGGCCGCGGGCGTCTGCGGGCCTTCGCTCAACAGGTGGCTCGTGCGGGATGCCGCGAGCGTCGAGAGGATCGCCAGGCCGAGCGCGCCGCCGACCTGCTGCGACGTGTTGAAGAGCCCCGACGCGAGCCCCGCATCCTCCGAGGCGACGTTCGTCGTCGCGAGCAGGGTGAGCGGGACGAACGTCATGCCCATGCCGATCGAGACCACGAGAATCGTGGGCAGGACGTCGCGCACGTAGCTCCCGTCCACGGGCAGGCGGCCGAAGTAGAGCAGCCCGATCGCGCCCATCGTGATGCCGATGTAGCTGACGAGACGGATGCCGATCCTCCGGATCAGCGCCTGCGACGCGCCCGCGCCGATCACGATCCCGAGCGTGAAGGGCAGGAACGCGAACCCTGCCTCGAGCGGCTTGTAGCCGAGGATCCCCTGCAGGTAGAGCGACGCGAAGTAGAACATCGCGAACAGGCCGGACGCGACGAGCAGCATCGCGACGTTGCTGCCGCTGAGCGAGCGCAGGCGGAAGATGCCGAGGCGGATCAGCGGCGCCTTCGAACGCTGCTCGATCGCGACGAAGGCCGCGAGCAGCAGCAGGGCGACCACGAACAGCCCGATCGTCTTCCCGCTCCCCCATCCGTACGACTGCGCTTTCACGATCGCGTACACGAGCACGAGCAGGCCGCCGGTCACCGTCACCGCCCCCGCGACGTCGTACGTCTGGGGACGCTTCTCCGCGCGCGAGTTCGGTACGTAGCGCAGCGACGAGCAGCGCGGCGGCGATGCCGATCGGCAGGTTGATGAAGAACACCCAGCGCCAGGAGAACGTCTCGGTGAGGAAGCCGCCGAGCACGAGCCCGACCGCGCCGCCGCCCGCGGCGATCGCGCTCCACACGCCGAGCGCCTGCGTGCGCTCCTTCCCTTCCGCGAACGTCGTCGTCACGATCGAGAGCGCGGCCGGCGAGACGAGCGCGCCGCCGAAGCCCTGAAGCGCGCGGCCGGCGATCAGCACGCCCTCGGAATTCGCGAGCCCGTTCAGGAGCGAGGCCGCCGTGAAGATGATCACGCCCGCGATGAAGAGCCGCTGCCGCCCGAGCAGGTCGGCGGCGCGGCCGCCGAGGAGCAGGAAGCCGCCGAAGACGAGCGTGTAGGCGTTGACGATCCACTGCAGGCTGGCCGGCGTGATGTCGAGCGCCTTCTGGATCGACGGCAGGGCGACGTTCACGATCGTCGCGTCGAGGATGACCATGAACTGTGCGATGCAGACGAGCACCAGCACGAGCCAGCGGTTGGGCCCGGATCTCACGGAGTGCGACCTTCCTTTCGAGGGGCGGCGGCGAGACCCTGACGCTACCGGTCGCTCACACGCCCACGAGGGTGGAAGTGAGCGTGGCGGCTGCGACGAACCCGATGCGCGTGTTGACGCGCAGCATCGCCGCGTTCTCTTCCGCGTTCGTCGTCGTCACGACGGTCACCTCGCGGGTGGTCTGCGCGCAGCCGCCGCAGAGACTCGAGCTTCACCGCTGTGGCGAGCCCGATCCCGCGATGCGCGGCGATCGTCGCCGTGTCGTCGGTGAACCCGAGGATCGACCCGCGCGAGACGCGAAGGTCGGTGAACGCCCCGACCTCGTCGCCACTGTCGAGCGCGACGGTGACGCGCAACTCGCGGCCGCGCCGACGCAGTGACTCCTCCATCGCGCGCACGCGCTCGACGCTCTGCGCCGCGTAGCGCACGCCGTCCTGCGTCGGCGCATCGTCGATCGCCTCGCGTGCACGCGTGTAGGACTCGATGTGCTCGTCGGGGATGCGGCCGAGCCACGTCTCGACACGCCATCCGAGCGGCGGGTCGGGCGCGGCGAGATCGGCCGACTGCAGCTGGAGCAGCGAGCGGATGTTCCGTTGGCCGTCGACGCCGCCGAAGCGCGCGGCGAACGCCGCGCCGCCCGGCGTGGCGTGCTCACCGATCAGCGTGCGAAGCCCGTGCGCGCGGGCGAACGCGCAGACCGTCTCGAACAACGCGCTTCCGACGCCGCGCCGCCGGTGCTCCGGCGCGACCAGCAGATCGAGGAAGACAGCGGTCGGCGAGTCGACGTAGAGCGAGACCAACCCGGCCTCTCCGGCGAGCCAGTGGTGACGCGTGCTCGCGGCCGGCGGGTAGCGGTAGAACGCGATCGCCTCGTCTGCGGGACGGCTCGGCTCTCCCGGGACGAGCTCGGGCAGGCACGCGGCCTCGATCCGGTGCATCGTGAGGAGCTGCTCGTCGGACGCCGTTGGCGCGTCGACCTGGTCGACGCGCACGGTCAGCGACCGCCGCAGCCCACGAGGCCGCGCCCGCGTTCGAGACTCGCGAACGTCGTTCGCACGCGAACCAGGTTCCTCTAGCGGGGCCGGCCGTTGCGCGAGCGGGCGCGCGCGCTGCGGTGGATCGCGTCGAACTCCTCGAGGCTGCGGCCGGAGCCGACCGCGACGCACGTGAGCGGCGACTCGGCGAGGTGCACGGGCATGTGCGTCTCGTGGCGCAGCCGCTCGTCGAGGCCGTGCAAGAGCGCGCCGCCGCCGGCGAGCACGATGCCGCGGTCCATGATGTCGGCGGCGAGCTCGGGAGGCGTCTTGTCGAGTGTCGACTTGATCGCGTCGATGATCTGGTTCACCGGCTCCTCGAGCGCGTGGCGCACCTCCTCGCTCGAGAGGATGACCGTCTTCGGGAGGCCCGTGAGCATGTCGCGCCCGCGCACCTCCGCCTGCACCTCTTCCTTCATCGCGTGCGCGGAGCCGACCTCGAGCTTGATCTCCTCGGCGGTCTGCTGCCCGATCAGCAGCTTGTACTCGCGCTTGATGTGATTGATGATCGCCTCGTCCATCTCGTCGCCGCCGACGCGCAGCGACTGAGAGACGACGATTCCTCCGAGCGAGATGACGGCGACCTCGGTCGTGCCGCCGCCGATGTCGACGATCATGTTCCCGGTCGGCTCGGCGACGGGCAGGCCGGCGCCGATCGCGGCGGCCATCGGCTCCTCGATCAGGTACGCCTTGCGCGCGCCGGCGTTCAGCGTCGCCTCCTCGACGGCGCGCTTCTCGACGCCCGTCACGCCCGAGGGGACGCACACGACGACGCGCGGGTGCGCGAAGCGGTGCTGGTGCACCTTCTGGATGAAGTGGCGGAGCATCTGCTCGGTGACGTCGAAGTCGGCGATCACGCCGTCCTTCAGCGGGCGGATCGCGCTGATCGTCCCCGGCGTGCGTCCGAGCATCCGCTTCGCCTCGAGCCCGACGGCGTGCACGTCGCCCGAGCGCTGGTCGATCGCGACCACCGACGGCTCCGAGAGCACGATCCCGCGCCCGCGCACGTACACGAGCGTGTTCGCGGTGCCGAGGTCGACGGCCATGTCGCGGCCGCCGAAGCCCGTCAGGTAGTTGAAGATGCCCATGCCGCGTCCAACCTAGCCGAACCCGTAGACGCCTGGAAACCGATTGGCAAGAAGCCGCACCAGCAGCGCGCCCGGCAGTCCGACGACGTTCAGGTAGTCGCCTTCGATCCGCTCGACGAGGCTCGCGCCGAAGCCCTGGATCGCGTAGCCGCCCGCGCGTCCCTCCCACTCGCGCGAGGCGACGTAGTGCGCGAGCTCGCGCGGCGTCAGCTCGCGGAACGTGACGAGCGTCGTCTCGGAGTGCAGCTCCTCCCACGCCGCCGTGCGCAGGCAGAGGCCGGAGACGACCGCGTGCGTCCGGCCGGAGAGCGCCTCCAGCATGGCCTCGGCCTCGGTCTCGTTGGAGGGCTTGCCGAGCAGCTCGCCGTCGAACAGCACCTCGGTGTCGACGCCGAGCACGGGGCGTTCGTCGGGCGACGACCGAATGGGCCTTGCCCGCCGCGCGCTCGAGCGGGCCGGTGCCGGGCTCCTCCTCGTAGTCCGGTGCGACGACCTCGAACGGGATCTCCAGCTGCGTCAGGATCGCGCGCCGCTGCGGCGAGGTCGACGCGAGGATCAGCGGCGGGGCAGGCGGCGAGCTCAGAGTCGTTCCGGCTCCGTCGAGCCTACGCCGGTGGTGCGCTTGCGCGCGACCCAGATCTCCTCGCACGGCCACTTGCGCGCCCAGTCCGCCGTCACGTACGCGTAGCGCTCGTGCGTCTTCGCGTCCGCCGGCGCCTGGATCTCGATCAGCCGCTCGATCTCGAAGCCGTTCGCGCGCAGCACGTCGATCCACTCGCCGTGCCCGAGGTGGAACTCGACGCCGCCCTCGGGAAACTCGAAGCGCTGCATGCCGAACTGCGCGTGCACGAGGTACTCCTTCGCCGGCATCTCGTCGGTGGAGCAGAGGATGACCAGCGTCGAGTTGCGCAGGAACGCAAGCCGCCCGCCGGGCCGCAGCAAGCGCGCCGCCTCGGGGATCCAGCGGTACGGATCGACCCAGATCGAGGCGCCGTACTCCGAGACGGCGAGGTCGAAGCTCTCGGACGGCAGACCGGTCTCGGCGGCGTCGGCCTCGACGAGCGGGAACTCGATCCCGGTCTCGCGCATCATCCGGCGCGCGGTCTCGAGCTGCGCCGGCGTGACGTCGACGCCGACCGGCCGCGCGCCTCGCTTCGCGAGCCACGCGGAGAAGTAGGCGGTGCCGCAGCCGAGCTCGACGACGTCGAGCCCGCCGACGTCCCCGAGGACGTTCAGCTCGGACTCGGCGATCCCCCAGATGCCCCAGTCGATCTCGTCGAGCGACCAGTTCCCGCGCGCGTTCTCGTCGGTGTACTCGGCGTTCGCCTGCGTCCAGAGGTCGACGTTCTTCTCGGCGTCGTCAGGCGCCACGATGCCATCGGGGAACCAGATCCCGATCTCGCGCTCGGCGGACTCGGGCGAGTCGCTGCCGTGGACGAGGTTGTTCGGCATCGCCAACGCGAATTCACCACGCAGCGAGCCGGGATCGGCGTCGGCCGGATTGGTCGCCCCGATCGTCTTGCGACACGTCGCGATCGCACCTTCGCCCTCGAGCACGAAGGCGAGCGTCGGGCCGGAGGTGATGAACTCGACGAGCTCGCCGAAGAACGGCTTCTCGCGATGCTCGGCGTAGTGCGTCTCGCCGACCTCGCGCGTCGCCCGGACGAAGCGCGCGGCGCGCAGCTTCAGCCCGCGGCGCTCGAAGCGCGCGAGGATCTCGCCGGCAAGGTTGCGCTCGACGGCGTCCGGCTTGGCGAGGATCAGAGTGCGCTCGACGGCCATGCGGCCCGGGACGTTACCGAGATTGGCGACGCCGTGGCGGGCGTTTCGCCTCGGCGAGCGTCACCGTGCCCGGGTCGTGCTCGATCGGCGTCTCGCAGTACGGGCACACCTGCCACAGCGCCTCGAGCGGGCGGTGGCAGCTCGAGCAAGACTGGCGCAGCTTCGTGGTGCAGACCGGGCAGAGGAGGAACTCCTCCTCGACCTCGGCGCGGCAGACCGGGCAGTGGAGGTCGCGGCCGCCGAGCCGCTTCTCCATCGCCTTGATCTCGAGCTCGCGCTCGCGGACGTCCTCGAGGTACTCGGGCGGGCGGAAGAGCATGTAGATCAGCGGCCCGATGAAGGGGACGATCCCGATCAGCGTCACGACCCAGACGATCAGCGGGTCCTCGATCCGCCGCCGGGCGTCCTTGTGCACCCAGTAGACGGTCGCGATCCAGAAGACGATCACGAAGAAGATCGCCAGGTTGCGCATCACGTACCACGTCGACGAGTGGAAGAAGTCGTGGACGCTGCCGAAGGCGGACGCGATCACAGAAGGATCCTTCCTACTCCATACCCCGCAGCAAACGCCAGCACGACGAATGCGGCGAGCAGGAAGAGGGCGAAGAGAAAGACACTGATGCGATCACCGGAGCGGGACATCGTAAGCATTTCACTCGTCTCGGCTGAGATCGGCAAGCAGGTAGAGCGAGCCGGTGATCAGCACGCGTGGGCCAAGGGTACGCGCGCGCCGAAGCGCCCGGTGCGGGTCGTCGACCGTCTCCACCACCTCGAACCAGGCCCGACCCAGCTCAGCCACCTGCGCGGCCGGGAGCGCCCGCTCGTTCGTCGACTGGGTCGCGACCAGGACTCGCCCCGCGCGGGCGAGCCGCCGGAGGATCCCGGGCGCGTCCTTGTCGGCCGAGGATCGAGGCGACGACGACGTAGCCGCCGGGCTCCGGGAGCCGTTCGAGCAGCCAGTCGACGGCGTCCGGGGTGTGGGCGCCGTCGCGGACCTCCCCGTCCCGCAGCTCGAGCCGGCCCGGGAGCGCGGCGTCGGCCAGCTCGACCGGGCGGCCGAGGAACGCGGCGGCGGCCTCGCGGGCGCCGCCGACCGTCGGCGTGCGGCGACGAGATGCGCGAACTCGTCGTCGGGGAGGACGACGGTCGCGTCCGGGCCGGCGACGGCGAGCTTCTCGCGCGGCGATCTCCTCGCGCGTCTCGCCCGAGCACGTCGGTGTGCTCGAGCGCGACGTTCGTGAGCAGCACGACGCGCGCGTCGAGCACGTTGGTCGCGTCGAGCCGCCCGCCGAGCCCGGCCTCGACCGCGGCGGCCTCGACGCCGCGCGTCGGCGAAGTCGGCGAACGCCGCGGCGGTCAGCACCTCGAACTGCGTCGCGCCGAGCTGCTCCGCCGCGGCGCGCACGCGCTGCGACCGCGCGCTCGAAGCCGGCCGCGTCGGTGTCGAGCCGCTCGTGCCAGCCCGAGACGTGCGGCGAGGTGTAGCGCGGCGCCGCCGATCGTGCGTGCGATCCGCCGCGCCGCCGTCGACTTGCCCTTCGTGCCGACGACGTGCACGGCGTCGAAGGCGCGCTGCGGGTTGCCGAGCCGGTCGAGCAGCTCGCGCATCCGCTCGATGCCCGAAGCCGTCCGCCGGCCACGGGCTGAGCGACGCGACCCAGGTGGTGGCCCGACCCGGGGTGCGCGCGCCGCAATCCCGCATCGGGCCACTAGCCGCCGATCGCATCGAGCTCGCGGCGGTAGCGCTCGAGCTTCTCGCGCTCGGCGTCGACGACGCTCGGCGGCGCGTTCGCGACGAAGCGCTCGTTCGCGAGCATCCCCTCGGAGCGCGCGATCTCCTTGCGTAGGCGCTCGCGCTCCGCGTCGACGTTGCCGTTCGCCTTCGCGCGCTCGGGCTTCACGACCGCGTCGAAGATGCGCTTGCTCGTCGCCTTCGAGCTGCGGGACGCACCCCGGAGCGGCGGAACACCTGCGCCGCCTCCTGCACGCGCGTCGAGCGCGCCGGCCTCGCTCTCGTCGCCCGCCTCCGGCCACGGCGCGACGATCAGGCGCGTCTCGCGCGCCGGCAGGAACGACCAGATCTCCTCGGTCACGTGCGGCATCGCGGGATGCAGCAGCTTGAGCAGCCGCTCGAGCGCGGCCGTCGCGGTCGCGCGCGCGTCGGCGTCGCCGTCGTAGAGGCGCGCCTTCACCGCCTCGAGGTACCAGTCGCAGAAGTCGTCGAAGGTCAGGTGGTACAGCTCGTCCATCGAGTGCGCGAAGTCGAACGCGTCGAGCAGCGACTCGACCGTGCCGCTGCGTCTGCGAGAGCCGCGCGAGGATCCAGCGCTCCTCGAGCGACGCCGGCCTGCTCGGCGGGGAGCGCGCCCTCGCATGCGGTCACGATCAGCCGCGCGGCGTTCCAGAGCTTGTTCGAGAGCTTCCCGCCCTCCTCGATCGCGGAGTACGAGAAGCGCACGTCCTGGGTGAGCGAGTTCTTCATCAGCCCGTAGCGCGTCGCGTCCGTGCCGTAGCGGTCGATGAGCTCGACGGGGTCGATGCCGGTGCCGAGCGACTTCGACATGCGACGCCCGTCGGGCGCGAGCACCGTCGAGTGGATGACGACGTCGGTGAACGGGATCTCCCCCATCAGCTCGAGCCCGGAGAAGATCATGCGGTTCTCCCAGAGGCGGATGATCTCGCGCGCGGTCGTCTGCAGGTTGCCGGGGTAGAAGTACTCGAGCTCCGGCGTCTCGTCGGGCCAGCCGAGCGTCGCGAACGGCCAGAGCGCCGACGAGAACCACGTGTCGAGCACGTCGGACTCGCGCGTCAGCTCGGTCGACGCCGCACTCGGCGCAAGCGCTCGGCTCCGTCTCCGCGACGGTGATGTGGCCGTCCGGGCAGTACCACGCGGGGATCTGGTGACCCCACCAGATCTGCCGCGAGATGCACCAGTCGGGCGCGTTCTCGAGCGAGTCGATCGCGTAGCGGTGCTGGCTCTCCGGGTGGTAGCGCGACGCGGCGCTCACGCAGCGCCGCGAGCGCCGGCTGCTTGATCTCGTCCATCGAGCACCACCACTGCATCGAGATGAGGGGCTCGATGCGCGACTCGCAGCGCTCGCAGCGCGCGATCGCGTGGCGGTAGTGCTCGCGCTTCTCGAGCTGCCCGCGCTCCTTCACCCAGGCGAGGATCTTCTCGTCCGCCTCCTTCTGCGTCAGGCCTTCGAGCCCCGCGGCGGTGACGCGTCCGTCGGGGCCGATGCACATCGGCTCCGGCAGGTTGTGGTCGCGCCCGATCGCGAAGTCGGTCGGGTCGTGGCCCGGCGTGATCTTCAGCGCGCCGGTCCCGAAGTCGCGCTCGACGCGCTCGTCGGCGATCACGGGCACGCGGTTCTCCGTCCACGGCACGATCACCTCGCGGCCGACCAGGTGCTTGTAGCGCTCGTCGTCCGGATGCACGGCGACCGCGACGTCCGCGGGGATCGTCGCGGGCCGCACCGTCGCGATCGGGATGTATCCGTCGCCGTCCGCGAGCGGGTAGCGGATCGTCGAGAGCGTGTCGTCGACGTCGTCGTGCATCAACTCGAGGTCGGAGAGCGACGTCTCGTGGTACGGGCACCAGTTGATGATCCGGTTCGCACGGTAGATCCAGCCGCGCTCGTAGAGGTGCACGAAGTAGCGCATCACGGCGCGGATGTAGCCGTCGTCCATGGTGAAGCGCGTGCGCCGGTAGTCGAGCGAGGTGCCCATGCGCCGGAACTGGTTGAGGATCTTTCCGCCGTACTCGTGCAGCCACGACCACACGCGCTCGACGAACGCGTCGCGGCCGAGCTCCTGGCGCGAGGTGCCCTCGTCGAGCAGCACCTTCTCGACGACGTTCTGCGTCGAGATGCCGGCGTGGTCGAAGCCGGGCTGGAAGAGCGTGTTGAAGCCCTGCATCCGCTTCCAGCGGATCATCGTGTCGCCGATCGCGAGCTGGAGCGCGTGCCCCGTGTGCAGCTCGCCCGTCACGTTGGGCGGCGGGTGCGCGTCGACGTACGGCTCGCGCGACGGGTCGACGTCGGCGTTGTAGAGGCCCTCCTCCTCCCACGTCTGCTGCCAGCGCTCCTCGACGCCGTGCGGGTCGTAGCGGGGTGCCATCTCACTCATGGCGGCCCATCCTACGCAGGGGGTGTCGCACGGCCTGTCGGTCGAGTCCGGAACGAGGGATCAGGTCAGGCAGCGACTATGCCGACGAGTATGCCGAAGATGGTGCGGCCGCGCCAGGAATTCCCGACCCCGCTCTTCCTGCTCGTCGCACCGCTCGCGCTGGCCGCGATCGCCGCGTTCGCCGGCTACCTGCTCCTTCGGGGCTAGGCCCGGAAGGCTGCAATCTGATTCGACGAATCAGATTGCAAGCTCTACCGCGCGACGGCGTAGCCCTGCATCATCCGCGCGTTCGCGCCGGCTCGGATCTGGCCGTCCTCGCGCGAGACGGCGCTGACGCGGCCGAGCGACCAGGGCGGCAGCACCTCGACCTCGTGGCCGCGGCGGCGCAGGTCGTCGACCGCCTCCTCGGAGAAGCGCGACTCGACGTGCAGCGAGCGCGGCTTCGACCTCGCGCGGGTAGAAGCTCGAGATCAGATGGTCGGTGTGCCAGTCCGGGGCGTCGATCGCCTCCTGCAGGTTCATCCCCTGGTCGACGATGCCGGAGGAGCACGTGCAGCGCCCACTGCTCCTGCTGGTCGCCGCCGGGCGTGCCGTAGGCGAGCCACGGCTCGCCGTCGCGCAGCACGAGCCCGGGCGAGAGCGTCGTGCGCGGCCGCTTGCGCGGCTCGAGCGAGGAGGGCAGCCCCTCCTCGAGCCAGAACATCTGCGCGCGCGAGCCGAGCGGCCAGCCGAGCGCCGGGATCGTCGGCGAGCTCTGCAGCCAGCCGCCGCTCGGCGTCGCGGAGACGAGGTTCCCGAAGCGGTCCGCGACGTCGAGGTGGACGGTGTCGCCGCGGGTCGGCTCCCCGGCCCCGAGTGCACTAGTGTGACTCATCACGAAGTCGCGGCAGGCGCCCGAGCCCCGGCCGGAGGTCGCCGCTCGCGTCCTCGCCGATCAGCGCACGGCGCTCGTCGGCGTACTCGCGGGAGAGGAGCGGTCGAGCGGGACGTCGGCGCTGTCGCCGTAGCACGCGTCGCGGTCGGCGAACGCGAGCTTCGCGCCTCCGTCGTCACGTGCACGAGCTCGGCCTCGCCGAGCGACGCCGATGTCGAACCCTTCGAGCAGCGCGCAGCTGCTGCAGGCCCGACGGCCCCTGCCCCCACGGCCCCGTCTTGCAGACCGTCAGCCCGCGGTAGTCGACCGTCACCGGCGGCTCGAGCGTCGCGCGCCATGCGCCATGTCGTCGCCGGTCAGCAGCCCGTCGTGCTCGCGCGAGAAGCGGTCGATCTCCTCGGCGACGAAGCCCTCGTAGTAGACGCTGCCGCGCGCGCTCGATCTCCTGTTCGCGCGATCCGCCGCGCGACTCGTCGACGCACCCGCCGCCACGTCGCGGCGAGTGAACGGTTGCGGAAGGTCGTCCCGGGCCGCGGCGCCGGGAGGTACAGCTCGGCCGAGCCGGGCCACTCGCGCAGCAGCGGCTCGACGCGCTCGATCGTCATCGTGATCCCGGCGACGACCGGATAGCCGTGCTCGGCGTAGCCGATCGCGAACGCGAGCACGTCCTCGAGCCGCCAGGTGCCGAACTCGCTCGAGCAGCAGCAGCCAGCCGCCGAACGACGCCGGGCACGCACGCGGCGAGCAGCCCGGTGCCCGGGCACGAGCTCGTGGCCGAGCGCGCGGTAGCGCGTCGATCGTGGCCGCCGCCGGAGAGACGCCCTGCGCGCAGAGGACGAGCGGCTCGCCGCGCTCGGCCGACCAGAACACGGCCGGCAGGTCGCCGCCGGGGCCGTTCAGGTGCGGCTCGACCACCTGCAGCGACGAAGCCGGCCGCGCACGGCGGCGTCGAACGCGTTGCCGCCGCGCTCGAGCACCGCCATCCCGCTCGCCGACGCGAGCCAGTGCGTCGAGGCGACCGCGCCGAACGTGCCGCGCAGCTCCGGCCGGGTGGTGAAGGTCATGCCGCGCAACTCTGCCGCGTCGATCAGCGCCGGCGCCGTCGCGACCCTCGCGCACGAGGTGGCAGGCGACGAGATGGCCGGTCGCCGACCTCGACGAGCGGCGGCTCCTCCTCGTCCGAGCGCGGCGCCGACTCGTGCGCGAGCGGGCAGCGCGTGCGGAAGCGGCAGCCGGACGGCGGGTCGAGCGGGCTCGGGATGTCGCCCTCGAGCACGATCGCGCGTGCGCGCGCGCTGCACGCCGGGTCGGGCACGACGGCGGCCGAGAGCAGCGCCTGCGTGTACGGGTGCTGCGGCGCGGCGAACAGCTCGCTCGGTCGGCGCCGTCTCGACGATCTTGCCGAGGTACATGACCGCGACGCGGTCGCAGAGGTACTCGACGGTCGCGAGGTCGTGCGTGATGAAGAGGCACGAGAAGCCCATGTCCTGCTGCAGGTCGCGCGAGCAGGTTGAGGATCGCCGCCTGCACCGAGACGTCGAGCGCCGAGACCGGCTCGTCGGCGACGAGCAGCGACGGCTGCACCGACGAGCGCGCGCGCGAGGCCCGACGCGCTGGCGCTGGCCGCCGGAGAGCTCGTGCGGGTAGCGGTGGCGCAGCTCCGGCGCGCAGCCCGACCTGGTCGAACAGCTCCGCGACGCTGCGCGTCGAGCGTCGCGCCGCGCGCGCGAGCCGCTGCAGCGCGCAGCGGCTCGCCGACGATCTGCGCCGCACGTCATGCGCGGGTTGAGCGACGAGTACGGATCCTGGAAGACCATGTGCATCTCGCGCCGCAGCGGCCGCATCGCGCGGCGCGAGAGGTGCGTGATGTCGCGTCCCGCGAGGCGGATCGTGCCCGTCGGTCGGCTCGAGCAGGCGCACGACGCAGTTGCCGACCGTCGACTTGCCGCTGCCCGACTCGCCGACGAGGCCGAGCATCTCGCCCGGCGCGATCGTGAACGAGACGCCGTCGACCGCGTGCACGATCGCCGCCGCCGCCGACGACGCCGCGGCCCGGCGTGGAAGTGCTTGACGAGGTCCTCGACCTCGAGCATCGGCGTGTCGCCGTCGCCGCTCGCCTCCGCGTCGGCGCCCGGATGGAAGCAGGCGACGAGGTGACCGCGGCCGCACCTCGCGCAGCTCGGGCACCTGCGAGCGCGTCGTGCTCGTCGGCGCGCGGGCAGCGCGTCGGCGAACGCGCACGCGGTCGCGGCAGCTCGGCGAGCGACGGGACGCGGCCCGGGATCTCGCGCAGCCGGCCCTGCTCGTCGCGCGGCGCCCGGCCGCGGGATCGCGCCGAGCAGCCCGATCGTGTACGGGTGCTGCGGGTGCGCGAACAGCTCGTGCGACCGGCGCCTCCTCGACCTTGCGGCCCGCGTACATGACGAGCACGCGGTCGGCGATGTCGGCGACGACGCCGAGGTTGTGCGTGATCAGCACGATCGCGGTCCCGAGCCGCTCGCGGATGTCGCGCATCAGGTCGAGGATCCCCGCCTGGATCGTCACGTCGAGCGCGGTCGTCGGCTCGTCGGCGATCAGGATCTTCGGGTCGCACGCGAGCGCCATCGCGATCATCACGCGCTGCCGCATGCCGCCGGAGAGCTGGTGCGGGTACTCGTCGACGCGCCGCTCGGGCGCGGGGATGCGCACGAGGTCGAGCAGCTCGATCGCGCGCTGCGTCGCGCCGCGCCGCGCGACAGCCCGAGGTGCCGCCGCAGCACCTCGCCGATCTGGCGTGCCGACGCGGAACGACGGGTTGAGCGACGTCATCGGCTCCTGGAAGACGAACGCGATCTCGCGGCCGCGGATCTCGCGCAGCTGCGCGCGTCGACGCGGCGAGCAGGTCGACGCCGTCGAAGCGCGCGCTGCCCGTCGACGTTCGCCGTCGCGCGGCAGCAGCCGCAGCAGCGACATCAGCGCTCACGCTCTTGCCGCAGCCCGACTCGCCGACGATCGCCGAGCACCTCGCCGCTCGTCGAGCGCGAACGAGAGGCGGTCGACCGCGTGCGACGGCGCCGTCGTCGGTGTCGAAGCGCACGCGACAGGTCCCGCGACCTCGAGCAGCGGCTCGGCATCAGCGCGTCGTCCGCGGGTCGAGGACGTCGCGCAGGCCGTCGCCGAGCAGGTTGAACGAGAGCGAGCAGAAGAAGATCGCGAGGCCGGGGTAGACCGCGAGCCGCGGCGCCTGCGAGAGGTACGCCTGCGCGTCGGCGAGCATCACGCCCCACGACGGCGTCGGCGGCTGCACGCCGAGGCCGAGGAACGAGAGCACGGCCTCGCCGATGATCGCGGCCGGGATCGTCACCGTCGCCTGCACGATCAGCGTCGAGCGCCATGTTCGGGAGGATGTGCCGGACGAGGATCGCGCGCGTCGCTCGGCGCCGTTCGCGACCGCGGCGCGCACGTAGTCCTCCTCGCGCAGCGCGAGCGCCTCGCCGCGGGCGACGCGGATCAGCCCCGGGACGCGCGCCGACGCCGAGCGCGATCGTCGCGTTGAGCAGCGACGGGCCGAGGATCGCCGCGAGCCCGACGGCGAGGATCAGGAACGGGAACGCGAGCAGCACGTCGGTGACGCGCGCGATCACCGGGTCGATCCAGCCGCGGTAGTAGCCGGCGACGAGCCCGATCGGGACGGCGATCAGCCATCGCGAGCAGCGTCGCGAGCACGCCCGCCTGGATCGACGCGCGCGCGCCCCAGATGAGGCGCGAGAAGCATGTCGCGCCCGAGCTCGTCGGTGCCGAGCAGGTGCGTCCGCGCGAAGGGCGCTGCGAGCACCGCGTTGAAGTCGGTCGCGGACGGCGAGTACGGCGCGATCCACGGCGCGAAGATCGCCGCCAGCGATGAACGCGAGCGCGACCGACGAGCCCGAGCGACCGCGAGCGGCCGGCGCAGGAACCGCTTGCGCAGCAGCCGCCGGCGGCGCGCGCGCGGGTTGATCGCGATCGGCGGTCGACGCGATCGACGTAGCTCACGCGGCGTCGCTCCGGCGACGCGGATGCGCGGGTTCAGCAGCGAGTACGACGACGTCGACCAGCAGGTTGACGACCACGTAGCCCGCCGGCGGCGACGAGCACGACCCCCTGCAGCAGCGCGTAGTCGCGCTGGTTGACGGCGTCGAGCGTCAGCCGGCCGAAGCCGGGGATGACGAAGATCTGCTCGGTGATCACGGCGCCCGAGATCAGCGCGCCGAGCTGCAGGCCGATCGACCGTCGTGACCGTGATCAGGCTGTTGCGCAGCGCGTGCTTGCCGACGACCGACGCGCTCGCGGCAGGCCCTTCGCGCGCGCGGTGCGCACGTAGTCGGCGCCGAGCGAGCTCGAGCATCGACGAGCGCATCTGCCGCATCAGCACCGCCGACGAAGCCCGGTGCCGAGCACGATCGCCGGCATCAGCATGTGCTCGAGGTTCTCGATCGGGTCCTGCGCGGAACGGGACGTAGCCGCCGGCCGGCAGCCAGTGCAGGTCGACGGCGAAGAAGATGATCATCATCAGGCCGAGCCAGAAGTGCGGCACGCGAGAGCCCGACGAGCGCCGACGCTCGTCGCCGCGTAGTCCGCCGACCTTGCCGCGCCGGACCGCCGCGATCACCCCCGCGAGGATGCCGATCAGCGATCGCCGACGAGGATCGCCAGGAACGCGAGCTCGAGCGTGATCGGCAGGCGGTGCACGATCGTGTGCGCGACGGGCAGCTCGCGCTGGTCGCGCGCCGAGGTCGCCGCGCACGACGTGGCCGAGCCAGCTGCACGTACTGCACGGGCAGCGGCTTGTCGAGCCCGTACTCGTGCCGGATCGCCGCGAGCACCGCCGGGTCGCGGTTCTCGGCGCCGAGCGCGAGCGCCGGATCGCCCGGCAGCGCGCGCACGCCGACGAAGACGAGCATGCTCGCGAGGAACAGGACGATCAGGGCGGCTCCGACCTTGCGCAGGAGGAAGCCGCCCATGATCAGTCCTGTCTCGCTGTCGCTACTTCGTGAAGCCGGCGAACTGTGCGCGGATCAGGCCGTCGCCGTAGACCTGCGACGCCGCCGACCTTCTTCGCGAGCCGTAGTAGTTGACCGGGTGGTAGAGGTAGATCAGCGGCCGGTCCGGTGGATGACCTGCATCGCAGCGCCGCGTAGCAGCGTGATGCGCGCCTTGTCGGTCAGCGACGCCGCCGGCGCTCGTTCGTCGATCGTAGTCGAGCTTCGGCGTTCGAGTAGCCGCTGTCGTTCAGCGAGCCCGTGCGTCGTGCACGAAGCTGATAGATGTTGCCGTCGCGGGTCGATGCGGCCCGACCAGCCGACCGCGAACGTCGTCGAACGTTGCCGGCGTCCGCCGCGGTTCGAGCGACGTCGTGAACTCGCGTCGGCATCGAGCGACGACGTTGAAGCCGATCGCGCTTCTCCATCGCCTGGATCACCTGGCCGAGGCGCGCCGCGACCGGGTCGGTGCCGAGCATCAGGTGCACGGTCGACGGCGTCGGCGACGCCCGGACTTCGCGAACGCCGCCTTCGCGGCCTGCGACGTTCGCGTGCAGGTTGCACGTCGAGCCCCTTCGTCGCCGCGTACCACGGGCTCACCGGCGCGATCGGGAAGCAGTCGGGCTGCGTTCATGCCGTCGAACACGACCTTGTTGATCACCTTGCGGTCGAGCGCGAGCTCGAACGCCGCGCGCAGGTCGGCGGACTTCGCGATCGCCGTGCCGATGTTCGCGTACGGCTTCACGAGCCCGTTCTTGTTCCCGATGTTGATCGTGATGCCCTGGTAGCCGATCGAGACGGCCTTGCACGAGCGCGAGCGCCTTGGTCTTCTGGATCGCCGGCACGTCGGTCGACTGGATGCGCTCCGCGACCTCGACGTCGCCCGAGCGCAGGTTCGGCAGCGCGCGCAGCCGGGTCGGTGATGATCTTGAACACGATCGAGTCGAGGTGCACCTTCGCCTTGTTGTAGTAGTACGGCGACTTCACGAGCGTGATGTGGTCGCCGGCGACGCGGTCCTTGAACATGAACGGGCCGACGCAGACCGGGTTCGTCGCGAACTTGTCGCCGAGCGCGTTGAGCGCCTTCGGCGACATGATCATCCCGGCGCGGTCGGCGAGCTGCGCCGTGATCGGCGAGTAGCGGTGCCGTCAGGTGCAGGACGACCGTGTTGCGCCGGACGCGTCGATCGGACGTGACCGGCGAGAGCTCGCTCGCACGCGCCGAGCCCTTGAGCGTCTTGTGCCGGTCGAGCGACTGCTTGACGGCAGCCGCGTTGAACGGCGTGCCGTCGTTGAACTTGATGCCCGTCCGAAGCTTGATCGTGACGGTCTTCTTGTCCGTCGAGAACGTCGGCAGCGCCGCGGCGAGCTGCGGGACGATGTTGCAGCTTCGAGTCGAGGTCGTAGAGCTTCTCGCACATGTCGCAGGAAGACCATGCGGCCGACGAACGTGCGCGCGAGCGTCGGGTCGAGCGCGTCGGGATCCTCGGCGAGCGCGATCGTGAGCGTGCCGCCGTTCTTGAGCGTCGGCGTCGCCTTCGTGCGGGCCGACGCGCTGACGCCCACGGCGAGCGCGAGCAGGAGCACGGCGCCGAGCGACGAACGCGCACGCGAGTGATTCTTCATGCTGCGTTCCCCCTAGTCGGTGAGTCGGACAACGAGCACTACGATCGGGATGGAGCGCTGGATGCGCGGCAGTCTAATTTGGATCCACTCCTTGTCAAATGGATCCAATCGCTGCTAGTGTCGCTCGATGACCGATCGCTCACCTTCGACGGCGGTGGCGCGCACGACGTGCCTTCGACGGCGGTCCTTCGACGGCGTGCTCGAGCCTCGGTCCCGTCTCCGGCCTCGAGGCGCGGGCGGCTCACGCTTCACTCGCGATCGGCGTCGTCGGGCGGGCGTTCTCTCCGGACTGCTCGGCGTCGGCGGCGGCGTGATCATGGTCCCGCTGCTCGTCCTCTGGGCCGGCGTACGGCCAGCGCGACGCGCACGCGCTCTCGCTCGGCGCGATCATCCCGATCAGCATCGCGAGCGTCCTCACCTACGGCGTCGCGGGCGAGGTGCGGCTCGGCTGACGCGCTCGCGCTCGCCGTCGGCTCCGTCGTCGGTGCGCGCGTCGGCGCCGGCGCTGCTCGCCCGGATCGAGGAGCGGCCGCTCAAGCTCGTCTTCGGCCTCTTCCTCGTCGCCGTCGCCATCCTGATGCTGGCTGCGCCAGTGAACGGTCTCGTCGCTGTTCGCCGCGCTGGTCGCGTTCGGGGTCTTCACCGGGCGGGGCCGCGGGGCTGCTCGGCGTCGGCGGCGGGATCATGATGGTGCCGTTCCTGACGCTCGCCGCCGGCGTCTCGCAGCACGCGGCCGCAGGCGACGTCGCTGCTCGTCGTGCTCCCGACGGCGATCGTCGCGCAGCATCGCGCTGCACCGCCAGGGCATCGGCGACCTCCGGCTCGCGCTGCGCTTCGGGCCGCTCGGCGCCGTGGGCGGCGTCGCCGGCGCGCTGCTCGCGCTCGCGCTGCCCGGGCACGCGCTGCGCATCGTCTTCGCGCTGTTCCTCGGCGGTGTCGCCGTCCGGCTCGTGCGCGACGCAGTCGCGCTCGCATGACGATGATCGAATGACGACGGCGACCGACACCCACGGCCTCGTCGACCGGCTCGCGGCGACGATCCAGGCGCGCGTGCTGAGCGGCGAGATCCCGACGGGCACGCGCCTGCGCCAGGAGTCGCTCGCAGCCGAGTTCGGCGTCAGCCGCACGCCGGTGCGCGAGGCGCTGCGCAAGCTGCAGTCGAACGGCCTCGTCGAGCGTCGAGCCGAACCGCGGCGCGGTCGTCCGCGGGCCGACGCGCGCGCGACATCCGCGAGGCTTACGCTGTGCGCGCCGAGCTCGAGGGCCTCGCCGCGGAGCTCGCGACGCCGCACATCACCGACGACGGAGCTCGACCGGCTGCACGAGGCGCAGCAGCTCTTCCGCCACTCGATCGAGGCAGCTGATCGAGGACGGCGCCGGCGCGGCGTCGAGCGCGCCTGGTCGACGGAGAGCGACTGGGAGCGGGCGAACAACATCTTCCACCGCGGTGATCCAGGAGGCGGCCGGCAACCGGCAGCTCCTCGCGCGCGATCGCCCACCTCCACCGCTCTTCCCGCGCCACCTCACCTGGGCGGCGCTCAGCCGCAGCACCCACCTGCTCGAGGAGAACATCGAGCAGCACCGCCGGATCCTCGCGGCGATCGAGGCGCGCGACCCGCCGGCGCGCGCGCGCGAGATGAGCGCGCACGTCCGCGCGGCCGGCGAGCTCGCTCGCGGCTCGAGCTGCTCGAGCGCGGCCGCTAGGCCCGCGCGGCCCAGTCGGAGCCGACGTGCGCCAGGATCGTCGTCAGCAGCTCGAAGCTGTGCATGACGTGCTCGCGCGCGAGCTCGCGCGCGCCCGCGACCGAGCCGGCGGCGAGCGCCTGCCGGATCGCGCGGTGCTCGGCCTGGTTGCGCTCGTAGAGCGCGTCGAGCTCGTCGTCGACCGGCGCCCAGACCGCCGGGCCGGAGAACGTGCGGCGCGCGGCCTTCGCGACCGACTCGATGTACGGCACGTCGGCGACGCGGTACAGCACGTCGTGGAACGCGTGGTTCGCGCGCATCCACTCGCGCCATCAGCGCGCGGCGGTCGCCGCCCGGCTCGTGCGAGCGCATCTCGCGCGTCAGCCGCGTGAACCGCTTCTCGCACTCCTCGAGCTCCTCGAGCGCCTCGGTCGTCATCTTCCGCGCGGCCTCCTCGGTCGACGAGCGCCTCGAGCTCCGCGCGCACGAGGAACGCCTCGCGCAGGTCGTCGTGCGAGAGCGTGCGCACGCGCACTCCGCGGTTCGGCTCGAACGAGACGAGCCCGAGCGCGGCGAGGCGCCGCAGCGCCTCGCGCACCGGCGTCCGCGAGACGCCGAACCGCTCCGACAGCTGCTCCTGCCGCAGCACCGACCCGGGCGTCGAGCTCGCCGGAGACGATCGCCTCCTCGATCAGGACGCGCGATGTCGTCGGCCTTCGTGCTCTCGAGGCTCATGCAAGACGATCGTACGCCGCCGAGCGTCAGGAAGTCCTTCATCGGCACCGCTCAGCGCGACGTTCAGCGAAGACCTCCTTCGCCGCGTCCGACGCCTCCACCGCCGCGACCTCCTCGCGCACGCGCTCCTCGTCGAACCGGCCCGACTGCACCCACGACCACACCTGGGCGCGCGAGATCTCGGCGGTCGCGGCGTCCTCCATCAGGTTGTCGATCGCGGCGGCGCCGACGCCCTGCAGCCACGCGTCGATGTAGCGCACGCCGACGCTGACGTTCACGCGCAGGCCCTCGTCGGTGATCGACGAGCCGGGAATCTCGAAGTCGACGCAGCTGCTCCTCGGTGACGTGCACGTCGTCGCGCTTGCGCTCGACCTGGTTCGGCCGCTCGCCGAGCACCGCGTCGAACTCCGCCATCGCCGTCGGCACGAGGTCGGGGTGCGCGACCCACGTGCCGTCGAAGCCGTCGCCCGCCTCGCGGCGCTTGTCCTCGCGCGACCTTCGCGAGCGCAACCGCGTTCACCTCCGGGTCGCGCCGCGACGGGATGAACGCCGCCATCCCGCCGATCGCGTGCGCCTCGCGGTCGTGGCACGTCTTCACGAGCAGCTCGGTGTACGCGCGCATGAACGGCACCGTCATCGTCACCTGCGCGCGGTCCGGCAGCACCGCGCCCATCTTCTTGATGCAGCTGAAGATGTAGTCCCAGCGGCCGGCGTTCAGCGCGCACGAGTGGTCGCGCAGCTCGTAGAGGATCGCGTCCATCTCGTACGCCGCGAGGATCGTCTCGATCAGCACCGTGCACTTGATCGAGCCGTGCGGCAGGCCGAGCTCGTCCTCGGCGATGCGCGAACGCGCGCGCCCAGAGGCGCGCCTCCTCGTGCGACTCGAGCTTCGGCAGGTAGAAGTACGGCCCGGTCCCGCGCGCGAGCTGCTCGCGCGCGTTGTTGAAGACGACGAGCCCGAAGTCGAAGAGCGACGCGGCTGACCGGCGCGCCGTCGACCTCGTGGTGGCGCTCGACCAGGTGCCAGCCGCGCGGCCGGATCACGAGCGTCGCGGTCTCGTCGTTCAGCCGGTAGCTGCTTCTCGCCGGTGTCGAGCTCGATCGTGCGGCGGACGGCGTCGTAGCACGTTGCGCTGCCCGTCGCGCACGTTGTCCCACGTCGGCGAGTTCGCGTCCTCGAAGTCCGCCATGAAGACCTTCGCGCCCGAGTTGAGCGCGTTGATCATCATCTTGCGGTCGACCGGCCCGGTGATCTCGACGCGGCGGTCCTGCAGGTCGGCGGGCGCCGGCGCGACGGTGAAGTCCTCCGGCGCCCGGACGAACCGCGGCCGCAGCCCACGCTGCTCCTCGCGCGCGGCGAGCAGCCGCTCGCGCTCGGGATTCAGTTCGCGATGCAGGCGGTCGACGAACGCCAGCGCCTCCGCCGACAGCACGTCCGTCTCTACGCGAATTGCGCTTCCTCCGTCGATCCGTGGAGGGCGAGCGTCGACGAGTCCTTCGAGACGGCCTGCATCACCTTGTCGAAGTATCCCGCACCGACCTCGCGCTGGTGCCTGGTGGCGGTGTAGCCGTCGGCCTCCATCGCGAACTCGCGCTCCTGCAGCTCGACGTACGCGCTCATGCCGCGGTCGCGGTAGCCGCGCGCGAGCTCGAACATGCCGGCGTTCAGCGAGTGGAAGCCCGGCGAGGGTGATGAACTGGAACCGGTAGCCCCAGTCGCCGAGTTGCTGCTGGAAGCCCGCGATCTCCTCGTCCGAGAGCGCCTGCTTCCAGTTGAACGACGGCGAGCAGTTGTACGCCAGCAGCTTGCGCGGATGGCGCTCGTGGATCGCCTGCGCGAACTCGCGCGCCTCGCCCAGATCCGGCGTCGAGGTCTCGAACCAGAGCACGTCGGCGTACGGCGCGTATGCCAGGCGAGCGGGCGATCGCCGCCTCGAGCCCGTCGCGGACCCGGAAGAAGCCCTCGCTCGTTCGCTCGCCGGTCGCGAACGGAGCGTCGCGCTCGTCGACGTCGCTCGTCAGCAGGCTCGCGCTCAGCGCATCGGTCCGCGCGACGAGCACCGTCGGCACGTTCAGCACGTCCGAAGCGAGCCGCGCCGCCGTGAGCGTGCGCACGAACTGCGAGGTCGGGACGAGCACCTTGCCGCCGAGGTGGCCGCACTTCTTCTCGGCGGCGAGCTGGTCCTCGAAGTGAACTCCGGCGGCGCCCGCTTCGACCATCCCCCGCATCAACTCGTATGCGTTGAGGGCGCCGCCGAAGCCCGCCTCCGCGTCGGCGACGATCGGCGCGAGCCAATCGGTGCCGTTCCGGCCCTCCGACCAGTCGATCTGGTCGGCGCGGAGCAAGGCGTTGTTCAGCCGGCGGACGACGTTCGGCACGGAGTTCGCCGGGTAGAGACTCTGGTCGGGATACGTCGAGCCCGCGAGGTTCGCGTCGGCCGCGACCTGCCAGCCGGAGAGATAGATCGCCTGCAGCCCGGCCTTGCACCATCTGCACGGCCTGACCGCCGGTCAGCGCGCCGAGCGCGTTCACGTAGCCGCCCTCCGTCAGGAGCCGCCAGAGCCGCTCCGCGCCGAGCCGCGCCACCGTGCACTCGGGGACGACCGACCCGCGCAGGCGCACGACGTCCTCCGCCGCCGTACGGGCGCTCGATCCCGGCCCACCGCTCGTCGGCGGCCCACTGGGCTTCGAGCTGGGCGGTCTGCTCTTGGATCCGATCTTCGATCTCCACGGGCGCCTCCCGCGTCGCTGGCTGACAATTTTGGGATCCTAGATTCGACCATCGTGCGGCTGTCAACCGGGCCCAACACTTCGGCTTTGGAGCCACAACCGCTAGACTGGTGACAAGTCTTGGATCCGAAAGGAGCGCACGATGGCGGAAACGACCGAGATCGCGGTCGAGGAGCAGGAGCAACAGCCGCCCCGCTGGGAGCTCGCCGAGTGCAGCTGCCCGGACTGGTGCGAGCGCGACCACGAGCAGGACTAGAGCCTGCGGAGCTCTGCGACGGCGTCCGCGCTCACCTGGAGCGCGCGGGCGTTGTCGCGGACCTGCTCGGCGCTCGTCGCGCCGAACAGGACACTGGCGACGCGGTCGCCTTCCAGCGCGAAGGCGATCGCGAGCGCCGCCGGCGAGATGCCGTGTCGCTCGGCCAGCTCACGAACCCGCCGGCCGGCCTCGAGCGCGTCGCGAACCGAAGGGTCGGCGAGCTTCTCCGCCATGCGGCCCGAGGCTCCGGGGTCGTCGTACTTGCCGGTCAGGGCGCCGCCGGCGAGCACGGCGGAGGCGACGACCGATGCGCCGGCCTCGGCGAGCGCCGCGGCCTCGTCGCGGCCCTCCACCCAGGAGCGCGAGACGACGTTGTAGGGGAGCTGCGCGCAGCAGGGTGGCGGCACGCCGCGCTCGGCCGCGACCCGCGTCGCCTCGAGGAGAAGCGCCGGCGGCCAGTTGACGATCCCCCACGCCCGCGCGCGCCCGGATGCGATCAGCCCGCCGACGCCTTCGACGATCTCCTCGGCGCCGAGCTCTTCCGGCGGCCACGTCGCGTAGATCAGATCGACATGGTCGAGCCCCATGCGCCCGAGCGACGCGTCGAGCTCCTGCTCGAACGTCTGCTCCGGCCAGAACTCGAACCAGAGCTTGTTCGCGACGGTGACGTCGTCGCGGCGCCAGCCCGCGGCGCGGAAGAGCTCGCCGAACACGACCTCCGAGTAGCCGGTGGGGATCGGCGCGGTCCCGGTCTCGTCGTCGTAGCGGGCGTCGTCGAGGAAGTCGATGCCGAGCTCCATCGCGGCGCGCATCACCTCGAGCGCCTGCTCGCGCGGGATGCGCTCGTACGTGCGCCACGACCCCAGCGAGACCACGGAGACGTCGATCCCCGACGTGCCGAGCGGCCGACGCTCCATCAGGCCGCCGTCCAGCCGAGGTCGAGTGGCAGCGCGACGCCGGTGAAGCCGCGGCCCCCCGGCCCGAGGAGGAACGCGACGAAGCCCGCGACCTCGTCGGGCTCGAGCATCCGCTTGACCGCATGGCGCTCGATCACCGCGTCGAGCCCGCGCTCCTCCACCTGCCGCTCGGCGAGCGGCGTACGGACGAACGCAGGGCAGACGGCCGTCGCGAGGATGCCGGCGTCCGCGCCCTCGAGCGCGAGCGTCTTCACGAGGCCCACGACGCCGTGCTTCGCCGCCACGTAGCCCGCCTTGTTCGCAGACGCGGCGAGGCCGTGCGCCGACGCGATCACGCAGATGCGGCCGTCGCCGCTCGCCGCGAGCGCGTCCCACGCGTATTTCGCGAGCAGGAACGGCGAGGTCAGGAGCAGCGCGAGCAGGCGGTCCCACGTCTCCTCCGGGAAGTCGCGGACCGGGGCGACGTGCTGGAAGCCGGCGTTCGGGACGATGGCGTCGAGCCGCCCGTGAGCGTCGAGCGCCGCCTCGACGACGGCACGGTTGCCCTCGGTCGTCGTCAGGTCGGCATCGTCGACGTCCACGCCGTGCACGCTCCAGCCGTCGGCCTCGAGCCGTGCGACGATCGCCGCGCCGATTCCACCGCGCGCGCCCGTCACGAGTGCGACGCGCGTCACAGGCCTACAAGTAGTTGCGGAAGATGACCTCGGCGACGCAGACGGGCTTGTCGCTGCCCTCGCGCTCGACGGTCGCCTGCATCGTCACCTGCCGGCCGCCCTCGAACTCGTCGACGGTGAGCACCTCGAAGTTGACGCGCACCCGCGAGTCGACGGGGACGGGCGCCGGGAAGCGCACGCGGTTCAGCCCGTAGTTGATCCCCATGCGGCCCTCGCGCGGGATCACCTCGTACGAGGCGACGGGAAGCAGCGAGAGCGTCAGGTAGCCGTGGCCGATCGTGGTGCCGAACGGCCCTTCCTTCGCGCGCTCCGGGTCGACGTGGATCCACTGGTGGTCGCCGGTCGCCTCGGCGAACGCGTCGATCCGCGACTGTGGGATCTCCATCCAGCTGGACGGCCCGAACGTGTCGCCGGGCGAGATCACCGCAGCTCCCCCCAGCGCACGACCGTGGCGGCCCACGTGTACCCGGTTCCCGCGGAGAGGAGCAGCACGGGATCCCCGTCCTGCACGCGGCCGTCGCGCACGGCCCGGTCGAGGCCGAGCAGCGAGTCGACGCCGCTCATGTGCCCGGTGTCGTCGAGGTACACGGCCTGATCTTCGCGCATTCCGAGCGCCGAGAGCAGGGCAACGAACATCGAGCGCTTCGTGTGCAGGGGGCAGACGAACGCGACGTCGGCCAGCGTCAGCCCGGAACGCGCCGCCGCGCCCTCGGCGGCGGCCACGAAGTTCGGCAGCGACTCCTGGTCGAGGCCGTCCTTCATCTCCGCCGGGTCCTGGACGTCGAGGAACGGGTAGCCGGCCGGATCGACCGAGCCTCCGCCCGGCACCTTCACCTGGAGCGAGTAGGCGCCGTTCGTGATCGCGTGCGAGCCGAGCAGCTCGTTGCGCCCCGCGTCGCCGACGACGAGCCCGGCGACCGCGCCGTCGCCGAAGTTGAACATGAAGCGCGAGCGCTCGTTCGTGTAGTCGAGCAGGTACGACTCGCGACACGCGGCGACGACGAGGATCGTGGTCAGCTCGGGCTCGGCGCGCAGCAGGTCGCGTGCGACGCGCAGCGCGATCGGCGTGCCGTGCGAGACGTTGTCGTACTCGATCGCGAACGCGTTCGTCGCGCCGATCCGGTACGCGATGTGCGGCGCCGCCTGCCAGACGGCGTAGTCGCGCCACATCGAGCCGTAGTAGAGGACGACGTCGATCTGCGCTGGGTCGAACGCCGTCTGCTCGAGCAGATCCTGGGCGGCGCGGACGCAGAGGTCGGAGACGTGCTCGCCGTCGGCGGCGACGTGCTTCCCGCGCAGCCCGAACTTCTCGACGATCACGGGCTCGGGGATGCCGGAGCGCTCGGCGATCTCGGCAGCGGTCATCCACCGCTCCGGAAGGTACGAAGCGGTGGCCGCCAGACCGACCCGCCTCAAGCGTTCGGCCTCGAGGATGCAGCGGATGAGGCGCTCGAGCTCGGCGGTCACGCGCTTCGGCATCGGGCCGTCGCCCCAGAGGATCCAGCGCATGCCGATCATCTCGCCGAGGCCCATCAGCGCATAGGCCGCGACCTCCGGGTCGAGCTTGCCGATCTCGCCGGAGTCGGACGCCTCGCGCAGCGCCTCGATGTAACCCGCCGAGAGCCGGTCGTAGTGGTAGCGCAGCATCTCCGGCGAGACGAACTCGGCCTGGCGGATGATCCGATAGAGCGTCGGATGCTCGGCGGTGAAGCGGAAGTAGGCCTCGAAGCCGCGCACCTCGGCCTGCAGCCGCGTGTCGCCCTGCGACGAGGCCTCCTTCATGGCGTGACGCACGCGGCGGTTCAGGTCGCGGACGAGCTCGTCGAAGATCGCCTTCTTCGAGTCGAAGTACAGGTAGAAGGTGCCCGCGGCGACACCGGCACGCTCCGCGACCTTCACGATCGATGCGTCGTGGTAGCCGAGCTCGCCGAAGACGTGCTCGGCCGCGTCGAGCAGCCGGCGGCGCGTGTCCAGCCCGCGCTTCGAGAGCGGGCGCCCTTCGACGTTGGTCACGACGTCGTTCATACCTTGACGGCCACCTTCAGTTCGCTCTTCACGATCTTCCCCATCGAGTTGCGCGGCAGCTCGTCGACGACGTGGAACGTCTTCGGCACCTTGAAGCGCGCGAGCCGGTCGTAGCAGTGCAGGCGCAGCTCCTCCTCGGTGGCGGGCGCGTCGAGCACGACGAACGCGGCGCACACCTCGCCCCAGCGCTCGTCGGGCACACCGATCACGGCGGCGTCGACGACAGCGGGGTGCTCGTGCAGGACGGCCTCGATCTCTGCGGGATAGACGTTCTCACCGCCGGAGACGACCATGTCCTTGAGCCGGCCGCGGATGCGGTAGTTGCCCTCCTCGTCGCGGTCGGCGACGTCGCCGGTGAGCAGCCAGCCGTCGTCGAACGCGGCCGCGGTGGCCTCTTCGTTGTGCCAGTAGCCGGCGAAGACGTTCGGCCCGCGCACGAGCAACTCGCCCTCCGGCGACAGATCGCACGTCACGTACGGGTAGGGCTTGCCCGCGTAGCCGGCCTTGCGCCGCGCGTCCTCGGGCGCGAGGCAGAGCACGTTGGGCGCAGCCTCGGTCAGCCCGTAGCCCTGCACGATGTCGACGCCGCGGTCGGACCACACGTCGAGCAGTGCCTCCGGCATCGGCGCGCCGCCGACGACGGCGAGGCGCAGCGACGAGAGGTCGGCGTCGGCGAAGCCGGGCTCCTGCGACATGAACAGGTAGTTCGCCGGCACGCCCATCATCGTGGTCACGCGCTCGCGCTCGATCAGCGCGAGCGCCTGCCGCGCGTCGAAGCCGGGCTCGATCACGACCGTCGCGCCCTTCCACCACGCGAGGATCGGCTGCACGTTCCATCCGCCGCAGTGGAACTGCGGCAGCACCTGCAGGACGACGTCGTCCTGGCGGATGCCGGTCGCGAGGTCGAACGAGAGGTTCGTCCAGAAGCAGTTCGCATGCGTCAGCAGCGCGCCCTTCGGCCTGCCGGTCGTCCCGCTCGTGTAGATCAGGAAGAGGGGGTCGTCGGCTCGGAAGGGCTGGAATCTGATTCGCGCAGCGAATCAGATTCCGGCTTGTCCGAGGTCTGCGCAGCGCGAGCGCGGCATCCGCGAGCTTGCGGTGCTCCTCGGAGACGACGAAGCGGTCCGGCTGCGCGTCGTCGAGCTGGAACGCGACCTCGGCCGGCGCGAGCCGCCACGAGATCGGGTGCAGGATCGCGCCCGCCTTCGCGCACGCGAACATCAGCGCGGCGTGCTCACCGGAGTTGCCGTACAGCGTCGAGACGCGCGCGCCGTGGGCGAGCCCGGAGGCGAGCTCGTCGGAGCGCGCGTCCAGCTCGGCGTACGTCCAGCGGCGGTCGCGCTCGACGATCGCGACGCGGTCGGGCGTGATCGCGGGCGCGGTCGCGCAGCATGCGGTCGACGGTGTGCGGGCTCATTGCAGGAACTCCGTGACGATCCTGACGACGGCGTCGGGCCGCTCCCAGAAGAAGAGGTGCCCCGTGCCTGCGATCCGCTCCACGCGGGCGCCGGGGATGCGCTCGGCGAGCACGTCCGTATTGCGCGGGTCGACGACGTTGTCCTCCGTGCCGGTGAGGAGGAGCGTCGGCGCCTCGATCGCGCGGTCGACCCCCTGGAAGCCCATCCCGGCGGCGGCCTGCGCCGGCCACCCGACCGGATCCGGCGGGCTCGCGAGCCGGCGCTCGTAGAGCTCCTCGACGAGCCCGGCGGGCGCGCCCGGCGCGAGCGCGTTCTCGACGAAGCGCCGCAGCGCCACCTCGGGCGGAAGGGTCCCGGACTCGGCGAAGAGCCGCACGGTCGCCTCGGGCATCGGCACCGTGGCGGCGCCGCCGGGCGTCGTGCAGCAGAGGACGAGCCGCTCGACGCGCTCGGGCGCCGCGACGGCCAGCTCCTGCGCGATCATCCCGCCGAGGCTCGCGCCGAGCACGTGCGCGCGCTCGACACCGGCCTCGTCGAGCACCTGCAGCGCGTCGTCCGCCATCTCGCGCGCGGTGTACGGGCCGGCCGGCTTGTCCGACTCGCCGATGCCGCGGTTGTCGAACGAGATGACGCGGAACCGCTCCGCGAGGCCCGGCACGACCGGCTCCCAGCTCCAGCGAGCGTAGCCGAGCCCCTGGATCAGCAGCAGCGCCGGACCGCTGCCACGTTCCTCCCACGCGATCCTCACCGCTGCACGGCCTCTTGCAGCCGCTGCATCGAGCGCGGCCCGCGCACACGGCCGATGCGTGCGAGCCCGCCGGGCACGAAGAAGACGACGAGGATGAAGAGCACGCCGAGCACGAACATCGGCTGCTGCAGCGGTGTGCGCAGCACGGACGGGAGCGACGAGACGACGTGCGATGACGACGCATCCCCGAGCCGCTGGTTCGCCCACGTGTAGAGCACGCCGCCGAGCACAGCGCCCCAGCGCGTGCCCGTGCCGCCGATCACGACCATCACGAGCAGCGTGAGCGTGAAGTTCGCGCTCGTCACCTCGGGCGTCGCGCCGCCGAGCAGGAGCACGTAGACGACGCCGCCCGCGGTCGCGAGGAACGAGGCGAGCACGAACGAGATGAGCTTGAAGCTGTACGGGCGCAGGCCGAGCACCTCGACGCGCAACTCGTTCTCGCGGATCGCCTGCCAGACGTGGCCGGGCGACGAGTTGACCGCCCAGCGCACGATCGCGAACACGACAGGCGACGTAGACGAGCGCGATCCAGTACAGGTGCTTCGTGTTGAAGATGCCGACGAGCCCGGCCGGCAGCTTCGTGTAGTCGACGCCGAGCCCCTCCTCGCCCCCGGTCCAACCGTGCGGGTTCTTCTGCACGAGGATCGCGCCCGCCTGCGCGAACGCGAGCGTCACCATCGCGAACGCGATCCCGCCCACGCGCAGCGAGATCGCGCCGAGCCCGAGCGCGACGACGAGGCCGATCAGCGCGGTCAACGCGATCGACGAGTAGAAGCCGACGTGCCACTTCGTGATCGCGATCGCGAACAGGTAGACGCCGATCGCGAAGTAGAGCGCGTGGCCGAACGACAGCAGCCCGGTGAAACCGAACAGCAGGTCGTAGCTCAGCGCGAGGCCGCCGAAGACGAGGCAGAGCGCGAGCAGCTGCAGCGTGCCCGGGGTGTTGATCGCGCCGTCGAAGAGGACCGGCAGGTCGAGCGCGACCTGCGGCACGAGCGCGAGCGCGACGAACAGCACGACCGGGATCGCGACGTTTCTCACGCGAAGCTCGCAGACAGCCCGCGGGGACGGACGAGGAGGACGAGCCCGAGCAGCAGGACGACGCTCAGGTCGCCGAGACCGGACGAGGCGTAGTAGTTCGCGTACTGCTGCACGAGGCCCACGACGAGCGCGGCGGCGGCGGTGCCGCGCAGGGACCCGAGCCCGCCGATCACGACGACGATGAACGCGAAGATGAGCAGCGAGGTGCCGCGGCTCGGGTCGACGGTGCTGAAGTAGACGTTCGAGAGCACGCCGGCGAGCGCGGCGGCGACGCCGCCGATCGCGAAGACGAGCGTGAACGCGCGGCGAACGTCGATCCCGAGCGCGGTCACCATCGCCCGGTTCTCGACGCCGGCGCGGATGACGAGGCCGTAGCGCGTTCGGCGCAGGAACGCATTCAGCGCGAAGAGGACGACCAAGGCGGTCGCGATCAGCAGCCAGCGGTCGTTCGGGATGTTCGCTCCGAGCACCGTCGTCGTCTCGCCGAGCCAGGCGGGCGCCGGCACCGGCCGCGCGTCGTTGCCCCAGATCGAGACCACGAGCGCAGTCGTCGCGAGCGCGAGACCGACCGTGACGAGCACCTGCTCGATGTGGCGCCGGTAGAGCGGGCGGATCAGCACGAGCTCGACGAGGGCCGCGAACACGGCTCCGACCACCAGGCCGGCGAGCGAGCCGAGCAGGAAGCGCGGCAGAACAGCGACCCCGCCGAGCTTCGACTCGGTGAACCACATCGCGTACGCGCCGACCGTCAGGAACGCGCCGTGGGCGAAGTTGAGCACGCCCATCAGCCCGTAGATCAGCGAGAGCCCGGAGGCGATCAAGAAGTAGAGCGCGCCGAGCCCGACGCCGGTCACCGTGAGCAGGACGAAGGTGCTCATCCGACTCCCAGCATGCGGTGGACCATCGCGGTGTCGTCCAGCAGCTCCTGCGCCGGGCCGACGTGCACGACGCGGCCCGTGTCGAGGACGACGGCGTCGCGCGCGACGCGCTGCACGACGCCGAGGTTCTGCTCGACGAGCAGCACGGTCGCGAGCTCGGCAACGCGCTCGAGCACGCGGGCGACCTCGGCGACGAGCAGCGGCGCAAGCCCCTTCGTCGGCTCGTCGACGAGCAGCAGGCGGTTGTCGTTGAGCAGGGCGCGGGCGATCGCGACCATCTGCTGCTGGCCGCCCGAGAGCGTGCCGGCGAGCTGCTTCGCGCGCTGCTTCAGCTCCGGGAAGAGGTCGTAGACGAGCGCGTAGCGCGGCTCCGCGTCGCGCTCGGCGAGGCGGAGGTTCTCCTCGACGGTCAGGCCGGCGAAGACGTCGCGGTCCTCCGGCACGTAGCCGACGCCGCGCCGCACGATCCGGTGCGTCGGCGCCGCGGTGATGTCCGCGTCGCCGTAGCGGATGCGGCCACGCCGGTCGACGAGGCCCATCAGCGCGCGCAGCGTCGTCGTCTTGCCGACGCCGTTGCGGCCGAGGAGCGCGGTGACGCCGCCCTCGGCGACATCGAAGTCGATCGCCCTGCAGGATGTGCGACTCGCCCAGGTGCACGTGCAGGTCGCTCACCGCCGAGTAGCGCCGTCACAGAGGCTCCCCGAGGTAGGCCTGCTGGACGGTCCGGTTGCTCATGATCGCCGTCGGGCGTGTCGACGGCGAGCAGGCTGCCGTGGTGCAGGACGGCGATCCGCTGGGCGAGGCCGGTCACGACCTCCATGTGGTGCTCGACCATCAGCACCGTCCTGCCTTCGTCGGCGTGCACGGAGCCGATCAGCTCGACGAGCTCGGGGACGTCCTCCATCGAGACGCCGGCCATCGGCTCGTCGAGCAGGATCACGCGCGGCTCGCCCGCGAGCAGCATCGCGAGCTCGAGCTTGCGCTTGTCGCCGTGCGAGAGCTGGCCCGCGGTGACGACGCGCCGCGACGCCGAGCCCGACGCGCTCCAGCGCCCAGTCGGCGCGCTCCAGCGCCTCGCGGACGCGCCCGCGCGCGCCGCCAGATCCGCATCGTGCCGCCGAGCGCCGCCTCGGCCGCGAGGCGTGCGTTCTCGCGCACGTCGAGCAGCGGGAAGACGTTCGACACCTGGAAGGTGCGCCCGATCCCGGCGCGGGTGCGGCGGAACGGCGGGCGTGCCGTGATGTCGACGCCGTCGAGCTCGACGCGCCCGGTCGTCGGCCGGAGCAGGCCGGAGATGCAGGTTGAACAGCGTCGTCTTGCCGGCCCCGTTCGGGCCGATCACGGCGAGCAGCTCTCCCTCGCGGACCTCGAGCCCGACATCGGCGACGATCGTCGCGCCGCCGATGACGAGCCCGAGGTCCTCGTTGCGAGGATCGGGGATGCGCTCACGCGCTGGTCGTACTAGCCCTTCATTGCCACTTGCGGTGGCGCCGTCTGGAACGAGTTGGCGGTGCCGAGCACCTTCGGGACGAGCCGCGAGCCGGCCTTCTGCAGCTGCACGCGGAACATCGGCTGCAGCATCGCGTGATCCTGCGGGCGGATCGCCTCGAAGCCCTTCGGGCCGAGGAACGTGTAGCCCTCCAGCGCCGTGACCATCTTGTCGACGTCGTAGTCGCCGACCTTCAGGGCATGCACGAGCATCAGCCCGGCGTTGAAGCCGTCCGGCGTGAAGAGGTCGGGCACCTGGCCCTTCTTGCGCATCTCCTTCACGAGCCAGTCGTTCACCTTGTTCTTCGGCGCCGTGTAGACGTAGTGCGACAGGAAGTGGATCTTCGTCGCCGGGTCGCCGAGCGCCGACCAGGTCGCGCGCTCCGCGAGTCCGGTCACGACGTCGGGGCCGTTGAAGACGTTCTGCTGGTCGAGCGCCTTCCACATCGCGCCGGCGGTCGTGCCCGCCCACGCGACGAAGACGAGGTCGGCGTTCGCCTTCTTGACCTGCTGCGCGAACGGCGTGAAGTCGGTCGCGGTCAGCGGGCACCGAGACCTCGCGAGACCGTGTGGCCCTTGCCGCCGACGAGCGCCTTGACGGCCGCGTAGTTGCCGTGGCCGAACGACCGAGTCCTGGTCGAAGCACGAGCGACCTTCTTGCCGGCGCCCTTCAGGAACGAGTTCGACGGTCGTCGACGTCCTGGTAGCGTCTGGCGGCCGGAGCGGAACGTGTACCGGTTGACCCCGGTGATCGCGTCGGAGGCCGCAGGGCCGGAGATGAAGAGCACCTTGTTCTGCGCGGCGAGCGGCGCCACCTGGAGCGCGACGCCCGACGAGTCGCTGCCGGCGATGATCTTGTAGCCCTGGCCGATCAGGTCCTTCGCCGCGTTGACGCGCGGTCGCCGGATCGGTCTTGTCGTCGACGAGCGTGAGGTTGATGTCCTTGCCGTTGACCTTGTTGGTGCCGCCGGTCGCGTACTGGAGGCCGAACTTGAGGCCCTGGATGTACTCGGCGCCGTAGGCGGAGAGCAGCCCGGTGCGCGAGTAGACGATGCCGACGTTGTACGAGCGCGGTCGAGCGGCTGCGCTTTGGCCGCGACCGTCGCCGTCCCGGCGAGCATGGCGAAGAGCACCAGCCCGAACAGGACCTTGGTGAAGACGGTGGCGCATCGAACGCATCCTTTCGTGCAGTCGGCTCAGAACCTGCAACCGAACATGAGACCCGATTCAGGTGTGAGTTTTGGCTACGGGATGGGACGTGTCAAGTCCGGCTTAGTTGGTGAGACGCCCGAAGCGCCTGCTGGTCGGTGTCTTGACACCTCGACAACAGGCCGATCCGAGGCGCGATTCGAACTGGTGTCAGACACCTTTTCGAGGCGCCGCGACGGGTCGCACCCGCAGCGAAGCTGTCGGACGCCGGAAGAGTCGGCTAGGCCGACTCTTCGGCGAGCTCGTCGGCTCGTCGAGGTCGGCGCCGGCGCTCGTCACGAGCGTCGGCTTGAGGCCCTTCTCGATCGTCTCCTTCGTGATCACGCACTTGGAGACGTCCTTGCGCGACGGGCAGCTCGAACATCACGTCGAGCAGCGCGTTCTCGATGATCGAGCGCAGGCCGCGCGCGCCGGTCTCGCGCTGCGAGCGCCTTGTCGGCGATCGACCAGAGCGCGTCCTCGGTGAAGACGAGGTCGATGTGGTCGTAGTTGAAGAAGCGCTGGTACTGCTTGACGAGCGCGTTCTTCGGCTCGGTCAGGATCTGCACGAGGTCCTCGCGCTTCAGCTGGTGCACGGCCGAGAGCACCGGCAGGCGGCCGATGAACTCGGGGATCAGGCCGAAGTTGAGCAGGTCCTCCGGCATCACCTCGCGCGAGCAGCTCGGCGCTCTCGCGCGTCGCGCTTCGACGAGATCTCGCGGCCGAAGCCGACGGCGTTCTTGCCGACGCGCTTGGCGATGATCTTGTCGAGGCCGGCGAACGCGCCGCCGCAGATGAAGAGGATGTTCGTCGTGTCGATCGAGAGGAACTCCTGGTGCGGGTGCTTGCGGCCGCCCTGCGGCGGCACCGAGGCGACCGTCCCCTCGAGGATCTTCAGCAGCGCCTGCTGCACGCCCTCGCCCGAGACGTCGCGCGTGATCGACGGGTTGTCCGCCTTGCGCGCGATCTTGTCGACCTCGTCGATGTAGATGATCCCGGTCTCGGCCTTCTTGATGTCGAAGTCGGCGGCCTGGATCAGCTTCAGGAGGATGTTCTCGACGTCCTCGCCGACGTAGCCGGCCTCGGTGAGCGCGGTCGCGTCGGCGATCGCGAACGGGACGTTGAGGATCCGCGCGAGCGTCTGCGCGAGGTGCGTCTTGCCGCAGCCGGTCGGGCCGAGCAGCAGGATGTTCGACTTCTGCAGCTCGACGTCGCCGTCCTCGGTGCCCATCTGCACGCGCTTGTAGTGGTTGTAGACCGCGACCGAGAGCGTGCGCTTCGCCTCCTCCTGCGAGACGACGTAGTCGTTCAGCGCGGCGTAGATCTCCTTCGGGCGCGGCAGGTTGTCGAGGTCGAGCGTCGACGGGAGTCGGTGAGCTCCTCGTCGATGATCTCGTTGCAGAGATCGATGCACTCGTCGCAGATGTAGACGCCGGGGCCGGCGATCAGCTTCTTGACCTGGCGCTGCGACTTCCCGCAGAAGCTGCAGAGAAGCTGCTCGTTTCCCTCGCTCGCGCGCGCCATCCCAGTCTCCTTTTACCCCGATTTGCCGAAACGGCTAGGCTGCCTAGGCCGCGGCCTCCGCCGCGCGACGCATCGCGGTGCGTGATCACGGTGTCGATGATGCCGTACTCCTTGGCTTCCTCGGGGCTCAGGAAGAAATCTCTCTCCATGTCGCGCGACACCTCTTCGATGGCTCTTGCCGGTGTGCATCGGCGTAGATCTCCTCCAGGCGCCGCTTGAGGCCGATCACCTCGCGGGCCTGGATCTCGATGTCGGTGCCCTGGCCCTGGAACCCGCCGGACACCTGGTGGATCAGGATCCGCGAGTTCGGCAGCGCCATGCGCTTCCCTTTCGCGCCGCCGGCGAGCAGCAGCGAGCCCATGCTCATCGCGATCCCGACGCAGATCGTCTGCACGTCGGGCTTGATGAACTGCATCGTGTCGTAGATCGCGAGGCCCGGCGTACACCGAGCCGCCGGGCGAGTTGATGTAGAGGAAGATGTCCTTGTCGGGGTCGTCGGACTCGAGGTGCAGGAGCTGGGCGATGATCAGGTTCGCGATCTGGTCGTCGACCGGCGTGCCGAGGAAGACGATGCGCTCGGCGAGCAGGCGCGAGTAGATGTCGAACGCGCGCTCGCCGCGCGAGGTCTGCTCGACGACCATCGGGATCAGCGGGCTCATCGGCTCACTCCTTGCTGCCTGGGGTCCAGAGTTTCGGGGTCTCCGCCGGCTGCTCCTTCTCCGGCGTCCAGATCGCTCTCGCGCGCCTCGTGCGAGCTCGGGCGCGATCGGCTTCACCTCGGCGGCGATGCGGTCGAGCGCCTTCTTCAGCGCGGATGTCGTCGCGCACGCGGTCGGCGCCGCCCTGCCTCGATGAACTCCTCGATGTCCTCGTCGTCCTCGCCCGGCTCGCGCAGCTCGCTCGCGGATCTCGTCGTCGGTGACCTCGATGCCGAGCTTGTCGGCGACCGCCTCGAGCACGAGCTCGCGCGCGACCGACATGCGTCGCCTCGGCGCGCAGCCGCTGCTCGAGCGCCTCGGGCGACTGGCCGGTCAGCTGCAGGTAGGCGTCGGCGTCGATGCCGCGCGCCTCGAGGCTGCGGACGAGCCCGTTCAGCAGCTCGCGCGTGCGCACCTCGACGAGCGAGCCCGGCCGGCGTCGAAGTTCGTCGCCTTGCACGAGCTCGTCGACGGCGGCGGCGCGGAACAGCGCCCTCGACCTCGTCCTCGAGCTGCTCGCGGATGCCGCGCCTCGATGTCGGCGCGCAGCTCGTCGAGCGTGTCGAACTCGGACGCGGCCTTGCGCGAGCTCGTCGTCGAGCGGCGGCAGCACGCGCTCTCGTTCAGCTCCTTGAGCGTCGACGGTCGCGCTGCGCGTCGGCTGCCGTCGGCGAGCTCGTAGCGCGATCTCGCGGCTCTCGCCGGCCGAGCAGGCCGCGGATGCCGTTCTCGATCTCCTCGACGAGCCGCTCGCGAGCCGAGCTCGACGACGTAGTCGCGCTGGGCGGTGCCGTCGTCCGCGACGAGGTCGACGACGGCGACGTCGCCGTCCTGCGCCGGCCGGCCCTCGACCGGCGACGAGCTCGGCGACGATGCGCTGCAGCATCTCGAGCTCGCGCGTCGACCGCCTCCTCGGGCACCTCGACCTCGTGCTTCGGCACCTCGAGCGTCGTCCAGTCGGCCGGCTCGGGCTTCGGCTGCACCGCGAACTCGGCGGTGAAGCTCCAGTCCTCGCTCGTCGCTCGTCGGCAGCTCGTACTCGTACTCGGGCTGCGTCGACCGGGTCGCACGCGCGCGCGCGCGGCGGCGTTCCAGAACCAGCCGCCGATGTGGCTGACTCGACCGCCTCGGCGTAGACGCGCTCCTTGCCGATCCGCTGCACGAGCAGCGGCATCGGCACCTTGCCCTTGCGGAAGCCGGGGATGCGGACGCGTCTGCGGCGAGGTCGTTCGTCGCGTGCTCGACGGCGTGGTGCACGTCGTGCGCGGGGACCTCGACCGTCAGCCGGACCCTGTCGTCGTCGAGCTGCTCGACCTGTGTCGCCATCGGACGGGCCATTGAACCAGACCGCTACCGTCAGGGGCCGTGGACGTCGGAACGCGCGATCCGCGCGCGGCGGACGCACAAGCAGTACGGGCCCGAGCCGGTCGACGAGGCGACGCTGCGCGAGCTGCTCGAGCTGGCGCGCTGGGCGCCGAACCACCAGCTGACCCAGCCGTGGCGCTTCCGCGTGCTCGGGCCGGAGACGCGCCGGCGCATCGAGGCTGCGGCCGGCGAGAACGAGGCCGTGAAGCTGCGGCGCGCGCCGACGCTCGTGCTCGCGACGGCGGTGCTCTCCGGCGACCGCACACCGACGACGAGGACCTGCTCGCGACGGCGGCGGCGGTCTACATCGTGCTGCTCGCGGCGACCGCCCGCGGGCTCGCCTCGTACTGGCGGACGCCGAAGGCTTCGGCGAGCCGGCGGTCCGCGAGCTCGCGGGGCTGCTCGCCGCCGAACGGGTCGTCGCCCTGATCCACCTCGGCCCGCCGGCCGGGAACCCGCCGGCAAAGGAGCGCCTGCCGCTCGAGGAGGTCCTGCTCACGCTTCCGTGACGACCCCGGCTTCCGGCCGCCGGCGCGGCGGCTCGCGCATCCGCTGCTCGACGATGTCGACGTGGCGCTCGTCGACATCGGCCTTCCCGGCATGAGCGGGATCGAGGCGACGAAGCGCCTCCGGATCCTCAACCCGCACCTGCGGGTGCTGATCATGAGCGGCAGCGGCTTCGACCGCGCGTCGGACGACGCCTTGGCCGCGGGCGCGGACGCGTACCTCGAGAAGGGCGCGCTCCAAGGACCTGATCGACGCGATCGTGGACGCCGGTCAGCGGACGCGCGCGGTGTAGGGTCCCGCGCGTCATGGCGTAGGTCTGGCGACTCCTCCAGCGGCGCGCGGCGCTGCGCAGACCTCCTCAGCGAAAGGTGAGCCATGACCGAGATCCCGTACGTCCGGCAGTCCCTCGATTTCGAGACGCCCGTCCGCTACGCGTACGGGCCGGACTCCTCGCCGCAGCCGGACGTCCCGCACGGGACGACCGTCGAGCTCGAGTGGAACGAGAGCGCCGTCTTCCCGGGCACGACCCGCCGCGTCTGGGTGCACGTGCCGGCGCAGTACACGCCGGCGCAGCCCGCCTCGCTGATGGTCTTCCAGGACGGCCAGATGTACCTCGACCCCGACGGCGACCTCCGCTGCGGCGTCGTCTTCGACAACCTGATCCACCGCGGCGAGATGCCGGTGACGATCGGTGTGTTCGTCGACCCCGGCGAGGTGGACAACCGGAACAACGAATACGACGCGTACAGCGACGCCTACGCGCTCTTCCTGCTCACGGAGATCCTGCCGGCCGTCCGGGGGCGGTACGCGATCACGGACGACCCGGATCGCTGGGCGATCTGCGGCGGGAGCAGCGGCGGCGTGTGCGCGTTCACCGTCGCGTGGTTGCGGCCGGAGCGGTTCCGCCGTGTCCTGACGCTCGTGGCCGCGTTCCCGCAGGTGCGTGGCGGCCACTACCCGGAGCTGATCCGCGACGTGCCGCGCAAGCCTCTGCGCATCTTCATGCAGGCGGCGTCTCGCGACCTCTACTGGAACGAGGCCGAGCAGTTCAACTTCTTCAGCACCAACCTGCGGGTCGCCGCCGCGCTCGCGGAGCGCGGTTACGACCACCGGCTCGTGGTGGGCGACGGCGGCCACAACGCGAACCACGGCGGCGCGATCCTGCCGGACGCGCTCCGGTGGCTCTGGCGGCCGGCTACGAGCGGATGACGCAGCGAAAGCCGATGTGGCAGGTGGTCGTGTCGATCGCCTCTGCCTGCCGCGCCGCGGGCCGGTAGCGCAGGCAGTAGTTCGGGGCGCAGAGGTGCGAGCCGCCCTTGATCACCCTGCGCGGGAAGCGGTCCGCCTCCCGCTGCGGTGCGCAGCACGGACGTGCGGTGGGCGCGTCGAACCAGTCGCTCGTCCATTCCCAGACGTTTCCTGCCACGTCGTGCAGCCCGAAACCGTTCGGCGGGTAGCGCTCGACCGGCGAGGTCCCGCTCGTAGCCGTCCGTGCAGAGGTTCTGCCAGGGGAACTCGCCCTGCCAGGTGTTCGCCATCATCCGCCCCCTGCGGGCGAACTCGTCGCCCCAGGCGAACGTCGCGCCGTCGAGGCCGCCGCGCGCTGCGTACTCCCACTCCGCCTCGGTCGGGAGCGACTTGCCGGCCCAGGACGCGTACGCCTCCGCGTCCGCGTACGCCACGTGTGTGACCGGGTGCAGCTCGCGTCCGCCGACGTCGCTGCCCGGCCCCTCGGGATGCCGCCAGTCGGCGCCGGGCGTCCAGCTCCACCAGTTGCGGACGTCGCGCAGGTCGACCGGACCGTCGGTCTTGCGGAAGACGAGCGAGCCGGGCACGAGGTCGGCCGGGTCTGCACCCGGATAGTCGGCCGCCTCGGGTGCGTGCTCCGCCCACGTGACGTGGCCGGTCGCCTTCACGAAGCGCCGGAACTCGGCGACCGTCACCGGATGCCGGTCGATCCAGAACGCACCGACCGTCGCGTCGCGCACGGGCCGCTCCTCCGGGTAGAAGCGATCCGAGCCCATGCGGAAGCTGCCGCCGGGAAGCTCGACCATGTTCTTCGTGCTCGCGGCTGCCACGCTGCCCATCGATTACTCGCGGGACGTCGAGGTCGACCGTCCCCGGAAACGCTTGCTCATCGCTGAATATCGCCCCTCTGTCGCTTCGAGCGCTCACGGTGGCCGTTGCGCTGGCGACGGAGCATCACTCCCGGCGGGTGAAGCTCAGCGAGTGCCAGACTTGGGGCCCGATCACCCCGTGTGGACGAGGGCGAAGCGGCGAAGGGAGTACATCCTGCTCTCCGGCCGCCGTAAGCGACGTGCGCGAAGGGAGCCCATGGCCTCGCAAGACCGCAGTTGCCGACCGGCGCGATGAATCTCTTCTGGGCAGTCCTCATCGTCGTCGGCGTCGCCGTAGTCGCGGTCGCGTCCATGCTGCTCGTCCGACGAGGCGCACCCGAGGGCAGCTACTTCGAGGACGGCGATCGCGCGTCCGGGATCTTCGGCGTCCTTGCCACCGGCTTCGCGGTCCTGATCGGGTTCGTCGTCTTCCTGGCGTTCGAAAGCTTCGACACGTCGCGCAGCGGCGCCGAAGCAGAGGCGCGGATCGTCGTGCAGCAGTTCGAGACCGCGCAGTTCCTGCCTGTCGCGGTGCGGGCGCGGCTCTCCGGTGATCTCGTCTGCTACGCGCGCACGGTGATCCACCAGGAGTGGCCACGGATGGAAACGGGCACGGTCGGGAATTCGCGGAACCCGTGGAGCCTCACGATGCTGCGCACCCTGCAGACGGCCGGTCCACGCTCGGCGTCCGAGCAGACGGCCTATGCCAAATGGTTCGATCAGCGCTCCGACCGGGAGGACGGGCGCGCCGACCGCATCCACGGCGGGGAAGGTGTGATCCCGCTGCCGGTCTGGATCGTCCTCCTGATCGCCTCGGCTGTCATTTTCGTCTACATGCTGTTCTTCGCCGACAGCGCCGAGCGGGCGATCGTGCAGGCGACGATGATGGGCGGGGTCGCCGTCGTCATAACGTCGATGCTGCTCCTGTTGGTCTTTCTCGACCATCCGTACGAATCGGGTGTGGGCGGTCTTCGCCCACTTGCCATGGAGCGCGCGCTGACCCAGCTACGCCAGGAAACGAGCGTGTACGGGCGAAAGATCGTCATCCCGTGCGATGCGCGGGGTGTTGCGCGACGGGCTTAGCTAGAGCTGTTACGGCCCGGTCGGCGCGCGCGCCGCCGGCGGGAGCTGCATCGAGGCGTGAAGGCTGACGAGCGGGGCGTCGGGGACGCGTACGAGCCCGCGGGCCGGGCGATCGAGGTCGAAGGTGATCAGCAGCAGCATCGAGACGAACACCGCTGCCAGCACGACCGAGACGACGCCGCGCGCGAGGATCTCCAGGTAGAGCGCGAGCAACCCGAGCGCGACGGCGGCGCCCAGCACCTCGAACACGAGCACCGCGCCGGGGACGCGGTTGTTGCGCGCCGAGACCTGCACGGTCTGCATGTCGATCATCTGGTTCAGGCTCTCGACGTAGAGGCGCGGCGCGCTGTCCGTGGGTGAGCCGGCGAGAGCCTGGCCGGCGAGTCGCCACAACCCACGCTCCAGTCGATCCCCGTTCGCGACCGCACGGTCGGCATTCGCGCTTTGCGGGACCGACCCGGCGAGCCGAATCGTCGCGTCGGTATAGCGCCGGAGCAGCTCGAGCGAGCGAGCGCGCACCGGCTCGCGGAGCGTCTGCGCGCGCAGATAGGTCGTGCCGATCGCGTTGGCGCTGTCGACGACGGCCGCACGTCGCGCGTCGTAGCGCCCGACTGCGAGCGTGAGGCCGAAGGCGAGTAGGAGCGCGACCAGTCCGAGCAGCGCTCCCTGGAGGACGCCGACGGGCTCGCGCAGAGCCTCGGCGTGTGCGCGCAGCCGGCGCCCTGCGGCGACACCCAGAAACGTGACGCCGAGCACGATCCCGAAGATCAGCAGCCAGAGCTCGACGCTGCTCAGCCGAAAGAACACGGTCGACTTCCTCCATCAATGGATTCCACGTCCCAGCAGATCATGCGTGCGGAGCCAGACGGAGAAAGGATGCGGGCGGCGCCGGCAAGAATCGCCGCGAACTCATCCGATGTGGCCGATGATCGATCGAGTCGCCGGTATCGTCGGGCAGGTGGCCGCGCAGGAGATGCGCGGCTGGGGCGCCGGCATCCTGATCCAGGTCGAGGAGGACGATGAGCAACGCTGACGACGACCTCCGCCCTCTCGGCGCACGTTCCGCGGTGAGCCCACCACGCACGTCCTCGACGAGGGCACAGCGACCGGCGAGAGCGCTTCCGGGCTCGAGGCGGTGGCGCACTTCACGCCCGCCGAGCGGGCCGCCCGCGGCAAGGCCGCACGCCGCGAGCTGCCACGCTCCGCCCATGCCGCGTGGGAGCCGGCGCCACGACGCACCGATCCCGTCGATCTCCTCGAGGAGCAGGCGGAGACCCGTCTGCCGGAGCTCGGCCCGATCCGGTACGGGCGCATGCTCGTGTCGCCGTTCACGTTCTTCCGCGGCGCCGCCTACTTGATGGCGGCCGATCTCGCCGACGGCCCGCGGACAGGCTTACACGCTCAACTCTGCGGAGACGCGCATCTCTCCAACTTCGGCATCTTCGCCTCCCCCGATCGCAGGCTCATCTTCAGCATCAACGACTTCGACGAGACGCTTCCCGGGCCGTTCGAGTGGGACGTGAAGCGTCTCGCCGCGAGCCTCGCGGTGGCGGGCCGGGACCGCGGCTTCGACGAGCGCATCCGCAGCTCGGTCGTGATGGCGGCGGCTCGTGCGTACCGCGAAGCGATCGCACGCTTCGGCGGGATGCGCAACATCGACGTCTGGTACACACGCCTCGACGTCGCCGCGATGCTCAAGCAACTCGGGGCATCTTCGTCACGCAAGCAGATGAAACGCTTCCAGACGGACGTCGCCAGCGTGCACACGAAGGACAGCATGCGAGCCCTCGCAAAGCTGTGTCGGACCGTCGACGGCGAGCTACGGATCGTTGGCAACCCTCCGCTGGTCACGCCGATCGAGGACGTCATCCCAAGTGCTGAGCAGGCTCACCTGGAAGGCGTCGTGCGACGCATGATTCGCACGTACAGAGAGACGCTCCCGCGCGACCGGCGCAAGCTGCTCGAGAGCTACCGGTACGTGCACGCCGCCCGGAAGGTCGTCGGCGTCGGCAGCGTAGGTACTCGCTCCTGGATCCTGCTGATGATCGGCCGCGACGAGAAAGACCCGCTGTTTCTCCAGTTCAAGGAGGCGCAGGCCTCGGTGCTGGAGCCGTTCCTCGGGAAGAGCCAGTACAGCCAGCACGGACAGCGCGTCGTGGAAGGGCAACGAATGATGCAGGCGGCGCCCGACATCATGCTCGGGTGGGAGCGCGTCGTCACGATCGACGGCGAAGAACGAGACTTCTACATCCGGCAACTCTGGGACGCCAAGGGCTCGATGGACGTCGACCTGATGGACCCGCCGGAACTGGAGACCTACGGAAAGATCTGCGGTTGGACGCTCGCACGAGCGCACGCGCGCTCGGGCGACCGGATCGCGATCGCCGCCTATCTCGGCGGGAGCGACTCCTTCGACCGCGCCATGGCCTCGTTCGCCGAGACGTACGCCGACCAGAACGACCGGGACTACAACACGCTCAGAGACGCGGCGGTGTCCGGCCGCATCGTCGCCGAGATGGGAGCGTGAGCACTCCGCTGTTTCGTGACGGTGTCTGACACCGGTGTTCCGTGCTGCGGGGCGCAGAGGTGTCAGACACCGCTGCCACCGTTCCGAGGCTTCGGCACCGGGGCGGTGTCTGACACCACTTCGAAGCGTCGCGACGAAATGCGGGCGAGAGGGATCGAACCTCCAAGGACCTTGCGGCCCACCGGGACCTAAACCCGGCGCGTCTGCCAGTTCCGCCACGCCCGCGCGGCTCGGACACAGCGTAGGTGGTTGAGAGGCCGGCGCCGCGGGTAGCAGCGCGGCATGAGCGACAACACGATCGACCCCAACACGCTGACCAGCCCTCACACGGTCGACGACCCGGAGCTCGAGCAACAGCGCGCGGAGCAGGCCGCCGTGCGCGAGGCCGAGAGCCGCGCGAGCGACCAGACGAAGTTCGCGGAGCTGCGCCGCGAGGAGGCAGGCGACCGCACCAGCGCGGCGCAGATCGTCGCCGACGTCCCGGCCCCGCGCGAATAGGGCTACCGCGTCAAAGCGAGCGGTGCGAAGAAGCGATCGGCGCGCGCCCAGAACGCCCGGCGCGCGCCGGGCGAATCGTCGAGCACCGACAGGTGGTCGGCGACGAAGAAGTCGTGCGAGCGCACGGTCTCGTACTTGACGTCCGAGTACGGAAAGCCGCTCGCCGCGAGCTGGGTGACGAGCTGGTCCGCGCCGATGTTGCGGACGGTGGTGTCGCTGTCGCCGGCGAGGATCAGCACCTTCGTATGCCCGGTCAGCGTGCCGAGGTTGAGCAGTGCGTCCATCAGCCCGGACGGGAACACGCTCAGTACGCGGCCCGGGACGAGGCCGGTGACCGACGAGACGCTCGCGTAGTCGACGACGAGGCGCCCGCCGCGCGAGTAGCCGATCGCCGCCACCGGCAGCCCCTTCGTCACGTGCGGGAGCGCGCCCGCGACGCCCTCGATCAGATGGGCGAGCCCGCCGCGCTGAAAGGGGTGCGCCTCGTAGGCGGGATAGATCACCTCGAACCCCTCCCGCGCCATGTGCGCGAGCCAGGCGCGGTGGTGGTACGGCGTCGTCTCGCGCTGGTCGCCGAGGCCGTGCACGAACAGCACGATCAGCCGCGGCGACTGCTTGGGCGTGTAGACCCATGCGCGCGTCGCGCCGCGGCCGTACATATGCACAGTGAACCCCGGCCCCGTCGGCGCGGCCCGGTGCGTCGGCGCTGCTGCCCGCGCAGGCGGCCAGCACGAGAGGCACGAGCAGCAGCGACCAGCGCATCGCCCGTTGAGACAACCACGGGCGCGAAAGGTTGTTGCCTCGCGGTTAAGTTGAGCGGCCCCGGGTGGAATCGAACCACCGCACGGAGCTTCGAAGGCTCCCGCTCTGTCCTCTGAGCTACGGGGCCGAGGGTTCGGCGACAGCCTAGCGCCGCGCCGGGACGGCCAGCGCCAGCGCACGGTCTTCCGTCCGCTGTCGGTGAAGACGAGCGTCCTCACGACGACGGTCGGCCACGTCACGGCCAGCGACCGCGCGAGGACGCGGCCGGCTGCGTGTCGACTCACGTCTGGGGTGCGGTCACCAGAGGCGCCGCAGACTCCTCCTTCTCCCCCTCTCCTTCAGCGCGGCGGTCGAAGAACTTGCCCACTTCGATCAGCACGAGGTAGACGAGCGGACCGAGCAGACAGATGCCCCACTGCGAGCTCGTCAGCGAGACCGTGTCGAAGATGCGCCCCAGGAACGACAGGTTCGTGACGAGGAGCGTTAGGACCAGCGATGCGCCGATCAGCTGCACGAAGCGCCTGTTCTGGATCGTGTAGCGCTTGAAGATCGTGCCGGTCGGCTCGCGCGCCTCCATCGCCGCCACGATGTGCATGAGCGAGAGCGTCGTCAGCCCCATCGTCGTCGCCACCACCAGGTCGTAGCGATTCTCGCCCCACGCAACCACGATGAGCGCGAGCGCAGACATGATCACGGCTGCCGTGGCGGTCCGGATCCCGAGCCACCGGTCGACGATCGCCGCGCTCGCATCCCGCGGCCGCCGGCGCATCAGCCCGGGCGCTGCCGCGTCGAAGCCGAGCCCGACCGCGAGCAGGACGTCGATCGCGAAGTTGATCCAGAGGATCTGCAGCGGCGTGAGCGGGATGCCGTTCGCGACGTCGAAGATGCCCGCGCCGACGAAGAGCAGGATGAACGCAGCCGAGCTGGATCAGCTGGACGCGGACGTACTTCATCAGGTTGTCGTAGATGCCGCGGCCGCCCTCGACCGCGGAGACGATGGTGGCGAAGTTGTCGTCGGTGAGGATCATGTCGGCGGCTTCCTTGGTCACCTCGGTCCCGGTGATCCCCATCGCGACACCGATGTCGGCGCGCTTGAGCGCCGGCGCGTCGTTCACGCCGTCGCCGGTCATCGAGACGACGTTGCCCTTCCGCTTCAGCGTGTCGACGAGACGCACCTTGTCCTCCGGCGCGACGCGCGCGACGACGCCGATGCTCGTCGACCTGCTCGTCGAGCTCGGCGTCGCTCATCGCCGCGAACTCGGTGCCGGAGAGCGCGCGCCCTTCGATCCCGAGCTGCTGCGCGATCGCGCTGGCCGTCGTCACGTGATCGCCGGTGATCATCCGGGCGCGGATCCCCGCCTCCCTGCAGAGCGCGATCGCATCGCGCGCCTCCTTCCGCGGCGGGTCGACGATGCCGATCAGCGCGATCAGCGTCAGGCCCTGTACCTCGTCGAGCAGGGTGCCGGCCGGGTCGAACGCCGCCGGATCGATGTCGCGCGACGCGACGGCGAGCACGCGCAGGCCTTCGCTGGCGAGCCGGTCGTTCTCGCGGAGGACGCGGTCGCGGAAGTCGTCGGCCGGCACCGCGTTGCCGTCGGCGTCGCGGATCACCGTGGCCCGCGCGAGCAAGACGTCCGGCGCGCCCTTGACGAAGCAGCGGATCACCTTGCGCCCGCCTTCCTCCATCTCGTGGAAGGTCGCCATCAGCTTGTACTCGGAGTCGAACGGGACCTCGGCGACACGCGGATAGCGGCGCCTCGTCCCGTCGACGTCGAGGCCGCCCTTCTCCGCCAGCACGACGAGTGCGACCTCCGTGGGGTCGCCGATGATGTCGCCGTCGGCATGCACGGCACCGTCGTTCGCGAGAGCCATCGGCAGGAGGAACGGCTCGAGCGGGACGTCGCTGTCGCCCGCGACGCGCAGGATCTTGCCGACGGTCGAGTAGCCCTCGCCCTCGATCGAGTAGCGCCGCTCGGCGATCGACGAGCTGGCGCGCGGTCATCTGGTTCAGCGTGAGCGTGCCGGTCTTGTCGGAGCAGATCGCCGACGTCGACCCGAGCGTCTCGACCGAGCGGAGCCGCTTCACGATCGCGCCCTTGGCGGCCAGCGCCTGCGTGCCGAGCGAGAGCATCGTCGTCACGACGGCGGGCAGGCCCGTCGGGATTGCGGCGATCGCGAGGCTGATGCCGACGAGGAACAGGTCGTCGAAGCTCTCGCCGCGCAGCAGCCCGATCACGACCACGAGCGCCAGCGCGGCGCCGGCCATGATCGTGATCAGCACGGTCAGCTGGTCGAGCTGACGCGTGAGCGGCGTCTTCTCCTCTTGGACCTGGCTCAGCATCCCGGAGATCTGGCCGACCTCGGTCGACATGCCGGTCGCGGTCACGATCATCTCGCCGCGGCCGCGTGTGACCGTCGAGTTCATGTACGCCATGTCGAGTGCGGTCGCCGAGCGGCACGTCGTCGCCCGGCACGGCGCCGAGCTCCTTCAGCACAGGCGTCGACTCTCCGGTGAGCGCCGCCTCCTCGATCTCGAGCGTCGCCGCGACCAGCAGCCGCCCGTCGGCCGGGATCTTGTCGCCCGCCTCGAACGACACCAGGTCGCCGGGCACGAGCTCCTCGGACGGGATGTCGACGAGGTCGCCGCCGCGATGCGCGTGCGCCTTGATCACGAGCATCTTCTGCAGCGCTGCGACGCTCTCGGCCGCCTTTCCCTCCTGGTTCAGCCCGAGCACCGCATTCAGCACGGTGAGGCCGATGATCACGAGGCCCGTGCTGAACTCCTGCAGCGCGACGATGCTCACCGCCGCCGCGCCGAGCAGGACGATCTGCATCAGGTCGCGGTACTGGCGGAGGAACGCGTGCCAGCCGGGCTCCTTCGGCGCCTCGGCGAGCTTGTTCGGCCCGACATCGGCGCGCCGCTTCTGCACCTCGGCGTCGTCGAGCCCGACGCGCGGGTCGACGTCGAGCCGCCGGCAGACCTCTTCCTGCGTCAGGTTGTGCCAGGGCGTGGCCGATGCACGGCCCCCGGTGCTCGCACCGGATGCGGTGTCGGCGGTGTTCCCGATCTCAGCGTGTACGGCCTCGGTCATCTGAGCCTCCTTAGACGGGCAGGGCCTCGGTCCCCTCTCCGTGCTCCTGCGTCGCGTGCACCACGGTCGCCGGCGTCGTCGGAACCTGGACGCCGGTGAGCCCGAAGCGCACGTCGAGGATCGGGCTGAGGAAGTTGAAGTAGCAGTGCGGGAGATGCCCAAGCGGTCGAGAGCGCGCCGACGGCCAGCAGGATGAGGACGGTCGTCACGCCACTCCCGCCAGCTCGATCCCGGCCGCGTCGCGCGCGACCACCGTGCCCGCCTCGCCGCGGAGCAACGCGGGTGTGTCGTTGATCGAGCCGATCGCGGCGAGCCCGCCGGTCTGCTCGACGAACGAGCACGCGGCCCTCACCTTAGGCCCCATCGAGCCCGCGGCGAACTCCGTGCCGTAGAGCGCCTCCGGCGTCGCACGCCGGATCGCGCGCTGCTCCGGCGTCCCCCAGTCCGAGTAGACGGCGTCGACGTCCGTGACGATCAGCAGCACGTCGGCCTTGAGGTCCCGCGCGAGCAGTGCGCTCGCGAGGTCCTTGTCGATCACCGCCTCGACCCCGACGAGCTTCCGACCCGCAGGCGTGGGCTCGTCGGTGTACATGACCGGGATGCCGCCGCCGCCTGCGCAGACGACGACGCAGTCGTGCTCGAGCAGCCACTCGACCGGTTCGAGGCCGAAGATGCGCTGCGGGAGCGGCGACGGGACGACGCGGCGCATGCTGTCGCCGTCGGGCTTGAAGATCCAGCCCTTCTCGTCGGCGAGCCGTTTCGCATCGTCCTCGGTGTAGATCGGGCCGATCGGCTTCGTCGGGTCCTCGAATGCCGGGTCGTTGCGGTCGACCTCGATCAGCGTGAGCAGTGACGCGAGTCGTTTCTCGAACGGCAGCTCGTTCCCGAGCTCCTGCTGGATGATGTAGCCGATCATCCCTTCGGTCTGCGCGCCGAGGAGGTCGAGCGGGTACGGCTCGACCTCCGTGTACGCCGAGCCCTGGAGCGCGAGCAGCCCGACCTGCGGGCCGTTGCCGTGCGAGATCACGAGCTCGTGCTCGAGCGCGAGCGGCGCGAGCGCCTTGCACGCGTCGTGCGCGTTCACGCGCTGGTTCTCGGCGGTCAGCGGCTGGCCCCGCCGCAGCAGGGCGTTGCCCCCGAGGGCGACGACCACGCGCATCGTCAGCTCCCGAGCGTGGCGACCATGACCGCCTTGATCGTGTGCAGCCTGTTCTCCGCCTCGTCCCAGACGAGCGACGCCGGCGACTCGAACACTTCCTCGGTCACCTCGAGCGACTCCATCCCGAACTTGTCGAAGATCTCCTTGCCGACCTGCGTCTCCGTGTTGTGGAACGCGGGCAGGCAGTGCATGAACTTCACGTTCGGGTTGCCGGTCGCAGCCATCGTCTCGGCGTTCACCTGGTACGGCTTCAGCAGCTCGATCCGCTCCGCCCAGACCTCGTCCGGCTCGCCCATCGAGACCCAGACGTCGGTGAGAAGCACGTCGCAGCCGCGTACCGCGAGCTCGACGTCGTCGGTGATCGCGATCTGGGCGCCCGTCTCCGCGGCCGTGGCGCGCGCCAGCTGCACGATCTCGTCGCGCGGCCAGAGCGACTTCGGGGCTCGCGATGCGGACGTCCATCCCGAGCTTCGCGCCGCCGATCAGATAGGAGTCCGCCATGTTGAAGCGCGCGTCGCCGAGGTAGCAGAACGAGACCTCGGCGAACGGCTTCTGCAGGTGCTCGCGGAACGTGAGGAAGTCCGCCAGGATCTGTGTCGGGTGCCACTCGTCGGTGAGACCGTTGTAGATCGGCACACCGGCCCATTTGGCAAGCTCCTCGGCGGTGTCCTGCGCGAAGCCGCGGTACTCGATCGCGTCGTACATGCGCCCGAGCACCCGGGCGGTGTCCTTGACGGTCTCCTTGTGGCCCATGTGCGAGCCCGAGGGGCCGATGAAGGTCACGTGCGCCCCCTGGTCGTAGGCGGCGACCTCGAACGCGCACCGCGTCCTCGTCGAGTCCTTCTCGAAGATCAGCGCGATCTCCCGGCCGACGAGCTTCTGCTCCTCACGCCCCTCGCGCTTGGCCGCCTTCAGCTCCGCAGCGAGCTCGATCAGGTAGGTGATCTCCTCAGGTGTGTAGTCGGCCAGCTTCATCAGGTGCCGGCCGCGCATGTCGATGACGGTGCTCATGAAGGCGCTCCTCTCACTAGGCGTCGCGGACGATCGGACAGGTCATACAGTGGCCACCGCCGCGTCCGCGTCCGAGTTCCTGGCCGGCGATGGCAAGCACCTCGACTCCGGCCTTCGCGAGCTTCGCGTTCGTCGCCTCATTGCGCTCGTAGCCCACGACGACGCCCGGCTCGAGTGCGACCACGTTGTTGCCGTCGTCCCACTGGTTCCGTTCCGCCTCGAATTCGTCGCCGCCGGTCGTGACGAGCTTCAACTCGGCGATCCCGAGCGCGTCCCGCACCTCGTCGAGGAACGTGCGCTCTGAGACCTCGGCCTGCACGCCGGACGGGCCGCCGGGCCGGAACAGAATCGGCACGATCTGGGACACGACCGGCTCGTAGAGCGTGACCACGTCGCGGTCGCAGAAGGTGAAGACCGTGTCCAGGTGCATTGCAGCGCGCTCGCGCGGCATCTGCGCCCCGATCACCAACCGGGCCGCGCCCGCCGCGAACATGTTCCGGGCGAGAATGCTGACCGCGCGCGCCGTGCTGCGCTCACCCATCCCGACGAGCACGACCCCGTCGCCCGCCGGCATCATGTCGCCGCCCTCCATCCGCGCGAGGCCCCAATCGTGGTCGGCGCCGCCGAACCAGATCTCGAAGTCGGCGTCGCGGAAACGCGGATGGAAGCGGTAGATCGCCTCCACGTTCAGCGTCTCCAGCTGCCGCGCCGGCCAGAACATCGGATTCAGCGAGACGCCGCCGTAGAGCCAGGCGCTCGTATCGCGCGTGAAGAGCTGATTCGGCAACGGCGGCAGCACGAAGTCCGTTGGCTTCAACGACCGGCCGATCACCGACTTGATCTCCTCGGGCAGCTCGAGGACCGTGACACCGCCGGTCAGCCGCGTCGCAAGCTCCTCCGCCGCCATCTCGTTCAGCCACTCTCGGATCGGCGCCACGAACATCACCGTGACCTCCTCCGCCCGGACACGGCGGGAGAGCAACCACTCACGCGCCTCCCGATCCTCCAGCGTCTTGGCGAGCAGCTCATGCACGAGCACCACCTCAACACCCCGCTCCCGCATCAGATCGACGAAGGCGTCGTGCTCCTGCCGCGCCCGGCGCACCCAGATCACATCGTCGAAGAGGAGCTCGTGGGCGTTCGTCGGCGAGAGCCGCTCGTGGGCGAGGTCCGGCCGGTGCACCATCACGGTCCGGAGCTTCCCGACCTCCGAGTGCGTTCCGAGAACGGTGGACGTGACGGCGCTCATGTCACGGCGACGCTCCGGTGGTTCGGTCAGTGACTTGAAGTGGGACGTCTTCTTCGACGGCGTGTCGGAGAGTGCGCCTGGGCCGGTGTCGTCGCTCATCGCGCCTTAGCACGACGATTGCAGCGCGGCCTGCAGCGGCCATCATCCGCCGCGGGTGATTCAGAGGCTCGTAAGGGTGGCGAACGGGACTCGAACCCGCGACCACCGGGACCACAACCCGGGGCTCTACCAACTGAGCTACCGCCACCGTGCGGCGCCCATGGTATCCGCGGTCAGGCGCGGCCGAGCGGCGTCTCGTCGAGCCGGGTCGCGCAACTCGATGAGCGAGTCGAAGACGGCGACCGCCCGTGGTCTCGGAGCTCCTGCTCGGACCAGCCGCCCGTGATCACGCACGACGGTCTCGAGCCCGGCATTCGGCCGCCGCCTCGATGTCCCAACGGGAGTCGCCGACCATCACGGCGTCGCGGGTGCCCGCCTTCTCGAGCGCGGCGTGGATCACGTCGGGCTCCGGCTTCGTCCGCTCGACGTCGTCCGCGGTCGTCCAGCCGTCGACGAGGTCGCGCACCTCGAGCTCGTCGAGGAAGTGGTCGAGGTCGTCCTGGCCGGCGGAGGAGGCGAGCACGACGACGAGGCTCGCTGTCGCTTCAGCTCGACGCACGAGCTCGTGCGCGCCCTCGAGCGGCACGCACTCGTCGCGCAGGCTGCATGAACTCCTCGCGCGAGCGCGTTCCGCAGCGAGTCGCCGTGCTCGCGCTCGACCTCCTCGCCGGCGATCGCCTGCGACGATCTGGTCGCCGCCCATGCCGATGTGGCGGTGCACCCGCCACATCGGCACGCGGATCTCATGACGGCGGAACGCGCGGTACCACGCGAACGCGTGCTGATAGTTCGCGTCGACGAGCGTGCCGTCGAGGTCGAGCAGCGCGGCGCGCGTCAGGTCGCGGCCCGCGTCTTCTCGGCCTGCTCGGCATGCTTGCCCTCGCAGAACTCCTCGATCATCTTCTCGTTGAAAGCCGGGATGTCGTCCGGCTTGCGGCTCGTGACGAGGCCCTGGTCGACGACGACCTGCTCGTCGACCCAGTTCGCGCCGGCGTTGCGCAGATCGGTCTGCAGCGTCGGCCACGAGGTCACCTTGCGGTCGCGCACGACGCCCGCCTCGACGAGCACCCACGGCGCGTGGCAGATCGCGGCGACCGGCTTGCCCTGGTCGAAGAACGAGCGGACGAACGCGACCATGTTCTCGTCGCCGCGCAGCTGGTCGGGGTTGCCGACGCCGCCCGGGATCATCAACGCGTCGTAGTCGGACGCGTCGGCCTCCTCGACGGCCTTGTCGACGGGGACCTCGTCGGCGGGGTCGAAGTGGTCGAACGACCTGATCTTGCCCGGCTTCAGCGAGACCAGCTCGGTCTCCGCCCCCGCGTTCTCGAGTGCCTGCCGCGGCTCGATCAGCTCCACGCGCTCGACCATGTCCGCGGCGACGATCGCCACGCGCTTGCCCTGCAGCTTCTGCTCTCCCATCGTTCCTCCTCGGATATCGCTTCGACTCACGCATAGCCGCGAGCGTCCGCGCAGAAACGTGTTAGCTACGGGTCATGGCCGAGATCCTGCTCTTTCACCACGCCCAGGGGCTGACCCCCGGCGTGCTCGCGTTCGCGGACGACCTGCGGGCCGACGGGCACGTCGTTCACACCCCCGACCTGTACGACGGCAACACGTTCGACGACCTCGACGAAGGCGTCGGCTACGCGAAGAAAGTGGGCTTCGACACGATCCTCGAGCGCGGACGACAGACGGCGGACGACCTGCCGAACGAGCTCGTGTACGCCGGGTTCTCGCTCGGCGTGATGCCGGCGCAGCTGCTCGCCCAGACACGCCTCGGCGCGCAGGGCGCGTTGTTCTTCAGCGCGGCGCTCCCGGCCTCCGAGTTCGGCGCGTGGCCCGACGGCGTGCCCGCGCAGATCCACATGATGGAGGACGACGCGTGGGCCGAGGAGGATCTCCCCGCCGCACGCGAGCTCGCGGAGACGGTCGACGGCGTCGAGCTGTTCCTCTACCCCGGCGACAAGCACCTGTTCGCCGACAGCAGCCTGAAGGACTACGACGAGGCCGCGGCGACGCTGCTGCAGGAGCGCGTCCGGGAGTTCCTCGGCAACTGAGTAGTGCGCCCGGGAGGATTCGAACCCCCGACCAACGGCTTAGAAGGCCGCCGCTCTTCCACTGAGCTACGGGCGCGCGCCCGACGAAGGGTACTCGGGCCGGCCGCTAACGACGGACGCCGAAGTCCGTGGTGATGATCGTCACCTCGAGCCCCTTGTAGGCGCCCGGCGCGGCGCCGAAGTGCTGCGCCGAGACGCCGATCTCGCGCCAGCGCGCGGTGAGGATGTTCGCGCGGTGCTCGGGAGAATGCATCCACAGATCGAGTGCGCCCTCCGCGTCGACCTCCGGCGAGGACCAGAGGAGGTTCTCGCCGACCGACCAGTAGCCGTACCCGCTCGAGGCGTAGAAGCGGTCGATCCGCTTCCAGAACGCCGTGCCGTCCTGGGACTCGTGCTCGAAGTAGCCGGCCGTGCCCATCTCCCGGCTGTGCTGCGCCGCCGCCGCGCTCAGCCGCGCGTTGAGCCTCAACGGCTTCAGCCCGTGCGCGGCGCGAATCCTGTTCAGCTGCGAGAGGACGCCGCGTCTCGAGGCCGGCGAGCGTGACGCGGGTCTCCGCGCCGCTGGAGCGGGCGCCGGGCGCTGCGAGGGCACCGAGCAGCGCGCACAGGGCGACGGCGACGGCGATGCGGGCTTGCCTCGAGCTCACGGGAAGAAGATCGGCCGTGCCCGCGGCGGGCAATATCGGCCGAAAGGGGCATTTTCGGGGCTAGCCCGGCGGCGGGTCGGGCCCGGCCGCGGCCGGCCGGAGCGGCGGCGCGCCTCGGTGCGCGTGCCAGTCGCGCACGATCACCTGGATCGTCCCGGCGACCGGGATCGCGGCGAGCGCGCCGAGGATCCCGGCGAGCTCGGCGCCGACGAGCACGGAGACGAGGACCGCGAGCGCGGACAGCTGCACCGTCCGCCCGTAGATGACCGGCTGCAGGAAGTGGTTCTCGAGCTGCTGGTAGACGATCACGAACGCGACGACGACGATCCCGGCGATGATCGTGTGCAGGAACGCGACCGTCCCGATCACGATCCCGGCCACGGTCGCTCCCGCGAGCGGGATCAGATCGAGGATCGCCACGAGCAAGCCGAGCGCGACCGCGTAGGGCACGCCCATGATCAGCAGCACGACCGTCGCCGAGGCGCCCGCGATCACGCTGATCAGGATGTTGCCGGTGACGTAACCGCCGACAGTGTCATAGATCTCGTGGCCGATCTTGCGCGCGCGCTCCTGCTGCTCCTCCGTGAAGAGCGAGTAGATCCGCTCGACCCACGCACTCCCTTCGAGCAGCATGAAGAACGTCAGGAAGACGATCGTGATCGTCGCGGCGATCAGCGTGATGACGCTCTTCGTGACCGAGACCGCCGCTCCGGAGAGGCCGAGCACCTTCGCCGTGCCGCCGTTCTGCGACCTGCTCACGCACCTTCTCGACGACGTGGTACTTCCGCTCGAGGAACCCGAGCCTGCCGCGCCCGTGCGTCAGGTCGTTCACGTAGTCGGGGGTCGCCTGGACGAAGCCGTTCACCTCGTCGATCAGCTTCGGGATGAAGGTCGCTCCGACCGCGACGATCACCGCGAGCGACGAGCAGGTAGGCGATCCCGATCGACAGCCCGCGGTTGAGGCCCGTGCGGCGCTGGATCCAGTTCACGAGCGGGTTGAGCGCGAGCGCCAGGAAGAGCGCGATCAGGACCCACGCGAGCACGTGGCGCGCGATCCATATCACCTCGAGCGCGGCCGCGACCGCGAGCACGATCAAGAGCACACGCAGGACCGTGCGAGGGCGGAAGTCGACCACGCGCTCGACGTTCACGCTGGTCAGCATCGCCGTGCGGTCGGACGTTGTTAGCGTTGCGCGCGTGAGCCTGCGCGGATCGCCGGTGGTCGATCACGCCTCCCTCCCGGGCGGCGGCACGGTCGAGGTGTGGGTCGGCGTCCCCGACGACCCCTACATCAACGACAAGCAGGCGCTGACGACCGTCGACGTCCAGCTGCGCGAGGGGACCCAGGTGCTCGCGAGCATCTCGACGGTGCTCGATCCCGACCAGGCGAGCGAAGCACTCCAGCTCGTGCGCGAGGTGAAAGCCGCACTCGAGGCCGGCGCGATCGGACTGCACGCGTCCGAGCTCGAGCCGTTCGCCGATCGTCTCCGTTAGAAAGAGTTCTAAAGCAGGTCGCGGTCGATCCAGTCGAGCGCGACCGCGAGCTGCGCGCGCTGCACCGCGCGCACGCTCGGCGCGGTCTCCGGCGGCGGCAGGCCGGCGACGGCCGCCCAGACGCCGGCGACGAACGCCACCAGCGGTCCCGCGTCGGTCAGCACCTCCCACGGCTGAGGCCCGCCCTCGACCCGCACGCTCGGCAGCCAGGCAGCGACGTCGAGCGCCGGGTTCGCGAGCGACGCCCAGTTCCAGTCGACGAGCACCGCGCGGTCGCCGACGAAGCAGAGGTTGTCGCTGCGCACGTCGAGATGGCAGACGCGTTCGCCCTCGACCGGTGCGGACTCCGCCGCGGCGAGGATCGCCGGCAACGAACGGTCGAGCCACGCGCGGTCGCGCAGCCCGAGCGAGAGGAACGGTCCCGGCTCGGACTCGACGATCCGCCAGCGGTCCCAGAGCTCCGGGAAGGTCTCGCGCGCGGGTCGCGTGTTCGGCGGCGCCGGCGCCTCGCCGAGCTCGTGCAGCGCCGCGAGCACGGCGTCGACGCGCACGGTGTCCCAGCGCGGCGTCCAGTCGCCGTCGCTCAGGTCCTCGATCGCGAGCAGCGGGCGCGTGCCGTCGTCGTCCCAGCCTTCGAGCATCGGGATGAAGCTGCCCGAGAGCGACGCGTACACCTCGTGCTCGCGCCGCAGCCAGCCCGCCATGTTCGGCGCGTCCGCCGACTTGACGAACACGCGGCGGCCGTCGGCGAGCGTCACCGCGTACCGGTCGGCGGTCGAGTAGCCGCCGGCACGCGGCTCGTAGCGCACGGGACGCGAGCCGAGCGCACGCTCGATCCGCGCGTCGAGCTCCTTCACAGCGCGAGCCTCATGCCGCGCGTGCGGACGCCGTCCGGGTGCGGCTCGCCTTCCAGAGGCAGCCAAGCTCGTTGCCGTACCTGACCTTCCTGCAGCGCGCGCAGACGCACGTCTCGCAGCGCACGCCACTCCCCCGCCGTCACCCGCCGAACGACCACGCGGCTACCCTATGCGCGCTGCGCGCGGGTGTAGCTCAATGGTAGAGCTCCAGCCTTCCAAGCTGGCTATGCGGGTTCGATTCCCGCCACCCGCTTGGTTCCGTCACAGGATTCGACTCAGGGGCGGCGGCGGTACCGGCTCCGCGTCGGATGAACGGCAACCTCCCCTCGGCGTCGAGTCGTCTCTGTGAGATCTTCCTGGTCTGTGATGCTTCCGCTCACCGGTGGGTGTAACTGCGGCGCCGTTCGCTACGAAGTCTCCGCGCCGCTCGTCCGGGCGAGCTACTGCCACTGCAAACGGTGTCAGCGGCGAAGCGGCGCGGCGGCGTCCGCGCAGGCGCATCCCGCTCCGGGAACGTTCCGCATCGTCGCGGGTGAGGACGCGCTGCGCGTCTGGAAGCCGTCCGACGGCGGGGAGAAGTGGTTCTGCGGCGAGTGCGGGTCTGCGATCTTCGGCTCGAACCCCAGTCATCCCGAATCGATCGGCATCCGGATGGGCACGTTCGACGACGACCCCGGCGTTCGCCCCTCGGCTCGGCAGTTCGTCGCATACGCCGCGGTCTGGGAGCCGCTACCCGCCGACGGTCTGCCGAGATTCCCCGAGAGCCGTCACGCCGCCTCGACACCTCGCGGCTGACGGATCTTCCGGCGTCAACCCCCATGGTTTGAGCCATGTACGGTCGGCGCGGGACACTGCGCCCGCCTTCCACACCGGCTTCACCGAGTTGAGCCCCCGGAGACCCACGGAACGGTGATCCTCCGCCCGTCCTCGGTCATCGGGAAGAGCCGCAGGCTCCGCGTCGACGCAGGGATCGCGTCCGTCCCGACGAATGCGCCGATGCCGCGAAGCGGACGTCTACCGGGAGGAGCGACGCGAATGCGTTCCCACTGTTCGACACGTCAAGCGATTCCCGAGAGCCCGTGAGCGTCCGCGGAGCTGCGTTCATCGGCATCGGCTCCATGGTCGGAGCCGGCATCTTCGCCCTCCTCGGCCAGGCGGCGGTCCTCGCCGGGTCTGCGGTGTGGCTCTCGTTTCTCCTGGCCGGGGTCGTCACGATGCTGCTCGCGTACAACGTCGTGAAGCTCGGAATCAGGTATCCGTCAAAGGGCGGGCTGATCGAGTACCTGCTGCAGGGCTTCGGGAACGGACGGCTGCTGGGTGTCGCCTCCTGGCTCGGGTACGCCGCTGCCTTCGTGGTCGTGGCCGCGATGCTCGCCGTCTCCTTCGGGAGCTACGCGACGTCGCTGTTCATCGGCGACGACGTGTGGAGCGGCTGGGACAACGTCTTCGCGTCGCTGTTGATCGTCGCGATGACCCTGGTGAACATGACCGGGGCGACCTTCGTCTCGCGCGTCGCGAGCGTGATGGTCGTCGTCCTGCTCTGCGTCTTCGCCGTCTTCATCGCCGTGACGATCTCGGACGTGAACTTCGACCTCCTCGCGTTCAGCGGCTACCCGCCGTTCTCGAAGATCGTCTCGAGCATCGCGCTGACGTTCTTCGCGTTCCTCGGATTCGGCGTCATGACCTTCACGGTCGCCAACCTCCGCGATCCCGAGCGCGAGCTGCCGAGAGCTGTCGCGCTCGCGCTCGGCCTGACGACGGCCACCTACGTGCTGATCGCGATCGGGGTCTTCGGAACGCTCACCGTTCCCGAGGCGATCGGATACGGCGAGACGGCGATCGCCGAGGCCGCGCGGCCGACCCTCGGCGACGCCGGCTTCACGCTGATGTCGATCGCCGCGCTCATCGCGACGGCCGGCGCGACGAACGGGACGCTGTTCGGCTCGGCGGGCCTCACGGCCTCGCTGGCGGAGCTCCGACAGTTTCCACCTCTGCTCGGCCCCCGCTCGCGGCTCGGCAAGCACGGCGGCCTGCTCGTCACCGGAATCCTCGCGCTCATCCTCGCGAACACCGTCGACCTCTCCGCCATCGCCTCCGTCGGAAGCGCGTGCTCGCTCGTGGTCTTCCTGCTCATCGGGCTCGCCGGCTACCGGCTGCGATCGGAGACAGGTGCCGCGGCCGCAATCGTGCTGCTCGGCCTGGCCGCGACGGTGATCGTGCTCGCCTTCTTCGCAGTCGACACATTGCGCAACGCCCCCGAGACGTTCGGAGCGATCGTCGCGATGACGCTCTTGGCGGTCGCCCTCGACCTCGTCTGGAAGCGCGTGAGGGACCGATCGGACGCGCCTCAGAGCTCGTGAAACAGCCCCCTGGCTACCGAACGCGGCGGCCGCGCGCCATCACGTAGAGCGGCCGCCCGAGCGCCCGCAGCGCGACGGTCGGGTCGCCGCGCACCGCCCACACGTCTGCGGGCGCGCCGGCGCGCAGCGTGCCAAGCGGCGCCATCCCCAGCTCGCGGCCCGCGCGCGACGTCGCCGCTTGCAGCACCTGCACTGCGGTGAGCCCGGCCTGCTGCATGAGCCCGAGCTCGGTCAGGTCGAGCGCGGCGGGGACCGCCGGCGTGTCGGTGCCGTAGAGGAGCTCGCCGCCGTCGGCGACGAAGCGCTTCGCGTTCGCGAGGCCGTCGCCGCAGCCCGAGCCGAGTGACGCGAACAGCCCACCCGCGTGCAGCGTCCCCACGACAGGAACGTGGCGCGCGGCGAGCTGCGCCAGCTGGTCGGGCGTGACGCCGGTGCACGGCATGTGCGCGACCTCGTCGACGCCACCTGCGAGCGCGATCGCGAGACCGGGGCCCTCGAGCACGTGTGCGGTGACGATCCGGTGCAGCCGGTGCGCCTCGGCGACGATCGCCTGCACCTCGGGGACGCTGAGCGTCGGCAGGCTGGCGTCGGCGCCGGTCTCGAGCGCGATCTTGATCAATGCCGCACCGCTCCGGACGAGCCGGTCGACGAGCGCGACGGCCTCCTCCGCGGAGCCGACCGGTGCGGCGAGCGGCGGGTCCCGCCGCGTCGGGTAGCCGCCCGGCACAGTGATGAGCGGCCCGGCTGCGACGATCCGCGGGTAGCCGGCGTCCGCGTAGGGCGATCGCAGCGTCGACAACTGCTCGCCGAGATTGCGCGTCGTCGTCACGCCCTCCCGCAGCAGCACGGCCGGGCTCTGGTGCACGTGCAGGTCGATGAAGCCGGGCAGGATCGTCGCGTCGCCGAGCCGCGTCACCTTCGCGCCGCGAGGGATCCGCAGCCGACCCGCGGCGACGATCCGCCCACCGCGGACCTCGACGCTCGCACCGCCGCGCAGCATCCGCTCCCCGTCGAAGAGGCGCGCCGCGTTGACGTAGGTCGGCCGGACGACGGCCGCCTGCGAGCCGGCGGCGGCAGCGACGGAGACGATCGCGATCACGGCGAGCACGACGAGGCGCACGGGCCCAGGGTAGGGATCCGCGACGATGCCGCGGTGCTCGCCGCGCCGTCACCGTACGCCTGGCAGGCCGACGTCGACACGACCGTCGTCATCCCGGCGCTCGCGCTGCTGTACCTGTTCGCGGTCGGGCGGTTCGGTGCGTCGCGTCGCGAGATCGCGTGTTACGCGACGTCGCTGCTGCTTCTCGCGGTCGCGTTCTGGACGCCGCTGCACCACCTCGGCCTCCACTACCTGCTGACCGCACACCTTCTGCAGAACGTGGTCCTCGCCGAGTGGGCGCCGCTGTTCGCGGTGCTCGGCGTGTCCGCTGCGATGGCCCGCGCGCTCGCGCGGTTCCGGTTGTGGCGCCTGTTGACGCTGCCGGCGGTGGCGCTGCCGCTGTGGCTCGCGGACTACTTCTTCTGGCACGTGCCGTACGTCTACGAGACGGCACTGCGCCAGCAGAGCTGGCTGCTCCACCTCGAGCACGCGTGCTACTTCGCGACGGGCGTGCTGATGTGGTGGCCGCTCGTGCAGGACATCCCGCGCAGGCTCGCCTCGGGCGCGCGCGCCGGGTACGCGTTCGCGGCGTTCGTGCTCGCGTCGCCGCTCGGCCTCCTCCTCGCGCTGCTGCCGCGGGCCGTGTACGGGTTCTACGTCGACGCGCGCCCGCGTGTGTGGGGGCTGTCGCCGCTCACCGACCAGGAGATCGCCGGCGTGACGATGGCGAGCGAGCAGGCGATCCTGCTTTTCGTCGTCTTCATCTACTGGTTCCGCCGCTTCCTCCACGAGGAGGGTGCGATGTCGTTAGGCGAGGCAGTCTTCGACGGTCGAGAGGTCGGTGTCGCTCGGGTGCTGGCGGTAGAGGATGACCGCGTTGCGGTCCTGGCGGATGATGTCCTCGAGCCCGACGTTCTTCGCCTTGAAGCGGTGGTAGGCGTCGTTGATGTTGTTCGCGTCGTCCTCGGTCTCGCCGAAGACGAGCGTGACGGCGTTGTGCGGGATCCGGAAGTGCATCGCCCCGCCGGTGGCGGTGGTCGCGACGAAGTCGAGCTTCCGGTCGATCTTCACGCCGGGGTTCTTCTTCAGGCACGGTCGTGTCTTCGCAAGCGTGAAGAGCCCTCCGCCGCTGCTGCCGCCGCACCCCGCGAGCGCGGCGCAGAGGAGGGCGGCGGCTGCGATGCGCGTCGTCACGGCGCGTCAGTGTACGGATCCGCGCGGCCGCCCCTCGGTGGCCTCGCTATCGTCTCCAGCGGTGCCGCCGGGCGACGAGAGACTGGATGCGTACGCGCGGCTCGCCGTGCGGGTCGGCCTGAACCTGCAGCCCGGCCAGACGCTCGGGATCAATGCGCTGATCGAGCATGCGCCGCTCGTGCGGGCGATCACACGCGAGGCGTACGCGACCGGCGCGGGGTACGTCGACGTCCTCTACTCGGACCAGCACGTGCGCCGCGCGCACATCGAGGAGGCGGACGACGACAAGCTCGGCTACTCGCCCTCGTGGCTCGTGCGCCGGCTGCGCGAGTTCGGCGAGATCGGCGGCGCGCTCTGCGCGATCACCGGCAACCCGGAGCCGGAGCTGTTCGCGGATCTCGACGGCGAGCGCGTCGGCAAGTCGCGGATGCGGGAGGTCGCCGAGGCGTCGCTCGAGCTGACCGACGGGCTCTGCAACTGGACGATCGTCGCCTACCCGAACGAGGGCTGGGCGACCACCGTGCTCGGCGAGCCGGACGTGGAGCGGCTGTGGGAGGCCGTCGCGCAGGCGGTGCGTCTCGACCAGCCCGACCCGGTCGCCGCGTGGCGCGACCACATCGAGCGGCTACAGCAGCGCGCGCAGGCGCTGAACGAGCGGCGATTCGACCACCTGCGCTACCGCGGCCCCGGCACGGATCTGACGATCGGCCTGCACCCGGACTCCGAGTGGCAGGCGGCGCTCGACGAGTCGCGCGGGATCGAGCACGTCGCGAACATGCCGACGGAGGAGGTGTTCACGACGCCGGACTGGCGGCGCACGGAGGGCACGGTGCGCTCGACCCTGCCGCTGCAGATCCAGGGCAACATCGTGCGCGAGCTCGAGGTGCGGTTCGAGGGCGGTCGCGCCGTCGAGGTGAAGGCGGCGAGCGGCGAGGACGTGATGCGCACGCACGTCGCGACGGACGACGGCGCGGCACGCCTCGGCGAGGTCGCGCTCGTCGACGGCCACTCCGCGGTCGGCAACACCGGGCTCGTCTTCTACGACACGCTCTTCGACGAGAACGCGGCGTCGCACATCGCGCTCGGCGCCTCGATCGTGCAGGCGGTGGCTTGGGCCCACGAGCTCTCGCCGGAGGAGCGCGTCGAGCGCGGCGTGAACCACTCGTCGATCCACACCGACTTCATGATCGGCTCGAACGAGCTCGAGGTCGACGGGGTCACGCAAGGACGGCGAAGCGGTCCCGATCCTCCGCAACGGCGACTGGCTCCTCGGCACGACTTAATGACTCATCACTAAGCTGTTCGAGAGCCTGGTTCGCGCAACGAACCGGCTCGGGCGCGTCGCGGTCATCGGGACGGTCGGATTCGAACCGACGGCTTCTGCCTCCCAAAGGCAGCGCTCTACCAGGCTGAGCTACGTCCCGCTCACCAGGCAGTGTAGGGGCCGCTTGCGTCGTCGACGGCGATCGCGGCGAGCTCGTGCGTCGGCCAGCTCCCAGCCGCGGCGGATGAGCGCGCGCTTCTCGTCGTCGCCCCAGCGCGGCTGGCTGCGCATGCCGGGCTCGAGGCCCGGCCCGTCGATCTCCCCGCGCACGACGATGCGCGGGACGAGCCGATCCTTGCGGAACGGGAAGTTCGCCTCGGCGAAGCGCTCGTCGATCGCGCGGCGGAGCGTGGCGTCCTCGACGAGACCGAGCACGTCGTGGCGGAGCGAGCGCAGCTCGCTGCAGCGACGTGTCCGTCGCCGCCGCGATGCCGCTCCTCGCGCGAGCGTGTTCCGCCGGATCGTGACGCGCGCGAGACGCACGATCATGTCGGCGAGGTGCGCCGGCTCGCCGCGCGCGGCACGCGCCTCGGCCTCGTCGATCTCCGCCAGGAACGCGCGGATCGGCGGGATCTTGCGGAAGCGCAGCAGCCGCTTGCGGTACGGCTGGAGCGCGGCCACGCCGAGCCGCGGGTAACGCGGCGAGTAGCGAAACGCGACGATCAGCTCGACCGACGCGTGGTCGTACGCGTGCGCGAGCGGATAGTTGCGCACCCACGCGCCGTCGGTCGCGATGCGATCGCCGACGCGGACGGGAAGCACGAGCGCCGACACGGCCGCCGACGCGAGCACCGCTTGTGCGAAGACGTCGTATGGCGTCGTCCACGACGAGTAGACGAGCTCGAAGCCGCTCTCGGCCGGCTCGTCGTCGTCGTCGGTGAGATCGGTCGCGACGACGACGAGCTCGATCGGCGCCGACGTGAGGTCGGCGGTGAGGTTGCTCCATGCTGCCGAACCAGTCGTCGATCGTCTTCGGCAGCGCGTAGTCGTACAGCCCGAGGAACGGGAGCCGCCAGAGCCGGTTCGGCCGGAAGGTCTGCTCGGGCTGCAGCTTCATCATGAACGCCTCGAGCTCGTCGAGCCGGTCGAGCGCGGCGAGCGAGCCGGTGAGCGCGCCCGCCGACGCGCCGAAGATCGCGCCGACCCGCGGCCAGAGCAGGCTCTCGCGCAGGCGCTGCAGGAACCCGAGCTCCATCAGCACCCCGTTCACGCCGCCGCCCGAGAGGACGACTCCGACGTCGCGCCGTGGCTCCATCGCCACAAGGTACGTTCGCCGGTCGATGAGCGAAGCCCCCTTCCCGGTCGAGCCGGCGCGGCGACGCCATCCGCGGCTCGGTTACGTGATGGCCGCGACCGCCGCCGTCCTCTGGGGGATCAACGGCGGCATCTCGAAGACGATCCTCTCGACGGGCCTCTCGTCGGAGCGGCTCGCCCAGGTCCGCTCGCTCGGCGCGGCGCTGGCGCTCGTGGCGGTCCTGCTGGTGACGGCGCCGGGCCGGCTGAGGCTGAAGCGCCGGGAGCTGCCCTATGTCGTCGCGTTCGGCGTCGCTCGGGCTCGCGTTCGTGCAGTGGTTCTACTTCCTCGCGATCCACCGGCTGGCGATCGGCGTCGCGCTCCTGATCGAGTACCTCGCGCCGCTCCTCGTCGCGCTCTGGGCGCGCTTCTACTACCGGGAGACCGTGCGCCGCCGCATCTGGGTCGCGCTCGGCCTCGCGCTGGCGGGGCTCGCGCTGATCGTCAACGTCGTCGGCGGCGGCGCGTCGCTCTCGACAGCCGGCGTGCTGTTCGCCCTCGCCGGCGCGCTCGCGTACGCGACGTACGTGCTGCTCGCCGAGCACGTCGTCGGCGACCGCGACCCGGTTTCGCTGCTCGCATGGGGCTTCCTGCTCGCGTCGGTGTTCTGGGCTGTGCTCGTGCCGTGGTGGTCGTTCCCGGGACACCTCCTGACCGAGTCGACCTCGCTCGGCGGCAACCTCGCCTCCCGGCACCTGCCGGTCTGGGTGCTGGTGACGCTGATGGTGCTGGTGGGGACGGTCGCGCCGTTCTTCCTGCTGATCAGCGCGCTGCGGCACCTGCCGGCCACGCGGGTGGGGATCGTCGCGATGCTCGAGCCCGTCGTGGGCGCGCTCGTCGGCTGGATCTGGCTCTCGGAGTCGCTCGGCGGCAGCCAGCTCGCCGGGGCGCTCGTCGTGCTCGCCGCGATCGGCCTCGCCCAGACCGCCCGCTGACATCCCCCAAATGGGGCTGGTTTGCAACCCGTAAACGTGAGACCGTGGTGGCGTGCTCAGGACCTTGCTCACGCTCGCGGCCGCGCTGATCCTCGCCGCTCCCGCCGCCGCCTCCGGCACGGCCGCGGTCTCCCGGACCGCGCTGCTCCTGGAGATGAACCGCGTGCGGGCGGAGTACGGGCTGCCCGAGCTGGCCCTCGACGTCCGGCTGCAGCGCGCCGCGCGCGCCCACAGCCGGGCGATGCTCGCCTCGGACACCTTCGAGCACGGCGACCTTCGCCTCGCGCATGATCCGGTTCGACGTCGCGGGCAGCCTCGCGGGCGAGAACCTCGCCTGGGGCACCGGCGACCGCGGCAGCGCGCAGTACATCGTGCTCGCCTGGCTGCAGAGCCCCGGCCACCGCGCCAACCTTCTCCGCGCCGGCTTCACCCGCGTCGGGATCGCCGACCTCGTCGGCTCGTTCCAGGGCCGCGGCGGCGCGCACGTCGTCACCGCCGACTTCGCCGGCTGACCAACCAGCAGGGCGGCCTTACTCGCGCTCGAGCAGCGCGCGCAGCTCGCTCAGCTTCTCGCGGCGCACCTCGTCGCGCTCGCCGGCCTCGACCCGTGCGAGCAGCTCGCGCACGAGCGGGGCGAGCTCGACCGGGTTGAACGGCTTCGTGACGTAGTCGACGCCGCCGAGGTCGATCCCGCGCGCGCGGTCGCGCAGCTCGGCGCGAGCGGTCAGGAAGACGATCGGGATCGCCGAGGTGCGTTCGTCGTCGAGCAGCTCCTCGGCGACGCGCCAGCCGTCGAGCCCCGGCATCATCACGTCGAGGAGCACCACGTCCGGCTGCTCGCTACGTGCCGTCTCGAGCCCGCTCGGACCGTCGCCGGCCTCGAGCACCTCCATCCCTTCCGCCTCGAGGTTCACCCGGCAGAGCAGCCGGATCGGCGCTTCGTCGTCGATCACAAGTACGCGTGTGGCCACGTTGCCCTTATCCCTTTCCGTCCGGATTTCACCCATCGCGCGCTGCCAACGGCAGCTCGAACGCGAACCGCGATCCGCGTCCTTCCTCGGAATCGACCCACATCCTGCCGCCCATCTCGCGCACGAGACCCTGCGCGATGAACAGACCGAGGCCGGTGCCCTGCCCGCCGCCGGCCTTGTAGAACTTCGAGAAGATCCGCTCGCGCTCCGCCTGCGGGATGCCGACGCCCTCGTCGGCGACGGCCAGCTCGACCGCGTCGTCGATGCACCGCGCCGAGACGGTGACGGTGCCGCCGTCGGGCGAGTACTTGACTGCGTTCGAGATCAGCTGGTCGAGCACCTGGCGAAGTTTGTCGGGATCGGCCTGTACCGCGACGCCCTCAACGGCGACGTCGGCGACGAAACGGTGACCGTTGCCGGACGGCACCGCGCTCGTCACGACCTCGCTGACGACCGATGCGACGTCGGTCGGCTCGAGGCTGACCGTCAGGTCGCCGGTGTCGAGCCGCGCGACGTTCAGCAGCGCGTCGACGATCGTCGTCAGGCGCTCCGACTCGCGCGCGATGAACTCCAGGAACGTGCGCCGCTCGATCGTCGCCGAACGCGACGTCCTCGCGCAGGAGCGTCTGCGCAAAGCCGTAGATCGACGTGAGCGGCGTCCGCAGCTCGACAGAGACCGTCGAGACGAAGTCGGACTTCATCTGCTCGACCCCGTGCTCGGCGGAGATGTCACGGAACGCGAAGATGCGGCCTGCGACGGCGCCGCTCGGGTCGCGCATCACAGCCTCCGACAGCGACAGCCAAACGTTCTGGCCGCCCTTGGGGATCGCGATCGAGCCGATTCGTCCCGCCGCTCTCCGACTCGAGGTCGCGCTGCAGCACCTGCGCCGGCGTGCGGCCGATCGCCTCGACCGCGGGCACGCCCGTGATCTCCTCGGCAGCGCGGTTCCAGAGGACGACGTTGCCGTCGCGGTCGACGGCGACGATGCCGTCGGCGATGTTCGCGAGGATCGCGACGCTCTGCTCGCGCTCGACCGCGACACGCTGGTAGAGCTCGGCGTTCGAGAGCGCGACCGACGCGTTCGCGGCGAGCGCGACGAGCGCCTGCACCTCCTCCTCCCGCCACGCGCGCGGCTCGCGCGCGTAGACCGAGAGAACGCCGTGCAGCGAGCCCTCGCGGCCGCCGAGCGGCACGCCGAGGTAGGCGCGGTGCCCGAGCGCGAGCAGCGTGTCGGTGTCGCGCAGCCCGTCCTTGCTCGCGGCGTCCGCGTACGCGACCGGCGCGCGCGACTGGACGACGTCGCCCGCGACCCAGCCGGTCGACGGCGAGCGCGCGCCGAGCGCGGCCTCCGCGCCGTCGCCGACCGCGGCGGTGACCACGAGCTCGTCGCCCTCGAGCGCGGCGAGCGCCGCGGTGTCCGCGTCGAGCAGCGTCGCCGCCTCGGTGACGACCGCCTCGAGCACGGCGACCGGGTCGAGCTCGGTCGCGAGCAGGCTGCCGGTGCGCGCGAGCTGCTGCGACAGCGACCGCGCAGTGCGCTCGGCCTCGAAGAGGCGGCTCCGCTCGAGCGCACCGCGCGCCGCGCCCGCGACCTGCTGCGCAAGCTCGAGGTCGTCGCGCGAGAACGCGCGCTCCTCGCGGAAGAACACGAGCACGAGCCCGCCGTGGCCCGGCACGGGGATCGCGAGCAGCGACGCGAAGGGCGCCCGGCGCCACGCCGCGTCGAAGCGGTCGTCGTCGGCGATGCGGCTCGCGGCGAGGATCTGCCCGTCGCCGGCCGACTCGGCGAGCGCACGCGGCAAGGCCAGCGCGCGCACCTCGTCGGGCAGCTCGTGCCCGCCGGCGACGACGAGCCCGCCGGCCGACTGCTCGAGCACCGCCGCGAAGTCGCCGCCGAGCGCCTCGGCGGCCGCCTGCGCGGCGGCGTCGTGCGTCTCGGCCAGCGAGAGCGGCTCGCCGAGCAGCGACGCGATGCGATAGAAGCCGCGCTGCACCCGCGCCTGGCGCGCGCTCTCCGCGTAGCTCTCCGCGTTCCGGAGCGCGAGCGAGGCGAGCGAGGCGAACGCCTCGAGCAGCTCGACGTCAGCCTCCGAGAAGACGCGCTCGCTGTCGCGGATGCCGACGCCGAGCACGCCCCGCGTCACGCCCGCCCAGACCATCGGCGCGACGAGCGCGCGTGCGAAGCCCTTGTACGCGTTGTGCGGGACCGGCGCGGCGATCGCCTCGTAGTCGTCGGCGGACACGGGTCGCGACTCCGCCAGCGCAGCGCCGGCGACGCCGAGCTCCGGGGTGAACTCGAAGCCGACGAGATCCGGCTCGAAGCCATGCACCGCGGCGCAGCGGAGCACGCCGCGCTCACCGTCGAGCAGGTAGCAGTCTGCCGCGTCCGCACCGAGCAGCTTCGTCACCTCCTCGACCAGGCGTTGCAGGACGGCGTCGAGCTCGAGCTCGCTCGTCACGACCTGCGCGGCGTGCAGCAGCGCCGCCTGCTGCGCGAGCCGGCGCTCGTTCTCGGCGAGCAGGTGCGCGGTGTGCAGTGCGGCGGTGATCTCGCGCTCGACGGTGTCGACGAGGAACTGCTCGCCGTCGGTGAGCGGCGCCCGCGCGCTCGACGTGCGGATGCCGTTCGCCGTCGCGCGGACTCGAGTCGAGGTGCAGTGCGCGCTGTAGCTCGTCGCGTCGCGACGCGCACGATCTCGCGGGGGTCGACGCTCCGCTCGGATGCGCCGCACGATCTCGGCGGCGCGGCTGCTCGCGCTCGAGCGCGTTGCTCGAGCGCTTCCGCCGAGCGCAGCCGCTCGAGCGCGAGCGCGGTCTCGGCCGCGATCGCCTGCAGGAGCGCGAGCTCGTCGGGCGCGAACGCGCGCTTCCCGTTCGTCGACGCGAGTGCGAGCACGCCGATCACGCGCTCCTCCGCGATCATCGGGATCCAGGCGCCGCTTTCCGCACCGACGCGCTCCGCGAGCCGCGGACTGACCAGCGGCGAGCTCGCGACGTCGTAGACGGTGACCGGCGCCGCGTCGAAGACGGCGCTCGCGATCCCGGACGGCTCGCTGCGCAGGTCGACCCGGACCGACGTCCACCAGTCGGCGGCTCGCCGTCCAGCTCTCCGTAGACGCCGGTCGCCTCGTCGCGGCTCTCGGCCACGACCACCACGGCCGGCGAAGCTCGACGCCGAGCAGCGCCGTCACGTGCCGCGACGAGCGGCCGCGCCACCTCGACGAGGTCGTGGGCGCGGCCGAGCGCGCTCGAGACCGCCGCGACCGCCTCGAGCTCGCGGTCGCGGGTCGAGACGCGCTCCTCCGCCTCCAGCGTGCGGCCGATCCCGCCGACGACGAACGCGCGCTCGCGCCAGCGCGCGAGCAGGAGGAGGGCCGGGAGGAGCGCGGCGAGCGATCGCGGCGAACGACAGCCACGATGTGGCCGCCGAGCGGGCGCCCGTCGTGGAGCACGAGCACGCCGAGGATCGCCGCCGCGACGGCGATGCCGGCGAAGACGAGGACGATCGCCCAGTCGAGCGGGTGCGCGCGTGCCCGCTCGCGCCAGAGCGCCGGCAGGACCGCCGCCGCCACCGCCGCATACGCGGCCGCCAGCAGCAGCAGCGGCAGGCCGTTGAAGAGCACCGCTTCGGTTGCCTGGCTCACTGGGCGCGGCCAATGGTACGCCGAGCGATCAATACGCGCCCACCTTGCAAAGATGGGCCTCTCGGCCTATTCCTCGAGGCGGACGCGGCGGTTAGCGTCTTCAGCACTGGGCGATGCGAACCGCGGCGCGCGTTCCTGGCCATATGCCGCGGTGAGCAATCACGAGAGGCCCGCTGCGACGACCCCCCGAGCAGCGGGCTTTCTCGTTTCTGGTGCTCGGACACTGCTTCCGGCTCTGACACGCTTGTCGAAGCGCGGAGGCCGCTCGAACTGGTGTCCAGACACCTGTCGACAGGCCCGCTCCGGCGCCTCGCGCGAAGCGGTCGTCAGACACCCGGCTACGATGGATTCGTGGTCAGGAAGGTCCTGCTGGCGTCGCCCGCGCGGCTACTGCGCCGGGGTCGAGCGCGCCGTCGAGACGGTCGAGAAGGCGCTCGACCTCTACGGGCCGCCGGTCTACGTCCGCAAGCAGATCGTCCACAACCTGCACGTCGTGCGCGACCTCGAGGCGCGCGGCGCGGTCTTCGTCGACGAGGAGACCGAGGTGCCGGAGGGCGAGACGGTCGTCTTCTCCGCGCACGGCGTCGCGCCGTCGGTGCACGCGAACGCCGCCGCGCGCCGGCTGAACACGATCGACGCGACCTGCCCGCTCGTCACGAAGGTGCACGTCCAGGCGCGCCGCTACGCCGCCGACGGCTACACGGTGCTGCTGATCGGACACGCAGGCCACGAGGAGGTCGTCGGGCACGATGGGCGAGGCGCCCGACTCGATCGTGCTCGTCGAGTCGGTCGCCGACGTCGCAGCGGCTCGAGTTCCCGGCGGGCGCGCGCGCTCGCCTACGTGACGCAGACGACGCTGTCGGTCGACGAGACCGGCGAGATCATCACCGCGCTTCGGCAGCGCTTCCCCGAGATCCACGCGCCGAAGAAGGAAGACATCTGTTACGCGACCTCGAACCGCCAGTGGGCGGTGAAGGAGATGCTCTCCGAGATCGACCTGCTGCTCGTGATCGGCTCGCGCAACTCGTCGAACTCGAACCGGCTCGTCGAGGTCGCGCGCGCGAACGGCGTCGCCGCGCACCTGATCGACGACGAGACGCGAGATCGACGAGTCGTGGATCGACGGCGTCGAGATCGTCGGCGTCACGTCGGGCGCGTCGGCGCCGGAGAAGCTCGTCGAGCGCGTCTGCGACTGGTTCCGCGCGCGCGGCGTCGACGGAGATCGAGCCGTACCGCCTCGTCGACGAGGACGTCGAGTTCCGGCTGCCGGTCGAGCTGCGCCGCGAGCTCGCGCTCGCCGAAGCTAGCTCAGGACTGAGTCGGGCGGCGGGGACGAGCCCGGGTCGGTCGGGCAGCGGTCGGCCTTGTAGTCGCGGAAGCGCCACGACGGGAGGATCCACTTCCACTTCCCGTGGTCGGCGACGACATGCACGGTGTGCGTGACCTTGAACCCGCCGGCGAAGCCGAGCCGCACGTCGACCGCCTTGCTGTCGAGGAACTTGCCGTTCGCCGAGCCCGACCGACTCGTCGTTCACGCTCATCACCTTCACGCGTGCGCGGCACGGCGATCACCGGGTTGCGCGTCTCGCAGCCGACGTACTCGGCGAGCGGCGCGACGCCCTGGTCGATCGGATGCAGGTCCTCCCACGCCGCGGAGTACTTGTTGTGCACGATCAGGCCCACCACCTTCGACGCGAACGCGCCCGGGTCGTCCTTCGGCGTCGCCGAGCCGCCGCAGCCGGCGGCAAGCACGGCGATCACGGCGAGCACGACGAGCACGGGCAGCAAGCCGAGCCGTCTCACGCCTTCTCGATCCCGCCTTTTCAATGCGCAGCTCGCCCGGCTCGACCGAGACGGCGAGCGTCTCGCGCCGCGAGCCGGTCCGAGTAGCGCTCGACGAGGTCCTCGTCCGGGACCCAGAGGCGGATGCGGTCGGTCAATCGCGAGCCCGGTCTCGCGTGCGCAGCACGTTCACCTCGTGGACGCGGTCGAGCAGCCGCGCCCTCGAGCAGCAGCTCGTCGTCGAGCGCGGTGTCGAGCGCGACCGTGACGCCCGCCCTCGCTCGCGACCGCCCACCCTTCGCGGCCCGACGCGCTCGACGAGCACCTCGTCCGGCTCGAGCACGTGGCCGTCGACCTGGAAGCGTCCGCCGTCGAGCTCCTCGAACTCGCCGCGCTGCAGCCGCTCGCGCACGTCGCGGAGCGCCGCGCCGAGCTTCGGCCCGAGCACCGGCAGGTTCGGCTTCACGCGCAGCTCGGACGCCTCGACCTCGCCGAACTCGACGTCCTTCACGCGCAGCTCGTCGGCGATCTCGTCGCTGTGCGCCGTGCGTGCGCGCCGACGCGCCCGCGACGACGAGCCGCCGCAGCGGCTGGCGCAGCTTGAGCTGCGACGCCGACCGCGCCTGCCGGCCGAGCTCGACGACGCGGCGCACCTCGGCGATCTCTGCGAGCAGCGCACGGTCGGGCTCGACCGGCTCCGGCCACGGCGCGAGGTGCACCGACGCCGGCCCGTCCGTGCACGAGGTTCCGCCAGAGGTGGTCGGCGAGGAACGGCATCACCGGCGAGATCGACGCGCAGCGACTGCACGAGCGCGTACCAGAGCGTCGCGGAACGCGGCCTCGTCGAACGAGTAGAAGCGGCGGCGCGAGCGGCGGATGTACCAGTTGGAGACGTCGTCGACGAACGACTCGAACGCGCGGATCGACGTCGACGGTCAGCGTCGCCTCGTACGCCTCCGTCGCGTCGGCGACGAGCTGCTTCGTGCGCTCGACCAGCCAGCGGTCGAGCGGCGCAGCTCGCACGCCGTCGGGCTCGAGCTGCGCCCACGACGGCGCGAACCCCTCGATGTTCCCGTAGTCGACGAGGAACTTGACCGAGTTCCAGAACGTCAGCAGCTTGCGCTTGATCTCGTGCGCGGGGCCGAAGCCGAAGAGCAGGTTGCGGTCCGGCGGCTGCGCGCAGTACTGCCAGCGCATCACGTCCGCGCCCATCTGCTCGAACGCGTCCTCGGCCGCGATCATGTTGCCCCACGAGCCGTGCATCTCGCGGCCGTGCTCGTCGAGCATCTTCTCGTAGCCGAGCACGCGCTTGTACGGCGACGTGCCCGACGAGGACGACGGACATGAAGAACTGCGAGTAGAACCAGAGCCGGATCTGCTCGCGCATCTCCGAGACCCAGTCGCGCGGGGAACCACTTCTCCCAGTAGGCGTGATCGGGCAGGTCGGCCTTCGTAGCCCCTTGGCGGCACCGGTCGCGTAGCCCTCCGGCACCCACTCGCGGCTCTCCCAGCCGAGCGTCGAGAACGGGACGATGCCCGCGTCGAGCCACACGTCGCCGACCTCGGGGATGCGCGTGACGGTCTCGCCGCACGCTCGCAGCGAACCGGCACGCGGTCGACCCACGGGCGGCGCAGCTCCTCGAGCTGCTCGAAGCCCTCGGTCGCGCGCTCGCGCAGCTCCTCCTTGGACCCGACGACGTTCAGGTGTCCGCACGAGCACGGGTAGAACGGCAGCGGCAGTCCGTAGTAGCGGCGGCGCGAGATGTTCCAGTCGCCCATGT
>CAWJZQ010000032.1:0-642164 GCA_963847415.1 uncultured Thermoleophilia bacterium | reverse complement strand
CCAGCGCCCGACGTACGCGCTGCTCCGCTACGGCCGCACGTGGAAGCACGGCGCTTATACGTGCGTCTCGCGCGTCACCGGCATCACGTGCACGAATTCGGCGAGGCACGGGCTCTTCGTCTCGCGTCTGTCGTACAGGATGTTCTAGTGCGCCTGCTCGCCCTCTCGCTGGTGCTCGCGTCTGGCCGCCGGGAGCGCGGCGGCTGCGCGCCTCCCGGGCGTGCAGACGCCGACGCGCAACATCAAATGCTTCTACGTACCTGTCCGGCCGACCGCGCACGGGAACCTGCTCTGCGACATCAAGCGCTCGAGCTACGCGCGGCGGCTGCAGCGACACTGCATCTCGCCGCCGACGGGGCTCGACTGGCACGGCTTCCAGCTGTCCGAGACGCGCAAGGGCGAGATCCTCTGCGCGGGCGGGATCATGTACGACGGCCGCGACAAACCGACGTTCGTCACGCTCCGCTACGGCCGCACATGGCGCCACAAGGGGTTCACGTGCGTCTCGCGCTTCACCGGCCTCACGTGCAAGAACCGCGCGGGGCACGGGCTGTTCCTCTCGCGGGAGTCGTATCGCGTCTTCTAGCTCCCGGCGACCCGCCGCAACCTGGTACTGACGATTCTGTGCGCGTGTCTGACACGGGCCTTGTCCTGTCGAGCCCACGGCGCGGATCGCCTCGTGAAGCGGATCTGCTCCGCGGTGGAACGTGCGGCACAGCTGCGTCCCTCTTCCGCGACGCTTTCGTGCGCGTGTCTGACACCGGACTTCGCGACCGCGGACGAGTCTGCACGCGACCTGTTTCTGCGAACCAGTTCTACGTCTGCTCGAGCGCGAGCAGGTCGTCGACCGTCTCGCGCCGGCGGATCACCCGCGCCTCGCCGTCGGCGACGAGCACCGCCGCCGGCCGCGGCACCGCGTTGTAGGTCGACGACATCGCGAGCGTGTACGCGCCGGTCACGGGCACCGCGAGGATGTCGCCGCGGCGCGGCTCCGGCAGCTCGACGCGCTCGATCAGCACGTCGCCCGACTCGCAGTGCTTGCCCGCGACCGCGAACGCGCCGTCGGGCTCCGCGTCGGCGCGGTTGGCGAGCAGCGCGGTGTAGCGCGCGTTGTACATCGCGGGCCGCGGGTTGTCGGACATGCCGCCGTCGACCGTGACGTAGGTCGTCGCCGCGCTCGCGCGCTTCACGCCGCCGACGGTGTAGAGCGTGACGCCCGCGCGCGAGACGAGCGAGCGGCCCGGCTCGAGGATCGAGCTGCGGCTCGCGGCAGCCGCTGCAGCTGCCACGCGCGCTGCAGCTCGCCGACGCAGGCCGCCGACGAACTCCTCGATCGTGAACGACGGCTCCTCGAGCACGTGCCGGACGCCGAGCCCGCCGCCGAGGTCGACGATGCGCGGCGTCCAGTCGAGCTCTGCGCGCAGCCGCGCCGCGAACTGCGCGACCCAGTCGACGGTCATCAGCGCCGCGCCGAAATGCATCAGCTGCGACCCGACGTGGACGTGCAGGCCCTCGCATTCGGGCAGCGCGCCGGATCGCCTCGACCGCATCGTCGGGCGGCAGCCCGAACTTCGAGCCGTGATGCGCGGTCTTGATCGCCTCGTGCGTGTCGGCCTCGATCCCGGGCGTGACGCGGACGAGGAACCGCTTCGCGCCGGCCGCGCGCGCTCGCTCGAGCTCGTCGAGCGAGTCGAGGACGACGAGCGCGCCGGCCTCGGCCGCGCGCGCGCAGCAGCTCGTCCTCCTTGTTGTTGCCGTGCACGACGAGCCGCGTCGCCGGCGATGCCCGGCGCGCAGCGCGAACGCGAGCTCGCCCGACCGTCGAGACGTCGGCGCCGAGGCCCTCCTCGGCGAAGAGCCGCAGCACCGCGACCGACGGGAACGCCTTCGTCCCGTAGGCGACGAGCGCGTCCGGCGCCGCCTCGCGATACGCGCGGGCCTGGTTCGCGCAGCGTCGCCTCGTCGTAGACGACGAGCGGCGTCCCGAACTCGCGCGCGAGCTCGGTCGCGCGGACGCCGCCGAGCGACGAGCTCGCCGTCGTCGATCGACGCCGTGTCGGGAAGCAGGTCGAGCACGCGTGCATGTCAGGCATTGTGGCCGCATGCGATGCTCGCCGCTCCTCGCCGATCTCGCCTGGCGCCGCCCGCGCCGGATCCTCGCGGCCGCGATCGTCGCTCGCGGTCGCCGCCGGCGCTCTTCGGTGCGTCGCACGCCGTCGCAGCTGAGCGCGAGCGACAACGACTACCAGGACAAGGGCTCGGAGAGCTACCGGACGTTCCAGCTGCTCTCGCAACGGACGGGGTCGTGCCCGGCCCGTCGATCCTCGTCGTCGCGTCCCGTGCCGACGGCGGCCGGGCCGCGGCGCTGCTTCGGCGCGACCCGGCGATCGCGGTCGTGCAGCCGCGCGCCGCCGCGCGCCGGCGTCCGTCGTGCTCGCCGCGTCCCTCCGGAACGGCAGGCACCGCCGGCCGCGCCGCGCGCCGCACTCGAGCGCGACGCTGCCCGGGCTCGTCGGCGGCCCCGCCGTCGCGAACGAGCAGGTGCGGCAGCAGTCGGAGCGCGACCTCTTTCGCGCCGAGCTGATCGCGTTCCCGCTCCTGCTCCTGCTCGGCATCTGGATCTTCCGCGGCGTCGTCGCGGCGCTCCTGCCGGTGCGCGGCCGGGCGTGCTCTCGATCGTCACGACGCTCGCGATGCTGCGGCTCGCGAACTCGGCGGTCACGATCTCCGTCTTCGCGCTCAACCTCGTCACCGGCGCGGGGCTCGGGCTCGCGATCGACTACAGCCTGCTGCTCCTCTCGCGCTACCGCGAGGAGCTCGTGCGCCACGGGCCGGGCGCACAGGCGCTGCGCACGACGGTCGCGACGGCGGGACGGACGGTCGCGTTCAGCGCGGTCACCGTCGCGGCCGCGTTCGCGTCGCTGCTCGTCTTCCCGCTCGCGTTCCTGCGCTCGATGGCGATCGGCGGGTGCTGTCGCGCCGCTCGCGGGGCTCGTCGCGCTGCTCGTGCTTCCCGCGCTCTTCGCGCTGCTCGGCCGGCGGTCAACGCGCTCGCGCCGGCCGTGGCAGCGCGCGGCCGAGCGCGCCGCGCGACCCGACGAGCGCGGCGGCTGGTACCGCTTCGCGCACTGCGTGATGCGGAAGCCGCCGCCGATCGCCGTCGCGTCCGCCGACGGTGCTCGTCGCGCTCGGCCTGCCGTTCCTCGGCGTGCGCTTCATCGGCGTCGACGCGTCCGTGCTGCCGACGAGCGCGAGCGCGCGGCAGGTCCAGGACGCGATTGCCACGCGCGCTTCCCTCCGGGCGCGACGTCGCCGATCCATGTTGCCGCGACCGTCGCCGACCCCGCCGCGACGCTCGCGGCGATCCGGCGTCTGCCGGGGATCGCCACGGTCCCGCCGCCGAAGCGGCTCGGCGCGCGGCTCTGGACCGTCGACGTGATCCCGCGCGCCCGGCGATGACCGCGTCCGCGAAGCAGCTCGTCCGCTCGATTCGCGCGCTGCCCGCGCGTCGGTCGCGGGCCGGACGGCGTGGTACCTCGACACGGCGTCGAGCCTCGTGCGCCACCTGCCCGTCGCGCTCGGCGCTGCTCGCGCTCGACGACCTTCGGGCTGCTCTACGTCGTCACACGGTCGCTGGTGCTGCCGCTGAAGGCGCTCGTGATGAACGTGCTCAGCCTGTCGGCGGCGTTCGGCGTCCTCGTGCTGGTCTTCCAGGACGGGCGGCTCGAGGGCGCTGCTCGACTACCGCAGCCAGGGGGCGCTCGAGCTGACGCAGCCGGTGCTCCTCTTCGCGATCGCGTTCGGGCTCGCGACCGACTACGGCGTCTTCCTGCTCTCGCGGATCAGGGAGGCGCACGACGCGGGCCTCCCGAACCGCGAGGCGGTCGCGCTCGGGCTCGAGCGGACCGGCCGGGTCGATCACCGCCGCGGCGCTTCTCTTCTGCGTCGCGGTCGGCGCGTTCGCGACCTCGGGGATCGTGATCGTCAAGGAGGTCGGCATCGGGATCGCGCTCGCGGTCGCGATCGACGCCACGCTCGTCCGGGCGCTCCTCGTGCCGAGCCTGATGGCGCTGCTCGGCGACTGGAACTGGTGGCGCCCGGCCGATGCGCCGTCGGCTAAGATGGGCGCGATGGAGCTGCTGCTTACCTGAACGCAGGGAGCACCGCGGCGCGAGCCGCGTCGGCTTCCCACGGCCTCTCGTTCGAGAGGCTTTTTCATATCTAGGGAGCTCGATGGACGCATACGACGCACACGCAATCGAGCGCGAAGTGGCAGGCGGTCTGGGAGGCCGAGCAGTCCTTCCACGTCGACAACCCCGCGCCGGGCGACGCACCCGACGAGCACTTCTACATGCTCGAGATGCTCCCGTACCCGTCCGGCAGCCTGCACATGGGGCACGTCCTCAACTACACGCTGGGCGACGTCGTCACGCACTTCCGCCGCCGCCACGGGTTCACGCGTGCTGCGGCCGATGGGCTTCGACTCGTTCGGGCTCCCGGCCGAGAACGCCGCGATCAAGGACGGCGGCCATCCGCTCGAGATCACCGAGCGCAACATGGAGGCGATCCGCGACCAGATGCGCCGCATGGGCTGGGCGATCGACTGGCAGCGCGAGGTGTCCGCGCACGAGCCGACGCTACTACCGCTGGACGCAGTGGCTCTTCCTGAAGTTCTTCGAGCACGGCCTCGCGTATCGCAAGGAGGCGCCGGTCAACTGGTGCCCGAACGACCAGACCGTGCTCGCGAACGAGCACGTCGTCGACGGCCGCTGCTGGCGCTGCGGCGTTCGTCGTCGAGGCGCGGAACATGGCGCAGTGGTTCTTCAAGATCACCGCGTACGCCGACGAGCTGCTCGACGACCTGGCGACGATCGACTGGCCCGAGCGCACGAAGAAGATCCAGACGAGCTGCATCGGCCGGTCGGAGGGCGCCGAGGTCCTGTTCCGCGTCGAGGAGCTCGACCTCGACATCCCGGTCTTCACGACGCGTCCCGACACGCTGTTCGGTGCGACGTTCTTCGTGGTCGCGCCCGAGTCGCCGCTCGTCGACGAGCTGGCCGAGCGACAACGAGGAGGTGCGCGCGTACGCGCGCATCGCCGCGGCGCGGCCGACCGAGGAGCGCGAGACAGCGCGAGAAGACCGGCGTCTTCACCGGGCGCTACGCGACGAACCCGGTCAACGGCGAGCAGCTCCCGATCTGGGTCGCCGACTACGTGCTGATGGAGTACGGCACCGGCGCGATCATGGCCGTGCCGGCGCACGACGAGCGCGACCGCGAGTTCGCCGAGGACCTACGACCTGCCGATCGTCCCGGTGATCGACGACGACGGCACGCTGATCAACTCCGGCGAGTTCGACGGGCTGCCGTGGCGACGAGGCGAAGCGCGCGATCATCGAGTCGGCTCGACGAGCGCGGGCAAGGGCAAGCCGGCGATCAACTACCGCCTGCGCGACTGGAGCTTCTCGCGCCAGCGCTACTGGGGCTGCCCGATCCCGATCGTCTACTGCGACGGACCACGGCGCCGTCGCGCGTGCCCGAGGACCGAGCTGCCGGTGCTCCTGCCCGAGGTCGAGGACTACCGGCCGAAGGGCAAGCCGCCGCTCGCCTCCAACGCGGAGTTCATCAACACGACGTGCCCGATCGTGCGGCGGCCCGGCGCAGCCGCGAGGCCGACACGATGGACACGTTCGTCGACTCGTCCTGGTACTTCCTGCGCTACACCGACCCGCACAACGACCACGCGCCGTTCGACCGCGCGATCGCCGACTACTGGATGCCGATCGACCAGTACATCGGCGGCATCGACCACGCGAAGGGCCACCTGCTCTACTCGCGCTTCTTCGTCAAGGCGATGAACGACTTCGGCATGGTCGGCGTTCCGCGAGCCGTTCCAGCGGCTGTTCCACCAGGGCTGGGTGCAGCTCGACGGCAAGCGGATGTCGAAGTCGCAGGGCGGCGTCTCGCCGAACGAGCTGATCGACCGCTTCGGCGCGGACGCGATCCGCATCTACATCCTCTTCCAGGGCCCTGCCGACCAGGACATCGACTGGAGCCCGGACGGGATCGAGGCGATGGTGCGCTTCGTCCGCCGCCTGTGGCGCGTCGTGCACGAGGCTGCCGCGCAGCCCGACGTCGCCGGCCGGCGTCGACACGCCGCTCGCGCGCAAGGCGCACGAGACGATCGCGCGCGTCACCGACGACATCGACCGCCGCTTCGTCTTCAACACGCCGATCGCCGCGGTGATGGAGCTCGTGAACGAGCTGTCGAAGGCGCCCGACGATCCGGCCGCGCGGTTCGCCGCCGAGACGGCCGTCTCGCTGCTGCAGCCGTACGCGCCGCACGTCGCCGAGGAGCTGTGGGGCGTGCTCGGCCACGAGCGCGGCTGTGGGAGCAGCCGTGGCCGGTCGCCGACGAGGCGATGCTGCAGCGCGACACGATCGAGCTCGTGCTGCAGGTGAACGGCAAGGTGCGCGACCGCGTCGCAGGTGCCCGCCGGGCTGCCGGAGGACGAGCTGATCGCGCGCGCCCGGGCGTCCGAGAAGGTGCAGGCGCACCTGAACGGCGAGGAGCGCCGGGTGATCGTCGTGCCGGACAAGCTCGTCAACATCGTCGTCTAGCGACCGCTTGACATCCGTACCGAGGTACGGGTTTACAGTCGGGGCGATGCGAGTCGGTGAGGTCGCCGAGCGGGCGGGCGTGAACGTCGAGACGCTGCGTTACTACGAGCGCCGCGGGCTCCTGCCCGAGCCGGCGCGCTCGCCGCGCGGCCACCGCAGCTACGACGAGGAGACGGTGCGCTTCGTGCGGGCGATCAAGGAGGCGCAGGGCCTCGGGTTCACGCTTGCGGAGATCGAGGAGTACCTGGCGTCGTCGGCCGCGGGCGCGTCGCCGAGTCGGAGGCGCTGCGCGTGCGGATGGCGGCGAAGATCGACGAGGTCGACGCGCGCATCGCGGGGCTGCGACGCGTGCGCGAGGAGCTCGCGCGCGTCGTCGGGTGCGCATGCGACTCGCTCGACCACTGCACGTGCGGCGCCGCGTACCTCGCGCGCCGCGGCCGCGATCCGGGCGTGCGCCGGCTCGCTCCTGCACGTCACGAACGGCGAGAGCGCCGGCAACACGATCCGGCAGACGGCGCTCGGCGGCGCCGTGTTGTCCTGGCAGGACGTCCTGCACGAGGGACCGGTGCCGGCCGGCCGCGCGCGCGTCGCTGCGTGCAGCGCGCGCCGCGTTCCTCGCCGAGTGCGGGTGGGGCAGCAAGCGCTCGCTCGCCGGCGAGCTCGAGCGTCGCGACCGCCAGGTCGTCGACGCGCTGCGCGACGGGCGCCGCGTCGTGCTGTGGTTCGAGCACGACCTCTACGACCAGCTGCAGCTGCTCGACGTGCTCGCGCTCGTCGCGGAGAGCGAGGTCGCGGTCGAGACCCTCGAGCTGATCGTCGTCGGCTCGTTCCCGGGCCGGCCGGGTTTCCGCGGGCTCGGTGAGTTGACGGCGTCCGAGCTCGAGTCGCTGTGGGACGAGCGAGTGCCTGCGACCGCCGAGGTCGTCGCGCTTGCGGCCGAGGTGTGGGACGCGGTGCGCGCGCCGGCGCCGGAGGGGGTCGCTCGTTTCGCGGGCGTGGCGGGCGGGCTGCCGGGCCTGCCGTTCGCGGCCGAGGCGCTGCGTCGGCTGCTGGACGAGCTTCCCGGGACGCGCGACGGGCTCTCGGGGACCGAACGGCGCGCGCTGGCCGCGGTCGCGGAGGGCGCTGCGACCCCGGTCGCTGCGTTCCTCGCCTCGCAGTCCGCCGAGGACGCGCCGTTCCTCGGCGACGCGTGGTTCTTCCGGACGCTTGCGTCCCTCGGCGCCGGCGAGGCGCGACTCGTCGAGACCGCGTCCGGTCAGCCGCTGCCGCTGCCGCCGCCGCTCGGCGACGCGCACACGTTCGCGCGACTGCCGCTGCGGCTGACGCGGAACGGCGAGCTCGTGCTTGCCGCGGAAGGCCGACCGCGTGGCGCTGCTCGGTCTCGACCGCTGGGTCGGCGGCACGCACCTCGTGCCGGGCGCGGTCTGGCGCTGGGACGGCGAGCGGTCGCTGCTCGTCGCGCCGCCCGCGTAGAAGTCCCACTTTCGGCACAGACGCGTGTCCCACGCGTCACGGTTCTCCCGGCAGCCTGGGGAGATGGTCAGCTTCCCGCTCGGCATTCGCGGCCGCCGCCTGCTGGCGGCGGCGCTCCTCGGCGTGCTCGTCGTCGCCGTCGCGTGGCGGCACGCGGCCTCGGCGCCCGCGTCCGCGCCGCTGCGTGTCGCGCCGGTCGTTCCGTCGGCGTCGCCGCCGCGCGCGGGGCCGGGCGCCGCCGCTGCGCGGCAGCTGGTGGTCGACGTCGCCGGCGCCGTTCGGCGCCCCGGGCTCGTGCGCCTGCGCGAAGGTGACCGCGTCGCCGACGCGATCGCGCGCGCCGGAGGCCTCGCGCGCGGCGCGGAGCGCACCGCGGTCAACCTCGCGGCGCCGGTCGCAGACGGGCAGCAGGTGCTCGTGCCGCGCCGAGGCGGCGGAGCCGTCGCCGCCGGGTCGGGCAGCGCTGCGCCTGCGCCGTCCGGGCCGGTCTCGCTCAGCTCCGCGACGGTCGAGCAGCTCGACGCGCTTCCCGGCGTCGGCCCGGTGACAGCGCAGAAGATCGTCGCCTACCGGCAGGAGCACGGCGCGTTTCGGTCCGTCGACGAGCTCGACGCCGTTCCCGGCATCGGCCCAGCGCGCCTCGCCGACCTCCGCGAGCTGGTGACGCCGTGAGCAGGCTGCTGCCGGCGCACGTGCTGCTCGCCGCGGCGGCCGCGGGCCTCGCCGCCGCGCTCGCGGCGCGCCCTCGCGGCCCGGGTGCGATCGGCCTGCTCGCCGCGGCCGTGGTCGCGCTGCTCCTGCCTCCCGGGGGTCGGCTCGCCGGGGCGGCAGCCGTCTTCGCCCTCGCGGGCTGGTGGTGGGGCGGAGTCCGGCTCGACGCCGTCGACCGGAGCCCGCTCGCCTCGGAGGTCGGCCGCGCCGGGCGCGCGCTCGTCGTCGTGACGTCCGAGCCCCGGCCCGGGCGTTTCGACCAGCGCCAGCAGGGACGCGTGCGCACCTTCGCCGGCCGCCGGCTCGACGAGCGCGTCCAGCTCGAGCTCCCGCTCGGCCGCGCGCCGCCTCAGGGCGCCCTGATCGACCTGCTGGCGGTCGTGCGGTTGCCGCGCGAGGCGGCCGGCGGCTTCGACGAGCGCACCTGGCTGCGCCGCCAGGGCATCCACGTCGTCTTCCGCGTCGACGACTGGAGGGACACCGGCCGGCGCCGCGGTGGGCTCGCGGGAGCAGGCGACCGGCTCCGCACATGGCTGCGCGCCGCCTGCGCGCCCGGACTGGCGGGAGAACGACGCGCGGTCCTCGAAGGCATCGTGCTCGGGGACGACGGCGGCCTCTCGCCGGGACTGAAGCTCGCGTTCCGCAGGTCGGGCCTCTACCACCTCCTCGCCGTCTCGGGGCAGAACGTCGTGCTGCTCGCGGGCGGCGTGCTCCTGCTCGCGTGGGGCCTCGGCGTGCCGCGCGCGTGGGCGCACGTCGCGGCGCTCGCCGCGATCGGGGCGTACGTGCTCGCAGTCGGCCCGCAGCCGTCGGTGATCCGGGCGGCCGTCGCGGGCGGCGCGACCTCGGTGGCATGGCTCGTCGCGCGCGAGCGGGACCCGTGGCACGTGCTGCTGCTCGCGGCGGTGGTGCTGCTGGCGTGGAACCCGTACACGCTCTCCGACGCCGGTTTCCAGCTCTCCTTCGCCGCGGTGGCCGCGATCTTCCTCGCGGTGCGTCCGCTGCTGCGCGTGCTCGAGGGCTACCCGCTGCCGCCGACGTTGCCCGCCACGCTCGCGGTCTCCACGGCGTGCGGCGTCGCGACGGCGCCCGTGCTCTGGCTGCAGTTCGGTGCGGTCCCGCTGCTCGGCGTGCTCGCGAACGCGCTCGTCGAGCCCGCGGTCGCGCCGCTGCTCGGGCTCGCGTTCGCGACGGCCGCGGTCGACCCCGTCGCCCCGTCGCTGGCGGAGGCGCTCGCGTGGCTGAACGGCTGGGTCGTCGCGTACGTCGTCCTCTGCGCACGCGCCGTTGCGGCGCTTCCGGCCGCGCAGGTGCACGGGCCCGCTGCCGGCGTCGCGGCCCTCGGCTGCCTCGTGCTCGCCGGGCTCGCCGCGCGCCGGTTGCGCTGAGCTCAGCCCGTCGGCACGAGCTCGGGCTGCCCGGACTCGGCCGCCTGATGGCGCGACGACGAGATCACGACCGCGCCGATCATCGCCAGCACGAGCCCCGCCTCCGCGACCAACACGCGGCTGAGCGGGCGCTCCAGGCGCTCGTCGAAGAGGAGCGAGCCGATCAGCACCGACACGACCGGGTTCGCCACCGAGACGGTCGCGACAGACTTCGCGAGGAAACCCCGGCTCAGCGACACCTGCTGCAGCACGAACGCGAGCACACCGGCGATCGCGGTCGCGTACAGCTCCCAGTGGCTCAGCACCTCGCCGATCCCCTGGTGCAGGAACTCCAGTCGTCGGCTTGACGAGGCACGCCGACGCGCCGAAGAGGATCCCGGCGACGACGCCGTAGGTCGTCGCCTGCGTGGCGGCCGTTCCTCCGCGGCCCGCGAACAGGACGGCGACGCAGACGACGGTGATCAGGAGCAACGCGATCGCCCACTCGTCGTTCGGCGCGTTCTCCTTGCCGCCGGCCGGGTCGCCGACGATCGCGAAGATCGCGAGGCCGACGACGACGACGACCGCGCCGACGATCTCGCGTGACCCCACCGCCTGGTCGGTCAGCCAGTAGCCGAGTGGCAGAGCGAAGACCACGGTCGTCACGAGCAGCGGCTGGATGATCGAGAGCCGCCCGTGGTCGAGCGCGATCGCCTGCAGGAGGTAGCCGACGAGCAGCGCCGCGCTCCCGGCGAGCCACCACCGCTGGCCGGCGAGCCGCGCGAACGACTTGAAGCTGTCGGGCGGGACGCCCAGCGCCAGCGCGCCTTTCTGCTGGAGCGTCGCTGCGACCGCGAACAGGAACGCTGCGCCGAGAGCGAGGGCGGCCGTCATCGCCGCTCAGCCTCTCGCACGAGCACACGCGAGTGCAGGCGCGGCGGGCCGCCGATCCCCTGCCGGTCCGCGACATGCGCGAGGTCGAGATCGATGCGGTCGCCGAACGACTCGGCGACGGTCGCCTCTAGGCGTGCAAGCTCCGCCTCGACGGCTTCGACGTACTCGGGCAGCACCGCTTGGCGCAGGTCCTCGAGGAGGGCGCGTAGCCGGCGCACGACCTGGATCGATCGTCGCGCCGTACTCCCTGATCTCGGTCACGGCGAGCGAGAGCAGGTCCTCGAAGCGGTGCGCGGGCATCAGGACCCGGGCCTGCCCATGCGCGTCGGCGAGCACGCGTCACGCCGTCGAGGTGCCGCGTGCGCCCGAGCGAGTGCAGCGTGTCGCTCAGGTGGTTGAGGACCTGGGTCGCCGTCGTCGGGTCGTTGACGGCCGCGGAGAGCGCTTTGTTCGCGATGTCGACCATGATTCGGATCGCGAACGCGACATCCTGCTCGATCGTCCGCTCGACGCCGAGCGCGATCTTCCCGAGCAGCTGGTTCTCGCCCGACGCCGGCGTGTCCGCGGCGTGCACCTCGACGAGCGGCGTCCCCGCAGAGACGAAGTCGCCGACGCCCTGCAGGAAGACGAGCACGGCGTCGTGCCGTTCGGCCCAGGCTACGAGCCCCGCGTGGTCGACGGCCTGGATCGCGCCGTGCGCACGTGCGGCGACGACGAACGCGGGCGGCTCTCCGAGTGCCGCGAGGTCGAGCGCGGAGATCTCGCGATCGGGCAGGGATCCCGACTGCCGACCCGCCGCCGCGACGAGCGCAGCAACCGCGACCGGCCGCAGCCGGTGCACGAAACGATCGAGGAAGAGCAGGAAGAGCACGACGCCGATCGCGACGAACAGGCCTGCGAGCGTCACGCCGAGGTTGGGGACGGAGCCCGCCTCGTTCTGCCGCAGCAGCGAGTAGGAGAACGTCAGCGTGCCGAAGAGCCACGCCAGCACCGCCTTCAGCATCGGGTCGCGGTACCACAGCCGCATGTAGCGGGCGGAGAACGTCCCGGTCGCCATCTGGACGACGAGCACGCTGATGGTGACGACGAACCCGATCAGCCCGACCATGGCGCCCGCCACCGACGAGAGCAGCGTGCCGGCCGTGCTCGCCGAGTACTGCCAGCTCGACGGGAGGGTGAGGTGCCGGTCGAGCTCGATGCTGGCGGCGCTCGCGAGCAGCCCGACCAGCGCGCCGGCGAGCGGGACCACCCAGAGACTCGATCGCAGCCACTGGCGCAGGCGGAACCGGATGCTCCACGTCACCGCCGCCGAGCGTAAAGCGCCGCCCGCACGGCGCCTTCATCCCGACGGGACGATGCGCGCCACGCCGGGTCGACGGAGCATCCGGGCGATGGCCGGGAAGCGGTCGCCGGAATTCATCGCGGTCCCGATGGTCGCGATCGCAGCCGTGTACGCGGCGGTGCTCTTCTGGGCGGTCACCGCCGACACGGGCCTGGCGTGGACGATCTTCGTCCTGGCGAACGCCGCGGTGATCGTGCTCGCCCTCGTGCTCGTCGCACGGCGGCGCCGGCCGCGGTCCCTGCCGGCCGAGGCGGCGACGGCGCGAAGCTCGGCGGACGGCGTCTACCGGCCACTCGTGCTCGTCGACGCCGAGGGCGCCGTGCCGAGACTCCGCGAGGAGATCGTCCGCTCGGCTGCGGGCCGGCCGGCCGAGGCGTTCGTGGTCGCGCCGGCGCTCTCCTCGCGCCTCGACTGGCTGACCGGCGACCAGGCCGCCTACGACCGCGCGTCGGCAGAGCTCGACGAGGCGGTTGCCGCACTCGAGGCCGCCGGGATCGGCGCGCAGGCGCAGATCGGGGCGCACGACCCGCTGCAGGCGGCAGCCGACGGGCTGCGCGAGTTCCCCGCCGAGGCGATCGTCGTCGTGACGGGCAGCGAGACGAGCTGGCTCGAGGACGGCCTGCTCGAGACGCTCGAGCGCCGCACCGCGATCCCCGTCACGCACGTCGTCGTCGACTGACGCGAGCGGCGGCCGCGCCCGCGGGGCGGCTGCCTATGCTTGGCGCAGATGGCGGACGAGCTCAAGCCGGCCTACCTGATCGCGGGCGGCGACCGGCCGAAGGTCGACCGCGCCGTCATGCGGCTGCGCGGTCGTTTCGACGCGGACGCGGTCGAGCTCATGCACGCGGCCGAGTCGGCGGGAGACGACGCCGTCGCGGCCTGCAACGTGATGGGGCTGTTCGGCGCAGGCACCCGGCTCGTCGTCGTCGAGGGGGTCGAGGCGTGGAAGGCACCCGACGCGAAGGCGGTCGCGACCTACCTGAAGTCGCCCGCCCCCGGCACGACGCTCGCGCTCGTCGCCGCCGAGCTGAAGAAGGACGCGCCGATCGCGAAGGCGGTTGCGGGCGCAGGCGAGGTGCTGCTCTGGGACGTGACGGCGCGCGCGATCCCACGCTGGATCGCCGACCAGTTCAAGCTGCACCAGACGAGCGCAGAGCCGGAGGCGTGCCGCCTGCTCGCCGAGCTCGTCGGCGACGACCTGTACGAGCTCGCCGGCGAGGTCGAGAAGCTCGCGACGTGGGCGGGCGGGGCGGAGGTGACCGAGGCCGACGTCACGGCGCTCGTCGCACCGCGCGCCGAGTCGCCGCCGTGGAACCTCACCGACGCCTGGGGCGCGCGCGACGTCGGCGGCGTGCTGCGCGAGGCCGAGCGGATGCTCGACCGCACCGGCGATCCCGTCTCGCGCACGATCCCGCGGCTCGTCGGCAGCCTGACGCGTCACCTCCAGCGCGCGCGTGCAGCGCACCGGCTCGAGGAGCAGGGGCTGTCGGCGCAGGAGGCCGCGTCGAAGCTCGGGATGAAGCCGTTCCCTGCGCAGAAGCTGTTCAGCCAGGTCCGCAACTTCAGCGGCTCCGAGCTGGACGACGCGGTCATCCGTCTCGCCGAGCTCGACCATGCGCTGAAGGGCGGCTCCCGCCTCGCGAACGAGCTCGAGCTCGAGCGCGCGCTCGTCGACATCACCGCACCGCGCACCGCCGTCAAAGAACCGGCGTGAACGTCACCCTGCGGCGCTGGCGTCCCGATGACGCCGCGCTAGCCGCGGAGGCCTGCGCCGACGACTACATCGCGGAAGGCTCTGCTGCGAGCAACGCCGTCGCGACCGAAGCGGGTGCAGCTCGACACGCGCTCGTCGCCGACCGAGTCGAGCGGCTGCAGTGCACCGTCGAGCCATCGATACGGCGTCCCAGCGTGTCTCGAGCGGCGGCGAGGGGGCTGATGCGCGGCTACGCGTCCTGGCACGGCAAGCGCCATGACGTCCTCCTCTACGCGAAGCTGGCCGGCGACTGAGCGCTACGAGCGCGGGGCGGCGACGCGCGCGGCCTGCGACTTCTTGCGGGCGCCGGCGTTCCGGTGCAGCGCGCCGCGCGCGACCGCGCGGTCGATCAGCTTGACGAGAGCGCGGTGCTCCTCGTCGACCGCCGCCGCGTCGCCGGCCTCGGCCGTGGTCGCGAGGCGCTTGGCCAGCGTCTTGATCGTCGAGCGGTAGCGCAGGTTCTCGAGCCGCTCCTCGGCGGCGGTCCGGACGCGCTTCTTCTGTTGCTTGATGTTCGGCATAGCGTGAAAAGGCCCGCTCCGGCGGGCGCGCGAAAGGTAGCAGAGCGCCGCTTCCCGCCGTCCGCCCGCGTAACGTTCGCGCCTGGTGGCCGACGACGCGACCACGAGCGGCCCGGGCGAGCTCGCCGACCCGCGCGGCGACGCAGCGCCCGGCCGCCGGCGGCTCGCCGTCTCGACGGCGATCTTCTCGCTCGCGACCGCGCTCTCGCGCGTGCTCGGGCTCGTCCGCGAGATCGTCGCCGAGTACTACTTCGGCGCCGCGGGCCCGATCAACGCGTTCACCGTCGCGTTCCTAGTCCCGAACCTCGTCCGCGCGCTCGTCGCCGACGCGGCGCTCTCGTCGGCGTTCGTGCCGGTCTTCAGCGACCTGCTCGAGAAGGGCGAGCGCAAGCGCGCGTGGCGCGTCGCCTCGACGCTCTTCTGGCTGATGCTGCTCGGCCTCGGCGGCGCTGACGGCGCTCTTCATCCTGCTCGCGCCGCTCGCTCATGCGCGCCGTTCCATCCGGCTACGACCCGACCTCGCCGTCGGCCTCTCGCGGGTGCTCTTCCCGATCGTCGCGCTGCTCGGCGTCTCCGGGATCATCGTCGGGATCCTGAACAGCTACGACGAGTTCTCGATCCCGGCGCTCACGCCCGTCGTCTGGAACCTCGCGATCATCGCTCGGGCTCGTGCTCGGCGTGCCGCGCGTCGGACGGCACCGACGGCAAGCTCTACGTCTACGCCGGCGTCGATCCTCGTCGGCGACGGTCGATCCAGGTGCTGCTGCCGCTGCCGTGGCTGCGCGGGCGCGACGGCCGGCTGCAGATGGTGATCGACTGGCGCGACCCGGCCGTCGCGCAGGTGTTCAAGCTGATGCTGCCGGTCACGCTCGGGCTCGGCCTGATCAACATCAACGCGCTCATCGACGGCGTTGTTCGCCTCGCGGCTGCATCGACCCGGACATCGCGCCCGGCGGCGATCGACGAGGCGTTCCGCATCTACATGCTCCCGCAGGGGATGTTCTCGGTCGCGGTCGCGACGGTGCTCTTCCCGTCGCTCGCGCGGCTTCGCGTCGCGCGGCGACATGGACGGCTTCCGCAGCACGGTCTCGCTCGGGCTGCGCCAGATCGCGTTCCTGCTCGTGCCGGCGAGCGTCGTCTGCGCGGTGCTCGCCGAGCCGATCGTCGCGGCTCATCTACCAGCGCGGCGCGTTCACGCGCAGCCAGACGCCGGTCGTCGCCGGCGCGCTCGCCGCGTTCGCGCTCGGGCTCGACGTTCAACGGGACGATGCTGATGCTGAACCGCGCGTTCTTCAGCCTCCAGTCGAACTGGATCCCGACCGTCGTCGCGCTCGGCAACCTGTTCTTGAACGCGCTCCTCGACGTCGGCGTTCTACCGCTCGGCATCTGGGGGATCCCGCTCGCGACCTCGCTCGTGAACATCGCCGGCACCGCGGCGCTGCTCCTCCTGCTGCGCCGGCGGCTCGGCCGGCATCGAGTTCGGCGAGATCGGCCTCCGTTCGGCCTGCGTCGTGCTCGTCGCCGCGGCGCTCGCCGGCGGCCGTCGCCTTCGCCGGTCTGGTGCGCCGCTCGACGCCGCGCTCGGCCAGTCGCTGGCCGGCGCAGCTCGTGTCGCTCGGCCTCGCGCTCGCGGCGGCGGTCGATCGCCTACCTGGTCGCCTGCTCGCGCGCTGCGGGTGCGGAGATGCAGGCGCTACTCTCCTTGCGCAGCCGCTTCCGCCGCGGCTAGGCGCCATGGACCAGCAGCACATCCGCAACTTCTCGATCATCGCGCACATCGACCACGGCAAGTCGACGCTCGCCGACCGCATCCTCGAGCTGACGCGACACCGTCTCGGAGCGCGAGATGCGCGACCAGTGCTCGACTCGATGGACCTCGAGCGCGAGCGCGGGATCACGATCAAGGCGCAGGCCGTGCGCGTCGCACTGGAAGGGCCACGAGCTCAACCTGATCGACACGCCGGGCCACGTCGACTTCACCTACGAGGTCTCGCGCTCGCTGCAGGCGTGCGAGGGCGCGCTGCTCGTCGTCGACGCGGCGCAGGGGATCGAGGCGCAGACGCTCGCGAACGCCTACCTCGCGATCGAGAACAACCTCGAGATCGTCCCGGTCGTGAACAAGATCGACCTGCCGCAGGCCGATCCCGACGGCGCCGCCGCCGAGGTCGCCGACCTGATCGGCGACGACGCCGACCGCGTGCTGCGCATCTCGGCGAAGACGGGGCAGGGCGTCGAGGACGTGCTCGACGCGATCGTCGAGCGGATCCCGGCGCCGGCGGGCGACCCGGACGCGCCGCCGCGCGCGCTGATCTTCGACTCGTCGTACGACCAGTACCGCGGCGTCGTCGCGTTCGTCCGCGTCGTCGACGGCGTCTTCCGGCCGCGCGAGCAGCTGCGCGCGATGGCGCTCGGCACGCGCTTCGAGGCGCAGGAGATCGGCTTCATGTCGCCGGCGATGCGGCCGCGTCAAGGAGCTCGCCGCCGGCGAGGTCGGCTACGTGATCACCGGGCTGAAGGACGTCTCGGAGCTGCGCGTCGGCGACACGCTGACGGCCGAGAAGCGCGCCGGCGGCCGAGCCGCTGCCCGGCTACAAGGACGTCAAGCCGATGGTGTTCGCCGGGCTCTTCCCGACGGACTCCGACGACTACCCGGAGCTGCGCGACGCGCTCGAGAAGCTGAAGCTGAACGACGCGGCGCTCTTCTACGAGCCGGAGACGTCGCAGGCGCTCGGCTTCGGCTTCCGCTGCGGCTTCCTCGGCCTGCTGCACATGGAGATCGTGCGCGAGCGGCTCGAGCGCGAGTTCGACCTCGACCTGCTCGTGACCGCGCCGAACGTCGCCTACCGCGTCAAGCCGATGAACGGCGGAGTGGGTCGAGGTGCACACGCCCGCCGACCTGCCCGACGCGTTCGACGAGGTCGAGGAGCCGTACATCAAGGCGTCGATCATCGTCCCGAAGGAGTTCGTCGGCACCGTGATGGAGCTGTACAACGACCGCCGCGGCCGTTCGACCACATGGAGTACCTCTCGCGAGCAGCGCGTGCACCTCACCTACGAGCTGCCGCTCGCCGAGATCGTCCTCGACTTCTACGACCAGCTGAAGTCGCGCACGCGCGGCTACGCGAGCTTCGACTACGACTTCGCCGGCTTCCGGCCCGGGCAACCTCGTGCGCGTCGACATCCTCGTCGGCGGCGAGCCGGTCGACGCGCTCTCGCTGATCGTCCACCGCGACTTCGCGTACGAGCGCGGCAAGGCGCTCGTCGAGAAGCTGCGCGAGGAGATCCCGCGCCAGATGTTCGACGTCGCGATCCAGGCGGCGATCGGCGCGCGCATCATCGCGCGCGAGACCGTCAAGGCGCGGCGCAAGGACGTGCTCGCGAAGTGCTACGGCGGCGACATCTCGCGCAAGCGGAAGCTGCTCGAGAAGCAGAAGGAGGGCAAGAAGCGGATGAAGCAGGTCGGCGGCGTCGAGGTGCCGCAGGAGGCGTTCCTCGCCGTGCTCAACCTGAACGAGCGGCGAAGCGCTGACGATGGCGCTCGAGATGCGCACCGCGTGCGAGCGCTGCGGCACGGCGCTCGCGCGACGGCGACGCGCGCATCTGCTCGTTCGAGTGCACGTTCTGCGTCGTCGTGCGCCGGCGTCGATGGAGCACGTCTGCCCGAACTGCGGCGGCGAGCTCGTCGCCGCGCCTCGACGGCGCGCGTCGCCGCGTGTGAGCGGCGCCCGCCACCTCTACGTCCATCTGCCGTTCTGCGCGCTCGCGCTGCGGCTACTGCGACTTCGTCACCGTCGTCGGGCCGCGCGGCGAGCACGGCGCGCTACGTCGACGCGCTGCTCGCCGAGCTCGAGCTCGAGCGCGACGCTGCTCGCGCCGCGAGCTCGAGACGATCTTCCTCGGCGGCGGCACGCCGACGTTCACCGAGCCCGCCGCGCTCGAGCGCCTGCTCGCGGCGCTGCCGGACGCGCGACGAGGTGACGGTCGAGGCGAACCCCGAGACCGTCACGCCCGAGCTCGCCGCGGCTTCTGTCACGGAACCGTGTCAATCGCGTGTCGCTCGGCGCACAGAGCTTCAACACGCGCCTTCTGGACGTGCTCGAGCGCCGTCGCGCGGCCCGACGACGTCCGGCGCGCCGTCCACGTTCTCCGTGATGCCGGATTCGACAACATCTCGCTCGATCTCATCTACGGCATCCCGGGCCAGAGCCCGCCGACCTCGCACGCGACCTCGCCGAGGCCCTGGCGCTCGAGCCCGAGCACCTCTCCGCGTACGAGCTGGAGGCGAAGCCGGGCACGCGCTTCACGCACGCCCACGGAGCCGAGCTGGAGCGCCAGGCCGAGTCGATGGAGTCCTACTTCGAGCTCGTCGTCGAGACGCTGACCGCCGCCGGCTACCGCTGGTACGAGACGGCGAACTTCTGCCGCGCCGCCCGAGCACGCGGCGGGCCGCGACCTGCGCGCGCGGCACAACCTCGGCTACTGGCTCGGGCACGACTACCTCGGCCTCGGCGTGGGCGCGGTCAGCACAATCGAGAACCGGCGCTGGCGGAACGCGCCGTCGCTCCGCCGCTACGTCGCGGCGCTCGAGCGCGGGCGAGCGGCCGCCGCGCGAGCTCGAGGAGCTGCCGGCGACGACGCGCGCGACGCGGAGCGCGTGATGCTCGGCCTGCGGCTCGACGAGCCGCTGCCGCTCGCCGGGCTCGAGGCACGCGCTCGACGACGGCGAGCTCGAGCGGCTCGCAGCGGCTCGGGCTCGTCGGTCCGGCGCGGCGACGGCTCGCGCTCACCGCCGCGCGGCCGCTTCCTCGGCGGCGGCGTCACGGCGCGGCTGCTCGCCTAGCCGGGCAGCGCTGCCTACCATGTGCGGCGATGCGGATCGTGCTGCTCCGACCGGCAGCGCGACATCCTCTGCCGCGTCGTCGAGGAGTACGTCGCGACCGGGCAGCCGGTCGGGTCGAAGACGCTCGTCGAGCGGGCCGGCGCTCGGCGTGTCGCCGTCGACGGTGCGGCACGAGCTCGCCGAGCTCGAGCGGCTCGGCCTGCTCACGCACCCGCACACCTCGGCGGGGCGCGTGCCGACCGAGGCCGGCTACCGGCTCTACGTCGACGAGCTGCTCGCGCGGCCCGAGCCGTCGCCGACGCCGAGTTCGCGCTCGAGCTCGCCGGCCGCGCGCGCCGAGGTCGAGGAGGCGCTGCAGGCGACGACCGAGATGCTCTCGCAGGTGACGCGGCTGCTCGCGCTCGTCTCGGCGCCGCCGCTCGAGGCCGCGACCGTGCCGCCACGTCGAGGTGCTGCTGCTGCAGCCGACGTCGTGATCGTCGTCGTGATCACGTCGACCGGCGGCGTCACCAAGCAGCGCTACGCGTTCCCGGAGCCGGTCGACCCGGGCCTCGTGACCTGGGCGGCCGACTACCTGAGCGAGCGCCTCACCGGCGCGCGGCTCGGCTCGCGGCTCGGTCGCGCTCGCCTTCGACGAGCCGAGCCTCAGCGCGCGCGAGCGCGCGTTCCTGCGTCGATCCGCGGCGCGTTCGACAGGCGGCCGACGAGGACCGCCAGCTCTTCGTCGGCGGCGCCGCCGGCCTGCTCGACGACCTGCGCGCGGAGGAGATCGGCGCGTACCGCAGCCTGATGGACGCGCTCGAGAAGCGCGCGGCGCTGCTCGACGTGCTCGCGCAGCGCACTCGATCCTCGGCGACCCGTTCGCGCGCGTCGGCGACGAGCTCGAGCAGCCGGGCCTGCGCGACCTCGCGCTCGTCGGCGCGACCTACGGCGTCGCGCACCAGACGCTCGGCACCGTCAGCCTGCTCGGCCCGCTGCGCATGGACTACGAGAAGGCGCTGCGCTCGGTCCGCTCGGCGGCGCACGAGCTGTCGCGCTTCGTCGAAGAGGTCTACGGCGAGGACTGATGGCCGCGACCGACCGCGACTACTACGAGCTGCTCGGCGTCGCGCGCGACGCGGACGAGCGCGACGATCAAGAAGGCGTTCCGCCGGCTCGCGCGCGAGCTGCATCCCGACGTCTCCGACCGACCCGGAGGCCGAGGTGCGCTTCCGCGAGGTCACCGAGGCGTACGAGGTGCTCTCGAACTCCGAGACGCCGCGCGCTCTACGACCGCTACGGCCACGCCGGCCTGCGCTCCGGCGGCTTCCCGCCGACGCACTTCGACATGGGCAGCCTCGGCGACCTCTTCTCGGCGTTCTTCGGCGACGACCTCTTCGGCGGCACGACGGGCGAGGCGCGCCGCGCGCGGCGCCGACGTCGGCGCGGAGATCGAGATCGAGCTCGTCGAGGCGGCGCGCGGGGTCGACCGTCGCGGTCCCGTTCGAGGTCGCCGCGACGTGCGCGACGTGCGGCGGCGACGGCGTCGAGCCCGGCACGACGCCGCGCACCTGCGCGCGCTGCGACGGCACGCGGCCGGCTGCAGCAGGTCTCGCGCAGCGTGTTCGGCGAGTTCGTGCGCACGCAGCCGTGCCCCGAGTGCCGCGGCCGCGGCGTGCTCGTCGAGCACCCGTGCCGAGAGTGCGACGGCGCCGGGCGCACGCTCGAAGAGCGCGACGCTGAACGTCGACGTCCCCGCCGGCATCCACGACGGCCAGCGCATCCGCGTCTCGCGGCGAGGGCCACGCCGGCGCGCTCGGCGGACGCGCGGGCGACGTCTACGTGCTCGTGCACGTGAAGCCGGACCCGCGCTTCGTGCGCGAGGGCAACGACATCTTCTCGCAGGTCGACCTGACGATCGTCCAGGCGGCGCTCGGCGCGACGGTCGACGGTCGAGACGCTCGACGGCACGGTCGAGCTCGAGCTGCCGCCGGCGTGCAGCCGGGCGAGGTGCGCGTGCTGCGCGGCAAGGGCATGCCGGTGCTGCAGGGCTTCGGCCGCGGCGACCATCGCGTGCTCGTGAACGTCACCGTCCCGCGCCGGCTCACCGACGAGCAGCGCCGCCTGCTCGAGGAGTTCGAGGCGGCGAGCGACGACGACACCTACCGCGCGCGACGAGAGCTTCTTCGACAAGCTGAAGAGCGCGTTCCGCTGACCGCTCCGCCGCGTCGCCGATCGAGGTCGGGCCCGAGCGCGTCGAGGAGGCGCGCGCGACCATGCTCGAGCTCTTCCCCGAGGGCTTCGAGGAGGTCGACCGCGCCCACGGCGTCGAGCTCGCCGCGTACACCGACGCCGCCGGCGAGGAGCGCCTCTGGGCGTTCTTCGGCAGCGGGCGCAGCGCAGACGTCGAGGACGGGTGGGAGGACCGCTGGCGCGCGTTCCACCGGCCGGTCCGCGTCGGCCGGCCTCTGGGTCGGCCCGCCGTGGGAGACGCCGCCGGCCGACGCGCTCGCCGTCGTCATCGACCCGGGCCGCGCGTTCGGCACCGGCGCGCACCCGACGACGCAGCTCTGCCTCGCAGACCCTGCAGGAGCTCGAGCCCGGCCCGCTGCTCGACGTCGGCTGCGGCTCCGGCGTGCTCTCGATCGCCGCCGCGCTGCTCGGCTTCGCGCCGGTCGTCGGCGTCGACGTCGAGGAGCCGTCGATCGAGGCGACGCGCGCGAACGCGGAGGCGAACGGCGTCGCCGTCGACGCGCGCCTCGTCGCGGGTGACGAGCCGCTGCCCGGCGTCCAGATCGCCGTCGCGAACATCTCGCTCGAGTCGGTGGAGGCGCTCCCGCCCCGCCTCGACGCGGCCACGCTCGTCACCTCCGGCTACTTCGCTCCGCCGAGCCGCGCCTCGCCGGTTACGAGCACGAGACGCGCACGACGCTCGACGGCTGGGCCTGCGACGTGTACCGCCGCGCAGCGAGATGATTGGTTCTTGACTCGCGTGCCCGCGGGGAGGGCGTGCGCCCTACGATCTCGCCCATGGCGACGTTCCGCGTCGACTTTCTCGGCTGCAAGGTCTCGCACGCCGACGTGCACGAGGTGCGCGAGGCGCTGCTGCGCGACGGCCACGGCGAGGGCGCCGACGCGACGCCGACGTGGCGGTGATCAGCACCTGCTGCGTGACGAACGAGGCGGTGGCGAAGAGCCGCAAGGCGGCGGCGCGCGCCGCCCGCACGCACGCGCGCGTCTACGTCACCGGCTGCGGCGCGAACCTGCAGGGCGACGCGTTCGCGAACCTACCGCCCAACGTCACCGTCGTCGCGAAGCGCAGCGAGGAGACCGCGGCGTTCGTCGCCGGCGACGTCGGTGCGATCGGCTGCGTGCAGGCGGACGCGCGCATCGACCGCGTGCGCGCGTTCGTGAAGATCCAGGACGGCTGCTCGTTCTCGTGCAACTTCTGCGTGATCCCGCTCGTGCGCGGCGCATCCCGCAGCCGCAGCGCCGACGCGGTGCTCGGCGAGATCGCGCCGCCGCGTCGCGCAGGGTCACCGCGAGGTCGTTCTCACCGGCATCAACCTCGGCTGCTTCCGCGACCGCGGCGCCGGCTACGACCTGCCGCGCCTCGTCCGCGAGGCGGGCGCGACGCCCGGGCTCGAGCGCCTGCGGCTCAGCTCGATCGAGATCAACCACGTGAACGACGCGCTCGTCGCGGCGCTGCGCGAGACGCCGACGGTCAGCAGCCACCTGCACGTGCCGCTGCAGTCCGGCGACGACGGCGTGCTGCGCGCGATGCGCCGCCGCTACACGACGTCGACCTACCTGCGCCGGCTCGCGCCGCTCGCCGACGAGTTCAACCTGACGAGCGACGTGATCGTCGGCTTCCCGGCCGAGGACGATGCCGCCTTCGAGCAGACGCTCGCGCACCGTCGAGCGCGCGGGCCTGACGAAGGTGCACGTCTTCCCGTACTCGCCGCGGCCGGGAACCGTCACCGCGGCCGACGACCCCGTCCCGCCGCATGTGAAGAAGGAGCGCGGCGCGCGGCTGCGCGCGCTCTCGCACGAGCTGTGTCTCGCGCCGCTGGCGCCGCAAGGTCGGCGCGGAGGACATCGGTGCTCGTCGACCGGCCGGGCCGCGGCTACGGCGACGACTACTCGCCGTGGCTCGTCGACGCGCCGGTCGGCGCGCTCGTGCGCGTGCGCGGCGCGGCGGCGACGGAGGAGGGGATCCTTGCCGAAGCAGCGTGAGGACTGCCTCTTCTGCAGCATCGCCCGCGAGGGCGCGTACGTGCACAAGGCGAAGGGCTTCGTCGCGATCAACGACATCAACCCGCAGGCGCCGGTGCACGTGCTCGTGCTGCCGGAGCGCCATGTCGACACCTTCCGCGAGGTCGACGACTTCGATGCGAGAGAATCCAAGCGCATGCTCGAGTTCGTGGCTGAGACGGCCGAGAAGGTCGGCCTGCGGGACTACCGGGTCGTCGTCAACGTCGGCCCCAGCGCAGGCCAGACCGTGTTTCACCTGCACTGGCACATCCTGGGCGGCGGCCCGGGCTCGGCCGAGGTCGTCCCCTCGGCCGTGGCGACTGCGGAGGTCGAGGAGCATGACACTCGACGTAGGCTCGACGGAGTCGAGATGACACTCGACGTAGGCTTGACGGAGTCGAGATGACACTGGTCGAGGAGCTCGAGCAGGAAGTGAAGGAAGCGATGCTCGCGCGCGACACGCAGCGGCGCGACGCGCTGCGGCTGATCCTCTCCAGCCTGAAATCGGCCGAGAAGGAGCTGCTGCGGCCGCTCTCGGAGGACGAGGAGCTGCAGGTGCTGCAGCGCGAGCGCAAGAAGCGCAACGAGGCGGCCGAGGCGTTCCACGCCGCCGGCCGCAACGAGCAGGCGGAGAAGGAGGAGGGCGAGCTCGCGATCCTCGAGGAGTTCATGCCCGAGCCGCTCAGCGAGGACGAGCTCGAGCGCATCGTCGACGACGCGATCGCCGAGAACGGTGCGACCAGCATTCGGGACATGGGGCGCGTCATGGCGGACGTGATGCCCCAGATCGCGGGCCGCGCAGACGGGTCGGCGGTGAGCCAGCTCGTCCGCGAGAAGCTCGCGTGATCGCGCCGCTCGACCTCGGCATCTGCCGCGGGTACGAGTACGAGGGCGACCCGGAGCGAACGGCGATCGCGCTGCCCGGCGCGATGCTCGGTGGGATGCCGGCGCTCTGGTTCGCGTTCGAGCCGCTCGTCGCGGACGGCTGGCGCGTGATCCTCGTCTGGGACGAGTTTCGCGACCGCACGCAGGACCAGTGGGCGTGGGCGCGTGCACGCGCGGAGGCGGCTGCGGACCATGCGGGCAGCGTGCGGCTCGTGATCGGCAAGTCGTTGACGACGCGCGCCTGCGTCGTCGCCGCCGAGCGCGAGTGGCCGGCCGTCTGGCTGACGCCGCTGCTCGACGACGCCGAGGTCGTTGCCAAGCTGCGCGACCGCTCTGCGCCCGCGCTCCTCGTGGGCGGCACGAACGACCCGACGTGGAACCGCGGCGTGGCGCGCTCGCTCACCGACCACGTGCTGGAGCTCGAGGGGGCCGACCACGGCCTCGCGAGCACCCACCAGGCGCCGCAGGTCGGCGCTGCGGTCGCGCACTTCGCGGTCGCGCACTTGGCGCGCTAGACGGTTGATTCCTAGCTCGGCTGCGGCCCGGACGCGACGAAGTCGCGCGAGCGCACCAGCACGGCGGCGAGCACGGCGCCGCACGCAGCGACCACCGTGCCGACGAGCAGGATGTCGTGCAGCCCTGCCACGAACGACGCGCGCGCCGCCGCGCTCGCGTTCGGCGCGAACGCGCGCGGATCGACGCGCGAGGCGAAGATCGCGCCGAGCGCCGCGATCCCGGTCGCGATCCCGACCTGCCTGAACGTGTTGTTGATGCCGGAGGCCATCCCGGCGCGCTCCTGGCGCACGGTCGATACGGCCGTCGACGCGAGCGGCGCGTTCACGAGCCCGATCCCGATGCCGGCGACGATGAAGCCCGGCAACAGCACCGTCCAGTCCGAGCTCGTAGAGACCCGGCTCATCAGCCACATGGCGACGGCGTTCAGCGCGAGCCCGGTGCCGAGCAGGATGCGGATCGGCACGCGTGCCGACAGCCGGCCGGCGATCGGCGCCGCGACGAAGGAGACGATGCTCAGCGGCAGGAAGCGCAGCCCGGTCTGCAGCGGCGTGAGCCCGAGGATGTTCTGCAGGTAGAGCGTCAGGTAGAGGAACATCGCGAACATCGAGGCCGAGATCGTGAACGCGGTCGTCTGCGCGCCGACGAACGCGGGCCGCCGGAAGAGCGTCAGGTCGACCATCCCGTTGCGCTCCACCGCCTGGGACGCGACGAACGCGATCAGCAGCAGCGCGGCGACCGTGAGCAGAGAGACGATGAACACGCTCGACCAGCCGTGCTGGTTGCCTTCGATCAGCCCGAGCACGAGCGCGAGCAGACCGCCGGTCAGGGTGACGAGGCCGACCGGGTCGAGGTGGCTTTGGTCGGGATCGCTCGACTCGCGCAGTTGCTTCGCCGACAGCACGACGGCCGCGATCCCGATCGGGATGTTGACGAGGAAGATCCACCGCCACGAGAGCCACGACGTCAGCAGGCCGCCGGCGAGCGGGCCGATCGCGACCGCCGCTCCGACCGTCGCGCCCCACACGCCGAACGCCGTCCCGCGCTCCCGCCCGTGGAACTCCTGCGAGAGCAGCGCGAGCGCGGTCGCGAACATGATCGCGCCGCCGATGCCCTGAACGCCGCGCGCGATGATCAGGAAGAGCGCATCGTTCGAAAGGCCGCAGAACGCCGAGGCGATCGTGAAGAGGACGACGCCGATCAGGAACAGCCGCTTGCGCCCGAAGAGATCCGCGAGGGCACCCGCCGTCAGGACGCACGTCGCGAGGCCGAGCGCGTAGGCGTCCACCACCCACTGCAGGTCGGAGAAGGAGGCGTCGAGCGCCCGCTGGATCGCGGGGAGGGCGACATTCACGATCGTGATGTCGAGAAGCAGCATGAACGTGGCCGTGCAAACGGCCACCAGCGTCCACCACTTGCGCGCCACCCCGGCAACCTACACTGGACCTGTGCAGCAGACCCTCGACGTCTCGAACGCGGTCGCCGCCGAGCTGGCGGGGATCTCCGACGGCGTGCTCGACGCCCTCAACGAGCGCCTCCGGTGCCACGTTCGCCTGCGCGGGAATCAGCTGACGCTCGAGGGCGACGACAGCCAGGTCGCCGAGGCGCGCGCCGTGATCGACGAGATCGTCGACCTCGTCGAGGGCGGCCACCAGATCGGCTCGCACACCGTCGACGCCGTGCTCGGCACGCTCGAGGCAGGACAGGACGTGCGAGAGGTCTTCGACGCCGTCGTCTGGCGGCACCGGGGCAAGAAGATCGCGCCGAAGACGCTGACGCAGAAGCAGTACGTCGACTCGATCCGCCGCGCGACGGTCACCTTCGGGATCGGCCCGGCGGGCACCGGCAAGACCTACCTCGCGATGGCGCTCGCCGTCGCGGCGCTGCACGAGCGCGAGGTCGCGCGGATCATCCTCACGCGCCCCGCAGTCGAGGCCGGAGAGCGGCTCGGCTTCCTGCCCGGCGACCTGATGGCGAAGGTCGACCCGTACCTGCGCCCGCTCTTCGACGCGCTCTACGACATGCTCGACCCCGACAAGGCCAACAACCTGATCGAGCGCGGGACGATCGAGGTTGCGCCGCTCGCATTCATGCGGGGCCGCACGCTTAACGACAGCTTCATCATCCTCGACGAGGCGCAGAACACCTCGCCCGAGCAGATGCAGATGTTCCTGACGCGCCTCGGCTTCGGGTCGAAGGTCGTCGTCACCGGCGACATCACGCAGATCGACCTGCCGCGCGAGAGCAGGTCGGGCCTCGTCCACGTGCGCGACGTGCTGCGCGAGATCGACGGCATCCAGTTCATCGAGTTCGGGCACAAGGACGTGGTCAGGCACAAGCTCGTGCAGCGCATCGTCGAGGCGTACAAGGAGCACACGGACGAGCGAAACCGGTGATCACGATCGACGTCGAGAATCGAAGCGGGGCAGAGGTCGACGAGCCCGGAGCGGTCGAGCTCGCAGGCCGCGTCCTGCGGGCCGAGGGAATCGACGACGGCGAGCTCGGGATCGCGTTCGTCGGCGCGGACGAGATGCGCGGCCTGAAGCGGGAGCACCTGGGGATCGACGAGGCGACCGACGTGCTCTCGTTCCCGATCGACGGCCGCGACGAGCTGCCCGACGGAGTGCCGCGCGCGCTCGGCGACGTCGTGCTCTGCCCTGAGGTGCTCGGCGACGACTGGCGCTGGCCGCTCACGCACGGGCTGCTGCACGTGCTCGGGTACGACCACGGAGAGGAGATGGAGGCGCGCGAGCAGGAGCTTCTTCGATGAGCGCGCGTCGTGCGCCGAACGTCTTCGACTCGTTCAACAACGCGACCGAGGGGATCATCCACGTCCTCCGCACGCAGCGGAACATGCGCATCCACTTCGCGATCGCGTTCGTCGTGATCGTGGCCGCGCTGGTGGTGAACGTCACGAAGCTCGAGTTGATCGCGCTCTGCATCTCGATCACCTTCGTGCTGATCGCCGAGATGCTCAACACGGGCATCGAGGCCGCGATCGACATCGCGACCACGTCGTTCGACCCGATGGCGAAGCTCGCGAAGGACATCGCTGCGGGCGCCGTGCTGATCGCGTCGATCAACGCACTGATCGTCGGCTACCTCGTCTTCGCCGGGAAGGTCGCCGACCGCTCGTCGCATCTGCTCGACCGCCTCCGCCAGGCGCCGGCGGAGATCACGATCGTCGCGCTCGTCCTGACCGTGATCATCGTGATCGCGACGAAGGCCTACACCGGTCGTGGCACGCCGCTGCGCGGCGGCCTGCCGTCGGGCCACGCTGCGCTCGCGTTCGCGGGCTGGATGGCGATCACCTACATCACCGGTGGCGACCACCGCTTCGTCGTCTCGTCGGTCGCGCTGATCCTCGCCTTCCTCGTCGCCCAGACGCGCGTCGAGTCGGGCGTCCACTCCGCGCTCGAGGTCACCTACGGCGGTCTCGTCGGCGCGCTCGCGACGCTCGTCGTCTTCCAGGTCTTCTCGTGAGCACCGACGTAGGCTCGACGGAGTCGGCGAGGAACAGTCTCGTCGAGCGCGCGGAGGAGGCCGCGCAGCGGGCGTACGCGCCGTACTCGAACTACCACGTCGGCGCGGTCGTGCGCACGAGCGACGGCAAGGAGTTCGTCGGGACGAACGTCGAGAACGCTGCCTACCCGCTCACCCAGTGCGCTGAGAAGACGGCGATCGGCGCCGCCGCCTCGGCGGGCTACAGGCCGGGCGACATCGAGGTCGTGGCGATCAGCGCCTCGCCGTGCGGCGGCTGCCGGCAATGGCTGCACGAGTGGCGCGTGCCCCGGGTCGAGTACCGCCGCGCGGACGGCACGATCGGCACTGCGAGCTGCCGCCGAGCTGCTGCCGGACACGTGGGAACTGCCCGGATGAAGTCCGGCTTCGTCGCTGTCGCCGGCCGCCCGAACGTCGGCAAGTCGACGCTCGTCAACGCGCTGACGGGCAGCAAGGTCGCGATCGTCTCCGACAAGCCGCACACGACCCGCCACCGCATTCGCGGCGTCCACACGAGCGAGGACGCGCAGCTCGTGCTCGTCGACCTGCCCGGCTGGCAGAAGCCCGTCGACACGATGACCGAGCGCATGCAGGAGCGGGTCGACGAGACGATCACCGGCGACGACGTCGACGCGGTTCTGATCGTCGTCAGCGCGCGCGACCGGATCGGGAGCGGCGACCGCTACGTCGCACGCAAGGTGTTCTCGCTCGGCGTGCCGGTCGTGATCGTCGTGAACAAGGTCGACCGCCTCAAGCCCGGCCACATCGCGACGCAGATGAAGGCCGCCGCCGCGCTCGGCCCGTTCCACGCGCTCCACCCCGTCAGCGCGCTGACCGACGACGGCATCGACGAGCTGCGCGGCGACCTGATCTCGCTGCTCCCGGAGGGGCCGCAGTACTACCCCGCTGACACCGACACCGACATGCCGCTCGAGGCGCGCATCGCGGAGCTCGTTCGCGAGCAGGCGCTGAAGCTCGTGAAGGAGGAGTTGCCGCACGCGATCACCGCGGAGGTGGTCGAGATCGACGAGAAGCTCGTGCACGTGCGCGTCTACACGGAGACCGAGAGCCAGAAGCAGATCCTGATCGGCAAGGGCGGCAGCGTCGTGCGCGAGATCGGGCGCAAGGCGCGCCCGTTCGTCGAGTCGCTGGTCGGCCATCCCGTCTACCTGCAGCTGCAGGTGAAGGCGTCGCCGAAGTGGCGCCGCAACGAGACGATGCTCGAGCGGCTCGGTCTCTAAGCGCGCCGTGCGACGTTCAGGATCGCGAGGTACGTCTTGCGCACCTCGCCGCCCGGGCGTGACGCGATGCGTGCGCGGATCAGCTCGAGCAGCCGGGCGCGCCGCCGCTCGTCGAGTGCGCGGTGGCCCGAGTACGTCTCGAGCAGCGCGATGTAGGAGTCTGCCGTGTACGTGATGTCGTACGCGTAGCGGCGCGTGGCCGTGGTGCGGAAGTGCGCAGACGCCTCGATCTCGGCGCTCAGGTCGGCGATCGCGTCGGGCGCGCGCGGGCCGCCCTCCTTCGTCTTCGGGTCCTCGGGGGTGACGGCCTCGTAGTCCGCCTGCACCTCCGCGAAGAACCGGTCGCCGTCCTCCGGCAGCACGTGCTCCGTCGTGACGACGGCGAGCATCCCGCCGGGGCGCAGGAGCGAGGCGACGTGCGCGTAGCGCGCGGCCGGGTCGAGCCAGTGGAACGACGTGAAGGCGACGACGGCGTCGAAGTCGGCTTGCTCCGGCCGCCAGTGCTCGAAGTCGGCGTTCACGACCTCGACGTCCGGGAACGGCGCAAGCTTGCTGTGGGCGATCGCGGCGAGCTTCGTGCCGAGCTCGACGCACGTGATGCGGTACCCGCGCTCGGCGAGGGGGACCGTCGCCTGCCCCGTGCCGCAGCCGACCTCGCAGATCCGCGCGCCGGGGCCGAGCCCGGTCAGGGCCGCGAGGTCGTCGAAGAGCGCGTCCGGGTAGCCGGGCCTCGCCCGCTCGTAGAGCTCGGGGGCCTGCTCGAAGGTGCGGCGGAGCTCCACGTCAGGGCTGCCGGGGCGAGAAGTAGCGCTTGAGCCAGGTCGCCAGGCCGTCGAGGCCGGGGAAGAGGACACGCTCGGTGATGTTCGCCTGGTCGAGCTTGTCGCGAACCTCCCACTTGAGCTCCGCCGGCAGCACGATCCGGCGCGCGAGCTCGGGATGCCGGTCGAGCCACTCGTCCATGCGCGCGTGCGGCGACGGCATCAGCGAGAAGAGTGCGTACTGGTTGACGATCCGCTGGTCGAGGGCGGGCGGCTCGAAGAAGACCACGAAATCCTCGCCGAGCTGGTCGAAGTCGGCGAGCGTCGGCGCCACCTCGGCCAGCAGGTCGGCCGACATCGCGTTCATGCCCTCGCGCTCCAGCGCGTCCCACAGCCGCTCCGGCAGCAGGCGGTTCGTCTTCACGAAGTCGACCATCCAGATCAGACCGTCCTCCTCGAAGTCGGTGAAGTGCGCCGTCGCGAAGTGCAGCGCGACGTACGGCGAGTAGGTCCAGTCGAGCATGCGTGTCGAGAGGCCGTGGTGCTTCGCGAGCGCGAGCCAGTGCCAGAGCTGGTCACGCGGCGCCGCGTCCCGCTCCGCGTACTTGCGGAAGCTGCGCAGCAGGTGCCGCTCGACGTCGGCGAAGTCCCCGCCGAGGCGCTGCAGGCTCGTCGCCAGGCTCGACCCGGTCGAAGCCTCGCCCCGGAACACGAAGTCGGAGCGGTGCCGGACGAGCGACTCGTGCCACGACTCCGAGAACAGGAGCTCGTGCAGGTGCAGCCAGGACTCGGCGCGGATCTCGTCCACGCCGCGATTCTGCCCGGGACTAGACTGGTCTGCCGATGGCGAAGGCGCCTGCACTTCCGCGCGGGTTCGAGCTGCCGCTCAAGCAGCGGCTGCCGCGCATCGGCTCGATCGACCAGGTCGCGGTCGAGCAGCGCGCGGCCGAGCTCGCAAAGCGCAGCATCAAGAAGGACGCCAAGGTGTGGGCGCTCGAGCTCGCGATCCGCTGCTGCGACCTGACGACGCTCGAGGGCCAGGACACCCCCGGGAAGGTCGCTGCGCTCTGCTCCAAGGCGGTGCGGCCCGATCCGAGCGACCCGAACGTGCCCTCTGTCGCCGCCGTGTGCGTGTACCCCAACCTGATCCGCACCGCGAAGGAGCGGCTCGCAGGCACGGGCGTGAAGGTGGCGAGCGTCGCGACCGCGTTCCCCAGCGGCCAGAGCCCGCTCGACGTGAAGCTGCGCGACGTCGAGGACGCGGTCGCGCTCGGCGCCGACGAGATCGACATGGTGATCGACCGCGGCGCGTTCCTCTCCGGGCGCTATGCGAAGGTGTTCGACGAGATCGTGCAGGTGAAGGAGGCCTGCGGCGACGCGCACCTGAAAGTGATCCTCGAGGTGAGCGAGCTCGGCACGTACGACAACGTGCGGCGCGCGTCGCTGCTCGCGATGGCCGCCGGCGGCGACTTCATCAAGACGTCGACCGGCAAGCTCCCCGGCGCGGCGACGCTGCCGGTGCAGCTCGTGATGCTGGAGGCGATCCGCGACGTCTACGAGGAGACGGGACGCAAGGTCGGCATGAAGCCGGCAGGCGGCATCCGCACGTCGAAGAACGCCATCCAGTACCTCGTGCAGGTGCACGAGACGCTCGGGCCGGAGTGGCTGACGCCCGACCTCTACCGCATCGGCGCTTCCAGCCTGGTCAACGACATCCTGATGCAGCTGCGCAAGGAGAAGACCGGCGCCTACCAGTCGAAGGACTACTTCACGAATGACTGAGGTCGAGAAGCACCAGGACCGCAGCCCGGTCCCGACGGGTTGGACGTACGCGCCGGCGCCCGAGAGCACGGACATCGTCAACCTCCGCGACCGCTACGAGTTGTTCGTCGGCGGCGAATGGCTGACGGCGAAGCAGCACTTCACGACCCTGGCGCCACGCGACGAGTCGCCGCTTGCCGAGGTCGCGCAGGCAAGCGCCGAGGACGTCGGGCAGGCAGTCGCTGCCGCGCGCGACGCGTTTCGCAGCTGGTCGCGGATCTCGCCGTCGGAGCGTGCGAAGTACCTGTTCCGGATCTCGCGCGTGCTCGCCGAGCGCTCGCGCGAGTTCGCGGTGCTCGAGTCGCTGAACGGCGGGAAGCCGATCAAGGAGTCCCGCGACGTCGACCTGCCTCTCGCCGCCGCGCACTTCTTCTACTACGCGGGCTGGGCGGACAAGCTCGAGTACGCGTTCCCGAACCGCAAGCCGAAGCCGATCGGCGTCGCGGGCCAGATCATCCCGTGGAACTTCCCGCTGCTGATGCTCGCGTGGAAGATCGCGCCGGCGCTCGCGGCCGGAAACACGGTCGTGCTGAAGCCGGCGGAGACGACGCCGCTGACCGCGCTCCTGTTCGCCGACGTGCTGCGCCAGGCGGAGCTGCCGCCCGGCGTCGTGAACATCGTCACGGGCGACGGGTCGACGGGCGCCGCGCTCGTCGACAGCGACGTCGACAAGATCGCGTTCACGGGCTCGACCGAAGTGGGCAAGGCGATCCAGCGCCGCGTGGCCGGCACGGGCAAGAAGCTGACGCTGGAGCTCGGCGGCAAGGCGGCGAACATCCTCTTCGACGACGCTGCGCTCGACCAGGCGGTCGAGGGGATCATCAACGGCATCTACTTCAACCAGGGCCACGTGTGCTGCGCGGGCTCGCGCCTCTTCGTGCAGGAGTCGATCTACGAGCCGGCGATCGAGAAGCTGAAGCGGCGCATGGGCACGCTGCGCGTCGGCGACCCGCTCGACAAGAACACCGACGTGGGCGCGATCAACTCGCGCGAGCAGCTCAACCGCATCGAAGAGCTCGTCCAGGCCGGGAAGGACGAGGGCGCCGAGATCTACCAGCCGCCCTGCCGGCTGCCGGAGAAGGGCTACTGGTTCGCGCCGACCGTTTTCACGAACGTCGCGCAGAGCTACCGCATCGCGCAGGAGGAGATCTTCGGCCCGGTGCTGAGCGTGCTCACCTTCCGCACGCCGGAGGAGGCGGTCGAGAAGGCGAACAACACGCCGTACGGCCTCTCCGCGGGCGTGTGGACGGAGAAGGGCTCGCGCATCCTCTGGATGGCGCAGCAGTTGCGCGCCGGCGTCGTCTGGGCGAACACGTTCAACCGCTTCGACCCGACGAGCCCGTTCGGCGGCTACAAGGAGTCGGGCTTCGGCCGCGAGGGCGGTCTGCACGGGCTCGAGCCGTATCTCTCCTTCGACGGCGCGGAGACGTTCGGGGGCTAGATGGGGCGCCTGCCGGTCAACAAGACGTACAAGCTCTTCATCGGCGGCGCGTTCCCGCGCAGCGAGAGCGGGCGCACCTACGAGGCGCAGGGCATGAACGTCGCGCGCGCGTCGCGCAAGGACGTGCGCGACGCGGTCGTCGCCGCGCGGGCTGCGCAGCCGAAGTGGGCGGGCGCGACCGCGTACAACCGCGGCCAGGTGCTCTACCGGATCGCCGAGATGATGGAGTCGCGCGTGCCGGAGTTCGCAGCGCTCTGCTCGGGCAAGCCGGAGGTCGAGAAGTCGATCGACCGCTGGGTCTGGTACGCCGGCTTCGCCGACAAGCTCGCGCAGGTGCTCGGCTCGTCGAACCCGGTCGCCGGCCCGTACTTCAACTTCACGATTCCGGAGCCGACCGGCGTCGTCGGGATCGTCGCGCCCGACGAGCCGGCGCTGCTCGGTCTCGTCTCGCGCATCGCGCCCGCGCTCACCGGCGGCAACACGGTCGTCGTGCTCGCGCCGGAGACGGCGCCGCTCGCGGCGATCGAGCTCGCCGAGGCGCTCGCGACGAGCGACGTCCCCGGCGGCGTCGTCAACCTGCTCACGGGCCACCGCTCGGAGCTCGCGCCGTGGCTCGCCTCGCACATGGACGTGAACGCGCTCGACATCACCGGCGCGGACGGCCTGCGCGCGGACCTCGAGGTTGCCGCCGCCGAGAACGTGAAGCGCGTCGTGATCGGCGAGGCCGACGGGCAGTCGCTGCACGACATCTCCGCCTTCCTCGAGCTGAAGACCGTCTGGCACCCGATCGGGCAATGAGCGGCGGCGTAGGCTCGACGGAGCCGAGATGACAGACGAAGGTTTCGACCACTGGGACGAGATCCGCCCCTTGAAGATCTGGGACGGCGTCGTCGCGCGCGCCTGGGGCGGCAGCGAGGCGACGCTCGTCGCGGTCACGCTCGACCCGGGCGCCGTCGTGCCGGAGCACAGGCATCCGAACGAGCAGAACGGTGTCCTCGTGCGTGGCTCGATGACGTTCCGGATCGGCGAGGAGACGCGCGAGCTGAGGCCCGGCTCGACCTGGGTGATCCCGGGCGACGTGCCGCACGAAGTCAGCGCCGGGCCCGAGGGCGCGTTCGCGATCGAGCTGTTCGCGCCGCCGCGCGCGGACTGGGCCGGCCTGGAGCGGCTCGAGCCCGGCCCACCGTCCTGAGCTGTTAGACCGCGGTTAGTGGCAGGGAGGAACCTCCGTCCGTCAACAACGACGGAGGTTCAGCGATGTTCGGTTCGTTCCATCGAGGTGTCGCCGTCGCCGCTGCCACGCTGGCGGCCGCAGCGCTCGCGGGCACGGCAGGCGTCGCGCGTGCGGACCGGCAGCCCGACTGCAAGGATCGGTTCGCACTCGGCTCGCGGCTTCTGACAGGACCGCGCGGGGCGGACCTGACGGTGAGGATCACGTCCAGCGCCACGGCCTGTGTCGCGCCCGTCGCGCTCGACCGGATCGAGGTGAGGCGGACCGACGAGCGCCGCGTGCGCCGCGACGACGTCGCCGCGCCCGGAGGCGTCGCGACGATCGCGGCGGGGGAGATCCCACGCGGAGAGCGTGTCGATGTCCGCGTGAAATTCCGGTCCGGGGAGCGCGGTGAGGAGTACGACCTGCGCGGCACGACGACAGCGCTCATGCGCCCGGATCTCGTCGCGACGCTCTCCGCCCCTCGGCAGATCCTCGCCGGCCGCGCGTTCGCTGTTCAGATCGACGTGTCGGAGCGAAACGGAGACGTCGGCGCGACGGCGCAGCTCGGGCTCAGCGCCGGCGGCGCGGAAGTCGGGAAACGGACGGTCGAGGTCGAGGCGGGCGGAACTGTCTCGGAGGCCTTTCGCGTCACGCTACGGAACGCAGGCAGTCTGCCGCTCGTCGCCACCGTCGCCGACGTGGATCCGGGGGAGACGACGACCGCTGACAACGACGACGAGTCCACCATCGAGGTGACGGAGTTCGAAGTCGACCCGTCGCAAGTGCTCGTGCCGGCGCTCGCAGGCTACGGCGGGCATCTCAACCACCGCGTGTACGCCAAGATCAGCCGCGACGTCGGTGTGACGGCGGAGAACGTCGGCGACATGGAGTCGAAGGTGATCGCGCTGCAGCCGCAGCTCGTCCGCATCTTCGTCAACAACGCCGACCTGATCGACGCCGACCGCAAGGCCTCGTTCGTGCGCACGGTCCTGCTCGCGCAGAAGGCAGGCGCGACGATCAACGTGACGTGGCAGGGCGGCACACTCGACGTCAAGACCGGCGCGATTCCGCGGCTGGCCGCGGTGCTCAACGGCCTCGTTCTGAACGAGGGCGTGACCAACTTGCGCTGGCTCACGTTGCAGAACGAGCCGAACGGGACGACGCTCACGATGCAAGAGGTCGAGAATCGCTACCGGCAGCTCGACCCGTTCATCTTTGGCATCCGCGGTCAGGTGCGCTTCATGGGCGGGGACCTCGTACTCACGAACCAGCAGGCGTGGTTCGACTACATGGCGAGCCACATGGCGGACATCCTCGACGCGTGGTCGGTGCACGTGTTCTGGGACTACTGGGACACGCAGAAGCTGCAAGACCGGCTGACCGGCGTGCGCGCGATCTGGGACGAGGAGCCGGTTGAAGAACGCAAGCCGCTGTACGTCATGGAGTACGGCGTGCGCGGGATCCGCACGTTCAACGGCGTCGCTCAGGTCGATCCGGGCGTCTGGGCCGACGGAACCTCGGTCACGGAGACAAACATCAACGCGTTCCAGCACGCCTGGTTCGACATCCTCTCCGCCCGCCTCGGCTTCCTCGGCACCGTCAAGTGGGACTCGTACTTCGGCAAGTACGACAACGGCACACAGGCGTACTTCATGATCGGCCCGCCGCAGGACGGCTGGCCGCTCTATCCGGTCTACCACGACGTGCAGCTTTGGACGTCAACGGTGAAGCCGGGCTGGAAGGTGATCGGCCTCGACGGGTCGTCCGGCGCGAAGTTGCTCGCAGCGTACGCCGGAACTGCCGGCGACCTGACCGTCCTCGGCCTGGACACGGACGGTGCCCAGCTGAACGATGCGTCGGGCGAGCCGGTGAGCTACAGCATCGGCGGGCTGCCCCCGCGGACGGCGTTCCACCTCGTCGTCTGGAACGCCCGCGGCGACGGTCAGAACGCGATCGAGGCCGACGTCGTAGCCGACCCGGCGGGCGTCGCGACGCTCTCGGTCCCGCAGCAGGCGGTCTTCTCGCTGACGACGATGCCGATACCGGCCGCCTGACGACACGCACCTCCGACCCGGGTGCCCGCGCACCGAGACGGCCGACCTGCTCTAGTCTTCGTCACGCAGGTGCCCGGGTCACGACGCCTCAGCCAACGTATCTCCGAGGGCGACGGGATCGCGATCATCGTCTGCGTCAGCGATGCGGCCGGCGCCCGCGATGCCGAGGCGCAGGGCGCGAAGGCGGTCGCGATCGCGACCCGCATCGACGGGATCCGCGAGGCGACGAGCCTGCCGCTGCTCTGGATCGGCGGCGGGACGCCGAACGAGGCGGACGCGGTGCGCATCCGGCCCGAGGACGATCTCGATCACCATCACCTGGAGTCGGTCGTCGACGTTCGCGACGAGGACGAGTTGGAGCTCGCGCTCGAGCGGCTCGACCCGGAGATCTTCCTGCTCTCCGCCCAGGCGATCGACGACGACGTCGACCCGCTCGACGCCGTGCTGGAGCTGCTGCCGGACGTGCCCGCCGGCAAGCTCGCGATCGCCGAGGTCGACGTCGAGAGCCGGGACGAGGTGCTGGCGCTGGAGCGCGCCGGCATCGACGCGGTGCTCGTGCCGAACCGGCACGTCGGCGACCTCGTCGGGCATCAGCCGTTCGACGTTTAGCTGGCTACCATGGCCCGCGTGAGAGGGCTCCTCACGATTTGCCTGCTCCTGGGTGCCTGCGCGCTGCTCGCGTCCGGATGCGGCGAGACGAAGACCGCTTCCGCAGCGCCCGTCGCCGTGCCCAAGCCGCGTTGCGCGCACCCCGCCGGGTGGCAGAAGCTCGCGAACCGGATCAAGGCGCCCGTCTACTGCCCGGGGTGGCTGCCCGACCCGCTCACGAGCCAGATCGACGGCAAATGGAGCAACGGCAACTCGGTCTCGCCGGACCGCAGCTACCTCGAGAGCTTCGTCTGGCAGGAGACCGGCCCCGGCGCGGCGGGCGGCGAGCTGCACGTCGTGCTGCGCGGCTACCCGGGCGTGACGAAGATCCCGACCTGCCGCACGGGCGGCGCGGACAGCCGCAACGTCCCGTGCTTCGACGGGCTCCGCGGCACCGTCAGTGCGGGAGGCATCACCGCGAAGCTCTACTCCGGCCCGAACCAGGACATGGACGCGTGGCACGCCGTTTTGCTCTGGCATCGCAACGGGACGATGTACACGCTCTCCGAGCACGTCGCGCCGCCGCTCACGTTCAACAAGACGGTCAGCTACCTGAAGCGCGAGCTGGCCTCGCTCGTCCTCGTCAAGCCCGAGGTCTGATGAAGCTCACCCGGAGGCAGGTGATCGCCGGCGCTGCAGCCGGCGCCGTCGGCGCGACCGGGATCTACGAGCTGGTCGACCACTTCAGCGGCGCGACGCCGGAGCGGGAGGCTGTCGCCGCCCCGCTCCCGGAGCAGCACCTGCTGGAGGGCGTGCGCGTCGTCGACTCCGAGGGCGTCGCCGTGCTCGTGCCGCCGCTTCACCACCGGATCATCACCGCTCGCGTTGCTGCCGACGCGAGCGACGTTCGCAGCGCGCAGACGGAGCTGGGCGAGCTGCTGACCAAGCTCGGCGACGACTTTCCGTCGTCGCCCGCCGGGCTCGGCGTCACGGTCGCGTGGGGGCTTCCGTACTTCCGCCGCCTCGTGCCGGCGGCGTTCGACCGCTACCTGCCGCACGACCGCCGCGCCGAGAAGCCGGTGCTCTTCGACGCGCAGCGCTTCCCGAGCGACCCGTTCGACACGCGGCTCGAGGAGAACGAGGTCGTGTTCCTGCTCCGCTCCGACACGCAGGCGAACATCGACGACGCCGAGTCGCGGCTGCGCGCGTCGAAGCTCTTCCACTTCACGTCGATCCGGCGCGGGTTCGCGGGCGGCGGCTTCGAGGGCGGGCGGTCGCTGCCGAAGCAGATGGCGGTCGCGGCGCAGGTCCCGGGCGCCGACCTGATCCCGGAGACGTCCGAGCTGTTCCTCGGCTTCACGTCGACGCAGCGCGCGGGCATGGGGCCGGGAGCGATCGCGAACTTCGAGACGCTCGGCTACGTCGACTTCCGCGGCAGCGACTACTTCCGGAACGGCACGCACATGCACCTGTCGCACATCCACGAGGACCTCGAGGCGTGGTATCTCAACTTCGACTTCGACGAGCGCGTCTCGACGGCGTTCAAGCCGAACCTGCGCGTGAAGCAGGACGCGCAGACCGTGCGCCAGGGGCCGAAGGACGTCTCGACGGAGGCGGACGTGCATAGCGACTACCGCCGCTCGGGGCAGATCGGGCACAGCGCGTCGATCCAGACCACGTCTCGCCTGCAGCAGAACATGATCGCGCACGACGGCACCGTCTACCCGCAGGGGACGGCGATCCCGGTACGGGCCGACTTCAACACGCTCGACAACCCGTTCGCGTGGTCGGAGAACCTGGACGAGATCGGCCAGCTCCCGGCGGCGGGTGTGCATTTCGTCGTCTTCAACCCGACCGGCGACGACTTCCACCGCAACCGGATGGCGATGGACGGCCACTTCCCTCGCCGCACGATCGAGCTCGAGCCGCGCGGCCGCGCGCAGGGGTTCAACGAGGTCCTGCAGACGACGCACCGGCAGAACTTCATCGTCCCGCCGCGGCGACACCGCAGCTTCCCGCTCGCCGAGCTCTAGCCGAAGAACGTCCGCGCGAGCTCGTACCACTCGAGCGGCACGGTCTTCAGCTCGTCGGTCGCCTCGCGCAGCGAGCACGCGATCACGTCGTCGCCGCGCAGCGCTGCCATCTTCCCGAAGTCGCGCTCCTCGACGAGGTCTGCCGCCTTCAGCCCGAAGCGCGTCGCGAGGATCCGGTCGCGCGAGGTGGGGGAGCCGCCGCGCTGGATGTGACCGAGCACGGTGACGCGCGTCTCGTAGCCGGTGCGGCTCTCGATCTCGTCGCCGAGCCGCTCGCCGACGCCGCGCTTCGCGAGCAGCTTGTGCCCGAACTGGTCGACCTCGCCCTTATCCTCGGCGCCGGGCAGCTCGCAGCCCTCGGAAACGACGACGATCGAGAAGTTCTTGCCGCGTCCGTGCCGGCGGCGGATCTCCTTCTCCACGTCGTCGAGGTCGACCGGCTTCTCCGGGATGAGGATCACGTCCGCGCCGCCTGCCATCCCGGAATGCACGGCGATCCAGCCGGTGTGACGGCCCATCACCTCGACGACCATCACGCGGTTGTGCGACTCGGCCGTCGTGTGCAGCCGGTCGATTGCCTCGGTGCAGATCGAGACCGCCGTGTCGAAGCCGAACGTGTAGTCCGTGCCGGAGAGGTCGTTGTCGATCGTCTTCGGAACGCCCACCACCGGCAGCTCGTGCTCGTCGTAGAGCCTGGCCGCGACGCCGAGCGTGTCCTCGCCGCCGATCGCGACCAGCGCGTCGAGCGTCTTGAACGCGGCGCGCACCTTGTCGACGCCGCCGTCGACCTTGTACGGGTTCGTGCGCGTCGTGCCGATGATCGTCCCGCCGCGCGGGAGGATGCCGGAGATCTGCTCGGGCCCGAGAGGCGAGAACAGGTGATCGACCATGCCGCGCCAGCCCTCGCGGACGCCGACGACCTCGTGCCCGTTCGCCCACGAGCGCCGCGCGACTGCGCGGATGACCGCGTTCAGCCCGGGGCAGTCGCCGCCGCCGGTGAGCACTCCGATGCGCACCGTCGCACTATAGGAGTTACGGCCCCGCCGACTAGGGTATGCGTCGCACGATGGCGCGTCGCGAGATCACGCTGAACGTGAACGGCGTCGAGCACACGCTCGAGCTCGACACCAGGACGACGCTTCTCGATCTGCTGCGCGAGCGACTCGGCCTCACCGGCTCGAAGAAGGGCTGCGACCACGGCCAGTGCGGCGCGTGCACGGTGCTCGTCGACGGCCTGCGTGTGAACAGCTGCCTCGCGCTCGCCGTCTCGCACGACGGCGCGGCCGTGACGTCGATCGAAGGTCTCGCCGAGAACGGCGGCCTGCACCCGCTGCAGCGCTCGTTCATCGAGCACGACGCGTTTCAATGTGGTTACTGCACGCCCGGTCAGATCTGCTCCGCTGTCGGGATGCTCGACGAGGTCGAGCGCGGCTGGGCGAGTCACGTCACCGGCGACCTGACGGCGCCGGTCGCACTCGACGACGACGAGATCCGCGAGCGGATGAGCGGCAACATCTGTCGCTGCGGCGCGTACGTCAACATCGTTCCTGCGATCCGCGCGGCGGCGGAATGAGGGAGTTCGCGTACGCGCGCGCGGGCGACGAGAGCGACGCGCTGGCGGAGATCGACGGCGACGCGACGTTCCTCGCCGGCGGGACGAACCTCGTCGACCTGATGAAGCTCGGCGTCGAGACGCCCGCCCGGCTGGTCGACATCCGCCGCCTGCCCGGCTCGATCGACGACACCGGCGACGGCGGGCTCCGGATCGGTGCGTCGGTGCCGAACAGCGTCGTCGCGGCCGACTCGCGCGTGCGCGAGCGCTATCCGTTCGTGGCGCAGGCGCTTCTGTCGGGAGCCTCCGGGCAGCTGCGCAACCTCGCCACGACCGGCGGCAACCTCCTGCAACGCACCCGCTGTGTCTACTTCATGGACGTCACGAAGCCCTGCAACAAGCGCGAGCCCGGGAGCGGCTGCCCCGCGCTCGAGGGAGACCACGAGAACCTGGCGGTCCTCGGCTGGTCCGAGGCGTGCGTGGCGACGCATCCGTCCGACTTCGCCGTGCCGCTCGCGGCGCTCGATGCGCAGGTGCACGTGCAGGGCGCCGGCGGAGCGCGCGTCGTCGCGCTGACCGACCTGCACCGGCTGCCCGGGGACGACCCGTCCCGCGACACCGTGCTCGAGCCGGGCGAGCTCGTGACGGCCGTCGAGCTGCCGCCGCTGCCCTTCGCGCGCCGCTCGGGATACCGCAAGGTGCGCGAGCGCGCCTCCTTCTCGTTCGCGCTCGTCTCCGTCGCCGCCGCGCTCGACCTGGACGGCGGCACGGTGCGCGAAGCGCGGCTCGCGCTCGGCGGCGTCGCGCACAAGCCGTGGCGCTGCCGGACCGCCGAGGACGCGCTGCGCGGCGCGCCCGCGACCGCCGAGAGCTTCGCGCGTGCGGCGGACGCCGAGCTCGCGGCCGCGCGGCCGCTCCGCGACAACGGCCACAAGATCCCGATCGCGCGCAACGCGATCACGACGCTGCTCCTCGACCTGGCGGAGCGCCCGTGAGCGCAACGCTCGAGCGCACCGTCGGCGCCGGCCTCGACCGCGTCGAGGGACGGGAGAAGGTGGCCGGCGAGGCGAAGTACGCGTACGAGTACGACGTCGACGGCGTTGCGTATGCGGTCGCGGTTCCGTCCACGGTCGCGCGGGGTGAGGTGCGCGGCGTGAACGCCGACGAGGTGCTGCGGCTCCCCGGCGTGCTCGCGGTGCTCTGGCACGGGAATGCGCCGGCGCTGCACGAGGTCGAGAGCGCCGAGCTGCAGGTGCTGCAGTCGCCGCGTGTCGCCTACCGCCGTCAGTGGGTCGCAGCCGTCGTCGCCGACACCTTCGAGGCCGCTCAGGAGGCGGCGCGCGTGCTGCGGATCGAGTACGACGCCGAGGAGCACCACGTCGTGTTGCGCGAGGACGACCCAGGCCTGTACACGCCGTCGAAGGTGAACCCGAACTTCCCGAGCGACACGCACGAGGGCGACTTCGACGCTGCGTTCGCGGAGGCACCGGTCAGCGTCGACCGCACCTACCGCACGCCGACCGAGCACAACCATCCGATGGAGCCGCACGCGACTCTCGCCGTGTGGGACGGCGACGGCGGGCTGACGCTCTACGACTCCAACCAGGGCGTGAGGCCCGTGCGCGAGACGCTCGCGAAGGCGTTCGGGCTCGACCCGGCCAAGGTGCGCGTGGTCGCGCCGCACGTCGGTGGCGGCTTCGGCTCGAAAGGGACGCCGCGCCCGAACGTGGTGCTCGCGGCGATGGCTGCGCAGGTCGTCGGCCGGCCGACCAAGCTCGCCGTCACGCGCCAGCAGATGTTCGCCGTCACCGGCTATCGCACGCCGACGATCCAGCGGCTGCGCCTCGGCGCCGAGCGCGACGGGACGCTGACGGCGATCGCGCACGACGTGATCGAGCAGAGCTCCACCCTGACGGAGTTCGCCGAGCAGACGGCCGTCGTCACGCGCATGCTCTACGCCGCGCCGAACCGGCGCACGACGCACCTGCTCACACGGCTCGACGTGCCCACGCCGTCCTGGATGCGCGCGCCGGGCGAGTGCCCCGGATCGTTCGCGCTCGAGTCGGCGATGGACGAGCTCGCGCGCGAGCTCGATCTCGACCCGATCGAGCTGCGGATCCGCAACGAGCCCGAGCTCGACCCGGAGAGCGGCAACCGCTTCAGCTCGCGCAACGCGGTCGCCTGCCTGCGCGAGGGCTCCGAGCGCTTCGGCTGGCGGCCCGAGCCGCGCCGCGACGGGCGCCTGCTCTTCGGCACCGGTGTCGCTCTCTCGACCTACCCGGCGCGTCGCATGGCATCTCAGGCGATCGCGCGCGCGGAGCCCGACGGCTCGTTCGTCGTCCGCATCGCCGCCGCCGACATCGGCACAGGTGCGCGGACCGCACTGACACAGATCGCCGCCGAGACGCTCGACGTCGCGCCCGAGCGCGTGACCGTCGAGATCGGCGACTCGCGCTTGCCGCCGGCGATGATCGCGGGCGGGTCGATGGGGCTCACCTCGTGGGGCTCCGCGGTCGTCAAGGCGTGCAGGCAGCTGGGAGCGAGACTCGGCGACGGGGTCCCGCAGGACGGGCTCGAGTGCAGTGTCGACACGCAGGAGGACGTCGAGGCGCAGCAGCGCGAGCCGCTCGCGCGACACGCGTTCGGGGCGCAGTTCGTCGAGGTGCGCGTCGACGTCGACACCGGCGAGGTCCGTGTCTCGCGTGCGACCGGCGTCTTCGCATGCGGCCGGATCGTCAACCCGAAGACCGCGCGCTCCCAATTCCTCGGCGGGATGACGATGGGCATCTCGATGGCGCTGCTCGAGGAGAGCCGCGTCGACGAGCGCTTCGGGGACTACGCGAACCACGATCTCGCCGGCTACCACGTCGCGGTCAACGCCGACATCCCGGAGATCGACGTCGCCTGGATCGACGAGGACGACGCGCACCTCAACCCGATGGGCGCGAAGGGCGTCGGCGAGATCGGGATCGTCGGCACCGCCGCTGCGGTGGCGAACGCGGTCTTCGACGCGACCGGCGTGCGGGTGCGCGACCTGCCGATCACGCCGGCGAAGCTCGTCGAGGGCTTGATCCCGATGTCCGCTCAACGCTGAAACGCCTCCCCCGGCGTCGGCAAGATCGCGGGCGATGAGGATGTGGCTCGCAGCTGCGGCGTTGCTCGCGTTGAGCGGTGCGAGCTCGCACGCGGCCGGTACCGCGCTCCGCGACCCGCACCCGTGCCCCGAAGCGCCCGGATTCACCTGCTCGACGCTCGACGTGCCGCTCGACCGCTCGGGGCAAACGCCCGGCACGCTGCACCTCGCGGTCGGCGCGGCCGACAACGTGAAGGCGCCGCGCGGCGTGCTCCTCGTGCTCACCGGCGGCCCGGGACAGCCAGGTGTGCCGACGCTCCCGCGCGTCGGGCGGATCGTCGGCGCGGAGCTCCGCGACTACCGCGTCGTCATGTACGACCAGCGCGGCACCGGCGCGGGCGCGCTCGACTGCGCGCAGCTGCAGGCGACGATGGGCGCGTCGGACCTCTTCCCGCCCCCGCCCTCGGCCGTGCGGGCGTGCGCGGCCAAGCTCGGCAAGAAGCGGCAGTTCTACGGCACCGACGACGTCGTCGCGGACATGGAAGCGCTGCGCAAGGCGCTCGGTGCCGACAAGTGGGCGGTGGACGGGATCTCCTACGGCACCTACGTCGGCGAGCGCTACGCGCTCGCGCATCCCGACCGCGTCTCGCACCTCGTGCTCGACTCCGTCGTGCCACACGCCGGGCTCGTCGACCTCGGCGTCGCCGAGTTCCGTGCGACCCGGCGTGTGCTCCACGCCGTGTGCGGCAACGACTCCTGCGCGAACGACCTCGCCGCGACGATCAAGGCGCACGACGCCGGGCCTGCGCTGCTCGATGCGCTGACGGCGCTGAGCATCCTCGACCCGACGTACCGGTCGGCGTTCGACGTCCCGTCGATCCTGCACGACGCGCGCCGCGGCAAGACGGCCGGTCTCGTGAGCTTCCTCGAGCAGGTGCACCAGATGGACGCCGCGCCGGCGCCATTCCTCGACCAGGGCCTGCACGCGAGCGCGCTCTGCGCCGACTGGCGCTACCCGTGGGGGAGCTCCGCCGCGCCGCTCGCCGGGCGGCGGGCCAAGCTGCGACGCGCGGTCGCGCGCCTGAAGCCGGCCGATCTGTTCCCGTACGACCGCCGGACGGCGCTCGACAACGGGTTCATCGGCGAGTGCCTGCCCTGGTCGCCGACGCCGCCGACGCCGCTCGCGACGGGCAAGCTGCGCGTGCCGACGCTGCTCGTGAACGGCGACCACGACCTCTCGACGCCGCTCGAGTGGGCGAGGCAGGAGCTGAAGCGCGCGCCGCAGGGCAAGCTCGTGATCGTCCCCGGCGCCGGGCACTCCGTGCAGTCGCGCGCGGTCAACAACCGCGGACGCGATGCAGTCGCGGCGTTCCTGCTCGGTTAGGCTCGAGCGATGGACGACAAGGTCAATCTCGCGGACGCGTTCGCGCGCCTCGACGGCCCGTTCAAGCCGCTGATCGTCGCGCACATGAACGACTACAAGGTGATGGTCGCGAAGACACACGGCGAGTTCGTGTGGCACAAGCACGACGACACCGACGACCTGTTCATCGTGCTGCGCGGCGAGCTGACGATCCAGCTGCGCGACCGCGACGTCGTCGTCGGGCCAGGCGAGCTGTACGTCGTGCCACGCGGCGTCGAGCACTGCCCGCGTGCCGACGAGGAGGTGGAGCTGCTCCTGATCGAGCCGCTCGGCACGGTCAACACCGGCGACGCGGCCGGCGGCGAGCTGACCGCGCCGGAGCGCGAGCTCGACGGCTGACGTGCACGTCGAAGCCGGCTCGGAGCGCTGGGACTTCGGCGAGGCCCGGCACGAGCCGGCCGAGCATCTCGGCCGGCGCTGTGTGCGGCTGAGCACGCTCGCGTTCTGATGGCCGTCGACGTCGTCAGCGAGATCGAGATCGCGCGGCCGCGCGAGGACGTGGCCGCGTACGCGTCGGATCCCGGCAACGCGACGGCGTGGTACGAGAACATCGAGCGGGTCGAGTGGAGGAGCGAGGGGCCGCTCGCCGTCGGGTCGCGGGTCGCGTTCGTCGCGCGCTTCCTCGGCCGGCGGCTCGAGTACACCTACGAGGTGCGGGAGCTCGTGCGGGCGAGCGCCTCGTGATGAGCACCAGCGACGGGCCGTTCCCGATGGAGACGACCTACACGTGGGCGGACGCGGCGGGCGGCACGCGCATGACGCTGGCAACCGCGGAGAGCCGGCGGGCTTCTCGAAGGTCGCGGCGCCGATGATGGCGCGGGCGATGACCCGCGCGAACCGCAAGGATCTCGAGCGGCTGAAGCGGATCCTCGAAGGCGAGAGCGGCTGACCCGGCGCGGGCGCTACCGTCGGGGTAGGTGAGCGACGACGCCGATGCCCGCCCGTACGGGAGGCGCGCGTTCCTCGGCCTTCTCGCGGCCGGGCTGACCTCCTTCGCCTGGGCGCAGCCGGCCGGACGGATCTTCGCTCCGGTCACTTCGCAGTTCGCATCGGCACTCGGCGACCTGCTTCCGGTCGGGGGCTGGCGGATCTACACGATCTCGGGCTCGATGCCGGTGTTCGACCCGCGGACGTGGCGGCTCGAGATCACCGGGCTCGTGCGCTCGCCGGTCAGCCTCGGCTATGACGACCTGCTTGCGCTCCCGCGCGCGCGGCAGGTCTCGACGTTCCACTGCGTCACGGGGTGGACGGTGCGGGACGTGCGCTGGACGGGCGTGCGCTTCGAGCACCTGCTCGCGCTCGCGCGGCCGCTGCCCGCGGCACGGGCGATCCGCTTCGTCTCGCTGGAGGAGCCGTACAACGACTCCCTCACACTGCGGCAGGCGGCGCTCCCCGACGTGATGCTCGCCTACGAGATGGACGGCAAGCCGCTGACGCGGGCGCACGGCTCACCCGCCCGCGTGGTCATCCCCGAGATGTACGGCTACAAGGGTGTGAAGTGGCTGACGCGGATGGAGCTCGTCGCGTCGCAGCCGACGGGCTACTGGGAAGGGCTCGGCTACGACCAGAACGCGTGGGTGGGTCGGTCGAATGGCTACGGATAGGGCGCGCCTCCGTCGCTTCTCGCGCACCGAGCGCGCGGTGCACTGGGTGCACGCGGCGGCGTTCCTCGTTCTGCTCGCAACCGGCCTCGCGCTCTACCTGCCCAGCCTGTCCGAGCTCGTCGGCCGCCGGCCGCTCCTCAAGTCGATCCACGTGTGGACGGCGGTGGCGTGGATCGTCGCGCTCGTCTTCGTGGTCGCGGTCGGCGACCGTCGCAGCCTCCGTGCGACGCTCCGGGAGGTCGACCTGTTCGACCGCGACGACCGCGACTGGCTGCTCCGCCGTGGGCCGCCCCAGGGAAGGCTGAACGCCGGTCAGAAGGTCAACACGATCGTGACGGGTGTGTTCGCGGTGCTCTTCGCGATCACGGGCGCGCTCCTCTGGTACGGCGAGCGCGACACGCGCTTCCGGTTCGCGCAGACGATCCTCATCCACGACTGGCTGACGTACGTCTCGCTCGTGCTCTTCCTCGGGCATCTGTATCTCTCGGTGATCCATCCACGCACGCGTCACTCGCTGACGGGAATCACGCGCGGGTGGGTGTACGAGGACTGGGCGCGCCAGCATCACGCGAAGTGGGCGGCGGGGTATCGAGCACGGCGCGACGCATCATGATGCGTATCTGATACACTTTGATGCATGCGCACGACCGTCGATCTGCCCGACGATCTCCTCGCCGAAGCCAAGGTGCGCGCTGCCCGTGAACGTCGGACGCTGAGCGCCGTGATCGGAGATGCGCTCAGGGCGAGCTTCGCGCGTCGACCCGACGAGGAGCTCTCGGGGCCTGTGGAGCTGCCGACCTACGGCGACGGTGGGTTGCTCCCCGGCGTCGACCTCGACGACAGTGCGTCACTCCTCGACCTCATGGAGCGCGAGGGCTGATCGCGCTCGACGTCAACGTCCTCGTCTACGCCCATCGGCCCGATGCGGAGCGGCACGACGAGTTTCGAAGCTGGATCGAAGAAGACGCTTGCCGGGCAGGCGGTCGGAGTCGTCGATCTCGTCCTGAGCGGCTTCCTCCGGATCGTGACGCACCCCAGGGTATTCGCGCGGCCCACGCCGGTCGCGGTGGCGCTCGCGTTCGCGAACGCGATTCGCTCTCATCCGAACGCGACGCCTTTGCATCCTGGCGCGCGGCACTGGTCGATCTTCGAGGACCTCTGCAGCAGGACGGGCGCGCGCGGGAACCTGATCGCGGACGCCTATCTGGCTGCGCTGGCGATCGAGTCCGGGAGCGAGTGGGTCACGACCGATCGCGACTTCCACCGATTCACAGGGCTCCGAACCCGCCACCCGCTCGACGGCTAGAGGCTTGATGTGGAACTGCGTGCTCGTGGGGATGGCTCAGACCAAGCAGGTCGCCCGGGGCGGGCGCAGGGCATAGCCGTGTCTACGTTCAAGCCCGCACCGGGCGAGATGCGCCGCGTCTGAGCCACCAGCCACGGGTGCGCCCGTTTCACATCAAGCCTCTAGGTCGCCCGGCACGGGCTCACTGCGCGACCGTAGGATCGCGTCGGTGCAGATCAGAGCCGCCGTCCTCGAGGAGTTCGGAGCGCCGCTCGTCGTCCGCGAGGTCGAGCTGAGCGAGCCGCGCGCCGGCGAGGTGCTCGTCCGGCTCGTCGCGTGCGGCGTCTGCCACACCGATCTCTACACCGCCTCGGGCGCCGATCCGTCCGGCTACGCGCCGACGGTGCTCGGGCACGAGGGCGCCGGCGTCGTCGAGCAGGTCGGCGACGGCGTCACCTCGCTCGCGGCCGGCGACCACGTCGTGACGCTCTTCTCGCCGCAGTGCCGCGAGTGCGTCCACTGCCTGAGCGACCGCACGAACCTCTGCCTCGCGATCCGCGAGCAGCAGAACAAGGGCTACCTGCCGGACGGCACGACGCGCCTCTCGCGCGACGGCGAGCCGATCCGCCACTTCATGGGCACCTCGACCTTCGCCGAGTACACGGTGATGCCCGAGATCGCGCTCGCGAAGATCAACCCCGGAGGCGCCGCTCGACGGCGCGTGCGCTGTTCGCGTGCGGGCTCTCGACCGGGCTCGGCGCCGCGATGAACACCGCGAAGGTCGAGCCGGGCTCGACGTGCGTCGTCTTCGGCGCCGGCATGGTCGGGCTCGGCGCGGTGATCGGCTGCCGCCTGCAGGGCGCGGAGCGGATCGTCTGCGTCGACCTCTCGGAGGAGCGCCTCGCGCTCGCGACGCAGCACGGCGCGACCGAGACGATGGTCGGCGGCCCCGACACGGTCGAGCAGATCGTCGAGTCGACCGGCGGGTTCGGCGCCGACTACACGTTCGAGGCGACGGGCAACGTCGAGCGTGATGCGGCAGGCGGTCGAGTCGGCGCGGATGGGCTGGGGGCTCTGCACGGTCGCGGGCGTCGCCGGCAAGGGCGAGACGCTCGACATCGTGCCGCGCTTCCTGATCACCGGCCGCCGCGTCGCCGGCTCGTCGTTCGGCGGCGTCAAGGGCCGCGACGGCGTCCCGAAGCTCGTCGAGCGCTGGCTCGCCGGCGACATCGACGTCGAGTCGTTCATCTCGCACCGCATCACCCTCGACGAGGTGAACCGCGGCTTCGAGCTGATGGAAGCGCAGGACGGCATCCGGAGCGTGATCGAGTTCTCGTGATCGCTCGAGCGCGCAGAGCACCCAGAGTGGACGTCGAACGCCTACCTCGTCGCCGACGGCGACGGCGGCACGGCGTGCTGTCGACTCGAACGGTGTCGAGGAGCCGCTGCTCGCGCTCGTCGACGAGCGCGGGATCACGATCACGCACGTCCTCGTCACGCACCAGCACGGCGACCACGTCGTCGACGTCGCCGGGCTCGCGCAGCGCTTCGGCGTGCAGGTCGTCGGCAGCGCGCTGACGAAGCGACGCCGGCGTGCCGATCGACGAGACGTTCGCCGACGGCGACGTCGTCCGCTCCGGCGGGCTCGAGATCCAGGCGCTCGCGACGCCCGGCCACTGCCCCGACCACACCGCGCTGCTCGTGAACGGCACCGACTGCCTCACCGCCGACTGCCTCTTCAAGGGAACGGTCGGCGGCACGATGGGCGGCGGCCCGACCGGCTACGCCGACCAGGTGCGACTCGATCATGAACCGGCTGATGACGCTGCCGCCCGAGACGCGCATCCATCCCGGGCACACGCTGCCGTCGACGATCGGCGACGAGTGGGAGCACAACCCGTTCATCCGCATCTGGCGCGGCCTCGACCCGAGGGAAGCGAGCCGTGCCGCGTGCGCGGGCGAGGAGGCGACGCTGATCCTCTTCGGCCCCGACTACGACGGCACGCACAAGGCGTGGGTGCGCTACCCGGACGGCCGCGACGCGATCGTCGGAGGCTCGCAGGTCGAACGCGGCTGAGCTCACGCGGCGCGCGCCGCCTCCGTCGGCACGTCCTCGAGCTCGGGCACGTACAGCTCGGCGGGCGCCGGCCGCGGCCGGCGGACGAGCGCGACGACCACGGCGAGCGCCAGTGCGAGCATCGTCGCGCCGACCGTCAGCGAGCTCGAGATGCGTCCCGCGAGCACCTCGTGCGGATCGGCGCCGTCGGGGCTCGCAGAGGCGAAGACGGTCACGAGCACGCCCAGGCCGAGCGACCCGCCGAGTTGGTGCGCGACGTTCACGAGGCCTGACGCGGCGCCCGCGTCCTCCGGCTCGACGCCCGCGACGCCGGACGAGGTCAGCGGCGTGAACGCCGCGCCGGCGCCGAGTCCGAGCACGACCATCGGCAGGGCGATGCCGGTCAGGTACGGCGTGTCGGCGGAGAGCCGGCTCAGCCAGGCCATCCCGAGGAACGCGGTCGTCACGCCGAACGCGAGCAGGCGGGCGTTGCCGAGGCGCGCGGCCAGCGCGGGTACGACGAAGACCATCGCGAACATCACGGTCGTCAGCGGCAGGAACGCGAGCCCGGCCCGCAGCGGGCTGTAGCCGTCGACGCCCTGCAGGTACTGCGTCAGGAAGAAGAACATCCCGAACATCGCGCCGACGAACAGCACGCGCGAGACGTACGCGCCGACGCGCTCGCGGCTCGCGAAGAGACGCAGCGGTGTGATCGGCTGCGCGACGCGGCGCTCGTTGAGGACGAAGAGCGCGAGCAGCACGCCGCCGAACGCGAGCGTCGTGAGCGTCAGGCTGTCCGTCCATGCGGTCTCCGCCGCGCGCACGATCCCGTAGACGATCGCGGTCATCCCGAGCGTCGAGGTCGCGGCGCCGGCGAGGTCGAAGCGGCCGCGGCGGCGCGGGGTCTCGGGCAGGAAACGCGGCGCGGCGAGCACGAGCGCGATCCCGACCGGCACGTTGATGAACAGGCCCCAGCGCCAGGAGATCCAGGAGGTGAGGATCCCGCCGAGGACGAGACCGACACTGCCGCCGCCACCCGCGACCGCGCCGTAGTACGCGACTGCGCGCGTCCGCTGCGGCCCTTCCGGGAAGGCTGTGGTGAGGAGCGCGAGCGTCGAGGGCGCCGCAATCGCCGCGCCGACGCCCTGAGCGCCGCGTGCGGCCAGCAGCCACGCCGCCGACTGCGCGAGTCCGGCAGCGAACGAGGCGGCGGTGAAGGTCGCGATCCCGATCACGAACATGCGGCGGCGGCCGAGCACATCGCCCGCGCGCGCGCCGAGGAGGAGGAGCCCGCCGAAGGCGAGCGTGTAGGCGTTCTGCACCCACGAGAGGCCGGTGTCGGAGAAGCCGAGGGCTTCGTGGATCTGGGGGAGGGCGGTGATGACGATCGAGACGTCGAGCACGATCATCAGGTAGCTCGCGAGCACGATCGCGAGCAGTGGGCGTTGCGACGACGGCATGCGGCGGCACGCCTCCTTTCGGGCGGATTTGGCGCTAAAATGGAGGACGCCTCCACTAGATCTGGAGGCTTCCTCCGGTTACTATACGGAGGTATCCTCCGTTTGTCAAACGAGATGCACGAGACCACACCGATCCAGACGACACAGATCCAGACGACGCAGATCCAGCAGCTCCAGCGCCCCAAGCGGGCCGACGCGCGCCGCAACTACGACAAGCTCGTCGCGGCCGCGCGCGCCGCGTTCGCCGAGGTCGGGACGTCCGCGCCGCTCGAGGACGTGGCCCAGCGGGCCGGCGTGGGGATCGGGACGCTCTACCGGCACTTCCCGACGCGCCAGGCGCTCCTCGAGGCGGTCTACGTCGACGAGGTGGAGGCGATGGCGCGGGCGGCGGAGGACCTCGCCGGCCTGCCGCCGTGGGACGCGCTCTCGCGCTGGCTGCACCAGTACGTCGGCTTCGCCGCGACGAAGCGGGCGCTCAACGAGGCGCTGCTCGAGGCGGCGCCCGACTCGAACGTCCTGCTCGCCTGCCGGACCGCGCTGGCGGGTGCCGGCAACGCGCTGATCGAGCGCGCGCAGGCCGCCGGCGTCGTGCGCCCCGACACGGACTTCCAGGACGTCGGCCGCATGGTCGCCGGGATCGCGATGGTGCCGACGACCGATCCCGAGCAGAAGGAGCGCCTGCTCGACCTCGCGCTCGACGGGCTCCGGTACCGCGCATAGGCGCTTCTAGGGGTCGGTCAATTCGGCCTCGACCGCGTCGAGCACGTCGTTGGCCGCGCCGTCGCGTGGCTCGAGGTCGCGCCACGCCCACTGCTCGAGGTAGGCGTCGCTGCCGACGAGCCCCTGCTCCATCGCGACGCGGTCGATCTCCTGCTGGAACCACGCCGGCAACTGGCGTGAGAGCTGCGACCCGTCGTCCGTCGTCACGCGGATGAGCGAAGGGATCTCCTGCCAGTAGAGAACCTGCACGCGCACCGGTCGAGTCTACGGCGAGACGCCGGTCGACCCCACCGCGCTTCTCTGTGAACCAGCCTCCGGACTCCCTCGGGAGCGCGGCCCGGGCCGAACAAATACTTAGTGATGACTCATCACTAAGTGCTTGGTTCGCCCCTCAGCCGCGGCGGTTCTGGACGAACTGGTAGCCGAAGCGGCCCTTGATGCAGAGGTTGCCCTCGCGTGACGTCGTGGTCGTGCGGCGATGTGACCTTGACGACTCGGTCGTCCTGCACGTGCAGCTCGAGGTTGCAGCCGACGCCGCAGTAGGGGCAGACCGTGTCGACACGACCGTCTGCGTTCTCCTCGTCCCAGGTGCCGGCCTGGCCGCATGTCGTACTCGCTCTTCGACATCAGCGCGCCGGTCGGGCAGACCGCGATGCAGTTGCCGCAGTAGACGCACGCCGACTCCGGCAGCGCGACGTCGAGCTCGGTCGAGATGTGCGCGTCGAAGCCGCGGCCGGCGACGGCGATCGCGAACGTGTTCTGGTGGTCCGTCGCCGCAGGCCTCGACGCACTTGTAACAGAGGATGCACTTCGAGTAGTCGCGCACGTAGAGGTCGTTGTCGATCTTCACGGGCTGCGCGACCGTCGCTGCGTCCGGGCCGAAGCGCGCCGGATTCGGCGTCGTAGCGCTCGATGTACGCGAGCGCCTCCGGCGCGGTCGAGAGGTCGACCGACGAGCCGAGCAGCTCGAGCACGAGCCGGCGGCACGTGCCGCACGCGCTCGCGAGTCGGTGTGCACGACCATCCCCGCCTCGACCTTGCGCGAGCAGGCCGGCACGAGCGTGCGCGCGCCCTCGAGCTCGACGACGCAGACGCGGCAGACGTTCACCGGCGTGAGCGTGTCGCCGTAGCAGAGCGTCGGCGTGTCGATCGCCGAGCGTCCGGCACGCGTCGAGGATCGTCGAGCCCTCGAGCACGCGCACCGCCTCGCCGTCGACGGTCAGCTCGACCATCCGCTTCGGTGCCGCGAGCAGCGTCGTCTGGTCATCGCGCGAAGACTCCGAGGTTCGCGATCGGCCGACTCGACGGCGTTCGCGGCGGTCTGCCCGAGGCCGCAGATCGACGCGTCGCGCATCACCTGCGCGAGCTCGGCGAGCACCTCGAGCTCGTCCTGCCGTTCGCGCGGCCGGCGGCGAGCCGGTGCAGCGCCTCCTCCTGGCGCACGGTGCCGACGCGGCACGGCACGCACTGGCCGCACGACTCGTCGCGGAAGAACTCGGCGATGCGCAGCACGGCGCCGACGAGATCCGCGCCCTCGTCGTAGACGATCACGACGCCCGAGCCGAGCGTCACGCCGGCGGCGCGCGTGTCCTCGAAGGTGAGCGGCAGGTCGAGCTGGTCCGGGCCGACGAAGGCGCCGGCCGCGCCGCCGAGCAGCACCGCCTTCGGCGGCGCGGCGCCGGCGAGATCGAGCAGCGTCGCGCAGCGTCGCGCCGAACGGCAGCTCGTAGAGGCCCGGCCGCTCGACGCAGCCCGAGACGCAGAAGAGCCGCGTGCCCGGTCGAGTCGTGCGGTGCCGATCGCCGCGAACGCCTCGCCGCCGTCGGCGACGACGTCGAGCACGTTGAAGAGCGTCTCGACGTTGTTCACCGACGGTCGGCTTGCCGAAGAGGCCGACCTCGACCGGGAACGGCGGCTTGTTGCGCGGCTCGCCGCGGTAGCCCTCGATCGACTGGAAGAGCGCCGTCTCCTCGCCGCACACGTACGCGCCGGCGCCGATGCGCAGCTCGATGTCGAACGCCGTCGCCCAGCGTGGCCGGCGCGAGCGCGCGAGCGTCGATCGCGTGCTGCGAGGCGCGCGTGCGCGAGCGGATACTCGGCGCGGACGTAGACGAAGCCCTTCGCGCAGCCGGTCGCGAACGCGGCGATCGTCATCGCCTCGACGAGCGCGAACGGATCCTCTCCATCAGGACGCGGTCCTTGAACGTTCCCGGCTCCGACTCGTCGGCGTTGCAGACGAGGTAGTGCGGCTGCGCAGGCTGCTTCGCGACCGCCTCCCACTTGACGCCGGTCGGGAACGCCGCGCCGCCGCGGCCGAGCAGCCGCGACGTCGACGACCTCGCTGCAGCACCGCCTCGGCGCCGAGCTCGCGCGCGCGGCGCAGCGCTCGATAGCCGCCCGCGCGCGACGTAGGCGTCGAGCGACTCGGGATCGACGCCCGCCGCGATGCGCCGCAGGAGCCGCAGCCCCGGCTCGCCCGTCTGCGGGAGCGGCGGCGCTGTCAGCCGGGATCTGCTCCTCGCGCGGCGCCTCGCCCGCGACCGTGCGGTAGCGCCGCGGGCGCGCGCTCGCAGAGGCCGAGGCACGGCGAGGCGTGCGCGCCCGGCGGGCACGGTCGCGCCCTTCGAGCGCGGCACGCGAGGTCGGTGCAGACGTGCAGCGACGTCGGCCGGGCGCTCCTCGAGCGCGAGCAGCGCGTAGAAGCTCGCGACGCCGTACGCCTCCGCGGGCGGCACGTCGAGCCGCCGCGACGCGTAGCCGAGCGCGCCCTCGCTCACCCAGCCGACGCGCCGCTGCGCCGCGCGCAGCGCGGGGAGGAGGAGGTGCCGCTGCGTCCGGTCGTCGCGCGCGGTGCGCCCGTTCGCGCTCGTGCCGGCGCCGAGCACCGCGTCGATCGCCGCGCGCTCGGCGTCGCTCGGCTCGGCCTCGAGCAGCCGCAGGTCAGGCAGACCGCTTCCACCCGGATCGCCGTCGCCTTGAACTCGGCCGTGCCCGACTTCGGGTCGGTCGCGTCGATCGTCAGCACGTTCGTCGTCGACGCGTCGGGGAAGTGCAGGTTCATGAACGCGAGGCCGGGGCGCAGCGTGTCGGTCGAACGCGACCGGCGCCTCGACCGAGCCGCGGCGCGACGACGACGCGGGCGCGGCCGCCGTCGGCGACGCCGTAGCGCGCGCCGTCCTCCGGCGACGACGCGCAGCGCCTCGCCGCCGACGTGCAGCGGCGACGAGAAGCCGCCGGTCTGCACGCCGGTGTTGAACGACTCGAGCCGGCGGCCGGTCGTCAGGCGCAGCGGGAAGTCCTCGTCGAGCACGTCGACCGGCGGCGAGTGCTCCACGACCATGAACGGCGCCGGCTCGTCGACGACGTCGTCCCACAGCCGCCCGTGCAGGAACTGCTCGCCGCGGTGCGCCTCGTCCCAGCACGGCCACTGGATCCCGCCGAGCTCCTCGAGGCGCGCGTACGACATGCCGGCGTGCATCGGCGAGAGCGTTCGCAGCTCGTTCCAGACGTCCTCCGCGCGCGGGCTGCCGAGCTCGTCGCCGAGCCGCCGCGCGAGCTCGTAGACGATCTCGATGTCGTCGCGCGCCTCGCCCGGCGGGTCGAGCGCCTTGCGCACGCGCTGCACGCGCCGCTCGCTCGAGGTGACCGTGCCCTCCGCCTCGCCCAGCGACGCGGACGCGGGCAGCACGACGTCGGCGAGCTCCGCCGTCTTCGTCAGGAAGATGTCCTGCACGACGAGGTGGTCGAGGCCCGCGAGCAGCCGCCGCGCGCGCGTCTGGTCGGCCTCCGACTGCGCGGGGTTCTCGCCGATCACGTAGAGCGCGCGCAGCTCGCCGTGCTCCATCGCCTCGAACATGCCGGTCAGGTGCAGGCCGTGCTTCGGCGGGATCGTGCACGTCCCACGCGCGCTCGAACTTCGCGCGCAGCGCGCGTCGTCCTCGACGTCCTGGAAGCCCGGCAGCTTGTTCGGGATCGCGCCCATGTCGCCGCCGCCCTGCACGTTGTTCTGGCCGCGCAGCGGCTGCAGGCCGGCGCCGTAGCGGCCGACGTGCGCCGACGAGCAGCGCGAGGTTGATCAGCGCGAAGACGTTGTCGACCGCGTTGTGGTGCTCGGTGATGCCGAGCGTCCAGCAGAGCTGCGCGCGGTCGCGGCGTTGCCGCACGCGTGCGCGACCTCGCGGATCGCCGTCCGCCGGGACGCCGGTCACGCGCTCCGCCTCCTCGAGCGTCCACGGCTCGACCGACTCGCGGAACGCGTCGTAGCCGGTCGTCGCGCGCGCGATGAACTCCTCGTTGACGAGCCCGGCGTGGATCATCTCGCGCGCGATCGCGTTCGCGAGCGGGATGTCGGTGCCGACGTCGAGGCCGAGCCAGAGGTCGGCCCACTGCGCCGACGGCGTGCGGCGCGGGTCGACGACGATACAGCTTCGCGCCGCGGTGCACCGCCTTCAGCACGTGGTGGAAGAAGATCGGGTGCGCCTCGCGCGCGTTCGAGCCCCAGAGCACGATCAGGTCCGCGTCTCGCGCACCTCCTCGTAGGAGCTGGTCCCGCCGCCTGCACCGAACACCGTCGCCAGACCGACGACGCTAGGAGCGTGTCAGGTTCGGTTGCAGCTGTCGATGTTGTTGGAGCGCAGCGCGACCCGGCGAGAACTTCTGCGCGGCGAAGTTCAGCTCGTTCGTGGCCTTCGAGCAGCTGAAGAGGCCCGTCATCGTCCCCTGGTCGAGCGCGCCGCGGAAGCCGGCCGCGGCGCGGTCGAGCGCCTCGTCCCAGCTTGCGGGCCTCAGCTCTCCGTCGTCACGAACGAGCGGCTGGGTCAGCCGTGTGTACCTCGGAGGCATGCGCTAGATCCTAAGTGGCGTCTGACACCTGTTCGAGGGACGGGGCCGCGCCTCGGCCAACACCGGTGTCAGACACCGGTTCGCCCGCGAGCCAGGCGGTCGTCCGCCGCCGCAGGACGTCCTCGTCGGTGCGCGCCCACTCGTGCGTCGCGCGCGTAGAGCTCCTGCGCGCGCAGGTCGGGGCGGCCGGGGACGAGCGGCTCGAGCAGCGACGGGATCGTCGGCGGCGGGCGCGAGCACCTCGAGCGCGAGCGAGCCGTAGAGGTGGAGCAGGTGCGTGCGCGTCGCCGCGTCGAGCTCGACCGGCCAGGCGATGCGGTCGAGGCCCGTCGGCGCCCGGCAGCGGCCGCGGCCGGCGGTCGAGAGTCCGCGCACGCCGAGCTGGTCGAGCGCGTCGAGCGCGATCCGGCGGTACGTCGTCAGCTTGCCGCCGGCGACGCTGACCATCCCGGTCGGCCCGGTCGAGTAGACCGTCTCGCGGCGCGCGTTCGCGGTCGCGCCCGTCGCCGCCCGGCAGCACGCGCAGCCCGCAGAACGTCGCGCGCGGCGGGCCGATGCCGTCGACGGCGACCGCCGCCTCGGCGAGGATCGTGCGCACGTCGTCGTCGGTCACGCGTGCGGTCTCCGGCTCGCCGTCGTGCTGCGTGTCGGTCGTGCCGAGGAGCAGCATCCCCTCCCACGGGACCGCGAAGCTGACGCGCACCTTGTCGTGCGGGATCGTGAGCGCGGCGCCCCAGTCCTCGCCGCCGTCGACGACGACGTGCACGCCCTTGCTCAGCCGCATCGACGGCTTCGCCGCTCGGATCCTCGAGCCGGCGCACGTGGTCGACCCACGGGCCCGGTCGCGTTCACGATCGACGTCGCCGCGCACGCGCGACCGTCTCGCCGTCGACCGCGACCTCCGCGCCGTCGCGGTCGAGCGCGACGACCTCGGCGTAGTTGAGGACGGCGGCGCCGCGGTCGGCGGCCGCGCGGACGTTCGCGAGCGTCAGGCGGCCGTCGTTCGTCCATGCGTCCGCGTAGAGCGCGCGACGAGCGGAGCGCTTCGGTCGCGCAGCTGCGGCACGAGCCGCAGCGCGCGCGCCTCGCTGACGCGCCCGTTCAGCCGCGCGCGGGCGAGCGTCGGAGTAGAGCAGCACGCCCGTGCTGCACGAACCACGGCCGGTACGGCCCGTCCTCGTAGAGCGGGAAGAGGAACGGCAGCCGGCGCACGAGGTGCGGCGCGACGACGTTCATCAGCGCGCGGCGCTCCTGGTGCGCCTCGCGGACGAGGCCGCACGTCGCCCAGTCTGCAGGTAGCGCAGCCCGCCGTGGATCAGCTTCGACGACGCGCGACGACGTCGCGCGACGCGAAGTCGCCCTCGTCGACGAGCGCGACGCTCAGGCCGTGCGCCGTCGCCGCTTCCGCGATCCCGGCGCCGATGATCCCGCCGCCGATCACGAGCAGGTCGAACTCGCGCGAGCCGAGCTGCTCGATGCTGCTACGCGGTCCACAGCGGGTTCGTCCAGGCCTTGCTTGCCGTTCGCGTCGAGCACCTCGACGCGGCCGTACGGTGCGCTCGTACGGCCGGCTCGAGCCGCGCAGGCGGTGATCAGGCCGTCGTCGTTCCGCTCGAGGATCTCGGCGTGGTTCGGGTAGCCGAGCCGGCCGGCGTTCGCGCGCGCGCCGCGCGACCGGCCGCGAGTAGAGCGTGACGCTTCGCGCGGGGCTGCAGCGCACGACGACGTCGCCGTCGCTCGACCTCGACGCTCGCGGATCGTCGGGCCCGTCGAGCCGTAGAACATGCCCGGCGCGCAGCGCGTCGAGCACCGCCTCCTGCGAGCGCTCGCGCCGCGCGCACCCATCGTCCACGCGAAGCCGCTGTCGTAGCCGGGGTGGTGCGAGTCGTCCGTGGCGAGCGCGAAGAACGGCCGGCCGTGCTCGAGCGCCTCGTCCCAGTGGATCGACGCGTCGCCGCGGCCGAGCTCGAGCTCGCAGCCGCGTGTTCCACACCTCGAGCCCGAGCAGGCCCGGGCAGTCCCACCACTGCTCGGTGCGGAGGCCGCTCCAGTAGGTGTGCGCGAGGTAGGGCACGCCGCCGTTGTCCGCGATCCAGGCGACGACCTCCTGCGAGCGGCGCGAACTCGCCTTCGGGCAGCACCGGGTCGGCCTCGACGCCGAGGGCGAGCACGTGCGCGTCGTGCTCCCGCGTCGGCGCCTGCGCGTTCAGCTCGGTCGACGGGATCACGAGCAGCTTCCGCGTCGACGGCTCGGCCGTCCGCACCCAGTGGTCGGTGATCGCCAGCACGTCGTAGCCGGCCCAGTCGTAGTGGCGGACGAGCATCTCCGGCGGCAGCTCGCCGTCCGAGTTCGTGGTGTGCGCGTGGAGGGCGCAGCGCAGCCAGACGCCGTCGTCGTCGAACGGGGTCACAGCCGGAGCGTAACGACGCCATCGTTCGTTCCCAGAAGATCAGCCACGTCGAGCAGCTTGAAATGAGGGAGCCTGGCGTGATCCACTAGTGGGAGAACCACGGACCGGGAGGACTGCATGGAGGACTACGAGGCCCAAGAGGTCGAGTTCTGGGCGAAGCTCGAAGAAGAGGGCATGAGCCGGTCGTCGATGCTGCCGCGCAGCGCGGCGGCCGCATTCGGCCTGACGATCATGGGCAGCGCGAGCACCGCGTTCGGCATGAGCCGTGCCGGGCTCGCCCCGCCCGAGCACGGCAGCAAGGCCGGGCTCGCGGCACTCGTCAAGGCCGCGAAGAAGGAAGGCAAGCTCAACACGATCGCGCTGCCGCCCGACTGGGCGAACTACGGCGAGCTGATGTCGACCTTCCAGAAGAAGTACGGCATCAAGATCACGAACGACAACCCGGACGGCAGCTCGGCCGAGGAGAACGAGGCGATCCGCTCGCTGAAGGGCGACTCGCGCGCGCCGGACGCGGTCGACGTCGGCGTCTCGTTCGCGATCTCCGGGGCGAACGAAGGGCCTGTACGCGAAGTACTTCCCGTCGACGTTCAAGACGATCCCGCGGGCGATGAAGGACACCCGCGGCTTCTGGATGGGCGACTACTGGGGCGCCATCTCGATCGGCTACAACCAGAACCTCGTCAGCAACCCTCCGAAGACGTGGAAGGACCTGCTGAAGCCCGAGTACAAGGGCAAGGTCGCCATGAACGGCAGCCCGCTCTCGTCGAACTCGGCGGTCTCCGGCGTGATCGCCGCGTCGCTCGCGAACGGCGGCTCGCTGAACAACGTCGGCCCCGGAATCGACTTCTTCGCTCAGCTGAAGAAGGCAGGCAACTACATCCCCGTCGGGACGACGCCGCAGACGGTCGCTTCGGGCCAGACGCCGATCTCGATCGACTGGGACTACAACAACCTCGCGTACATCAAGGAGTTCCCGGCGGCGCGGTGGGCGGTCTCGATCCCGTCCGACGGCGTCTACGGCGGCTACTACGCGCAGGCGGTCAACGCGGCCGCGCCGCATCCGTACGCCGCGCGGCTCTGGCAGGAGTTCATCTACTCCGACCAGGGACAGATCCTCTACCTGAAGGGCTTCGCGCACCCGGCCCGGTTCAACGACCTGGCCCAGCGCAAGGTTCTGCCGAAGTCACTGCTGAGCGCGCTCCCGGCTCCCACGCTCTACGCGAAGGCGAAGTTCGCGAGCATCGGCCAGCAGACCAAGGCGAGCAAGCAGATCGCCAGCGACTGGCCGTCGAAGGTCGGCTAGCGCCATCGCGGCTGAGGCCGTATCCGAAGGCCTCCGGCCGGACACCGCGTCCGGCCGGAGGCGCTTCTCGTGGGCATGGGTCCCGACCGTGCCCTTCTTCGCCTACACGATCGCGTTCCTGTTCCTGCCTGCCGGGTCGATCCTCCTCGGTGCGTTCGAGGGCAAGGAGTCGGGCTGGACGGTCGCGAACGTCCAGCTGCTCTTCCACCACCCGTACATCGACGCGTACAAGACGAGCATCGAGATCAGCCTCGTCACCGCGCTCGCCGGCGGCATCGCAGGCCTCTTCATCGCCTACGCCGCGCTCGCCGACGGCACGCCGCGCTGGGTCCGCTCCGCGTTCACGACGTTCTCGGGCGTCGCCGCGAACTTCGGCGGGATCCCGCTCGCGTTCGCGTTCATCGCGACCATCGGGCCGCTGGGGATCGTCACGGTCTTCCTCCGCAATCACGGCTACGACCTCAGCGCGCACGGGATCACGCCGTTCTCGAAGCTCGGGGTCGAGCTCGCCTACCTCTATTTCCAGCTGCCGCTGATGATTCTCGTCATCTCCCCGGCGATCGACGGGCTGCGGCGCGAATGGCGCGAAGCCGCGTCGAACCTCGGCGCGAAGCAATGGCAGTTCTGGCGGTATGTCGGCTTGCCCGTGCTGATGCCGTCGATTCTCGGGGCGATGATCCTGCTCTTCGGCAACGCCTTCGCGGCGTATGCGACGGCCTACAGCCTCACATCGGGCACGGTCAACATCGTCCCGATCCTGATCGGCGCCTACTACAGCGGCAACGTGCTCGACAACCCGCACCTGGCGCAGGCGATGGCGTTCGGGATGTTCATCGTGCTCGCCGCGACGATGGTGATCTACATCCCGCTGCAGCGGCGGGCCGCGAGGTGGTCGAAGTGAAGCGGCCGCGCGTGTCGATCTCGGCCGTCATCTGGCTGCTGCTCGGCGCGGGTTACTTCCTGATCCCGCTGTTCGCGACGCTCGTCTTCAGCCTCAAGTCGAACCAGACGGGCAAGTGCTGCACCTCCGCCAACTACTCGTTCGTGATCCACAGCGGCGACTTCTGGCACTCGCTGAAGATCTCGTTCCTGCTCGCGATCGAGACGATCGTGATCAGCCTGATCATCTTCGTGCCCACGATCTACTGGGTGCACCTGAAGCTGCCGCGGCTGCGGCCGGTGATCGCGTTCCTGGCGCTGATCCCGTTCGTCGTCCCGCCGATCGTGATGGTCGTCGGGCTGCTGCAGGTGTTCAAGGGCACGCCGAGCTGGTTCTACGCGGAGCCGTGGGGATTCCTCGCCGGCGCCTACGTGATCCTCGCATTCCCGTACATGTTCTTCTCGCTGGACGCGGGGTTCCGTTCGATCGACGTGCACACGCTGACCGAGGCGTCTCAGAGCCTCGGCGCGAGCTGGTCGACGACGCTCCTGAAGGTGATCCTCCCGAACATCCGAGCGGCGGCGCTCGCGGCGTCGTTCCTCACGCTCGCGATCGTGATGGGTGAGTTCACGATCGCGAACCTCGCGGCGTTCCACACCTTCCCGATCTACATCCAGCTCGTGAACGAGACGCAGGGCTTCCCGGCCGCGGCGCTCACGCTGGTCAGCTTCGGTATCACCTGGGCGGCGATGCTGTCGCTGCTCGTCGTCGGACGTCAACGCGGCGCACGCGGCGCCATGATCGCGGGAGCACGCTAGATGGCCTTTCTCGAGCTGCAGGATCTCCATCGCGACTTCGGCACCGTCAAGGCGCTGAACGGCATCGACATCGCGCTCGGCGAGGGGGAGTTCCTCTCGCTGCTCGGCCCGTCCGGCTGCGGCAAGACGACCGCGCTGCGGCTCGTCGCAGGCTTCGACCGGCCCGACCAGGGCCGGATCGTGGTCGACGGCAAGGACGTCACGCGCGTCGCGCCCAACAAGCGCGACATGGGGATGGTCTTCCAGGCGTACTCGCTCTTCCCGAACATGACCGCGCGCCAGAACGTCGAGTTCGGCCTGAAGATCCGCGGCCGCGACCGCGCCGACCGCCGCAAGCGCGTCGACGACCTGCTCGAGCTCGTCGGGCTCGGCCACGCGGGCGACCGCTACCCGCACCAGCTCTCGGGCGGCATGCAGCAGCGCGTCGCGCTCGCACGCGCGCTCGCGATCGAGCCGCGCGTGCTGCTGCTCGACGAGCCGCTCTCGGCGCTCGACGCGAAGGTGCGTGTGCAGCTGCGTGAGGAGATTCGCCGCATCCAGCTCGAGCTCGGAATCACCACGCTCTACGTGACACACGACCAGGAGGAGGCCCTCGCGGTCTCCGACCACGTCGCGGTCATGTACGGCGGCGTGATCGAGCAGATGGGCTCGCCCGCCGAGATGTACACCGCGCCGGCCACGCCGTTCGTCGCCGAGTTCATCGGGACGATGAACCGGCTCGACGCGACCGTGGTCGATCCGGCGAGCGGCGACGTCGACCACGTGGGGATCCGTCTGCAGATCGACGCCGCGCGCGGCCGTCCTCAGGGTGAGCGCGTGCTTCTCCTGATCCGTCCCGAGTCGCTCGACGTCGAGGCGCCGACGAACGGCGCCGTAGCGAACGGAAACGCGATCCACGGCGAGGTGATCACGCAGACCTTCCTCGGCCCGGTGACCCGGCTCAAGGTCAGCGGCCCGAATACGAGCCTGATCGCCGACATGTCGACGGCGCGCGCGGCTGCGCTGCCGGTCGGCGCGACGGTTGTCGCGCACATTCCGTCCGAAGGCGCGAAGCTGCTCAGCCTCCCACCGGAGGCCGTCGCAGCGCTCGAAGCGCTCGATCCGGACGATCCGTAAAGACGCCGTCGACGCCGAGCGCGTCGAGCTCCCGCACGCGCGCCTCGTCGTTCACGGTGTAGACGGCCGTCCGCAGGGCGAGCTCGCGCGCGGCCTGCGAGCCCGCGGCGAGACACGCGGTCGTCCCGGAAGCCGGCCGCCCAGGCGCCCGCTGCGCGTCGGATGCTGACGCCGAAGCCGACGTGCTGCATCGTGCGAATCGCCGGGCGCCGGCGCCGCGCGAGCTCGAGCGGCGGGCGCTGGAAGCAGAGCAGCACGTCGTCGTCGTGCAGCCGGTCCAGCGTGCGCTCGACCGTGTCCGGGCGCGGGCGCTTGAGCTCGACCATCACGCCGATCCGGCCGTGGCAGAGGTCGAGCACCTCGTCCAGGGTGGGGTAGGTGACGCCGCGACGTCGGACGGTCGTGCGAGACGGAGAGGTCGTTGTGCACGTCGAACTCGACGTAGTCGGCGCCGATCTCGATCGCGCGCTCGAAGGCGGGGAGCGTGTTCTCGGGCAGGTCCCAGGACGCGCCGCGGTGGGCGATCACGAGCACAGCAGGCGCTCCAGGAGCGGGATGTCGATGCGCTCGACGAGCTCGTCGGCCGCCGCGAGCCGCTCGGGGCCGAGCGTGCGCGTCAGGCCGACGACCCGCGTGCCGGCCGCCTTCGCCGCCGCGACTCCGACGTCGGTGTCCTCGAACACGAGCAGCTCGGCGGGCTCGACGCCGAGCGCGCGCGCCGCAGTCAGGTAACACTCGGGGTCGGGCTTGCCGCTCGACACGTCGTCGTGCGAGACGATCAGGGTCAGCGCGTCGCGGATTCCGGCCGCGTCGACGACCGGGTCGATCTCGCTGCGGGCGGCCGCCGAGACGACGGCGACGGGCACGCGCGCGGCTGCGAACAGGACCGCGGCCCGCATCTCCTCGTCGACGGTGTGGCCGTCGGCGGCGAGGCGGTTGTAGCGGTCGATCCGGTCCTGGATCAGCGCCGGGTCGGCGTGGCCGAACCAGCGTGTGTACATCTCCTCGTCGGTGTGCCCGGCGAGGTGCTCGAAGTACTCGGCCTCGGTGATCGGCCTGCCGAGCTCGGCGAACTGCTCCTGGTAGACGCGCGCGAGGAGCGGCTCGTCGTTCGAGAGCGTGCCGTTGAAGTCGAAGGCGACTGCTCGCACGACCGGCATCCGCGCGTGAGCGTAGCGTCACCGCATGTCGACGACGGCGCTCCTGCTCGCGCTCGCGGCCGCGTTCGTGCACGCGCTGTGGAACATCCTGCTCGCGCGCGCGCCGGACGTCGAGTCCGCGACGGCGGTCGCGCTCGTGACGGCTGAGCTGGTGTTCCTGCCGGTCGCGCTCCTGACCTGGGATGTCGAGGCGTCCGTGTGGCCGTACATCGTGGCGGGCGGGCTGCTCCAGATCACGTACTTCGCGCTGCTCGCGACGGCGTATCGGCTCGTGCCGCTTTCAGTCGTCTATCCGATCGCCCGCGGCGGGGCGCCGGTGCTCGTGCTGCTGATCGGTGTCGTGGTGCTCGGACGCTCGACGAGCCGGACGCAGGTCGTGGCCGTGCTGCTCGTCGTGGCAGGGATCGTGCTCGTCCGCGGTGTGCGCCATCCCGACCGGCTCGGCGTCGTGTTCGGGCTGGTGATCGCGATGTGCATCGCGTCCTACACGCTGGTCGACAAGGAGGGCATCAAGCACGCCGAGCCGATCAGCTATCTCGAGCTGTCGATGCTCGGTCCCACCGCGGTCTACGCCGGTGCGGTGATGCGCGTGAAGGGCGTCGACGCCGTGCGGCGGGCGGTGAACGCGTCGTCGCTCGTCGCGGGCGTCTGCACGTTCGGGGCGTACGCGCTGGTGCTGGCGGCGCTGCAGCGCGCCTCGGCGGCTTCCGTGGCCGCCGTGCGGGAGACGAGCGTCGTGATCGCGGCACTCCTCGCCGGCGCGGTCCTGCACGAGCGCGTCGGCCCCGCGCGGCTCGCGGGCGCGGTGCTCGTCGCGGCGGGCGTCGCCCTGCTTGCGGTCTAGCGGTCTAGCGGTGCGTGCGCTTCCACACCTTGTACCGGCGTGTGAACTCCTTCCAGCCGTTCACCATCAGGAGCGTCGGGCTGTCGAGCTTGCGGCGTGCGACCTCGTGGCCGTCGCGGTCGTAGGCGACGACGAAGAACGGGAACTTGCGCAGCGGCGGGATGAACAGCCCGCGGCCGCCGCCGGCGAACCAGTTTTCCTTCAACGTCAGGTCGTGGCGGCCGCCGCGCCAGACGACGGCGACGCGCGCTGCGTGCAGGCCCGGGTCGACGGCACCCCAGACGACGGGCGGCACCCACTGCCGCGGGGCCACGCCGAGCCGGCGCTCGATGCTCAACGTGACGGCGAGCGGGTGCGCAGCCGTCGTGGGCGAGGCTGTGAGCTCCCCCTTTCGGCTGCACGCCCCGCCGCCGCTGAACAGCGGCAGCAAGCGCGCGGTTCCGGCGACGTGGTTGTACGTGGCGAAGACGCAGGAGCCGCCGGTCGTCGAGCGCGAGCGCCAGAGGTGCGCGTAAAAGCCGTTGCCGACACGGGCGGAGACGAGCGGCTGTGCGGAGTGGAGGACCGGGACGGGGCGCACGAGATCGAGCAGCCCGCTGAGGGCGACGGCGGGGACCGCGATCGCGAGCACGGCGGCGGCCACCGCCATCCCCACTGTGCGGCGTCTGACACGGTGTACGCGGCCGCGCCGGAGCACGTCGTTCCAATCCGGCGTCGTCGGGACGGGCGGCGCGAGCCGCTCGAGCTCGTCAAGGAGCGTGTCGACCATCTGCGCTCACCTCCTGGAGTGCGCGTTTGACGTTCGCGTGCGCGGCGGCGAGCGCTGCGCTGACGGTTCCGACCTCGACGCCGAGCGCCTCGGCGATCGTGCGGTAGTCGAGGTCGGCGTAGTAGCGAAGGAAGACGACGAGGCGCTGCCGCTCGGGAAGCTGTGCGACGAGCGGCGCAAGCGCGCGCGTCGTCGGCGGCGCGTCGAGCTCGATCGCGGTCTGCTCGTCAACCGCGCGCCGTGCCTCGACGAGCGGCCGCCGCAGCGACTTGCGCGCCGCGTTGACGACCGCGCGCCAGACCCACGCCTCGAGCGCACCGTCGCCGCGGAAGCGCGCCCGTGCCCGCACCGCATCGGCGAACGCGTCCTGCACGGCCTCCGACGCCCGCTCGGGATCGCCGGTGATCGCGCGCGCCACGCGGACGAAGTGCGAGTGCCGCGCGCGGTAGAGAGCCTCGAGCTCACCGAGCCGCCGGTCGGGAAGAAGCGCCATCTAGAGCCAATGATCCACGGCCGCGCTGTTTTGTTGACCCGTCCCGAAAAGACGAGGGGCGCCCCGCTCGGGGCGCCCCTCCGGGTCTGAGCCGGCTCAGAGCCGGCTCAGAGCCGGCTCAGAGCCCGTCGGTCACTTTCCGAACCACTTCTTGACCTTCGCGGCGTTCTCGCTGACCCACTTCTGGCCGGCCTTGTCCGGCTTCATGTGGTCGCCCGCGATCCACTTCGCGACGAGCTCCTGGTCGGCGTTCGACCAGCTGAACTTCGAGAGCGCGGTGTACGGCGGGACTGCCGCTCGTTCGCGAACTTCTTGCTGAACACCTTCTCGATGATCGTCTTGTCGTACGCGCACTTGTACTTGCTCGACGTCGGCGCCCGCGGTCTTCGCGTCGTCGAGGCAGCCCTTGAACCGCTTCGGCAGCGCCACCTCGGAGAGCTGGAACTCCTGGTTCAGGTACTGCGGCGTGTACCAGTAGAAGATCACCGGCTTGTGCTGCTTGTACAGCTGGCTCCAGCGCGCGACCTGCGCCGGCTCGGCGCCGACGCTCACGAACTTGAAGTTCAGGCCGAGCGCCTTGATCAGCTGCTGGTCCTTCTGCACGTAGGACGGGTCGCCGCCGAGGAACATCCCCTGCGAGCCCGACTCGGGGCTCTTGAAGAGCGACTCCTTGCCCTTCAGGCCCTTCCACGTCTTGAACTCGGGATGCTGCTTCATCAGGTACGTCGGGATGAACCAGCCGATGTGGCCGACGACGCCGTTCGGCGAGCCGAGGACCGCCGTCTTCTGCTTGGTGACGTACTGCTTGTACTGGTCGACGTGCTGCCAGTCCTCGAGCACGGCGTCGGTCTTGCCGTTCGCGATTGCCTGGTAGACAGGGATCTCGGCGATCTGGGTGATGTTCACCTTGCAGCCGAGGTACTTCTCGAGCGCAGCCTTCGCGACGTAGGTATTGGCGGTCGACCCGGCCCACGCCTGCTCGTTGAGCGTGACCGTGCCGCATTTCGCCTTCGTGCTCGCGCCTGCCGTGCCGACGACCAGGACCGCGGCCGCTGCGATCAACGCACCCGCCGCGACGACCGCGATCCCGCGCCCTCTCACCCGATCCTTCATCCGAGCCTCCTCCGTGGTTGCAAATTCAGGCCTGCTTCCTTGACCGCACGCGTCCCTGGGTGACGCGGTCGAGCGTGATGCCGAGCGCGAGGATCGCGACCGACGCGACGACGCCCAGCCCGAACGCGTTGCGCTGCAGCCCTGTGACGACGTCGTAGCCGAGGTCGCCGGAACCGACGAGCCCGCCGATCACGACGACGGCGAGCACCATGATCGTCCCCTGGTTGACGCCGAGCATGATCGCGTCGCGCGCGAGCGGGATCTTCACCTTCAACAAGCACCTGCAGCCGCGTTGCGCCGAACGACGTCGCAGCCTCGACCGCCTCGTGGGGAACGTCCTCGATGCCGCGCTGCACGAGCCGGATCATCGACCGGCGCCGCGTAGAGCACCGACGCGACGACGCCCGGGACGCCCGACACGGGCATCAGGTAGATGAACGGGATGATGTAGACGAGCTGCGGCAGCGTCTGCAGCACGTCGTTCACCGGTCGGAGCGCGCGGGCGACGTGCCGGTTCTCGGCCGCCCACACGCCGAGCGACGAAGCCGATGATCACCGTCAACAGGGTCGCGACGAGCACCTGCGAGAACGTGTCCATCGCGTTCGCCCACTCGCCGACCAGGCCGACGACGATCAGCATCGCGAACGCGACGATCGCCGGGCGGAGGCCGCTCGAGCAGGTAGGCGATCAGGACGAGCCCGACCAGCATCACCGGCCACGGCGTCTCCATGAAGAAGCTGCGCAGAGGTTCGATGCCATACTGGACGAGGAAGTTGCCCGATCGGGTTCGTGATGTCGCGGAAGAGGAACGTGTCGGGGTTCTGCACGTAGTCGAGCGCGTTCTGCACGTAGCGTGCGCAGCCAGTCCTGGGCGGTCCAGCGCGTCCAGTCGCGCACCGGCGTGCGAGCACGTGGCCGAGCAGCACCGTCAAGACGACACCGCGGCGCAGATCGCCGACTGGATCCGCAGGCGGCGCTGACTTCTCCGCCGTCAGGTGACGGTGCGCCGGATCGGTGCGGTTCGCCATCGCCTCGGTCGAGCGGTCGAGGGCGATCGCCATGATCACGATCGCCGCGCCGGCGAAGATCGCCAGCGCCGGGTCGGTGTAGAGGCCGTTCGTGACCGAGTCGCCGAGGCCCTGCCCGCCGATCAGGCCCGCGATCACGACCATCGAGAGCGCGAACAGGATCGTCTGGTTGACCGACAGGAGCAGCATCCGCCGCGCGAGCGGGAGCTGCACCTTCGCCAGCATCTGCATGCGCGTTGCGCCGAGCGCGGTCGCCGCCTCGACGGTGTTCGTCGGCACGCCGCGGATCCCGAGCGCCGTGATGCGGATCGCCGGCGGGACGGCGTAGATCATCGTCGTCACGACCGCGGCGCCCGGGCCGACCGAGAAGAGGATCACGACCGGCATCAGGTACGCGAACGCCGGGCACGATCTGCATCGCGTCGAGCACCGGCGTGATCGCGCGGTAGAAGCGGTGCGGAGCGGCCGGCGATGCACGCCGAGCGGGATGCCGACGAGCAGCGACAGCGCGACGGCGGCGAGCACGAGCGCGAACGTCTCGACGGTCGTCTTCCCAGAGACCGAGCGCCGCGAAGCTCGCGAACGCGGCGAGCGACGCCGAACGCCGCGCGCCGGCCGCCGAAGCGGAGCACGACGAGCGTCCCGAGCACCACGGTCCCGGCCCAGGTCAGCCAGTGGAAGAACCGCGTCAGCCAGCGACGAGGTCGTCGAGGAACGTCGCGAACCCGTTGAACGCGCGGAAGACGAGGTTCGGGTCGGGCACGTTGCGGTTGTCGCTCAGCCAGATCTGGAAGTGGTCGAGGTGCGGCGCGAGCGAGTTCCACGTCAGCCACGCCGGCCAGTGCGCCTGGTTCTTCCAGCCGAGGTACGCGATCACCATCGCGACGACGACCAGCACGATTGCGCCCCACCGGCCGCGCCACCACGGCGCGCGGCAGCGACTGCGGGATCCGGTGGGCGACGTCGGCGACGGCCACGACTCAGTCGCCCTCGCCGGCGATCGCTTCGAGGACGGCGCTCTGCTCGACGACGCCGACGATCTTGCCGTCCTCGACCGCGCAGACCGGACGCTCGCTGGCCGCGAGCACGGGCACGGCCTTGCGCACGGTCGTCGCGACGTCGAGCGTCGGCCCGTCCTCCTCGCCGGGGCGGATTTCGCGCATGATCCAGCGCAGCGTCAGCACGTGACTGCGCGGGATGTCGCGCACGAAGTTCGCGACGTACTCGTCGGCGGGCGAGCCGACGAGCTCCTCCGGCGTGCCGAGCTGCACGATCGCGGCCGTCGCGCATGATCGCGATCCGGTCGCCGAGCCGCAGCGCCTCGGGCAGGTCGTGCGTGATGAAGACCATCGTCTTGCCCGTCTCGTGCTGCAGGCGGATCACCTCGTCCTGCATGTCGCGGCGGATCAGCGGGTCGAGGGCGCTGAACGGCTCGTCGTAGAGCATCACCTTCGGATCGACGGCGAACGCGCGTGCCAGGCCGACGCGCTGCTGCATGCCGCCCGACAGCTCGTCGGGAAACTGCCCGGCGGCGTCCTCGAGCCCGACGAGCTTCAGCACGTCCCGCGCGCGCGCGTGCCGCTCGGCCTTGCCGATGCCCTGCACCTCGAGCCCGAACGCGACGTTGTCGAGCACGCGTGCGGTGCGCGAGGAGGCCGAAGTGCTGGAAGACCATCGACGACGTGTGGCGCCGCAGCTGCAGCAGCTCGTCCCGGCTCGCGGCCGTCACGTCGCGCCCGTCGATCTCGATGCGGCCCGCCGTCGGCTCGATCAGCCGGATCAGCGTGCGCACGAGCGTCGACTTGCCGGAGCCCGAGAGCCCCATGACGACGAACACCTCGCCGGGGTAGACGTCGAAGGAGACGTCGCGCACGGCGGCGACGCAGCCCGTCTTCTCGCGCAGCTCGGCGCGCGACAGGTCGACGTCGGGCGTGCCGATCACCTTGTTCGCGTTCTTGCCGAAGATCTTCCAGATCCCCTGCGCGCGGATCAGCGGCGTGGCGACCCCGTTGGTGAGTGCTTGCCCGTTAGAAGAGGCCAACCGTCTCCCCGTGCTCGTCGATGTCGACGTCGAACGCAGCGGGCGTCTTCCCGTAGCCCGGCATCGTCTGCATGTCGCCGCAGAGCGCGACGATCCAGCCCGCGCCGGTGTACGCGCGCAGGTCGCGGACGCCCACCGTGAAGCCGGTCGGCGCGTTCGCGAGCGACGGGTCGTGGGAGAGGGACAGGTGGGTCTTCGCCATGCAGATCGGCAGGGCCGTCGAGCCCGGCCTTGTTGAACATCTGGATCTTTGCGCGTGCGGCGGGCTGAAGGAAGACCCCGTCGGCCCCGTAGACGCGTTTCGCGATCGCCTCGATCTTGTCCTCGATCGGGGCGTCGAGCGGGTAGAGGTAGTCGAAGTCGGCCGGCTCGCTCGGCCGCCGCGACCACCGCCTCGGCGAGAGCCGCCGCGCCTGCGCCGCCCTGCGTGAAGCCGTCGTTCACCTCGGCGGCGTACGCGCCGTGCTCGAGCGCGAGCCGCCGGACGAGCTCGATCTCGTCGTCGGTGTCGCCCGGGAAGCGGTTGACCGCGACGACCGCGTTGAGCCCGAACTCGCGCACGATCCCGAGGTGGCGGGCGAGGTTCGCGCGCTCCGCACTCGATCGCCTCGGCGCCGCCGTCCGGGTCGCTCGCGTGGTGCTTCAGCGCCTTGACGGTCGCGACGAGCACGACCGCGTCGGGGCGGAGGTTGCCGAGCCGGCAGACGATGTCGAAGAACTTCTCCATCCCCATGTCGGAGCCGAAGCCGCTCTCGGTCACGACGTAGTCGCCGAGCTTCAGCGCGACGCGGTCGGCGACGAGCGAGTTGTTGCCGTGCGCGATGTTCGCGAACGGCCCGCAGTGCACGAACGCCGGCTGCCCCTCGAGCGTCTGCACGAGGTTCGGCTTGATCGTCTCCTTGAGCAGCACGGTCATCGCGCCGGCGGCCTGCAGCTGCCTCGGCGGTCACCGGCTCGCCGTCGTAGGTGTTGCCGACCGTGATCGCGCCGAGCCGGCGGCGCAGATCCTGCAGGTCGGCCGCGACGGCGACGATCGCCATCACCTCGGACGCAGCCGTGATGTCGAAGCCGGTCTGCCGCGGGTAGCCGTTCGCCTTGCCGCCGAGCCCGATCGCGATGTCGCGCAGCGCGCGGTCGTTGATGTCGACGCAGCGGCGCCAGCTGATCGAGAGCGGGTCGATGCCGAGCTCGTTGCCGTGCAGGATGTGCGCCTCGAGCATCGCGGCGAGCAGGTTGTTCGCGGCGCCGATCGCGTGGATGTCGCCGGTGAAGTGGAGGTTCATGTCCTCCATCGGGCACGACCTGCGTGTAGCCGCCGCCTGCGGCGCCGCCCTTGATGCCGAACACGGGCCCGAGCGACGCCTCGCGCAGGCAGAGCGCGACCTGCTTGCCGATGTGGCCGAGGCCCTGCGTCAGCGAGACCGAGGTCGTCGTCTTCCCCTCGCCGGCCTTCGTCGGCGTGATCGCGGTGACGTCGATCAGCTTCCCGTCGGGCTTCGCGCGAGCCGGTCGAGCACCGACAGGTCGATCTTCGCCTTGTAGCGGCCGTACGGCTCGACCTCGTCGGCGAGCAGCCCGGCCGCTGCCGCGATCTCGGTGATCGGGCGGAGCTCTGCCTCCTGCGCGATCTCGAGCGACGAGGGCATCGTCGTATCCAAATTCATCCTTTCGGTCGACTGGTCGACGCCGAGGATACGACTAATATATCTGTGTGGCTAGGGCAGCTACCGCTCGCCTCCTCGCGCCGCCGGAGGGCGAGAGCGCGTCCCTTGCGGACCAGGCCTACTACGCGATCCGCGAGCTGATCGTCTCGCTCGAGCTACGCACCCGGCGATCCGATCGGCGAGCGCGACCTCACCGAGCGGCTCGGATCGGGCGCACGCCGATGCGCGAGGCGCTGCGGCGGCTCGCACAGGAGAGGCTCGTCGAGGTGTTCCCGCGGCGCGGCATGTTCGTCACGACCGTCGACGTCCGCGACCTCGCCCGGATCTCCGAGGTGCGCGCGGTGCTCGAGCCCGAGGCGGCGCGACTCGCCGCAGAGCGCGCCACCGAGGAGGATCTCGACGAAATCGCTGCACTGCTCGAGGAGCTCGACTCGGGCCGGCGCCGGAGCGACCGCATGCTGATCGACCTCGACGAGCGGATCCACCGGACGATCTACCGCAGCGCGCACAACGAGTTCCTCGAGGAGACGCTCGAGGAGTACTACGTCCTGGCGCTGCGGATCTGGTTGATGGCGCTCGAGCAGACGCATGCGCTCCGCGACGCAGTGGAGGAGCACCAGGGCGTGCTCGAGGCGATCTCGCGCGGCATGGGCGACGCGCGCGGCCGACCGGATGCGCGGCGCACGTCGAGCACTTCGAGGCAGACGATGCGCGAAGTGCTGGCGCTCCTGTAAACCTGATATATCAGTCGTATGCCAGAGGCATATCAGTGGCCGACCGGTGCCCGGGCAGTCGTGATCGGCGCCGGCATCGTCGGCAACTCGCTCGCCTACCACCTCGCGCGAGCTCGGCTGGAGCGACCTCGTCCTGCTCGACAAGGGCCCGCTCCCGAACCCCGGCGGCTCGACCGGCCACGCGTCGAACTTCATCTTCCCGGTCGACCACTCGAAGGAGATGACGCAGCTGACGCTCGAGTCGGTGCGTCAGTACAGAGAGGCCGGCGTGTTCACGGAGAGCGGCGGCATCGAGGTCGCGCGCACCGAGGAGCGCATGCAGGAGCTGCAGCGCCGGATGGCGTCGGCGAAGGCGTGGGGGATCGACGACGTGTCGTTGCTCGACGCCGGCGCAGGTCAAGGAGCTCGTGCCGTACATCGAGGAGTCGGTGATCCTCGGCGGCTTCTACACGCCGTCGGTCGGCATCGTCGACTCGCTGCGCTTCGGGACGATCGCGCGCGAGCGGGCGCAGGAGCAGGGCGCGCTCGCGGTGTTCGCGAACACCGAGGTGCTCGGCATCGACGTCGAGAACGGGCGCGTCAACGCGCATCCGGACGTCGCGCGGCGACATCGAGACGGAAACCGTCGTCGTCGTGCTGCGGCGTGTGGAGCCCGAAGATCGCGCGGATGGCCGGCGCGTCGATCCCGCTGACACCGGCGGTGCACCAGATGATCGACGTCGGCCCGGTGCCGCACTTCAGGGACACGAAGGGTGTGATCGAGTTCCCGATCGTGCGCGACATGGACACGAACATGTACGAGCGCCAGGACGGAAGCGGCCTCGAGATCGGCTCGTACGCGCACCGGCCGATCCTTCACGACCCCGAGGAGATCCCTTCGAACGAGGAGGCGGCGCTCTCGCCGACCGAGCTCCCGTTCACGGAGAAGGACTTCGAGCAGCAGATGGAGGACGCGCTCGAGCTGATCCCCGACGTGCTGAACGACGAGTCGGTCGGGATCAAGTACGCGATCAACGGCCTGCTCTCGCTGACGGCCGACGGCCTGCCGCTCCTCGGCGAGACGCCGGAGGTGAAGGGTCTCTGGTCGGCCGCGGCGGTCTGGGTGAAGGAAGGGCCGGGTGTCGGCAAGTCGGTTGCGGAGTGGATGGCCCACGGCGAGTCGGAGATCGACCTGCAGTCCTCCGACATCGCACGTTTCTACGAGCACCAGAAGTCGCGCACGCACGTCCGGTCGCGGGCGGCGGAGGGCTTCAACAAGACCTACGGGATCGTCCATCCCGCGGAGCAGTGGGAGTCGAACCGCAACGTCCGGCTCTCGCCGTTCCACGCGCGCGAGCACGAGCTCGGCGCCGTCTTCTTCGAGGCCGCGGGCTGGGAGCGCCCGCACTGGTACGAGTCGAACGCCAAGCTGCTCGACGAGTTCGGTGACCGCGTCACACGCCGCGAGGCCGAGTGGGATTCGCGCTGGTGGTCGCCGATCATCAACGCCGAGCACCTCGCGATGCGCGAGCGCGCGGCGATCTTCGACCTGACCGCGTTCTGCATCTTCGACGTCACCGGGCCGGGCGCGCTCGACGCGGTCCAGCGGGTCTCGATGCGGCAGATGGACGTCGCGGACGGCAAGGTCGTCTACACGCCGGTGCTCTCGCCGAGCGGCACTTTCAAGAGCGACCTGACGGTGATGAAGCTCGGCGACGAGCGGTTCCGGGTCGTCACCGGCGGCGCTCACGGCATGGCCGACCTGAAGTGGTACGCCGACCACCTGCCCGACGACGGCAGCGCGCAGATCACCGACCTCACGTCGGCCTGGACGACGCTCGGCCTGTGGGGCCCGCGCGCGCGCGACATCCTGGGCTCGCTCACCGCTGACGACGTCTCGCACGAGGCGTTTCCGTTCGCGAGCTGCCGCACGATCGAGCTCGACTCCCTGCGCGTGCTCGCGTCGCGCATCTCGTACGTCGGCGAGCTCGGCTGGGAGCTCTACGTTCCGATCGAGCAAGGCGCGCGGTTGTGGGATCTCGTCTGGGAAGCCGGCGAGCCGCACGGCCTCGTGCCCGCCGGCATCGGCGTCTACGGGACGACCGGCAGGCTCGAGAAGTGCTACCGCGCGTTCGGTTTCGAGCTCGACGCCGACTACGACGTCGTCGAGGCCGGCATGGCGTGGGGAAGGTCAAGACGCCGGACTTCGTCGGCAAGGAGCGCGCACGTCACGCATCGCGACCAGGACCCGGTCGCGGTCCTCTGCACGCTCACCGTCGACGACCACACGCTCGAGCGACGGGACGAAGCGCTACATGCTCGGCCGCGAGCCCGTGCTCTCGAAGCGGGGCGGGCCGCTCGTCGACGCCCACGGCCGCCGCTCGTACGTCACCAGCGCCGGCGCGGGCCCGTCGATCGGCAAGCACATCCTGATGAGCTACCTGCCGCCGGAGAACGCGAACGTCGGCGAGGAGCTGCTGGTCGAGTACCTCGGCGAGCAGTATCCGGTCACCGTCGCGACGAACGACTCGACGCCGGTCTTCGACCCGGAGAACACGCGGGTGCGCTCGTGAAGATCCTCGTCTGCGTCAAGCGCGTGCCGATCACCGGCGGGAAGATGGTGCTGACCGACGACGAGCAGGCGATCCAGACGCGCCACCTCGGCTTCACGATCTCGCCGCACGAGGAGTGCGGGGTCGAGGAGGCGGTGCGGATCGTCGAGGCGCAAGGCGGCGAGGTCGTCGTGCTCACGCTCGGGCCGGCCGAGGCCGAGGAGCAGCTGCGCGAGTGCATGGCGATCGGCGCCGACCGCGCGATCCACCTCGTCAGCGACGAGGAGTGGGACGCGCAGGCGACGGCGTCCGCGCTGGTCGAGGCGATCGCAGGAGCGAGCAGCCGTTCGACCTGATCGTCTTCGGCAACGAGTCCGCGGACGCCGGCAACTACCAGGTCGGGATCCGCGTCGCGTACGCGCTCGGCCTGCCGGTCGTCACCGGGCTGAAGGGCCTGACCGTCGCCGACGGCCGCGCGCGCTGCGAGCAGGAGGTGCCGCGGCGGCCGCGACGTCTACGACGTGCCGCTGCCGGCGGTCGTGACCGTCAAGGAGGGCCTGAACCTGCCGCGCTACCCGTCGGTGCCGGCGAAGCTGCGCGCGAACCGCAAGCCTGTGGACGCGCGCCCGGTCGAGCGGCCCACGTCGAAGCTCGAGAAGCTGCGCCTCGTCGTGCCGGAGGGCCAGGGCAAGCAGGCGGAGATCCTCGGCCACGGCCCCGACGCGGCGCCTGCGGTCGTCGAGGTGATGCAGAAGCTGGGAGTCGCATGAACGTTCTCGTCCTCGTCGAGGACGACGGCGAGCTCTCGCTGCAGGCGGTCGCGCTCGCGCAGCAGCTCGGGACGGCGACGGCCGTCCGCTTCGACGGCGCGTACGCGCCGGCGGCATGGGCGAGTGAGCTCGCGGGTCGCGGATGGGACGCGCTCGTCGGGCCGGGCTCCGACCGCGGGAACGAGGTACTGGCGCACGTCGCGGCGCAGCTCGACCTGCCGTTCGCGGCGAACGTGACGCACGTGCGCGGCGACGACGTGACGCGCCAGCGCTGGGGCGGCACGCTGCTCGAGGAGGCGCGCGTCCACTCGGAGCGCAAGCTCTTCACGGGCGCGCCGTTCGCGTTCGCGCCCGTCGACCGGGCTGCCGCAGGTCGAGACGGTGACGCCGGAGCTCGGCGACGCCGTGCGCGTCGTCGAGCACGTCGCGCCCGACACCGGCGGCAAGGTCTCGCTCGCCGACGCGAAGGTGGTCGTCTCGGGTGGGCGGGGCGTCGGATCGAGCGAGGGGTTCGCGATCATCGAGGAGCTCGCCGCACTGCTCGACGGCGCCGTCGGCTGCTCACGCGTCGTCACGAGCGCCGGCTGGCGGCCGCACACCGACCAGGTCGGGCAGACCGGGACGAAGGTCTCGCCCGACCTCTACATCGCGTGCGGGATCAGCGGCGCGACCCAGCACATCGCCGGCTGCAAGGGCGCGAAGAAGCTGCTCGCGATCAACGCCGACCCGGAGGCGACGATCTTCGCTCACGCCGACTACGCGGTGATCGGCGACCTGCACGAGATCGTCCCCGCGATCATCGGCCGAGCTCAGGAAGGCGCGACCGACATAGCGACGCTGGCCGGCGCGCTCGCCCTCGCAGCGGCGCTCGCCGTCGCCGGCACGCTGTTCGCGCGTCGCGCGCGCTTCCTCACGCGGCTCGTGCGCGCGGCGAAGCCGCTCGAGCGCCTCGACGACGTGCCGGGGCGCGTCAAGAACGAGGCGACGATCGTGCTCGGCCAGCAGAAGCTGCTGCAGCGCCTGCTGCCGGGCGTGATGCACGCGCTCATCTTCTGGGGCTTCCTCGTCCTCTTCCCGACGATCGTGATGGCGATGATCGCTGCGGTCGAACCGCGACTGGTCGCTGCCGTGGCTCGGCTCGCAGGGCTGGTTCATGGCGCTCGTCGACGTGTTCATCGTCTGCGTCCTCGTGGGCATCGCGCTGGCGTTCTGGATCCGCAAGGTCGTGCGACCGCCGCGCTTCGACGGCTCGCACCTCGGCGAGGCCGACCTGATCCTCGGCATGATCGCGCTCGTCGTGCTGACGCTGCTCGGCTGGCACGCGGCGCGCATCGCGGCGGGCCTGAACGAGTGGCCGGCGTCGGCGTCCTTCCTCTCGAACGCCGTCTCGCATGTCATCCCGGCGCCGCTGCGTCTCCGAGCGCGTGCTTCGACTGGGCGCACGTGCTGCGTGATCCTCGACGTTCCTCGTCTACCTGCCGTACTCGAAGCACCTGCACATCGCGACTGCGGCGGTCAACGTCTTCTTCTCGCGCACGCGCCGCCGCGGTCGGCTCGAGCCGCTGCGCTTCGACTCCCCGACGAAGAGCTGCGCCTCGGCGTCGGGACGATCGGCGACCTGACGTGGAAGGAGATGGTCGACTCGTTCTCGTGCACCGAGTGCGGCCGCTGCCAGGACGTGTGCCCGGCGTACGCGACCGGCAAGGCGCTCTCGCCGAAGCTCGTGATCATGGGCATTCGCGACCAGCTGCTCGCGGAGGGGCCGAACCTGCTCGCCGGCGGGGAGTTGTCGCCGATCGTCGGCAACGGCGTGCCCGAGGAGATGGTCTGGGACTGCGTGACCTGCGGCGCGTGCGTGCACGAGTGCCCGGTGTCGATCGAGCACATCGACCACATCGTCGACCTGCGCCGCGATCTGGTGATGATGCAGTCGAGCTTCCCGCAGGAGGCGGAGTCGATGCTGCGCGACGTCGAGCGCGTCGGGAACCCGTGGGGCAAGCCGCAGGGCGACCGTGCGTCGTGGGCAGACGACCTCGGCGTACGTGTGCTCGAGGAGGGCGAGGCGCCGCCGGACGTCCTCTACTGGGTCGGCTGCGCGGCCGCGTACGACGAGCGGGCGCGCAAGGCGGCCGAGTCGACGGCGAAGCTGCTGCAGCGCGCAGGCGTCGACTTCGCGATCCTCGGCGCGCGCGAGGCGTGCACCGGCGATCCCGCGCGGCGGATGGGCAACGAGTACGTCTTCCAGGCGTACGCGGAGCAGAACGTCGCCACGCTGAACGAGGCGCACGTGACGAAGATCGTCGCGAGCTGCCCGCACTGCCTCAACTCGCTCGCGAACGAGTATCCGGACTTCGGCGGCCGCTACGAGGTGATGCACCACACGCAGCTGCTGGCGGAGCTGCTGCGCGAGGGGAAGCTCGACCCGGTGGCCGGCGACGACGAGATCACCTACCACGACTCGTGTTACCTCGCACGGCATAACGACGTGCGCGCGGAGCCGCGCGAGCTCGTCTCGGCGGTCGGCCAGCCCGGTCGAGATGCCGCGCAACGGCAAGCGCACCTTCTGCTGCGGCGCCGGCGGGGCGCACATGTGGATGGAGGAGCGTGGGGCGCCGATCAACGAAGAGCGCGTGCGCGAGGCGGCGGAGACCGGCGCCGAGACGCTCGCCGTCGCATGCCCGTTCTGCACCGTCATGCTCGACGACGGCGTGCGCGCGTCCGGCAAGCAGCTGCGCGTCGTCGACGTCTCGACGCTGCTCGCCGAGCGCCTGTAGCGCGTCGGGCTGGCACCTCGACCTCGGGTTCGTCGAGACTCGTAGCTCGTCGACCTACGTGGGCATGGAGAGGGCGATCGCTCACGGACACGCCGGACTCGCAGTCGCCTTCCGACAGCCTGCCGCGCGTCAGGATCGAGGTGAGCCATCGACTCTGTCGACGAGCTCCGCGAGCACCCGACTTCTGGCGCGGGTATCGGTCGTGATCGAGCCGTCGCCGGGATCAGGTCTTCGATGCGCGTGATCCGATGGCGCCGCGAGTCACGAGCGACCGCCGCGCCTCTCCTGACTTGACAAACGTGGAACGCGTGTTCCACCATATGGGCGTGGCCGAGACAGGCACGCAGGCGATCGACCGCGCGGCGGAGCTCCTCGTCAGCGTGGTCGAGTCCGACCGGCCGCTCGCGGTCGGCGAGCTCGCCGCCGGCAGCGGGCTGCCGAAGTCGACGACGTCCCGGCTCGTCGGCGCGCTCGAACGCCGTGGCCTCGTGCAGCGCGCCGGCGACCGCCGCGTCGCGCCGGGGCCGGTGCTGCTTCGGTTCGCGCACCGCGACGCCGGCGAGAGCCTCGCCGAGCTCGCCGGGCCCGCGCTGAAGACGCTCGCCGAGCTGTCCGGCGAGACGGTGAACCTCGGCGTGCCGACGCCGCTCGGCGTCGAGCACCTCGCGCAGGAGGACTCGCGCCATTTCGTCGGCGGGACGAACTGGGTCGGCCGGCGCGTGCCGTACGAGACGACCGCCAACGGCAAGGTGCTGAAGGCGTTCACGTCGCGCGACCCCGAAGGGGAGGCGATTCGCACGCGCGGCTACGCGATCGCGGTCGACGAGCTCGAGCACGGGCTCTCCGCGCTGGCGGCGCCGATCTTCGGCCCCGACGGCGACGCCGTCGCGGCGCTCTCGATCTCCGGACCGACGATCCGGCTCACCCGCGACCGCATCGACGAGCTCGCGCCGGCCCTGCTCGAGCAGGCGCGACAGGTGTCGGTGCGACTCGGCAACCACGACCAACGAGGTGCGGCATGACCCACGAAGAGATCCTCAAGGGCCTCTACGACGAGACGCTCGTCGGCAACGCGCCGGAGGTGCGAGACCTCGTCAACAAGGGGCTCGAGGAGAGCCTCGGGTCCGGAGGCGATGCTGTACGACGCGTTGATCCCGTCGCTCGAGGAGGTGGGCGCGCGCTTCGAGCGCGGCGACTACTTCGTGCCGGAGATGCTGATCGCGGCGCGGGCGATGCAGGGAGCGCTCGACATCCTGCGCCCGCTGCTCGCGGAGACCGGCGCGAAGCCGATCGGCACGTACGTGATGGGCACCGTCAAGGGCGACGTGCACGACATCGGCAAGAACCTGGTGAACATCATGCTGGAGGGCGCCGGCTTCACCGTGCACGACCTCGGGGTCAACGTCGCACCGGAGACGTTCGTGCAGCAGGTGCAGGAGCACAAGCCCGACGTCGTCGGCTTCTCGGCGTTCCTGACGACGACGATGCCGATGTTCAAGGCGAACATCAACGCGCTCGAGAAGGCGGGCATCCGCGACGAGGTGATCGTGATGGTCGGAGGTGCGCCGGTCACGCAGGAGTACGCGGACGCCGTCGGCGCCGACGGCTACGCGGCCGACGCGTCGACCGCCGTGCGCATGGCCAAGGACCTGATTCAGAAGCGGCGCTCGGCCGTCCCAGCCTGATGGAGACCGTCCTCCAGTCGGCAACGAAGACGGTCGTGATCGGCGGGGAGCACCCGTTCTGCGTGATCGGCGAGCGCATCAACCCCACGGGACGGAAGAAGCTCCAGGCGGAGCTGCAGAACGGCGACCTCTCGCGCATCGAGACCGACGTCGCGCAGCAGATCGCCGGCGGCGCCGACATGCTCGACGTCAACGTCGGCGACCCGCTCGCCGACGAGGTGGAGTTGATGCGCCGTGCGGTCCCGCTCGTGCAGGGGCTCACCGACGTCCCGCTGTGCATCGACTCGTCGGTGATCGAGGCGCTCGAGGCGGGGCTCGGCGCCTACCAGGGCAAGGCGCTCGTCAACTCGGTCACGGGCGAGGACGGACGGCTCGAGGCGATCCTCCCGATCGTCGCGCGCCACGGCGCCGCGGTGATCGGGCTCGCCAACGACGACGAGATCCCGATGGAGCCGCAGCGGCGGCTCGAAGTCGCGAAGAAGATCGTCTCCGCAGCCGGCGACCACGGCATTCCGCCCGAGGACGTCGTCATCGACCCGCTCGCGATGCCGGTCGGCGCGGAGCCTCGTGCCGTCACGCTGTTCGTGGAGACGGTACGGCTGATCCGCGAGCAGCTCGGCGTGAACATGACCTGCGGCGCCTCGAACACGTCGTTCGGGCTCCCGGGCCGCGAGACGCTCGGCGCGTCGTTCCTCTCGCTCGCGGCAGAGCCACGGCCTGACGAGCGCGATCATGGATGCGCGCTCGCAGGAGATCGTCGAGGCGGTGCGCGCGACCGACTTCCTGCTCGGCCACGACGAGTGGGGAGCGAGCTGGATCGCCGCGTTCCGGAAGAAGCAGGCGGCCGCCGCGGCGTGACCGTCCCGGAGCCCGAGCCCGTGCTCGAGGACGCGCATCCCGACCGCGTCCGGCTCGTCTTCGAGCAGGCGGACGGCGCCGTGAAGGAGACGCGCGTCCCGGCCGGGACGACGCTGTTCGACGGAGCGAGCTGGAACGGCGTGGCGATCGACTCGACCTGCGGCGGCCACGGCACGTGCAAGAAGTGCAAGGTGCGCGTCGCGAGCGGCGAGCAGGCGATCTCGACTGTCGACCCGCGCGCGTTCACGCCGGAGGAGCTGAAGGCCGGCTGGCGGCTCGCCTGCCGTGCGCACGCCTCCGAGAACCTCCTCGTCGAGGTGCCGCTGCTGCAGACGCGCCCGAAGGCGGCGCTCGCCGGCGTCGGCCGGCACGTGATCCTTCGGCCCGCGGTGCAGAAGCGGTACGTCGAGCTGACCGAGCCGACGCTCGAGGACCAGACGTCCGACCTCGAGCGGCTGCTCGCGGCGATGGACGACGTCGAGCCGCGCGTGCCGCTCGCCGTCCTGCGCGCGCTCGGGCGCACGCTCCGCGACTCCGACTGGAAGGTGACGGCCGTGATCGTCGACGACTTGCTGGTCGACGTCGAGCCCGGCGACACCTCGAAGCGCCGCTACGCGGTCGCATTCGATCTCGGCACGACCACGGTCGTCGCCACGCTGCTCGATCTCGAGACGGGACAGCCGCTCGCGGTGCGCTCGATCCTGAACCTGCAGCAGCCGTTCGGCGCGGACGTGATCTCGCGCATCAGCGCCGACGATGCTCGACCCGGGCGCGCTCGAGACGCTGCGGGCGCGCGCGCACGAGACGCTCGCGCAGCTGGTCGAGGAGATATGCCAGGAGTCGACCACTGATATGCGAGAGATATATGAGGTGGTCGTGACCGGGAACGTGACGATGATCCAGCTCGCGCTCGGCATCGACCCGGAGCCGCTCTCGATGGCGCCGTTCACGATCGCCGCGCCGGCGGCTGCCCGAGGCGACCGCCGCCGACTTCGGTCTCCGCGTGCACGAGCGCGCGCCGGCGGTGCTCTTCCCGGCGCTCGGCGCCTACGTCGGTCCCGACATCGTCGCCGGGATCCTCGCCACCGGGCTGACGCTCGACCGCCGCACGCGGCTCTTCATCGACGTCGGCACGAACTCGGAGATCGTGCTCGGCTCGTCGTCCGTCGCGCTCGCGACGGCCGCTCCCGCCGGGCCGGCGTTCGAAGCCGCACAGATCCGCTGCGGCATGCGCGCCGCCGACGGCGCGATCGAGGGCGTGAGGATCGTGGACGGGGAGGTGCGAGCTCACGGTGATCGGCGACGTCGAGCCGGCCGGGCTCTGCGGGTCAGGCCTCGTCGATGCCGTCGCCGAGCTCGTCGGTGCGGGCATCCTCGACCACTCGGGGCGCTTCGTCGCGGGGTCGTCGGACCGGCTCGACAAGATCGGCGAGGAGACCGTCTTCCACCTCGCACGAGGACGTCTTCCTCTCGCAGAAGGACGTGCGCGAGCTGCAGTTCGCGAAGGCGTCGATCGCGACCGGGTGGACGATCCTCTGCAAGGACCTCGGGATCGAGCCGCAGGAGATCTCGCAGGTGCTGCTCGGCGGCTCGTTCGGTTCGTACCTCACCGCGGCGAGCGCCGTGAGGATCGGGCTCGTTCCCAAGCTGCCGCTCGCGCGCATCGTCGCCGCCGGAAACGTCGCGGGCGAGGGCGCGAAGATCGCCGCGCTCTCCATCACCGAGCGCGCGGCCGCGAACGCCGTGCTCGACGAGGTCGCCTACGTCGAGCTCTCCGGCCGCGCCGACTTCAACGACCTGTTCATCGACCAGCTCGCGTTTCCCGGATGACGAAGGTCGGCGGAGGCTCGACGGAGCGGATCAAGGTCGTCGTCGCGTGCGGCGCGCTCGCGCTTCACATCGACCAGATCGCGAAGCGCCGCGGCTGGGAGCTCGAGGTGCGTCCGCTGCCGCCCGAGCTGCACAACCGGCCGGAGCGGATCCGCGCGGCCGTCGACGCAGCCGGCGGCGGCGACTTCGTCGCCTACGCGGACTGCGGCACGCACGGCGCGCTCGACGACCTCGACCGGCTGCCGGGCGCCGACTGCTACGAGCTGTTCGGCGGCGCTCCACACGAGCCCGCGACGTACTACTTCACCGACTTCCTCGTGCGCTCGTTCGACCGTGTCGTGTGGCGCGGCCTCGGGCTCGACCGCCACCCGGAGCTGCGCGAGGACTACTTCCGCCACTACGAGCGCGTCGTCTGGCTCGCACAGCGCCGCACGCCGGAGCTCACCGTGCGCGCCGAGGCGGCAGCTGAGAAGCTCGGCCTGCCGCTCGAGATCCGCGACACCGGCGACACCGCTCTCGAGCACGCGCTCGAGCGTCTACTCCAGGAGGCTAGGCTCTCACACGATGAGCTTGTGCCGCTCGGCCGCGCTCGGCGGCGCGCTGCCGCGTCCTCGGTCGCGCCCATATGCCCGATATGAACACTCCCTGCGTCCTTGCATCGCACTCGCCGATCGCACCCGATCGACGAAGCCCCTCATGTGAGAACCTCTGCCCTTGCTGATCAACGAGCTCCCGAGTACGAGATCCTCGACGACGCGTCGATGGAGGAGCTCGACCGCGGCTGGCGCCGGATCGTGAGCGAGCTCGGCATCGACTTCCTGCACGACGAGGCGGTCGACGCCCTGCGCGATGCCGGTCAGGACGTCGACGGGCAGCTCGTGCGGTTCGACCCAGACTGGATCGTCGAGCAGGTCGCGAAGGCGCCGCGCGAGTTCGACCTGCAGGCGCGCAACCCTGATCGCACGCTGCACATCGGTGGGAGGCACATGGCGTTCGGCGCCGTCTACGGCTGTCCGTTCGCGCGGCGGGGCCTCGAGCGCCGCGAGGCGACGTACGAGGACTTCGAGAACCTCGTCCGGCTCGCTCAGTCGTTCCCGCAGCTCGACTCGCCGGGCGGGACGATCTGCGAGCCGAACGACAAGCCGCTCGACTCGCGGCACCTCGACATGGTCTACGCGCTGCTCACGCTCTCCGACAAGCCGTTCATGGGCTCGGTCACCTCGGGGCCGAACGCCGCCGACACGATCGCGATGGCGCGCATGGTCTTCGGCGAATCGGCCCTGGAGGAGACGCCCGCGGTCATCTCGCTGATCAACGTCAACTCGCCGCTGCGCTACGACGACCGCATGCTGTCTGCGCTGCTCGAGTACGCGCGGGCGAACCAGGCGCTCGTGATCACGCCGTTCCTGCTGATGGGCGCGATGTCGCCCGTGTCCGTGCCGTCGGCGCTCGCGCAGCAGGTGGCCGAGGCGCTCGCGGGGATCGCGCTCGTGCAGACGATCCGTCCCGGCTGCCCGGTCGTCTTCGGCTCGTTCCTCTCGAACACCGACATGCAGTCCGGCTCTCCGAGCTTCGGCACGCCCGAGTCGGCGGTCGGCCTGCTCTGCACGGGACAGATCGCGCGGCGTTACGGGCTGCCTTTCCGCGGCGGTGGAGCGCTCACGTCGTCGCAGACTGTCGACGCGCAGGCCTCCTACGAGGCGGCGATGACGTTGTGGCCGACGTTTCTCGCCGGCACGAACTTCGTCATGCACTCGGCGGGCTGGCTCGAGTCGGGGCTCGTCTCGTGCTACGAGAAGTTCGTCGTCGACGTCGAGCTGCTCCGGATGCTGCAGTACATGTTCCAGCCGCTGCACATCAACGAGGAGACGCTCGCGTTCCGCGCGCACCAGGAGGTCGGGCAGGGCGGCCACTTCCTCGGTGCGGAGCACACGCTCGAGCGCTTCCGCGAGTGCTTCTACCGGCCCTTGCTCTCGTCGACCGAGAACTACGAGCGCTGGAATCGCAACGGCGGCAAGGACTCGGCCGCGCGCGCGTCCGAGATCGTCGACAGGACGCTCGAGGAATACGAGGAGCCGGAGCTCGACGGTGACCTGAAGGAGGAGCTGAAGGCGTACGTCGACCGCCGACGGACGGAGCTCGGGGACTGAGATGACGGTCGTCGGCGACGTGATGTCGCGCAACCTGCTCACGGTCGCGCGCGAGACGTCGCTCGTCGACGCGTCCGCGGCGATGACGGAGCGTCGCGTCGGCGCAGCGCTCGTGGTCGCCGAGGGCTTCCTCGTCGGCATCCTCACCGAGCGCGACGTCCTGCGGGCGGCCGGGACGGGCGACATCGGCGGCACCGTCGGCGACTGGATGACCCACCACCCGGAGACGGTCGACGCGGACGAGTCGACGCAGCAGGCGGGCGTCGTGATGATCCACGGCGGCTTCCGCCACCTGCCCGTGCTCGACGCCGGCGCACCCGTCGGGATCGTCTCGATCCGCGATCTGATGCGCGTTGCCCTCGACGACGTGAGCCCGCGTGGCGTTTGAGATGTTCGTCGACCGGTCGATGGAGGCGTTCACCGGGCTGCAGACGGTCGTCGTCTCGTGACCCACGACTACGTGATCGTCGGAGGCGGCTCCGCCGGCTGCGCGCTCGCGGCTCGGCTCTCGGAAGACCGATCGACGCGCGTGCTCGTGCTCGAGGCCGGCCGCCCCGACTCGTGGTGGGACCTCTACATCCACATGCCCGCGGCGCTCTCGTTCCCGATCGGGAACCGCTTCTACGACTGGAAGTACGAGTCGGAGCCCGAGCCGCACATGCACGGCCGGCGGATCTACCACGCGCGCGGCAAGGTGCTCGGCGGATCGAGCTCGATCAACGGGATGATCTTCCAGCGCGGCAACCCGCTCGACTACGAGCGCTGGGCGGCCGAGCCCGGGCTGGAGCAATGGGACTACGCGCACTGCCTGCCGTACTTCAAGCGCATGGAGACCTGCCTCGCGGGCACCGACGAGTGGCGCGGGGGAGACGGGCCGCTCGTGCTCGAGCGCGGGCCGGCGGAGGGACCGCTGTTCGAGGCGTTCTTCGACGCGGTGCAGGAGGCCGGCTACCCGCTGACGAGCGACGTCAACGGCTACCGGCAGGAGGGCTTCGCGAAGTTCGACCGGAACATCCACAACGGACGCCGCCTGAGCGCGGCGCGCGCCTACCTGCGCCCGGCGCTCGGGCGCCCGAACCTCGAGCTGCGCACGCGCACGTTCGTCGAGCGCGTCGTCTTCGAGGGGACGCGCGCGGTCGGCGTGCACGCGAACGGCGAGACGATCCGGGCGGGGGAGGTGATCCTGTGCGGCGGGGCGATCAACACGCCGCAGCTCCTGCAGCTGTCCGGGATCGGCCCGGCCGACCACCTGTCGACACTCGATATATCAGTGGTCGACCAGTTGCCGGGCGTCGGCGCGAACCTGCAGGACCATCTCGAGGTCTACGTCCAGTGCGCGTCGAAGCTGCCGGTCACCGTTGCGCCCGCCTACAAGTGGCGCAACCGGCCGCTCGTCGGGGCGAAGTGGCTGCTCTTCAAGTCGGGGCCGGGTGCGACGAACCACTTCGAGGCCGGCGGGTTCATCCGCTCGAACGACGATGTCGCGTACCCGAACGTGATGTTCCACTTCCTGCCGATCGCCGTCCGCTACGACGGCACCGCGCCGCAGGGGCACGGCTTCCAGCTGCACGTCGGGCCGATGTACTCGGACGCGCGCGGCTCGGTGAGGATCGTCTCCGCCGACCCGCGTGTGCACCCGGCGCTCCGCTTCAACTACCTCTCGACCGACCAGGACCGGCGCGAGTGGGTCGAGTGCGTGCGCGCCGCGCGGGCGATCCTCTCGCAGCCGGCCTTCGACCGCTTCAACGGCGGTGAGCTCTCGCCCGGCCCCGCGGTCGAGACCGAAGAGCAGGTCCTCGACTGGGTGGCGCGCGACGCGGAGACCGCGCTGCACCCGTCGTGCACAGCGCGCATGGGCGTCGACGAGCACTCCGTCGTCGACCCCGCGACCATGCGGGTGCACGGCGTCGACGGTCTCCGCGTCGTCGATGCGAGCGTCTTCCCGTACGTCACGAACGGCAACATCTACGCGCCGGTGATGATGGTCGCCGAGAAGGCGGCCGACCTGATCCGCGGCGACACGCCGCTCCCGCCGGCCGAGGTCACGTTCTACCGCCACGGAGTCGAAGCGGCATCGCACTGAGCGAGCTCACCGTCGGCGAGTTCCTGGCTGCGCTCGGCGAGCGGACGCCGGCGCCGGCGAGCGGCGCCGCGACCGCACTGACCGCCGCGCTCGGAGCCGCGCTCGTAGAGCTCTCGGCCCGCTTCGCCGGCGACGAAGCGACGATCGTGCGCGCGAAGGCGCTCTGCGCGCGGCTCGAGGAGCTCGCCGACGAGGACTCCGCCGCGTACCGCGCGTTCATGGCCGACCGCACCGACGAGACCCGCGCGCGGATCGTGGCCGTGCCGCTCGAGGTCGCGGTCTGCGCCGACGAGGTCGCGGCGCTCGCGGACGACGTGCGCGGGCGGCTGCGCAGCGCGGTCGCCGGGGACGCCGAGGCCGCGGCCGTCCTCGCCCGGGCGGCGGCGCAGGTGGCGCGCCGGCTCGCCGACCTGAACGAATGACCAGATCAGGTCGGGGATCGTCCCAACTCCCGGCGAAACCGAGTTACGTTGGATCGGTGAAGAAGCTCGCCCTGCTCACCGTGTTCCTCGTGATGCTCGCGTACGCCGGCGTCGCCGCAGCGGTCGCCGTCAAGGTGAAGCCGCAACGCGTCAACGCGCACCTGACGACCCGCGTGATGGTGCCGAAGCCGATCCACACGAAGAAGAAGGCGTTCGGCGTCTTCAGTGGCTCGTACGTCGTCGAGAAGAAGGACATGAAGCTGACCTGGAAGCTCGCGTTCACGAAGCTCAGCGGCAAGGTGACCGGCGCGACGCTCCGCAAGGGGAAGCCCGGCCTGATCGGCTCGACGATCACCGTGCTCTGCAAACCGTGCAAGAGCGGCCAGGGCGCGACGACGCTGCTGCGGAAGTCCGCTCGCGAAGGCGTTCGGCTCGGGCCAGGCTTACGTGCAGCTCTACACGAGTCGAATCCCGGCGGCGAGCTCCGCGGCCAGATCCGCGTCAAGAAGTAGAACTCGCTCTCCTCCGAAAGGAAGCCGGCAGGCGCCCGGAGGCGCCCACCCGGTCGTCCATTCGTCAGTTCGGCTTGCAGATCCGGTCGCCGAGCGCCTTGATCGCTGCGTTGGCGGTCGCGTCGCCGTCCCTGTCGTAGGCGCCGGGCTCGTCGCCCTCCCACATCACGTCGGGCGCGACGCCGGGACCCTCGGACGTGGCGCGGTAGCTCGTGCCGTTCCCGGCCGGGTGCGAGCCGTGCGCGAAGAAGCCGTAGCAGAACGACCCCTTCGACCGGTGCGTCAGGAAGCTGTTGTCGCGTTTCCAACCGGAGCCGTACGCCGAGTCGAAGACGTCGACGTAGATGTTGCGACCGAACGAGTCGAGCGGGTGGCCGGCGGAGGTCGACGAGAACCCGTACACGCCGACGCCGTTGTACGTGTACGTGCCGAAGAGGTGGTCCCACTTCTTGTACGACCAGTCCATCGAGATCTCGAGCAAAGGCAGGTCGCCGGTCCAGTGCGAGAGCCGGAGCTCGAACACCGACTGCGCCGGCGTCGGCGGGACGCCGTAGTTCGCCAGCCCGCGCTGCCACGACTGCAGTGCCCAGTAGGAGCCGTCGGGCGCCTTGCACGCGGCCACCTTCCATGCGAGCGGCGGGCCGTCGTAGGCGTTGCACGAGCCGCCGAAGCTGTTCCAGTAGGCGTTTTTCTTGTACTTGCCGTACCCGCCCGAGTAGTCGAGCTTGAACGAGACCTGCTCGCGGCCCCGCGTCGGCGGCAGGGCGTTGACGGCGCCCCACGCGAGCACGTGCTTGAGCTTGCCGGCGGCGCTGTAGCTGAGCATCGCCTCGCCCTTCGCGTTCAGGCTCAGCGCGGCGCGCGCCGCGTTTCGGTCGATGAGTTGCGACGCGTTCGCCGCAGTGGTGGCCGCGAGTGCGGCTGCCACCGCGACCAGTACAGACCCGGTCAGTCTCATCACTGCTCCCTCCTGATTAGGCTGGTCCGCGAAAGTCCGCGGTCGCCACGACGGCGTTCGGCTGTCCTTTGAAGGGGCCGACGTGGACACCGATGCCGACGTCCCGGAGCCGGCGATCGAGCAGGATCGCGCGGTGCCCCGGGCTGTGGAGCCAGCCGGTGACGATCCTGGCCTCCGAGCCATCCGCAGGCGCGCTCCAGCCGAGCGTCTCCGCGAGTCGGCCTCCGCTCACACCCTCTCGCTCGATCCAGACCCAGAACCTGCCGTGCTCGAAGACGCCGCTCGAGACGATCGCCTCCGTGTGGCTGCGCGCTGCGCGGACGAGGCGCAGGTCGACGTGCAGCGGCGCCAGGCCGTGCGACGCGCGCGCTCGGTTGACGCGTGCGGTCAGCGCCGACTCCCTCGAGGTCAGCCGCGTCGAGGACGAGGCCGACGCCTCGGCGCGGGGATACGCAACCGCAGCCGTCGCTGCGCAGGTCGCAAGCGCGACGCAGATCGTCGGAATTGTGCGAAGCCGGGGAGCCCCCTTCCCCATTGCCGCACCTCATTGGTTGCTCGCTCTCTCTCGCCCGGTCAGCTGCGAGACGCAAACTATAGTCCACACGAACAAACCCGTTTCGGGGATGCACAAGAAAGCCGCAGCGGGGCACGAGGAGAGCGCCCGGGGCCGACGCCTGTCGCTTTGGTCTCCGTCTAGGGCGGAGTACGAGCAGCTACGCGCCGCAGGATTACCCCACGACCGTGTCCGCGGGCGCCCGCGCCCTGACCCGCGAGTGCCGAAGGTGGGAATCGAACCCACACTCCCCGAGGGGAACCGGATTTTGAGTCCGGCGCGTCTGCCAGTTCCGCCACTTCGGCGCGTACCAAGCAGATCGTAACCCGGGACACGACGTAGGACTTTTCTCCTACAGGCAGTAGAGTCGCCTCACCTGTGGCAGCAAACGCTTCCGCACCGACGCTCGGGGCGCGCATCCCGCGCCTGAGTATCTCTGGGATCGTCGGGATCATCGTCGTGATCGCGGGGGCGCTGCTCCTGCTGAAGAACTTCACGGTCGCCCCCTCCCGCTTCGTCGAGGTGACCTTGATCGGGATCACGGTCGGCTGCGTCTACGCGCTCGTCGCGCTCGGCTACACGCTCGTCTACGGGATCCTCGAGCTGATCAACTTCGCGCACGGCGACGTCTTCATGCTCGGCGGCATGTTCACGATCACCTACGCGACGCACTTCTTCGGGCTGCATCACGGGCAGGGCTCGCTCACCGTGCCGATCGTGATCGCAACGCTCGTGCTGACGATGCTCACCTGCGGCTTCATCAACGCGTCGATCGAGTTCATCGCATACAAACCGCTGCGACACGCGCCGCGACTGGCGCCTCTGATCACCGCGATCGGCGTCAGCTTCATCATCCAGGACGTCGGCCTCGCGTGGAAAGGCCCGAACTACATCACGGCGCCGGACGTTTTCCCGCACCGGGACGTGTTCTCGTTCCGCGGCGTCGACTACGGCTGGAACAAGCTGATCGTCGTCGTGATCACCATCCCCGTGCTGGTCGCCCTGACGTGGCTCGTGCAGCGCACGCGGCAGGGAAAGGCGATGCGCGCGACCGCGCAGGACAAGGACGCCGCGCGCGATCATGGGCATCAACGTCAACCGCACGATCTCCTTCACGTTCCTGATCGCCGGCTCGCTCGCAGGCGCTGCCGGCCTCTGCTACTCGCTCTACGTGACGACCGTCCGGTTCGACCAGGGCTTCCAGCTCGGCCTGATCGCGTTCACGGCGGCGGTGCTCGGCGGCATCGGCAACCTGCCCGGCGCCGTTCTCGGCGCGATCCTGATCGGCCTGATCCAGGCCTGGAACGAAGGCCTCCCGTGGCACATGCCGGGCTCCGACTGGACGCAGTCGATCGTGTTCTCGATCCTGATCCTGATCCTCGTCTTCCGCCCCGAGGGCCTGCTCGGGGAGCGGACGCCGGAAGGCGGCTGACGTGGCGTTGTCGTCCGGCTGGAAGCAGTACGGCCTGCCTCGCTACCGGACGCTGTCCGACCGGACGCGCTGGGGGATCGCGATCGGCCTCGAGATCCTGCTCGCGATCGTCCTCTTCTTCCTGGACCACTCGCTCGGCTACGCGGTGCTCACGATCGCGGCGATCTACTGGGCGTACCGCCTGCCGCCGCTCCCGTGGCGGCTGGTCGCACAGGCGATCCTGATCGCGATCTTCCTCGTGCCCGAGCCGTCGCTGTCGGTCACCCTCGCGATCGCGTTCGCGGTCTTCTGGATCCCGAAGCAGTACCGCGGGCGTGCGATGCCGGCGATCGCGATCACGCTCGCCGTCCTCTATCCCTTCTACCAGCCGAAGATGTTCACGATCCCGGTGTTCGGCGCGTGGCCGGACGTGGCGACGGGCGTCGTGATGCTCGTCTTCATCATGATGGCCGTCGGCCTGAACATCGTCGTCGGCTACGCGGGCCTCCTCGACCTCGGGTACGTCGCGTTCTACGCGATGGGCGCGTACACGGCAGCGTGGTTCTCGTCACTGCAGTTCTCGACGCACAACCTGCATTTCGGTGCGGTGGGGATCACGCCCGACCTGCCGGGCATCCACATCTCGGTCTGGCTGCTGATCCCCCTGGCGGGGGCCGTGGCGGCGCTCGCCGGGATCCTGATCGGCCTGCCGACGCTGCGCCTCCGTGGTGACTACCTCGCGATCGTGACGCTCGGCTTCGGCGAGATCCTGCCGCAGATCGCGCGCAACGGCGACAACTTCTTCGGCACGGGCTTCAACCTGACGAACGGCCCGAACGGGATCACGCCGCTGGACTCGATCGGCTTCGGCAGCACCGTGTCCGACGCGACCGGCGGCTTCCTGCCTGCGAGCTACCTCGCGTGCTGCAGCAAGACGGTGCTCGGCCACCAGGTCCAGTCGACCGACGTCTTCTTCTGGACCGCGATCATGCTGCTGCTCTTCACGGTCTTCTGCTCGTTCCGGCTGCAGTACTCGCGCCTCGGGCCGCGCCTGGATCGCGATCCGCGAAGACGAGACCGCCGCGGCCGCGATGGGGGTGCCGCTGATGCGGACGAAGACGTGGGCGTACGCGACGGGCGCATTCTTCGGCGGCGTCGCCGGCGCCTACTACGCGAACTTCAAGAGCGCGACGTTCCCGGGCGACTTCTTCTTCAACATCTCGGTGTTCATCCTCTGCATGGTCATCCTCGGCGGCATGGGGAACATCTGGGGGGTGATCGTCGGCGCGGGGTTCCTCGCCTACCTGGACCGAGAAGGGCTCGCGAACACCGGCGCCTGGGTCAACGCCAACGTGCACGTCGGCGGCTGGCACCCGAACATCGACGTGCCGCTGTACGCGTCCGGCATCTACGGGCTGATCATCCTGCTGGTGATGCTCTTCAGACCGGAGGGCCTGATCCCGTCACGACGCATCGCGGCCGAGATGCACGAAGACGTGCAGCACGACCAGTACCTCTACGACGTCCAGCACGCGGGCGCGGAGGCCGGGTGACGGCGACCGCGACCGACGGCAACGTCCTCGTCGCCGAGGCGGTGCGCAAGGAGTTCGGCGGCCTGGTCGCTGTCAACGACGTCGACTTCACCGTGCCGCGGGGCAAGGTGATCTCGTTGATCGGGCCGAACGGCGCGGGCAAGACGACGTTCTTCAACATGCTCACCGGCGTGTACAAGCCGACGTCGGGCAAGGTGACGCTGCTCGGCGAGGACGTGACCGGCAAGCCGCCGCACGCCATCACAGCGCGCGGCGTGGGCCGCACGTTCCAGAACATCCGCCTCTTCCAGAACATGACGGCGATGGAGAACGTGCTCGTCGGTATGCACTCGCGCTTGAAGGCGAGCCTCTTCAACTCGATCGCGCGCACGCCGGGCGTGCGCCGCGAGGAGCGCGAGGCCCGGGAGCGCGCGCTGGAGCTGCTCGACTACACCGGCCTGCGCCGGCAATGGCAGACGACCGCGAAGAACCTGCCGTACGGCGACCAGCGCCGGCTCGAGGTGGCGCGCGCGCTCGCGACGGAGCCGCAGCTGCTCCTCCTCGACGAGCCGACCGCGGGCATGAACCCGCAAGAGTCGGCGGAGTTCACCTCGTTCGTCGCCCACGTACGCGACGAGCGCGGGTTGACGGTGCTGATGATCGAGCACGACATGCGCGTCGTCATGGGGGTCTCGGACCGCGTCTCGGTCCTGGACTACGGCGAGAAGATCGCGGAGGGCTCACCGCGCGAGGTGCAGCAGAACGAGCGCGTGATCGAGGCCTACCTCGGCAAGGCCGCCGTCGAGGACATGAAGCGGCAGGGGCTCTCGTGACCGCGAACGCGAGGAACGGCGAGCCGGTCCTCGAGCTGACGGACGTCCACACCTACTACGGCTCGATCCACGCGCTGAAAGGCATCTCGCTGCAGGTGCACGACGGCGAGATCGTGACGCTGCTCGGCGCGAACGGCGCCGGCAAGTCGACGACGCTGCGCTCGATCAACGGGCTCAACCGCCCGCGTGAGGGGAAGATCAGCTTCCAGGGCCGCGACATCACAGGCGTACCGGCACACGAGATCGTGAAGCGCGGCATCGCACAGTCGCCGGAGGGCCGGCGGCTCTTCCCGCGCATGACGGTGATCGAGAACCTGGAGATGGGCGCGTTCCAGCGCTCCGACCGCTCGGACATCCGCGCCGACATGGACCGCGTCTTCGAGCTCTTCCCGCGCCTGCACGAGCGCCGCAACCAGAAGGCCGGCACCATGTCCGGCGGCGAGCAGCAGATGTGCGCGATCGGGCGTGCGCTGATGGCGCGCCCGAAGCTGCTGCTGCTCGACGAGCCGTCGCTCGGGCTCGCGCCGATCTTCGTCGAGCGCATCTTCGAGATCATCAAGCAGATCAACGAGCAGGGAACCTCCATCCTGCTCGTCGAGCAGAACGCGCTGATGGCGCTCGACGCCGCGAATCGCGGCTACGTGCTCGAGACGGGGCGCATTGTCCTCGCCGACGACGCGGCCTCGCTGAAGACGAACGAGCAGGTCCGCAAGACGTACCTCGGCGAGACCTGATCGTCAGGCGTCGCGGCGCTCGGTCGACATGCGGCCGGCCGTGTTGAAGACCGCAATCCAGATTGCGAGCACGAGCAGCGCGGCGCCGGTCGACATCGTCACGCTGTCGTTGACGTACTGATCCGGCCCGAAGTGATCGATCGCCGCGACGTCGATCGCCTTGCGCGCGCCGCCGAGGCTGCTGATCTGCAGCAGCAGCGGGCCGATGAGCACGTTCCAGGCAACGAGCACGCCGACGACGACGCGCGAGCTCGCGAACGACGTAAGCCCGACCGCGATGACCACGTTGATGAGGACCGAGGCGAAGATGTACGCGGCGTACTCGCCGATCACCTTGCCCGACGGGTGACCGAGGTCCACCGCGAAGACGAAGCCGCCGCCGACGCCCAATGCGAAGGCGACCGCCAGTATCGGCAGGAGCACGAGCAGCGCGCCGGGCACGCGCACGTTGAAGAGCGCCGAGCGGCTGCGTCCGGTGACGACGAGGTCGCGAAAGACGCCGTTCGCGACGTCCTGGCTGCCGGCGGTCGAGCCGACCATGATCGCTACGAGCGTGCCGAGCCCCAGCAGCACGTCGAGGTAGTGCGACATGTTCTCCTGACCGCCTGCCGGCCCGTGGTGCTCCGGGTTGACGGCGTGCAGCGTGACGAGGATCACCTCGACGACGATCACCGCGCCGACGGTGAGGATCAAGGTCCACGCCATCAGGCCGCGCCGGCGCACGAGCTTCAGGATCTCCGCACGTACCAGCCTCATTCGTTCGCCCCCAGCCGCGAGGTGATCGCGAGGAACGTCTCCTCGAGCGTGGCGCGCGCCGGCTCGAGCCGTGAGACCGCGACGCCCGCGGTGACGAGCGCGCGATTCACGTCCGCGGCGCGGAGCCCGTCGCCGAGCGTGAGCCGGAGCGTCGAGATGCCGTCGTTCTCGACGCTCGCGACGCGCGGCTCGCGTCCGAGCACCTCGCGCGCGCGCGCCTCGTCGTCGACCTCGACGACCAGCGACGGCTCGCCGGTCGCCGCGATCTCACCGACCGCGCCCTGCAGCACGACCCGGCCCAGGTCGACGATCGCGACGTAATCGCATGTCTTCTCCACCTCGTCGAGCAGGTGCGACGAGAGGAACACCGTCCGGCCCTCCCCGACGAAGGCGCGGATCAGCCGGCGCATCTCGAGGATGCCGGCGGGGTCGAGGCCGTTCATCGGCTCGTCGAGGATCAGCAGGGCGGGGTCGGCGATCAGGCACCGCGCGATCCCGAGCCGCTGCCGCATGCCCAGCGAGTACGTCTTGACGCGGTCGCCCGCGCGCCCGGTGAGCCCGACGCGCTCGAGCGCGTCCGGGATGCGCTCCGCGGACGCGCGGTCGCGCGCCGCGGCGACGATCGACAGGTTCTCGCGTCCGGTCAGGTGGGGGTGGAAGCGCGGCTCCTCCACGATCGCGCCGACGCGCGCGAGCGCGTCCGCACGCTTGGCCGGCTGCGGCAGTCCAAGGAGCGACACCTCACCGGAGGTCGCGTGCGTCAGCCCGAGCAGCGTGCGGATCAGGGTCGTCTTGCCGGCGCCGTTCGGGCCGAGGAAGCCGAAGGCCACGCCGGCCGGCACCGTCAGGTCGACGCTGTCGACGGCGATGCGGTCGCCGAACTTCTTGGTCAACCCGCGCGTCTCGATGACCGCGTCCACGGAAGAAACCTACGTGGACGGGGCGACGATTGGGAAGTACGGCGGCGCGAGCAGGAATCCGATTCGCTCCGCGCCGCGGCCGCGCGCCATCTCGAGTGCCGCGCCGAGCCCGTGCACCGGCACGTAGCCGAGGTGCCGGGCCGACTGCGCGTCGCGGCAGCCCGCGATCAGCACCGCGCCGAGCCGATGCGTCGTCGCGTCGCAGGCGCTCCACTCGACGAACGGCTGCAGCGGGTGGCACGCGCGGCCCGCGCGGTAATCGGAGATCGCCCTCGCGTCGGCGACCGCGGCTTGCTCGGCGTCCCGCATCGCGCCGATGTCTCCGGTCGTGCGCGCGTCGAAGAAGAGCGCGCGGTACGGCGTCTGCGTCGGCCGGACGAAGCGGCGCGCGAACGGGTGCACGAGGATCGCCGTTCCGCCGGCCGCGAGCGGAGGGGCGTTTCGCCAGAGCCGCAGCGCGATGCCGAGCCCGATGTACGCGACGTTCACGGGGTTCGGGCGTTCGCGCGGCAGCGTCGCCGTCGTGGGCGGGATGCCGATCACGATCGCGTCGAGCGGCTCCTCCAGCTCGACTCCCTTGAAGACGGTGCCGCGCAGCAGCGCCTCCGTGTGCGCGACAGACGGCGTGCCGCCGTACACCGCCGCGGCGGTCTGCTCGCGCGGCAGCCGGTCGAAGAACTGCTGGCGCATCCGCCCGGGGGCGAGCTGGAACATGCGCCGCACGCGCGAGCGCAGCATCCGCTCGATCGACTCCTGGTCGTACGGGTACCCGGCGAACGGGCCGGCGGTGCGCGGCGCGTTCAGCACCAGCGAGACCCCCGTCACAGGCACGCGCTCGCCGATCCGCCGCTCGGTCGCGACCGCGAGCCGCCAGCCCTGCGACCCGCTGGTCTCGAGCAGCGAGAGCGCGCCCGCCGCGCGCAGCTGCTCGCGCCCGCTCGCCGCGAGCAGCGCGGCCGGTCCTCCGTGCAGCACCGACTCGGCGGCGGTCACCGTCACGACGACGTCGGTCTCGACGAGGGCGGGGTTGACGCGCAGTCCGACGTTCCCCTCGCGCCCGAGGTCGACGAGGTCGTCCGCCTCCGAGTCGTGGACGATCACGCGGCCCTTGAAGCGCCGCCGGAACTCGGGTGGGACGAGCGTGCCGATGTCGCGCGGCGTCGTCCGGCGCATCAGCCCGCCGGCGACGAGGATCGTCGTGCGCGTCACGCCGAGCCGCTCGAGCTCGTCGGCGACGGCCGCGATCGCGACGTGGCGCGGGCCGACGTGCACGGACGGGATCGGAAGCGACGGCTGCTCGATGACGAGCGTCGCCGTGCCGCCGCGCTTCACCAGCTCCTCCAGCGGCCGCCCCGCGAGCGGGAACTGCAACGCGTCGCGCACCGCCTGCGCGACGTCCTGCAGCGACTCCCGCGGGAGCGGCGGGCGCAGGACGAGGTCGTCCTCCCCTGCCTCGGCGACGACGACGCGCGTGTCGTTGAGCAGCGGGACGCGCGTCACGTGCCGCGCCGGGCGGCCGCGGCGGTGATCCCGAGCGCGATGAAGATGCCGCCGGAGAGCCAGCGCCGAAGCTTCGCGCCGGTGCCGCTACGCCGGAGCCGGCCGGCGATCGCGTCGGCGACGAACGCGTAGGTCATGTCCGACAACACGGCCACGAGCACGAAGAGCGTGCCGAGGAACGCGACCTGCGGCCAGACGGCGCCGCGGTCCGGATCGACGAACTGCGGCAGGAAGGCGAGGAAGAAGAGCGCCGTCTTCGGGTTGAGGATGTTGACGATCACGCCCTGCCGGTAGATGCGCGAGAGCGGTGCGCGCAGCGCGTGCGGCTCGTCCTCGCCGCCGCCGTCGTCCCGGAGAGGATGCGGCGGATCCCGACGCCGATCAGGTACGCGGCGCCGACCAGCTTGACGACGGTGAAGGCGGTTGCCGACGACGCGATCAGCGCCGACAGGCCGACGGTCGCCGCGGCGACGTGCACGAGGCCGCCGGTCGCGACGCCGAGCGCCGAGATGAGGCCCGCCCGGCGTCCCTGGTCGATGCTCTGCGTGACGATGTAGGCGACCGCCGGCCCGGGCACGACGGCGAGCGCCACGGCGGCGAGCAGGAAGAGCGCGATCGTCGCCGCGGCGGGCATCAGGGCACGGCACGGTAGAGGCGGACGTACTGCGGTCGAAAGCCGCGCTTCGGCCAGAAGCGCGACGACAGCAGGTTGACCGAGCGCCAGTCCGTCGTCATCGACTCGTAGCCGTGCGCAGTCGCCCAGCGGAGGACGTGCTCGGTCAGGGCGAGGCCGATGCCCGTGCCTCGAACGTCGTCCAGCGTGGCCGCGTGGGCGAGGTCGATGTTCCTCGGCGGCACGCGCAGGTCGCCCTCCGGGCGGCTGTAGAGGACGGCGTGCCCGACGGTGCGACCGTCGAGCTCTGCGACGAAGTGGACGAAGACGCTCGGGTCGTCCCAGAGGTCGCTCCACTCCTCGACGAAGTCGGCCCGTGACGGGATTTTCAGGCCGGAGAAGCTCGGCGAGCGGGACTGCAGGAGCCAGAGGATCTCGTCGAACTCGGCCACTGCGTCCAGGTCGTCCCGCGTACCGGGACGAATTTTCACTTCCGTGTGCTGTAGCTGTACAGCTACGCCGCCGGACGTCTCGCGCACGGCCCAGAAGAACTGGCACCCGAAGGCGAGGCGAAACCAGACGTCGGCCACTTCGGCCTCGGCGGCCGGAACCGCGACCGCGAAGCGGGTCGAGTCCCAGCGCTCGGCGAGCACGGCGAAGAGGTCGCGGAGCGCCTCGGGCTCCGACGCCGCGTGGCCGCCGAAGCCGACGGTCGCGATCTCGCCCTTGACGGCGCCGGCGAGGTAGGCGACGGCCGTTCCGTCGCGGGTCGCGACGACGCCCTCGTCGTCGGGGAGGTGGGCGGCGAAGTCGTCGATCTCGGGCAGGAGCGGCTCGGCGGCGCGCTGGCGTGCGTAACGCTCGCCGAGCAGCCGCGCGGCCTCGTCCCGAAGGTCGGAAAGTGGGTGGATCTCGAGCTTCGCCATGAGGCCCGGACGATACCCTCGGCATTAGATGGCCACCCGGCAGCACATCTGATGCCGAAGACGCTCACCGGAGGCGAGCTCAACCTCGACGACGCGCCCGCGCGCGAGTCCGAGCTCTTCATCGTCGACGGCAACAATCTGGCCTATCGCGCCTTCTTCGCGCTGCCCGAGGAGCTGGCGACGACCGACGGCCAGCCGACGAACGCGCTGCTCGGCTTCACGAACATGCTCTTCAAGCTGCTGGCGGACTATCGCCCGAAGGGCGTCGCCGTCGCATGGGACTCGCGACCGGTGCACCGCGCCGCGGCCGCCGAGGCGGCGGACGTCGTCTACAAGGAGGGCCGCCGGCAGATGCCGGACCTGCTGCGCGAGCAGTTCCCGCACTTCCGTCCGATCGTCGAGGCGTTCGGCTACCGCAACCTCGAGTTCGAGGGCTGGGAGGCGGACGACGTGATCGCGACGCTCGCGACGCGCGCCGACATGGAGGGGATCAAGACGTGTGTCGTCTCGACCGACCGCGACGCGTTCCAGCTCTGCAGCGAGAACATCTGCCTGATGATGACGCCGCGCGGCGTCGCCGACGTCAACGTCTACACGCCCGAGCGCGTGGAGGCGCGATACGGCGTGACACCGGAGCAGGTGCCGGATTTCATCGGGCTGAAGGGCGACACGAGCGACAACATCCCAGGGGTCCCCGGGATCGGCGACAAGACAGCCGGCCAGCTGATCGCGCAGTACGGCTCCCTGGAATCGGTGATCGAGCACGTGTCCGAGCTCTCGCCGGCCCGCGCCCGCAACATCACCGAGCACGCCGACGTCGCGCGCGTGTCGAAGGAACTGGCGACGATGCGTCGCGACCTCGACATCGAGTGCGATCCGGCGCAGCTCGTGCTCGATCCGCCCGACCGCGCGCAGCTGAAGGAGATCTTCCGCCGCTTCGAGTTCCGCGCGCTCCTCAACCGCGTCGACGAGCTAAACGCCGCCGTGCCGTCCGCGCCGATGAAAGTGACGGGCGTCGAGGTGCCGTGGCGCGAGGGCGAGCTCGACCTGCGCGGCGTCGTCGGCTACGCGGCCGACACCGACCGCGCGGCGGTGGCGAACGGCGACGAGGTCGTGATCGGCGCGCTGCCCGCGACGGTCGAGGGCGATCTCGTCGTGCACGACGCGAAGGCGCTGCGTGTCGACGCGAAGGAGGACACGCTGCTCGCTGCGTACCTGATCGACCCGGGTCGCGCGGGCTACGAGCTCGACGACCTCGCGGCCGAGTACGGCGTCGAGCTGCTCCCGACGCCGGCTGCCGACGAGGAGACGACGGCGCTCGTGCGGCGCGCGGAGACACCGCGGCGCCTGATCGGGCCGCTCCTGCAGCGACTCGACGAGCGCGGCGTGACCGACCTCTACCGCACGATCGAGTTGCCGCTCACGTCGGTGCTCGCGTCGATGGAGCAGGCCGGCGTGAAGATCGACACCTACCGCATGGGCGAGATCACCGCGCGGCTCGCCGACCGCGTCGAGGAGCTGGAGACGAAGGCGTACGAGCTCGCCGGCGAGGAGTTCATGATCGGCTCCACCCAGCAGGTCGGCCGCGTGCTCTTCGAGCAGCTCGGCCTGACCGCCGGGCGAAAGGGGAAGACGGGCTACTCGACGGACGCGAAGGTGCTGCGCTCGATCCGGCACGAGCACGAGGTGGTTCCGGTGATCGAGGAGTGGCGCGAGCTGTCGAAGCTGCTGAACACCTACCTGCGGCCGCTGCCGTCGCTCATCTCCGAGGTCGACGGCCGCCTGCACACGACGTTCAACCAGTCGGTCGCCGCGACCGGCCGGCTGTCGACGACCGACCCGAACCTGCAGTCGATCCCGATCCGCACCGACCTCGGCCGCGAGATCCGCTCGGCGTTCATCGCCGAGGATGGCCACCGGCTGCTGTCGGCGGACTACTCGCAGATCGAGCTGCGCATCCTGGCGCACGTCTCCGGCGAGCCGAAGCTGCGCGAGGCGTTCGCCCGCGGTGAGGACATTCACACGGCGACGGCGTCCGAGGTGCTCGGTGTCGAGCCGGCGAAGCTCACGCCCGCGCAGCGCTCGATCGCGAAGATGATCAACTTCGGGATCGTCTACGGCATCTCCGCCTTCGGGCTCTCGGAGAACCTCGAGATCCCGCGCGAGGAGGCGCAGCGGTACATCGACGCGTACCTGGCGCGCTTCCCGCACGTGCAGGACTTCATCGGCCGCACGATCGAGCAGGCCGGAGAGGACGGCTACGTCACCTCGCTGCTCGGCCGACGCAGGCCGGTGCCGGAGATCCGCGCCTCGAACCGCCAGACGCGCGGCTTCGGCGAGCGCGTGGCCGTCAACTTCGTCATGCAGGGCTCGAACGCCGACATCATCAAGCTCGCGATGATCCGCATCGCGCGCCGGCTGCGCGAGGAGGGGAGAGGCGCGCGGCTCGTCCTCCAGGTCCACGACGAGCTGCTGCTCGAGGTGCCCGACGTCGAGGTCTCGAAGGTGCGCGAGCTCGTCCGCGCCGAGATGTGCGGCGCGTACGACCTCGACCCGCCGCTCGCGGTCGACGTCGGCGTCGGCGACAACTGGGCCGAAGCGAAGAGCTGAGACCCGGAAAGGCTGCAATCTGATTCAGCGAATCAGATGATTCGCTGAATCAGATTGCGTGCCCGCGGCTACGCCGCGCAACGCGAGGTGGTTACGGTCGCGTGACTCGAGTTGGCGAACCCGCCGAGCTCGGCTATCGTCGCCACGTTTGCGCCGCCGCGGGGGTGGGCGCACGTCGAGAGGGGGGTCTGACTGTGAGGGTATTCGTCGCGCTGGCAGCGCTCGCGCTCGTACTGTCGGGAGCCGTCGCAGGCACGGCTCAGGCCGCATCTCCGGACGTCGTGATCAGCGAGCTCCGCTTCCGCGGCCCGGCCGGCGCAGCAGACGAGCTGATCGAGCTCTACAACCGCTCGACGGTGCCCGTCCCGATCGGCGGTCTTCTGATCCGCGGCTCGAACAACGCGGGGACGGTCAGCACGCGCGCGACGATCACCGCGAACACGATCCTGGGGGCGGGCTGCCACTATCTCGTCACCGGTGCCACCTACAGCGGCGCCGTTCCCGGCGACCAGACGTTCTCCACCGGCGTCACCGACGACGGAGGCATCGCCGTCACCACCGGCGACCAGGCGACGATCATCGACGCCGTCGGCCTCTCGACCGGCTCGGCCTTCAAGGAAGGAACCCCCCTCGCGAGCCTCGGCGCCGCGAACACGAACCACTCGTACGAGCGGAAGCCCGGCGGCGGCTCGGGCAGCGGAGTCGACACGGACGACAACTCCGCCGACTTCCAGGCGATCACGCCCAGCGACCCGCAGAATCTGCTCTCCACGTGCATCGGCTCGACCACGCCGACCGGCCCGACCGGCAGCGGAGCCGCCACCCCGAACACGGTCGAGGCCGGCGGCTCGACGCTCCTCACCGTGGCGGTGCGCCCGGGCGCGAACCCCGCCAGCACGGGGCTGGCCGTCAGCGTGGATCTGGCGCCGATCGGTGGCGGTTCGGGGCAGCCGCTGTTCGACGACGGCACCCACGGCGACGCGGCCGCAGGCGACGGCACCTTCAGCTTCGATGCGACAGTCGACCCGGCCACGACCGCCGGCACGAAGTCGCTCGCCGCGGCGATCACCGACGAGCAAGGTCGGAGCGGCAGCGCGTCGATCGCTCTCACGGTCGCCACGCCGGCGCCGGTCACGGGGATCCACACGATCCAGGGCGCGAGCCAGGTCTCCCCGCTCTCGGGCCAGCTGGTGCGGAACGTTCAGGGCATCGTCACCGGGGTGCGGAGCAACGGCTTCTACATGCAGGATCCCTCGCCCGACACCGACGCCGAGACCTCGGAGGGCATCTTTGTCTTCACCAGCTCGGCTCCGGCGGTCGCGGTCGGCGACCTCGCGCGCGTCGACGGCCGCATCAGCGAGTTCATCCCCGGCGGGGCGAGCTCGGGCAACCTGCCGACGACGGAGCTCTCCGGCTCGCTAACGGTCGGCGTCCTGTCGCACGGCAACGCGCTGCCCGCGCCCGTGCACGCGGCGCCGCCGACCACCGTGATCGAAGACGACGCGAACGGCGACGTGCGCAACGGCCAGACGTTCGACCCCGACCAGGACGGGCTCGACTACTGGGAGAGCCTCGAAGGGATGCGGGTGCAGGTCGACAACCCGGTCGCGGTCGGCCCGCAGACCTCGTTCGGCGAGCTGCCGGTGGTCGACGACACGCCGAGCGCCGGGCCGCGCACGCCGCGCGGGGGCGTCCTCCTGACGCCGACCGACGGCAACCCCGAGCGTGTGATCCTCGACGACCAGATTCTCCCGACGCCGCCGGTCGCGAACGTGGGTGACCACTTCGACGGCCCTGCAGTCGGGGTGCTCGACTACAACTTCGGCAACTTCATGCTCGAGTTGACGCAGCCGCTCGTACGCGTCGACTCGGGGCTGCAGCGCGAGATCACGGCGGCCGCGACCGCGCAGCAGCTCTCGATCGCGACGTTCAACGTCGAGAACCTTGCGCCGAGTGACGGCGCGACGAAGTTCGACGGCCTCGCGAACCGCATCGTCGAGAACCTCCGCTCGCCGAAGATCGTCACGCTCGAGGAGGTACAGGACAACAGCGGCGCGACGGACGACGGCACGGTCGAGTCGAACGTCACGCTCGACACGCTCGTCGCCGCGATCGAGCGCGCGGGCGGGCCGCACTACAGCTACACCTACGTCGCGCCGGTCGACGACCAGGACGGCGGCCAGCCCGGCGGCAACATCCGCATCGCCTTCCTCTACGACGAGGCCGCCGGAGTCAGCCTTCCCGCCGGCGCGACGAAGGGCGGCTCGACCGAGGCGGAGTCCGTCGTGACGGACGCGGCCGGCCGGCCGCACCTCGCACTCGATCCCGGCCGTGTCGACCCGACGAACCCAGCGTGGACCGACAGCCGGAAGCCGCTCGCCGGCGAGTTCGTCTTCCGGGGCCAGACGATCTTCGTGATCGGCAACCATTTCAACTCGAAGGGCGGCGACGACCCGCTGATGGGCCGCTTCCAGCCGCCGGTCCGCAGTTCGGAGACACAGCGCCATCAGCAGGCGCAGGTCGTGCACGACTTCGTCGGCTCGATTCTCGCCGCGGATCCGACGGCGAAGATCGTGGTGCTCGGCGACCTGAACGACTTCCAGTTCTCCGACACCGTCCACATCCTCGAGGGTGCGACGCCGATCCTCGGCGACATGATCGACACGCTGCCCGAGAACGAGCGCTACAGCTACGAGTTCGAGGGCAACGCGCAGGTGCTGGACCACGTGCTCGTCAGCGACGGCGTGACGCAGCGGACCCTCGACGTCGTCCACATCAACGCCGAGTTCGCCGACCAGTTGTCGGACCACGACCCGTCCGTGCTCCGCCTTCTCGTGAACGACGCGCCGACCGCGTCGGCCGGAGGCCCGTACACCGTCCCCGAAGGCGGGTCGACGACGCTGACCGCCACCGGCGCCGACCCGAACGGCGACGCACTGCAGTTCGCCTGGGACTTCGACGGTGACGGCAACCCCGACGCAACCGGGCAAACCGTGACGTTCGACGCGGCGCAGCTCGACGGGCCCGCGGAGGTGCCTGTGACCGTCACGGTGTCCGACGGCGCGTCCTCGACGGTCGCGCATGCGACCGTGCACGTGGAGAACGTCGCGCCGACCGCCACCTTCCATGCGCCGGCGCAGGCGCTCACCGGCTTCACCTTCGACATCTCGCTGACCGACCCCACCGACCCGTCGGTGGCCGACCGCGGCAGCCTGACGTTTGCGTTCGACTGCGGATCCGGCTTCGGCGCATTCGGCGCCGAGCAGTCGCGGACGTGCACCGCAGGGAGCGTGGGCACGCAGACGGTTGCCGGGCGGATCCGGGACAAGGACGGCGGCGTCACGACGTACACGGCGCAGGTTCACGTGACCGTGACGGCGGAGAGCCTCTGCACGCTGACGGTTCGCTACGTGCAGTCGTCGTCGAGGTACCAAGGGCTGCCGCCGCTTGCCCGTAAGGTCGCGGACGCGCTCGCGCAGGCCGCGTGCGCGCAGCTCGGCGTGCTGCCTGCGCCAACGCCCGCACGCAAAGCGACAGCTGTCAAGGCGTACGAGCGTCTCGTGAGCGTCCTCGAGGCCGGCGGCTGGCTGACCGCGGAGCAGGCCGCGACTCTGACCCGCGCCGCAGGCGCCCTCTGAGCGTGCGGAAACCGCTTTCAGTACGTGGATCGGATACGAGATCGGGGAGCGGGGCGGCCACTGCGGCCGCTCCGCCCCGTGAACCGAACGCGGTTTCGGGACGTATCTGCAACGTGGCTATACTTCGCGGCCGCTTATGGCTGGCAACGAATTGATGGAGCGTGAACCCGGCGTTTGGGTCGAAGGGCCCGACGGCGAGCTGATCCCCGACTACGAGTCGACCTTCCCCGAGATCAACGAAGGGCAAGTCGTGCACGGCACCGTTGTGCGCGTCGACAAGGACGAGGTGCTCGTCGACATCGGGTACAAGTCCGAGGGCGTGATCCCGGTCTCCGAGCTGTCGATCCGGCGCTCGGTGAACCCTGCCGACGAGGTCTCGCTCGGCGACGAGATCGACGCGCTCGTGCTCACGAAGGAGGACGCCGAAGGGCGCCTGATCCTCTCGAAGAAGCGTGCGCGCTTCGAGCTCGCGTGGAAGAACATCGAGCAGGCCGCCGAGTCCGGCGACCCCGTCAACGGCCGCGTGATCGAGGTCGTCAAGGGCGGGCTGATCCTCGACCTCGGCGTGCGCGGATTCCTGCCGGCCTCGCTCGTCGACATCCGCCGCGTCCAGGACCTCGACGAGTTCCTCGGCCAGGAGCTGCGCGCGAAGGTGATCGAGCTCAACCGCTCCCGCAACAACGTCGTGCTGTCGCGCCGCGCCGTGCTCGAGGAAGAGCGCAAGGAGCAGCGCCAGCAGATCCTCGACAAGCTTCAGCCGGGCGACGTCGTCGAGGGCCAGATCTCGAACATCGTCGACTTCGGCGCGTTCGTCGATCTCGACGGCATGGACGGCCTGATCCACATCTCCGAGCTTTCCTGGTCGCACGTCAACCATCCGTCGGAGGTGCTCGAGATCGGCCAGACCGTCGAGGTGAAGGTGCTCGACATCGACCGCGACCGTCAGCGCATCTCGCTCGGCCTCAAGCAGACCCAGAGCGATCCGTGGCAGCAGGTGGTCGAGAACTACCACGAGAACGACGTCGTCGAGGGTCGCGTCACGAAGGTCGTCACGTTCGGCGCCTTCGTCGAGATCCTGCCCGGCGTGGAAGGCCTCGTGCACATCTCGGAGCTTGCGCAGCACCACGTCGAGAACCCGCGCGAGGTGGTCTCGCAAGGCCAGCCGGTGAACGTGAAGATCATCGAGGTCGACGGCGAGCGCCGCCGCCTCTCGCTCTCGCTGAAGCGCGTCGAGGACAGCGATCCCGTCCAGCCGCGCGCCGACGGCGGCGAGTCCGTGCACACGGCGCCGCGTCCGGCGATCGACCTCTCCGAAGAGGTCTTCGCCGAGGCACCCGTGACCGAGGCGGCAGAGACGTTCGAGGCGCCCGCGGCCGAGCCCGAGACCGAGCCGGCGGCCGAGTCCGAGACCGAGCCGGAGACCGAGCCCGAGCCGGAGGCCGAGCCCGAGCCGGAGACCCCGTCGGCCGAGGCCGACGCGACCGGCGCGGGTGTTGCCCCGGAAGCCGCGCAGCCCGAGGACGCCGAGCAGCCGGAGGACGCCGCGACGCCCGCCGCGCCCGAGCCGGAGGCGGCTCCCGCGGAAGAGTGAGCCGGCCCGTAGCCGTCGCGATCACGGGCGGCATCGGGGCGGGCAAGAGCGAGGCGCTCCGCGCATTCGCGCGCAACGGCGCCGCGACGGTCTCGAGCGACGAGATCGTCCACCACCTGCTCCGGCAGCCCGAGGTCAAGCGTGCGATCGTCGCGCGCATGGGAAACGGCGTCGTCGCCCCCGGCGGGGAGATCGACCGCGGCGCGCTCGGGACGGTCGTCTTCAACGACCGCGAGGCTCTCGACTGGCTCGAGGAATTGCTGCACCCGCTCGTCGCCGCCGAGTACCTGCAGTGGCGTGAGCAGCTCGCGGGGCTCGACGATGCACCGCGCGTCTGCGTGACCGAAGTGCCGCTCCTCTACGAGACGGGCGGCGACGCGCGGTTCGACAAGGTGGTCGTGATCACGGCTCCGTCGAAGCTACGCCGCGCGCGCTCGGAGGTGGCGACGGAGGGGCGGGAATCGCGACTGATCCCCGACGCCGAGAAGGTGAAGCGGGCCGATTTCTCGTACAAGAACACAGGATCCCTGGAGGAACTGGACGCATTCGTGAAATCGGTCATGGCGGAGCTCTCATCTTCGTGAGGAGGCTTTTCGCGCTCGTCGTGCTCGGCGCGGTGATCGCAGGTGCGTTCCTGGTCGTCGACCTGACGAGCCCGCCGTGGTACGAGCGCATCCGTTATCCCCTGCGCTACTCCGAGTTCGTGCGCGTGCACGCGCAGCGGCACAGCCTCGACCCGGCGCTGCTCGCCGCGGTCATCTACCAGGAGTCGAAGTTCCACGCCGGCGCGAAGTCGTCGTCGGGCGCGATCGGGCTGATGCAGCTGACGCCGGCGACCGCGCGCGGAATCGCGATCCGCACGCACGGCAACGCGTTCCGGACGAAGGATCTCTACGACCCGGAGATCAACATCCGCTACGGCTCGTGGTACCTCGACAATCTCTTCCGCAAGTACGGCAGCGAGCAGCTGGTGCTCGCCGCCTACAATGCGGGCCAGGGGAACGTCGACCGCTGGCGCTCGAACGGCCAGCCGATCCAGTTCTCGGAGACGAAGGCGTACGTGGCGCGCGTCGAGGACCTGAAACGGATCTACCGCGACGCCTGGAGGTCGAAGCTCTACCAGTGAACATGGACGACGTCCTGCTCGAAGTCGCGGAGAACGCGAACACCTACACGCCGCTCGGCCCGGCCGACGAGCGGATCGTCGACGAACGTTTCGTGCTCTGGATGGGCCGCGGTGACGAGCCGGGCTGGAACGTCGCGCAGCGCTTCCGGCTGACGGCGGACGAGGTCGAGCCGTTGCGCGATGAGATCCATGCTTTGCTCCGTGCGCGCGGCCGCACCGCTTGCACCTGGGAGGTGGGCAGCAGCGCGACGCCTTCCGACCTCGTCGACCGGCTGCTCGCGCTCGGGATGGTCGACGACGAGCCGACGCCGCTCGCGATCGGGATGGTCCTGACGGAGCCTCCCGCTCAGGCGCCGGTCGAGTTCGAGGTGCGCCGCGCGGAGTCGGCGGACGAGCACCTCGCTGCTGCGCGGATCGCCGCTGTGGCGTTCGGGATGCCCGAGCCCACGGCCGTGCGGCCGGAGCACGATCCGAACAACGTCGTCTACCTCGCGTACCTCGACGGCGAGCCGGTGGCCCGCGCGTCCGCCGCGTTCGGCGAGCACGCTGTGTCCCTGTTCGGCGGCTCGACGCTGCCCGAGGCGCGCGGCCGAGGCGCGTACCGGGCGCTCGTCGCCGCGCGCTGGCAGGACGCCGTCGCGCGCGGGACGCCGGTGCTCGTCACGCAGGCCGGCCCGATGTCGCGCCCGATCCTCGCGCAGCTCGGCTTTCGCGAGGTCTGCGAGATCCGGATCCTGCTCGACGCGTTCGACGCCTAGTACCGCCATACACCCGGGAGAACCCGTCCGCGTCGACGCGGATCGTCGTGGCGCCGGCGTGGCAGAGGATCGCGCGGCCGGAGAGGCGGCAGGAGATCCCGTCGCGGCTCCAGCGACGAAGCACCGGCGTCCGGCCGTCCCACCAGGGGAGTCGCTTGACCATGCGGGCACGGGCGTGCGCCCGCAGTGCGACGGAGCCCTCGGAGCCGAGGCTCGAGCAGACGAGCGTCGTCCCGGAGAGCCGGCACGCGGCGCCGGCGTCGGGCGTGCGGAACGAGCGGCCGTCGGTCGAGCCGGCGACCGCGATGATCGCGGCGGCGAGGCCGAGCGCGAGGAGGGGAACGAGGAGGAGCCGCAGACGACGCACCGGTTGTTCAACGCCGGGGGCGGCAGAATGGATGCGTGAGAGTCTCGGCGAAGGCGGACTACGCGATCCGGGCGGCGGTCGAGCTGGCCGCGGCCGGGGACGGCCCGGTGAAAGGCGACCGTGTGGCGCAGGCGCAGGAGATCCCGCCGAACTTCCTGGAGAACATCTTCGGCGATCTCCGCAACGCCGGCCTCGTCGCGAGCCGGCGCGGGGCCGACGGCGGCTACTGGCTCGCGCGGCCGGCCGACGAGATCAGCCTCGCCGACGTGATCCGCGCCGTCGACGGCCCGCTCGCGAACGTGCGCGGCGTCCGGTCGGAGCAGGTGAGCTACCAGGGCAGCGCCGAGCAGCTGCGCGAGGTGTGGGTGGCCGTGCGCGCCAGCCTGCGCGCGGTGCTCGAGCAGGTGACGCTCGCCGACGTCGTGACAGGCGAGCTGCCCGAGAACGTGCGCGCGCTCGCGGAAGACCCCGACGCCTGGGCGCCGCACTAAGAAGCGGCCTGGGATCGTCGGGCGTAGGAGCGCGCTCAGTCCACCGCGTGCGTCAGTTGCCGTACCCGAACGTACGTGGTCAGACCACGATCGTCGGCCGGAGCCGACCCGTCCGCCGCGCCGCGGAAACCGCCGGGTGCAGGGATTGTGGATCGTGTGTGACGCTTCGGTGCGTTTTGGTCTGACCACGTGGGTCGCCCGGAACGGGCATGTCCCACCTCGGTTCCTAGAACACCGTCTCGCGCGTCGGCCGCACGTAGACGATCTGGCCGCGCTCGAGCTCGAGCTCTGCCGCCTGGTCGCGCGTCAGCTGGACGGCGAGCCGCTCGCCGTCGTCGCGCATCAGCTCCGCGCGCACCTCGAAGCCAAGGTGCACGACACGCTCGACCTGCGCCTCGCGCGTCGCCCCGTTCGGCTCCAGCACGACCTCGAGGTCGTGCGGGCGCACCCACGCGTCGCCGATCCGGTTCGCCTGGCCGACGAATGACATCACGAACTCGTTGGCCGGTGCGTCGTACAGCTCGCGTGGCTCGGCGACCTGCTCGACGCGGCCCTTGTTCATGACGACGACGTTGTCGGCGACGTCCATCGCCTCCTCCTGGTCGTGCGTGACGAAGACGGTCGTCGTGTGCGTCTCGTCGTGCAGCCGCCGCAGCCAGCTGCGCAGCTCGGCGCGGACGCGCGCGTCGAGCGCGCCGAACGGCTCGTCGAGGAGCAGGACGCGCGGCTCGGGCGCGAGAGCGCGCGCAAGTGCCATGCGCTGCCGCTGGCCGCCCGAGAGCTGCGCCGGAAAACGGTCGCCGAAGCCCTGCAGCTGCACGAGCTCCAGCAGCTCGTCGACACGCGAGCGGATCTCCGCCTTCGGGCGCTTCCGCACCTCGAGGCCGAAGGCGATGTTCTGGCGAACGTTCATGTGCTTGAACGCGGCGTAGTGCTGGAAGACGAACCCGACGCCTCGCTGCTGCGTCGTGAGCTCGGTCGCGTCCTCGCCGGCTAGCCGGATCTCGCCGCTGTCCGGCCACTCGAGCCCGGCGACGATGCGGAGCAGCGTCGACTTGCCGGAGCCCGACGGGCCGAGCAGCGCGGTCAGCGCGCCGCCCTCGACGTCGAGCGAGACGTCGTCGAGCGCCTGGAAGTCTCCGAACCGCTTCGACACGTTGCGAACCACGATCGACATCAGGCGGCGTCCTCCTTCGGCTTCAGCAGGGTCATCGCGACGAGCACGATCACGGACATGGCGGCGAGTACGAGCGCGATCCCGTACGCGCCTGCCTGGTTGAAGTTCTCGTAAGCGTCCTGCACGCGCAGCGTCGCGGTCTGCGTGCGGCCCTCGATGTTCCCGGAGACGACGGCGACGGCGCCGTACTCGCCGAGGCAGCGCGCGGTCGTGAGGACGACCCCGTAGATGATCGCCCAGCGGATCGACGGCAGTGTGATCCGCCAGAACGTCTGCCAGCCGTTCGCCCCGAGCGTGCGCGCTGCCTGTTCCTGCTCGTCGCCGATCTCGCGCAGCGTCGGCACGACCTCGCGCGCGACGAACGGCAGCGAGACGAAGATCGTCGCGATCACCATCGACGGGAACGAGAAGAGGATCTGCGTCCCGTGTCGCTCGAACCACGGTCCGAACCAGCCCGTGCGCCCGTAGAGCAGGAAGAGCGAGAGTCCCGACGACGACCGGCGAGATCGCGAGCGGCAGGTCGACGACCGCGTTCACGAGCCCGGCGCCCGGGAAGCGCCGGCGCACGATCGCAAGCGCGCAGACGACCCCGAAGAGCGTGTTGAGCGGGACGGCGATCACCGCGATCAACAGCGTCAGCCGAAAGGCGTGCAGCGTGTTCGGGTCGGTCAGCGTCGCCCAGAGCGCGTCCGTGCCCTTGTCGAACGCGCGCACGAAGACCATCGTGAGCGGCGCCAACAGGATCACCGCGAGGTAGGCGAGCGCCGTGAAGCGCAGAACGTACTTACGCACGCTCGTGCCTCGTCGCCAGGAAGCGCAGCCCGCCGATCAGCAACAGGACCGAGAAGGAGATCATCAGCATCACGACCGCGACCGCCGACGCGCCGGCCTGGTCGCCGCCCTGGATGTGCAGGAACACGAAGACAGACGCGACCTCGGTCTTGAACGGCCGGTTGCCGGCGATCAGCACGAGCGCGCCGATCTCGCCGACCGCACGCGCGAACGCGAGCGCGACGCCGGAGAGAATGCCGGGGAGGATGTTCGGCAGCACGATGCTGCGGAAGACGCGGAACTCGCTCGCGCCGAGCGCACGAGCCGCCTCTTCCGCCTCGAGGTCGAGCTCGATCAGCACCGGCTGCACCGTCCGGACGACGAACGGGAGCGTGACGAAGAGCAGCGCGAGCAGGATCGCCTTGCGCGTGAGCGAGACGTCGATCCCCACCGGCGACTGCGGTCCGTAGAGGGCGAGGAGCGTCAGGCCCGCGACGATCGTGGGCAGTGCGAACGGCAGGTCGATCACCGCGTTCACGACGCTCTTGCCGCGGAAGTCGTCGCGCACCAGCACCCAGGCGGTGATCGTCCCGAAGACGGCGTTCACGAGCGAAACGATGAGCGCGGCGCCGAGGCTGAGCTTCAGCGCGGCGAGCGCCTCGGGCGACGTCGCCACCTCCCAGAACTGCCCGAGGCCCCCCTGCTTCGACGCCCAGACGAGGGCCGCGATCGGGAGCACGACCACGACCGACAGGTACGTCATCGTGAAACCGAGCGAGAGGGCCGACGCTGCGGCCCCCTCGCGAGAACGACGACGGTTCGTCCGCGTCACCGACGCGGCGTACGCGCTGCTACCCAGAGGTGGGCCCTCCGACTGCGCGCTCGATCTGCACCATCCGGCCCTTGTTCGGGTCGAACCACACGTCGTCGGCGTGACGCCAGCCGCCGATGATCTTGTCGTCGACCTTGAAGATGCCCGGGCGCGCCGGGAACTTGTCCGCGTACTTCTTCGCGACCGCCGCGTTGACGGGGCGGAAGCCGTACTGCGCGAACAGATCCTGCGCGGGCGGGCTCTTGACGAACCGGATGAACTTGTTCGCGACGTCCTTGTTCGAGCTGTTCTTGAGCACGGCGATCGGCAGCTCGATCAGCATCGACTGGCGCGGGATCACGTACTGGATGTCCTGGCCGTTGAGCCGCGCGTTCAGCGCCTCGCTCTCGTAGGTGATGAGCACGTCGCCCTTGCCGGCGAGGAACGTGTTCGTCGCGTTGCGGCCCGAGGTGTCCTGCGACACGACGTGCTTGAAGAGCTGCTGCACGTATGCCGTCGCCTGCTTGTCGCTCTTGCCGAGCCGGCGCTGCGCGCCGTACGCGGCGAGGATGTTCCACTTCGCCGAGCCGGAGCTGAACGGGTTCGGCGTGAGCACCTGGACGCCGGGCTTGATCAGGTCGTTCCAGCCCTTGATGTGCTTCGGGTTGCCGTTGCGCACGGCGAAGACGACGACGGTGTCGGCGGCGATGCCGTTGGAGGCCTGCCGGTTCCATTTCGCGTCGACGAGGCCTGCGTCGACGAGCAGGTTCACGTCGTCGCCGGTGGAGAGGAAGACGACGTCGGCCTTGAGGCCGTTCGCCACGGCGCGCGCCTGGTCGGTCGATGCGCCGTAGGACTGGCTGAACGACGCATCCTTGCCGTCGGGCGTCTGCTGCCAGGCCTGGATGATCTTCCCCATCACGGCCTTCGGGGTCGAGTAGCCGACGAGGGAGAGGTTCGTGCCGGCCGCCGCGGTCGAGGCGGCGGCGAGCGCGGCCACGGCGGCCGCGACGATTACGAGTTTCACTTTGTTCATGGGCATGGTGAACAAATACATAAGCAACGCTGATTCGTCAAATAAGACTCTTCTCGAGTGACGTCCGAGCAGGCTCAGAGCCGGCTCAGACGCTGCTCGGAGCCGGCTCAGAGTCAGCTCGGAGCCGCTCAGAGGAACGCCCGGGTCCGGCTCAGAGGAAGCTCAGAGCCCGTGGGTAGGGTTCGCGCGTGCCGCCCGTCCTCGCCGCGAAGGCCGTCGAGAAGCGCTACGGCCGGGTGACCGCGCTCTCCGGCGTCGACCTGGAGGTGGAGGAGGGGCAGCTCGTCGGGCTGCTCGGGCCGAACGGCGCCGGCAAGTCGACGCTCGTGAAGATCGCCTGCGGGCTCGTGCGCGCGAGCGCGGGGAGCGTCGAGGTCTGCGGCGCGCCGGCAGGGTCGCCGGCCGCGCGCCGCACGCTCGGCTACCTCGCCGAGCTCTTCCGCTTCCCCTTCTGGATGAGTGCCGACGAGCTGCTCGTGCTGCACCAGCGGCTGGCCGACTCCGCCGGCGGCGCCGCCGAGCGCGGCGAGCTGCTCGAGCTCGTCGGCCTGCCGCACGCACGCGACACGCGCGTCGCGCGCGATGTCGAAAGGGATGCAGCAGCGGCTCGGGATCGCGCAGGCGCTCGTCGGCGCGCCGCGCCTTCTGCTGCTCGACGAGCCGACGAGCGCGCTCGACCCGGCCGGCCGCCGCGTCGTGCGCGGCCTGCTCGAAGAGCTCCGCCGCCGCGGCACGTCGGTGCTCCTCAACTCGCACCTCCTGTCGGAGATCGAGCTCGTCTGCGACCACGTCGTGATCGTCGACCACGGCCGCGTCGTTGCCGCCGGCACGCCCGACGCAGCTGCGCCGCCAGGGCGGCGTCGAGATCGAGACCGCGAACGGCACGCGGCGCTTCGAGGACGCGCGCCGCGCCGACGTGCCGCGTCTCGTGCGCGAGCTCGTCGCCGCCGGCGAGGAGATCTACGGCGTACGCGTCGTCGCGTCCAGCCTGGAGGACATCTACCTGGAAGTGGTCGATTGACCACGATCGTCCTCTACGGCCTGCGCGAGAGCCTGCGCCGCAAGATGTTCGCAGTCGTGCTCGTCCTGACGCTGTTCTTCCTCGGGCTGTACGCGTGGGGCGCGCACGAGGCGTTCAAGGACACGCGCAACTTCGTCGGGCCCGGGACAGCGAGCAGCTGAACTCCGACGACCTCGCGGGCGCGATCGTCTTCGGGCTCGCCATGTTCGCGACGCTCTTCCTCGGCGCGGTGCTGTCGGTCTTCCTGACGCTGAACGTCGTGCGCGGCGACGCCGAGGCGGGCCTGCTGCAGCCGCTCGTCGTGCGGCCGATCGGACGCACCCAGCTTCTGCTCGCGCGCTTTCGTCGGCGCGGCCGGCGTCTGCGTCGTCTACGTGCTCGTCGTCTACTTCGCCGCGCTCGGCGATCACGCACTGGGCGGGCGGCTGGTCGCCTGACCGGGTCGTCGCTCCCGGGCTCGAGCTCGCGGCGGCCGTCGTCGTCGTCGCGGCGGTCGCGCTCGCGGGCTCGGTCTTCCTCTCGCCGATCGCGAACGGGATCGGGACGCTGATGGTCTTCGGCGCCGGTCTGATGGCCGGCCTGCTCGGCGAGATCGGCCACGCGATCAACTCGCCCAAGCTGCAGCACATCTCGCGGATCGCGTGGTGGGCGCTGCCGTTCGACGCGCTGTACGAGGACGCGCTGCACCGCCTGACGATCGACACGACCGGTTTCGCGAAGTTCGTGCTCGAGCTCGGGCCGTTCGGCGGCTCGCACCGTGCAGGGACGCCGCTGCTCGTCTGGGCGGCCGCTTTCCTCGTGCTCGTGCTCGGCGCGGCGGTTGCCGCGTTTTCGCTTCGCGACCTGTAGGTACGAGGCACAGATGAGATTCCGTCCCGGAGCGAAGCTCGACCCGTCGCAGGTCCAGGACCGCCGCGGGCTCGGCGGCGGCCCGATCGCGGTCGGTGGCGGCGGCCTCGGCCTGGCCGCGCTCGTGATCTACCTGCTGTTCAGCGCTGCTCGGCGGCGGCAACGGCGGCGACGTGCTCGGCAGCCTCGACGGCCTGACCGTCGGGCCAGCCGAGTGGCGGCGGCGCGGCCGCAACACCCGACTGCACCACCGGCGCCGACGCGAACAAGCGTCAGGACTGCCGGATCGTCGGCGACGTGAACAGCGTCCAGAAGTACTGGGCCGGCTAGTTCCGCGCCCACGGCAAGACCTACAAGCCGGCCGACACCGTCTTCTTCACCGGCGCCGACGCAGACCGGCTGCGGCAACGCGACCACCGACGTCGGGCCGTTCTACTGCCCGGTCGACGAGCAGGTCTACATCGACCTCGACTTCTTCGAGGAGCTGCACGACCGCTTCGGCGCGCAGCGGCGGCCCGTTCGCGGAGGCCTACGTCGTCGCGCACGAGTACGGCCACCACGCGCAGGACCTGCTCGGCGACCTGCAGGCCGGCGGGTCGACAGGGCGCCCAGGGCAGGTCGGTGCGCACCGAGCTGCAGGCCGACTGCTACGCCGGCGTGTGGGCGCGCCACGCCGTCGCGACCGGCTACATCGTCGACCTGACGCAGCAGGACGTGAACGACGGGCTCGACGCGGCCGCCGCCGTCGGCGACGACCGCATCCAGTCGCGAGACGCAGGGCCAGGTGAACCCCGAGACGTGGACGCACGGGTCGTCGGCCGCAGCGGCAGAGCTGGTTCAAGCGCGGCTACCAGCGCGGCGAGCCGACCGGCTGCGACACCTTCAACGGGTCCGTTTGACGGCGAACGTCTTGCGCGAGCCGTCGCGCAGCACCTTGATCACCGCGCGCACGCGGTAGGGCACGCGCACGTCGGCGTAGAAGGCGCCGTCCCGCAGCGTCGCCCAGACGGTGCCGCGGCGCGTCAGCTTGACGATCACCGCACGGACGTTCGCGCCGGCGACGCCGCCGATCGCGCGCGGCGCGACCGTGTAGCCGATCTCGTTCGACCGCACCGACTTCCGGCAGGCGTGCGACGAGCCGCTCGCCTCGATCACGCGGTAACAGACGATGCCCGAGGGCAGGACACGGACGACCATCTGCGCCGGCCCGAACTGGACCGTGCGCGAGGAGAGCGTCGCCTGCGCTGCCTCGAGCCCGGAGGCAGGCGCGTTCAGCGCGGAGAGCACCGCGAGCAGCCCCGCCGCCGTGCCGGCGGAGAACGCGAGCAGTGCGAGCACTCGGCGCCTGAGGCGTTGCATGCAGGAAATGTCATGCCTGCGCCTGCGCTGCGTGAAACGGCTCCGAGCTTCAGCGGAGCCAGGGCGCGAGGAACGTCTGGATCTCCTCGCAGCCGCGCGGCTCGACGAGCTTGCCGCGGACGACGTTCTTGTCGACCACCATCAGCGTCGGCGTCCTGTCGACGCGGAAACGGTCGAGCAGATCGGGGCGTGTCTCGTCCTCGACGACGCGCAGCGAGAACGTGTCGTGGTTGTGCCGCCGCTGCAGCACCTGCGCGAGGAATCCCTCCGCCCGCCTGCAACGCCCGTTCGTCGGCGAGGTGAAGAAGATCAACAGCGGACGGTCGGGAGCTGCGGCACTCGCCGACGGAAACGCTAACCGCTCGTTCCCGGCCCGTGAGGCTCCCTGGCCCGGCGCCAGCTACAGATTCTGCGGGGATTTCCGCATACTCAGCCCGCACGCTCGGCCTTCGCGAGCCCGGTGCGCGCCCAGACCGCGAAGAAGAGCATGAGCCCGATCGCGACGAGGAACGCCGCGGCGATCTCGGTCGGCCGCCCGTCGATGAGGCCGCGGCCCGCCTCGAGCAGCAATGTCAGCGGATTGAGACGCGCGACCCCGTGGATCCAGCCCTGAAGGAGCGCGAGCGGCACGTAGACCGGCGAGAGGAAGAGGAGCAGGAAGACCGGCGTCTGCATCAACGGCCCCGCCTGCACCGAGCGGAAGCGCATCGCGACGCCGCACGCCCAGAGCAGGCCGACCAGGTTCGAAGATCACCGCGAGCCCGTACATCCCGAAGAGGTCGACGCCGTTGCCGCCGATCTGCATGCCGCCGATCAGCGCCACGACCGTCAGCACGACCGCGATCAGCGCCCAGCGCGCCAGCGCCGACGATCGCGTAGCCGACGATGATCCCGCAGCGGTGCGGCGCGGAGACGAGCAGCCGGCGCGCGAAGCCGTACTCGAAGTCGCGCGCGATCCCGAACCCCGCGAAGACGCCGCCGAACGCGGCCGACTGCAGCAGCACGAACACGAACGTGAACGCCGTGTAGCCGCTGCGGAAGTCGAACCCCGGAACGTGGCGCAGCCGCGAGAGGCCGCCCGCGAACGCCATGAAGTTCATCAGCGGGAACAGCATCGGCGGCAGGAACAGCGACGGGTTCTTGAACAGCACCGTGATCTGCCGGCGCGCGAGGCCGAAGGCGACGTCGATCCCTACGTGCGTGCCATCCTGATCCGGAGCTGGCGCGCGGCCAGCAGGAGCGAAACCGCGATCAGCGCGAGCGTGAAGCCGAAGCCGAGCGCGAGCGCCTGCGCATCCCAGCCGACGAGCACGAGCGACCGGATCGCCTCGATCATGTAGCTGACGGGGTTGAGGGTCGCGAGCATCGCGGAACCAGCCGACCTCGATCAGGTTCCGCGGCAGGTTCATGCTCGAGATCAGGAGCAGGAAGAAGAGCAGGGGGAACGTCGACTGCACGCCTTCGCCGGAGCCGGTCTTCAGCGCGATGAAGAGGCCGAGCGTGGCGAAGCCGGTCGCGACCAGCACCGCGAGCAGCAGGATCAGCAGCGCGCCGGCGGCGCCCGCGGCGATGTGCACGCCGGCGAGCAGCGCGATCGTCAGGTAGACGAGCGCCTGGAACGAGCCGAGCCCGACCGCGCCGCCGATCTGCCCGATCAGCAGCGCCGCCCCGCGCACCGGCGTGAGCGCGAGCCGGTTCAGGAAGCCCGTGTCGACGTCGCGGGCCAGATCGGTGCCGGCGATCGCCCGACGCGAACAGCGCGCCCTGCAGGAACGAGAACGGGATGAAGAACGCGAGGAACGACTTCGTCGGGAAGCCCGGGAGATGCGTCGCCGCGCGCAGGCCGTTCGAGTTGACGGCCATCAGCATCAGCGGGAAGGTCAGCGGCGGGATCCACGTGCCCGGCTGGCGTGCGGTGCGGATCAGCGACCGGCGGGCGATCAGGCCGACTTGGTAGCCGAGCGCCGTCACTCGGCGGCGCCCTCCAGCGAGCGTCCGGTCTTCGCGAGGAAGACGTCGTCGAGCGTGGGCTGGTGCAGGTTGATCTCGGCGGCGCGCAGGTCCTCCACGTCGAGCGCGCGGATCACCGCGGGCAGCTCGCCGTGGCCGTTCAGCTGCACGGCGTAGGCGCCGGGGCGCGCGGCGGTCTCCTCGCCGAAGCGGCGCATCAGCTGACGGAGCCGTTCGAGCTCGTCGGGGCGCTCGGGCACGACCTCCACGGTCGCCTTGCCGATCTCCGCCTTCAGCTGCGCGGGCGTCCCCTCCGCGACGATCCGGCCGTGGTCGATGATCCCGACCCGGTCGGCGAGCACGTCCGCCTCCTCGAGGTACTGCGTGGTCAGGAAGACCGTCACGCCCTCGTCGCGCGCGAGCCGTCCGACCTCTTCCCAGAGCGCCGAGCGGCTCTGCGGGTCGAGGCCGGTCGTCGGCTCGTCGAGAAAGAGGATCGACGGGTCGTGGATCAGCGCCAGCGCCAGGTCGAGTCGCCGCTTCATGCCGCCCGAGTAGGTGCGCACCTTGCGGTCGCCGGCCTGCGTGAGACCGACGCGGTCGAGCAGGCGCTCGATCAGCCGCGCGCGGCGCTCGCCGCGGATCCCGTGCAGCGACGCGCCGAGGCGGAGGTGCTCCCGGCCGGTGAGGAACGGGTCGAGCGCCGCCTCCTGCAGCGCGGCGCCGATCGTCGCGCGCACCTGCGGGCCCTGGCGCACGACGTCGAAGCCGGCGACCGTCGCCCGGCCCGCGGTCGGCGGGAGGAGGGTGGTCAGCATGTGCACGGTCGTCGACTTGCCGGCCCCGTTCGGCCCCAGAAAGCCGTAGATCTCGCCGGGCCGGATCGAGATGTCGATCCCGGACACGGCCTCGACCTCCTTGAAGCGCCTGACGAGGCCTTCGACCTCGATTCCGGAGTCCTTCAACTGCTTGTCTGCCCTGCCCATATAGGAGAATCTATCCGCGGCCCCCGTTCAGGCCCGATCGGCGCTACACTTGAGGGCGCAACTATGACCACCCAGGCACCTCCCAGACAGCTCGAGTCGTGGATCGCGTTCCTCCGCTCGCACGCGGCGATCACGCGCGAGCTCTCGGCCCAGCTGCAGCGGGAGCACGGACTGACGCTCAACGACTACGAGGTGCTCCTGCACCTCTCGCAGGCCGAGGGCGGCCGCATGCGCCGCGTCGACCTCGCAGAGCGAGTGCTGCTGACCGCGTCGGGGATCACGCGCCTCCTCGAGGGGCTCGAGCGCTCCGGCTACGTCTGCAAGGAGACCTGCGCGTCGGATGCCCGCGTCTCGTACGCGAAGCTGACCGACCAGGGCCTCGCCAAGCTTCGCGTGGCCGGCGTGACCCACCTGCGCGGCATCGACGAGCTCTTCCTCGGGCGCTACTCGGGCTCGGAGCTGGCGACGCTCGCCGAGCTCCTCTCGCGGCTCCCGGTCACCGGGAAGCTCGCGTCCGAGTCCTGCAGCGCCTGATCGGCGCCCTTCAGCTGTGACGCCAGGTCCCGGAAGGGGCCCTCGATGGCGAGCAGCCGGTCGAACGTGCCGCGCTGCGTGATCCGGCCGTGCTCCATGACGAGGATCTCGTCCGCGCGACGGACCGTCGCGAGGCGGTGGGCGATGATGATCGACGTCCGCCCGCGCAGCAGCCGGTCGAGCGCCTGCTCGATCAGGATCTCCGTCGGCCGGTCGATGTTCGAGGTCGCCTCGTCGAGGATGAGGATGCGCGGGTCGGCGAGCAGCGCGCGCGCGATCGAGATCAGCTGCCGCTCGCCGGCGGAGAGCCCCGCACCGCCCTCGCGCACCTCGTGCAGCAGCCCCGCCTCGAAGCGCCGTGCGATCCGGTCGACGCCGACGGCGCGCGCCACGTCCTCGACCTCCGCGTCGGTCGCCTCGGGGCGCGCGAAGCGGATGTTGTCCGCGATCGTGCCGGCGAAGAGGAACGGGTCCTGGAGCACGACGCCCAGCTGGCGGCGGTACGAGCGCAGCTGGAGCTCGCGCAGGTCGTGGCCGTCGATGCGGATCGCGCCGTCGTCCGGGTCGTAGAACCGGCCGACGAGCTTCGCGGTCGTCGACTTGCCGCCGCCCGACTCGCCGACGAGCGCGAGGCAGCCTCCCGCCGGCACGTGGATCTCGATCCCGTGCAGCACCGGGTCGCGCCCGTACGCGAACGTGACGCGGTCGATCGTCAGGTCGCCTTCGATCCGCCGGCGCGCGGACGCGCGCCCGGCTCGTCGTGGATCTCGGGCTCGGTGTCGAGCACCAGGCTGATCTTCTCCATCGCGGCGCCCGCCGACTGCACCTGGCCGTAGAGATCCGACAGCTCCTGCAGCGGCTGGAAGACGAGGTTGAGCACGAACACCGACGAGACGAGCGTGCCGATCGTCAGCGAGCCGCCGCTCAGCATGCGGCCGCCGGCCCAGAGCATCGCGACCATCGCGATCGCGCCGAGCAGCTCGATCGCCGGGAAGAAGAGCGAGTTCAGGTACTGCGCATGGGTGTTCGTGACCTTGTTCGCGTCGTTCGCCTTGTCGAACTCGGAGAGGAACGCGCGCTCGCGGTTGAACGCCTGGATGACCGCCATGCCGGAGACCGACTCGGCGATCTGCGCGGTCATCCCGGAGATCGTCTCGCGCACGCGCAGGAACGCTGCGTGCGACCTGACCTGGAACCAGCGCGTGAGCACGAGCGTCGGCGGCAGGATCACGAGCGCGACGAGGCCGAGCCGCCAGTCGAGCACGAACAGCCCTACGATCGCGGCGACCAGCGTCAGCGTGTTCACGACGAGCGTCGTCAGCCCCTGCGAGAGCACGTCGGAGAGCGCATCGACGTCGGAGGTCAGCCGCGCGATGATCCAGCCGGCCTTCTGCTGGGAGAAGTAGCGGAGCGAGAGCGTCGTCAGATGGTCGAAGAGATCCTGGCGCAGCCCGAGCACGACCTCCTGGCCGAGCCGTGCGAGCCCGCGTATGAGCGTCGTCTGCAGGATCCAGGCGAGCGCGTTGATCACGAGGTAGACCGCGCACGTCTGTGCCGAGCCGCCCTCTTGTCGTGCGCGCGCATGCCGTGGTCGATCGCGTCCTTGACGACGAGCAGCGCGGTCACGGGCGCCGCGGCGGAGCAGATGCCCAGGAGCGCGAGCACGCTCGACGCGCATGCAGCGCCCGCGCAGGTAGCGGCCGAGCCGCGTCAGGCCGGTGCGTTGCTTACGCGGCAGCGGACGACCTCCTCGCCGAAGAGGCGTGCGAAGAGCCCGTCGAGCAGAGCAGCTCGTCGGGCGTGCCCGACTCGACGATCACGCCGTCGTCGAGCACGACCGCGCGGTCCGCGACCTCGACGGTCGAGAGCCGCTGCGTGGCGATCAGCACCGTGCGGCCGGCGAGGGCGGGGCGGAGGTTCTCGACGAGGTGGCGCTCGGTCTGCGTGTCGACCGCCGACATCGGGTCGTCGAGCACGACGACGCGGGCGCCGGCGACGAGCGCGCGGGCGAGCGCGACGCGCTGGCGCTGGCCGCCGGAGAGGTTGACGCCGCGCTCGCCGATCAGCGTGTCGTAGCCGTCCGGCAGCTCGGCCGCGAAGTGCGCGACGCCGGCCGCCTCGCAGGCAGCGACGACCTCTTCCCACGGCGCGTCCGGCCGCGCCGCGGTCAGGTTCTCGCGCAGCGGGATCGAGAAGAGGATCGGCCGCTGGGTCACGACGGCGACCGACGCGCGCAGCTCCTCGAGCGTCAGGTCGCGCGCGTCGACGCCGCCGAGCAGCACGCGGCCGTCGGTCGGGTCGTAGAAGCGCGGCAGCAGGTTGAGGAGCGACGTCTTGCCGGAGCCGGTCGGCCCGCAGACGGCGATCACCTCGCCCGGCTCGATGTCGAGCTGCACGCCGGAGAGCACTTCGGAGCCGGAGCCGTAGGAGAAGTGCACGTCCTCGAAGCGGACGCCGAGTGCCCCTGCCGGGAGCGAGGTCGGGTGCGTCGGCTCGGGGATCGACTCGATCCCCTGCAGCCAGGCGAAGCTGCGCGACGCGGACGCGGTCGCGCGCTGGGCGAGCGAGAGGATCCAGCCGAGCGCCTCGAGCGGCCAGACCAGCTGCAGGAGCAGCTGGTAGAAGAGGAAGAACTCGCCGTAGGTGAGCGCGCCGTCGATCACGTCGAAGCCGCCGAAGAGCACGACCGCGGAGATCGAGAGCGTCGGCAGGCAGATCAGCCCGGGCAGGAACGCGGCCTCGATGCGCGCCTGGCGCAGCACGCCGTCACGCACAGCCTCCGCCTTCTGGCCGAACCGCGCCTGCACGTCGTCTTCGCGGCCGAACGCCTGCACCATCTCGATCCCGACGACGGCCTCGTCGGCCGCCTCGGTCACGTTCGCCTTCAGCTGCTGCACCTCGCGTGAGATCGGCATCACCTTCCGGCCGAACGTGAAGGCGAGCACGGCGACGAACGGCATCGCGATCAGCGCCAGCGCAGCGAGCTTGACGTTGACGGCGAAGAGGACGATCGCGATCCCGACGATCATCATCAGGGACTGGATCCCCTGCGTCATGCCCCAGCCGATGAAGTAGCGGATCGGGTATAGGTCGTTGGTGGCGCGCGAGACGACCTGGCCCGTCGCGTGCACGTCGTAGAAGGCGCGCGGGTAGTGCAGGTAGGACTGGTAGAGCAGCTCGCGCATGCGCGCCTCGACGCGGATGCCGGTGCGCGACGTCGCGTAGCGGCGCGTGAAGTTGATGAAGAAGCGGACGAGCGCCAGCGCCAGCACGACCACGAGGTACGGCCAGAGCGCGGCGCGATGGCCGTTCGTCGGCGCGATCGCGTCGTCGATCGCGCGCTTGATCACGAGCGGGATCGCGAGCGACAGCGCCGTCGTCCCGAGCGCGCAGACGAGCCCGACCGTCACGAGCCGCCCTTGCTCGCGCCAGAGGCCGAAAAGACCCTTGACCGTCGGCCAGAGACTGAGATCGGGTGGGTCGACGGAGAGGAAGCGCCTGGTCACCGTGGCACGCTACCAGCGGCGCACCGCGAACCGTTAACCAAGTTAAGCTGGTTGCGGCAGTCCGCGCAGCCAGCCGCCGGTGGCGGCCCAGCGCAGTCCCTGCACCGTCCAGCCGCCGAGCGCGAGCACGATCAGGCCGGTGACGAGCAGCAGGAAGAGGAGTCGCTTCTTCATGTCCATGAGCCTAGGAGCGTCGGCCCGGCCGCACATCGGCGCGCGGGACGATTCGGTCTCGTCCTCGAGGACGATGCGCGAGCCGGCATCTGCAATGTTCGCGATCCACCGGCGCGGACCTTCCGGCCCGGGGCGTCGTTGCACTTCCGTGACGGCGGCTGACACCGGTCGTGCGCGCTCGGCGCTCGCCCGATTCGCGCCCCGCGAGCAGGAGAAACGCCGCCGGCGGTCATGTTCGCGGCTCGAAGCCGTGACGTTTTCGTAGTGGTGGCTTCCGCCGGGGCTCGGGCGTGACGCTTTCGTGCGCGTGTCTGACACCGGCCGTGGCCGAACGAGCCGCGGCCCGCGCGGGAGCGCCTCAGCCCTCGGCGAGCAGCTCGCGCTCGAGCGCGCACGAGGTGCGCGCGACGCGGGCTGCGAGTGCATCGACATCGCGGCCGACGACCACCGGCACGAAGACGACGCCGCGCCGGTTCACGTTCAGGTCGTACTCCGTGACGACTCGCTCGGCCACCTCGAGCCAGCGTGGCGTCGTGCCGGCCGCCCGAGCGTGGGAGACCGCGGCTCCGTCGTCGTCGATGTCGATACGCCGCCCGCGGCGGCGCACCCGGATGACGACCGGCGCTCCGTCGGTGTAGACGAGCCCGGTCTCGAGCAGCTCGTCACTCATGTCGCAAGCCTAGCCGGTCACATTTCCGGCGCTGTTCCGCGACGCTTTCGTGCGCGTGTCTGACACCGGCCGTGGCCCTTCGGGCCTCGCCGCCGCGCGAGAATCAACCGATGCAGGTCATCCCGATCCCCGGCCTCGAGCACCTGCCGTACGCGGAGGTGTGGTTCCACGAGGTCGACGACGCGCGCTGGCGCGAGGCGTGCGCGGCGGCGCTCGCGCTCGGGAAGACCGGGCTCGAGGTGTGGACGACCGACCGCACCCCCGAGGTCGCGTCGTTCCTCGAGCAGCGTGGCTACGAGGAGGTGCGCCGCTACGTCATCTCGGAGCTCGACGTCGCGGCCGCCCCCGACCCCGAGCCCCCGGCGGTCGAGCTGGTGACGTTCGCCGAGCGGCCCGACCTCGAGCCGCAGCTGCACGAGCTCGCGCAGCTTGCGTACGCCGACCAGCCGGGGCGCGCCGGCTCGGTGATCGAAGGCTGGCACGACTGGGGCCTGCACCGCCACGCGCCCGAGTCGTACTTCATTGCGCTCGACGGCGAGCGCGTGCTCGGCTACGGCTACCTCGAGCACAACGAGGAGACGGGCGTCTGGTCGCACGGCTTCATGGCCGTCGTGCGCGAGGCCCGCGGCCGCGGCGTCGCCGGCGCCATCAAGCGCGCGCAGATCGCCTACGCGAAGGCGCACGGCATCCCGTCGCTCCGCACCGCGAACGAGACGCGGCTCGAGTCGATGCTCGCGCTCAACCGGCGCCTCGGCTACAGGACGCTCTACGAAGAGATCGTCATGCGCGGTCGCTGCCCTGCGTAGAGCTGTTCTGCTGCTTGAAGCGGTGCAGCGTGACGGACTTCTTCGCCGACTTCGGCGCCTTCGGCGGCGGAGGAGGATCGTTCTCGGCGAGCCAGCGCGCCGCCTCGTCGTCCGCGTCCACGCCGACCGAAGCCTCGCGCTCGCGCATCTTCGCGACGCCGCGCGGCGTCAGCGGCTTCTTGCGGCCGCCGCTCAGGGCAGTCTCGTGGCCGGGCCGGGCGCAGGAAGCTTGATCCCGCCGCAGTCGTTCGCGACGATGCGCGAGATCGCCCGCTGACCGTCGGACGCGGTCGCGGTGACGACCGTCGTGCCGCAGCGCGCCGGCAGGTTCGAGCCGAAGCGTGCGGTGAATCCGCCGCTCGTGTTGCTCGGCATCGACATGCGCATGCTCTGCTTGAGCTTGCTCACGACCACCGTCACGCGCGTGCCGTCGTGGAACCCGGTGCCGCGCACGACGAGCGGATGCTCGCTCGAGATCCACACGCGTGCGCCGCCGTTCGCGGACGCGGCAGGGACGGCGAGTGCGAGGACGGCTGCGAGCGCCGCCAGGATGCGCGGTGTCGTCATGTCACAGGCTCCTTCGGAGAGTGCGTCGGAGAAATGGTCATCGGTGGAGAACCTTTCCGCCCGCGCGGCCCATTCTAGCCGCTCCCGGAGATGGAAAGGGCCGCCCCGAAGGGCGGCCCTTTCCGCATGGTTGAGCCAAAAACGCGGTCTACGACGCGACGCCGAAGACCTTGATCTCGTCCATGTCCATGAACTGACAGCCGCCGAACGCGTCGACGTTCGGAGGCGTGCAGTGCAGCGCGACGCCGGGGTTGTTGTCCGGGTCGGTGCCGCAGTCGGCCGGGCCGGTGCAGTCGGCAGAACGCCGTTCACCGTCGGGGCCGTCGGCACCTGCGGGTTCAGCATCCAGAACTTCACGAACTTGACGTTCGCGGACGTGCCGGTGAACACCGTGTTCTCCTTCGCCCGGTTGCCGGGTAGAACACGCCCTGACCGAGTTGGGTGAACGTCGTGCCGTCGCTGGAGACCTCGATCGCGCCAGCCGCGTGTGGAGGCGTCCCGCCTGTCGCCGCAGGTGTTCGACGGGTTGACGGTGATCTCGGTGACGTCCACTGCCTGCGGCAGCTGCACGACGATGAACTTCGGCGTGACCTTGCCGGTCGCGTGCCGTCGTCGCCGTCGGTCGTGCTGCCCCAGCCGTTCTGCTCGGACTGGTCGATCGCCGAGGACGGGCCGCAACCGAATCCGGTGAAGTCCGGCCCGTTGAAGTCGAAGATCGATCCGCCGCCCGAGAGCGACGGCCCAGTCGCGGCGGAGCTGGAAGTTGACGTCGGCCTGCTTGTTCTTGTCGTCGTGCTTCCCGCGGCCACGGTTGTCGTCGCCCTTGCCCTTCCCGTGGTTGTCGCCGCCCTTGCCCTTGCCGCTGTGGTCGCCCTGATCCTCGTCCTCATCGTCGCGGCCGAGGACGGTCACGGACTGCACCTGCGGGTCGAAGCCGGCTCCGGAGGCGGCCACCTTCGGGTACGTGCCCGGGAAGATGTTCCGGATCTCGTACCGGCCGTTCGCGTCGGTGATCGCGGCGAGCGTTCCGGTGAACCCGGAGTTGTGCCCACCGAACTGCACGATGATGCCCTGGATCCCGGCGCCCGAATCGACGTCGGTGACCGTCCCCTGGATCCGCCCGGTCGGCTTGCCGTCGGGCGGCATCGAGAAGTCCTCGACCGGAGCCAGGTCGTCACCGTCGACCGCTGCGGCGAAGAAGCCCATGCCGCGGTGCGCGAAGACGGTCCAGATCGTGTTGTGCAGCGAGCCGTCGTTGTCGACCATGTCGGCCTCGAGGATCGAGTTCCGCATGTCGAGGTACGACGGGTTCGACGGCGACAGCTCCATCGCGCGGGTCACGAGGCCCTCGGCCTGTGTCTGGCCGATCGCGTTGCGCAGATCCCAGAGCGTCTCGCCCCAGATCTCGCCGTCCGCGTGCACCTCCGGGCCGACCGATGATCTTGCCGAAGTCGCCGTACGTGTAGCCGCCGGGGCCGGCGCCGGGCGTGCCGTGGCAGGCCGCGGACGTCGAGCCGACCGGGCAGTCCATCGGCTGGGTGCGGATCAGGTCCTCACCCGCACCGACGTACTGACCGACGCGCAGGTCGCCGTCGGCCGCCGTGTCGACGAAGTTGCCGGTGCCGACGAGGTAGTCCATCGCGTACCAGTCGCTCCACGCCTCGCCCATCGAGCCCGCCTGGCCGCTGCCGAGCGTCGAGTTGCCCGTCGCGTCGATCACGAGGCGGTTCGAGAGGCCGTGCGTGTACTCGTGGTAGACGACGTCGGCTTCGTCGCCGCCGTTGCCCTGGATGAACGGGTCGGCGCGCGGCGTGCCGCCGAAGATCGGGTCGTCCGCGGCCGGATCGTTGAACAGGAACATCTGCATCCGCGGCGACTGGCCGTCGGGAGGCGTTCCCATGTTCGCGTTGTCGGTGTGCTGCGGATCCGGGAAGATCCCCGAGATCGTGCCCGCGCCGTCATCCGGCTCGGCCTGCACGGGGTCGTCACCCTCGAAGTTGCCGGCCGCCTTGGTGAACCCGATCGGGGCCGCTGCGAGGTGGTCGTGGAAGTTGTTCACGAAGAAGAACACCTGCGTGCCGTTCTGCGCACGGTTCACGCGCCACGAGCCGCGGGCGGTCTGCCCGGGGAGGACCGCGGCGCCCGTCGGGAACGAGCTGTCCCACGAGCACGGGAACAGCGCCGTGCAGTCGGAGTTGATCGTGTTGCCGAACGGCGGCGTTCCGAAGACCTGGAACGTGTAGTTGAAGTTCCCGGTCGCGTCGGCCGGGATGTCCTCGCCCGCGTTCGGCGCATCGTCGTCGTTGACGTCCGAGTAGACGTGCGTGTTCGGGCCGGTGAGTGTCGTCGCGCCCGGTGTCAGCCACTGCGTGAAGCTGACCGAGTGCTGGGTGCCGCCGACCGCAGCGCCCGGATAGTTGTCCCAGACCGTGCCGTTCGCGTAGTTCACGAGCGACCGGCGGTAGAGGACCTTGCCGCTCGCCGCATCGACGACCGTCGAGTACGCCGAGCCGTCGGTGCCGTAGACAGCGGTCTGCCACGCGATGCGCGGGCCGTCCAGGCTCTGGAAGTAGACGAGCGAGGCGCTGTCACCGCTGGTGAAGGTCGTCGCGCTTGTCGTCGCGTTGGCGCCCGGGATTGCGAGCGCCGGTGCGATCGCCTGCGAGACGTCCTGCTTGGCGGCGACGACCGCGTCGGTCGCGCTGATGACCGGCTTGCCGACCGTGCCGCCGAGGCTGGCGACCGGGGAGCCGGAGAAGTTGATCAGCTCGCCGTTCTTCGTGACGTTCGCGCGGATGCCGTTCGAGAACACCGGCACACCGCCCGCGGCCTGGTCGAAGAACAGGTGATGCGTCCCGTCGATCGAGACGTAGTCCTTGGTCAGCGTCAGGCCGTCGACGTCGGCCTTGTCGATGCCGAACACCTTCGCGTTCTTGCGAAGGAAATCGAGAGCGATGTCGGCGGGTGCCTTGTTGCTCGGCTTGGTCAGGAACCCGTCGGTCTTGCCGACGAACCGCGCAGTGTTCGTCAGCGGGTCGATGTCGACGATGCCCTCGCGCCCCAGCGAGAGCTTGAACGCCGTGACGTCCGGCGACTGCGTTGCCGCTGCGTCGCGTTCACGTGCGCTCAGCACTTTCTCGGCCGCGGGGGTCGCCCGCGAGTCGAAGAAGGCCTTCTTGTCGCGCTCGCCATTCCCCCGGTCGGCGAATGCGAATTGCGGCACTACAAGAACGGCGAGCCCCATCAAGCAGGCGAGCCTCGCCAGCAGAGTGAATCGCACCAGATTTCCCTCCCTGTCTCTGGACGAACGTGACAACTACAAAGGCCGCGCGGCGGAAACCTAAACGATCTCGGATCGCGTTGTCTATATCCACACGTCGCTATCCGGCGCGCCGGGGGCTCCCGGCGCGCCGGATGGCTTGCTTGCAGGGTTTACTGGATGAAGCCGAGGTCCTCGGGGACGAACGACGCGGGGGTCTCGAAGAAGACGCCGGCGCCGTCCGGGTCGATCGTGGTCGCCCCGTCGGAGGTGAAGAACGTCGCGATCTGCTGCTGGGCGGCGAACGCGAACGGCGCTCCCGGCCCGACGATGTTCGTCAGGAACGTGTGCGGGTTGGCGCTCGTCCCGAACGCGGGACGTGCGAGATCGTTGCGGAAAAGCGTCGCGCGGTCGGCGCAGCCGCACGCCCGCAGGATCGCAGACGTCGTCGGGTTCGGCACCGTCTGGTCACCGCGTGCGAACTGGAAGATCACCGGCCGAGTGATGAACGGCGCGTAGGCGGCCGGATTGCCCGCTTGCTGTGCCCACTCGGTGTTGTCGATCAGGTTCGCGACCGCGGTTGCGCCGGGCACCGTGTTGACGACGAGCGGCAGGTTCCGCAGCGGCATGTTCTCGTTGAAGTTCGTGAACGATTTCGTGATGTCGTTCGGATCCACGTTCGGAACGGGGTTGTTGTAGAGCGACGGCTTCCGTCCGATCAGTGAAAGACCGACGAGGAAACGGAAGGAAGGCGACAGCCGCGCGATCTCGATGATCGGGCCGCCTGCGACGTTCGGCACGCCCGCGCGGATGTCCGGCTCGAGCCCGAGCAGCTGCGTGCCGTAGATGCCGCCGAAGGACTGACCGGAGTAGTAGATGCGAGACGTCGAGAGGTCGCTGTGCCCGTCGCCGTCGACGTCGATGCCGGCCTTCAGCTCCTTCACGAGCTGCATCAGGTCGATCACCGTCTGGCGCAGCCCGTCGCGGTTGCCGATCAGCGACTGCGCACCGATCGCGTTGACGCCTTCAGTGGAGTCGATGTTGCCGTCGCCGTTCTGGTCGAAGCCGCGTCCGCCTGCCGGCAGCGTCACAGAGGCAAGGCCGCCGTTGCGGACGACGGTGTACGTGCCGGCCGCGCCGAAGCCGTGGCCGACGACGTTGATCGCGATCGACGCGATCCCGTTGCGTGCGAGCGTGCCCGCCACGACGACAGGCGCCCCGTTCTTCGAGTCGGTGAACCCGTGCCCGAAGATCGCGGTCGGCCACCCGCCCGCGGGCGCGGTGCCCGCCGGCACGAAGAGCGTGAACTGGAGGTTGTTCACCGACTGCACGGCCGGCGTGCCGGTCCCCGTGCCGACCGGCGGGATCACCTCGTCCGCGTTCTCGTAGTCGGGCGAGTTGAAGGTCCCGAACGCGATCGTCCCGACGCCTACGAGCGCCGCGATCGGCACCGCGGTCGGGGCGAGCGGCCCGGTCGTCGTCACCTGCCGGTTCCACGCGATCGACGACACGGTCGCGAGCGGGAACACGTCGCGCGTGCCGCCGTTCTCGAACGAGACCGGCGTCGCCTGCAGCTGCGAGCGGATCTTCGTCGAGATCGGCGTGATGCTCTGCGTCGTGAACAGGCTCGCCGCGGCGACGTCGTTGCGGTCGATGCCGGCCGCCTTCAGGGCGTTGCGCAGCTGCTTCTTGTACGAGTTGTCCTTGCCCTTGCCCTTGTCGTTGTCGTCGTCGCCCTTGCCGGGGCCGCGATGGTCGTCGTGCCCCTTGAGGTCGCCGTGGTCCTCGTCTTCGTCGTTGTCGTCGTCGAACTTTCCGAGCTGCCTGCCTCTCGTGTCGCGCAGGCCGCGGGTCGCGACGAGCAGGTAGGTGCTCGCCGACCGCAGCTGCTGGTCGCTCTCGACGTAGAGCGTGTTCGTCAGCGGCTCCCACACCGCCTGGTTGATCCCGACCATCTGGTGCCCGGGACCGACGAGGAAGATGGTGGAGCTCGAGACCGTGCTCAGATCGATGGCCGCGTCGAACGGGATCGAGATCCTGGGCTGGATGTTGAACCCGTCCAGTGTGTTGAGAACCGCGTCGTCTGCGCAGTCGGATGGGAACGCTGCGCAATCCGGCATCGGCAGGTCGACGCGCAGGCCGGTGACCTGCGTCGCGTCCGACACCGTTTCGAGGTTCGTGGGGAACGGCTGAAGCGCGTGCGTCTTCGCGAACGCTGTCGCTGGGAACGCCAGTACCAGCGCAGCCACGATGGCTGCGCGGAGGAGAGATGGCATGCGTGCTTACCCCCTACAGGCTCGAGAGGAGTTGTCGCGGCGACGCTACTCCCGTCTTGACTCGCGAGTCAATCGTCAGCGGCGGCGCGACTGCACGAGCTTGGCCGCGAGGAGCGTGCCCACGACGGTGAGCACGAGCTTCACGGCCTTCGAGCCGCGCAGCTTCGACTCGCCGCTTGCGCGCTCGGCCATCGTCACCGGTACCTCCTCGAGGCGCAGCCCGGCTTCGGCGACCCGGATCAGCGCCTCCACCTCCGGTGCGCCGCTCGTGAAGGTCTGCGCGAGCAGCGGGAGCGCCTTGGCGTTGACGGCGTAGAGGCCGCTCGTCGCGTCGCCGAACGGGCGCCGCAGCACGAGCTTCATCGCGCGGCGGAGCACCGCCGTGCCGAACCGCCGGGCCGGGCTCGGCATGTAGCGGTACGCCGCGTAGCCTTCGCCGGAGACGAAGCGGGAGCCGACCGCGACGTCGCACTCGTCGTCGCGCACGAGCGCCAGCAGCCGTGCGAGCTCTTGCGCCGGATGCTGGCCGTCGGCGTCGACGCGGCCGCAGAAGGCGTAGTCGTTCTCGAGTGCCCAGCGGTAGCCGGTGGCGATCCCGACGCGCAGCCCCCTGTTGCTGCCGAGCGAATGGACGACGGCGCCGTGCTCGCGCGCCACGTCGGCCGTGCGGTCGGTCGAACCGTCGTCGACGACGAGCACGTCGATCCCGGGAATCTCGGCCTTCAGCCCGTCGAGCACGGCCGGCAGGTTGTCCTCCTCGTTCCACGCCGGGATGAAGACGAGGGTGTCGTTCTCGCTCCGTGTCTCTTTGATCTCCGTCGAGCCTTCGCTCATACGCGCTCCAGCTCCGACTGTGCCGCGCGCACCTGCCGTCCGACAGCGGTCAGCGCGCCGAGCTCCCACACGACCGCTCCCGGCGTCGGTGCGACGCGCGCGGTGTGGAACTCGACGGCGACGCCGTGCCGGCCGAAGACGTTGCGAAAGATCCAGCGCGCACGCAGTAGGTGGAGCGGTGTGCAGACCACGACCGCGTGGGTGACGCCGCGCTCGAGCAGAAGCGGCAGCGTACGCGCCGCGTTCTCGGCCGTCGTCGACGCCGTCTCCTCGACGACGAGCTCTGCGTCCGGCCCGCGCCACAGCGCACGCATCTGCGCGGCCTCGGAGAGCCCGTCGTCCGGCGACCAGCCGCTGAAGACGACGATCCTCGAGCCGAGCCGCGCCGCGGCCCGCTCGGCCTCGGCGACCAGGCGCCGGCAGCTCCGGCTGATGCGGTACGTGCCGTCGCGGATGGACATGCTGCTGCCGAGGACGACGATCGCGGGCGGGGTCATCGGCATCAGGGTACGCGGCGCTCGACCCGAGGTACAGACGGGGTGCAGAATGGACGGCAATGAACGCGGTCCCGGTCTCCGTGGCCCTGGTCGCCGGCGGGCTCGCCGTCGTCAATCCGTGCGGGTTCCCGCTGCTGCCGGCGTTCCTCTCCTTCTATCTCGGCGCCGACGAGGACCGCCTGCCGCGCGCCCCGACCCGGGTCGCTCAGGGTCTCCTCGTCGGCGGGCTCGTCGCCGCGGGCTTCGTCGGCCTGTTCGCGCTCGTCGGCATCCCTGTCAGCTTCGGCGTCGCCTTCGTCGCACGCGCGGTCCCGTGGGCCGGAATCGCGACCGGGGCGCTGCTCGCGCTCGCCGGCGTGGCGACGCTCGCCGGCCGCGGGATCGCGCTTCCGTTCCACGTCCACATCCCGGTGCGCAAGGAGCGGCCAGATCGGCGCGATGCTGCTGTTCGGAGTCGGCTACGGCGCCGCGTCGCTCGGCTGCACGCTGCCGCTGTTCCTGACGCTGATCGCCGCCTCGAGCGGCGCGGACAAGCTGACCGTGTTCGGCGCCTACGCGGGCGGGACCGCGGTCGTGCTGATGGCGCTCGCCGTGCTCGTCGCGCTCGCGCGGGAGGGACTCGCGCGGGGCATGCGCCCTGCGCTCCCGTACCTGAGCAGGCTCGCCGGCCTACTGCTCGTCGTCGCCGGCGCCTACCTCGTCTACTACTGGGCGCGGCTGCGCTTCGGGGACACGGCGACCGTCGCCGACGACCCGGTCGTCAGCTTCGCGATCCGCTTCACGGGCCGTGTCCGCACGCTCGCGGACGGCCGTGGTGCTCTGCTCGTCGCGGTGGCCGCTGCGATCGTCGGGATCGCGGTGCTGACGGTGCTCGTGCGGCGGCGAGGGTCGCACGTCGCTGCTGTGGTGGGCAAGTGAGTCGCGTTGCCCTCCTCGCTGGTCCTGGTTGCGCTGGTCGCCGGCTGCGGTGGCTCGGAGCGGCATTCGACGGCGGCCCGGCCGGCGCGGACGATCACGGACGTCCACGACATCGCGCAGCTCCGCACCGCGTTCAACACCGCCTCGGGCGAGCCGCGGCTGATCGTGATCGTCAGCCCCACCTGAAGCATCTGCCTGCTCGGGGCCAGTTGGGTCCGCACGCACATCCTCGACGCCCACCCGAACGCGAAGCTGAAGGTCTTCGCGGTGTGGATCCCGATGCTCGCCGGCGACAGCCGCTCGGAGTGGGACAGCCACGTGCTCGACGACCCGCGCGTGACGGAGTTCTGGGACGGCAACCGGGTCGTCGGCCGCTGGTTCGCCGACCGCGGCGTCGGCGACCTCGCGCCGCCCGGCTACGTCGTCTGGGACGCCTACTACGCGTTCCCGAGCGACGCGACGTGGGCCCGCAGCCCGACCCGCCTGCTCGCGGCCGGGAGCGACATCATCGACAACGTCTCGAGGCTCGACGACCACTTCCTGCCGCTGCTCGCAGCGCGAGAGTAGGCTCCGCCGGTGAAGACGGGAGTCCTCGTGCTTGGTGCGGGCTTCGCCGGCCTCGAGCTTGCGACCGTGCTGTCCGACGAGCTCGGCGACGATGCCGGGGTGACGCTGGTCGAGGGCGGCGACGCCTTCGTCTTCGGCTACTCGAAGCTCGACGTGATGTTCGGCCGCGTGTCGCTGGACGACGTCCGGATGCCGTATGCGGAGTTCGCGAAGCCGGGTGTCAGCTTCCTGCACGAGACGGTGACCGCGATCGACCCGGAAGCGCGACGCGTGACGACGGACGCCGGCGTGCACGAGGCCGACGTGCTCGTCGTCGCGCTCGGCGCCGACTACGACTTCGATGCGACACCGGGCCTGCTCGCGAGCGGGAACGAGTTCTACTCGGTTGCCGGCGCCGCGCGCCTGCGCGAGGTCCTGCCGACGTTCTCCGAGGGACGCGCTGTCGTGGGCGTGTGCGGTGCGCCGTTCAAGTGCCCGCCCGCGCCGAGCGAGGCGGCGCTGCTCCTGCACGACTACCTCACCCAGCGCGGACTACGCGACCGCTGCGAGATCACACTCGTGATGCCCTTCGGCACGCCGATCCCGCCGTCGCCCGATACCTCGGCGGGCCTCCTTGCAGCGTTCGCCGAGCGCGGGATCGTGTTCGTGCCGGGGAAACGAGTCGCGTCGCTCGACGGTGCGCGCGGCGTAGCCGTGTGCGACGACGGCAGCGAGTTTCCGTACGACCTCTTCCTCGGCGTCCCGAGGCATCGCGCCGCCGACGTCGTGCTCGCGAGCGGTCTGGCGGAGGACGGCTATGTGCCCGTCGACGGCCGCACGCTCGAAACGCGTTACCCGGGCGTGTACGCCGTCGGCGACGTCGCGACGGTCGGCACGCCGAAGGCCGGCGTCTTCTCGGAGCGTCAGGCGCGTGTCGTCGCGGCGTCGATCCTCGCACGTCTGCGCGAGTCGGGCGCAGCAGCGCCGTATGACGGGCGCGGCTCCTGCTTCATCGAGTTCGGCGCCGGCCGCGTCGGTCGCGTCGACGTCGACTTCTTCTCGGGCCCGACGCCGGTCGGCACGTATCAGGAGCCGTCGCTCGAGCTCGCGGCCGACAAGCGCGAGTTCGGGTCGAGCCGCCGCAAGCGCTGGTTCGCGTAGCCGATCCTCCGGTCACGCGTCCGCCATCCGGAGCACCACCTTCCCCGTTCCACGACCTGCATCGAGTCGGCGATGCGTCTCTACGATCGCGTCCGGTTCGACGACGGCATCGACGACCGGCCGCAACGCACCGTGCTGCACGGCCTCGCGCAGCCGGTCGAGCGTCTCCCGCTCCGGCCGGACGAGGACGCCGTGAAGTCGGAGGTTGCGGTCGATCGCCTCCTCGAAATCGCCGGAGAGCTCGACGATCGAAGCGGCCGACCCGCCTTCCCGGAGACCGACGAGGCTCTCGGCCAGCAGCCCGTGGCCGGCACAATCCGCGACCCCGTCCAGCGGGCCTGCGAGCTCACGCACCGCAGCGGCGACGACGTCGCTCTCCTCGCGGTCGATCACGATCTCGACCCCGAGGTCGCGCAGGAGCGGGTGCCGCGACCGGCTCGACGCCGCCGCGACACGGATACCTCGCATCCGCGCGAGCTGCACGAACAGACGCCCCACACCGCCACTCGCGCCGTGCACGAGCACCGCCTCGCCCGACTCCAACCCGAGCCGATCGAGCAACTGGAGCGCGGTCGAGCCGGCGAGAGGAATCGCGGCCGCCTCGACCACGTCGAGCGCCGCGGGACGCGGGCCGACCCAATCCTCCTCGAGCTCGACGTACTCGGCGTACGTGCCCCAGCGGGTGCCGCGAACCGGACACACGCCCCAGACCGCGTCGCCGCGGCCGAACCGCGCAGCCCCGGGGCCGACCTCGTCGATCCAGCCCGCGAACTCGTAGCCGACCACGAACGGCGGCTCGATCCCGGCCCAACTCGGGTCGGCGCGATTTGTCGCATCGACCGGATTCACTCCGGCCGCCCCGACGCGGACGACCACGCGTCCTGCACCCGCGGTCGGCCGCGGGAGCTCCGTCGGCTCGAGACTCTCCGCCGGTCCAGGCTCACGAACGACAACCGCGCGCACGTCGCCGCCGAGGCTATCGCCAGACGCCTTTGTAAAGGCCATGAAAAACCGTCGTTATCCGCCTCTCAGTTACGGGCACTGGACCTGGAAAGCATTCCGATCAACAATTCCGATCAACACAGAGGGGTTGAGACAATGAAGAAGCTGTTGGTCGCTGCGGCGGCCGTTCTTACGCTCGCGCTGGCCGGAACCGCGGCGGCGGCGCTCGAGCCATTCACGTTCGATCCGGGCAACGCCTGTCCGGGCGTCACCTCGACGTTCAACGGCGGCGTCCTGCATCTCTCGAAGCCGTGCGCGACGACGACGAACGCATCCGCGGGAGCGGAGATCACCGGTGCAACCGGGCAGGCGTTCACATCCGCGTCGTTCACGCTCGCGAACACGGCCCAGTGCCAGGGCGGGTCGCCTCGCTTCAACGTGTTCACCTCCACCGGGACGTTCTTCCTCGGCTGCAACAACGTGACGCCGACGATCAACGCCGACGGCACGGCCACGTACACCTTCACCGCGGCGACCCTTGCGGCTGCCGGCCAGCAGGTCCCGACGCCCACGGGCACGATCACGCAGGTCGAAGTCCTGATCGACGTGCAGGGCTCGGCAGATCTGACCAACATCATGCTCAACGGTGTCACCCAGGTGCCGGTCCCGGCGCCGGTCGGCCCGCCGACGTCGAAGGATCAGTGCAAGCACGGCGGCTGGAAGACCTTCACGAACCCGACGTTCAAGAACCAGGGCCAGTGCGTCTCGTTCGTCGTGCACCACACGCACCACGGCAAGTCGCACGAGCACGGCAACTCGAACAAGCACCACAAGCAGCACAAGCACTAGCTGCCCTTCAGCATCGCCGTCGCCGCCGCGAAGCGCGCACGCTTCGCGGCGGCCGGCGGCTGTTTGCCAAGTCGCCCGCTCGAACCAGCCGATCGATGCCTCGTGTCGGGGTCGGACCAGCGAGTCTCAGAGTCAGCTGGGGTCAGGCACTGATGCGACGGCTTCGACTTCGACCAGTTGGTCTGGGTATCCGAGCATGGTTACCCCGAGGAGGGTGCTGGGCGCGTCATGGTCTGCGAAGCGCTCCCGGACGACTTGCCAGGCTGCGACGAGGTCTTCTCGGCGCTCCGTGGCGACGTAAACCGTCGTCTTCGCTACGTCGCGAAGCTCCGCTCCAGCAGCGCGTAATGCCGCCTCGAGGTTGTCCATCACGTGAGCTGCTTGTGTCGCAACGTCGCCTCGGCCCACAATCTCGCCAGCGGCGTTCAGCGGACACGCGCCCGCCGTGACGACAAGGCGGGATCCTGGCGGCACGACGGCTGCGTGTGCATAGGGAGACCCCGGGGCGAGCTCGGCAGCGCGCAAGAGGACCACGGTCGGTTCGTCACTCATGGTCCAAGTCTCCCCGTTTGATGGGGTCCGCGCCGCGGGAGCCCTGCGGCGCCGCGGCGGTCGGGCTCGCAGTCGCACCCGGCCCGCCGAGCCATCTGCCAGCCCAGCCTCGCCGTTGCGACGCCGGCGACGAAAAACCAAGTTTTGCAGGCTGTTCGGCACCCGCGACGCGCAATCGCACTCCGGAGCCGCCGTCGTCGAAGTGGATCAGGTAGCGCAGCTGCCCCGCCGTCCAGTCCTGCATCCCGTGTCTCCGTTTCTAGGCGGGGCCGGACGGATGACGCGAGCCAACCCTACGCCAGACCAGACCTTTTCGGCGTCCCTCACGCCCGTAGGGTGGACATCACCCAACCAAGGAGGACCGAATGAGCATCGTCGTCCGCTTCAGCCCCACTGCCATGACGAGCGAGAAATACGAACGAGGCGACCCAACGTCTTGAGTCGGCGGGCGCATGGCCCCCGGACGGACTCGACTACCACGTCTGCTTCGGAGCCGAAGGGAACCTTCGTGTGAGCGAGATCTGGGACTCCCGGGAGCAACTCGATGCGTTTGGCGCGCAGCTGATGCCGATCCTCAGCGACGTCGAAATTGGGTTCGACGGTGAGCCGGAGATCTTCGAAGTACACAACGTCGTCAAGCGGTAACACGCGGCGAAGGCCGGACAGCGCCAGAAAGGTCGGCGCTGTCCGTTTCGGCCATCTTGTCGCGCGGGGCCGCGCTCGCCGCAGCAACAGCCGGCCTTGACTACTGAGTGCTGTGCAAAACCGCGTGCAAACGCCTCGCCGTTGCCACGACGGTACGAAAACCACGTTTTGCAGGGTGTTCGGCGATGGAGCGTACCGGGATCGAACCGGTGACCTTCGGCTTGCAAAGCCGACGCTCTCCCAGCTGAGCTAACGCCCCGTGCGGGCGGATTGTATCGCGCCTCGGGGCGCCCCCTGGCTTGGCGGGGCGCCCCGGCGCGTCGAGGATTCGCGGCCCCTAGGCCGCCCGGGAGAGCCGCTCTTCCTGGCGGGCCCTCTGGATGATCACGTCGCGGTCTCCGAACCGCAGCAAGGCGCGTGCCTGGCGCTGCTCGTCCCAGAGATGGGCGATCTGCTCCTCCAGCTCGAGATGCTCGGCTGTGAGCGTCGCGTCATACCCCTGCGACAGCGCCCGCATGACTTCCCCGCGGCGGGCGGAGAGGCGGTCGATCTCGTTTCTGATCTCGATCAGTGTTCGCATGCCACCGAAAACGAGCGAGCGCTGCGGCATATTCCTACGAATACCCGAGCTCGTCGAGACGGTCCTCGTCGATCCCGAAGTAGTGGGCGAGCTCGTGCAGGACGGTGATCCGGATCTCCTCCTCGAGCTCCTCCGGGTCGAGAAAGGCCTCCGTCAGCGGGCGCCGGTAGATCGTGATCTTGTCCGGCATGTACTCGGCGGACTCCCAGAGCCCGAAGAGGTCGGGGTCGTCCGGGTGCGCCTCCTCGATCACCACGGCCACGTTCTCCAGCCCCTTCGCGAGTTGCGGCGGCAGCTCGTCGAGCGCCCGCTGGACGTGCTCCTCGAAGCTCACCATCGGCGCGGCGGGAGCGGCGGCCGCACCTGGAAGACCCGGATCGCCAGGACGCCGAAGACGAAGCCGCCGACGTGGGCGGCGAACGCGACCCCGCCCGCCTGCTCGGGATGGGTGGCGGAGAAGCCCGACTGCCAGAGCTGGAAGGCGAACCAGACGGCGAGGAACACGGCGGCGGAGATTCGCCATGGCAGGAAGCCGAAGAGCAGCGTGAAGATCCGGGCGCGGGGGAGGAGGACGAGGTAGGCGCCCAGGACGGCGGCGATCGCGCCGCTCGCCCCGACCGTCGGGATGCTCGCCGCGGCCGCGCCCGACCAGTGCGAGCGTCACCCACGTCTGCGCCAGCGCCGCCACGAGCCCGCCCAGGAGATAGAAGACGAGGAACCGCAGCCGGCCCATCACGTCCTCGACGTTGTTCCCGAAGATGAAGAGGAACAGCATGTTCCCCAGCAGGTGCACCCAGCTCGCGTGCATGAACATGCCGGTGACCATCCCTTCCGGCCAGGGCAGGTGGTCGCGGGCGGGACCGACGCACGGGCCGCTGACGGCGCACGGATAGAACGCGTAGTGGTCGATCCGGCCCGCGCGCGCGCCGAGCTCCCAGACGAAGACGGCGATGTTCGCCAGGATCAGCCCGTAGGTGACGAGCGGCAGGCGGCGCGTGGGGACGTTGTCGAAGAGCGGCAGCACTAGGTCGCCCCCGCTGCCTCGCCGAGCAGGTCGCGCAGCCGTGCGAGTCCCGCGAACACGCGGCTCTTGACCGTGCCGAGCGGGATCCCGAGCCGCTCGGCGAGCTCGCTCTGCGTCAGCCCGCCGTAGTAGGAGAGCTCGAGCGCCTCGCGCTGGTCCGGCGGCAGCCGCGCGAGCGCTGCCTGCACGGCGCGCCGCTGCTCTCGGATCGACGCCTCCTCGTCGGTCGACTCCGAGGCGGCGACGGGCGCGTCGTCGAGCTGCTCCGTGCGGCGCCGGTCCTCGCGGCGCACGACGTCGACGGCGCGCCGGTGCACGAGCGTGAGCAGCCACGTCTGCGCCTTCCCGCGGCGCGGGTCGAACGCGGCGGCAGTGCGCCAGACGCCGAGGAACGCGTCCTGCACGGCGTCCTGCGCGAGCGCCGGATCGCGGAGGATGCGCAGCGCGAGGCCGTAGGCGATGCGACCGAGGCGGTCGTACAGCTCGGCGAGCGCTCCTTCGTCGCCGCGGGCGATCGCGGCGAGCAGCTCCTCGTCGGTGCGCGGGCACGCGTCAAGACTACGGCGCACGCAGCGCCGTCAGAAGATGTAGGGGACGAGCGCGAGTGCTCCCAGCGCGTACCACGTGCCGAACGCCAGCCCGAACGCGCCGAACGCCGGCACGACCCGGGCGACGGCGCGCTGCAGGCGCGGTCGCGCGAGCACGTGGCCGAAGCCGGTCGACAGCGCCGCCATCGACAGCGCGGTGCAGCCGGCGAACAGGACGAGTGCGACCAGCGCGACCGCATGGCTGTGGATCGCAGCGAGCAGCAGCACGCCCACGCCGCCGCTTCCGCCGATCGCCGTGCACGAGACCGATGCCGTAGGCCTGCCACGGCGTGCGCGTGGGCGGCACCCGCAGGTGCGCGTGCTCGTGCGCGAACGCACCGCGCCGCCAGCGCAGCAACAGCCAGAGCGCGAGCGCGACGATCACGAGGCCGATCGTCACCTCGGCGCTCTGCTCGATCCTTGCCGGCAGGTACGCCTTCCAGAGCACGATCGGCACGCCGAAGACGAGCAGCGAGGACGCGTGGCCGAGCCCCCAGGTGAGGCCGAGCCGCGTCGCGCCGCCGCGCCCGTTCGTGACGAGCGTCGTGACGGCTGCGAGGTGATCGGGATCGCTCGCGTGGCGCAGGCCGAGCAGCACGGCGACGACGAGCACGACCAGCAGCGTCGTGCCGTCGGAGAAATGAACGAGCCAGTCGTCGAGACCGAACATCACACGCTCACTTTCGGGAGAGCCCGCGCGACCATGGCCGACGCCGGCGAGGACGATCACGAGCGCGCTCACGGCGGGCAGCACGGCGAGCAGCGCGGCCGCGGCCGTCGAGGCGGCGGAACGCGCACTTTGCGAGCACGGCGACGAGGCCGACGGCCGTGATCGCGAGCGGCGAGGCCGAGGCTGAACGCGAGCACGAGCGAGCATCCCGAACGCGACGCGGTGCAGCGAGATCGCCGCGAGCAGCACGACGAGCGCCGACGGGCACGGCAGCAGCCCGCCGGAGATGCCGACCGCGAGCAGGCTCGCGGCGTGCCGTGGTCGTGGTGGTGATGGTGGTGTGCATCGCCGTGCCGGTGCGCGTGGGCGTGGCGCGCCCGGCCCGCGAGCACGGCGGCTCCGACGCCGACCACCATCAGGCCGGCGGAGAGGTCGAGCCACGGATAGAGCCGGTCGGGGACGATCCACTGCGAGAGCAGGAGGGTCACGCCGCCGAGCGCGAACACGCCGGCGGTGTGGGTCGCGGTCGTGATCAGCCCGAGCAGCGCCGCGTGCCACGGTGTGCCGCGCGAGCCGACGAGGTAGGCGGAGACGATCGTCTTCCCGTGGCCGGGCGAGAGCGCGTGCGCGGCGCCCCAGAAGAGCGCGAGCGCGAGCGAGCCGAGGATCACGAGCGCGCTCAGATGCTGCCGGCCGACGAGCGAGGCGAAGCCCGCGTCCGCGACGCGGTCGGGCGCCGCGAGCGCCTTGCCCGGAGAGCAGCGCCGGCGGTGCGTCCGTTCGTGGGCGCCAGCTGGCGCCGGCGCATGCGCGACGTCGAGCGGGCTCGCGAGCAGGTCTCTTCGGGTACGCGCGCAGCTCGTCCGAGGCCGAGCGGTCGACGCGCCGAAGACGATCTCCTTCCAGCCGATACGGCCGGCGTAGTTGCGGTCGTCGACGAGACCGAGCCGTCCGCGCGACGCGCGGGCCGGCGAGGATCGCCTGGAAGCGTGTCGTGCGCAGGCCCGCCGCGCCGCGCGGGTGCGCGAGCGCCGTTCGCAGCGACTCGCAGGCGTGACCGGGCGCGCCGTCGACGCGTGACGCGCAGCCCGGCGATCCGCAGCGGGACGCGCTGCAGCGTCGGGATCTCCGCCATGTCGACGACGTAGCGGACGTAGAGCCGGTCGCCGGCGACCTCGACGCGCGCGAAGCGGTTGATGGTGAAGTTGCCGAGCGGGTGCGCCGAGGCGAGCCGCGGGCACGAGCAGCGAGAGCAGTGAGACGGCGAGCAGCGAGCAGCCGTTTCACGAGGCGAGCCTCCTCAGCGTCGGGGTCCAGAGGACCGAGAACCGGGGGTTGAGCGCGGCCGCGCGACGCGCCCACGGGCGCGGGTCGTGGCCGAGGCAGCTGCTCGATCGTCGCGCGGTGGAAGAGCTTCGCGGCTGTCCTGCGTGCCGAGCCGCAGGGCGAGCTTCGAGTAGTGCAGCGCCTCGCCGCAGCGGCCGTTCCGGGCGAGCGCCCACGCGAGCACGTCGTCGCCGTCGATCGACGGCCGATCGCGCTGCGCGGCTCGGGCCAGCGCGAGCGAGTGCGCGCAGCCGGATGCCGTGGTCGACGTCGAAGAGCGCCGTCTCGAGATCGGTGCGCACGCCGTTCGCGTCGAGCAGCCGGCGGATCCCGTCCTCGGTCGCGTACTGCGAGCGCGCCGCGCGCTCGTGGCCGGTCGCGTGCGAGCAGGTCGCCGTAGAGGCCGACGAACTGCGGCAGCGGGATCGTGTCGACCGCGCGCCGCTCGAGGCGCGGTCGCGGCGTCCGAGCGCCCGCGCGCGACGCTCGACCTGTGCGAGCGCGTCGAGCGCGTAGACGTAGCCGGGGAACGTCGCGCAGGGCGGAGCGGAGGTGCGCCGTCGCGGCGCGAGCCGGCCGCGGCCGAGCTCGAGCTTGCCGAGTTGCGTCTCGGTCCAGGCGAACGGCTCGGGCTCGTCGGCCGCCGCGTCGCGTGCGAGCAGCAGCGCAGCGCGCGCGCCGTCGAGGTTGCCGAGCAGCTCGCGTGCGTAGGCGATGCGCGCGTACGACGAGACGCCCGGGCTTGAGCCGCGCCATCGTGTCGAATGCCGCGAACGCCGCTCGGTAGCGGCCGAGCTCGAGGAGCGCGTCGCCGACGACGCCGTAGTTGCGCGCGGTCGTCGGTGAGATCTGCAGCGCGCGCGCCCGAGCCGAGCGCAGCGCGCGAAGCGATGGCGCGAGAGCGCGAGCGAGGCGAGCCCGCTCGTTGCGTCCAGGTCGTGCGGCGCGAGCGACAGCGCGCGGCGCAGGACGCCCTCGCGACTTCGCGTAGTAGGACGGGGTCGCCCGTCTCCCGTGCGCGCTGCTGGTAGGCGAGCCCGAGCAGGTCGAGCCCGCGCACGTTGCCGCGGCTGCGCGCGCAGGCCGGCCTGCAGCCGCAGCGACGAGCGCCTGCCGTGTCGCCGGCCGCGAACCCGGCGGCGAGCTGCGCGCCGGCGAGGCGCGCGGTGACGGGCGCCGGCGCGTGAGCCGCGCGCCGCGAGGCCGCCGAGGAGGAGGGCGGCGGCGGTCACCGCCGCCGCCGCCCCAGCGACCAGGAGCCGCATCCCGCTCACTACTTCTGCTCCCCGTGCGTGTCGTCGGCGCCGCTCTGCGGGTCGGCGACGTACGGGAACGTCGCCATCGCGTGCGTGTCGCCGTTGTCGACGCCGTCGCCGAGCGGGCAGCTTGTGCCCGACGAGGAAGCCGCCGACCGCCTGCTCCGCGATGTCGATCACGTCGTCACCGAGGCGCCGGCCGTTCGGCCAGCCCTGGTTGTCGCCGCCGAGCACGCCGAGCCGCGAGACCTTGCCGGCCGGGGTGACCGGCACGGCCAGGTTGATGCGCAGCTCGTCCGCCGGGGTCGAGCCGGTGAACGTGACGTTCGGGATGCCGGTGAGCAGCACCTGCACCAGGTCGTCGCGGTTCGTCTCCGGGACGCCGAGCTTGTAGAGCTTGTTGATCACCGCCGCGAGAATCGGCGTCCGTGTAGTACTTGACGAACTGCGCGTCCTGCGACGGGCTCGAGCGCGGTTCCATTGTCCTTCAGCCCGGTCGGGATGACGACCTCGTTGATCAGCGGGTTGCCGAGGCGCGAGACCTGCACCCAGCTCGCCGGTCGTTCCGCTTGCCCTTCAGGTCGCTCGTCTCGACCGCGGTCTGCGGCCGGTCGGCCGCCGACCAGATGCCGATCGTGTGCGACGGCGTGTCGAGCTGCGAGATCGGGATCTGCAGTGCGATCGTGTGCACCGCGTAGCCGGCGAGGAAGTCCTTGCCGCCGCCGGTCGAGCCGGTGCCCTTGCGGATCGCGAGCAGGTCGAAGATGTCGCCGACGTCGCCGAAGAACGGATCGTCGCGCTGGCCGGCGAACACCTGCCCGCCGCCTGCGAGCGGCGCGACCGCCTTCGCAGCGAGCGCGTGGTAATTCGGCGTCGTGCGCGGGCCGATGTTGTCGGGCGGCGTCGTGCCGCGCGCGACGACCGTCGCCTTGCCGTTCGCGACGCGCGTGACGGTGTACGGCTGCACCGTGTCGCCGAGGAAGAACGGTCCCGCCTTCCGCTTGAACTGGAAGTAGTACGAGACGTCCGGCTTGCCCGTCGCCGTTGCGGTCGACGTAGATGTCGTACCGGGCCGTCGGCGAGAACGTGTAGTAGTTCGGGCCTGCCGCGGGATCCTCGCCCGGGATGAAGTTGCTGACGATCGTCAGCGTGTCCGGCTTGTCCGGCGAGCGGAACGCGTACAGGTCGGTGTTGTCCGCGGACGGGTCCTCCGAGATCAGCGGCGCCTCGCGGTGACTCGAGGCGTTCGCGGCGCTCGGGCCGCGTCCGCGGAGCGAGCGCCGCCACGAGGGCGAGCGTCGCCAGAGCCGCCACCGCGAGGGCGACTGCCAGTTTGCGCATGTGCTGTCTCCTTCTGCTGGGTTGGGTGCCGGCGGTGGTGCCGCCGATCGATGAACGCGCGTGATTCGCGCGACCCCGCCGTTCGGTTCGGATCGTCGACGTTAGGCGCGAGACCCTCGCGGATGCGGTCGCGCGACGGACGCCATCTCGAGCTTCGCGCCGGTCACGTCCTTCAGCAGCTCGTCGGCCGTCGGCCCCTGGCCGAGCGACCACAGCTCGCGCAGCAGGTCGCCGGCGTCGCGCTTCGCGAACCAGTCGTTGCCGAGCTCGCTGCGCAGGAACTCGCGCAGCTGCGCCTCGAACGCCCACGAGCGCAGGTAGCCGGTCACGTAGAAGCTGCCGTCGATGTCGTCGAGGTAGCTCTCCGGGTTGACCGGGATCTTCAGCGCGTCGCTCGAGGATCTCGACGTAGCGGCTGCGCATCGCCGTCGGCTCCGTCGGCCTGGAAGAACTCGATCTCGTAGAGCAGCTTCGCCGAGTAGCGGCGCACGAAGTAGAGGAGCGAGATCGCGCCGTCGCGTGCGAGCTCCTCGACGCGCGGCACGTCGAGGCGGCGGTTCAGCCACGCGGGCTCGGTGACGAGGTGCTGCATCAGCATCGCCCAGCCCTCGGTGACCGCCATGTCGCCGAGCCGGCGCGCCTCCATCGGCAGGTCGCGCGTCCGTGTGCGCGTAGTGCTCGGTGTGGCCGGCCTCGTGGAAGAGCGCCTCCCAGTCGTCCTTGCCGCCGATCGGCTGGATGACGAGCATCACCTTGCCGGGCACCTCGATCGGCGCGCAGAACGCGCGCGGCGACTTGCTCGGCCGCGTACGTCGAGGTCGAGGTGGACGTTCTCCTGCGAGCGCAGGTCGATGCCGAGGTCGGTGAGCGTGTGCCTCGAGCGCCGGCAGCATCCGTCGTTCGGGTAGAGCTGGTCGAGCTCGGGTGCGCGGAAGAGGCGCACGACGTCCCACGGCCGCGCGTCGTCGAGGCCGATCCCGAGCCGCGAGCGGAAGAGCTTGTCGCCCTCGCGCTCCCAGAGCTTCTCCGTCTCGTCGAGCAGCGTCGCGGCACTCGTCGGCGAGCTCGTCGAGCCGGAAGCCGAAGCGCTTGTAGAGCTCGTAGTAGTTCGGCGCGCTCGAGCTGACGCACCGCCTCGCGGTCGATCTGCGCCGCGTCGAGGTAGACCGGGTTCAGGTGCTCGTCGAGCAGGCGCACGCGCGCCTCCTCGAGCCGCTGCCGCTTGTCGCGGTCGGGCTCGTTCGACATCGCGACGCGCAGCATCCGGTAGGGGATCGTCTCGCCGTCGACGGTCGCCTCGAGCTCGGCCTCCTCCTTCGCGAGCCGCGCCTGATGCTCGCGCGTCAGGTTGCCGAGGAAGCCCTCGCACGCGAAGCGCCACAGCTCGGTCGGCGCGCCCTTCAGGCTCTGCGCGGTCTCGAGCCGCGTCAGCTCCTCGTAGCGCTCGTAGACCTGCTCGACGTCGAGCGTCTCCTTCAGGCCGGCGAAGTGGAGGTAGTACTCCTCGTCGAGGTCGCGCGATGAAGCGGTCGGCCTCGTCGCGGAAGCGCGTCGAGCTCGCGGGTGGTCGGTGCGGGCGGCGGACATCGGTCCCTAGGATACGGCGCCCGTGCAGGAGCTGACGATCACCACCGAGCGGCACACGCAGCTGCTCGACATCACCGCGCAGGTGCGCGAGGCGGTGCGGGGCGCCGTCGGGCGCGGCGGTGCTCGTCTACGTGCCGCACACGACGGCGGGCCTGACGATCAACGAGCACGCCGACCCGATGGTCGCGCGCGACTTCGAGATGGCGCTCGAGCGGATCGCGCCGGAGGGCTGGGGCTGGCAGCACATCGAGGAGGGCGAGGAGAACGCGCCCGTCGCACATCCGCGCGCGTCGCTGATGGGCCCGCAGGTGCTGATCCCGCTGCGCGACGACGGCGAGCTCGCCCTCGGCACGTGGCAGGGCATCTTCTTCTGCGAGCTCGACGGCCCGCGCACGCGCTCGGTCTACGTGACCGTCCTGCAGTAGCCCTGTGCACGGTTCGTGACGCTTTCGCGCGGGTGTCTGACACCGGCCGTGCGCTCGAGCTGCGGCACGCCGACCGCGCAGGAGCTCGTCTAAGGCGATTCGCAGGTTCGCTTGAGGTTCTCCGAAGCGGAGCGGCGCCGAGCGTTGAGGAAACGAACCGAAGGGAGATCACCATGGTCACCTACGAGCCCGTCGATCCCGCGACCTGGCACCTGCTCGTGGTCGCGAACGAGACGCTCGCGAGCCGCGACGTGCGCGAGCTGGTCGCGCTCCGCTCCGCCGGCTGCGACGCCGAGGTGCTCGTCGTCGCGCCGGCGCTCGCGAGGCGGCTCGCCTACTGGGCGACCGACGACCGCGAAGCCCGCCGCGCCGCCGAGGAGCGCCTGCGCGCCTGCCTCGACGCGCTCGAGGACGCAGGCGTCGTCGCCGAGGGCGTCGTCGGCGACGCCGACCCGCTGCTCGCGCTCGCCGATGCCCTCGCGGTGTTCGCCGCCGACGAGATCCTGATCGCGACGCATCCGCCCGGCACGTCCTCGTGGCTCGAGCGCGACGTCGTCATGCGGGCGCGCCAGCGCTTCAACCCGCCCGTCCACCACCTCGTCGTGCAGGGCTGCAGCGCCTGGCCGCGTAGCCTCAGGCGTGGCCGCGCCCGTCCAGCGAGACCAGGAGCTCGAGCTCAAGATCGACTCGCTCGCCTACGGCGGGAACGGCGTCGCGCGCCTGGACGGCTTCGTCGTCTTCGTCCGCCGCGGGCTGCCGGGCGACACCGTCCGGGCGCGCGTGACGAAGGTGCAGCGCCGCCACGCCGAGGCGGTCGCGACCGAGGTCGTCGACGCCCGGCCCGCAGCGCGTCGAGGCGCCGTGCGCGCACTACCCCGCCTGCGGCGGCTGCCGCTTCCAGGATCTCGCCTACGACGCGCAGCTCGCGGCGAAGCAGCGCTGGGTCGCCGACTCGCTGCAGCGCCTCGCCGGCCTCGCCGAGCCGCCGCTCGAGCCGATCGTCCCGGCCGGCGTCGCAGTTCCACTACCGCAACAAGATGGAGTACTCGTTCACGCCGAGCGGACGGACGGGCCGACGCTCGGCCTGCACAAGGCGGGCCGCTGGGACGAGGTGCTCGAGATCGAGCAGTGCTGGCTCACGACCGACCTCGGCAACGCGATCCGCAACCGCATGCGCGAGTGGGCGCGCGAGGAGAAGCTGGACGCGTACGACCAGGAGACGCACGAGGGCTACCTCCGCCACCTCGTCGTCCGCGAGGGGCGCAACACCGGCCAGGCGCTCGTCCAGCTCGTGACCGCGCGCGGCGAGCGGTTCGACCGCGAGCGGCTGATCGAGGTGCTGACCGCGTTCCCCGAGGTGCGCTCGATCCACTGGTCGGTGAACGACGGCGTCGCCGAGGTGACGAACCTGCCGACCGAGCTCCTCTGGGGCGAGGACGCGATCGAGGAGGAGATCGGCGGCCTGCGCTTCCGCGTGCGCCCGAACGCGTTCCTGCAGACGAACACGCGAGATGGCCGAGCGGCTCTACGCGCTCGCGCGCGAGTTCGCCGCGCTGACCGGCGGCGAGACGGTCTACGACCTCTACTGCGGCATCGGCACGATCGGCCTCTCGATGGCGGCGCGACGCGCTGACGGTGTGGGGGATCGAGATCAGCGAGGAGTCGGTCGCCTGCGCGATCGAGAACCAGGAGCTGAACGGGATCGGCAACGCCGCGTTCTTCGCCGGCAACGTCGGCGAGGTGCTGCGACGACCTGCGCGACCGCGCGGGCGACCCGGACGTCGTCGTCGTCGACCCGCCGCGCGCCGGCCTCGCCGGCAAGGCGCTGAAGCGGCTCGGCGAGATCGGCGCGCCGCGCATCGTCTACGTCTCGCTGCAACCCGACGACGCTCGCCGGCGACGCGAAGCGGCTGCGCGACGACTACGGCTACCGGCTCGTGCGCGCGCGGCCGGTCGACATGTTCCCGCACACGCCGCACGTCGAGTGCGTCGCGCTGCTCGAGCGCGCGCTGCAGTGACGACGTATCTCTGCAAGGCCTGCGGGACGCAGTACCCGCCGACCGACGAGCCGCCGGCCGCGTGCCCGATCTGCGAGGACCCGCGCCAGTACGTCCCGCACGACACGGGCAGGTGTGGGTGACCTGGGACGAGTTGCGCGACGGCCACGACGCCGACGATCCGCGACGACCACGGCATCCTCGGCATCGGCTGCACGCCGTCGTTCGCGATCGGCCAGCGCGCGCTGCTCGTGAAGAGCGCCGCCGGCAACGTCCTCTGGGACTGCATCCCGTACCTCGACGACGGAGCTCGTCGAGCGCGATCGACGCCGAGGGCGGGCTCGCGGCGATCGCGATCTCGCACCCGCACTACTACTCGGCGATGGTCGAGTGGGCGCACGCGTTCGCGCTGCCCGGTCTACGTGCACGAGGCCGAGCGGAAGTGGGTGATGCGCCCCGATCGCGTCGATTCGCTTCTGGGAGCGGCGAGACGCACGAGCTCGGCGGCGGGCTGACGCTCGTCCGCTGCGGCGGCCACTTCGAGGGCGGCCAGGTGCTGCACTGGGCCGAGCGGCGGGCGCTGCTCTCGGGCGACATCGTGCAGGTGATCCCGGACCGCCGCTACGTCGAGCTTCATGTACTCGTACCCGAACCTGATCCCGCTGCCGGCCGCGAAGGTGCGCGGCGATCGCGCGACGCGCTCGAGCCGTTCGCGTTCGACACGATCTACGGCGCGTGGTGGGACCGCGTCGATCGAGCGCGACGGCTCAGCCGTCGTCCGCCGCTCCGCCGACCGCTACGTCCGGGCGGTCACCGGGCCCGGGCTGCCCGTCGTAGCCGCGCGCCAGAGCAGGTCGGCGTTCGGCGAGCAGGAAGCCGAGCGAGAGCCCGGGCAGCGCCGGCAGGCCGCTCGAGGTCGAACCAGACCGTGGCGGCGATCGTCAGGCCGAGCCCGGCGACCAGCGCGACGCCACGTCGCGAGCACGCGCAGGCCGAAGCGGCGCTGCGGCGCCGAGGAAGAGCGCGAAGAAGAGCAGGTCGGGCACGCCGAGGTTCGCCGCCGCGTGCTCGCCCGGGACCGGGAACGCGAACGAGAGCACGTTGAACACGTGCGCGTGGTGCTCGACGATCTGCTTCGTCGGCCCGCGCCAGACCGAGTACGCGTCGACCCACGGGATGATCGCACGCGACGAGCACGACCCACGACACGCCTCGAAGAAGCCGAGGAACCACCAGCCGAGCAGCGTCGTCGCGGCGAGCTCGCGCGAAGTTCGCGAAGACGTCCGACGTCGGCGATCGTCAGCGACGACCGCGAGCACGGCGAACGCGAGCGCCGGCGGGCAGCAGCCAGCGGCGCGTCGCGCAGCGGCAGCGCGAGCCAGCACGAGCGCGAACACGCGCCGGGATGAGGACGAGCGCGAGCCAGGCGACGTCCCACCAGAGCGCCGCCGTGCCACGAGGTGCGGCGCGAGCTCGTACGTAGACGACGAGCGCCGCGAAGAGCGCGCTAGTAGGGCGGCAGCGCGGCCCACCAGGGGCCGACGGTCTTGAAGGCGTTCCAAAACGCGGTCTTCGCGGGCTGCTCGTCGAGCGAGGAGTCGATGTCGGGGACGACGAGCGCCTCGATCGTCGGCGTGAAGCGCTGCAGCTCGCCCAGCGTAGCCTCGAGCCGGCGGCGAGAGCGGGAAGCCGAGCCCGTTCAGGAACTCGAGCGCGTCCTCGCCCATCACGACGAGCAGCTTCGGCTGGACGATCCGCAGCTCGCGGCGCAGCCAGCTCGGCGGCGAGTCGCCAGGTCGCCGCCGGCGAACTTGACGCAGTTCGTGCCGTAGACCTCGATCGGGTCGACGTGCAGCCGCTGCGAGCGACTTGATCAGCGCGTTGCCCGGCGCGGCCGTGGAAGGCGACGCCCTCCTGCAGCTCCTGCGCCTGCGGCGCCGTACTTGAGCAGGAAGATGTTCGCGAGCGGATGGCCCGGTCGGCAGCGCGATCGGGGCGCCGTCCGCGGCCTGCGCGATCTCGTGCGCCAGGCGATTGATCTCGGTGATCGCCTTGCGAGGTACCGCTCGTAGATCTCGTCTGTCGTCACGGCGGTGGCCACGCGGCAGCAGGTCCTTTCGTCGGCTTAGCGGACCCTTTCCTTGACCTGGGCCACCCACTTGAGGGACTGGAGGTAGGCGAGCGACTTCGGCCGGCGCAGGATCTCGGCGCGTGCGGAGCGAGATCAGGAACTCCTCCGGGTCGCGGAACGCGCGCATCCGCAGCGCGCCCGTGCCGACGCCCTGGAGGACGTGCGCGTCCGAGCCGGCGCCCATCGTCAGGTTGTACTTGCGGGCGAAGCGGAGCGCCTCGTCGTTGTACGCCTCGAAGAGGAGGCGCGCGTTGTAGACCTCGAGCACGTCGATGTCGGCGAGGTGGCGGTGCAGCGTCGTCGGGTCGGGGATCGCGTGCATGCGGTCGAACGGGTGCGGGACGTAGACGAGGCCGCCCTGCTCGCGGATCGCCGCGACCGTGTCGGCGAAGCGTCATGCCGCGCGGGATCTCGCGCTCGAGGAAGAGGCCGATCACCTCGCCCTGGTCGTCGGTCTTCACCTCCTCGCCGGGGATCACGATCGAGGTCGCGGCCGCGCGCGTGGTCGACCGTCTCGAGCGCGCCGCCGAAGACGTTGTGGTCGGTGACCGCGATCGCGCCGAGCCCTTCCGCCTCGGCGTGGTCGACGAGCTCGGCCGGGTCGATCGTGCAGTCGTGCGACCACGAGGTGTGCATGTGGAGGTCGGCGACGATCCACGGCCGGTCGGCGAGCGGGTCGGCCGGCGCGCGCCGGCGCCGGCGGCGCTGCGCGAGCGACGTCGTAGAGCTCGTCGAGCTCGCGGCGCGACGTCGGCGAACGTCTGCGCCTCGGCGCGTCGGCGCGGGCGGCCGCGCCTCTCGCGCTGCGCGGAGCGCCGTCGTCCTCGGCGAGGCGGGCCGCGGCCGCCGCCGCGAGCTCGGGCTGGCGCTCGACGCCGCGCGGCCGCGGCGATCGCGCAGCCGGCGGCCTGCGCCTCGAGCGTCACCCGCGCGAGCCCGTCCACGCCCGGGACGAAGATCGCGGCCTCGTTGAGGAGCGCCGCGCGCGCGGCGCGCGTCGCGCGCGGTGCGCACGTGGACGCGGCCGGCGAGGTCGCGCGGGATCGCCGGCCGTCCGATCGAGCGGCCGCGTGCGCAGCAGCACGACCTCCCAGCCCGGCAGCTCGCGCAGCGCGCGCAGCACGCCGCGTGCGACGGCGCGCTCGTTCGGGCGCAGCTCGACGACGATCAGCGTTGCGCTTCGGCGCCGGCGCGAAGAGCGTCGGTGTCGACGCCGGGCGAGAGGAGCGCGGTAGTCGCCGGGGAAGCGCTCCTCGGCGGCGTCGCGCACCGGCTCGGAGAGCGCGAGCAGCGCGTCGAGCCGTCCGAGCAGCTTCTCGCGCTGCGAGCGCGCCGGCGGGTAGCCGAGCCGGTTCGGCGAGAAGAACGTCGCGACGGCGAGCGCGTCGGTGTCGCGCAGCGCGAGGTACGAGAGCGACGGCAGCCCGGGCTCGAAGCCGTGGACGACGTCGAACGCGCCCTGCGGCGAGCGCGAGCGCGCAGGTTCGCCCGGACGCCGACCGGCACGCCCATCTGCGAGCGCCGCGAGATCGGGATCGCCGGGCCGACGGCGATCACCTCGCGCGCGCTCGCCCGCGCAGCAGCGCGCGCCGCCCGGCGAGCAGGTCGGCCGCGCGCGTCGAGGGCGCGAGCACCGTCACCTCGTGGCCCGCGCGCGCGCAGGCGCGTCGGCGACGCCCGCGACGTGCTCGTTCACGTCGTGCGGCTGCGACCACGCGAACGGCGTCACGAGGCAGATCCGCATCGCCGAAGCGTAGCCGGTAGCGCCGCGAACGGCCGCCGCGCCTGCGGCGGACCGATTCCGGACTAGACCTCGGCCGGCGCCGGGTGCGGCGATCTCGCGGCGGTTCCGCTCGATGAACTCCTCGACGAGCTCGTACGCGTCGTCGTCGGCGATCTGCCGCGGCGGCGACTTCATCAGGTACGAGCTCGGGCCTTCGAGCGAGCCGGCGATGCCGTTGTTCAGGGCGAGCTTCGCGAGGCGGACGGCGTCGATCACGATGCCGGCCGAGTTCGGCGAGTCCCACACCTCGAGCTTCAGCTCGACGTTCAGCGGCACGTCGCCGAAGCTCGAGCCCTCCAGGCGGATGTACGCCCACTTGCGGTCGGTCAGCCACGGCACGTAGTCGGACGGGCCGACGTGGACGTTCCCCTCGCCGAGGTCGTAGTCGAGCATCGACGTGACGGCGTTCGTCTTCGAGATCTTCTTCGACTCGAGCCGCTCGCGCTCGAGCATGTTGAGGAAGTCCGAGTTGCCGCCGACGTTCAGCTGCATCGTCTTGTCGAGGTGCACGCCGCGCTCGCGGAAGAGCGAGGTGAGCACGCGGTGCGTGATCGTGGCGCCGACCTGCGACTTGATGTCGTCGCCGATGATCGGCACGCCGGCCTCGCTGGAAGCGCTTGTTCCAGTAGTCCTCGCGCGCGATGAAGACCGGCATGCAGTTCACCATCGCGCAGCCGGCCGCCATGATCTGCTCGGCGTACCACTTGGTCGCGTCCTCCGAGCCGACGGGCAGGTAGTTGACGACGACGTCGACCTTGCGCTCCTTGAGGATCCCGACGATGTCGTCGGTCTGCCCGTCGTCCTTCTCGACGATCTCGCGAGAGGTACTTGCCGATGCCGTCGTGCGTCATCCCGCGCGAGACGGTGACGCCGGTCTTCGCGACGTCGGCGAACTTGATCGTGTCGTTCGGGTGCGCCCAGATCGCGTCGGCGAGGTCGACGCCGACCTTGCCCTTGACGACGTCGAACGCGGCGACGACCTCGATGTCGCTGATGTGGTAGCCGCCGAGGTTGACGTGCATCAGGCCGGGGACGAACTCGTCGGCGTTCGCGTCCTTGTAGTACGTCAGGCCCTGCAGGAACGAGTTCGCGCAGTTGCCGACGCCGATGATCGCGACGCGCACCTTGTCCTGCTGGCGCCCCGCACCGTCGAGTGCGGCGCCGTTCAGTTCACTCACTGTTGATGCCTCCATAAGTTGCTTGCGGACGTGCAGGACGCGCTGGACGACCGTGATCCACGCGGTGCAGGCGAGGAGCACGATCGCCCAGGGCAGCACGCCCCAGGGCGCGAGCACGAGCCCGGCGGTGATGACGACGACGCGCTCGGCGCGTGAGCCGATGCCGACGTCGCCGCGGAGGCCGAGCGCCTCGGCCCGCGCGCGCGTGTAGGAGACGAGGAACGAGCCGGCGACGGCGGCGACCGCGACGGCGACGAAGACCGGGTGGTCCTGCCGCGCGAAGACGTAGGCGATCGCGGTGAGCATGAAGCCCTCGCTGACGCGGTCGGTCGTCGAGTCGAGGAACGCGCCGAACGGCGTCGTCTTGCCGCCGGCGCGCGCGAGCGCGCCGTCGAGGATGTCGAGCAGCGAGCCGACGACGAAGACGACCGCGGCGAGCCAGTAGAAGAGGATCTCGTTCCGGTCCTCGAAGAGGACGAGCACCGAGGCGAGCGCCGCACAGCAGGACGCCGCTCGCGGTGAGCGCGTTCGGGGTGACCCGGGTGCGGGTCGAGGCCGATGACCGAGCGCGACGCGAGCGACGCGCGCGCCGGTCGTGTAGCCCTGCTTGATCGCGGCTGCTCTGCGTCACCGGAGTGACCGTACCAGCGCTGCTCGGCGCCTGCCCGGTTCGGGTCGCCAGGCGGTCGGTTACGCCCGACGAGCGGCAAACAGCGCGGCGGAAGCGGTCGTGGTAGACGATCGCCATCGCGAGCAGCGCGACGCCGATGCCGGCGATGCAGTCGAGCCAGAAGTGGTTGCCGGTCGCCATCACGGCGAACCAGACCCAGGCCGGCCAGACGGCCCAGAACGCCTTCGCCCACCAGCTGCCGGCAGACGGCGAACGAGCACGACGCCGACGATCAGCGCGTCCGCGGCGTGCAGGCTCGGCATCGCCGCGTACGGGTTCGCGGCGAGCTGGACGAGGCCGTCGCGGTGCGTGTCGACGAAGCCGAGGCCGAGCAGGCGCGGCGGCGCCGTCGGCATCGAAGACGTAGCCGAGCAGCCCGATCACGTTCGCGAGCAGGATCGAGTTGCGGAAGCGGATGAAGGCGTCGTGGCGCCGCAGGTAGACCCAGAGCAGCGCCAGCCCGACGACGGTGAACTCGGAGTTCCAGTACGTCCACGAGACGGCCGTCGCGAGCCAGTGCCGCTGGTCGACGAAGTGCTGGAACGTCAGCTCGTACAGCCGGTGCGTGAGGTGCATCTCGAAGTCGACGACCGCGGAAGCCGTTGCGCGAACGCCTTCGCCGGGTTGCGGTCGGCGAGCCCGCGGGCGAGCTGGTACAGCAGGCGAAGCCGAACCAGATCGCCAGCTGGCGACCCAGATCCGACCAACCGCGCGGCAAATGACGCCGCCCTGCTGCGACCATGACGGACACTTCCCAGCTGATTGTAGACCCCGGCCCGGAGGTGCGCAATCCTCCTTCGGGAGGGTGTTCAACCCGCCGATGTAGGACATCTCGACCCGCGGCAGGTCGGCCGTGGCGGCCGAGCGGAGCTCGGAGTAGCGGTCGCCGCGGACGCGCCAGACGCCCTGGAGCGCCGTTTCGAGCTCCTCGTCGCTCGCGCCGCTGCGGATCAGCGCGCGCAGGTCGTGGCCGCGGACCGCGAACAGGCAGGTGAAGAGCTTGCCCTCGGCCGAGAGGCGCGAGCGGGTGCAGTCGCCGCAGAACGGCTGGGTGACCGAGGCGATGACGCCGACCTCGCCGCGGCCGTCCCGGTAGCGCCAGCGCTTTGCGACCTCGCCGCGGTAGGCGGGCTCGACCGGCTCGAGCGCCGAACGCCGCGTCGAGCGGGCGACGATCTCGGCGGCCGGGACGACGTCGTCGAGCCGCCAGCCGTTCGTGTGCCCGACGTCCATGTACTCGATGAAGCGGAGCGTGTGGCCGTGCTCGCGGAAGAAGCGCGCCATCGGGACGATCTGGTCGTCGTTCACGCCGCGCTTGATGACGGCGTTCACCTTCACCGGCAGCCCGGCGGCGGCGCCGCCTCGATCCCCTCGAGCACGCGCTCGACCGGGAAGTCGACGTCGTTCAGCGCGCGGAAGATCGCGTCGTCCATCGCGTCGAGGCTGACCGTGATCCGGCGCAGCCCGGCGTCCGCGAGCGCCTGCGCCTTCTGCGGCAGCAGCGAGGCGTTCGTCGTCAGCGTCAGGTCGACGCCGAGCGCGAGCAGTTGCGCGATCAGCCGCTCGAGGTCGCGGCGCACGAGCGGCTCGCCGCCCGTGATGCGGATCTTCTCGACGCCGGACGCCGACGAAGATCCGCGCCACCCGCGCGATCTCCTCGAAGGTCAGCAGCTCCCGGCGGTCGAGGAAGCGGTAGTCGCGCCCGAAGACCTCCTTCGGCATGCAGTAGATGCAGCGGAAGTTGCAGCGGTCGGTGACCGAGATGCGCAGGTCGCGAAGCGGCCGGCCGAAGGTGTCACGCACGTTCATCCCGGAAACGTAGCTTCCATGAGCGAAGTCATCCCCGAAGACGAGGACCGCGGCGGCGCCGGCGCGATCGGCGGCGACGACGGGAAGGACAAGGACAACGACGACGACCAGGCGGGCGGCACCGGCCCTGACGACGGCGGAGCCGGCTCGCAGAACATGTGACGAAAGGGGTTGAGATGGACGACCGCGTCGAAGGCAAGGTCAAGGAAGCAGCAAGGCAAGGTCAGCGGCGACAAGGGCAAAGAGGCCGAAGGCAAGGCCCAGAGCTCGCTCGGCAAGGCCGAGAGCGCCGTCGACGAAGCGATCGACTCCGCCAAGAAGAAGGCGGAGGACATCAAGAACTGACCGAGACAAAGCAACCCGGCGCGGCTCCGCCGGACCGGGTTGCTTTTCGGCTCCGCCGAGTCGAGGTTGCTCTTTCGGCCCCGCCGAGTGAGGTTGCTTGAATCGCGCGGGTGCGCGCGCTCTTCGTCCTGATCGCCGTCACCGCGGTCTGGGGCGTGACGTTCGTCCAGGTCAAGGACGCGGTGGCGCTCTACCCGCTGTTCGCGTTCCTCGCGCTGCGCTTCGCGATCGCGAGCTCACGCTCGCGCCGTCCGGCACGGCGCGGCTCGGCTCGCTCGGCCGCGCGGGGGTGACGGCCGGGGCGTTCGCAGGCGCGCTGCTCGGCGGCCGGCTACGCGCTGCAGACCGCGGGCCTCGAGCGCACGTCCGTCTCGTCGACCGGCTTCATCACCGGGATGTACGTCGTGCTGACGCCGCTGCTCGCGCTGGCGCTCTTCCGCGTCCGCGTCGAGCGGGCGGCCTGGGTCGGCGTGCTGCTCGCGACGGCCGGGCTCGCGCTGCTCTCCGGCGTCCACGGCGGCTCGATCGTCGGCGACCTGCTCGTGCTCGCGGGCGCCGCCGTCTACTCGCTGCAGATCGTGCTGATGGAGCGGTACGCGCCGCGCTACGACGCGGTCGCGTTCACGCTCGTCGAGATGCTCGCCGCCTTCGTCGGGCTGCTCGCGATCGCGGTCGCGCTCGGCCAGCTGAGCGTGCCGCACGGCTGGACGGTCTGGGGCGCGCTGCTCGTCACCGGCGTCTTCGCGAGCGCGCTCGCGTTCCTCGCGCAGACGTGGGCGCAGCGGCGCACGACCGCGACGCAGACCGCGCTCGCCTTCTCGCTCGAGCCGGTCTGGGCGGCGTTCTTCGGCTTCACGCTCGCCGGCGACCGGCTCGGCGCCGTCGGCTGGCTCGGCTGCGCGGTGATCATGGCCGGGATCGTCCTCGCGGAGCCCGCGGCCGCCGGTGTGCTCGCGAGACTCGTGCGGCGGCCGACGTAGGCTCGACGGAGTCGGAGATGAGCCAGTGACCGCCGTCCTGCTCGCGCTGCCTCGGCCGCGCTCTTCGGCGGGATGACGGTCGCGCTCCGGCTCGGGCTGCGCGGCCTCGACGACGCGGGAGCGGTCGCGCTCGCGACGGTCGTCCCGGCGCTCGGCCGTCGCGCTCGTGGCCGCGACCGTGCCGCCACGACGTGCATCACGTCTGGCCGTTCCTGCTCGCCGGGCTGCTCGCGCCCGGCGGCTCGCAGATCCTCTTCACGCTCGGCGTGCGCGAGATCGGCGCCTCGCGCACGTCGGTCGCCGTCGGCGCGGCGCCGCTCGTCGCCGTGCGATCGCGCTCGTCTTCCTCGGACGAGCCGGTGCGCGCGCCGCTGGTCATCGGCGCGCTCGCGATCGTCGCCGGCGGCGTGCTGCTCGCCGCCGAGCGCGACCGGCCGGGGCACCTGCGCGCGCGCGGGCTCTGTCTTCGCGGCCGGCGCGGCGGCGCTCTTCGCGACGCGCGACAACGTCGTCCGCGCGCTGCACGCGCAGGCGACCCCGGAGACGGCGGCGGCGGCGACGCTCCTCGCCGGGGCGCTGCGTCGCGGCGCTGTGGGCGCGCCGCCTGCCGACGCGCCGCGAGCTGCGGCGGCTCGCCCCGGCGGGCGTGCTGTTCGGGCTCTCGTACGTCTGCCTCTTCGAGGCCTACTGGCGCGGCCGCGTCACGGTCGTCTCGCCGCTCGTCGCGACCGAGTCGCTCTGGGGCGTCGGGCTCGTCGGCGCTGCTGATCCGCCAGACCGAGGGGATGGGGCGGAGGCTCGCGGTCGGCGCGCTGCTCGATCGTCGCGGGGAGCGCCGTGATCGGCGCGACCGCTAGCTGCTGAGCTCGCGAGACGAGGAAGACGAGCGCCAGCGCGACGAACGCGACGATCAGGCCGGCGAGGCCGCCGATCCCGCCGGCGATGGCGATGATCGGGATGTAGAGCGCGAGGTTCGCCGGGTGGATGACGCTGTGCCGGCGCGGGCGCGGCGCGACCTGGGCGACCCGCTCGTCGACGCGCCGGTCGATCTCCTGCTCGATCCGGTCGAGGAACCCGGCGACGAGCTCGTCGTCGTGCGCCGGCCCGAGCTCTCGGCGGGCGGCGACGGTCGCCTCGAGCTCGCTGCGTGCCGTCGGGTGCACACGCCGAGACGGTAGGGGACAGGCGGCCCGGGGCAAGCGACGTACGATCTGATATAAAGGGGCTTAGATTTTCTCAGTACCCACGATTCACCACGAAGGAGAACCCGAATGGCAAAGACGATCGGCATCGACCTCGGCACGACGAACTCGTGCATGGCCACCCTCGAGGGCGGCGAGCCGACGGTGATCCCGAACGCCGAGGGCGGCCGGACGACGCCGTCCGTCGTCGCGTTCACGAAGGACGGCCAGCGGCTCGTCGGCGCACCCGCGCGGCGGCAGCAGGTCACGAACCCGGAGAACACCGTGTTCTCGATCAAGCGCTTCATGGGCCGCAAGTACGACGAGGTCACCGAGGAGATGACCATCGTCCCGTACAAGGTCGTGAAGGGCCCGAACGACGACGTGCGCGTCGAGGCCGGCGGCAAGGAGTACGCCCCGCCGGAGATCAGCGCGATGATCCTCCAGAAGCTGAAGGCGGACGCCGAGGCCTACCTCGGCGAGTCGGTCACCGACGCGGTCATCACCGTCCCGGCGTACTTCAACAACGCGCAGCGCGAGGCGACGAAGGACGCCGGCAAGATCGCCGGCCTCAACGTCCTGCGCATCATCAACGAGCCGACCGCGGCCGCGCTCGCCTACGGCCTCGACAAGGAAGGCGCCGACCAGACGATCCTCGTCTTCGACCTCGGCGGCGGCACGTTCGACGTGTCGGTGCTCGAGCTCGGCGACGGCGTCTTCGAGGTGAAGTCGACGAACGGCGACAACCACCTCGGCGGCGACAACTTCGACAAGGCGATCGTCGACTGGATGGTCGCCGAGTTCAAGCGCGACCAGGGCATCGACCTCTCGAGCCGACCCGATGGCGCTGCAGCGCCTGTACGAGGCGGCCGAGAAGGCGAAGATCGAGCTGTCGTCGACGATGACGACGCAGATCAACCTGCCGTTCATCACCGCGACGCAGGACGGCCCGAAGCACCTCGACCTGCAGCTCACGCGCGCGAAGCTCGAGGAGCTCGCGCACGACCTGCTCGAGCGCACCGTCGGCCCGACGAAGCAGGCGCTCGACGGACGCGGGCCTCGACGGCGTCCGACATCGACCACGTCGTCCTCGTCGGCGGCATGACCCGCATGCCGGCCGTGCAGGCGAAGGTCAAGGAGCTGATCGGCAAGGACCCGCACAAGGGCGTCAACCCGGACGAGGTCGTCGCCATCGGCGCCGCGATCCAGGGCGGCGTGCTCAAGGGCGAGGTCAAGGACGTGCTCCTGCTCGACGTCACGCCGCTGTCGCTCGGCATCGAGACGAAGGGCGGCGTGATGACGAAGCTGATCGAGCGCAACACGACGATCCCGACGCGCAAGTCGGAGATCTTCTCGACCGCCGAGGACAACCAGCCGTCGGTCGCGTGCACGTCCTGCAGGGCGAGTCGGAGATGGCGACCTACAACAAGACGCTCGGCAAGTTCGAGCTCGTCGGCATCCCGCCGGCGCCGCGCGGCATGCCGCAGATCGAGGTCGTCGTTCGACATCGACGCGAACGGGATCATCAACGTCTCGGCCAAGGACCTCGGCACCGGCAACGAGCAGCAGATCCGCATCGAGGGCGGCTCGGGCCTCAAGCAGGACGAGATCGACCGCATGATCAAGGAGGCCGAGGCGCACAGCGACGAGGCGCACAAGCTGCGCGAGCTCGCCGACGCCCGCAACAACGCGGAGTCGCTCGCGTACCAGATCGAGAAGTCGCTGAAGGAGAACCGCGAGAAGCTCGACGCGTCGCGTCGCCGTCGACGGTCGAGGGCCGGATCATGGAGCTGCGCGGCGTGCTCGAGTCGAGCGACGTCGCCGAGATCAAGGCGAAGACGGACGCGCTGCAGGAGGCGTGGACGGAGGCCGCGTCAGGCGCTCTACGCGCAGGCGTCGCGCCGAGCAGCCGCCGGCGAACGGCGCGGCGGCTCCGCGCTCGGACGACGAGGTGGTCGAGGACGCCGAGTACGAGGTGGTCGACGAGCAAGTGACGGCGAGGACGTCGGAGCAGAACGTCGAGCAGGACGGAGGCCGTCGAGAGCCCGAGCAGGTCGAGGCCCGCTCGACGAGCTCGCGGCGGCGACGAAGGAGCGCGACGAGTACCTCGACGCGCTCCAGCGGCTGAAGGCCGAGTTCGACAACTACCGCAAGCGGGTGGCGCGCGACCAGCAGGAGCTGGCCGCGCGCGCCCACGAGCGGCTGGTGAAGCGAGCTCGTGCCGGTGCTCGACGACCTCGAGCGCGCGCTCGAGGCCGCGCGCCAGCACGAGGAGGCGAAGCTCGAGGACGGCGTCCGCCTCGTGCACCGCGCGCTCGCCGACGCGCTCGCGCGCGAGGGCCTCGCCGAGGTCGAGACCGACGGCAAGTTCGACCCGCACACGCAGGAGGCGCTGCTCTCGCAGCCGTCCGACGCGGAGGAGGGCGACCGTCATCCAGGTGCTGCAGAAGGGCTACACGCTCGGCGACCGCGTGCTGCGGCCGGCGCGCGTCGTGATCTCGGCAGGGTCGAGCGAGACGTGGCTAAGAGCGCTCGTACGAGATCGCTCGGCGTCTCGAAGAACGCGTCGCAGGACGAGATCAAGAAGGCGTACCGCAAGCTCGTCCGCGAGTTGCACCCGGACAAGAACCCCGGCAACGAGGAGCGCGTTCAAGGAGGTGCAGGGCGCCTACGACGTGCTCTCCGACCCCGAGAAGCGCAAGCAGTACGACCGCTTCGGCTCGACGAACGGCCGGCCGGCGCGGGCGCCGGGCGGACGACGTTCGACTTCGGCGACTTCGACCTCGGCGACATCTTCGGCGGCCTCTTCAACCGCGGCCGCGGCGGCGCAGCAGCAGCCGCAGCGCGGCCAGCGCGGCAACGACGTCGAGGTCGAGGTGCGCGTCTCGTTCGAGGACGCGCTGCAGGGCGCCGCAGGCGACGGTCCCGGTCGCAGCTCGAGCTCGCCTGCCACACGTGCCACGGCACGGGCGCCGCGCCCGGCACCGCGCCGATGCGCTGCCCGCAGTGCAACGGCACCGGCGTCGTCGCGACGTCGCAGGGGCTGTTCGCGCTGCAGCAGCCGTGCCCGCGCTGCCACGGCATGGGCTCGATCGTCGAGACGCCGTGCCCGACCTGCCACGGCACCGGCCGCGAGCGGCGGACGAAGCGCTACACGGTGAAGATCCCGGCCGGCGTCAAGGACGGCACGCGGATCAAGCTGAAGGGCAAGGGCGAGGCCGGCTACGGCGGCGCTCCGGCGGGCGACCTCTACGTCGTCACGCGCGTCGAGCCGTCGAAGATCTACGAGCGGCGCGGCGACGACCTGATCGTCACGGTGCCGGTCCCGTATCCCGACGGCCGCGCTCGGCGGCGACGGTCGAGGTGCCGACGCCCGAGGGCGCGGTCTCGCTGAAGGTGCCCGCCGGCACCGAGGACGGCAAGCTGCTGCGGATCAAGGGCCGCGGCGCGCCGCGCCTGAAGGGCTCCGGCCAGGGCGACGTGCTCGCGCGGATCAGGATCGAGGTGCCGAAGAAGGTGACGAAGAAGCAGCGCGAGCTGCTCGAAGAGCTGCAGAAGGCGGCGCGTGATAGCGACACGCGACGACGACCGGCCGCGCTACATGATCAGCGTCGCCGCCGAGCTCGTCGGCATGCACCCGCAGACGCTGCGCATCTACGAGCAGAAGGGCCTCGTGCAGCCCGCAGCGCACCGCGGGCAACACGCGCCTCTACTCGGACGCCGACGTCGAGCGGCTGCGGCTGATCCAGCGGCTGACGACCGAGCTCGGGCTCAACCTCGCCGGCGTCGAGCGCGTGCTGCACATGGAGGACGAGCTGCGGCGGCATGCGCCGGCGGCTCGAGCGGATGGAGCAGGAGATGCGCGCGCGCTCGACGAGGTGCACCGCCAGTACCGCCGCGACCTCGTCCTCTACCGGCCGCCGCAGACCGCCCGTCCGACGCAACGAGCAAGAGGACGAACCGATGGATTTCAACAAGCTGACGATCAAGAGCCAGGAGGCGGTCGCGGCTGCGCAGGAGCTCGCGCGCCGGCGCGGCAACCCCGAGATCACGCCCGAGCACCTGCTGCTCGCGCTGCTCGACCAGGAGCTCTTCGCCGACTGGCAGGGCGCTGCGCGCCGAGGCCGAGCGCAAGCGTCGCCGCGCTGCCGTCCGTGCAGGGCGGCCAGCAGCAGCCGAACGCCTCGGCCGCGTTCTCGCGCGTGCTCGACCGCGCCGACGAGGAGCGCGCGCAGCTCGAGGACGACTACGTCTCGACCGAGCACCTCTTCCTCGCGCTCGAGCCGGTGCCGCGCGACGAGATCCTCGCCTGGATCAAGAAGGTGCGCGGCGGCCAGCGCGTCACGTCGCAGGATCCCGAGGGCAGCTACCAGGCGCTCGAGAAGTTCGGCCGCGACCTCACCGAGGCGGCCGAGGCGGGCAAGCTCGACCCGGTGATCGGCCGCGACGAGGAGATCCGCCGCGTGATCCAGATCCTCTCGCCGCCGCACGAAGAACAACCCGGTGCTGATCGGCGAGCCCGGCGTCGGCAAGACCGCGATCGCCGAAGGGCTCGCGCAGCGCATCGTCGCCGGCGACGTCCCCGAAGGGCTGCAGGACCGCCGCGTGTGGGCGCTCGACATCGGCGCGCTGCTCGCCGGCGCGAAGTACCGCGGCGAGTTCGAGGAGCGGCTGAAGGCCGTGCTCGACCGAGATCAAGAACTCGCGACGGCCGCGATCATCCTCTTCATCGACGAGCTGCACACGATCGTCGGCGCCGGCGCCGCCGAGGGCGCGGTCGACGCCGCGAACCTGCTCAAGCCGATGCTCGCGCGCGGCGAGCTGCGCTGCATCGGCGCGACGACGCTCGACGAGTACCGCAAGCACATCGAGAAGGACGCCGCGCTCGAGCGCCGCTTCGCGCCGGTGTTCGTCGGCGAGCCGTCGGTCGCCGACACGATCGCGATCCTGCGCGGCCTGAAGGAGCGCTACGAGGCGCACCACGGCGTGCGCATCCGCGACGCCGCGCTCGTCGCCGCCGCCGTGCTCAGCCACCGCTACATCGCCGACCGCTTCCTGCCCGACAAGGCGATCGACCTCGTCGACGAGGCCGCCTCGCGGCTGCGCATGGAGATCGACTCGAGCCCGCTCGAGCTCGACGAGGCGAACCGCCGCGTGATGCAGCTCGAGATCGAGCTCGCCGCGATGGCGAAGGAGCCCGACGCAGTGCGCGAGCCGGTCGAGCGTGCGCTCGCCGAGGCGAAGGAGGAGCGCGACGCGCTCGCCGCGCGCTGGGCGAAGGAGAAGGAGGCGCTCGAGCGCATCAAGGAGATCACGCGCCGCATCGACGAGCTGCGCATGGAGGCCGAGCGCGCCGAGCGCGAAGGCAACCTCCAGCGCGTCGCCGAGATCCGCTACGGCGAGATCCCCGAGCTCGAGCAGGAGCTCGAGCGAGCGCGAGCAGCGTCGAGAACCCGATGGTCAAGGAGGAGGTCGACGAGGACGACATCGCCGCGGTCGTCGCCCGCTGGACGGGCATCCCGGTCGACCGCCTGCTCGAGGGCGAGACCGAGAAGCTGATCCACATGGAGGAGCGGCTGCACCAGCGCGTCGTCGGCCAGGACGAGGCGGTGTCCGCGGTCGCGAACGCGCTGCGCCGCGCGCGCACCGGGCTGCAGGATCCCGACCGGCCGATCGGCTCGTTCGTCTTCCTCGGCCCGACCGGCGTCGGCAAGACCGAGCTCGCGCGCGCGCTCGCCGAGTTCATGTTCGACGACGAGCACGCGATGGTGCGCATCGACATGAGCGAGTACCAGGAGCGGCACACGGTGTCGCGCCTGGTCGGCGCGCCGCCCGGCTACGTCGGCTACGACGAGGGCGGCCAGCTGACCGAGGCCGTGCGGCGCCGCCCGTACTCGCGTCGTCCTGCTCGACGAGATCGAGAAGGCGCACGCCGAGGTCTTCGACGTGCTGCTGCAGGTGCTCGACGACGGCCGCCTGACCGACGGCCAGGGCCGCACGGTCGACTTCCGCAACGCGGTGCTGATCATGACGTCGAACATCCGCAGCGCCGAGGCGATGCGCGAGCACTTCCGGCCCGAGTTCCTGAACCGGATCGACGAGATCGTCGAGTTCAAGGCGCTCTCGCGCGAGCAGCTCGGCGAGATCGTCGAGCTGCAGCTCGACGCGGCTGCGCGAGCGGCTCGCCGAGCGCGGGCTCGCGCTCGAGCTGACCGACGCCGCGAAGGAGGCGCTCGCCGACGCGGGCTGGGACCCGGCCTACGGCGCGCGGCCGCTCAAGCGCGCGATCCAGCGGCTGCTCGAGAACCCGCTCGCGCTGCGGCTGCTCGAAGGCGACTTCGCGCGACGGCGACACGATCCGCGTCGACGCGCAGAACGGCGACCTCGTCTTCACGCGCGTCGCGGAGCGCGAGCCGGCGGCGGTCTAGCGAAGAGGCGTCAGGACGCGACCCGGGAGCCGGGTTCGGCGTCGCCGAACCAGGCTACGGCGCTCCGCGGCGGTGGTCGCATCGTGCCGTGGGCCGAACGGCCACGGCCGGTGTTAGACACGCGCACAAAACGCTCAGCGAATGCGTCGCGAATCTCGCACGGGACGAACCGGCCGCCGCCCGAGCACCACTTAGTGATGACTCATCACGAAGTCTCGCGGCAACTCGATTCGGCTCCGCCGAATCAGTTGCAGCCTTAGGCGCGCGGCGGCAGCTCGACGTCGTCGAGGAAGTCGGCGCCTTCCTGGACCGGCGGGGCGCCGTAGACGAAGACGACGAGCTCCTCGTCGGTCTCGTTCCGCATCTGCAGCGCGCGTCATCGGCTCGACCGCGACGACGCCGCCGGGGCCGAGGTCGACGCGCTCCGGATCGTCGCCGAGCAGCATCGTCAGCGTGCCCGAGATGACGACGAAGACCTCTTCCTGCGCATGGTCGCGGTGGCGGCGGCCGGTCGAGTGCGGCGGGTAGCGCCAGAGCCGCGCGCGCGACTGCTCGAGCTCGACCGCGGTGGTGAGGTCGGCTGCGCGCCGCGGCTGCTCGCCCGCTTTCGGGCGGACGCTCGTCGTACGCGAGATCGTCGGCGCTGACCCAGTGGTAGCCCACGTGACGATCCTAGATGGTGATCGCGCGCTCAGTCGACGACGTCGAGCTCGGCGTCGAGGCCCGTGACCTCGAGCAGCCGCCGAACCGGCCAGCCGGTCTCGGAGCCGAGCAGCAGCACGAACTCGAGCCCGGCCTCCGCTGCCCGCCGGTGCGCGCCGATCAGCACGCCGACGACCGTCGAGTCGATGAACGTCGCCTGGCGCAGGTCGACGGTGACGGGGACGCCCTCGGCGATCAGCGCGGTCAGGTTGCGCGCGAGCTTGTCGGCGCTGTACGCCTCGTGCTCCCCGTTCATGACGACGAACGCGCGGTCGCGCTCGACGTTCACGGACATGGTCTGTGCATGCATCGGGGCTCCAATGGTCGTCATTTCCCCCGGAAACCGTCTCCTCTGCGTGAACGGGCCTGCGGCGTATCCGGATACGGTGCGCCGTGATCCTCGTCGTCGCCGCCACGTCCGACGAGCTCCGCGGCGCGGGCTCCGCCGAGACGCTCGTCTGCGGCGTCGGCCCGGTCGAGGCCGCGGCCCGCACCGCCGAGCGCCCTCGCGGGCGGCGCGCCGGCAGCGCTCCTGCACGTCGGCATCGCCGGCGGCCGCAGCTTCGCCGGGCCGGTGCTCGTGATCGGCAGCGAGGCGGTCTACTGCGACGCCGACGATCCGCGCTGGATCGAGCTGCGCGCGCACGCCCGACGCCGGGCTCGCTCGCCGCCGCGCGCCGGGCGCTGCCGGAGGCGCGCGTCGTGCCGATCGGCACGACGGCGCGGGTCGGCGGCGCGAACGGCTGCGAGGTCGAGGCGATGGAGGGCTTCGCCGTGCTGCGCGCCGCTGCGCTCGCCGGCGTGCCCGCGCTCGAGGTGCGCGTCGTCTCGAACGAGGTCGCCGAGCCCGACCGCGCCCGCTGGCGGGTCGACGAGGCGCTCGACGCTGCTCGCCGCACGCGCTCCCGCCGCTTGCTCGAGGCGCTCGCGCGATGCCTGAGCTGCCGCCGCCGCTGCCGCCCGAGGAGCGCACCGTCGGCCAGCTCGTCGCCGAGACGATCCGCGCCTACGGCGACAGCTTCTGGCGCGTGCTGCCGCTCGGCCTCCCGCTCGCGGTCGCCGACCAGCTCAGCGTCCGCCAGCGCCGCGACGGTGCAGATGCTCGTCTTCTGGGCCGTCGCGCCGCTCTTCGTCGCCGCGTACGTCTGGGCGTGCCGCGCTCGTGCTCGGGCGCGCCCGCCGACCGCACCGCGGTCCTGCGCTCGCGCGTGCTCGATCTTGCTGCCGTTCCCGGTGCTGCGCGCGGCTGTTCATCCTCCCGGGCGTCGCGTGGCTCGCGCTCATCGGCCTCGCCGTCCCGGCGGCGATGGTCGAGCGGCTCCGCTTCCGCGACGCGCCTCGCCCGCGGCCGCCGGCTCGGCGCCGCCGACTACGTGCACGCGCTCGGCTCGCTCGCCGCGCTCGTCGATCGTCGTCGGCGTCGCCGGGAACGACGCTCAGCGCGCTGCTCCACTCGCAGGGCGACAACGGCCAGCGGGTCGCGCTCGTCCTCGCCGACCTCGTGCTCAGCCCGCTCCTCTACCTCGGCGGCGCGCTGCTCTATGTCGACCAGGCCGCCAGGGTAGGCTCCGCCGATCCGACCGAAGGAGACGCCGCGATGCCGATCTTCATCCTCCTCTCGACGCTGACCCAGCAGGGCGTCCAGACCCTCAAGTCGAACCCTGAGCGCCTCCGCCAGGTGAACAAGGACGTCGAGGAGCTCGGCTGCAAGGTGCTGCACCAGTGGGCGACGCTCGGCGAGTTCGACTTCGTGAACGTCGTCGAGGCGCCCGACATCGCGACCGTCGCGAAGGTGTCGGTCGCGCTCGGCGCGCGGGGCTCGACGAAGATCGAGACGCTGCCGGCGCTCGAGATCGAGGACTTCCTGCGCACGCTCGAGTAGGCCAGAACGTCGAACGGACAGTTGTCAACGCCGGCAGCAGGGGCGTAGAACTGCGGCCTGGTGCGGGACCCTCGGATCGACGAGTACGCGCGCCTGCTCGTCGAGCGGTCGGTCGGCGTGCAGCCGGGCTGGCAGGTGCTGATCCGCGCGACGCCGCTCGCGCGGCCGCTGATCGAGGCGGTGCATCGAGCAGATCGCGCGGCGCGGCGCCTACCCGCTCCTGCAGCTGCGCTTCGAGCCGATCGGCGGCCCGTTCGCGCGCGAGGCGCCGCTCGACGTGCTGCGCGAGCCGGCGCCGCTGCAGCGGCGGATCTGGGAGGAGTGCGACGCGGTCATCTCGATCTGGGCGCCCGAGAACGCGCGCGAGGGCTCCGACCTCTCCGAGGAGCGGCGGCGGCCCTGCAGCAGGCGATCGCGCCGCTGCGGCGAGCGGACGATGGCGATGGAGGTCGCCGTGGGTGATCGCCGAGTACCCGACGCAGGCGCGCGCGCGCAGGAGGCGGGCATGACGCTCGCGCGAGTACGAGCAGTTCATCTTCGACGCCGTGCTGCTCGACTGGGACGCCGAGGGCGAGCGGATGCGCGGGATCGCGGACGTCTTCGACGCCGCGGACGAGGTGCGCATCGTCGGCGCGCAGCACCGACCTGACGCTCTCGCTCGCCGGCCGGCACGGCGCGGTCGACGACGGCCACGTCAACATGCCGGGCGGCGAGGTCTTCTACTCGCCGGTCGAGGACTCGGCCGAGGGCGTGATCGAGTTCTGCGAGTTCCCGGCCGTCTACTTCGGCCACGAGGTCGAAGGCGCGCGGCTCGTGTTCGAGGACGGCGCGTCGTCGAGGCGACGGCGCGCAGACGGGCGAGGAGTTCCTGCTGCAGACGCTCGACACCGACGACGGCGCGCGCCGGCTCGGCGAGCTCGGCATCGGCTGCAACCCCGGCATCCAGCGCTTCATGAAGAACGTCGCGTTCGACGAGAAGATCGACGGCACGGTCCACCTCGCGGTCGGCAACTCGTACACGTTCACCGGCGGCACGAACGAGAGCTCGATCCACTGGGACATCGTCAAGGACCTCCGCAGCGGCGGCCGGCATCTACGCCGACGGCGAGCTCGTGCAGGAGGACGGCGCGCTGGTCTGACTCCGACCGTCGACTGGCACGCCGCGATCTCGCCGGCGAGCCGCGCGTTCCCGACGATCAGGTCGCGGTTCGCGCGCGAGCGTGCGGCCGCCGCTCTCGCGGTGCAGGTACGACGAGCACGAACGGCGTCACCGCCTGGCCGTGCACGCCTTGCGGCCTCGGCCGCGGCGAGCGCCTGCTCGATCAGCGGCTCGACGTCGTCGAGGCTCTCGTCCGGCGGCCGGCCGAGCAGCAGCCCGCCGCCGCCGAGCTCCCAGTGCGCGCGCGCGATCGCGCGCCGCCTCGGCCGCCGATCTCGACGCGCGCCGAGACCGGCGGCCCGCCGTGCGCGGCGTAGAAGAGCGGCAGCGTCGTCGGTGCGCCAGCCGAGCACCGGCACGCCGAGCGTCTCGAGCAGCTCGGCCGTCGCGGGCACGTCGAGCAGCGACTTCACGCCCGACGAGACGACGAGCGCCTGCGTCGCGCGCGAGCGCCTGCAGGTCGGCCGAGACGTCCGGCGGCGTCGGCCAGCCGCGGTGGACGCCGCCGAGCCCGCCGGTCGCCATGAAGCGGATCCCGACCGCGCGGCAGACGGCGAGCGTGCCGCCGACGGTCGTCGCGCCGACCGCGCCCTGCACGACCGCCGCGGCGAGGTCGCGCGGGCCGAGCTTGCGCGCGGACGCGTCGAACCGCTCGAGCTCGCGCTCCGTCAGGCCGACGACGACCTCGCCGTCGAGCACGCCGATCGTCGCCGGCACCGCGCCGCCCTCGCGCACGGCGCGCTCGGACGCGAGCCCGACCTCGACGCCCTCGCCGGGCGGGAAGCCGTGCGCGACGAGCGTCGTCTCGAGCGCGACGACGCGCCGCCGCCGTCGAGCGCGTCGCGAACCTCGTCGGCGATCCGGATCACGGCATCGCTCCCAGCTGCGCGCAGCAGCGCGCCGCCGCCTCGAGCCCGAGCTCGGCCCGCCGACGAGGAAGCCCGCGGCGAGCGCGTCGCCGGCGCCGGTCGTGTCGACGACGTCGGCGGCGACGGCAGGCGTAGGTCGCGGCCGTCGACCTCGAGCCCGCGCGCGCCGCGCTTCAGGACCCAGCGTCGTCGTCGAGCGCGCCGAGCGCCTCGCGCTCGCGCTCGGTCGCGAAGACGAGCGTCGGGCGCGAGCGCGCGCACCGCGTCGCGGAAGCGCGTCGTCGACGAGCGTCCACGTCGAGACGTCGACCGACACGCGCGCGCCGCGCTCGCGCGCATGGCCGCGCGGCGCGGCCGACGCCGTCGCGATCGGCTCGCGCAGCAGCGAGTAGCCGGAGATGTGCAGCACGTCGCAATCGAACCACGCCGGGTCGAGCTCCTGCGGCGTCGAGCTCAGGCGCGACGCCGCGGTCGGACGCCATCGTCCGGTCGCCGCCGACGCGATCGAGACGACGACGCCGGTCCGGCCGCCGGCCGGGCCGGCGACCTCGACGCCGTGCTCCGCGCAGCTCGCGCGCGACGAGCTCCGCCGGCCGCGTCGTCGCCGCGCCTGCCGACGAAGCGCGCCTCGGCGCCGAGCGCCGCCGCCCACGCCGCGACGTTCGCCGCCTGCCCGCCCGGCGCCGCGTGCTCGTGACCGCGACCTGGTCGTCGCCGGGCACGAGCGGCTGCGTCGAGCCGGACGATCACGTCGAGCAGCAGGTCGCCGAGAGTGGTCAGCCGCACGCGTACGATCGTCGCATGGACGGCCGGCCGGTCCGCAGCGCGCCGCAAGCGCCTCCGCTCGTTCGCGATCGGCGGGCTCGTCGGCGCCGCCGGCGCGATCGCGACCGCGCGCCGCGCCTCGCAGCGCTCGCGCCGCCCGCGCAACGCGCCCGCCGGCCTCGCGGCGTTCGAGGACGCGCCGTGCTTCCTCGAGCTCGTCGGCGAGGAGGCGCAGCGCTACCGCGAGGGCGGCGGCGAGATCACGACGGGCACGTCGAACCCGACGTAGCGTCGAGCATGAAGTGCGCCGCCGCGGTCATCTGCACGCTGCCGCGGACGCGCGCCGCCGAGCGTGACGCGGAACCACGCAGGCACACGCCGGTCGAGGAACGTGAGCACGCCGGGCGCGATCTCCGGCACGTTCGTCGGCTGCTCCCAGTAGGGCTGCGTCACGTCGAGCGGCGTCTGCGGCGACTTCACCCACGGCTGCGCGGCCGCTTCGCGGTCCCAGCGGCGTGCCGCCGATCACGATCGCGGACGGGCCGTTCTTCGTCTTGTACGTGAGCCGGTTCGGCGCGACGAGCGGAAGCGCGTCTTGGAGAAGCTCGTCGGCGCCGACGCGAGACGCTCGTCGAAGACGAGCGTCTTCGAGTTGCGATACGCCCGCGACACGCGTGCAGGAGCTTGCTCGCGTCGGGTGCGCGCACCGGCAGGTCGAAGACGGCCGTCCGTCCGCCGACCCCGACCCGCAGTGGCCCGGTCCCGGCGGTCGCGCGTGTAGCAGCCGGAGCCGCACGAGGTCGCCGGCGTGCCGTCGACGGTGACGCGGCGGCCGTCGAGGCCGGTGCCGTCAGGCCCGAGGAGCGTGACCGTCGCGCGGCCCGGCGTGCGCGCGACGGCGAGCGCGAGCGATCCGAGCTCGCGTGCGTCGACGACCGCGTTGCGCGGCGGCAGCGTCGGCGGCTGCGCGGCGGCGGGCGGCGCGGCCGTCGCGGGGGCCGCGGCCGTCGCGTCCTTGCCGGGTCGCAGCTCGGTCAGCACGGCGACCGCGACGACCACGCCGAGCAGCAGCGTGATCTCGACCGACGCCGAGCGGCGCAGCCGCGCGAACATCGCCGATCAGCAGCGTGCGGTTCAGCCAGCCGAGCGCCGACGAGCGGCAGGAAGAGCGCGGTCTTCACGAGCAGCATGCGCCCGTACGACGTCGTCCAGAGCTGGCTCACCGCGGACAGCTCGGTCAGCGCGCGGCCCGACGCCCGTCACGCCGAGCACGATCACAGCGACGAGCGCGGAGCGTCGAGAACCGGCGCACGGCCGCGGCCGCTGCGCGCCTCGTCGGGCTCGCGCGGGAGCACGTAGACGAGCGCGAGCAGGCCGCCGAGCCAGACGGCGGCCGACCCCGCGTGCAGCAAGTCGACGACCGGCGCGAGCACGGTGGGCTGGTCGCGGTCGAGTGCGTGGCCCGACGAGCGTCGGCGCGGCGAGCAGCGCGAGCGAGCAGGCGGCCGCGACCCAGATCAGGAGCGGCAGCGTCGGGGCGAGCGCGGCGGCCGCCCCGCCGACGAGCGCGACGGTGACCGCGATCTTCGTGACGAGCGCGAAGCGCGTGCCCGGCGGCGCGGTGTGCACGATCCCGCTTCCGCCCGAGGAAGGCCGCGAGCAGCGCGAAGAAGAAGAGGTGCGCGAACGGCGTGAGCAGGCGCTCGCCGAGCACGCCGCGCGTCAGCAGCCAGAAAATCGTCGCCCCGGCCGCGGCGAGCAGGCCGAGGAAGTACAGCGTGCGCAGGAGGATGTTGTTCCAGCTCAGCGGCGCGGAGGCGCCGAGCACCGATGTGGGCGAGGCCGCTGCCGCTGCCGACGCCGAACGCGAGCACGCCCTGCTCGCGGTGGCCGTCGTCGGAGACGATGCTCCAGCGCACGCTGTAGTCGCCGTCCTTCAGCCCGGAACGCAGCGGGATCGTCAGCACCCGTCCGCGCGCGCGTGCCTTTCCGTCGAGCACCGACTCGTTCGTCGCGTTCGCGACTGCGGCGTTGCCGGATGCGACACGCACCGTGTCGTCGAACTCGACGCGCACCGTCCGGGGCGCCCTGTCGAGCACCGCGCCGCTCTCGGGCGATGTGCGGACCAGCGTCGCGTGCGCCGCCGCGCCCGCCGGCGCGACGAGTGCCGCGAGCGCGAGGACGATCACGAGGCGCTTCACGTGCGGCGAGGGTAGCGTGGCACGGTCCGTATGGGGCCGTTCCGCGAGGGCGGTTCTCGAAGGTCTCGGTGCTAGCCTTCCGCCTTCGATGCCCATCTACGAGTACAAGTGCCCGAACGGGCATCTGTTCGAGGTCTTCCACGGGATGACCGAGCCCGGGCCGGAGACGTGCGAGGTGTGCGGGGCGGCGCCGCTGCAGCGCGTGCTGCATCCGGTCGCGGTGCACTACAAGGGCTCCGGCTTCTACTCCACCGACTACGGCCGCAAGGGGAAGAAGCCTTCGAAGGAAGGCTCCTCCGACTCGTCGTCGTCTTCTTCGGAGTCGTCATCGTCTCGTCGAGCTCGTCGGAGAGCTCCGGCGGCGGCGAGACGAAAAAGGCCGCAGAGGCCTAGAACAACCTGCGGCCGCCGCGGCGTCCCGCGAGCGCTTCCAGCGCGAGCAGCAGCACGATCGCGCCGGACACCGCGAGCAGGAACGGGCCGAGGTCCCAGCCGAAGTGGACCTTGTGACCGAGCAGGACGTTCCCGATCAGGCCGCCGAGCAGCGCCCCGACGAGGCCGACCGCGAGCGTCGGCAGGCAGCCGATCTTGTGCCGGCCCGGCGTGACGGCACGCGCGACGAAGCCCGCGAGCAGGCCGAAGAGAATCCACGAGACGATGCCCACCGCGGCGGCCCTACTGAAGCGTCTGGCCGATCACGCAGCCGGGCCCGAACGGGCCGGTCGGCGGCTGCGGCGCCGACTTGCCGAGGAACATCGCGATCGTCGCGGGGTTGTCCTCGCTCGGGCTGCCCGATGCCGCCGCCGCCGAGGTCGCCGCCGAGCCGGCAGTGCACCGAGCTCGCCGCGCCGACGCGCGGAACTTCACCCAGCCGAGCTGCATCAGCTGCCCCGCGGTCAGGTCGGTGGTCAGCGGCTTCGCGAGCGAGCCGCCGTCGAACGGCACCTTCACGAGCGTGCCGGGCGAGGTGAGCTTCGACGTGACGCGCGTCCATCACGGCCTGCTGGCGCGCGCCGCGCGTCACGTCGGTCTCGCGCCGGGTCGAGCATGTTCTCGCGGATGCGCGAGTAGATGAGCGCGCGCTCGCCGTTCATGTGCTGCTTGCCCTTCGGGAACCGCCAGCCCTGCCACTGCTGCGCAGCGCGCCTGCGTCGCGAACGGGCAGTCGAACCGGTTCGAGCGGATCGGCTTCGGCACGTTGACGTCGATCCCGCCGAGCGGCGTCGATCAGGTCCTTGAAGTCGGCGAAGTTGACGACCACGACGTGGTTGATGTCGAGTCCCGGTGAACTGCGCGGATCGTCCGGATCGCGAGCGCCGGCGCCGCCGATCTGGAACGCGGCGTTGATCTTCTGCGTGCCGGAGCCGGGGATCGGCACCTGCAGGTCGCGCGGGATCGAGAGGTAGTAGAGGCGATGGTGCGACGGGTCGGTGCGCAGGAGCATGATCGAGTCGGAGTGCCGGTCGCCCGCGCGGCCGCCGACCGCGCGCGTTGTCGGTGCCGAGCAGCAGGATCGTCGTCGGATGCGAGAGCAGCAGGCCGCTCTGGCGGCGTGAGCGCCGACTTCGCGTTCGGGTCGAGCCGCTTGTTCGCGTCGGAGACGCCGCTCGAGAACGCGAACCAGCTCGCGACCGCCCAGACGACGACCAGCAGCAGCAGCACGACGATGCCGAGCGCGATCCGGCGTCCCCAGCGCGGCCTCCTGCGGCCGGGCGGCGCGCCCGGCGCCGCGGTAATCGGTCCGCGCCCGCGGCCGTCCGCCGATGCCGCGCGCTGCGTCGCGCTTCGCGCGTACCGCGCGGGCACGTGGCGTCGGCACCTTGCCCTTGACGCGGCCGCCGCGGTAGACGCGGTAGGGCTTCTCTTCCCGCGCCATCCGGCGGGTTAGGTTACCCACCGCCTTGAGCGCCAAGCGCGTCATCGGCGTCGACCTCGGCGGGACCAAGATCCTCGCCGGCCTCGTCGACGAGCGACGGGCACCGTGCACGAGACGGTCGAGCGGCCGACGCGCACGACCTCGCAGGACGGCGCTCCTCGACGAGCTCGCGGACGTCGTGCGCGAGCTGCCGCTCGACGGCGTCGACGCGGTCGGCTTCGGCGTTCCCGACGCGCGTCGACCACGCGCACGGGCATCGCGCTCGGCGCCGGTCAACATCCCGATGCGCGACGTGCCGCTTCGCGACGAGATGCAGCGCGCGGCTCGGGCTGCCGGTCGGAGATCGAGAACGACGCGAGCTGCGCCGCCTACGCCGAGTTCACGCTCGGCGCCGGCCGCGGCGCGCACGACCTCGTGATGCTGACGCTCGGCACCGGCGTCGGCGGCGGCGTCGTCATCGGCGGCCGGCTCTACCGCGCGTGGACCGAGCTCGGCCACATGGTGATCGTCGAGGACGGCGAGCCGTGCCAGGGCGCGTGCTCCGGCCGCGGCCACGTCGAGGCGTACTGCTCGGGCACGCGCCGTCGACCGGCTCGCGCAGCGAGCTGCTCGGGCCCGACGCGACCGCGCACGACCTCGTCGCGCAGCAGCATCCGGCGCTCGACGACGTCGGCCACCACCTCGGCGTCGCGATCGGCTCGCTCGTCAACATCTTCGGACCGCGACGCGCGTCGTGATCGGCGGCGGCTTCGGCGTCGCGGCGTTCGACCAGCTGCTGCCGGCGGCGCGGCTCGGCGGTGCTGCGGGAGGCGCTCGCGCCGGCGGGCGAGGCGCTCGAGATCGAGCCGCGCGGAGCTCGGCGCGGCGGCCGGGCTGATCGGCGCCGGGCTGGTCGCGTTCGAGGCGCTCTGCCGTAATGCCGCTCGCGGTCTGCGCGACGCCGATCGGGAACCTCGACGACGTCACGCTGCGCGTGCTCGACGAGCTGCGCGCGGCCGACGTCGTGCTCGCCGAGGACACGCGCCACACGCGCGGGCTGCTCGAGCGGCACGGCATCGAGGCGCGGCTGCTCTCCTACCACGAGCACAACGAGGCCGCGCGCGTCGCCGAGCTCGTGCCGCGGCTCGAGGCGGGCGAGCGGATCGCGCTCGTCTCGCGACGCGGGGATGCCGGCGATCTCCGACCCGGGCGCGCGGCTCGTGCGCGCGGCGCTCGACGCGGGCGTCGCCGTGACGGTGCTGCCCGGGCCGTCGGCGGTCGAGACGGCGCTCGTCGCGAGCGGGCTCGCCGGCGGCGCGCTACGCGTTCGTCGGCTTCCTGCCGCGGAAGGCGGGCGAGCTCGACGCGCTCTGGCGCGAGACGCGCGGCGTGGGGGTGGCCGGTCGTCGCGTTCGAGTCGCCGCAGCGGCTGCCGGCGACGCTGCGCTCGCTCGCCGCGTTCGACGCCGGAGCGCGAGGTCGCCGTGTGCCGCGAGCTGACGAAGCGGTTCGAGGAGGTCGTGCGCGGCAGCCGCGGGCGAGCTCGCGGCGCGGCTTCGCCGAGCCGCCGAAGGGCGAGATCACGCTCGTCCTCGGCGCCGGGCGCGGCCGCGTCCGACCCGGACGCAGGCGCGCGCGGGCCGTGGCCGAGCTCGTCGCGGCCGGAACGCCGCGGCGCGTCGCCGCCGAGGTCGTCGCGCGGCTGACGGACGCGTCCCGGAACGACCTCTACCGCGGCTCTCTGTGACAACTCTGTAACCTTGTTTGACAACAGCGAGCACCCGTCCGTACCGTGGACGAGACGTTCTCTCTCCAGACAACAGCACGGTACGAGAGCCGGCGCGAACGCGGCAAGAAGGTGGCTCGCATGCGTCGACTTCTCCTCGCGGCGACTCTCGCCGCGCTCCTGCTCGCGCCCGTCGGCCAGCGCGTGGACGTGGCCCGCCGACGGGCCGGTCCTGCAGCCGTTCGTCTTCGACCCGGCGCACCCGTACGCGGCCGGACAGCACCGCGGCATCGACGTCGGCGCCGACGCTCGGCGCGACGGTGCGCGCGCCCGCCGCCGGGACGGTCACCTTCGCCGGCACCGTGCCCGTCGTCGGGCAAGAGCGTGACGATCGACGACCGCCGACGGCTGCGCCGTCACGCTCACGCACCTCGGCTCGATCACCGTCGACGAAGGGCGCGGCGGTCGCCGAGGGCGACGGCGTCGGGACGATCGGGCCGAGCGGCGACGCCGAGCGATCGGTGCCGTACGTCCACCTCGGCGTGCGCGTCGCCGCAGAGGAGCAGGGCTACGTCGACCCGGCCGGGCTGCTGCCGGCGCGGCGCCGCGGCCGAGCCGCGCCGCCCGCGCTCGCGCCTCCCGCCGAGTCGCCTGCCGGCGCTCCGGCGGCGGTCGCGGACCCGGGCGCCGTGCCCGGCCCGGCGCCGCCGGATCCGCCGGCCTCCGAGACGCCGCCGCCGGTCGCGGATCCGGATCCCGCCGGTCACGGTCGAGACGCCTGCTCCGGTCGAGACGCCGGCCGCGCCCGTGCCGTCGCCGGCCGTGGATGCGCCGGTCGCCGCAGCGCCCGACCCCGCGCCGGCGACTGCGCCGGAGCAACAGGAGCCCGCAACGGCGCCGGAGCCGCAGGCGCCGGCAGCCGCAGAGCCGGCGCAGCCGGCGCGGCCGGCGCCGGCTCGGTCGGCGGTGGCCACGCTGAACGGCCTGCCCCCGCAGGACGTGCCGTTCCCGTCGGCAGCGCACGCGCTGCGCCGTCCCCGGACGCAGGTGCGTGCCGCCGACACGCCGCCGCGCGACGGCGGGTGGACGCCGCCTCTCGCCGCCGCGCCGCGCCGTGGCACGACGCCTTCCGACCGCACCGCCGCCGACGCGCGGGACCGGGCGGTCGCGAGCCCGTCGGCACCCGTTCGCCACGCGGCGCCGGTCGACTCGGCCGCGGCGGACGTCGCGCACGCGGATCTCGTGGTGCACGCGGCACCGACAGCCGCCGTTCGGCGTGCGCCCGCGTCGCACAGGACGCTCGTCCTCGCCGCGCTGCTGGCCGCTGTTGCCGCGGCAGGCGCGCTCGGGGCCGTTCGTATGATGGTTCGCTGTGCAACCGACGCAGAAGAAGAAGTCCTGGTCGCGCCGGCCTGGCCGTATGCGGCGGGCCACCGTCACCTCGGCCACGTGGCGGGGTTCGGCGTCCCGTCGGACGTGTTCGCGCGCTACCACCGGCTGCAGCGGCAACGACGTCCTCATGGTGAGCGGGACGGACGAGCACGGCACGCCGGTGATGGTGGCCGCCGATCAGGAAGGGCAAGCCCTACGCTGAGGTCGCCGACTACTACAACGCCGCGTTCCGCGAGGACTTCCGGCGCCTCGGGTTGTCGTACGACTGCTTCTCGCGCACGACCACGCTCAACCACGAGCGGGTCGACGCAGGACCTGTTCAGGACGCTCTACGAACACGGGGCGATCGTCGAGCAGGCTCAGATGCGTCTCGTTCTCCCCGACCACCGGCCACACGCTCCCCGACCGGTACATCGAGGGGACGTGCCCGATCTGCGGCTATCCCGAGGCGCGCGGCGACCAGTGCGACAACTGCGGCAACCAGCTCGACCCGATCGACCTGATCGACCCGCGCTCGCAGATCGACGGCTCGACGCCCGAGTTCCGCGAGACGAACCACCTCTTCCTCGACCTGCCGAAGTTCGCCGATGCGCTGCGCAAGTGGATCGGCTCGCCACGACGACTGGCGGCCGAACGTCCGCAACTTCTCGCTCGCGCCTGCTCGACGAGATCCGCCCGCGTCCGATCACCCGCGACCTCGACTGGGGCGTGCGCATCCCGATCCCGGGCTACGCCGAGGACCCGAACAAGCGCATCTACGTCTGGTTCGACGCGGTGATCGGCTACCTGTCCGCGAGCATCGAGTGGGCGGCGGCGAGCGGCGAACCGGAGGCGTGGCGGGAGTGGTGGCAGAACGGCGACGCCGTGCACGCGTACTTCCAGGGCAAGGACAACGTCGTCTTCCACACGGTGATCTGGCCGACGATGCTGCTCGGCTACGACAAGGGCGGGGTGTACGGCGCGGGCAAGGCGCCGCTCCACCTGCCGGACAGCGTCTTCGCGACCGAGTTCCTCGACATGGAGGGCAAGCAGTTCTCGACCAGCCGGCAGCACTCGATCTACCTCCGCGACTTCCTCGACCGGTACGACCCCGACCCGCTCCGCTACTACCTGATCGCGGCCGGGCCGGAGACGCAGGACACCGACTTCACGTGGGCCGAGTTCGTGCGCCGCAACAACGACGAGCTGCTCGCGAACTGGGGCAACCTCGTCAACCGCACGCTCACGAACGCCCACCGAAACTTCGGCGCCGTGCCGGAGCCGGGCGAGCTGACCGCCGACGACCAGGCGCTGCTCGACGACGGTCGACGGGCGGCTTCGACGACGGTCGGCGCACAGATCGAGGCGCGGCCGCTTCCGCGCCGCGCTCGCCGAGACGATGCGGCTCTCCTCGACTCGTCAACCAGTACGTCAGCGACCAGGCGCCGTGGGCGCTCGTGAAGACCGACAAGGCCCGCGCCGGCGACGGTGCTCTTCGTCGCGCTGCGCGCCGTCGACAGCCTGAAGACGATCTTCACTCCGTTCCTCCCGCACACCTCGCAGCTCGTGCACGAGCTGCTCGGCTACGACGGGCTACATCGCGGGCCCGCTCGAGTTCCGCGAGGTCGAGGAGGAGGACGGCCGCACGCACGAGATCCTCACCGGCGACTACCGCTCGTGGGTCGGCAGCTGGGAGCCGAGCGAGCTCGCACCGGGCCAGGCGCTCCAGCGAGCCGCGCCCGCTCTTCCGAAGCTCGACGAGTCGGTCGTCGAGGAAGAGCTCGCGCGCATGCGCGACGCCGACGCCGCGTGATCGACACGCACGCGCACCTCGGCGACGACGCGGCCGAGGTGCTCGCCCGCGCACGCGCCGCCGGCGTGACACGCGTGATCGACGGTCGCGACGACGATCGCGCGGGCACGCGAGGCGCTCGCGCGCGCCGAGCGCGAGGACGGCGTCTATGCGTGCCTCGGCGTGCACCCGCACGAGGCCGGCGCGTCCGGTCGACCTCGACGAGCTGCGCGAGCTGCTCGCGCACCCGCGCGCGGTCGCCGTGGGGGAGACCGGGCCTCGACTACTTCCGCGACTACGCGCCGCACGACGCGCAGCAGCGGCTCTTCGACGCGCAGCTCGCGCTCGCGCGCGAGCTCGGCAAGCCGGTCGTCATCCACACGCGCGCCGCCGACGACGACACGCGCGCGCGGCTCGTCGCCCACGACGGGCCGGTCGATCCTGCACTGCTTCTCGTCGCCGCCGCTGCTCGCCGGCGGCGCTCGAGCACGGCTGGTACGTCTCGTTCGCCGGCAACGTCACCTACAAGAACGCGTACGACCTGCGCGACCGCCGCGCGCGAGGTGCCGCCGACCTGCTGCTCGCCGAGACCGACAGCCCGTACCTCGCACCGCAGCCCGTGCGCGGGCAAGCGCAACGAGCCCGCGTACGTGACGCACACCTACGACGTGCTCGCCGACGCTGCGCGGCGAGCGACGATCCGCGCGCCAGATCGACGCGAACGCGAGGCGGTCGTTCGGACTTGCATGAGCGTCGCAGCCGCGTAAGAGCCTCGGCCAGCACTTCCTCGTCGACGACAACATCCTGCGCGTGATCGAGCGGCTCGCCGAGCTCGAGCCGGACGACGTCGTGCTCGAGATCGGCCCGGGGCTCGGCGTGCTCACGCGCTATCTCGCCGAGCGCGTCGCGCTCGTGCACGCGGCCGAGGTCGACCGCCGGCTCGAGCCGCACCTCGACGGCATCGAGCGCACCGAGGTGCACTGGGGCGACGCGCTCCACCTCGACATCGCTGCGCTCGACCCGCCGCCGCGCAAGCTCGTCGCGAACCTGCCGTACAACATCGCGACGCCGATCGTCGCCGAGAGCCTCGCGGTGCAGCAGCTCGATCGGTGGTGCGTGATGGTGCAGCGGGAGGTCGCCGACCGCTTCTTCGCGCAGCCGTCGACGAAGGCCTACGGCGCCGTGTCGGTGCTCGTGCAGCTCGCCGCCGAGCGCACCGGCTTGCACCCGGTCTCGCGCGAGGTGTTCCGGCCGCGCCCGAACGTCGACTCGGCGCTCGTCGCGTTCCGGCGCATCGCACCGGCCGCGCCGCGCAAGGTCAAGCGCGTCGTCGAGTCGTCGTTCGCACACCGGCGCAAGACGCTCGCGAACTCGCTCGCGCTCACCGGCGTCGCCTCCCGCGAGCGCGCGGTCGAGGCGCTCGCCGCGATCGGCCGCGAGGCCGAACGTCCGCGCCGAGGCGCTCGCGCCGCAGGAGTTCGTCGCGCTCGCCACCGCTCTCGAGGGCACGGCGCGCGGTTGATCGGGGCCGGCACCGGCGAAGATCAACCTCGCGCTCGTCGTCGGCCCGCGACGAGAAGACGGCAAGCACGAGCTCGTCACCGTCTTCCAGCGACTCGACCTCGGCGACCGCGATCACGGTCGAGCCCGCCGACGCGACACCTCGGTCGACGGCTTCGCGAGGACACGATCGTGCAACGCGCGCTCGCGCTGCTCGAGGCGCCGCACGGCTGGCGCGTGCGGATCGAGAAGCGCGATCCCTGTCGCCGCCGGGCTGGGCGGCGGGAGCTCCGACGCCGCCACCGCGCTCCGGCTCGCGAACGCGCAGCTCGCGCAGCCGCTTCCCGGCGGGCGGCTCGCACGAGCTCGCGGCGCCGGTCGGCGCCGACGTCCCGTTCTTCCTGCGCGAAGGCCCGCAGCTCGGGACCGGTGACGGCACGGCGCTCGAGCCGCTCGACCTGCCGCAGGACTACGCGCGTGCTCGTGCTGCTTCCGGCCGGCGCGCGCAAGCAGTCGACCGCCGACGTGTACGCGCGATTCGACGCGCGCGGCGGCGCGGACGGCTTCGCCGAGCGCGCCGCCGCGCTGCGCGCCGTGCTCGCCGCCGCAGTGCGTCCGCGCGACCTCGCAGCACTCCCCGCGAACGATCTCGCATGCTCGCCGCTCGCCGCCGAGCTGCGCGCGCACGGCGCGTTCCGCGCCGACGTCAGCGGCGCCGGCCCGGCGCTCTACGGCCTCTTCAACCGCACCGCGGATGCGAAGCGCGCGCAGCGCGCGCGCTCGGGCACCTGGGGCGAATCTGGATCACGGTTCCAGCGTGGTACGGTTGAACACGATGGTGTACGGGGCCCAGGCGATCGAGCACGGCACCACGCGTTGCGGGTCGCTGGCTGCGCGAGCGCCGCCTGCGCGTCACGCTCTGGATCGCCGCGTTCGAGGGGCTGCTCTACCTCTTCGGCGTCCTCCACTGGTGGGCGGCCGTCGCGCTCGCGCTCATCGCGGTCGGCTTCTGGTGGTACGTCGCGCGCGGCAACCGATCGGACACGCTGCGCCAGGTCGGCTGGATCTTCGCCGCGTCGCAGCTGCTCGTCCTCTGCGTCCCGATCGCGCTCACGGTCGTGAGGGCGATCGCGATCGGGATCATCGCCGTCCTCGCGATCGTGGCGCTGTTCTTCCTCTTCACCGAGCGCGCCCGAACATCAGACGGCAGCCTGCGCTCCGATGGGGCGTAGCCAAGCGGTAAGGCAGCGGGTTTTGGTCCCGCGATCCCAGGTTCGAATCCTGGCGCCCCAGCCTCATTAGTCTCTCGCCCGTGACCGACACGCCGCTCGCAGCCGTCGTCATGGCCGGAGGCCTCGGGACGCGGATGAAGTCCGCGACCCCGAAGCACTTCCATCCGATCCTCGGCCGGCGCGATGGTCGACTGGATCATCGAGACCGGCCGCGAGGCCGGCGCCGAGCCGATCGTCGTCGTCGCCTCGCCGGCGACGCGCGACGCGTTCGACGAGAGCGGCGTCGAGGTCGCCGTGCAGGAGACGCCGCTCGGCACCGGCGACGCGGTGCGCTCCGCGCGCGTCGCGCTCGAGCGGCACGACGGCGACGTGCTCGTGCTCTCCGGCGACACGCCGCTCCTGACCGCGGCGCTGCTGCGCGAGCTCGTCGAGACGCACCATCGCGAGCGGCGCGGACGCGACGATCCTCAGCGCCGAGCCGACCGACCCGCGTCTCTACGGTCGCGTCGTCCGCGACGCCGACGGCACCGTGCGCAAGGTGGTCGAGGGGACCGACGCAAGCGACGGATGAACAACGCATCCGCGAGATCAACTCCTCGATCTACGTCTTCCGCTCGGACGCGCTCTGGCCGGCGCTCGAGCAGCTCGAGCCGAAGAACGTGCAGGGCGAGCTGTACCTCACCGACGCGATCGAGATCATCGCCTCGCGGCGGCGGCAAGGTCGCCGCGCACATCGCGCCCGACGCGCGCGAGACGGACGGCGTGAACACGCGCGTCGAGCTCGCGCACGCGGGCGCCGTGCTCCGCGACCGGATCAACGAGGCGCACATGCTCGCCGGGGTGACGATCGTCGACCCGAAGACGACGTGGATCGAGCCGACGGTCGAGCTCGAGCCCGACTCGACCGTCCAGCCCGTTCGCGTACCTGCGCGGGCGACACGAAGGTGGCGACGGGCGCGGAGATCGGCGCGAACACGGTCGCGATCGACGCCCACATCGGCCGCAATGCGACGATCGGGCCGTTCTGTTACCTTCGCCCCGGAACGGTCCTCGGCGAGTCGTCCAAGGCGGGCACGTTCGTGGAGATCAAGAACTCACGGATCGGCGACCGGAGCAAAGTGCCCCACCTCTCCTACATCGGCGACGCCGAGATCGGCGAGGACACGAACGTCGGCGCAGGCGCGATCACGGCCAATTTCCCGCACAGGCCGGGCCAGCCCAAGGGCCGGACGACGGATCGGGAGCAACGTCAGGACCGGTATCCACAATGGCTTCGTGGCGCCGGTCGAGATCGGGGACGGGGCATGGATCGCAGCCGGATCGGTGATAACGAAGAACGTCCCTTCGGATGCGCTGGGGATCGCCCGTCCGCGACAGGAGAACAAGGAGGGGTATGCAGCCCGTCAGCGCGACCCCTGAGCTCGTCCTCCCCGGCCTCGAGGCCCCCGAGGTCGTGAGCGCAGCCGCAGCCCGGCCACTGGATCGAGCGCGGCCCGCAGAAGCGGCTGATGGTCTTCTCCGGCCGCTCGCACAAGGGGCTCGCCGAGCGGATCGTCGAGCAGCTCGGCGTCGAGCTCGGCGAGATCGAGCTGCACACGTTCGGGAACGGCGAGACGTACTGCCGCTACGACGAGTCGATTCGCGGCGCCGACCTCTTCATCGTGCAGACCGGCTGCGACCCGGTCGACCAGAACGTGATGGAGCTGCTGCTGATGATCCAGGCGGCGAAGCTCGCGTCGGCGAAGCGCATCACCGCGGTCATCCCGTGGTTCCCGTACGCACGCCAGGACCGCAAGGCGAAGCCGCGCGAGCCGATCTCGGCGCGCCTGTCGCCGACATGCTGCAGCTCGCCGGCGCCGACCGCGTGCTGACGATGGACCTGCACGCCGGCCAGATCCAGGGCTTCTTCACGATCCCCGTCGACCACATGACGTCCCTGCCGCTCTTCGCGCGGCACTTCCGCGATCTCGGGCTGACCGGCGAGGGCGTCGTCTCCGTCGCGCCCGACGCGGGCCGTGCGAAGCACGCCGTCCGCTTCGCCGAGATGATCGACGCCGACTTCGCGATCATGCACAAGACGCGCCCGGCGCACGACGTCGTCGCCGTCACCGAGGTGACGGGGCGCGTGCGCGACAAGATCGCGATCATCGGCGACGACATCACGACCACCGGCAGCACGCTGATCGCCGGCGCCGAAGCGCTCAAGGAGCACGGCGCCAACGAGGTCTACGTCTTCGTCACCCACGCGCTGCTCTCGCGCGAGGGGCTGAGGAGGCTGAGCGAGGCCGACCTCGCCGGGATCGTCGTCACCGACACCGTCCCGATCGACCCGATCGCGAAGCCCGAGCACATGACCGTCCTCACCGTGGCGCCGCTGCTCGCGGAGACGATCATGAACGTCTTCGCCGACGACTCCGTCTCGGCGATCTTCGGCGGCGAGAACCAGCTCTTCTAGTCGAAACCGATCAACCAAAGCCCTTCCGTGCCAGGGCGCGGGCGCACATTCGCACCGGCGCCGCGTTAGGCTGGTCACATGGTCGTCTCCACCGGACGACGTCGACCGCTATCGCACGCGGCGGTCCTCGCGCTGGCCGCCGTCGCGCTCGCGACGCCGTCGGCCGTTCACGCGGCCGCGCCGTCGGTGACGTCGTTCGCCGCCTGCGTCGAGACACGCGGCAACGCACAGACGTTCCGCGACCTCAAGCTCCGCGTCGGACGGTGCCACCCGGGCGAGCTCGCGGTGCAATGGCCGACTGGCGTACATGGGCCCGTCGGTCCGGCTGGGCCGCCGGGACCGACCGGTTCGCAAGGCGTCGCCGGCGCGCAGGGGCCGGCCGGTGCTCCGGGGGCTGCGGGGGCGCCGGGCGGGACCGGCTCGACCGGGTCGTCCGGTCCGGCGGGGAGCCAAGGCTCGACGGGGTCCGCAGGGCGCAGCGGGTGCTCGGGGCGAGACGGGAACGACCGGTGCGCGGGGTCCGACGGGCGTGCGGGGTGCGACGGGGGCGACCGGTGCGCATGGTTCAACCGGTGCGACGGGGCGCGTTGGGTGCAACCGGTGCAGTGGGCGCGACAGGCGCCACCGGTGCGGGCGGTTCGACCGGAGATAGAGGCGCTACGGGCGCGACCGGTGTGACTGGAGCGCGGGGATCGACTGGCGCGCGGGGTCCGTCGGGTGTGCGGGGCCCGACCGGCGCGCGTGGCGCGACGGGCGCACGCGGCCCGACGGGAGCGCGCGGAGAGACCGGTGCCGGCGGCACGACGGGTGCGAGAGGTGCGACTGGGCGAAGGGTGCGACGGGGTCTCCCGGCGTGACCGGCGCGAGCGGTGTGGCCGGTGCGAGGGGCGCGACCGGCGACACCGGAGCGAAGGGTGCGACCGGCGTCAGGGGCACAACGGGAGTGACCGGTGCGCGTGGCCCAACAGGTGTGCGAGGCCCGACCGGGGCGCGTGGTGTCACAGGGACGACGGGTGCGCGGGGTGTGACAGGTGCGCGCGGCACCACGGGTGCGAGCGGTGCGACCGGTGCGACGGGCGCGTCGGGTGCAACCGGTGCAGTGGGCGCGACAGGCGCCACCGGTGCGGGCGGTTCGACCGGAGATAGAGGCGCTACGGGCGCGACCGGTGTGACTGGCGCGCGGGGATCGACTGGCGCGCGGGGTCCGTCGGGTGCGCGGGGCCCGACCGGCGCGCGTGGCGCGACGGGCGCACGCGGCCCGACGGGAGCGCGCGGAGAGACCGGTGCCGGCGGCACGACGGGTGCCAGAGGTGCGACTGGTGCGAAGGGTGCGACGGGGTCTCCCGGCGTGACCGGCGCGAGCGGTGTGGCCGGTGCCAAGGGCGCGACCGGCGACACCGGAGCGAAGGGTGCGACCGGCGTCAGGGGCACAACGGGAGTGACCGGTGCGCGTGGCCCAACAGGTGTGCGAGGCCCGACCGGGGCGCGTGGTGTGACAGGGACGACGGGTGCGCGGGGTGTGACAGGTGCGCGCGGCACAACGGGTGCGAGAGGTGCGACCGGTGGGAAGGGCGCGACGGGATCTCGTGGTGTTACCGGCGCCAAGGGCGCGACCGGCGCGAAAGGCGCGACCGGCCCGACGGGTGCGCGTGGCCCGACCGGCGCGCAGGGTGTCACCGGTGCGAAGGGCACGACCGGCACGACGGGTGCGACTGGCGCAAAGGGGGTAACCGGGGGTCGCGGACCTACCGGGTCGCGAGGCCCGACGGGCGCGGCGGGTGCGAAGGGCGCGACCGGCGCCCAGGGACGCGCGGGTGCGACCGGAGCAACGGGCGACGTCGGGCCTCCGGGGCCGCGGGGCCCAGCCGGTCCTACCGGCGCAACCGGAGCGACGGGCCCTGCCGGCACCGGGAACGTCATGTGGGCGGTGATCAACCCGGACGCCACGGTGAGCCGCAGCTCCGGGGGCGTCACCGCGGCCTCGCTCGGGTCGGCTCAGTTCGAGGTCATCTTCAACCGTGACGTGCGTAACTGCGCTTATGTCGCCGCGATCGGCGGTGCCACCAACGACATCCCCGCTCCCGGCTTCGCCGTGTCCACGCAGTTCAACCCAGACGTGAACGCCGTCCAGGTGAATATCTTCGACAGCGTCGGGAACCCGACCGCCCGGCCGTTCCATCTGATCGTCACCTGCTGATTCCGCGACGGGCCGACCGGCTCGAGGCGCATCTTGTCGGGTAGAAGGTTCAAACGACGTGAGCGAGCCTCAGGGCACCGAGCGCGACTCACCGGATGTAGACCCGAGCAGGTTGGAGCCGGTCGCGGTTTCGTCGCCGAGGACCTCGGCGTAGGCCAGGCGTGAGGAGTCGTCGACGGCGATGTGCACGTACTCGTAGCCGACCGGTGCGGTTGTAGTGCTGGCGGCCGCCGCGGACGCGGCGCCCGGCGCCTGAAAGAAGAAGGACCCGGCACCGCAGAACCGGGCCCTCCGCTCGAGTGGGGGAGCACTGGGAACGTGCTCGCATCGGTTGTGTCCCTAAGACCCGGGCGGAGGGTTCAACCTTGCGCTCTACCGGGCACCGATCGTTCGTGTTCCGAAGCCGCCTGCTCGCGCTGATCTGGGTGATCGTCGGGGTCGCCCTCGCGGCGCAGAAGCACTACCTCGACCACATCCACGGCTGGCGCGGCGTCGTGAGCGCGGTGCTCGCGATCCTGCTCTGGCCCTTGCTTCTCCTGGGGATCAATCTGCACATTCGCCCGTAGAGCGCCGCTACACTGCGGCGTCGTGGCTGGAGAGCGCGTCAAGCTGATGGTCCAGAACCGCGCCGTCCTCGGCTCGGCCGAGTCGCGCCGCCTGCGCCGCCAGGGGCTGATCCCGGGCGTGCTCTACGGACGCGAGAAGCCGGTCTCGATCTCGATCCCGGAGCGCTCGCTGCGCGCCGCGCTCACGACGAGCGGCGGGCTGAACGCCGTGCTCGACGTCATCGTCGAGGAGGACGGGAAGGCGCACTCCTCGGTGCTCAAGGAGTACCAGCAGCACCCCGTGAGGGGCCACATCACCCACGTCGACCTCCAGGAGGTCCGGCTCGACCAGCCGATCCACGCGACGGTGCCGCTCCACCTCCACGGCGAGCCGGCCGGCGCGCTGGAGGGCGGCGTCCTCTCGCAGGTCACGAACGAGTTGAACGTCGAGGCGCTGCCGATGGAGGTGCCGGAGCACCTCGAGGCGGACGTCTCCGCCCTGCAGATCGGCGAGTCGCTCCGCCTCTCGGCGCTCGAGGTGCCGGAAGGCGTGAAGCTGCTCGACGACCTGGAAGAGACCGTGCTCGCCACCGTCTCCGCGCCGATGCGCGAAGAGGAGCCGGAGCCCGAGGAGGGCGAGGTCGCCGAGGGCGAGGAGGTCGCGGAGGGCGAGGCCGAAGCGGCTGCCACCGAGGGCGAGGCCGACGCCGCGAGCGGCGAGAGCAGCGAGCCCGGCACCACCGAGGGATAAGGCGCGATGCGGCTCTGGCCGCGCAGGCACGGCACCTCGCTGGACCTGCTCGTCGCGGGGCTCGGCAACCCTGGCCGCGAGCACGCCGCCAACCGGCACAACGTCGGCTGGATGGTCGTCGACGAGCTGGCGCGCCGCCACGGCGGCTCCTGGCGCTCGAAGTTCAACGGCCGGCTGGCGGAGATCCGGATCGACGGCCACAAGGTGGCGCTGCTGAAGCCCGAGACGTACATGAACGACTCCGGCCGCCCCGTGCAGGCCGCGGTCAAGTTCTTCAAGCTCGAGCCGGACGCGCTGCTCGTCGTGCACGACGAGGGCGACTTCGACCTCGGCCGGCTGCAGGCGCGGGTCGGCGGCGGGCTCGCGGGCCACAACGGGTTGCGTTCGATCGCGAAGCAGCTCGGCACGCCGGATTTCATGCGCCTGCGCGTCGGCGTCGGCCGCCCCGAGCGGGGCGATCCGCGGCCGCTCGCCGACTTCGTGCTCGCCGACTTCCGGCCGGAAGACGACCGCGACCGGATCGTCGGCGCCGCGGCGGACGCGGTCGAGACGCTCGACGCGGAGGGGCTCGAGGCCGCGCAGCGCGCGATCAACGGCCGCCGCTCGTAACAAGGCGCACGCGCGACCGGATCTCACCGGGTGCAGCGGAAACGCCCACGGGCAGGCGCCCGGGACCGCTCGACCTGCGTCCGGCGGCCCGCCCGGCCTACCTCTTTTGGTGATTCCCGACCCCCTGTACGAGGGTGGCCGCCGCCCGCTCGCATCTGCTGACATACGGCCTGCCAACGACAGCGCGGCGCCCACCCCTGCGTGCGCCGCCCCTGCCGAAGGGAGCCTTCTCCTTGACCGACCGCATCCGCTTTGCGCTGCTCTTCCTCGTCGTGCTGACGTCGATCACCGCCCGTGTCAGCGGCGCGTTCGGCAGCGTGATCGTCGACGACCACCGCCGCCACCTGTCGCACGCCGCAACCGTCGCGCACGAGCGGGCCACGATCGTCCGCTACGCGCGCCGCTACATCGGCGTCCCGTACTCGTACGGCGGCACCTCGCCCCGGAGCGGCTTCGACTGCTCCGGCTTCACGCGCTTCGTCTACGCGCACTTCGGGATCGCGCTGCCGCACTACTCGGGTGCGCAGTTCGGGATGGGCCGCCGTGTCGCGCGCGCAGCGCTGCGCCCGGGCGACCTTCTCTTCTTCGACGGCCTCGGTCACGTCGGCCTCTACGTCGGCCGGGGGCGGTTCATCCACGCGCCGCACACCGGCACGCGCGTCTCGATCGAGTCGATCAGCGGCTGGTACGCCGGGCGCTACGACGGCGCCCGCCGCCTTCTCCGCTAGACCACGCGTGAGTACCATGGCGACCCGGCCGAACGCGCGCGTTCGGCCCTGTGCCATGGACCGCCCCGTTCTCTACAGCCTCGTCGAACGGCTCCGCGCGGAGGAGCGGCTGACAGAGTTCGCCGCCGCGCTGCCGACGCGCGCCCGCGTGTCGGAGCCGGTGCTGCCGCTTCTGCTCGCCGCGCTGCATGAGGAAGCTCGAGCGCGGGCTGATCGTCGTCCTGCCCGAGGACGCGGACGTGCGCGACGCCGCCGAGGCGGCCGGCTGGTTCCTGGGCGACGAGCGTGTCGCGCTCTTCCCGTCACGCGGCGTCCACTGGGCCTCCGGCCTCGAGCCGCCGCCGCACCTCGTCGGCGAGCGCGCCCGGGCGCTCGACGTGCTCGAGCGCGGCGGCCTCGTCTGCGCGTCCGCGGCCGCGGTCGCGGAGGGGATGCCGCCGGTGTCCGAGCGGCCGGCTGCGCTGCGCGTCGCCCGCGGCGACGAGCCCGGCATCGAGTCGCTCGCCGAGCATCTCGCCTCCGCCGGCTACGAGCGGGTCGAGCGCGTCGAGGAGCGCGGGCAATTCGCCGTGCGCGGCGGCCTCGTCGACGTCTTCCCGACCACCGGACGCGAGCCGCTCCGCATCGAGCTCTTCGGTGACGAGATCGAGCAGATCCGCGCCTTCTCGCCGTTCACGCAGCGGGCGCTGCGCCAGGTCGACGAGCGCGACGATCTATCCGGCCGGCGAGCGCCGGCGCGAGCTCGTCGAGATCGACCTCGGCTTCGACGAGGACGAGGAGCGGCCGGCGGTCGAGATGCCGGACGACCTCGTCCCCGCGTTCGAGCGCAGGCCGGACCTCGTCTGGTCGCCGGACGAGGTGCGGTCGGTGTGGGAGGAGGAGCGCCTGCAGGGACCGGACCTCGCGGGCGCGACGGAGCTGTCGCCTCTCCCGCACGGCCAGCCGTTCTCCTTCGACGCCCAGCGGCCGGCGCTCGCCGCGCGCGGGCTGTCCGAGGCCGAGAACGAGCTCGGCGGCCTGCTGAAGCAGGGGCTCGACATCGTCGTCGCGTTCCCGCACCGCGGCGAGGCGCTGCGCCAGCAGACGCTGCTGCGCCGTGTCTCCGCGCAGATGCTCGAGCCGGGCGACAAGCCCGCCGGCCTGACGTTCGCAGTCGCGCCTGCGCGACGCGGGTTCGTCTGGCGCGAGCTCGGCTTCGCGCTCCTCCCCGACACGCAGGTCTTCCGCAAGCGGCCGCCGCGCGCGACCGCCGCGCCGGGCCGCGCGCTGCAGAGCTTCTCCGACCTGCGCACCGGTGACTACGTCGTGCACGAGGACCACGGGATCGCGCAGCTGATGGGCTTCGAGACGAAGGAGGTCGCGGGCGTCACGCGCGACTACCTGCTGCTCGCCTACCGCGGCGACGACCGCGTCTACGTGCCGCACGAGCAGATCGGCAAGGTCAGCCGCTACATCGGCGCCGACTCCAAGGCCCCGACGCTCTCGAAGCTCGGCGGCAAGGCGTGGGACAACCTCAAGACGCGCGCCCGCGCGCACCTGCGCGAGATGGCCGGCGAGCTGCTGCAGCTGTACGCGCAGCGGCAGACGCAGCCCGGGGTTGCGTACGAGGTCGACCACGAGTGGGTCGAGAAGCTCGAGAGCGAGTTCCCCTACCGCGAGACCGACGACCAGCGCACGGCGATCGAGTCGGTGATGGAGGACCTCGAGGCACCGCGCCCGATGGACCGCCTCGTCTGCGGCGACGTCGGGTTCGGCAAGACTGAGGTCGCGCTGCGCGCAGCGTTCGCGGTCGCCGTCAACAGCAAGCAGGTGCTGATGCTCGTGCCGACGACGGTGCTCGCGCAGCAGCACTGGAACACCTTCCGCAACCGCTATCGCGACTACCCGGTGCGGGTCGAGATGGTCTCGCGCTTCCGCAGGCCGTCGGACGTGAAGAAGGTGCTCGCCGACTTCAAGGAAGGCAAGGTCGACGTCCTGATCGGCACGCACCGCGTGCTCTCGCGCGACGTGATCCCGAAAGAGCTCGGGCTCGTGATGGTCGACGAGGAGCAGCGCTTCGGCGTCGCGCAGAAGGAGCTGCTGCGGCAGCTGCGGCTCGAGGTCGACGTGCTCGCGCTCAGCGCGACGCCGATCCCGCGCACGCTGCACATGTCGCTCGCCGGCCTCCGCGACATCTCGGTGATCGAGACGCCGCCGGAAGGACGTCGCCCGATCCGCACCTTCGTCGGCGAGTACGACGAGGATCTGATCAAGGAGGCGCTCGAGCGCGAGATCGCGCGCAGCGGCCAGGCCTTCTACCTGCACAACCGCGTCGAGACGATCGAGGAGGCGGCGCAGAAGCTGCAGCAGCTGTGCCCCAACCTGCGCTTCCTGGTCGCGCACGGGCAGATGCCGGAGCGAGAGCTCGAGGACAAGATGATCGACTTCCTCGCCGGTGACGCGGACGTGCTCGTCTCGACGACGATCATCGAGTCCGGCCTCGACATCCCGCAGGCGAACACGCTGATCGTCGAGCGTGCCGACCAGCTCGGCCTGAGCCAGCTCTACCAGATCCGCGGACGCGTCGGCCGCAGCGACCAGCTCGCGCACGCGTACCTCTTCTATCCCGACGCGCACGAGCTGACGCCCGAGGCGCGCGCCCGGCTCGCGACGCTCGCCGACCACACGGAGCTCGGCGCGGGCTTCGCGATCGCGATGCGCGATCTCGAGATCCGCGGCGCCGGCGACCTGCTCGGCGCCGAGCAGTCCGGGCACGTGGCGGCGCTCGGGTTCGAGCTCTACGTCGAGATGCTTCACGAGGCCGTTGCCGAGCTCTCCGGCCAGCGGCGCCTCGCCGCGAAGCCGGTGCGGATCGACGCCCGCGTGGACGCCTACGTCCCCGCCGCGTACATCGCGGCCGAGGCGTTGAAGATCGACCTGCACCGCCGGATCTCGCTGACCGAGTCGGAGGACGAGCTGCACGAGCTGCGGGTCGCGACCGAGGACCGCTACGGCCCGCTCCCGGAGCCCGTCGAGAACCTGTTCGCGATCCAGGAGATCAAGCTGAAGCTGGCGCGGCTCGGGGCCGACTACCTCGTCTTCCGCGGCGGCCGCGCCTCGGTCGGGCCGGTCGTCCTCGGCTCCGGCGAGCTGCGCGAGCTGCGCTCGCAGGTGGAGACCGCGGTCTACTCGACCGGCAACCGTGAAATCACCTTAAGGGGGGATAAGTTTCAGGGGGCGGTCGACTTGGTCGATGCTATGCTGGCGGCGCGCCAGGCGGCCTAGCGCCGGTGCCCTCCCTATGCAAAAAGTCAGCTTTCTTCTTCCGATCGTCCTTGCAGCCGTGCTCGTCGCGGGATGCGGCGGCGGCGGCGGCGCGGGTCTGAACAGCGACGACGTCGCCGTGGTCGGCGACGTCCACATCGCCAAGTCGGAGTACGACGCGCTGATCGACCAGGCGCAGCGCAGCTTCAAGCAACAGGGCCGGCCGTTCCCGAAGCAGGGCACCACGGACTTCCAGAGCATCCGCGGCAACGCCGTCACGCTGCTCGTCCAGCAGGCCGAGCGCCAGTCGAAGGCGGACTCGATGGGCATCGAGGTCACCGACAAGGACGTCCAGAACCGCCTCGACCAGATCATCAAGCAGTACTTCCAGAACAAGAAGTCGAAGTACGAGGCGCAGCTGAAGAAGCAGCATCTGACCGACGCGCAGGTGCGCAAGGACATCCGCTCGCAGCTCGTCTCCGAGGCCGTCTTCAACAAGGTCACGAAGGGCGCGAAGGTGAGCGCCGACGACGTGCACGCCTACTACACCGCGCACCCGGAGCTGTACTCGCAGCCGCAGTCGCGCGACGTCCGCTACATCCTCGTCAAGTCGAAGGGCACCGCCGACTCGATCTACAACCAGGTCAAGGGCGGCAGCACCGCCGCGTGGTGCCGGCTCGCGAAGAAGTACGCGAAGGACGCGAGCGGCCAGAACTGCGGCAAGGCGACCTTCTCCAAGGGCCAGACGGTCGCGGTCTTCGACAAGATCGCGTTCTCGCAGCCGACGAAGAAGGTGCACACGCCGTTCTACGACCCGACGCAGTACAAGTCGTGGTTCGTCGTCGAGCCGCTGAGCAGCGTGAAGCCGCGCCGCTCGACGCCCGAGAAGCAGGTCACGAGCTCGATCAAGCAGCAGCTGCTGCAGCAGAAGAAGAACCAGGAGATGACCGACTGGGTCACCCAGACCTCGAAGGACTTCTGCTCCGGCTCGAAGATCAAGTACAAGGCCGGCTACCAGCCGAGCCCGGATCCCTGCGCGGCGACGACGACGAACGCCACGACGACCGGCTAGCCCGGTGGGCCTCGCGGACGCGCTCGTCGAGCTCCAGGAGCTGACGGAGCGGCTGCGACGCGAATGCCCGTGGGACCGCGAGCAGACCACGCGCACGATCGTCCCGCACACCGTCGAGGAAGCCTACGAGGTCGCGGACGCGGCGCTCGCCGGCGACGACGCCAAGCTGCTCGACGAGATCGGGGACCTCCTGTTCCAGGCCTATTTTCTCGGGCTGCTGCTGGAGGAGCGTGGATCAGGAGGTCTAGAAGCAGCGGCGCGCGGGATCCACGCGAAGCTCGTGTCTCGCCACCCGCACGTCTTCGGCGATGCCGAGGCGCGCACGGCGTCGCGCGTGCGCGAGCGCTGGGAGCAGATCAAGCGCGAGGACGAGGGCCGCGAGGGGATCTTCCACGACGTGCCCGAGGGCCTGCCCGCGCTGCTCTACGCGCGCAAGGCGCAACTGCGCGCGAAGGCGGTCGGCTTCGAGTACCCCGATCTCGCGGGCGCGCTCGCCGACTTCGACGACGAGCTGCGGGAGCTGCGCGCCGAGCTGCCTGCGGACGACCCCGCGCCCGAGACCGAGCCGGACGCGCGCGTCGCGGCGGAGCTCGGCGACGTGCTGTTCGCCGCGGTCAACGTCGCGCGCCGCCTGAACGTCGACCCGGAGCTCGAGCTGCGCGCGGCGACGAAGCGGTTCCGCGCGCGCGTCGAGCGCGCCGCCGAGCTCGCGGCGGCGAACGGCGAGGATTGGACGGCGCTCTCGCTCGACGAGCAGGACGCCTACTACGACCAGGCAAAGGAGCAGCAGGGATGACGACGATCGCAGACGTTCGCGCGCGGCAGGTCCTCGACTCGCGCGGCAACCCGACCGTCGAGGTCGACGTCGTGCTCGAGTCCGGTGCGCCGGGCCGCGCGATCGTCCCCTCGGGCGCGTCGACCGGCGTGCACGAGGCCGTCGAGTTGCGCGACGGCGGCGCGGAGTGGGGCGGCAAGGGCGTCTCGCAGGCGGTCGCGAACGTGAACGGCGAGATCGCGGGCCTGCTGCGCGGGCGCGACGCGTCCGACCAGGAGGCGCTCGACCGCGCGCTGATCGAGCTCGACGGCACGCCGAACAAGGGCCGCCTCGGCGCGAACGCGATCCTCGGCGCGTCGCTCGCCTCGGCGAAGGCGAGCGCGGCCGACGAGGGCGTCTCGCTCTTCCGCTACCTCGGCGCCGAGAACGCGACGCTGCCCGTGCCGATGATGAACGTGATCAACGGCGGCGCGCACGCGGCGAACTCGATCGACCTGCAGGAGTTCATGGTCGTCCCGGTCGGCGCCGAGTCGTTCTCCGAGGGCCTGCGGATCGGCACGGAGGTCTACCACTCGCTGAAGAAGGTGCTCGGCGAGCGCGGGCTCGCGACCGGCGTCGGCGACGAGGGCGGCTTCGCGCCCGACCTCGAGTCGAGCGAGGCGGCGATCGAGGCGATCCTCGAGGCCGCGGAGCGCGCCGGGCAGCGCGATCGCGTCGCGATCGCGCTCGATCCCGCGACGAGCGAGGTCTTCGCCGACGGCGTCTACCGCTTCGAGGGCCGCGAGAAGACGAGCGCCGAGATGCCGGCCTTCTGGGCCGAGATCGTCGATCGCTATCCCGTCGTCTCGATCGAGGACGGTGCCGCCGAGGACGACTGGGAGTCGTGGAAGGCGCTCACCGACGCGCTCGGCGACCGCATGCAGCTCGTCGGCGACGACCTGTTCGTCACCAACCCGGCCCGCCTGCAGCAGGGGATCGAGCGCGGCGTCGCCAACTCGATCCTCGTGAAGGTGAACCAGATCGGGACGCTGACCGAGACGATCGAGGCCGTGCAGCTCGCGCAGGCGAACGGCTACTCGGCCGTCATGTCGCATCGCTCGGGCGAGACCGAGGACGCGACGATCGCCGACCTCGCGGTCGCGCTCGGCACCGGCCAGATCAAGACCGGCGCGCCCGCGCGCTCGGACCGCGTCGCGAAGTACAACCAGCTGCTGCGCATCGAGGAGGAGCTCGGCGCGCGCGCGGCCTATCCCGGCTGGGAGGCGTTCCCGCGCGCAAGAAGGCTGCCGAACCTGATTCGGCGGAGCCGAACTCAGATCGGCCAGAGTTTCGGTCCGGCCCCACCCAGACCGAAAGCAAGACTCAGGCGGCGCGCGCAAGCGGCGTGAGCTGCGCCTCGAGGACGGCAAGCGTCTCGCGCGCGCTCCGCCGCAGCCCGACGTGTCGGACGACGCCGCCTGGGTCGACGATCGCGGTGATGCGGCGGCGCTCGTCGACACCGGAGAGGATCGGGAACCGGACACCCGTCTCGGGGCCGTAGCGATGCTCGACGTCGTGCCAGTCGTCCGGCGTGGCGGCGAGGACGACCGCGCCGTCGGCGGCGAACGCCTCTTCGAGCTCGGCGAGCTCGACGACGTCCGCGTGCCGCGCGGCGAACGCGAGCACGACCCACGTGCCGCGGAACTCGGAGAGCTCGATGTTGCGGCGCTTCTCGCCGCGGACGAAGGCGTCCGACGGCGAGCGCGGGGGCGGCGGTTCCAGGTGGCGTGATCATGGGACGCACGCTAGGACGGGCGGCCTGCGGCGTCATCGTCGCCGCGGAGGATCTCGCATCGTCCTGGAGGAGTACGCCTAGCTAGTCTGGGAACGTGGCAGTCGACAGGCGCAGAACGAAGATCGTGGCGACCATCGGGCCGGCGACGTCGACGCCACGACGCGCTCCGCGAGCTCGTCGACGCGGGCGTCGACGCGGTCCGGCTCAACCTCTCGCACGGCACGCACGAGGATCACGCAGCCGCGCGCAGGTCGTGCGCGAGGTGCAGGCCGAGACCGGCAAGCCGCTCGCGCTGATCGCCGACCTGCAGGGCCCGAAGCTCCGCATCGGCGATCTCTTGGCGCCGCGCGTGCTGCTGAAGGACGAGGAGGTCGTCGTCGTCGGCGAGCAGCACGCGGTCAACAGCGAGCTGCCGATCGCGCCGGCCGTGATCAGCGAGGTGCTGCGGCCGGGCCACGACATCCTGATCGACGACGGCCTCGTCCGGCTCGCCGTCGAGGAGGTCGAGAGCGGCCGCGCGCGCTGCCGCGTCGATCGTCGGCGGCGAGGTGAAGTCGCACAAGGGCGTCAACCTGCCCGGCGTCCCGGTCCCGATCCCGTCGCTGACGAAGAAGGATCTCGACGACCTCGAGTTCGCGCTCGGGCTCGGCGTCGACTTCGTCGCGCTCTCGTTCGTGCGCGCGGCCGCCGACGTGCGCGACCTGCAGGCGATCATCCGCCAGCACGGCTCGCCCGCGCGCGTGATCGCGAAGATCGAGAAGGCCGAGGCGATCGAGGCGCTCGAGGACGTGCTGCACGAGGCCGACGCCGTGATGGTCGCGCGCGGCGACCTCGGCGTCGAGATCGGCGCGGCGACGGTGCCGCTGCTGCAGAAGCGCATCATCCTGCGCTGCCTCGAGGTCGGGAAGCCGGTGATCACCGCGACGCAGATGCTCGAGTCGATGATCGAGCACGCCGAGCCGACGCGCGCCGAGGCGAGCGACGTCGCGAACGCGATCCTCGACGGCACGTCGGCGGTGATGCTCTCGGCCGAGACGGCGACCGGCAACTACCCGGTCGAGGCGGTGCGCACGATGGACACGATCGCGCGCGCGGTCGAGCCGTCGATGGGCTACCGCCACCAGATGCCGGAGCCGGGCGAGGAGACGACCGTCGGCCGCGCGATGTCGAACGCCGCCTGCGACCTCGCCGAGGCGCTCGGCGCGAGCGCGATCCTCGTGCCGACGTTCACCGGCCGCACCGCCTCGGCGGTCGCGCGGCTGCGCCCGCGGCGGCCGATCGTCGGCCTCTCGCACCACCAGACGGCGGTGCAGCAGATGGCGCTCGAGTGGGGCGTGACGCCGGTGCTGATGCCGCAGACCGACGACGTCGAGGATCTGTGGTCGCGCTCGCTCGAGTCGGCGCTGCAGCAGCGGCTCGATCGATCCGGGCGACCGCGTCGTGCTCGACCGCGGGCACCGCGGTCAACCTGCCCGGCTCGACGAACGTGATCAAGGTCGACGTCGCGTAAGAGGCTGCAATCTGATTCGGCTTCGCCGAATCAGATTGCGAGCATGTCGTGACCGCAGGCGCGTACTCGATCCCCGAGGTGCAGCGGCTCGTCGCGACGCTCGTCGCCTCGAAGCCGGGCGGCCGGATCGCCGAGATCGGCACGTGCTACGGCGACGGCGCGAAGGCGATCGCCGCCGCTCTCCCGGCGGGCGCGACGTTCGTCACCGTCGAGCTCGACCCGGACGGGCCGCCCAGGCCCGTGAGGCGCTCGCCGGCACGCCCGCCGAGGTGCTCGAGGGCGACTGGCGCGACCATCTGCCGCAGCGCGGCCCGTTCGACGCGCTCTTCGCCGACGGCGGCGGCGCCTACGGCAGCGTCGATCGACCTGCTCGCACCGGGCGGCATCCTCGTCAAGGACGACCTCACCCCGGGCCGTGCGGTCGAGGGCGACCCGACGCGCGAGGCGCTGCTGCTCGACCCGCGCGCTCGAGGCGACCGAGATCCTCGTCACGCCCGAGATGGCGTGCATCGTCGCCGTGCGCCGCGCGTAGCGCGATGAGCGCGATTCGAGCAGCGCGTAGGAGTTCGCGGCCGCCGCGCGAAGTGGGCGGCGTGCTCCGTCTGCGGCCGACCCGCCTGCTCGCGATCGGCGGCCTCGTGCTCGTCGCGTTCCTCTACTGGAAGCCGACGCAGACCTATCTGCGCACGAAGCGCGAGCTGACAGGCGCGGAACGCCGAGGTGCGCGCGCTCCGCGGGAGCAGCGCGCGAAGCTCAGGCAGCGGATCGCGCAGGCCGGCACCGGAGGCCAGCTCGTGCGCGAGGCACGCGGCTCGGGCTCGTGAAGCCGGGCGAGCAGCTCTTCATCGTCCGCGGCATCCCCGCCTGGCGCAAGCACCACTAGCCTCCCGCTCGTGGACGGACCGCGAGATCGTCGAGCGGCAGCTCGGCCGCCGACCGCGCGCGTTCGTGCGCGTCGCCGTGCGCTGCCCGTTCGGCAGGCCGGCCGTGACCGAGCAGGCCGCGTTCGACGAGAACGGCACGCCGTTCCCGACGCAGTACTACGTCACGTGCAGGCACCTCGTCGCGGCGATCTCGCGGCTCGAGGCGGCCGGCGGCGTCGAGCGCTGGTCGCGCGCCGCGGGGAGGACGCGGAGCTCGCGCGCAGCCTCGCCGACGCGCAGGCCGAGCAGCGCCGCATCCGGCCCGAGCTCGACGCCGGCATCGGCGGCGCGACGCGCGGCGGCAGCCTGAAGTGCCTGCACGCGCACGCCGCGTTCGCGCTCGCGCGGCCGGGCTACGAGCTCGGCGACCGCATCCTCGCCGAGCTGCCCGCCGCTCTGGCCCGACTCCTGCTGTACTCCCTGAGCGTGGACGTCGAGCTCGCACGCCAGCAGTGGCAGGACGGAAACCGCCGCATCGAGGCAGACGCGCGGCGACGGCACCCGCTACCAGCGCCTGACCGGACAGGTCGACGTGGTCGTCGCGGGACTGCGGAAGCGCGTCGGCCAGGTGTTCACGCTCGAGGAGCTCGCCGACGCCTACGACGGCGCGGACGACTGGGCGCGCGAGCTGCTCGACGACGTCGACCCCGACGCGCCTCCCGCCGCGAGGCCGGGCACGGTCGCCGACGCCGCGTTCCACGCCTACGCCCGCGGCGCGGCCGACTACCGTCCGTGAGAGCGCTCGCTCCTCGCCGCGCGTCGCGCGTCGCCGTCTTCGTGGTCGGGATCGCCCTCGGCCAGGCGCTCGACGACAACTCGACGCCGGGCGGCACGCAGACGCTCGTCCGGACGCTCAGCCCGCTTCCGCTCGCGCCGGCGGCCCGCGAGACGGTGACGGTTACGGTCCAGAACAGATAATCGGTTTAGGTAGCGGCAGTTTTGGCTACTTTTGGAGACGTGACGTACCCCGGGAGACGCGCGCCGACCGGCGAGCCCGACTGGCTGACGCTCGGCCAGGCCGCGAAGTTCCTCGGCGTCGCGCAGTCGACGATCCGGAAGTGGTCCGACCAGGGCCGCGTCCCGGCCTTCTACACGCCCGGGCGGCCACCGGCGCTACCGGCGGCGCGACCTCGAGGCGTTCCTCGACCGCTCCGGCCCGGGCGGCAGTACGGGCGGCCCGCTCGTGCTCGTCGTCGACGACGACGCGCGCCTGCGCGAGTTCATGCGGGTCAACCTCGAGATGGAGGGCTACTCGGTGCGCGAGGCGGCGAGCGCCGAGGAGGCGCTCGAGGCGATCGAGGACCAGGCGCCCGAGCTCGTCCTGCTCGACGTCGTCATGCCGGGCGTCGACGGCTGGCAGATGCTGCAGCGGATGCAGGAGCGCCACGGCTCGATCCCGGTGATCATGTTCAGCGGCCAGGTCGACGAGACCTCGGCCGCCGAGGCGGAGGAGCGCGGCGCGCGCGGCTTCGTCGGCAAGCCGTTCGACCCGCAGCAGCTGATCGAGCGCGCGAAGCAGCTCGTCCCCGCTGTAGGCACCGCGCGCGCGGACGCACCGCGAACCGAGTGTCGACACCGCCCGCTCGCGCAGCGAGGTTCGCCCGCGTCGTTGCGGTGTCTGACACCTCTTGCGGATCACGGCGGCGTTGCGGTCTTGACGGGCGGCGCCCGGGCATGCGACCTGGGGCCTGCGTCGCTCGCGACGCCGGCCGGGCGTCAGAGCTCTTCGGCCGCGCGGAGCAATCCGCCGCCGATCACGCCGAGCGCCGCGACCAGGCGATCCAGATGCCGATCCCGCGGCCGTCGGCCGGCAGGACGGCGTCCGGGATCGAGATCAGCCGGATCAGGACGAAGATCGCGCCGAGCGCGCCGAGTGCGAGCACGACCAGGCTCTCGGGCACCGCGGGCGGCAGCTCGAATCCGGCTCGCGCAGCGACGACGAGCGCGAGCACGGCGAGGCCGACGAAGAAGACGAGCTTGCCGAGGACGCCGCTGTGCCAGCCGATCACAGCCAGCTTGACGCCCACGCCGGAGCCGGCGTACCAGCCCATGAACGACGAGAGCGCCAGCACGAGCCCGGCGACCCAGGTGATCCGCTCGCCGGCCGCCCAGAGGCCTCCGGCCGGCCGGGCGTGCGTAGCCGCCGGTCGGGCGCGTGCCGGCGCCGGGCGCATCGAGGTCGAAGAAGTCGGGGGTTTCCACGGCCCATTATGGGGATCAACCCGGTCGGCAAGGTCCGAACGCGGAACGGGGAGAGGGGGTCAGATGCTCGACAGGCTCAGGAGGAAGGCGCCAGCGACGGCGACTTCGTCGAGTTCTCGCCGCCGGCGTCGCCGACGGCGGCGCGTTTCACTGCGCCGAGTGCGGCTACGGCGTGACGGTCCACGCGAGCTGCCGAGCTGCCCGATGTGCTGCGGGACGACGTGGGAGCAGCACGGCGTGGAGTCCGTTCACGCAGCCGGCCGCGTGCAGTAGACGCAGTAGCTAGACGCCGAACAGCGTCTGCACCTCGTGCCACGCGGCGAGGATCAGGAACGCGGTCAAGAACGCGAGCACGAGCAGCGTGACCCAGAAGCGGACGTTCGAGCGCCTGGCCGCGCTGCGGCGCTCGACGCGTGCGCGGCGGCGCGCGCGTTCGCGGCGGTAGTTCGTGCTCGATCGCGAGCGGATCGAGCGAGGGCGGCTCGTCCGGGTAGCTGAGCGGGCTCTGCCATCAGCTGAGTCTACCCCGAGTGTCAGGCAATATCCCTCTCACGATGGTCGTCGAGGCCCAGCGGCTGCCCGTCGAGATCCGCTCGCGCGGGCCGCGGCCGAGGTCGCCGCGAGCAACGATCTGCGCTCCGCGCTCGGAGCCCTCGCTCGCGCGGCGGCGGAGGCAACCGGCGCCGACCTCGCGGTCGTGCGCGTCCTCGATGCCGACGGGCAGCTCGTCGCGCGCGCGCTCGCTCCGGAGGGCTCGTCGCTCGGCGCGGAGATCGCCGGCACTCGCGCCGACCTGTGATGCGGTCGCCGCGGGCGAGATCCCGGAGGCGACGCGGCGCGCGGCGGAACGCGTGCGCGCGTCGGGAACGCTGGCGCCTGCCCTTTCGAGCCGCCGGCCGATCGTCGGCTCGGTCGAGCTCGTGCGGGTCGGCGAGGACTTCGGCGCCGAGGACCGCGCGGTCGCGGAGCTCGTCGCCGCGCAGGTCGCGCTCGCAGTGCGCACGCTCGGCACGGACGGTTCCGGGCCCGGCAGCCGCGCGCGAGGTGGCTCGAGCTCGCCGGGGACGCGCTCGCCGCCGGCGGCGATCCGCACCGGCGCGGCGCAGCAGGCGGTCCGGGTCGCCGTCGAGACGACCGGCGCCTGCGGCGGCGCGCTCTGGCGCGTCGGCCGCGAGCCGACGCCGGAGCTCATCGCCTCCGTGGGGCCGATGCGAAACGGGGCTCGACCGTGCCGCGGAACTCGTGGGCGAGGCGGTCGAGGACTGGCGGCCGACCGCGATCGTCCACGAGCCCGCGCTGCCCGGCCGCGCGACCCACGCCGCGACACTGCCGCTCGGCCAGCCGCCGTTCGCCGCGCTGCAGCTCTTCTACAGCGAGGATCTCGGTCCCGGCCGAGGCCGAGCTGCCGGCGCTCGCCGCGTTCGCGGCCCGCGCGGCGCATGCGCTCCGCTCCGCCGAGCGCGCCGCCGACGTCGAGCTCGAGCTCGACCGCACGCGCGCGCTGCTCGAGGTGGTCGGCGAGGCGATCGCGCGCCTCTCGCTCGCGCACACGCTCGAGACGGCGGTCGAGCGCATCGCGGAGCTGCTGCAGGTCGAGCAGGTCGGCGTCTACCTGCGCGAGCACGGCAGGCTGCACACCGCCGAGGGACGCGGTCTCAGCGCCGGGCACGAGGAGATCGCGGCGCGCCTGCAGGACGCGCTCGCGGGACCGCTGCGCGCCCGCTCGGCGATTCACGCGCGCACCTACGACACCGACGTCGCGCTCAGCGCGACACGTGCGGCGCTCGTCGCCGCCGGCCAGACCGCCGCGGTCGCCGTGCCGCTGCGCGTGCGCGACGAGGCGATCGGACTGCTCGTCGCGTACCCGGGTGGGCGAGCGCTCGGCGAGAGCGACACCGCATTGCTCACGGCGCTCGGCGCGCAGCTCGCCGTCGCCGTGCAGAACGCACGGCTGCACGAGCGTGCGACGGAGCTCGGCGAGCGGCTTCGCGACGTGCTCGAGTCGGAGCGGCAGACATCGCGGCAGGTGAACGCGCTCTACGAGATCTCGAGCTCGTTCGCCCAGAGCCTGTCGCTCGAGCGCACGCTCGAGACGGTGACGTCGACGATCGTCGAGGTGCTCGCGGTCGACGCGGCCGTCATCCGCGTGCCCGACGAGCGTGGCGACCTGTTCGTGCCGCGCGCCGTGCACGTGGCGGAGACGCGTATGGACGAGGCGGTGCGCACGATCCTCGGACGGCCGCAGCCGCGCCCGCCGCGCACGACCAGTCCGCTCGTGCTCGACGTCGCGGCGGCGCGGCGGCTCGGCGGGGCGCACGCGCTGCTCATCCCGTTCCTCGAGAAGGGCTCGACAGCCGCGCTCCTGCCGATCGCGACCCCCACCGAACTTCTCGCGCAGCTGACGATCCTCTGCCTCGACCCCGCACGGCCGATCGACGCCGAGACCCTGAGCACGGCGGGGACGATCGCGCAGCAGGCGGCGCTCGCGATCGACAACGCGCGCCTCTACCAGCAGCAGAAGGCGTTCGCGGAGACGATGCAGCAGTCGCTGCTCCCCCGGGAGCTTCCGCTCGTTCCCGGGCTCGAGATCGGGACGGTCTACGAGTCCGCCGCGCAGGTGGACGTCGGCGGCGACGTGTTCGACTTCATGGAGCTGCCCGACGGCCGCCTCGCGGTCGTGCTCGGCGACGTGACCGGGCACGGGATCGACGCCACCGCCGACATGGCGATGGCGAAGTTCGTCTTCCGCTCGCTCGCACGCGAGCATCCCGAGCCGTCGGATTTCCTGGCGCACGCGAACGAGGTCGTCGTCGGCGAGATCGCGGTCGGCAAGTTCATCACGATGGCGTACCTCACCGTCGACCGGGAGGGGCAGGTGCTCTGTGCGAGCGCCGGCCATCCCGAGCCGCGGCTCGTCCGGCCCGACGGCACCGTCACCGGGCTCGAGCTCGGCGGGCTCGCGCTCGGGATCATCGAGGGACAGCAGTACGACCAGGTGGCCGCCGAGCTGCCGAAAGGTGGCTCGGTCGTGCTGTACACCGACGGCGTGATCGAGTCTCGGCGCGGACGCGACCTCTTCGGCACGCAGCGCATGGACGACCTGCTCTCCGCGCATGCGACGAAGCCTGCGCAGGTGCTCGCCGATGCGTTGCTCGCGGCCTGTCGCGACTACGCGGGCGGCGACCTCCCGGACGACTGCGCGATCGTCGTCATCCGCCGTACGTGAAGCTTCGGTGGCCTTGCACTGCCGGAGGCGCGCTCGACTTGACGCGCGCGCCGTGCGGAAGGCGCGCGCCCGCTCGTCGTCGGCCACCGCGGTGCGGCCGCGGTCGCGCCGGAGAACACGCGCGCCGCGCTCGAGGCGGGGATCGCATCGGGCGCCGACCTGGTCGAGTTCGACGTCTCGCCGGGGCTCGTGCTCGCGCACTCGGAGGCCGAGCGCCCCGACGAAGTGCTGACGCTCGACCAGGCGGTCGAGTTGCTCGCCGCGAGCGGCGTCGGCCTGCACGTCGACGTCAAGCTGCCGGGCTACGAGGCCGACGTCGTGGCGGCGATCGACCGGCACGGTGTGCGGCAGCGCGCGCTCGTCTCGACCGCCTACGCCGCGACCTCGCGGCGCGTCGTGCAGCTCGCGCCGGGACTTCCGGTCGCGATCGGCTACCCGCGCGACCGTCTCGGCGTCTCCGGGATCCGGTGGCCACAGGCGCTGCAGCGGAGCGGGGCGGCGGCGCTCCGCGCGGCGATGCCGCTGCGGATCCCGGTGCTCTTGCGGCAGTCGCGGGCGACCACGCTCTCGCTCCATCACACGCTCTGCAGCCGCGCTGCGATCGCCGCCGCGCACCGGGCGGGCGCCGCCGTGCTGGCCTGGACGGCCAACGACCCGGACGTCGTGACGCGGCTCACAGACGCCGGCGTGGACGGGATCGTCTCCGACGACCCCGAAATGGCCCTGGCTACACTGCTTGCGCCGTGAAGCACCTGCATGGTCTCTGGCTGTTCGCGCTCGGGCTCGTGGCCGCCGGCGCGTTCTCCGGCGCCGTGATCGCGGACGTGATGACGACGTCGACCTCGACGACCACCACCGCCGTCACGACGACTGCGCCGGTGACGACGGCGACCACCACCACCAGGACAACCACCACCAGGACGACCACCACGACGAAGACGCCGCCCGCCCGACCGAGCACGATCCCGGCCGGCGTGCGGGTCGCCGGCGTGCGCGTCGGCAGGCTTCGGCCGAGCCAGGCCGTCCAGGCGGTGCGCACGGCGTTCGCGCGCCCGCTCGCGGTCGTCGTCGACCGGAGCCGGCTCGTGCTCGACCCGAGCCGCTTCGCCTCCGCGTACATCGAGACCGCTGTCGCCCGTGCGCGAATCTCGAAAGCCGGGACGAACGTCCCGGTCGTCGTCACCGTGCACGGCGCGCCGGTGCGCGCGTGGGTCGCCGCCGTGCACAAGCGCTATCGGCGGAACGCCGTGGACGCGACGCTGACGCTGCGGGACGGCCAGCCGTTCATCACCGAGGACCGGGTGGGCCGCACGCTGAACGCGAAGCGGCTGACCGCGCGCGTGATCGCCGCGCTGCGCTCCAACTCGCGCCTGCCGGTGCGGGTGCACACGGTCGCCGTCGCGCCGACGATCTCCGCCGACGCCTTCTCGAGCGTGATCGTGATCAACCGCTCGGTGAACCGCCTGTACCTCTACGACGGCATGAAGCCCTGGCGCACGTTCGGTGTCGCGACCGGGCAGGCGATCTACCCGACGCCGCTCGGCGAGTGGCACATCGTCGTCAAGTACAAGAACCCCTGGTGGTACCCGCCCACGTCGAGCTCGTGGGCGAAGGGCCTGAAGCCGGTGCCCCCCGGGCCGTCGAACCCGCTCGGCACGCGCTGGATGGGCCTGAGCGCACCCGGCGTGGGCATCCACGGCACGAACAACCCCGCGTCGATCGGATACAGCGCGTCGCACGGCTGCGTGCGCATGCAGGTGCCCGACGCGGAGTGGCTGTTCGACCACGTCGACATCGGGACGACGGTCTTCGTCGTCTGATGCGCGCGCTTCGAGCAGTCGCCGTCGCCGCCGTCCTGTCGCTGCTCGGCCTGCTCGTGTGGGATCTCGCGCACCAGAGCGGCCCGGGCGTCGCGACGAAGGTCGACCAGGGAAAGGCGGTGCCGGCGCCCGTCCTCGAGCTCCCGCGGCTGGACGGCGAAGGGCGGCTGAGCCTCGCCTCCCTGCGCGGGAAGGTCGTCGTCGTCAACTTCTGGCAGTCGACGTGCTACCCGTGCAAGCTCGAGGCCCGCGACGTCGCCGCGGCCTCCCGTGACTGGGCGTCGAAGGGGGTCGTCTTCCTCGGGGTCGACGCGCAGGACCTGAAGAGCGCGGGGCGGGCCTACCTCGAGCACTACGACGTCACGTATCCGAACGTCCGCGACGCGATCGGTAAGACATGGACTGCCTGGGGCGTGAGCGGTGTGCCGGAGACCTTCTTCATCGACAAGCGCGGGCGGGTGGTCCCCCCGCACATCACCGGCCAGGCCTCGCGCGAGAAGATCGACGAAGGCATCCGGCGCGCGCTGCGCTCGTGAAGGCACTCGCGATCGCCGTCTCGGCGCTCGCGCTCGCGCCCGCCGCATACGCCTGCACGCCCCGCGCGAGCCAGGCGAGCCTCGAGACGAAGCTCGTCTGCATCCAGTGCCACACGACGCTCGACGAGTCCAGCTCGCCGTTCGCGAACGAGCTGAAGGCGGAGGTCGCGCGCCGGATCGCCAAGTGCCAGACGGAGAAGCAGATCCTCGACGCGATGGTCGCGGAGTTCGGGCCGACCGTGCTCTCGACGCCGCAGACGCACGGCTTCGACCTGCTGGCGTGGGTGCTCCCGATCGGCGGCATCCTGCTCGGCGCCGCCGCGCTCGCCTTCGGCGCGCGGTACTGGTCGCGCACTTCGTCGAGGCAGCAATCTGATTCGGCTCCGCCGAACCAGATTGCAGATGCGCTCCCACCGGAGGACGAGCGCCGGGTCGACGACGCGCTCGCGCGGTACGAGTAGCCGATGGTCGAGAAGATCCCCATCGCGTTCCTCGCCGGTCTCGTCTCGGTCGTGACGCCGTGCGTGCTGCCGCTCGTGCCGGGCTACCTGTCCGCGATCTCCGCGGTCGAGGTCGACCGGCTCGGCGAGCGCGGTGCGGGCAAGCGCATCGTCCTCTCGAGCCTCCCGTTCATCGTCGGCTTCACCGTCGTGTTCGTCGCGCTCGGCGCCGGCGCGGCCGCGGTCGGCAGCACGGTCGACAAGGCGGCGCAGCTGAAGATCGCCGGTTTCGTGCTCGTCGTGCTCGGGCTCGCGTTCATCGGTCTTCTGCCGTGGCCCGAGCGGGCCGTCGCGCCGGGGCTGCTGCAGGGCGCGCGCCGGCGCGGCTCGAATGCGCTGCTCGGCGGCGCGTTCGCCGTGTGCGCCGCGCCGTGCATCGGGACGGTGCTCGCGTCGATCCTCGTTCTCGCGTCGAGCTCGGGGACGATCTGGCGCGGCATCGTCCTGCTCGTCGCCTACTCGCTCGGCCTCGGCGCGGCGTTCGTCGTCGCCGGGCTCGCGTTCGCGCACGCGATGCGCGCGTTCCGCTGGGTGCGCGACCACTACGCCGCCGTGCGGTTCGCGTCAGGCGCCACCCTCGTCGCGCTCGGGCTTGCTGCTCTTCTTCAACCGGGACTGGTGGCTGAGCACGGCGATCGACCAGGTACTGACGCGGATCGGGCTCGGCACGGTCTAGCGCGGCGCGCAGCCCGGCGACGTCGAGGCCACGGTGCGACGGCTCGTAGGCCGCGAGCCGTCGCAGCGCCTTGACGCGCTGCCGCTCGGTCGCGACGGGCCGGCCGCGGCCCCGCTGGTAGGCGGAGACGACCACGTGCACGAGACCCTGGAAGAAGTCGCGCTCCTCGTCGGCGCACGCGCGCCACGCCGTCTCGAACGCCTCGTGCGCCGCGAAGAAGTCGCCCGCCCGCGCGAGTTGCAACCCGTGTTGGTAGGCGCCGTCCACGGTGCTAACGTCGTGATCAGAGATGGCGACGATCCTTCTGTGCGGGGTCGACCTCTTCATTCGCGGCAAGCTCGAGGCGCTCTTGCCCGAGCATCGCTTCCAGACGAGCGACGGCGTCGAGCCGCCCGATCTGGTGATCGCGGACATCGCGCGACTCGACCCCGACGACGTTGCCGACAACTTCCCTGACGTGCCGATTCTCGGCTACACGAACCACACGGACACCGCCGGTCTCCGCCGCGCTCATGCCGCGGGATTCGACCAGGTTGTCGCGAAATCTGCGCTTTTCGAGCGCACGCGGGAACTGATCGACCCGCTGCTTGCCCCGGTAGAGTAGGCCGCCGTGACATACATCATCGCCGAGCCGTGCATCGACATCAAAGACCGCTCCTGCGTCGATGTCTGCCCCGTGGACTGCATCCACGAGGCCGACCGCATCCTCGTCATCGATCCCGAGGAATGCATCGACTGCGGTGCCTGCGAGCCCGAGTGCCCGGTCGAGGCGATCTTCCCGGAGGACGCCCTGCCCGACAAGTGGGAGCCGTTCGTGAAGATCAACTACGCCTACGGCGACGGCATGGACGCGGTCAACAAGCTCACGGACGCGTACGCGACCGAGCACAACGTCCAGAACCCGCCCCTCGAGTAGGCGGACAGGCGGTCCGAACCGTCCGCGGTGCCCGGACGAATACGGTTTTGGATCCTTATGGCTGAAGACGTCCACGAGCTCTCCGCCCTCTACGCGCTCGACGTGCTGAGCGGGGACGAGCGTGCCCGGTTCGAGGAGCATCTCGACGAGTGCGAGCGCTGTCGGTCCGACCTCGCCGGCCTGCGTGACGCCGCAGGCTCGCTCGCGTTCGCGGTCGAGGGGCCGCCGCCGCCCGCGGAGCTCAGGGAGCGCATCCTCTCGGGCGCGCGCGCCGAGCAGCAGAACGTCGTGCCGTTCAAGCCGCGTCGCTCGTTCGCGGTGTCGATCGCGGCGGCGATGGCGGTCGCCGCCTGCGCCGCGGCGGTCGCTCTCGGCGTGTGGGCAGCGTCGCTGCACAAGTCGCTCTCGCACGAGCGTTCCACGGTGAGCGTGCTCACCGATCCGAACGCGCGGCGGGTGCCGCTGCGCGGCGCGCCCGGACAGCTCGTCGTCGCGCCGTCGGGCGACGCGGTGCTGAGCGTCGAGCTGCCGAAGCTGCCGGAGGGAAAGACGTACGAGGCGTGGGTCGCGGACCCGGACGTGCGACCCGCTGGTGTGTTCACCGGACGTACGACGAAGCTGCGCGTGCGTGTGCCGCGCGGCGCGCAAGTGATGGTGTCGGTCGAGCGGTCGGGTGGTGTCGACGCGCCGACGACGACGCCGATCGTGTCTGCACGCGCGTAGCGCACGCATAATTCCTGCACGTTTCGGGCATGCGTTTGCCGCACAGCAAACTCGAACCGCAAGGAGGTTCGGAATGCCTGAAGCATGGAGCTCGAAACGCGAGCGCCAATACGAGCACATCAAGGACTCCGAGAAGAAGCAGGGACGGTCTACCGGACGGGCGAAGGAGATCGCCGCACGGACGGTCAACAAGCAACGCGCCGCATCCGGCGAAGCGAAGTCGTCCTCCCGCTCGGCGTCCTCCAGCTCGCGCTCGCGTAGCTCGTCGACCAGCCGGTCCTCGGGCACGCGGAAGACGACCGGGACGCTGGAAGACCACTGCCCGGAAGACCACTGCGCGTAAGACAACGGCCCGGAAGACGACCGCGAAGCGCTCGCCGGTGAAGCGCACTACGGCGAAGCGGACGACCGCGAAGCGCACGACGGCCAAGCGCACGACGGCCAAGCGCACGACGGCCAAGCGCACGACGGCCAAGCGCACGACCGCCAAGCGCACGACGGCCAAGCGGACGACGGCGAAGCGGACGACCGCGAAGCGCACCACGGCGAAGCGGACGACCGCCCGCAAGACGGCGGCCCGCCGCACGCCGACCGTCCGTCAGGCAGGCGCCAAGGGCGGGCGCGCCGGAACGACCGCGCAGAAGAAGCGCGCGGGGGCAAAGGGTGGCCGGGTGACCGCAAGGAAGAGCACGACAGCGTCGCAGTCACGGACGACGAGCGGTCGCGGGACCATGTCGGTCCGCACGGCCGGCGCAAGAGGCGGACGCGCGGCCGCGCGCAAGTCTTCGCCGTCGTCCCGCCGCACGACGCGCAGCCGGTAGTGCACGAGCGACGTGCGAGCCGCGTGTTCTTTCAGCGCGGCTCGCACAACGCGTTTACCTTTGCAGCAACGTGCAGCAGGAACTTGTCCGTCCGCGTTGCACGTTACAAAGGAACGTGGTAGGGAATCGTGCACGCGCAATCCAACTCAGGAGGTCAATTGATGACCCAAGAGGATTGGAGCGGGACCGGCGGGACATCGGACATGTCGAACGTCGGCTCGTTGAGCGAGTCGTCAGAGGCACCACCTGCCCCTGACGTGACGTGGGGGGACTCCGCCATCGGCGAAGCGTCGGCCGAAGAGAGTGCTGAGATCGCACCTGCCGCCATCGCGGCCGCGACGCGTTCTTCGTCGCGCTCTGGCTCTCGCAGCTCCTCCCGCTCGGGAACTCGCTCATCTTCCTCGCGCAAGTCTTCGCCAGGAAGTCGAGCGCCAAAAAGTCCGGGACCAAGAAGCGGACCGCATCGAAGCGGTCGACAGCGAAGCGCAGCACCGCGAAGCGGAGCACCGCGAAGCGCAGCACGACCAAGAAGCGCACCGCCGCGAAGCGGAGCACCGCGAAGAAGCGGACGACCGCGAAGCGGAGCACCGCGAAGCGCAGGCACCGCGAAGCAAGCGCGCACCGCCGCCAAGCGCGGAGCCGCGAAGAAGCGCACGACCGCGAAGCGGGCACCGCGAAGAAGCGGGCCACCGCGAAGCGCAGCACGGCGAAGCGCGGGCGCAAGAAGCGGCACGGCCGCGAAGCGGAGCACCGCGAAGCGGGCACGCGCAAGCGCGGCAGCCGGCGAAGAAGCGCACGACCGCGAAGCGGGCGGGCGCGAAGGGCGGCAGGGCCACCGCGAAGAAGCGCACGACCGCGAAGCGGGCGGCTGCGAAGGGCGGCAGGGCCACCGCGAAGCGCAGCACCGCCAAGCGGTCGACCGCCCGCAAGGCCGGCACCCGCAAGGCCGGCACCGCGCAAGGCTCGGCACCCGCACGGCACGACCGCGCGGAGACGCAAGAGCTAGCTCGTCGAGCGCCCGGGCCTCGCCGTTGCGAACGCCCGGGCGCAAGACGTTTCGGCAGCCGTATCCGCGTCGATATGATGGCCGCGCCGTGCAGCCGAAGACCCTCGATCACGTTGCCTTCTGGGTCGCCGACCGCGAGCCGGTCGCGCGGCTTCCTGCGAGGACCACCTGGGATGCACGTGATCGCGCAGGAGGACAACTTCACGCTCATGGGGAGCGACGCGCGCCGCGGCAAGCTCACGCTCTTCGACGCCGAGGGGCCGCGCGAGCAGGGCGCGTTCGACCACGTCGCGCTGCGCGTCTCCGACCTCGCCGCCGCACGGGCGCAGCTGCCCGACGGCACGCCCGAGCTCTGATCGATGCCGGCGGCGGCATTCGCATCCAGCTCGTCGAGGCGCCGACCGACGTCGAGTACGACCTCGACCACGTCGCGCTGCTCTCGGCCGACCCGGAGGCGACTGCGGCGAGTACCTGCGCTACGGCTTCGACGGAGCCGGGGCCACGCGTGTCGAGGTCGGCGGCGCGTACGTCGAGTTCGTGCAGGGCGAGCCGGGCGAGCCCGAGCGGCCGCTGCTCAACCATCTCGCGGTGCTCGTCGAGTCCGCCGACGAGGTCGATCGCAGACGCGTCCGAGCTCGGCATCGAGGTCGAGTCGGTCGTCGACGCGGCGAACACGTACGCCGCGTTCCTGTGGGGCCCCGAGCGCGTGCGCATCGAGTACGTCGAGCACAAGCCGACGTTCTCGCTGACGTGATCGGTCGATCGCAGGGGCGGGCATGGCCGGACTCGTCGCGGCCGCCCGGCTCCGCGAGCTCGGCCGCGCCGTCGGTCGTGCGCGAGAAGGGCACGCGCGTCGGCGGGTCGATGCTGCTCTCGTCGGGCGTCATCTGGCGGCACCGCGAGTGGGACGACTTTCCGCCGCGAGTGCCCGGGCGGCGACGAGCACGCTGCAGCGGGTGATCTGGGAGCGGCTCGACGACGCGATCGCGTGGCTCGAGTCGCGCGGCGCGCCCGTCGTCTGGCAGCAGACGGGCAACCCGCTCACGGTCGGCAAGCGCTTCGACCCGCGCGGGCTCGTCGAGGCGCTCGCCGGCGACGTCGAGCTGCGACGCGGACGGCTGCGCTGACGGCGCCACGATCCTCTGCACCGGCGGTTTCGCCGCCTCGTCCGAGCTCGTGACGCGCCACATCCGCCCGGCGGCGTCGCTGCGGCTGCGCGCCAACCCGTGGTCGGAAGGAGACGGGCTGCGCTTCGCGCTCGACCGCGGCGCGGCGCTCACCGGCGGGATGGACGAGTTCTACGGCCGCAACATGCCGGACGCGGCCTGGGACGAGACGCGAGTTCGTCTCGCCCTCGCAGCTCTACGCGCGGTACGCGCGCATCTTCGACGAGGACGGCGTCGAGTTCTTCGAGCGCGGCGACGTGTCGTGGTCGGAGACGAACGTCGTGCAGGCGACGGCCCGCCGCCCGCGACGCGCGCGCGTACTACCTCCTCGACGCCGAGGCGCTCGAGCAGCGCGTGCGCGACCGCACGGTCGCGGAGATGGTCGAGGCAGCCCCCGCCGAGGCGCGCGTCGCCGCTCGCCCAGCTGCCGTTCGAGCCGCCGGTGGGCACGGTCGCCGCCGTCCGCGTGATCGCGTCGATCACGCACACGATCGGCGGCCTGCAGGTCGACGAGCGCGCGCGCGTGCCGCGGCGCCGACGGCCTCTGGGCGGCAGGCGTCGACGCGGGCGGCGTCGCGACGGGCGGCTACGCGAGCGGCCTCGCGCAGGCGCTCGTGCAGGGCCTCGTCGCCGCCGAGGACGTCGCCGCGAACGCAGCAATCTGATTCAGGCTGAACCTGGTTCGAGCAGCGAACCAGGTTCTTCTCGCCGACGGAGAAGACGCAGCATGCGCGTGTCGCCCGGGTAGCGGCGAGACGCCGATCTTGTTCACGACGAGCTTCGCGGTCGCTCGTCCTCGAACTCGTGCCCGACCTGCGGCGGCTCGCCGTCCATCTCGCGCAGGCTGTAGCCCGCGGGCGACCAGACGAAGAGGAGGTAGCGAGAGCCCTCGGTCATCGGCGCGGAAGCTTAGATGATCAACGGCGCACGGCGTTCGGGGGCAGCGTGACGACGACGCGCGTGCCCTCCGGCTCCCCGGCGTGCACGTCGATCGAGCCGTGCAGCTGCTTGACGCGCTCCTCGACCGCTTCGAACGACCGGCGCCGGCGCTCCGGCTCCGCGTCGTCGGAGACGCACGTCTCGAGCCCGCCGTCCGTCGGTCGTGCGCATCCGCACCTCGACGGTGCGCGGCGGGCCGCGGCGCACCGCCTGCTCGAGCAGCTCGCGGATGATCGTGTACGTCGCGACCTGCGCGGCCTCGCCGATCTGCTCGGCGGCCTCGATCTCCAGGTCGATGCGGATCTGGTTCACGGTCCCGATCTGCTCGGCGAGCGCCTGCATCGCCGGCGCGAAGCCCTGGTCGCGCAGCACTACCGGCTCGAGTGCGAACGAGAGGTCGCGCAGCTCCCGGATCGTCGTCCGCTGCCGCTCGAGCGCAGACGAGAGCACGTTGCGCGCGTCGTCGAGCTTGCCGGTCTCGATGGAGTGGAGCGCCGCGTCGAGCATGAGCGCGATCCCGGACAGGTTCTGGACCGGGCCGTCGTGCAGGAACAGTGCGAGTCGGCGGCGCTCGTCCTGCTCGGCCGCGATCAGCCGGTCGAGCGCATCGTCGGACATCGATCCAACCTAGTCGATAATCGCCTCACGAAGCGCGATCGCGACGGCGTGCGTGCGCGTGTCCGCCTCGAGCTTCGTGAGGATGTGGCGAACGTGGCTCTTCACGGTCTCCTGCGAGATGAAGAGCCGCTGCGCGACGTCGGCGTTCGACATGCCGTCGGCGAGCAGCTGCAAGATCTCGCGCTCGCGCGTGGTCAGCATGTCGGTCTGGTCCTTGCCGGCGAGGAACGCCGGCATCAAGGCCGGGTCGACGTAGCCTTCGCCCTGCGCGACCTTCTCGATCGCGCGCACGAGCGTCTGGTGCGGAGCCTCCTTGAGGATGTAGCCCTTCGCGCCTGACTCGAGCCCGCGGCCGAGCAGCGACCGCTCCGAGTACGCGGTGAAGATCAGAACCTTCGAGTCGGGCACTCGCTGCGTCAGCATCTTCGTCGCCTCGAGCCCGTCCATTCCGGGCATGCGGACGTCCATGATGATCACGTCGGGCTTGCGGCGCTCCGCCATCTCCACGGCCGACGCGCCGTCGGACGCCTCCCCGACGACGCGGATGTGCGGCGCACGGGAGAGCGAGAGCCGGAGTCCCTCGCGCACCACTTCGTGGTCGTCGACGATGAGAGCGGTGATCTCGTCAGCCATGGGGACGCGGATTCTACGCTGAAAGCAGCGAAAGCTGTTCGTCCCGCTCCCGCGGGCGCAGCGGCGCCTCTCTTCTGTCGCGGACGCCGTGCTCCTGCGCGAGGCGCCGCACGGCGCGCCGCGCCGGATCCGCCTCGGCCCGCGGGAGGTAGGCGCCGCGTGCGTAAAGCCGCTCGTAGTCCGGGAGGAGCTCGGGCCAGTCGCGGGCCAGGCAGTCGAGGAAGTGCTCGCGTGTGCCGGGTGCGAGGTAGAGCAGATTCGCCCAGATCCCGCAGGCGCCGGCCTCGCGCGCCGCGACGACGACGCGCTCGAGAGAGCGCGGGTGGTCGGAGAGGCCGGGGAGGAGGGGCGCCATGCCCACGGAGGCGCGCACTCCCGCCTCGACCAGCACCTTCAGCGCGCGCAGCCGCTGCCTCGGCGGGGCCGTGCCGGGCTCGGTCGTGCGCCACACGTCGTCGTCGACCGTCGGCACCGAGAACGTGACGGAGACGTCGGCGCGCCGCGAGGCCTCTGCGAGCACGTCGACGTCGCGCACGATCATCGGGCCGCGGGTGATGATCGAGAAGGGGTTCGAGGCGCGGCCGAGCTCCTCGCAGGCAGGCGCGCGTCAGCTTGTAGCGCCCCTCGGCCGGCTGGTACGGGTCGGTGGCCGCGCCGATCGCGACGCCGCCGCCGTCCCAGCTCCGGCGCGCGAGCTCGGCGCGCAGCCGCTCCGCGATGTTCACCTTCACCCGGATCGACCTGCCGTACCGATCGTCGGAGGGGCGGTCGGCCCGGCGCTCGAACGCGCGCACGTAACAGAAGGTGCAGCGATGCACGCACCCCATATAGGGATTGAGCGACCACTCGAAGGGCATGCCCTTCACGCGGTTCAGCGCGACCTTGCACGGCTCCTCGCGGTACTGCACCCGCATGCCGGCAGTATACGAACAGACGTTCGCTCCGTCACCCCTCGGGCTATACTCGCCCGACTGATACGCGTGGACGACGACCTGCCGCCCAGTACGCGCGCGCCCGTCGGGGCGCCCGATGAGCTTTCTCCTCCAGATGCTGGCCCTCGCTCGGGCTTGTGCTGCTGAACGCGTTCTTCGTCGCGGCCGAGTACGGCCTCGTCACGTCGCGCCGCACGCGGATCATGGAGCTCGAGCACGAGGGCAACCGCCGCGCACGCGCCGTGCTGCAGATCACCGCGACCCGCCGCGGTTCATCTCGGCCATGCAGTTCGGCGTCACGATCACCAGCCTCGCCATCGGTGCTCTCGGCGAGCAGGTGCTCGCGCACAAGTTCGACCAGCCTGATGGCCTCGGTCCTCGCGGTCATCGCTCGCGCTGCTGATCGTCACCTACCTGCACGTCGTGTTCGGCGAGCTCGTGCCGAAGGGCGATCGCACTCGGCCACCCGGAGCGAACCGCGCTCGCCGTCTCGACGCCGGTGCGCTGGTTCTTCATCGCTCTTCCGGCCGCTCATCTGGGTGCTGCAGGAGTCGACGGCGCTCATCCTGCGCGGGCTCGGGCTCGAGCCGCCCGGCGCCGAGCACGAGGCGCACTCGGAAGCCGAGCTGCGCATGCTGCTCTCGTCGTCGGCCGAGCAGGGCGAGATCGAGCACGAGGAGCAGGAGATGCTCTACAAGGTCTTCGACTTCGCCGACAAGGAGGTCGCGGACGTGATGGTGCCGCGGCCCGAGGTCGTCGCGATCTCGATCGCGCTCCCGCCGGAGGAGGCGCTGAAGGCGGTGCTCGAGTCGCCGTACACGCGCTACCCGGTCTACCGCGACTCGCTCGACGACATCGTCGGTGTGCTGCACATCCGCGACCTGATCGTCGCCATGCACGACCGCGGCATCGTCGACGTCGACCTCGGAGTCACTCGTCCGGCCCGCCTACATGGTCCCGGAGACGAAGGACCTCGGCGCGCTGCTGACCGAGTTCCGGCGGACGAACCAGCACATGGCGGTCGTGATCGACGAGTACGGCTCGATGGAGGGGATCGTCACGCTCGAGGACCTGCTGGAGGAGATCGTCGGTGAGATCGAGGACGAGTTCGACCTGCCGGACGAGACGGTGGAGCAGATCGACGACGACACGATCCGCATCGACGGGACGTTCCCGATCGACGACTTCAACGAGCGCTTCGACTCGATCTCCCGCAGGACGACTACCACACGATCGCCGGCTTCGTCTTCGGACAGCTCGGCCGCGCGGCCGAGCCCGGCGACGAGGTGCGAGCACGACGGGCTCGCTCTTCACGGTCGACTCCGTCGAGGGTCAGCGCATCGACCGGCTGACGGTGAAGTTCCAGCCGTGGCATCGGCGCGACGAGCCTTCTGCCGACGCCGCGCCCGAGTCGCAGGAAGCGTGACACCCCGCTCTTCGCGGCGCAGCTTCTGGGCGCCGGGCCGCGTCAATCTGATCGGCGAGTTCACCGACCTCGCCGGCGGTGTCGCGCTACCCGCTGCGGTCGATCTCGGAATCACCCTGGAGTGCGAGCCGGCGGAGCGAATCGAGCTGAGCTCGGACGGCGCACGCGAGACCGTCTCGCTCGCCGCGGACGGATCGGGGAAAGCGTTCGGCTTCGGCCGCTACGTCGGCGGCGTCGCCGAGGAGCTCGCGGTGCTCGGCCGCCCGCCGGTCGGGGTGCGCGGCCGGCTGACCTCGACGCTGCCGGCCGGGTCGGGGCTCTCCTCGTCGGCGGCGCTGGAGATCGTGGTCGGGATCGCACTCTGCGCCGTCGCCGACTTCGAGGTCGAGCCGCTGCAGCTGGCGCTCGCAGCCCAGCGCGCGGTGCACCGCGCGATCGGGGTGCCGAGCGGCATCCTCGACGAGGCAGCGTCCCTCTTCGGTCGCGCCGGCCATGCGGTCCTCTTCGACTTCGCATCTCTCGAGCACGAGCTCGTGCCTCTGCCCGACGGGGTCGTGTTCGTGATCGCGCACTCCGGCGTCTCGCGCAGCCTGGAGCACTCCGGTTACGCGACCCGGAAGCGCGAGATCGACGAGGGCATGCCGGCACGGCTGCGGCATCTCGAGACCGAGAACGCGCGCGTGCACGCCGTCGTAGCGGCGCTGCGCGCGAACGATCTCGCACGCGTCGGCGAGCTCTTCCGTGAGGGGCACGACAGCCTGCGCGACGACTTCGAGGCGTCGATCCCCGAGCTCGACCGCCTCGTCGACCGCGCCTACGAGTACGGCGCGTACGCCGCGCGCATGACCGGTGGCGGCTTCGGCGGCGCGATCGTCGCGCTCGTCGACGAGCGCGACGCGCAGGCGCTTGCCGACCGGCTGCCCGGGCGTGCCTGGGTCAGCGCGGCCGCCGACGGCGCGCGCGAGCTCGCATAGGATCGGCGCATGGACCATCCCGGCCTCGACCAGCTGCGCGCGAACGCCGCCGCGCTGCCGCCCGCGCCCGCGGCGATGGCCACCTACCTCGAGCAGGTGCGCACGCGCGCGTACACGATCACCGACCGCGACGTGGAGGCGCTGAAGGAGGCCGGGCTCTCGGAGGACGAGATCTTCGAGCAGACCGTCGGGGTGGCGATCGGCGAAGGGCTGCGGCGGCTCGACCTCGCGCGGAAGGTCGTGCGGTGACGATCAGGCTCGACGTCGTCGACCGCGGCCACGCGACCGCGGAGGCGGCGATGCTCGACGCGGTCCGGCAACGGAGTGGGGCGGAGCCGCTCGGCGTCGTGAAGACGCTTCTCTACCGGCCGGAGCTCTTCGGCACGCCGTTCTCGGAGGCGCTCGACGAGGTGATGCGCGGCCCGTCGGACTGGAGCCCCGGGGAGCGCGAGCTGTTCGCCGCGTTCACCTCGCTGCTCAACCAGTGCCCGTTCTGAACGGGCTCCCACGGCGCGGTCGCGTCGTACGCTCTCGGTGAGGAGGTCTGGCAGGCGGTGGCCGACGACTGGCGCACCGCGCCGCTCGGCCCGCAGCTCGCAGCGACGCTCGTCTTCCTCGAGACGCTGACGCTGCGCCCGGAGGAGCTGACGCCCGCCGACGCGCAGGCGGTCTACGACGCGGGCGTCTCCGAGCAGGCGCTCCGAGACGCCGTCACCGTCTGCGCGCTCTTCAGCATGATCGTGCGCCTCGCCGACTCGATCGGCTGGGACGTGCCGTCGTGGGACCGCCTGCAGGCGCGCGCCCCGGCGATGCTCGAGGGCGGGTACCGAATGCAAGCGGTCGGGGACCGCTGAACAGCCGCAATCTGATTCGCAGCCTGCCGCTCGACCGTCCGCTCCAGGGCGTCCGGGTCACGAGCGTCACAAGCCGGCGTGATTACACCGTCGAGCTCTTCGCTCCTGACGTAGCAGGGCCAATTGGGGCGTCGCGACTTGACTCGCAGCAACATTTCGGACAGTTTCACGTCTCAAGAGGCGCCGCTGAAACTGCGGTGGTCTATGCGCGCAAGTCTGTCCCCCTGTCAGGAGGAATCAAGTGAGGAAAGTTTTTCGGAGGTCGACGGTCCTGCTCATGGCCGTCGTTGCCGGGCTGGCGACACTCGTCGTCGCCGGCGCAACCGCAGGCGTGAGCAAGAAGGCGGCAGGCGGCGACGTCTGCGTCCTGCTGCCGGACACCGCGTCGTCGGTGCGCTGGGAGCACTTCGACAAGCCGGCGCTCATCTCTGCGTTCAAGGCGGCCAAGGTCAGCTACTCGATCACGAACGCCGACAACGACGCGCAGAAGCAGAAGACGCAGGCCGACCAGTGCCTCGGCAACGGCGCCAAGGTCCTGATCGAGGTCATGCTCGACGCGGGCTCGGCGTCGGCGATCGAGAAGTCCGCGAAGGCGAAGGGCGTGCCGTCGATCGACTACGACCGCCAGGTTCCCGGGCGGCGTCGCGTCGATCTACGTCTCGTTCGACGGCGGCGCGGTCGGCGTCCTGCAGGGCAAGGGTGTCGTCGCCGGTCTGAAGGCGAACGGCAAGTACTCGCAGCACCCGGTCGTGGCCGAGCTGAACGGCGGCACGACCGACCCGAACTCGTTCCTGTTCAAGGGCGGGTACGACTCGATCCTCAAGCCGCTCTACAAGCGCGCCGTCTTCAAGAAGGGCCCGGATCAGTTCGTGCCCGGCTGGGACAACCAGAAGGCCGGGACGATCTTCGAGCAGATGCTCGTCAAGACCGGGAACAAGATCGACGCAGTCGCGGCGGCCAACGACGGCCTCGCGAACGCCGTCGTCGTCGGGCTGAAGAGCCACGGCCTCAAGCCGATCCCGCTCTCGGGCCAGGATGCGACGCCGCAGGGCGTGCAGAACATCATCTCGGGCTGGCAGACGATGACCGTCTGGAAGGACACGCGGATCCTGGCGAAGGCCGCGGCGCGGTCGGCGATTCAGCTCCTCAAGGGCCAGAAGCTGACCACGACCGGCTCGGTGACGAACGGCGACCAAGAAGGAGCCGGCGTTCATCATCCCGCCGGTCTCGCTCGACCAAGGCGAACTGGCGGAAGCTCTACACCTCGGGCTTCCTCAAGAAGAGCGACATCTGCAACGGCTCGTACAAGAAGTACTGCTAGATCTGCACTGAAGCGGTCGGGGCGCCCCACGGGGCGCCCCGCTCGTGTTAGGAACTGCGATACCCGTGGCCGACGAATCGCCCACCCTCGAGCTCCGCGACATCACGAAGTCGTTCGGCTCCGTCCAGGCGCTGACGGACGTCGACTTCGAGGTGCGGCCGGGCGAGGTGATGGCGCTCGTCGGCGACAACGGCGCGGGCAAGTCGACGCTGATCAAGACGATCGCCGGCATCCACGCCGCCGACTCACGGCGAGATCCTCTTCGAGGGCCAGCCGGTCCACATCTCGGGCCCGAAGGACGCGGCGAAGCTCGGGATCGAGGTCGTCTACCAGGATCTCGCGCTCTGCGACAACCTCGACGTCGTCCAGAACATGTACCTCGGGCGCGAGGCGCACGACGCGCTCCAGCGTCTCAAGGAGCCGGTGATGGAGCAGAAGACGGCCGAGACGCTGAAGACGCTTGCGCGTGACGACGATCCGCTCGATCCGGCAGCCGGTCGCGACGCTCTCCGGCGGCCAGCGCCAGTCGGTCGCCGTCGCGCGCGCCGTGATGTGGAACTCGAAGGTCGTGATCCTCGACGAGCCGACGGCGGCGCTCGGCGTCGCGCAGACCGAGCAGGTGCTCGCGCTCGTCAAGCGCCTCGCCGAGCAGGGTCTCGCAGTCGTGCTCATCTCGCACAACCTCCACGACATCTTCGAGGTCGCCGACCGCATCACCGTGCTGCGGCTCGGTCGCAACGCCGGCCTCTACGAGCGCGAGAAGACCAACGCAGCAGGAAGTCGTGCACGCGATCACCGCCGGCGCGCCGACGAAGGTCGCAGGCATCACCACGGCGGAACCGGAGCACCGGCGTGACGAGCGACAGCGCCGTCGAAGCGCCCCCGCCCCGCTGAGCGCCGATCCCGAGGTCGAGAGCTTCGGCACCCGGGTGTGGGAGAACATCAAGGGCGGGAACCTCGGCAGCTGGCCGGTGATCATCGGCCTGATCGGTATCGTCATCGTCTTCAGCCTGACCGACGCAGAACTTCTTCACCGCGGTCAACTTCAACAACATCATCACGCAGATGGCGGGCACGACGATGCTCGCCTTCGGCGTCGTGTTCGTCCTGCTGCTCGGCGAGATCGACCTCTCGATCGCCTACCTGAGCGGGCTCGCCGGCGTCGTCGCCGCCGAGCTGCAGCAGCCCGACAGCGGTCACTACCTGCCCGGGATCTGGCCGATCGTCGTCGCGCTCCTCGTCGTCGCCGCTGATCGGCGCGTTCCAGGGCTCGTTCGTCGCGCTGATCGGCGTGCCGTCGTTCGTCGTCACGCTGGCCGGCCTGCTCGCCTGGCAGGGCGTACGTGCAGATGCAGCTCGGGGCCGGCGGCCCGATCATCATCCAGAACCGCTGGATCAACTACACGGCGCAGTACTTCTTCTCGAAGGAAGCGGGGTGGTTGATCGGCCGCGATGATCAGTGCGCTGTACGTCGGCGGGATCGCTCGGCGGCATCGTCGCAACGCCGCAGGCACGGCGTCCCGCTTCGCGACCCGGCGCTGATCGTCCTCGAAGGCTGGTCGGCGTCCCGGCGCTCGCGTTCGCTCGTCGTCGCGATCTGCAACCACGACCGCGGCGTCCCGCTCGCCGGCGCTCGTGATCATCTTCTTCCTGCTCTTCTGGACGTACATCGCGAAGCGGACGACGTTCGGCCGCCACGTCTACGCGGTCGGCGGCAACGCCGAGGCGGCCCGCCGCGCGGGCATCAGCGTCGCCCGGATCCGGATCATCGTCTTCATGATCTCCGGCTTCATGGCCGGCGTCGGCGGCATCGTCCTCGCCGGCCGCCTCAGCTCGGTCGCGCCCGACCAGGGCGGCGGCACGCTGCTGCTCGACGCGATCTCCGCCGCCGTGATCGGCGGCACGAGCCTGTTCGGCGGCCGCGGCGAGGTGCGCAGCGCCGTGCTCGGCGCGGCGGTGATCGCGACGATCGCGAACGGCCTCTTCATCCACCAGTTCTCGAACCGGCGTGATCTTCATCACGACCGGCTGCATCCTGCTCTTCGCCGTCACGCTCGACACGCTCGCGCGCCGCCGGCAGGCGAAGACCGGGCGTTAGAGCCAGAGCTAGTTCTCGACCGTTACGACGCGGTCGGCGGCGAGGTCGCGCAGGCGCTTGACGGTGCCGTCCGGGTAGCGCACGTCGAGCTCGCGCACGGTGCGTGCCGCGCCGAGACCGAAGTGCACGCGCGGGTCCTCGGACGAGAGGTAGCTCGAGCCGGCGTGCACCTCGCGCACCTGCCGGCGGCCGTCCACTCCGACGACCGTCACGACCGCGCCCGGGCGAGAACGGCTGCGACCTGCACCTCGAGCCAGTGGCCCGCCTTCGAGCGTGTTGTGCAGGAGGATCAGCTTGCCGCCGATCGTGTTCACGGCGAGGTCGACGCGGCCGTCGTTGTCGTAGTCGGCGGCCGCGACGCCGCGACCGTTCGTGCGCAGGTCGCGCACGACGCCGGCGTCGGCGAACGTTCCGTCCGCGCGCTGCGCGAGCACCTGCAGCGGGCCGGCGTCCTTCGCGAGGTTCGTGACGGGGATCGCGCCTGCGGCGAGCACGAGGTCGAGCCGGCCGTCGTTGTCGAGGTCGACCCACGAGTCGCCCCAGCCCGTGCGGCTGCCGAGCGCGGCCGTGAAGGGCGAGCGCGCGTCGGTGAACGCCGGCGCGGTCGCTCATGTAGACGGCGTGCGTCTGCCTGCGCGAGTTCGAGACGAAGAGGTCGGTGCGCCCGTCGCCGTTCGTGTCGGCGGCGGCGATGCCCATGCCGGCGTTCGCGGTCCGCGACCTTCTCGGTCTTCGCGCGGTCGACGAAGTGGAAGCCGAGCGGGCCGCCGGGCTCGTTGAGGTAGAGCTTGTTCGCGTCCTCGTCGTTCGCGACGTAGAGGTCGGGACGCCCGTCGTGGTTGAAGTCCGAGAAGACGGCGCCGAGGCTGTGGTCGTACGGCGCTGGATCGAGGCCCGCGAGCACGCCGACCTCGCGGAAGCGCTTCTTGCCCTCGTTGAGGAACAGGTGGTCGCGCACGCCCTCGTGGTTCGTCGGGAAGCCCTCGACGGAGCCCGGGATCGGGTGTTGCATGTCGGTGTAGCCGGCGACGAACAGGTCGGGCCGGCCGTCGCCGTTCACGTCCGCGACCGCCGCGCCGGAGTGCCAGCCGAACGACACGACCCCGGCCTTGCGCGCGCCCTCGGTGAAGGTGCCGTCGCCGTTGTTCCAGAGCAGCGCGTCGTCGGTCGCCGTCGTGACGTAGAGGTCGGTGTAGCCGTCGCCGTTCAGGTCGGCGGCGACGCAGCCCTCGCCGCGCAGCGGGAGCCCGGCCCCGGAGCGCTTCGTCACGTTCACGAAGCGGCCGCCGGTGTTGTGGAAGAGCGCGCTCGTCGGCAGCCCGCCGTGGTCCTGCCACGCGGGCAGGTTGCTGGTCGGCGTACGAGTTGACGGCGAAGAGGTCGAGCCACCCGTCGTTGTCGTAGTCGAGCCAGCAGACGCCGCCGCCCATCATCGCGGGCTCGTCGCTGCACCATCCCGTAGCGGAACGAGCCCTGGCGGAAGTCGAGGCCGAGCTGGACGCTGCGACGTCCTCGAGCCGGAACCCGGCCGCGACGGTCTCGTGCTGCGGTCGGCGCGGCCGGCGCAGCCTGGCGGCTGCTTGCCGAGTGCCCAGTGCGCGCCCGCCTGGTGCAGCCGGTACTGCGTGCTCGCGAGCTGCGCGACCGCGACCGGCGGGTCCTGTCCCTCGCCGCGGCTCGAGCCACACCCGCACGGTCGCGCTCGACGGCCGGTGCAGCGCGGTCACGAGGTCGTGCGCGATCAGGCGCGCGGTGCGCGCGGTTCAGCTGCTGACTCGACGCCGCGCGAGGGAAGGATCGTGACCGCCGGGCCGCCGGCCGGCGCCGGTGCTGCGGCCGCGGTCGCCTTCGACGGGCCGCTCGCGGCGGCGAGCACGACGACGTAGCGCGACCGCCGCGGCCGCGAGCGTGCCGGCCAGCCGCAGGCCGGTCAGGCGCACGCGCTCGAGGCGCAGCGCACGCAGGAGCGGCCGCGCCGCGCAGACGACCGTCAGCGAGGCCGAGGAGGGCGACCTTCGTCGCCCACTCGGTGCGGATCGGCGCGATCAGGAGCGCGGCCAGCAGTCCGACGCTGACCGCGTAGAGCACGCGGTCGCGCTGGCTCTTCGGCGTCGTCTTCGGATCGGTGAGCATGAAGAAGAGGAAGACGAGCACCTCCGGCGAGGTGAGCAGCGCCCACCAGAAGTACGGCCCGGTGATCGGCCCGAGGTGCCAGCGCGCGACCATCGCGTGCCCGGTCGCGGCGAGCACGGCGATCCCGGCGGCGAACGAGACCCAGAAGCCGACGGCGATCCAGAGCAGCTTGAGGCGCGAGAGGATCAGCAGCCCGCCGGTCACGATCACCACGAACGCGAACGCGAGCCACGGCGAGACCGGTCCCCACCAGAAGTCGAGCGGCTCCGCGCGCGTCCGTCCGAGGATCAGGAAGCAGGCGACGAGGCCGAAGTTCGAGGGGTTGAAGACGTGGCCGCCCCGCCAGACGATCACGTACTTCGAGAGCAGCGAGACCGCCGCGGTGACCATGAAGATCCACCAGCCGCGCATGCTCCACCAGTCGCCGTGCTCCGTTCCCGGCACGCGCAGGATGAAGGCGACGCCGTTCCCGGTCAGAAGCGCGCTCGCCGGCCACATCAGCACGTGCTGCTTCCGCAGGGTGATCGCCACCTCGAGCACGGCGCAGGTGAGCAGCGAGACGAGGATCTGCGCGATCGAGAGCCGGAAGTCGAACGCCGTCTGGCCGAGCACCTGCAGGGTCGTGATCACGGCAGCGAGGTGCAGCCGCGGGTCGCTCAGCTTCGGCAGCAGGACCGGGTAGGTCGTGCCGCGCACCGTCAAGGCGAGTGCGCTCATCGCGCACGATGGTAGCCCTGCCCGGAGCCGTTTACTATCGCGCGAATGCGTCTAACGCAGGCACGCGCGATCGTCGACCACGTCGTCTCGGGCGCGCCCGGGCCGGTCTCCGTGTTCGTCGCCGACACGCACGGGGAGCTGGTGGCCGCGGCCACGATGGACGGCGCCGCGCCGGATACGCGCCTGAACGCCCAGCGCAAGGCGTATACGGCGGCGCGCAGCGACGCCCGCTCGACCCGGGAGCTGGCCGAGAAGGTCGAGGACGACCCGGTCGAGCGCGCGAGCTTCGACCCGTTCTTCACCTTCTTCCTCGGCGGCGTCGCGGTCTTCGAGGACGGGGAGCGGGTCGGGGCCGTCGGCGTCAGCGGCCTTCCCGGCGAGGTGGACGAGCAGCTCGTCCTGGCGGCGATCGCCGCCGCAGGCTTGCAGACATAGAGGTTGCACTGTTTCGGTCTCACTTGTGCAACATGATGTTGCAGATATAACTCAGCCATGGTGCAGGTCGACGCGCGGCTCCGCGAGGCGACGATCGCCGTCCTCCACGAGCGCGGCTGGGACGGGCTCACGCTCGAACGGGTCGCGGAGGTGGCGGGGCGGGCGCGCTCGACGCTCTGGCGGCAGGGGCTGACGCGAGAGGCGCTCGTCGAGGCGCTCGCCGGCGCGCTCGCGGAGGACTTCCGCAACGCGATGTACCCCGTGCTCACGGCCGGCGGGACCGGACGAGAGCGGCTCGTGCAGGCGCTCGAGGAGCTCTGCGCGCTCCTCGACCGCCACCTCGAGCTGATGCTCGCGACCGACGAGGCGTTCCACCAGTCGCCGGCCCCGGGCCAGCCGCCGGACTACCTGCGCCCGTTCATCACGTTCCTGCGCGAGGGAGCCGCGGACGGCTCGCTCGCGGTCGACGCGGACGACGTCTTCGAGACCGCCGACGTGCTCTTCAACACGGTCGCGTGGCCGTACGTCCACCTGCGCGGCCGGCACGGCTGGCCCGCCGACCGCGCCCGCGACCGCGTGCTCGGGCTCGTCCTGAACGGCCTCGCGCCCACCGATCGAGGAGAGGAGACGACATGAGCCTTCCCTACGCCGAGCCGCTCGTCCCGCGCGAGCCCACGGCCCGGCAGATCCCGGAGCCGCCGCGCCGCGGCGAGCCGGGCGGCCCGCCGTGCGGCGATCTGCGGCGGCGAGACGACGCCGCGCGCTCTGGTCCGACGAGCACTGGACGCTGCACGCGCCGGTCGGCGGCAGCCTGCCGGGCGCGGTCTGGATCGCGAGCCGCGAGCACTTCGACTCGTTCGCGGACCTGCCGCCGGAGGTCGCGGCGTCGTTCGCGTCCGTCGTGGCGCGCGTCGAGCGGGCGATCCTCGCGCTCGGCGACGTCGGCCGCGTGCACCTCTACCGCTGGGGCGACGGCGGCGCGCACTTCCACGTCTGGTTCATCCCGCGGCCGCTCGGGATGCTCGACGCCGCGCGGGATGATGCTGCCGCTCTGGGAGGACGTGCTGCCGAACGTCACCGACGACGAGCTGGCCGAGGCCGGCGCGGCGCGTCGCCGCCGCGATGTGACGCGCAACGGCCGTCACTCGCCCGGCGGCTCGGCACGCGCGACGCCGTCGTCATCGGGCTCGGCTCGATGATCGGCGCGGGCGTGTTCGCGGCCTTCGGGCCGGCAGCGGCGGCGGCGGGCAGCGGGCTGCTGGTCGGGCTCGCCCTCGCCGCCGGCGTCGCCTACTGCAACGCCGTCGCGTCGGCGCAGCTCGCGGCGCAGTACCCGACCTCGGGCGGGCACCTACGTCTACGGCCGCGAGCGGCTCGGCGAGTGGTGGGGCTTCCTGGCCGGCTGGGGGTTCGTCGTCGGCAAGACGGCGTCGTGCGCGGCGATGGCGCTGACGTTCGCGTCGTACGCGGTCGCCGGCTCGCGCTGGGCGCAGCGCGCTCGTCGGCGTCGCGGCGGTCGTCGCGCTCACCGCGCGTGAACTACCGCGGCATCACGCGCACGGCCGGGCTCACGCGCGTGCTCGTCGCGGTCTCGGTGCTCGCGCTGGTCGTCGTCGTGGCGGCGATCGTCGGCGAGCGGCGACACCGACTCGCCGGCTGCGACTCGCGCGGGCGCACGGCGGCGCTGTACGGCGTCCTGCAGTCGGCCGGGCTGCTGTTCTTCGCGTTCGCCGGCTACGCGCGGATCGCGACGCTCGGCGAGGAGGTGCGCGAGCCGGAGCGGACGATCCCGCGCGCGATCCCGATCGCGCTCGGGCATCGACGGTCGTGCGTCTACGCCGTCGTCGGCCGTCGCCGCGCTGCTCGCGGCCGGCCCGGACGCGCTCGCGGCCGCCACGACGCCGCTCGCGACGGCGGTCGAGGCCGTCGGCGCCGCGTGGGCGGTCGCCGGTCGTCCGCGTCGGCGCGGCCGTCGCGAGCCTCGGCGTCGCTGCTCGCGCTGATCGCCGGGCATCGGGCGCACCGGCGCTCGCGATGGCGCGCGAACGGCGACCTGCCGCGCTGGCTCGCGGCCGTCCACCCGCGCTTCGAGGTGCCCGCACCGCGCCGAGCTCGCCGTCGGCGGCGGTCGTCGTCGGTGCTCGTGCTGACGACCGACCTGCGCGGCGCGATCGGCTTCTCGTCGTTCGGCGTGCTGGTCTACTACGCGGTCGCGAACGCCTCGGCGTTCACCCAGGCCGGCGCCGCAGCGGCGCTGGCCGCGCTGGCTGAACGTCGCCGGGCTGCGCCGGCTGCGTGCGTGCTCGTCGCGACGCTGCCGCTGTCGGCGGTCGCTCGCCGGGATCGTCGTCTTCGCGGTCGGGCTCGCCGGCCGGGCGCTACAGCGTCACCGGCTCGGCGCTCGTGGCCGCGCCGTGTAGCGCCTGCAGCGCGCGGGCCTGCGCGACCGCGTCGTCGCGCGCGAGCAGCAGCTCGCCCTCGCCGCGGATCGCGTCGCTCAGGTTCTCGAGCTCGAGCCGGTAGGAGTCCGCATGATCGACGGCGATCAGCTCCCGTCTCTCCGTCGCGGCGCAGCTCGATCCCGGGGTTGTTGCAGTGCCACGGGTCGTCGGCGAACAGCGAGCCCTCGCTGCCGACGACCTCGAGCTCGTCCTGGTCCGACGAGCGCGGTGCCGCAGTGGAAGAGCGCGACCACGTCTCCGGGGAAGCGCATCGTGCCTGCGAACGACCAGTCGGTGCCCGTCGGGCCGAACCACGCCTCGCCGAACACGCGCTCCGGCTCGCCGCCGAACAGACGCGAGCCGCTGACGTTGTAACAGCCGACGTCCATCAGCGCGCCGCCCTCGACCTCGGTCTCGAGGCGGATGTTGTCCTCGTCGTAGAGCGAGTAGCTGAAGACCGAGCGGACGAGCCGCAGCTCGCCGATCGTGCCGGCGGCGACGAGCTCCTGCAGGCGCTTCGTCTGCGGGTTGTGGCGCCACATGAACGCCTCGCTGAGCAGGCGCCCGGCGCGCTCTGCGGCGTCGAAGGCGGCTTCCACCTCTTCGGGGCGTCGCGACATCGGCTTCTCGCAGAGCACGTGCTTGCCCGCCTCGACGGCCTTGATCGACCACTCGCAATGCAGCGTGTTCGGCAGCGAGATGTAGACGGCCTCGATCTCGGGATCCGCGAGCAGCGCGTCGTACGAGCCGTACGCGCGCGGGATGCGCCACTCCTTCGCGTATGCGTCGGCGCGCGCCTGGTCGCGGCTCGCGACTGCGACGAGGTCGACTTTGTCCGACGCATGCGCGCCCGGAATCACCTTCCGGTTGATGTCGGCGGTCGAGACGATCCCCCACTTGACGGCGTCCACGTGCGTAGTATCGCGACGTGGCGGAGATCGGTGTTGGCATGTTGGGCTACGCGTTCATGGGCAAGGCGCATTCGAACGCGTTCAAGAAGATCCCGTACATCACGTGGCCCACGCCGCTCGAGCCGCGGCTGGTCGGGATCGCCGGTCGCGACAGGGAGGCCGTGACGGACGCGCAGGAGCGGTACGGCTACGAGTACGCGACCACCGACTGGCGTGAGTTGATCGCCGACGACCGCATCGGCCTCTTCGACAACGGCGGTCCGAACTCGATGCACGCCGAGCCGACGATCGCCGCCGCGCAGGCGGGCAAGCACGTCGTCTGCGAGAAGCCGCTCGGGCGCGACGCGAACGAGAGCTACGACATCTGGAAGGCGGTCGACGCGACCGGTGTCAAGCACCTGTGCGCGTTCAACTACCGCTTCGTGCCGGCGGTGCGGCTCGCACGCGAGATCGTCGACGCCGGGGAACTGGGGGAGATCAGGCACTTCCGCGGGCGCTACCTGCAGGACTGGGCGGACGACCCGTCGCTCGACACGTGGCGCTTCTCGGTCTCGGACGCCGGCTCGGGCGCGCTCGGCGACATCGGCACGCACGTGATCGACCTCGCGCGCTACCTGAACGGCGAGATCACCTCGGTCGGCGGTTTCCTGAAGACGTTCGTCGAGGGGCGCACGGTGGACGACGCGGTGCAGGCGGTCGTCGAGTTCGAGAACGGGTCGGTCGGGACGATCGAGGGCACCCGCCTCGCGCTCGGGCGGCGCAACGCGCTGCAGTGGGAGATCAACGGCTCGAAGGGGTCGCTCGCCTTCGACATGGAGCGCCTGAACGAGCTGCAGGTCTTCCGCGCCGACGGCGACCGCGCGCGCGGGTTCAAGACGGTGCTCGTCTCGGAGGCCGACCATCCGTGGTGGCAGTACTGGTGGCCGCCCGGGCACATCATCGGCTGGGGCGACACGTTCGTGCACGAGCTGCATCACATGCTGCAGACGATCGCCGCCGACGGCGACGTCGCCCCGGTCGGCGCCACCTTCGAGGACGGCTATCGCGCCTCGGAGGTCGGCGACGCGATCGTGCGCTCCGGCGAGACCGGCGCGCAGCGCGTACGCAGACCGCTTCTCCGTACCTGCGTCGTAGATGCTAGTCTCGAGCGTGGCCGAGCCGCCACGAGCGGTTCCAGCGGCTTGCCGCGCACGTACACCGTATGGCTCGAACGCCGTTTGGCGAAGCGGTCGCGCGGGCCCGCGGCAGGCCGACGAGTCGCCTTCCGCCGGTAGCGAAGGCCTCCTCGAAGCGGTCGAGCGGGGCGCGGAGGCCGACATGCCTCGAGATCGCGCCACCGGCCGCGCGCGCGTCGAGGGCCGGCGACCAGCCAGTCGCGGCGTTGCGCGTTGACGCTCCCGAAGAGCACGCGGTTCTCGAGGATCGTGTCGAGCGCGAGCGTCGGCCCGTCGATCTCGACGCGCTGCTTGCGCGGGTCGATGCCCAGGAGGCACGCGACGCCGCTGCGCCGCAGCAGGCCGAGCGATCCCGCCATCAGCTGCGCGTCGCCCGCCGCCTCGATCACGAGGTCGAACGTGCCGAGCTCGGCGAGCGGCGTGTCGCCGGTCGAGACGTAGTGCGCCCCGGCGGCGGTCGCGAGGTCGCTCGCCGGCTCGAGCGACGCGCCCACACCTCGACGCCCTCGAGCCGCAAGAGCAGGGTCGCGAGCAACCCGATCGCCCCGGCGCCGAGGACGAGCGCGCGCTGCAGCTCCCACGGCTGCCGGCCGCCGATCGCGCGCGCATGGCGGAGCGCCCGGGCGCAGATCGACGCAGGCTCCGAGAGCACGCCGAGCCGGCCGAGCGCGGCCGGCACAGGGATCAGCTGAGCCGGGTCCTCGGACACGAGCTCGCGTGCGAATCCGTCCAGGCGCGTGATGCCGCGCTCGCTGTAGTCGCCGGTGAGGCACGAGTCGGGCTCGTCGTGCTCGCACGCGATGCAGTGGCGGCACGAGCGCCGCACCGTCGCCGTCACGAGGTCGCCGCGCGTGAACCCGTGCCCGTCCTCGTCGACGACGGCGAGCAGCTCGTGCCCGAGCACGAGCGACGACGCACCGTCGGGCGCGATCCCGAAGTGACCCTCGGAGATCTCGCGGTCGGTCCCGCAGATGCCGACCTCCAGAACCCGCAGGCGCACGCCGCCGGACGCGGGCGCCGGCACCTCGGTGACGCGCGTGGAGCGCGCGACTCCGGGCTCCGTCACGAGGCCGAGCATCAGGGCGCGATGCCTGCGAAGCTCACGCGTGCATGCTCGCACGCGTCGACGTCGCGATCCCGGCAGCAGCCCGCCTCGGTGAAGGGCCGCGCTGGAACCCGCAGACCGAGCGGCTCCTCTGGGTCGACATCGAGGGGCGGGCGGTGCACGTCTCCAACCCGGCGACGGGCGACGACCGCGCGATTCCCGTCTGGTCGCGCGTCGGCTGTGCGTCGTGGACGACGGACGAGAGCACGGTGCTCGTCGCGCTCGCCGACCGCCTCGCGCTGCTCGACCTGCGCGACGAGTCGCTGACCACACTCGTCGAGGTGCCGCACGCCGGGCACATGCGGACGAACGACGGCATCTGCGATCCGGCCGGACGGTTCTGGGTCGGCTCGATGGCGCTGGACGAGTCGCCCGGCGTCGCCGCGCTCTACCGCTACGCGGACGGCGTGCTCGAGCGCATGCTGCACGGTCTCACGCTCTCGAACGGGATCGGCTGGTCGCCCGACACGCGGCTCATGTACTACGTCGACTCCGGCGAGCGGCGCCTCGACGTCTTCGACTTCGATCTCGAGCACGGCACGCTCGCGGGGCGACGCGTGTTCGCCGAGGTCGAGCACGCAGCCGGCATCCCGGACGGCCTGGCGGTGGACGACGAGGGCTGCGTCTGGCTCGCGCTGTGGGGCGGCCACGCGGTCCGCCGTTACGCCCCCGACGGCGAGCTGCTCGACGCCCTCGACGTCCCCGCCGAAAAGGTGACGGCGTGCTGCTTCGGCGGTGCGGACCGGCGGTCGCTCTTCATCACGACCGCGGAGCCCGACGGGAACGTGTACGTCACGCAGGCGGGCGTGTCGGGGCCGGCGGCGCGCTTCTTCGACGCGAGCAGCGGCGCGCCTTCCGACGCCGGTTCGGCGAGCGCCGGGTAGCGCGCGAGCACACCGGCGGCGCGCGAACGTCGACGTGGTCTGACCAGGAACACCCCGCGAACCGGCTCCGTCCAGGTGGGACACGTCGCGTCTGCGATTTCCCGTCAGGAGCGGCTTTTTCGCGGGCGAGCCTCCGGAGCCCGTTGCAGGGTCGTGACACTTGGTCTGACCACGTGTGTCGTCCAGACCGGGCAGGTCTGCGGGGGTCAGCGCTTCTTGCCGGGGTTCAGCAGGTTCTTCGGATCGAACGTCTGCTTGATCCGGGTGTGCAGGTCGTAGCCTGCGGGGCCGAGCTGGTGCTCGAGCTGGCCGCGCTTCAGCCAGCCGATGCCGTGCTCGCCGCTGACCGTCCCGCCGAGGCGCAACGCGAGCTCGAAGAGCTCGTGGCACGCGGCGTCGGCGCGCTGCTCCTCGTCGTGGTCGTCCGGCGAGAAGAGGAACGTCGAATGGATGTTGCCGTCGCCGGCGTGGCCGAACGAGAGCGCGACCACGTCGTGCCGCTCGCCGATCTCGAGCGTCTCGCGCGCGACGTCGCGCAGGCGGTCGAGCGGCACGGCGATGTCCTCGCTGTACGCGCCGCCGCGCTGCGCGAGGATCGCGAACGCCGCACCCGCCCGCCAGCGCCAGAGGTCGGCGACGTCCGACGGCTGGTCCGGTGCGTGGACCGCGACCGCGTCCTCCGCGAGCGCCTCCTGCAGCTCGTCGGCGACCCGGCGCGCCTCCGACGGCGGCGCCGTCGGCCTCGGTGATGATCATGAACGCCGCGTCCTCCGGCAGCCCGAACGGATACGCGTCGCCGGCGAAGCGGAGCGTGACCGCGTCGAGGTACTCGATCGCGGCCGGTACGACACCCGAGGCGAGCACGCGCTCGATCGCGCTCACGCCCGCGTCCGCGTCGCGGTAGAGGCCGATCACCGGCAGTTCGAGCTCCGGTGCGGGCACGAGCCGCAGCCACGCGGCCGTGACGAGGCCGAGTGTCCCTTCCGAGCCGACGAGCAGCGACTTGACGTCGTAGCCCGCGACGTCCTTGCGCAGCGGGCCGCCGACGCGCACGATCTCGCCGGGCGGGATCACCGCCTCGATCCCCGTCACCCAGTGACCGGTGACGCCGTACTTGAACGCGTGCGGGCCGCCGGCGTTGCAGGCGATGTTGCCGCCGATCTGTGAGATCTCCGCCGCGCCGGGATCGGGTGGGAAGCGCAGCCCGTTCTCGCGCGCGAGCCGTTGCACGTCCCCGGTCGTGACGCCGGCCTCGACGTGTATGCGCCAGAGAAGCGGGTCGAACTGCCGCACCTTGTTCAGACGCTCGAAGCCGATCACGACGCCGCCGCTGACGGGGATCGCGCCGCCGGCGAGACCTGTGCCGCCGCCGCGCGCGGTCAGCGGAACCTCGTGCTCGTAGCACCACCGCATCACCGCCGCGACCTCGTCGACCGTGGACGGCAGGACGACCGCATCTGCGGTGCCCTGCACGCCGCGCCCCATCAGGTCGGCGAGATAGCGGCCCTTAGGTTCGATGAAGGATTCGGCGGCGACAACTGAGCGAGAGCTCCACGCGGCCGAGCGTACCGTGTCGGCCGCCTGCAAATCACGAGCAACTCCAAGGAGACGTATGAAGCTACGTCGCAATCGCCGCCCTTGCCGCCGCCTTGGCGGTGCCGGCCGCGACGGCCGCGCTGAAAGCGCCCGCCGCGAACACGCTGACCGGCACCGTCGGCCCTGGCTTCACGATCAGCTCACTCAGAACGGGAGCCGGTGAAGAAGCTGAAGGCCGGCAAGTACACGTCAAGATCGCGGACAAGGCGATCGACCACAACTTCCACCTCAAGGGCCCCGGCGTGAACAAGAAGACGTCGGTCGCCGCGAAGATCAACACGACGTGGAACGTCACGCTCGAGAAGGGCAAGTACACCTACGTGTGCGATCCGCACCTCACCTTCATGAAGGGCAGCTTCACCGTCTCGTAGCTGAGACGAGTCGCGAAGCTCGATCTCGCTTCGACGCTCGTCGCGCGTACGGTCCAGGCACGCAAGGTCGTCGTGCTTGAGCCCGTAGATCAGGAACGGCCGGCCCGACCAGAGGCCGGCCAGTTCCCGATCGGTCCGCGACGGGCGCGGCTCGGTCTCGGGATGCGAGTGGAAGATGACCTGCTCGAGATCCTCGGGGATCTCCGACCACACGAACGGGTCGATGTACAGCTCGTACCGGTACGGCGACGCGAGCTTGTTGACGCCGCGGATGTACTCGACGGCAACGCCGTCGCGCAACGAGGACCAGACCGCAGCACTCGTTCGGCGCCTCGTCTGCAGCGTGCGCGCGCAGCTCGCTCGCGCACCGCGGCGGGGACTACCACCAGAGCACCGCCTCGTCGATCTCCTCGCCGGTCCAGAACGGCGCCGACAGATACTTCCAGCCGCCGTCCGCGAGCACGGCGACGACCACGGCGCCTTCCGGCAGCTCCTCCGCGACGCGCCGCGCGACGTGCACCGCGGCGCCGGACGACACGCCCGCGAACAGCCCTTCGCGATCGAGCAGCACGCGCACGGCCGCAGCGGCCTCCGCGTTCGAGACGAGCAGCTTGCGGTCGAGCTCCGACGACGTGCAGCACCGGCGGGACGTAGCCGTCCTCGAGCGAGCGCAGGCCCATCACGGGATCGCCGGGCAGCGGCTCGGCCGCGACGATCTGCACGCCGGGAAACGCCTCGCGCAGCCGCCGGCCGGTCCCCATCAGCGTGCCGCCGGTGCCGAGCCCGGCGACGAGCGCGTCGACGCGCGGCAGGTCGCGCGCGATCTCGGCGCCGGTGCCGTCGTAGTGCGCGCGAGGGTTCGCCTCGTTCGCGTACTGGAAGAGCATCACGTAGCGGTCGTCGCGCATCGGCGATCTCCTGCGCCATGCGCACGGCGCCGTTCGAGCCGAGCTCGCCGGGCGACTCGATGATCGTCGCGCCGTACAGCTCGAGCAGCGCGCGCCGCTCGGGCGTCGCGTTCGACGGCATCACGCACGTCAGCTTCAGCCCCTTGAGCTTCGCGACGAGCGCGAGCGAGATGCCGGTGTTGCCGCTCGTCGGCTCGAGCAGCTCCTGCCCCGGCTCGCAGGTCGGCCGCCTCGACCATCTGCGAGCGCGACGCGGTCCTTGATCGAGCCGGTCGGGTTCTGCCCCTCGAGCTTCGCGTAGATCGTGCGCCCGGGCGGCGACAGCCGCGCCAGCTCGACGAGCGGCGTGTTGCCGATCAGGTCGAGCAGCGAGCTCAGCGACCACCGGCCATCGCAGGCAGCAGGATGACCGTGCGCGATTCGCGCACGGGCGTGTCGAGCCCGTCGCGGGTCCGCACGTCCTCGCCGTCGACGTAGACGTTCACGAACGAGCGGATCTCGCCGTCGCGTAGACGCGCGAGCCGAGCGCGGGGATGCGGGCGGCGAGGTCCTCGAGCAGCTCGCGCACCGTGGCGCCCGACGCCTCGACCTCGCGCGCGCCGCCGGCCTCCGCGCGGAGCACCGGGGGAACCCTGACGGCATCGACGTCGACTGGCGACGACGATCGCTGCAGAACTCGACGTAGTCGATGTACTCGGTGATCGTCGGGTGGTCGCCGCAGACCGGGCAGTCCGCGCGGCGCTCGATCTTCACCTCGCTGAACTCGGTCGCGAGCGCGTCGAAGAGCAGCAGCCGGCCGACGAGCGGGTCGCCGATCCCGGCCGCGAGCTTGATCGCCTCGTTCGTCTGCAGCGAGCCGATGATGCCCGGCAGCACGCCGAGCACGCCGCCCTCGGCGCACGACGGCGCGAGCTCGGGCGGCGGCGGCTCCGGGAAGAGGCAGCGGTAGCACGGGCCTTCGTGCGGCTTGAAGACGGTGACCTGGCCCTCGAAGCGGTAGATCGAGCCGTGCACGACCGGGATGCCGCGCCACACCGACGCGTCGTTCACGAGGTAGCGCGTCGGGAAGTTGTCGGCGCCGTCGACGATCAGGTCCCAGCCGTCGTCGAGGATCCGGTCGATGTTCTCGGAGGTGAGCCGCTCGCGGTAGGTGACGACGTTCGACGTCGGGGTTGAGCGCCTCGATCGTGCGCTTCGCGGAGTCGACCTTCGGCGTGCCGAGCGTGTCGAGCGAGTGCGCGATCTGGCGCTGCAGGTTCGTCTCGTCGACGATGTCGGCGTCGATGATCCCGAGCGTGCCGATGCCGGCCGCGGCGAGGTAGAGCGAGGCGGGCGAGCCGAGGCCGCCGGCGCCGATCAGCAGGATGCGCGAGTCGAGCAGCTTCAGCTGGCCCTCCTCGCCGATCTCCGGGATCAGCAGGTGGCGCGAGTAGCGGGTGCGCTTCTCCGGCGAGAGCGTCCGCGGCATCGTGATCTCGAGCCCGTTGCGCTTCCAGTCGGTGAAGCCGCCGACGAGCGAGTAGACGTCCTCGTAGCCGAGCTCGCTCGAGCGTCTTCGCGGCGAACGCGGAGCGGCTGCCGGAGGCGCAGTAGAGGACGACGGGCGTCGTCTTGTCGGGCGCGCACGCCTTCGATGCGCGACTCGAGGTTGCCGCGCGGGACGTGGACGGCGCCGGGCAGATGTGGCCCTCCTGCCACTCGTCCGCCTCGCGGACGTCGACCCAGACGGCGCCTTCGAGGCCCTGCGCGCCGCGGCGGCGTCGACCTCGGAGATCTCGGCCTTGGTCTGCTGCAGCAGTTCGCGGTAGCGTAGGCATGACTATTGAAACGGTAGCGGGACACGTTGTATTTCCGCTACCTTGGCGCGGAGATGTCGCCGGCGGCATCGGGTCAGCGTGATCGTCGCGGCGGCCGCGCTCGCGGCCGCGGGGATCGTGGTCGGCGTCGTCTACGCGACGCGGCAGGATCCCGCCGCAGCCGAAGGCGCAGTGCCCGGACGGCGCGACCGCCGCTGGTCGTCCCCGGGACGAGCACGGCCAACGTGGCCGCGGTCCGCGCCGCCTTCGGCCGGCCGGCGCGCGAGCGGCGCGCAGACGCTGGAGCTGCTCGCGCCAGCGAGCACCCGAACGACCCGGTCGTCCAGTTCAACTACGCGACCGCGCTCTTCTGCGCCGGCTTCGTCGCCGACGCGGACCAGGCGTACCGGGACGGCGAAGAAGGTCGGCCGCGACACGTTCTACGAGGTCCAGGCCGACGTCATCCTCCACCCGCAGTTCTTCACCAGGGCGGCTACCCGCCGTTCCAGTCGACCGCGACCGACCCGCTGCTCGTCCAGGGCGCGCTGCTGCAGCGGCAGGGCCACCAGCACTCGGCCGAGCGCGCCTATCGCGCGCGCCGCTCGGCTGCACCCGGACGACGACGAGGCGCAGGTCGCCGCCGCCGTCGGGCGGTTCGACATGGACGACCTCTCGGCGTCGTTCTCCCGGCTCGGCCCGCTCGTGGAGCGGTTTCCGCACAGCCAGATCGGTCAGGTTCCACCTCGGGCTGCTGCTCGCCTGGACGGGGCAGCGCGACAAGGCGGTCACGGAGTTCCGGCTCGCCCGCGCGCTCGGGGCCGAAAACGGCGCTCGGGAAGCAAGCAGCTAGCTTTCCTGGGCGGTCTTGTGACAACTGGGACTAACAGCACCGCCAAGATGAGCCGAGACGGCCTATGGCGTCCGTCCGGTGCCGCTGCGACAGTTCCGCATCCGACAGGGAATAGCTCCGGTGACGAGGGGGGCCAGTGAGCAAGGAAGAGGTCGTCGAGAGTACGAGGACGTGAGCTTCGACGAAGACGTCGAGGCTGGAGTCGTCGAGGCTGAGTCGTCGAGGCTGAGGACGACGAGGAGCAGACGCCGCTCGACGCCGATGGACGCGGCGGCCGACTTCTACGCGGCGCAGATCGAGGAGGTCGAGGAGCCGGCCGACGTCGAGTTCTCGGCCGACTCGCTGCAGCTCTTCCTCAAGGACGTCGGCAAGGTCGAGCCTGCTGACCGCCGCGCAGGAGGTCGAGCTCGCGAAGCGCATCGAGCGCGGCGACCACCGCGCGAAGCAGGAGATGGTCGAGGCGAACCTCCGCCTCGTCGTCTCGATCGCGAAGCGCTACCGCAACCAGGGCCTGCCGTTCCTCGACCTGATCCAGGAGGGGACGATCGGCCTCGTGCGCGCCGCCGAGAAGTTCGACTGGCGCAAGGGCTACAAGTTCTCGACGTACGCGACGTGGTGGATCCGCCAGGCGGTCGCCCGTGCGCTCGCCGACAAGGCGCGGACGATCCGCATGCCGGTCCACGTCGTCGAGAAGCTGAACAAGATCATGCGCACCGAGCGCAAGCTGCGCGCCGAGCGCGGGCGCGAGCCGTCGAACGAGGAGATCGCGGCCGAGCTCGACATGTCGCATCGAAGAGGTCGAGTCGATCCGCCGCACGTCGCAGACGCCGGTCTCGCTCGAGAAGCCGGTCGGCGACGAGGAGGAGTCGGAGTTCGGGCAGTTCATCGAGGACGAGCACACGCCGCTCCCCGACGAGGCCGCCGACACCGCGTTCCGCGCCGAGGCGCTCGCGAAGCTGCCTCGGCATGCTCAGCTACCGCGAGCGCCGCGTGCTCGAGCTGCGCTACGGGCTGAACGGCGAGCAGCCGCGCACGCTCGACGAGGTCGGCCGCGCGTTCCAGGTGACGCGCGAGCGCATCCGCCAGATCGAGAACCAGGGGCTGAAGAAGCTCCGCGCCCTCGCCGAGTCGCAGAAGCTCCGCGACGTCGCTTAGCTGGTAGCTCGAGCTGTCGGCACCGACGGCGGCCGAACGTGTCAGACACCGCCCGCGGCGCTGGTGGCCGACGCGTGTCGGTGTCTGACACGTCCGGCGGTAGGCTCGCGCGCGATGCCCGAGCCGCGCCTTCAGGTACTGGTTCGACGAGCTGGCGGAGCTTCCTCCGCATCCCGTCGATCAGCGCCGACCCGGCGCACGCGGACGACGTGGTGCGCGCGGGCGAGTGGGTGTGCGAGCGTCGTGCGCGAGGCCGGCGGCGAGTGCGAGGTCGTCGACTGGCACGGCCAGCCGCTCGCGATCGGCGAGATGCCGCGCGCTCGCGACGACGCCGACCACGCGCCGACCGTCCTCTGCTACGGCCACTTCGACGTGCAGCCGCCCGACCCGCTCGAGCTCTGGGAGAGCGCCCCGTTCGAGCCCGAGATGCGCGACGGCTACCTCTACGGCCGCGGCGCCGTCGACGACAAGGGCCAGCTCTACATGCTGCTCGCCGCCGCGCGCGAGCTCGCGCAGGCCGGCGAGCTGCCGGTCAACGTCCGCTTCTGCTGCGACGGCGAGGAGGAGACCGGCGGGCACTCGATCGTCGAGTTCCTCGAGCAGGACGAGCGCGGCGCGGACGCCGCGGTCATCTTCGACAGCGGCATGATCCGCCGCGACGTGCCGGCGTTCAACGTCGCGACGCGCGGGATCGCGTACTTCCACGTCACGCTGCGCACCGGCGAGCGCGACCTGCACTCCGGCATGTACGGCGGCGCGGCGCTGAACGCGGCGCACGCGCATGATCAAGACGCTGAGCGGCCTCGATCGCGCACGACGGGACGCTCGCCGAGCGCGCTGCGCGTCGGGCATCGCCGAGCCGACCGACGAGGAGCTCGCGGGCTGGCAGCGCGCTGCCGGCCGGCGCGGACGAGCTCGCCGACCAGGGCGCGCGGCCGAAGGACCCGAGCGCGCAGCCGACGACTTCTACCTGCGCACGTTCGCCGAGCCGGCGATCGACGTGAACGGCATCCAGACCGGCTCGCCGATGCTGCAGAAGACGGTGCTGCCGGTCGAGGCGGTCGCGAACGTCTCGATCCGGCTCGCGCCGGGACAGAACGTCGAAGAGATCGCGCCGGTGGTCGAGCGCCTCCTGCGCGAGGCGGCGCCCGCGGGCGCCGACCTCGACGTCGAGCTCTGGTCGTCGTCGCCGCCCGGGCTCGTCCCGCCCGGACGCGAAGGCGATCCAGCTCGGGCTCGACGCGTTCGAGCGCGTGCTCGGCGTGCGGCCCGCGCTGATCCGCTCGCGGCGGCACGCTGCCGATCGTGCCCGCGCTCGCCGACAAGGGCATCCCGACCGTGATCACCGGCTTCGGGCTGCCGGACTCGAACATCCATTCGCCGAACGAGCGCCTCGTCGCCGACTACGTCCCGCTCGGCATCGCCGCGGCGCGCGAGCTCTTCCTCGCGTTCGCGGCGCTTTGATCGACCTCCACAGCCACGTGCTGCCGGGGCTCGACGACGGGGCGGCGGACATCGAGGAGGCAGTCGCGATCTGCCGCGCCGCGGCGGCGGACGGCATCGAGGTGCTCGCCGGCGACGCCGCACGTGCGCCACGACTACCCGACGACGGCCGAGCAGATGGAGCACGCGCTCGCGGCGCTGCGGGACGCGGCCGGTGACATCGTGCGGCTCGTCGGCGGCGGGGAGCTCGACTACGGCGAGCTCGACCGGCCGGAGGAGGAGTTGCGGCGATTCGCGCTCGCCGGGAACCCCGACTACCTGCTCGTCGAGACGCCCTACCGCGGCTGGCCGCTCGAGCTGCCGGAGCGGCTCTTCCGGCTGCGCACGCTCGGGATCGTCCCGGTGCTCGCGCACCCGGAGCGGAACGCGGAGGTGCAGCAGCGGCCCGAGTTGCTCGAGCCGCTCGTCGCGGGCGGCACGCTCGTGCAGCTGACCGCCGCGTCGGTCGACGGCCGCGGTGGCAAGCGCGCGCAGGCCGTGCGTCGGCGACGCTGCTCGACCGGCAACCTCGTGCACCTGATCGCGAGCGACGCGCACGCGCCGGCTGTGCGCGCGATCGGGATGAGGAGCCGCGGCCGCTGCCCTGAGCGACGAGCCGCTCGCGCGCTGGCTGACCGTGCGACGTGCCGCGTGCGATCGTCGAACGCGAGCCGATGCCGCCGCGGCCGCATCGAGTGCGGCCGCGGCGGCGCTCTGTTCGGGCGGCGAAGCTGACTAGCTGGCCTTGGTCTCGACGCTCGCCGGGCTCGTGGTCGCCGACGTGCGAAGCAGGGGTGGCCTCGACCTGCGCGAGCGTCGCGGCCGCGCGGGGCGCGGACGCGAACGGTGATGCGGTCGCCGGCCTTCAGCTGGCCGGGTCGATCACGGTCGGCACCTTCCCCTGCCAGAGCAGGAAGATCGTGCCGTCGCTGTAGCTGAACGTCTGGTCGACGGGCTGGCCGAGCATCGTGCGCAGCCCGCGCCAGTTGCCGCTCGTCACGTGCAGCGCGATGTGGCCGCCGGACTGTCCGCCGGCGACGGTGCCGACGTAGAGGAACAGCGGCACGTGCCGGCGTGACCGCCGTTCGCGCCGTGGTCGCCGACGTGGCGAGCGGTGTCGCGAGCAGCTCGGCGAGCGACGCGCCGCCTTGCGCGCGGACCTTGACCGTGACGTTGTCGCCGGGGTGCAGCTCGGCGGGGGAGCCGACGTGCGGCACGCCGTGCGAGTAGACGAGCACCTGGCTGCGCGGGCCGAGCGTGAACGTCTCGGTCTGGCTCTGGCCGATCAGCGCCTTGAGCGCGGCGTGGTTGCCGCCCTCGACCGTGATCGCGACCGAGGTCGGGCTCGCGGACGCGACCTCGCCGCGGAACTGGTAGAGCCGGCCCTTGCCGCCGCCGAGAGCCGTCGCCGCGACGACGGCGCACGCGAGCGCGGCGAGCGCGAGGGTGATGAGTAGACGATGCTTCATGGGTGTCGTGCCTCCTGGGAATGCCGTTGACGAGCCTCAACATCCCCGCCGAGCGGCAGCGGACGGTTCAGCGTTCGTAAGGCGTTCGCAAAACCGATCAGTCCCATGGCGGCGGGTTGTGCACCCACCGGCCCGCGACCATCGTCGCGACGACCTGCGCGTCGAGGTCCTCCCAGGGGTCGCGGTCGAGCACGACCAGATCGGCGGCGTGGCCCGGGAGCAGCGTGCCGCGCGTGCGCTCCTCGCGCGCGAGCCACGCCGGCGCGACGCACGTCGCGTGGAACGCCTGCTCGACCGTCAGCGTCTGCTCCGGGTGCCACGCGGCACGCTCGTCGATCGTGCGCCGCACACCGGCGCGCACTCCCGCGAGCGGATCGAGCTCCTCGATCGGCGCGTCGCTGCCGTTCGCGACGACCGCGCCCGATCGCGAGCAGCGAGCGGAACGCGTAAGCGCCGTCGGTCTTCCCCGCCCAGAAGCGGTCGGCCAGGTCGCGGTCCGAAGGCGCGTGCGAGAACTGCACCGAGCACGCGACGCCGAGCTCGGCGAACCGCGGGAGGTCCTCCGGCGCGAGCAGCTGGCAGTGCTCGATTCGCTGGCCGCAGCCCGCGCGGCTGCCCACAGGTCGCGCGTCTGCTCGAACGCGTCGAGCGCCTCGCGGTTCGCGCGGTCGCCGATCGCGTGCACGGCGACCGGGAAGCCCGCCTCGGCGCCGCGGCGCACGATCTCCGCGAGCTCGTCGCCGCTCGTGATCTGCACGCCGCTGCCGTCGAGCATCCACGCCGTCTGCGAGCCGAGCGTGCCGTCCATGAACACCTTCAGGTAGCCGAGGCGCAGCATCGGGCCGCCGAGGCCCGAGCGCAGGCCGACCGAGACGGCGTCGTCGAGCTTGTCCGCGCGGGATCGACTGCCAGACGCGCAGCGTCAGCTGCCCGCGCTCCTCGAGCTGCTGCCAGAGCCGCAGCGCGCCGAGCCAGCCGTCCTTGTCGTGCACCGCCGTCACGCCGCGCGCGTTCGCGAGCCTTCACGCCCGCGCGCATCGCCTCGAGGTACTCCTCGTCCGGCCACACCATGTAGCGCTCCTTGAAGCGCCACGCCGCCTCCTCGCGCAGCACGCCGGTCGGCTCGCCCGTGCGCGTCGCGCTCGACGACGCCGCCGTCCACCTCGAGATCGCCGCCGGCGAGCGCGAGCGCCGCCGAGTTGAGCCAGAGCGAGTGGTAGTCCTTCGCGATCAGCGCCGCCGGGTGTGTCGCCGGTGACCGCGTCGAGATCTTGCCGCGTCGGCTCACGCTGCGGCTCCCAGTCGCCGCTCCGCCAGCCGTAGCCGCGCAGCCAGCGACCCCCTCGCGGGCGGCGGCGCGGCGCGCAGGCGCGCGAGCGCCTCGTCGAGCGACGCGCAGCCGTCGAGGTCGATCTCGCTCTGCGCCATCGCCCACGTCGGGAAGTGCACGTGCGCGTCGGTGAAGCCGGGCAGCACGACGCGGCCGCCGAGGTCGACGACCTCCGGCGACGCGAGCGCGGTCTCGTGCACGCCGACCCCGCCCGCGATCAGCGGCCCGGCGATCGCGAGCGCGCGCTGCGTCGGCACCTGCGGGTCGAGCGTGCGGATCAGTCCGTTCTCGAGGATCACGACGTGCAGAATCTACGCGTGTTCGACCACGTCACGATCCGTGTGAGCGACTTCGACGCGGCCAGGAGCTTCTACGCGCTCGCGCTCGGCGAGCCGACGCACGAGAACGAGTCGTTCACCGAGTGGCGGGACTTCGGGATCGCGCGCGTCTCGGCCGAGCAAGCCGCTGACGCGCCGCCTGCACGTCGCCTTCCGGGCGCACGACCGCGCCGAGGTCTGATGCCTGGTGCGAGCGGATGACCGCCGCCGGCTACCGCAGCGACGGCGAGCCCGGCGAGCGGCCCGAGTACTCCGCCGTCCTACTACGGCGCGTTCGTGCTCGACCCCGACGGGAACAGCGCCGAGTCGGTGCACCACGACACGAGCGACCCGGAGCAGGCGCTCGTCGACCACCTCTGGCTGCGCACGACCAGCGTCGCCGATGCGAAGCGCTTCTACGAGACGGTCGCGCCGGTCGTCGGGCTCGCGCCTCGAGCACGACTCCGCCGAGCGCGTGCAATTCAGCGACGGTGTCGGCTCGTTCTCGTTCGTCGCCGGCGACGAGCCCACGCGAGAACGTCCACCTCGCCTTCGGCGTGGACGACCGGGCCGCCGTCGACGCCTTCCACGCGGCGGCGACCGCGGCCGGCCACCGCGACAACGGCCCGCCCGGCGAGCGGCCGTGTACCACCCGGGCTACTACGGCGGGTTCGTGCTCGATCCCGACGGCCACAACGTCGAGGCCGTCTTCCACGACCGGCCGAACTAGACTTCGCGTCCGTGAGCGCTCTCGACCCGCTGACCGAGGAGCAGCGCGAGATCCGCGAGCTCGTGCGCACGATCGCGCGCGAGCGGATCGCGCCGCGCGCCGCCGAGATCGACAAGAGCGCCGAGTTCCCGTGGGACGTCGTCGAGCTGTTCCGCGAGAACGACCTCTTCGGGATCATGTACGACGAGGAGTACGGCGGGATCGGCGAGAGCTCGCTGATGACGCTCGTGACGATCGAGGAGCTCTCGAAGGTCTGCGCGACGAGCGGGCTGATCATCGCCGTGCAGGAGCTCGGCTCGCTCGGGATCAAGCTCGCCGGCGACCGAGGAGCAGAAGCAGCGCTTCCTGCCGCGGCTCGCGACCGGCGAGTGGCTCGCCGCGTACGCGCTGACCGAGCCGGGCTCGGGCTCCGACAGCGCCGCGATGCGCACGACCGCGCGCCGTGACGGAGACGAGTACGTCCTGAACGGCGGCAAGCGCTTCATCACGAACGCCGGCGTCGCGCACCTGTACGTCGTCTTCGCGAAGACCGACCCCGAGCAGGGGCACGGCGGCATCTCGGCGTTCGTCGTCGAGGCGGACGCGCCGGGGTTCGAGGTCGGGCGGATCGAGCCGAAGATGGGGATCAAGGGCTCGACGACCGGCGAGATCTTCTTCAACGACGTGCGCATCCCGGCGTCGAACCTGCTCGGCGCGGAGGGCGAGGGGTTCAAGATCGCGATGCGCATCCTCGACCGCTCGCGGCCCGGCATCGGCGCGCAGGGGCTCGGGCTCGCGCAGGGCGCGACCGACTACGCGCTCGAGTACGCGCGCTCGCGCGAGACGATGGGCAAGCCCATCGCGCAGCACCAGCTGATCGCCGGGATGCTCGCCGACATGGAGACGAAGTGCGAGGCGGCGCGCGGGCTGCTCTACAAGGTCGGCCGCATGATCGACGAGGGCGAGACCGGGCCCGAGCTGACGAAGCTCTCGGCGATGGCGAAGCTCTACTGCACCGACGTCGCGATGGACGTGACGACCGACGCCGTGCAGGTGCTCGGCGGCTACGGCTACATCCAGGAGTATCCCGTCGAGCGCATGATGCGCGACGCCAAGATCACGCAGATCTACGAGGGCACGAACCAGATCCAGCGGCTCGTGATCGCACGCGAGATGCTCAAGGAGAACAGGGCGTTCCTCCTTGCCGGTGTCGGCTGACGTCGGCCACGTGGACGTGAACGACCGCCGCGAGCTCAGCTTCGACAGCGTCGCCGACGAGTACGAGCGGACGCGTCCCGACTATCCGCCCGCGCTGCTCGACGCGCTGCCGCTCGACGCGGACGCAGCCGTGCTCGACCTCGGCGCGGGCACCGGGAAGCTGACGCGTGTTCTGCGCTCAGCGGTACCGCGACGTGACCGCCGTCGAGCCGCTCGACGAACATGCGAGCGATGCTCGAGCGAGTGGTGCCCGGCGTGACCGCGCTCGCGGGCTCGGCCGAGCGGATACCGCTCGACGACGGGTCGGTGGACGCGCGTCTTCGCCGCGCAGGCATTCCACTGGTTCGACAAGTCGATCCGCGCTGCCGGAGATCGCGCGGGTGCTTCGGCCGGGCGGAATCTTCGCGATCGTCTGGAACCAAGGGAACGACGAGCTCCCGGACCCTCGACCGGCGGAGTTCGTCCGTGAAGTCAAGGTGCTGCACGACGCGGCGCTGCGGCGCTGGGAAGACGAGCCCGAGTGGGAGGAGCTGCTGCGCGACTGCGGCCTGTTCGAGGACGTCCACGATCGGTCGTTCGTCACCGCACGACCACGTGCTCGACCGTGCGGGGATCCTCGACAATCTGCGCTCGGTCAGCTGGATCGCGAGCCGCGACGACCGCGAGGACGTTGTCGCACGGCTCGGCGCGCTGCTGCCGGAGGGCGACGTACGCGATCCCGAACCGCGCGAACGTGATCTGGGCGAGAAAGCGGTGACGCGCGAGGAGATCGTCGCGGAGGCGGAGGCCGCGCTCGGCGCCGAGACATGGCCTGCGCATCCGGCCGACGACCCGGTCGTTCCCCACGAGACATTCGAGCTCTACCTGGGGGCGGCAGGGATCATCTGGGCGCTGCGCAGGCTCGGCTCGTCGCTCGACCTCGATGCGCTCGCGGCGGAGGCCCTGCGCGGCTACCGCGAGAGCCCGAACGCGGACGAGCCGGCGAGCCTGCTCGCCGGCGAGACGGGCCTGCTGGTGCTGACGCGCTCCGACGACGACCGTCTCGCGGAGCTCGTCGCCGCGAACGAGCGCAATCCGGCGTGGGAGGTGTTGTGGGGCTCGCCCGGGACGATCCTCGCCGCCAAGGCGGCGCGGGCTCGACTGGCGCCGCCCGGCGGAGATCCTCGCTGCGGAGGTGCGACGCCGACGGGCTCTGGACGCAGCGGCTGATCGGAGGCGACCCGAAGCGCCTGCTCGGCGCCGTGCACGGCTTCGCCGGCAACGTGCACGCGCTGCGCGGCCATCTCGCCGACGACGAGCTGCGCGTGCTCGTCGAGCGCGTGCTGCGCACGCAACGCGGTCTGGGACGACGGCGCCGTGAACTGGCCGCCGGAGCGTCGGCGGCGACGCCGACGCGCGTCCAGTGGTGCCACGGCGCGCCGGGAATCGATCACGACGCTCGGCGACCTGATGCCGGAGGACCTGCTGCTCGCGGCGCGGAGACGACCTGGCGCACCGGGCCGCTCGACAAGGGCCCGGGCTCTGCCACGGCACAGCCGGCAACGGCTACGCGCTCCTGCGCACGTACGAGCTGACCGGCGACGAGGTCTGGCTCGAGCGCGCGCGGTCGTTCGCGGACGCCGCGCTCGGGCAGGCGCGGCACCACGTACTCGCTGTTCACCGGCGACATCGGCGCGGTGCTGTTCGCGCAGGCCTGCGACACGACGCGACGCCCGATTCCCGATCATGGACGTGCTGTGAGCCCGCCCGAGGTCAAGCTCAGCTCGGCCGACCGCGTGCTCTTCCCGGACGACGGGATCACGAAGGGCGACCTCTTCGACTACTACGACGCGGTCGCCGACGTGCTCGTCCCGCACCTGAAGGACCGCCCGTTCACGATGAAGCGCTGGCGCGAGGGCCTGCCCGGCGGCTCGTTCTTCCAGAAGCAGGCGCCGAAAGGGATGCCCGACTGGATCCAGACGCGGCAGTTCCGCACGTGGCCGCGCGGCGGCAAGGGCGAGTCGCGGCTCGTCGACTTCCCGCTCGTCAACTCGCGCGAGGCGCTGCTCTGGATGGTGCAGATGCACTGCATCGACATGAACGCGTGGTACTCGCGCGTCGACAAGCCCGACCGGCCGGACTGGGTGCTCTTCGACCTCGACCCGCCCGAGGAGGACGACGCGTTCGCGCTCTGCATTCGCGTCGCGCACTACGTGCACGACGCGCTCGACGAGCTCGGGCTCGAGTCGTACGTGAAGACGAGCGGCGCCGACGGCATCCACGTCCTCGTGCCGATCGCGCGGCGCTCGACGTACGAGGACACGTACGAGTTCGCGGAGCTGCTCTCGCGCCGGCTCGAGGCGGAGCATCCCGGCGAGGTGACGACCGAGTGGCTGAAGAAGAAGCGGTCGGGCGTGCTCGTCGACCACCGCCAGAACGGCTAGGGCAAGACGATCGCCTCGGTCGTACTCGGTGCGTCCGAAGCCCGGTGCGCCGGTGTCGACGCCGCTCGCGCTGGGAGGAGCTGACGGAGGACGTGCGCCCGCGCGACTTCTCGATGGCAGGTCGCGCTCGAGCGGGTCGCGGAGCACGGCGACCTCTTCGAGCCGGTGCTGCACGGCAAGCAGGCGGCTCGGGCCCGCGCTCAAGGCATCTGCGGTGATCTTCGCCATCGACTGGGTGGCGGTCTCGGCGATCGTCGACCGCAGGCGCGACGCTCGTGCTCGCGCTCGCGACGTTCGCTCTCGGTGCGCTCGGCGAACCGCGCGGCGCGCGCGGCCGAGCGCTCGCTGCTCGCGGGACTGCGGCCGCTGCTCGCGCCGTCGCGGCTCGGACGACCGCCGCAGAAGGTCGGCTTCTTGGACGACCGGTGGTTCATGGTCCCGGGCGGCCGGAGCGATCGCCGAGGCGACGCGACGAGGCGGTCTACCTCGCGATCGCGGTGCGCAACGTCGGCAGCGGGATCGCCGTGCTGCACGGCTGGTACTTCCGACCCGGAGCTCGAGCCGCGGCTGCACGGACCATGCGCCGCTCGACGACTTCCGGCGGCTGACGCGCGACCTCTACATCGCGCCGCGGCGAGGTCGGGCTTCTGGCAGGGCGCGTCCGTCCGCGAGCCGCGGCCGAGCACCAGGCGTTCGGCTCGACGCTGCGGCGGGCGATCGAGCGAGCGCGAGGCGCGTCGCCGTCACGCGCTGTACGGCGACCGACGAGCTCGGCCAGCGCTCGAGTCACCGGCGCTTCGGCCGACCCTCGCCGCAGCGACGACCGCTGTGGATCGCGGACCGTCGTCGCGGCACTGGAACGTCGACCGGCTGCCAGACGGCCGACGATCCTGAACCGACCTCGCGGCGAGCGGCTCAGGCGAGCGCGCGCCGCACGAGCTCGCGACGTTCTCGCGCCAGACGTCGTCGGGCAGCGGCGGCAGCGACGTCGTCCCAGATCGCGGCGAACGAGCCGATCAGCTGCGGGATCGCGCGCCGGCCGCGCCATGAACCAGACGTGGAAGTGCTCGCTGCCGTCGCCCCAGCGGCAGACGTGCACGTTGCCGATCGTCGCCGATCGCGAGACGGCGCGCTGCACGCGCACGAGCAGCGGCCCGAGCTCGACCTGCGAGCTCGTCCGGCAGCTCGCGGAAGTCGAGTGCGCGCGCGTCTCGAGGATCACGACCGCCGGCAGCCCGCTCGGCCGTCGAGCGGTCGTGACGAGCCAGTGCTCGTCCGACCAGAGCGCGCCCGCGTCGCCCTCGGCGCAGCGCCGGCAGCCGACGCCGCCCGCGCCGCATCGCGCGCGGCTCCGCCGTCGACCGGGCGCGTGCGAGCGCACGCGGCGTCAAGCGCGCCGTCGAACGGCCACGTCTCCCACTCCTCGACCGGCGGCACCCGCAGCGCGCCGTGCGTGCGCTGCCCAGAACGCCTCAGGCGTCTCCGGCACCGCAGCTTGCGCGCTTGTACGCGCGCTTCCAGCCTGGTACCGCTCGAGCTCCTCGGGCGAGGTGACGTCGCCGAGCGTCGGGTGGTCCGGGCGCGAGCTCCTCCGCCGCCTTCACCCCGAACTGCTTCGCGAGCACCGCGCCGAGCGACTTGATCTTCATCTCGCCGAAGCCGGGGAGCGCGCCGATCCGCTTGCTGCAGGTCGGCGCGTGTCGGTCGGCCTCCGTCCAGATCCGCGAGGCGTCGCCGTCGTACTCCTCGGCGACGACCGCGGCGAGCTCGCGCACGCGCGTCGCCATCGCGCCCGGGAAGCGGTGGATCGCCGGCTTCGTCGCGAACGCCTCGGTCGAGGTCCATGCGCCGCGAGCTGCTTCGGGTCGAGCGTCCCGACGCGCTCGCTTGAGCACGTACGGCCCGGCGAACGCCTTCTGCACCGGCACCTGCTGGTCGATCGCGAAGCCGACGAGCAGCGCGAACGGATCCTCGGCGAGCAGCTCGCACGCCTCCGGGTCGTCGGTGAACTAGCAGAGCGGTGGGCACGCGCTCGATGCTACTCGTCGAGGATCTCCCGCGAAGCGCCGGGAAGTTCGGGGTGCATCGCGAGCGCGCGCGCATACGCTCGCGCCATCCGCGGCTGGTCGGCCTCGAGCGCGGCGCAGCAGCCGCGCCCGCGCCTCGGCCACGTCGCCGTCGGCCGCCGCGTCGAGGAAGGCGAGCCACTCGACGTAGCGCTCCGGCAGGCCGCCTGCGCGGCCGAGCTCCGCGCGGCCGCTCGTCGCGCGGTTCGTCGCGCGGTATGCCTCGGCGCGCGTCGAGGAGCCGGCGCAGCTCGACGAGCGAGCCGTCGCCTTCCTCGACGCGCAGGTCGATCACGCGCTCCCATGGCTCGCCCTCGGCCGGAACGACGAGGATCGCCGCGCCGCCGCGGCCGCGCCAGTCGCCGCCCGTCGCCTCGGCCGCGTCGAGCGCCGCCATCAGACGCTGCGCGAGCGATGCCATCGGCGCGCTTCGAAGGCGCGCCCATCTCGTGCCAGCGCGCGGTCGGAGGCGAGCATGTTCCCCTGCGCGGCCCAGTCGTCGCCGCTCACGTGTCCGGCGGCACGGGATGCAGTGCGGCGCCGGTGCACTGCGCGATCGGCGCCGGCCGGGTCGATGATCGCCGACCTGCCGCGTCTCGACGAGCTCGTCGTCCGCGCGGAGCCGGTCGAGCGCCTCCGCAGGCGACGCGCCCGCGTCCAGCAGCTCGAGCCCGCGCCAGCCGTAGCGGCGGTCGGTGAACGACTGCGTCGCGACCGCGCCGACACCCGGGCGCGCCCACGGCACGGCCGCGCCCGTGTTGAACGCCTGCGACTGGACGCCGACGCCGAGCTCGCCGGTCGAGCGCGTCGCGCGCGACGATCGAGTACGTCACGCGTGCAGTCTTACGCGTGCACGCCCATCGACGATCGCGCCGACGTACGCCGGAGCCGCTCTTCTTCACGTCCATGCAGCCCGCGCTTGCCGCCGTTGACGAAGATCGATGTCCTGCGCGTTTCGTCATGTCCGGTGCACCGCGCGCGGCGTACGGCGCCGTCTTGTACACCGCGTCGGTCAGCGCGTCGGAGAAGAAGAGCTGGCCGGTGTGCACGACGTTGCCGCCGACGTGGACCTTCACGTGGATGTGCACCGCGCGGCCCTGGTACCAGCCCGGATAGATGGTCGTGAAGACGGCGAGGCCGTTCGCGTCGGTCTTCTGGACCCCGCGCAGGAACGTGCGGCTCGACTGCGCCGCCGCCGAAGCCGGAGTAGTTGCCGGCCGCGTCGGCGTGCCAGATGTCGACTGCCGCGCCCTTGATCGGCTTGCAGGTCGACGCGTTGAGGATGCCCAGGCGCAGCGTGAGCAGCGGCGCCGGGATGGCCCTCGCGGATGTCGCGGCGGAGCTTCTCGCCGGCGATGTAGTACGGGCCTTCGGTCAGTTCCGGGCGTGAGGACGCACTGGGCGGCACCCGTCTCGATCGCGCGGTTGCCGCCCTCGGCGGTGCCGGGGAGCAGGGATCGCGCCGCCGGCGGCGGCGACGAGGAGGCCGCCGAGCTTCGCGAGCGACCCGCGGCGTGTGATGGCTTCATCCATGCCGCCAACCCTAGAGCGCCACGCTGGGCGTTTCCTGGGAGCCTCCTGTGGGGTAGCTGAGCGCCATGACCGAGCCCGTCAAGGATCTCGCCGAGGAGGCGGAGCGCGGCCGCGAGCCCGCGCACGCCGGCGATCGCGCTCACCGGTGTCACGCTCGTCGTCGCGGTGATCGTCGCCGTCGTGCTGGCGCTCGCCGTGATCGCCTTCCTCCTCGCACGCTAGCCCCGGAGTACCCTGACGGGGTGGACCCGCTCAGCGTCTTCTCGCCTGCGACGCGGGCCTGGTTCGAGCGCACCTTCGACGGCCCGACGCCGCCGCAGACGCTCGGCTGGCCGGCGATCGCGACCGCGAGCACGTCCTGATCCAGGCGCCGACCGGGTCGGGCAAGACGCTGACGGCGTTCCTGTCGGCGATCGACCGGCTGACCGCGAACCCGGGCATCGGGCTGCGCGTCCTCTACGTCTCGCCGCTGAAGGCGCTCAACTACGACATCGAGCGCAACCTGCGCGGCCCGCTCGCGGGGCTCGAGTCCGATCTGCGCGTGGCCGTGCGCACCGGCGACACGCCGCAGAAGGAGCGCCGCGAGTTGCTGAAGGAGCCGCCGGACATCCTGATCACCACGCCGGAGTCGCTCTACCTGATGCTCACCTCGCAGGCGCGCGAGATGCTCAGGTCCGTCGAGACCCTGATCGTCGACGAGGTACACGCAATTGCAGGCAGCAAGCGTGGAGCTCACCTCGCAGTGTCATTGGAACGCCTGCAATCGCTAGCGGAAAGCCCGATCCAACGGATCGGGCTGTCGGCCACGCAGCGGCCGATCGAGGAGATCGGGCGCTTCGTCTCCGGCGGGCGCGAGATCACGATCGTCGACGCGGGCACGCGCAAGCCGCTCGACCTCGAGGTCGTCGTCCCTGTCGAGGACATGCGCGAGCTCGGGACGACGACGTCGTACGAGAACCCGCCGGAGGCGGACGGGAGCGCGCTCCTCACCTCGACGGAGGGCGGCGTCAACTCGATCTGGCCGTCGATCTACCCGGAGATCCTGCGGCTCGTGAAGGCGCACCGCTCGACGATCGTCTTCGTCAACAACCGCCGGCTCGCCGAACGGCTCGCGTTGCGCCTCAACGAGCTTGCGGAAGAGGATGTCGCGCGCGCCCACCACGGCTCGCTTGCCCGCGAGCAACGGCTGCTCGTGGAGGAGGACCTGAAGGCGGGTCGCATCCCGTGCCTCGTCGCGACGTCGAGCCTCGAGCTCGGCATCGACATGGGCGCGGTCGACCTCGTGATCCAGGTCGAGTCGCCGAAGTCGGTCGCGCGCGGCCTCCAGCGCATCGGCCGCGCGGGCCACGAGCTCGGGGCGACGTCGAAGGGCCGCATCTTCCCGAAGTTCCGCGCCGACCTGCTCGAGAGCGCGGTCGTCGCGCGCGCGATGCGCGGCGGCGAGATCGAGGAGACGAAGATCCCGACGAACCCGCTCGACGTGCTCGCACAGCAGATCGTCGCGATCTCGGCTGACGCCGAAATCGCTGTCGACGACTTGCACGAGCTCGTGAGGCGCGCCTATCCATTCAGGGATCTCTCGCGCGCGCAGCTCGACAACGTGCTCGACATGCTCGCCGGCCGCTATCCGTCGGACGAGTTCGCCGAGCTGCGGCCGCGCATCGTCTGGGACCGCACCGCGGGCACGATCCGCGCACGCGACGGCGCGCGCCGGCTCGCCGTGACGAACGCGGGCACGATCCCGGACCGCGGCCTGTTCGGCGTCTTCCTGGTCGACGGCGGCGGTCGGGTCGGCGAGCTCGACGAGGAGATGGTCTACGAGGCCCGCGCCGGGCAGACGTTCCTGCTCGGGGCGTCGACGTGGCGGATCGAGGAGATCACGCGCGACCGTGTCCTCGTGTCACCCGCCCCGGGCGTGCCGGGCGCCGTCCCGTTCTGGAAGGGCGAGGGCGTCGGCCGCCCCTTCGAGCTCGGCGAGAAGATCGGCGCCGCGTCGCGCGAGCTCGCGGCGCTGCCGGACGCGAAAGCGCTCGCGCGGCTGCAGGAGGACTACCACCTCGACGCGCGCGCGTCGCGCAACCTGCTCACGTTCCTGCGCGAGCAGCACGACGCGACGGGCGCGGTGCCGTCGGACCGCACGATCGTCGTCGAGCGCTTCCGCGACGAGATCGGCGACTGGCGCGTCTGCATCCTCACCCCGTTCGGTGGGCGCGTGCACGCACCGTGGGCGATGGCGATCGCCGCGCGGCTGCGCGAGTCGCTCGGCATCGATGCGCAGTCGATCTGGTCGGACGACGGGATCGCGCTGCACTTCCCGGAGGCGGACGCGCCGCCGCCGCTGGACGAGCTCGTCGTCGACCCGGGCGAGGTAGAGGACCTCGTCGTCGCCGAGCTGGGCGAGACCGCGCTCTTCGGCGCGCGCTTCCGCGAGAACGCCGGCCGCTCGCTGCTGATCCCGCGCCGCCGCCCGGGCGAGCGCACGCCGCTCTGGCAGCAGCGGCTGAAGTCGCAGTCGCTGCTCCAGGTCGCACGCAAGTACGGCAGCTTCCCGGTGATCCTCGAGACATACCGCGAGTGCCTGCAGGACGTCTTCGACCTGCCCGCGCTGCGCGGTCTCCTGCAAGGGATCAAGACGCGCGAGCTCGACGTCGTCGAGGTCGAGACGCAAAGCGCGTCGCCGTACTCGGCGGCGCTGCTCTTCGACTACATCGCGACCTACATGTACGAGGACGACACGCCGCCCGCGGAGCGGCGTGCTCAGGCGCTGTCGCTCGACCGCGACCTGCTGCGCGAGCTCCTCGGGCAGGAGGAGCTGCGCGACTTGCTCGATCACGACGCCGTCGAGGAGGTCGAGCGCCAGCTGCAGGGCGACCCGAAGACGCCCGACCACCTGCACGACAAGCTGCGCCTGCGCGGCGACCTCCGCGCCGTCGAGTACGACCCTGCGCTCGCCGCGCCGCTGCTCGCCGAGCGCCGCGCGCTGCTCGTGCGCGTCGCGGGCGAGGAGCGGCTGATCGCGGTCGAGGACGCGGGTCGCTATCGCGACGCGCTCGGCGTGATGCCGCCGTCGGGCCTGCCCGAGGCGTACCTCGACGGCGGCCCGGACTCGCTGCGCCAGCTCGTGCTGCGCTACGCGAAGGGACGCGGCCCGTTCACGACCGAGCAGGCGAACGAGCGCTTCGGCCGCGACGTCTCCGGCGTGCTCGCCGCGCTCGAGGGGGCCGAGCTGCTCGTCCGCGGCGAGCTGCGGCCGGGCGGCACCGAGCGCGAGTGGTGCGACCCGGACGTGCTGCGCCGCCTGCGGCGCGCCTCGCTCGCGGCGCTGCGCAAGGAGGTCGAGCCCGTCGAGCAGGAGGCGCTCGCGCGGTTCCTGCCGGGCTGGCACGGCGTCGACCGGCGTGCGTCGCTGCGCGAGGCCCTCGTGCCGCTGCAGGCGCTGCCGCTGCCGGCCGCGCTCTGGGAGTCCGAGCTGCTGCCACGCCGCGTGCCGGGCTACCGGCCCGAGCATCTGGACGCGCTGACCGCGAGCGGCGAGGTCGTCTGGGTCGGCGCGGGCTCCGACCGCGTCGCGATCTACTTCCGCGACGACGCGTCGGCCCTCGGGCGCGTGCCCGCCGCACCGTCGCCGGAGGGCGAGACGCACGACGCGATCCGCGCCGCGCTCGCGGGAGCGCTCTTCTTCGACGAGCTGCTTGCGGAGACGGGCCTCGAGGAGGCGCTCGCGCTGCCGGCGCTCTGGGATCTCGTCTGGGCAGGCGAGGTGACGAACGACGCCTGGACGCCGCTGCGCGCGCCGCGCCGCTTCGGCGAGCCGCGGCAGGAGCGCCGCCCGCGGCGCTTCTCACGCCGTCGAGCGCAGGGTGCGACGGCGACCGCCGGGCGCTGGTCGCGCACCGACCGTCTCTTCGCCGGCGCGCCCGACCGGCGCGCGCTCGCCGAGCTGCTGCTCGAGCGGCAGGGCATCGTCACGCGCGACGGCGTGCGCGCGGAGGGCATCCCGGGCGGCTACGGCGCGGTCTATGCCGAGCTGCGCGCGCTCGAGACGCTCGGCCTCTGCCGGCGCGGTTACTTCGTCGAGGGTCTCGGCGGCGCGCAGTTCGCGCTCGGCGGCGCCGTCGAGCGCATCCGGGAGCTGCGTGAGCGCGGTGAGGACGTCGACGCGCTCGTGCTCGCCGCCGCCGATCCGGCGCAGCCGTACGGCGCCGCGCTGCCGTGGCCGCGCCGCGCCGGCGCGCGTGCCGCGCGCGTCGCCGGTGCATATGTCGTGATGCTCGGCGGTGAGGCCGTGCTCTACGTCGAGCGCGGCGGGCGCTCGCTCGTCCCGCTGCGCGATCCCGACGAGGAGTGGCTCCGCCCGGCGCTCGCAGCGCTCGTCGCGCACGTGAAGCTCGGGCGCAGCAAGCGGCTCGCGGTCGAGCGCTTCGACGGCGAGCCCGTCGTCGACTCGGACGCGATGCCGCTGCTCGTCGAGGCCGGCTTCCTCGCCGGGCCGCGGCGCGCGGTGCTACGCGCATAGAGATTTTCAAGCCTCCAGCGCCGCGACGATCTCCGCCGCAGGGCGAGCCTCCGCCTGAGCGTGGTTGACGCCCGCCCAGAGGTTGATGCGCTGATCGTCGCCGGCCGCGCGCGCAGCCGCCCGCAACGGCGCCGTCAGGTGATTCACGTGCGGATACGCGCGCGGCGCATCCGGGTGCGCCCGCATGAACTCGTTCACGATCCCGCGCGCGCGCCGGCCGGTGAACGCGCGCGTCAGCGCGGTCTCACCTGGCCGCGCGAGCGCGCGCCGGTGCGGCGCGCTCGTTCCCGCTTCCGGCGCGAGCAGGAATGCCGAGCCGACCTGCGCGGCGTCCGCGCCGGCATCGAGCACGGCGGCGACATGGGCGCGCGCCGCGATCCCTCCGGTCGCGACGAGCGGGATCTCGATCACCTGCCGGATCTGCGCCAGCAGCTCGAGCAGCGGCGGCACCGGCTCGTCGCCGTCCACCCACGCACCGCTGTGCCCGCCGGCCTCGGTGCCCTGCACGACGAGCGCGTCGACGCCCGCCGCGGCCGCGTCGTGTGCCTCCCGCACCGACGTGACCGTTGCCCAGACCTCAGTGCCGGACGACTGCAGGCGCGCGATCGTCTCCGCGGGCAGGCAGCCGAAGGTCGTCGAGAGGACGTCGGCGCCCGTCGCGGCGTCGAGCTTCGCCTCGAGCTCGTCGTCGTCGAAGCGCGGCTCGCCCAGCTGCACCTCGTACAACGCGGCGTCCTTTTGCAGCTCGCGTGCGTACGCAGCGAGGGCGCCGTCGTCCACCGGCTGCTCGTGCAGCACGAACACGTTTACGCCCAGCGGGCCGTCGGTGGCCGCGCGCGCCTGTTCGAGGCGCCGGGCGAGCTCGTCTGCGCTCAGGTACCCGGCCGCCACGAACCCGAGCCCGCCCGCGTTGGAGACGGCGGCGGCGAGCTCGGGCGTCGACGGGCCGCCGGCGAGCGGCGCGAGCACGATGCGCGGTAGCGCGGGCACGGTTGCGACGGTAGCCGTCCGGGCAAGCGTGCTGCCGTGGCGTTCTTCGACGGCTTCACCCTGGAACGGATCGACGCGGGCGGCGTCACGCTGCGCGTGCGGCACGGCGGCAGCGGCCCGGCGGTCCTGCTGCTGCACGGGCACCCTCGCACGCACGCCACCTGGCACCGCGTCGCGCCGCTGCTCGCCGCGCATCACACCGTCGTCTGCCCGGATCTGCGCGGCTACGGCGAGTCGTCCAAGGTGCCGCCGTACACGAAGCGCGCGATGGCCGCCGACATGCTCGCGCTCATGCACGCGCTCGGGCACGAGCGGTTCGCCGTCGTCGGGCACGATCGCGGCGCGTACGTCGCGAGCCGCCTCGCGCTCGACCATCCCGAGCACGTGACTCACCTGGTCGTGATGGACGCGGTGCCGATCGCCGAGGCGCTCGCGCGCGCGGACGCGCGCTTCGCCGCGAGCTGGTGGCACTGGTTCTTCTTCGGGCAGACCGACAAGCCGGCGGAGCGCGTCATCAATGCCGATCCCGACGCGTGGTACCGGGTCGACCGCGAGCTGATGGGCGAGGAGGCGTATGCCGACCTACGCCGGGCGCTGCACGACCCGGAGGTCGTGCACGCGATGCTCGAGGACTATCGCGCGGGGCTCCGCGAAGACCGGGAGGCGGACGAGGCCGACCGTGCCGCCGGACGGAAGGTCCGTTGCCCGCTGCTCGTGATCTGGGCGGCGCGCGACGACCTGGAAGCGCTGTACGGCGATCCGCTCGAGGTCTGGCGCGACTGGGCGGTCGACCTCTCCGGCCTCAGGCTGGACTCGGGCCACCACATGGCCGAGGAAGTCCCGCGTGAGCTCGCCGACGCGGTGCTCGAGCTCTGTCAGGCGAGCCGGCCGAGGACGAGCCCGAAGACGGCGTGACGCACCGTCTCCTGCGCGAGCCCGCGCGCGGTGAAGAGCGGCCCGACGCCTGCCGAACCGCGGGCGGGGTGCACGCGGTCGACCAGCGCACCGAGCGGGAAGAGCGCGACGTGCTCCGCCAGCGCTAGCCCGAGCGCGAGACGGCGCGGCGGCGCCGACGTGCGCCGGCGCACCGCGTCGACGGCCAGCCCGAAGAGCGCGCCGTTCGTCGCGTGCACCGCGAGCCCCGCGACCGGCCAGGCGCGCGAGCGGGTGACGAGCTTCCCGAGCATCGCGACGTCGGAGTAGTCGTTGCGGAAGAGACGGATGTCGAGCGGCTCGAGCGCCGCCCAGACACACGCTGCCGCCGCGCCGGCGAGCGCCGGGCGCGCGCGGCTCACCCGTGCAGCTCGCGGAGGTGCGTGACGGCGCCGCGCAGGTCGGTGTTCCCGGTTCCGCGTCCGCCCACGAACACGGTCAGCGACGTACGCAGCGGCTCGCGCGCGAGCGCACGGTCGAGCTCGTCCGCGCCGGCGCGCAAGGCGGTGCTCAGGCACAGGACCCGCGCGTCGAGCGAGTCCGCGAGCGCGATCGCATCGGCGAGCGGCGTGTTGGCTCCGAGGTACGCGACCTGCCAGCCGTCCGAGCGCAGGAGCACGGCGAGCATCAAGAGCCCGATCTCGTGCTGCTCGCCCGGCGCGCACGCGAGCACCGCGGTCCCGCGCACGTCGGGGCGCGGGTCCGACAGAAGCGTCTGTAGCGCAGTGCGCACGGTCGCGCTCGCGAGGTGCTCGTGCGCCACGCTCACCTCGCCGCCCGCCCAGCGCTCGCCGACCTCGACCAGCGCAGGTTCCAGCACGGCGTGGAAAGCCTGATCGAGCGAGCTGAGCGCGAGTGTCTGGTCGACGACCCGCCCCAGCTCGACGACGTCACCGGCCTGCGCCGCGGCGACGATCGCGTCGCGCAACTCGGCCGGCGTGTGCGCGACCGACTCGCCGTCTCCGAGCAGCGCCGCCGCCTCGCCGATCCGGTAGCCGTCCCGGATGCGCGCCTTCAGCCATTCGATGCGCTCGACGTCGAGCTCGCTGTAGCGCCGCTGGCCGCCCGGGCTCCGCCGCGGATGCAGCACGCCGTAGCGCTGCTCCCATTTGCGGATCGTGTCGGACGGGACGCCCGTGCGCTGTGTCAGCGCCGAGATATTGAGGCTCGAGGGCACGAAGGCTTCAGGTCGAGAGTCTGCCCATTCCGGCTACGGTGGGAAACATGCCCGAGGGCGACTCGCTGCACCTGGCGGCCCGACGCCTCCAGGTGCTCGTCGGCCAGCGCATCGCGGCGGAGTCCCCGCACCCGCGCGCCCAGGCGGAGCGGGTGGCCGAGCGGATCGACGGACGCAGGCTCGAGTCTGTCCAGGCGCACGGCAAGAACCTCGTCCTCCGGTTCGAGGGCGGGATCGCGGTTCGCTCGCACCTGCGCATGTCGGGCCGCTGGTCCGTGCGGCCCGCCGGGGAGCCGCGCTCCGGCAAGCCGTGGCTCGTCCTCCGCGGCGAGCAGGCGGAGGGCGTGCTCTGGAACGGGCCGGTGCTGGAGCTGCACACACGTGCGCTCGGGCGGCTCGGGCCGGACATCCTCGAGCGGCCTCCGCGCATCGACGCGATGCTCGAGCGTATGCGCCGCGCGGATCCGTCCCGCTGGCTCGGCGAGACGCTGCTCGACCAGACCGTCGTCGCCGGGATCGGGAACATGTGGCTCGCCGAGTCACTCTGGGAGGCCGAGGTCTCGCCGTGGCGGCGGCTGCCCGCCGTCCCGGAGGAGGAGCGACGCCGCGCTCTCGAGGCGGCGGCGAGGCTGATGCGGGCGTCGGTCGACGGTGGACGCGTGAGCAGGCACCGCGTCTACCGGCTGGCGGGCCGCCCGTGCGCGCGGTGCCGCACGCCGATCCGCTCGTGGGGCCACGGCGACGACAACCGCATCGTCTACTGGTGCCCCGGCTGCCAGGCAGGAGACGATCCGCGGCGCTCGTAGTTGACCGCGTGCTGCGCGCGCCGCACCTGTACGAGTCCACCCGGGCGTTCTGCCTCGCCGCATTCGCGGCCGAGCGCGGCGCGCAGGTGCCGTTCGCGTTCGAGGAGCACACGACGCGCGAGGGCCCGTCGCTCTACGAGTACCGCCCGCTCGTGCGCGCGTTCGTCGAGGAGCAGTCGCCGACCCTGCGGCGGCTGCCCGACACGCGCAACGCGATCGACGACCTGAAGCGCGAGCCCGCGGCCGCGATCTTCGCGCGGGCGCATTCGGGCATCGGCGACACCGGCGACGACGCGCTCTTCCGTTCGATTCTGCTCCCGCTCCTCACGTGGACCGCCGAGCGCTGCGGCGGCTTCGACTGGGAGGACGACGCGTTCGAGGCCGCGTACCGCGACCTGGAGCAGACGCTCTTCGGCACCGCCCGCACCTACGTGGCGCTCGCGCCCGTCGTCGGCCTGTCGGCCGGGACGGACGCGGACCTCGGCGGCGGGATCACGCTGCGCCCGATCGTCTCCGACGAGATCTCGAGCCTGTGGCCTGAAGCGCGGGGGCTGATGCCGCTCGAGTTCGGCCGCGACTTCGACCGACTGCTCGTCCTGCAGCTGCGCCGCGAGCTCGAGCCCGACGAGAGCGAGGCGCCCGACGCGGCGGCGGAGCTCGCCGACGCGGTCACGGCGCTCCGGCTCGCGACCGCCGGCGCCGTCGCTGCAGGCCCGGTCGTCTTCGAGCGGCTCGACTTTCGGCCGCTGCGGATCGCGGCGCTGCTTCCGATCGCAGGCACGCAACCGCGCGGCGACGCGGCCCGGCTCGACAAGCTGCGCGCGCGGCTCGCCGCGGAGCTGCGCGAGAAGCTGACGCTCGCCGACGCGGACCGCGAGCTCGGCGAGGCACTCGACCGCTGGGAGCTGTCGCTCTTCTCGGAGGAGCCGTTTCGGAGCGCGCAGGTACGCGAGTCGCTCGTCTGCCTGCTCGGCGCCGACGGCGGCGAGTGGGCCGCGGCGATGCGTGCAGCCGTCCTGCTCAGCGAGAAGACGCGTGAGCGCAGCGACCTGCTCGCGGCGCTGCAGGCGGAGCGGCTCGGCCGCGACGCACGCGATGCGGTGCGGCGCGCGCTCGTCGAGACGCTGCTGCACGGGAGCCGCGGCGAGCTCGTCACCGCGCTCGACGAGACGCTGCTCGGCCTGCGGCCGCGGCCCTCGTCGGTGCTGCGCGTCGCCTGAGCGAGCCGTTCGCCAATCGGCGCGAAGCCGGCACAGACACGTCACATCTGCGCGGCTACGGTCGTTGCATGGACGAAGCGGCACGGGTACTCGCTCGGCTGACGCGGATCGACGAGCTCCGCGGGCCGGGCGTGCGCGACGGCGGACCGGCGCCGGAGCTGCTCGCCGAGCTACGGGCGCTCGTGCCGGAGGCGGAGGCATGGGCGCGGGCAGAAGGCGACGAGCGCGCACGCGAGGCGGCTCAGAAACTTGCAAGGGAGGCGGAAGGAATGGACTGAGCCGACCCGAAATGGCCCACACATGGGTCTCGCGCGCCTCCTCCCGCGTCCCAACGTTCGCCCTGCGAGCGAAGCGGCGCACGGAGAAACGGCTGCCGACACGACGGAGGTGATCGCGCTCGCAAATCAGAAGGGCGGCGTCGCGAAGACGACGACGACGCTCAACCTCGGCGTGGCGTTCGCCGAGAAGGGCTACAAGGTCCTGCTCGTCGACCTCGACCCGCAGGGCAACCTGACGATGTCGCAGGGGTTGAACCCGGACACGATCGAGCGCTCGATGTTCGACGTGCTCGTGCACCGGCTGCCGATCGAGCACGTGATCGAGAAGCGCGAGGTGGACATCGCCGTCTCGTCGATCGATTTGGCCGGCGCCGACATGGCGCTCTCGAGTCAGATCGGCCGCGAGCGCGCGCTCGAGAAGGCGCTCGTCACGGTGCGCGGCCGCTACGACTTCATCATGATCGACACGCCGCCGTCGCTCGGGCTGCTGACGATCAACGCGTTCGTCGCCGCGACCGGCGTGCTCGTTCCGGTGCAGACGGAGTACCTCTCGCTGCGCGGCCTCGTCCAGCTCGAGAACACGCTCGCCATGGTGCGCGAGAACCTGAACCCGGGCGTGTCGATCATCGGCATCGTCCCGACGATGTTCGACAAGCGCGTCACGCACTCGCGCGAAGCGGACGAGATCCTGCGCGAGAACTTCGGCGACCTCGTCTACTCCACCCGTATCCGCAAGACGATTCGCTTCGCCGAGGCGCCCGTCAAGGGATCGTCGGTCCTCGCCTACGAACCGACCGGCGACGCCGCGAACATGTATCGCGACCTCGCGAAGGAGGTGCTCGATGGCCAGAAATCGCGCCAGCATGCGTGAAGGCCCGCTCGCGGAGCTGTTCCGCGCAACCGAAGCCGCGCAGCGCGGGGGGACCCCGGCGGCCGGCGAGCAGCAGCAGCTTCAGACCGAGCCGGAGCAGGAGCAGGAGCCGCAGCCTTCGGCAACGCAGCCTCCGGTCACGCGCGCGGAGGAGCGTGCGCCCGAGCCGCCGACGCCGATCCGCGCGGTCGCGCCGGCGCCCGGCCCCGAGGACTCGGTCCCGAAGACCGGTCCCTGAAGACTCAGAGCCCGACTCGCATGCGGCCCGCCGCGCACACTGGCTCGATCCGCTCCCCGACCAGCCCGCTCGCCTCGAGCGCGCACGCGACAGCGCGTCGTACCTTGCCGTCATCCGCGTCGTCGGCGTCGGCGGCGCCGGGCTGAACGCGGTCGACCGCATGATCGACGCCGGCATCACGCAGGTGGACTTCCTCGCGGTCAACACCGACATCCAGCAGCTGCAGATGAGCGACGCGTCGACGAAGATCCACATCGGCAGCGAGCTGACCGAGGGCCTCGGCTCCGGCGCGGACCCGCAGGTCGGCCGGCGGGCGGCCGAGGACGGCTACGACGCGATCAAGCGCGCGCTGCGCGGCTCCGACATGGTCTTCGTGACGGCAGGCGAAGGTGGTGGCACCGGCTCGGGCGCGGCGCCGATCGTCGCGCGTGTCTCGCGCGAGCTCGGCGCGCTGACGGTCGGCATCGTGACGATGCCCTTCAAGTTCGAAGGCACGAGACGGCGGAAGCAGGCCGAGGACGGCCTGCAGGCGCTGCGCGAGGCGTGCGACACGCTGATCGTCGTCCCGAACGACCGCCTGCTCGAGGTGCTCGACCGGTCGACGTCCATGCTCGACGCGTTCCGCGTCGCCGACGATGTCCTCCGCCACGGCGTCCAGGGCATCTGCGACCTGATCACGAACCCGGGGCTGATCAACCTCGACTTCGCCGACGTGCGCACGATCATGGCCGAGTCGGGCACGGCGCTCATGGGCATCGGCTACGCGACGGGCGAGAGCCGCGGCAAGGAGGCGGCGGAGCGGGCGCTCAACAGCCCGCTGATCGACACCGAGATCACCGGCGCGCGCGGCATCCTGCTCTCGATCGCCGGCGGCGACGACCTGACGCTCTTCGAGGTCAACGAGGCCGCGGAGGTCGTGCGCGAGGCCGCGACCGACGACACGAACATCATCTTCGGTGCGACCATCGACGACCGGCTCGAGGGCCAGCTGTGGGTGACGGTCGTAGCGACGGGGATCGGCAAGGTGCCGGGCCGGCGCGGGACGTTCGTCAACGGCTCGTCGGGCGGCAGCGGCGAGGTGCACGAGCCGCCGTCGTTCCTGCGCGACTCGTAGGTCTACGTCAGGTTCAACAGGAAGCAGCCCGACGAGCGCGAGCGCGGCGGAGCCGCCGACCGCGCCCGCACGCAGCGTCCAGCGGCGTGCGGTCTCGTTCTCGCCGGCGAGCCAGACCGCCCCGACCGTGCCGGCGGCGATGCTCACGAGCGTCTCGACCGCCTGGATCGCGAAGCCGGTGCCGAGCGCCTGAGACATGCCGATCCCGCTGCCCGCGAGCGCCACGGCGACGGCGCCGCTGCCGATTCCGATCGCGCCGGGCGTGAGCGGGAACGCAGCGGCGACGTCGAGCGCGGGGAGGATGAGGAGCGCCGCGAGCAGCGCGTGCGGCAGCCCGAGCGCCGCCGCGATCGCGGCGGTCGCGGCGAGCCGGCAGGCAACCATGCCGAGCGTCCAGCCGAGAACCGTCACGATCGCCCGAGGCGAGCGCTCGAGCGCCGCGAACCCTTCGAGAACCTGCGCGATGCGCGGGTGGCTGCGCACCCGGCCCGACAGCGTGCCGACCGCGACCAGCGCCGCGACCACGCCGCAGAGCACGAACACGGGCCAGAGCGGCACCGCGCCCGTCGCCGAGGCGACGACCACGAGCAACGCGAGCGCGAGCGAGCGGGCGGCAGCGAGCGCCGCGTAGACGCCGCCCGCCGTCCAGAGCCGCCCCGGCGTCTCGAGCGCGCGGGAGCAGATCCCGACCTTGACCGCGTCACCGAGCTTGGCGGGCGCGAACGCGTTCACGAGCGACCCGATCCCGAGACCCGCGGTCGCCGTGCGCGGCGAGATCCGAGCGCCGACGGCCGCGAAGCCTGCGCGCCAGGCGCACGACCGTGCACCCGAATGCGCCCGCGAACCCGACCGCGGCCGCGAACAACCAGCCCTGGTCGGCTCCGCCCAGCGTGTCGAGGGCCGAGCCGACGCGGCTGCCGAGCAACTGCGGCGACATGGCGATGCCGGCGAGCGCGGCGAGCGCGAGGATCGAGACGAGGATCTGACGGCGGGAAAGGGTCATGCTTGTGGGGCCTTCACTTCAGGGACTCCGTACCTGGCGTCCGGTTAGTTGTGAAACCGTGAAAATTCCGCAATGAGAACCGGCCTGCCCCACTCATCGGCCGAAAGCGCCGAAAAGTGAAGGGGGCGGTCGCCGCCGGGCACCCGCTCACCGCCCGGGCGGGAGCGCGCGTGCTGGAGGAAGGCGGGAACGCCGTCGACGCGTGCGTGGCCGCCGCCTTCGCCGCCTGGGTGGCCGAAAGCCCGCTGACCGGCCCCGGCGCGGGCGGCTTCGCGCTCGTCCTCCCGGCCGGAGGCCGGCCGCCGCGGGTCGCCGACTTCTTCGTCGCGACCCCCGGGATGGGGCGGCCCGTGCCGCCGGACGCCGAGATGCACGCGATCGACGTCGGCTTCGGCGGCGACAGCGAGACGACGCAGGTCTTCAGACATCGGCGAGGCCTCGTGCGCCGTGCCGGGCGCCGCCGCCGGGCTCGAGGCGGTGCACCGCCGCTACGGCCGGCTGCCCTGGCGCGAGCTGCTGCAGCCCGCGATCGAGCTGGCGCGCGGCGGCGTCGAGCTCTCCAAGCAGCAGGCGCACCTGCACGCGATCCTCGACCGGATCCTTCGCCACACCGGCGAAGGGCGGCGCGTCTACAGCCGTCCCGACGGCGGCCGCCTCTTGCCCGGCGACGAGCTGCGGCTGCCCGACCTCGGCGGGACGCTCGAGCGGATCGCCGAGTCCGGCGCCGACGTGCTCTATCGCGGCGAGCTCGCGACGGCGATCGCCGTCGCGATGGACGGCCACGGCGGGGTCACGCGCGAGGACCTCGAGGCCTACCGCGTCGTCTGGCGCCGGCCGGTGCACGCGCGCTTCCGCGGGCACGAGGTCGTGTCGAACCCGCCGCCGTCCTCCGGCGGCATCCTGATCGCCTACGGGCTCGGGCTGCTCGAGCGCGTCGGCGCCGGCCCGGTGGGCAGCGCCGAAGCAATCGTCGGGCTCGCCGAGGTGATGCGCGAGCAGACACGCGCGCGCGACGGCCGTTTCACGTCGGCGCTGCACCGCGGAGGTCTCGCGAGTCGCCTGCTCTCCGACGAGGGCCTCGCCGCCGGCGTCGCGCGCATCGCGGCACAGGCACCCGCGGGCCGAGAGCCGGCGCCGGCGGGAACGACGCACGTCTCGGCCGTCGACGTCGACGGAAACGCCGCGTCGCTCTCCTCCTCGACCGGTTCCGGGTCCGGCGTGATCGTCCCCGGGACCGGCATCCACCTGAACAACATGCTCGGCGAGTACGACCTCGTCGCCGGCGGCCCGGCGACGCCGGGCAGGCGGCTGACGAGCATGATGGCGCCGACCGTCGTCGTCGGCGAGGAGCGGCCCGCGGCTCGTCGTCGGCAGCGCGGGCTCGGTGCGGCTGCGCGGCGCGATCATGCAGGTGATCGCGAACGTCGTCGCGCACGGGCTCGGCGTCGCCGAGGCGATCGACTTCCCGCGCGTGCACGTCGACGAGCCGCACCTGCACTGCGAGGGCGGCTTCGACGCCGGCGTGCTCGAACAGGTGGAGGCCGCCGGCTACGACGTCGTCCGCTGGCGCCGCCGCAACCTGTTCTTCGGCGGCACGAACGCCGTCGAGGTGCTCCCGGGCGGCGGGCTCGCGGCCGCGGGCGACGAGCGCCGCGGCGGCGACGGCGTCGTCGTCGGCTGAGCGCCGCGAGAACTTCGTGATGAGTCATCACGAAGTTGGGTTCGGCCTGCCGCGCGCTCGCGAAGAAACGCGGCAGCCTGGTTCGCGGAACCAGGCTGCTCGAGGCGGCGCCTCCCGTCAGCTTTCCGAGTCGAGTGGCGAGACCTTGCCGTTGCGGCTCGCGCGCTCGCGCAGCACGGCTTCGAGCTGCACTGCCTCGAGCGCGATCTCGAGCAGTCCGATCAGCGTCTTCATCCGCGCCCGCGGCGAGGTCATCGCGAGCAGCTCCTGCTTCGACGAGACGGCGAAGTCGACCCGCGCGGTGAGCTCGAAGTCGTAGAGCGGCGACCGCGGGTCGGGGAGGTCGACGTCGCTGTCGGCCGCCTCCGCGAGCTGGCGGAAGACCTCGGTCGCGCGTTCGACATCGGCCTCGAGCGGCGGCTCGTCCTCGTCCTCGACCGTCTCGACGATCCCGGTCGTGAAGGACCGGCCCGACGTCAGGTCGACGAGCCGGAAGCGCTCGCCGCCCTCGACGACGATGTTCATCGCGTCGTCGTCGAGCACTTCGAGCACCTGCGCGACCGCCGCGCGCGTGCCGATCTCGTGCACCGCGCCGTCGCCGGTCGCAAGCACGAGCCCGAACTCCTCGCCGTGCTCGATGCACTCGGCAATCAGCTCGCGGTAGCGCGGCTCGAAGATGTGCAGCGGGATCCGCTCGGTCGGAACGAGCACGATCGGCAGCGGGAACAGGCCGAGCTCGGGCACGAACGGAGCCTACGGGCTGCCGGTAGGGTCCGAGACGTGAGCGGCGGCTTCACAGACCTGGCGGACGCGTTCTTCCGGCCGACCGTCAACGCGCTGACGCCCTACCAGCCGGGGAAGCCGGTCGAGGACGTGCAGCGCGAGCTCGGGCTCGAGCGCGTGATCAAGCTCGCGTCGAACGAGGGGCCGTTCGGACCGTTCCCGGCCGCGCAGGAGGCGATGGCGCGCGCCGCGATCGAGCTGAACCGCTACCCGGACGGCGGCGTCTACCGGCTGCATGCAGCGCTCGCCGAACGGCACGGCGTCGCCCTCGACGAGGTGTGCGTCGGTGCCGGCGCGGACGGCTGCATCGACATGCTCAGCCAGGCGATCGTCGACCCGGGCGACGAGATCGTCTGCGGCTGGCCGTCCTTCCCGAGCTACGTGATCTACGCCCGCAAGCAGGGCGGGACCACCACGCTCGTTCCGCTGGTCGACCAGCGCTACGACCTCGACGCGCTCGTCGCGGCCGTCACGCCGCGGACGAAGCTCGTCTACATCTGCAACCCGAACAACCCGACCGGGACGATGAACACGACGGACGAGCTCGACCGGTACTTCGACGCGGTGCCGGAGCACGTGCTCACCGTGGTCGACCAGGCGTACTTCGAGTACATCGACCGTCCTGACTACCCCGACGCCGTCGAGCGCTACCTGAAGCAGGGCCGGCGCGTCGTCGTCCTGCGCACGTTCTCGAAGATCTACGGCCTCGCCGGCCTGCGCGTCGGCTACGCCGTCGGGCCGCGGTCCGTGTGCGGGGCGATGGCGAAGGTGCGTCGCCCATTCGACATCACGACGCCCGCACAGGTGGCGGCGCTTGCGAGCCTCGACGCCGGCGACGAGCTCGCCAGGCGGCGCGAGCTGAACGAGCAGGGCGTGGCGCGGCTCGAGTCGCTGCTCCGCGACCACGGGCTCGAGCCGGTGCCCTCCGTCGGCAACTTCCTCTACGTCGAGACCGGTGCCGACGCCGAACGAGCTCTTCGACCGGCTCCTGCACGAAGGCGTGATCGTCCGGCCGCTCGCAGGCTTCGGCTCGCCGACGGCGATCCGCATCTCCGTCGGCACGCCCGAGGAGCTCGACATGCTCGCCGACGTCCTCGGCCGCGTGCTCCAGCGGGCCTAGCCCGCCGCCGGATCGCCTACGCTGCGCGGCGCGTGCCGTCGTCGCCTCTTCGACGCCAGTTGGTGCTACTGCGGCGCCCCGGCAGCTTCCGGCTGCTCTTCGCGGCGACCCTCGGCTCGGGGCTCGGCACGTGGATGGCCACGATCGCACTCACCGCCGACCTGACCGCGCGCACCGAGTCGCCGTGGTGGGTGAGCCTGCTCTTCGTCGTCACCTTCCTGCCGTCGGTGATCGTCGGTCTGGTGGCAGGCCCGCTGATCGACCGCCGCTCGCGCAAGCGGCTGATCGTGAACGCCGACCTCGTGCGTCTCGTCGTCTTCGCTGCACTCGTGTTCGTGCACACCCCGGCGGCGATCATCGTGCTCGCCGCCGTCGCCGGGTTCGCGAACTCGTTCTTCCGCCCGGCCGTGCTCGCCGGCGTGCCGAACCTCCTCGACGACGAGGACCTCGCGCACGGCACGTCGCTGCTGCAGGCGACCGACTGGGCCGCGGCCGCGGTCGGACCGGTGCTCGGCGGCTTCATCGTCAGCGTGTGGAGCGCCGACGTCGTCTACTGGATCAACGCCGCGACCTTCCTCTTCTCGGCGCTGCTGCTCGTCCGCATCCCGGGCCGTCTGCTGCAGAGCGAGCAGGCGCTGACGCGCGGCCACTGGCGCGACCTCGCCGACGGGCTCGTCGCGTTCCGCCGCTCGACCGCGCTCCTGACCGCGCTCGTCGCGTTCGGGCTCGCGATGATCGCCGTCGGCTTCAACAACGTCTCGGAGATCTTCCTCGCCGAGCGTGCGCTCGACCGCGGCGCGTTCGGCTACGGCCTGCTCTGGACCGCGACGGGGATCGGGCTCGTGCTCGGGAGCCTCGTCAGCGGCGGGCTCGTCGAGCGGCGCGACGTGCGCGCGCTCTACCCGACCGTGTTCCTGCCGTGGGCGGCGGGGCTCTTCATCGCGGGGATCGCGCCCAACATCTGGGTCGCGGCGGCCGCGATGGTCCTCGCCGGCTTCGGCAACGGGCTCACGTTCCCGATCACCGTGCTGATCGTGCAGCGGAACACTCCCGACCACCTGCGGGGACGCGCGTTCACCGTGATCATCAGCGTGCACAACGCCGTGCTCGGCCTCGCGATGGTCACCGCCGGCGCGCTCACCGACAGCATCGGGCCGCGCTGGGTCTACGTGCTCGCGGCCGGGCTGCTCGTGCTGGGCGGGGCAACCGCCTTCGCGCTCTTCCGGCGCGAGCAGCCGGCAGCCGCCGTCGGCAGCGAGCCGGCGACGTAGCATTCGCGCCCGTGGCCGCGCGCCGGGACTGGACACGGGAGACGCTCGTGGAGGCGGTTCGCACCGGCGACCGGCGCGCGCTCGCGCGCGCGATCACGCTCGTCGAGAACGGCGACGAGCTCGCCTACCAGGTCGTCCACGACCTCTATCCCGAGACGGGCCATGCGTACGCGGTCGGCCTGACCGGGCCGCCCGGCGTCGGCAAGTCGAGCCTCGTCTCCGGGCTGATCCGCATCGCCCGCGCACGGGAGCAGACCGTCGGCGTGATCTCGGTCGACCCGTCGAGCCCGTTCACGCAGGGTGCCCTGCTCGGCGACCGCATCCGCCTGACCGAGCACTTTCTCGACCCGGACGTGTTCATCCGCTCGATGGGCACGCGCGGGCACCTCGGCGGGCTCGCCGAGACGACGCTGCAGGCGCTACTCGTGCTCGACGCGGCGCACAAGGACGTCGTCTACCTCGAGACGGTCGGCACCGGGCAGAGCGAGGTCGGCGTGCTCGCGATCGCCGACACCGTCGTGCTCGCGCTCATGCCCGGCTCCGGGGACTCGATCCAGGCGCTGAAGGCCGGGATCATGGAGATCCCCGACGTGATCGCCATCAACAAGATGGACCACCCGATGGCGAAGACGATGATGAACGAGGTGCGGCAGGTGCTCTCGCTCGGCCCGCGCGACGGGTGGAGCCCGCCGATCGTGCTCACCGAGGCGATGCGCGGCGAGGGCCTCGAGACGCTCGCCGAGAAGATCGCCGAGCACCGCGCGTGGCTCGACGCAGAGGGAGAGCTCGAGCGGCGCCGGCGCCGCAACCTGGCCCGCGAGGTCTTCCAGGTCGCGTCCGCGCGCGCCCGCCGTCACATCGAGCAGGCGGTCGGCGACGACCCCGAGTTGCGGCGGCTGCTCCACGAGGTGCAGGAGCGAAAGCTCGACCCGCTGACGGCGGTGCGTGACATCCTTGAGAAGGTGTTCCACATTGGCGACGAAGACCGCGCCCACACTCGCTGACGTCGAAGCCGCCCGGGGTCGCGTGATCGGACACGCGCGCGTCACGCCCGTCTACGGCTCCGAGACGCTCTCGCGGCGCGCGCAGCGCAAGGTGTGGCTGAAGGCGGAGAATCTCCAGCGCACCGGCTCGTTCAAGGTGCGCGGCGCAGTGAACAAGCTGTCGCAGCTCGGCGACGAGGAGCGCGCCGCAGGCGTGATCGCCGCGAGTGCCGGCAACCACGGCCAGGCGGTCGCCTGGGCGGCGCGGGAGCTGGGGATCAAGGCGACGGTCTTCATGCCCCAGGACGCGCCGATGGCGAAGGTCGAGGCGACGCGCAACTACGGCGCGGAGACCGTGCTCGCCGGCGCGGGCTTCGACGATTCGCTCGCGGCTGCGACCGATCGAGCGCGCGAGACCTCCGCGACGTTCGTGCACGCGTTCGAGGACGAGGCGGTGATCGCCGGTCAGGGGACGATCGGGCTCGAGCTCGCAGACGAGCTGCGCGACGTCGAGACGTTCGTGCTGCCCGTCGGCGGCGGCGGGCTCGCCTCCGGGATCGCGATCGCGCTCCGCGCGCTCCGGCCGGGCGCGCGTCTCGTCGGCGTGCAGGCGGGCAAGACCGGCCGTGGCACGATCGCCGACGGGATCGCGGTCAAGCACCCCGGCGAGCTGACGATGTCGATCCTCGACGACTTGCTCGACGACATCGTCCACGTCGACGACGAGTCGATCTCGGAGGCGATCACGCTGCTGCTCGAGCGCGCGAAGCTCGTGGTCGAAGGCGCGGGTGCGGCGTCGACCGCCGCCGTCCTCGACGGCACCGTCGGCGGCACGGGCGACGTCTGCGTGCTCCTCTCCGGCGGCAACATCGACCCGACGATGCTGATCTCGGTCATGCGTCACGGCCTGACGCTCGCCGGGCGCTACCTCGTCTTCCGCACGCGCATCGCCGACCGGCCCGGCTCGCTCGTCGAGCTGCTCGAGCTGATCGCCGCCGAGCGCGGCAACGTCGTCTCCGTCGAGCATCACCGCGAGGGGATGGCGATCGACGTCGTCGAGACCGAGGTTTCGCTGACCGTGATCACGCGCGACGAGTCGCACTGCAACCACCTGATCGGTGCGCTCGAGTCGCGCGGCTACAGGGTCGACCGGTTCCGCTAGACGAACCTGGTTCGCTCTTTGAACCAGGTTCGCGCGTTTCCTCGGAGATCGCGGCTCTCCGCCGAACGTCGTGAAATCGCGCTGACGTTCCAGACTCGTGAACCTGGTTCGCAAACCCCGCGAACCAGGTTCAGCTTCCGCAGCGCCTGAACGCCACCGTGTCTGCGAAGTCGGCGATGCCGCCGTCGGCGACGGCGCGCACGTCGAAGCCCTCGCGCTGGAGCAGCGACGCGGCGATCGCCGCGCGCTGGCCGCTCTCGCAGACCGTGACGACGGGGCGTGAACGGTCGAGCGCGCCGCAGCCGAGCTTCCGCAGCAGCCGGTACGGGACGTTCTGTGACCCGGGGATGTAGCCGGTGTCGCGCTCGGTCGTCTCGCGCACGTCGACGAGCTGCAGGTCGGGTGACTCGAGTAGCTCGCGCAGCTCGTCGACGTCGAGCGTCGCGAGCGTCTCGCGCGCGTTCGGCGCGAGCACGTAGCCCGCGACGTCCAGCAGCCCGACGGCCCAGAGCTTGTGCGCCGCCTCCTGCGCCTCGCCGGCGGAGCCGGCGTGCAGCACGACGCGCTCGCCGGGGACGAGCACGAAGCCGGCCTTCGTCCCGAACGAGCCGCCGCAGACCGGCACGCTGATCGCGCCCGGGATGTGCCCCGCCGTGTACGCGCAGAACGGGCGCACGTCGAGCACCGTCGCCTCGCCCGGCTCGGGCAGCTCTTGCAGGTCGCCCGGCCACGCGACCCACGGCCCTCGGTTGAGCGTGACGACGAGCTCGGTCGTCGGCGGGCGCGGCGTCGAGACGGATGCCGAGACCAGCACGAACTCCTGCGCGTCGCGGAAGTGCAGCGCATCGTTCGTCAGCCGCTCCTTCGCGATCGTCGACGTGGTCTCGCTGCTCATCCCGCCGCCGCAGAGCGAGCCCGCGACGTGACCGGGGTACACGCGCACGCCGTCGCCGAGCGCCGCGAGCCGCTCCAGCGAGCGGAAGAGATCTTCGGCGCCCTCGCGCGCGGCGACCGCGAGGTCGGGCCGCGCCGCGGCCCCGACGAACAGCGAGTCGCCGGTGAGCACGAGCTCGTCATCGACGACGAATGCGCAGTGCTCCGGGCGGTGCCCGGGCGTGTGCAGCACGCGGATGCGCACCGCACCGACCTCGACGACCTGCCCGTCCTCGAGCGGCTCGTACGGGTACTCGGGCTCCGCGATCGGCGAGATCGCGACGGGCAGACCGTGCTCGAGCGCGAAACGGCCGTGGCCGCTGACGTGGTCGGCGTGCGTGTGCGTCTCGAGCACGCGCTCGATGCGCACGCCCTCCTGCTCGGCGGCCTCGAGATACTGCTCGATCGCGAAGGCGGGGTCGACGACGACGGCGACGGAGGCCTGTCTGTCACCCACCAGATACGAGGCGCAACCCAGATCCTCGTTCACGAACTGCCGGAACAGCAGCACGGAGCGTGAGGCTAACAGGACAACCGGATCGTCACAGGGGAGGCGGTCGCAGCCAGAGGTACAGCCCGAGGAAGAGCGCGCCGAGCGCGACCACGCCGCCCGCGATCGCGACGCCGAGGGCCGCCTTGCCGAGCGAGCGCGCGCCGGTGTCCTCGTTCGTCGTGGACGCGACGTCGAGGCCGACGCGGTAGGTGATCGACTTGCCCAGACGGTCGCCGACGAGCACGTTGAACAGCACGGTCTCCGGCTTGGACGGCGCCGTGCCGCGGATCGCGAAGCGCGCGAACGTCCCCTTCGGGATCATCCCGCCCGACCACGTCACGGCCTGGCCCGTACGCGACTGCGTCCAGCCCGGCTTCGCCTCGACGTCGTCGAGGTCGAAGTCCTGCGGGATGCCCAGTGTCACGTGGTCGATGCCGACCGCGTTGCCGACGTTCGGCACCGAGAACACGAGGTCGACGAGGGCGCCCGTTTGCACGCTCGCCGGGTTGATCGAGAGGTGCGCGCCGGCCGCCGCCGCGAGTGCGAGTGCCGTCACCGCCGTGAGCGCGAGAACGCGAAGACGCCGGCTAGAGCCCAAGGTGCCGCGCTATCACCATGCGCTGAACCTCATTCGTCCCTTCGCCGATCTCGAGGATCTTCTGGTCGCGGTAGAGGCGCGAGATGGCGTACTCGTCCATGAAGCCGTAGCCGCCGTGGATCTGGAGGCTCCAGTTCGCGGCGCGGTGAGAGAGCTCACCCGAGAACAGCTTCGCCATCGCGGCGGCGCGGCGGAAGTCGCGGCCCTGGTCCTTCTCCCAGGCAGCCTTGTAGACGAGCGCGCGCGCGGCCTCGATCTCCGTCGCCATGTCGACGAGCTTGTCCTGTACCGGCTGGAACTTCGCGATCGGCTTGCCGAACTGCTCCCGCTCCTTCGCGTAGGCGTACGCGAGGTCGTATGCGCCCTGGGCGAGGCCGACGCCCATCGCGGCGACCGAGATGCGGCCGCCGTCGAGGATCTGCAGGAACTGCTGGAACCCCTGGCCGCGCGGGCCGAGCAGGTTCCCCTCCGGGACGCGCGCGCCCTGGAAGCTGAGCTCGCGTGTGTCGGAAGCGCGCCAGCCGAGCTTCTGCATCGGCTCGGAGATCACGTAGCCGGGGGCGCCGTTCGGGACGACGATGTTCGAGATCTCGTCGTCGCCGGTGCGTGCGGTGATCGTCACGCACGAACTGATGTCGGTGCCGGCGTTGGTGATGAACATCTTCGCGCCGTCGACGACCCATTCGCCGCCGTCGAGCTTCGCGGTCGTGCGCGTCGCACCGGCGTCCGAGCCGGCGTTCGGCTCGGTCAGGCCGAAGGCGGCGAGCTTGCGGCCCGACGCGAGGTCGGGCAGCCACTCGCGCTTCTGCTCCTCGCTCCCGAAGTAGTAGATCGGCAGCGTGCCGAGCGAGTGGTGCGCCGCGACGGTGATCGCCACCGACGAGTCGATTCGCGTCAGCTCCTCGACCGCGATCGCGTACGAGAGCGTGTCGGTGCCGGCGCCGCCGTACTCCTCGGGGATCGTCATGCCCATCAGCCCGAGCTCGGCGAGCTCGGCCACGATCTCGTACGGGAAGCGGTGCTCGCGGTCGAGCTCCTCGGCGACCGGCGCGACCTTCTCCAGCGCGAAGCTGCGCACGGTGTCGCGGAGCAGCTGATGCTCGTGCTCGAGGTCGAAGTTCATGCTGCGAACCGCTGCGCGAGCTCGACGATCAAGCGCACGCCGTAGCCGGTGCCGCCCTGGTCGAGTGCGTAGTCGGGTCGCTTGCGCGAGAGGAATGCCGGGCCTGCGATATCGAAGTGCGCCCACGGGCCCTCGCCGGTGAACTCGCGCAGGAACTCCGCAGCGAGCACCGCGCCCGCCTCGCGCAGCTCCGAGCCGTTCTTCATGTCGGCGAAGTCCGAGTCGACGTAGCGGCGGTAGCGCGGATGCAGCGGGAAGCGCCAAGCGAGGTCGCCGCTCGCGTGCGACGCGGCGTCGATCTGCGCCGCGAGCTCGTCGTCGTTCGAGAACCAGCCGGCGTAGAGGTCGCCGAGCGCGACCGACATCGCGCCGGTCAGCGTCGCGAAGTCGACGATGTGGCTCGCGCCGCTCTCGCGCGCGTAGTGGAGCGCATCGGCGAGGATCAGCCGGCCCTCGGCGTCGGTGTTGATGATCTCGATCGTCTTGCCGTTCGACGCCCGCAGGATGTCGCCCGGCTTGTACGCGCGGCCGTCCTGCATGTTCTCCGTCGACGCCACGACGGTCAACAGCCGTACCGGAAGCCCCAGCTCCGCGATCGCCATGGTCGCCTCGATCACGGCCGCGCCGCCGCACATGTCGCCCTTCATGTCCTGCATGCGCAGCGCGGGCTTCAGCGACACGCCGCCCGAGTCGAAGGTCATCGCCTTCCCGACGAGCCCGAGCGTGAGCTCCGCGTTCGCGCCCGGGGGGTCGTAGCGCATCACGATCAGTTGCGGGTCCTCCGCACTGCCGAAGGCGACGGCCGCGAAGGCACCCATGCCCTGCGCCTCGATCCAGTCGCGCCCGTGCGACTCGACGGACAGGTGGGGGAACGTGTGGCTTTTCGCGTGCGCGGCGAGCGCGACCGGTGTCAGGTCGTTCGGGGGACGGTTCGCGAGGTCGCGGGCCGCGTCGAGGTGGCGCGCGATCGTCGCCTGCCGCTGAGCGAGGTCGTGCAGCTCGGGCGGCGCGTCGAGCACGAGCGTCAGCTCGGGCCGGTCGTCGTAGCCGCGCTTGAAGATTCCCGGGTCGTAGGCGCCGTAGGCGGTGCCCTCGACGATGGCGCGCACCTGCTCCTCGTCGTCGGCGCTCCAACTGATCGACCCCCCTGCCGAGCGCAGCGCGCGCGCCGCCCAGGCGGCCGCGGTCCGCCGGCCGTCGGCGTCCAGTCGCGCAGGCGGCCCGATGCGCAGCTCCGTGTCCGTGCGGCGGACCTCTCCGGCCGTCAGGCCGGAGTCGATGCTCGCCCGCACGTCGGACCCGGACGGCTCCCTGGTCTCCACCCGCATCGGGCCGCGATGCTACCGCGGCTCGCTGCGCGGCGTCGACTGATGTTGTCCTGCGATAGCGTTGCGCCCCCAACCCCCGACCCGAAAAGGAGCCCTGTGCCAGCCCAGCAGTTCTTCGACAGCCTCGAGTCCCGCGCCGATCCGGCCAAGCTTGCCGGGATGGACAACTCCTATCTGTTCGATATCGAAGGCGAAGGTCGCTGGCGGGTCGACGTCCGCGACGGCGCGATCAATGTCACGCAGGACGGCGGCGACGACACCGACGCGACGATCTCCACGTCGAGCGAGACGTTCGAGAAGATCATGGCCGGGCGAGCAGAACCCGACGACCGCGTACATGACCGGGAAGCTGAAGATCAAGGGCGACATGGGCGCCGCCATGAAGCTCCAGAAGCTGTTTTAGCCGGTCGCCTGCTCGATCAGGCGGTCGGTGCGGTCCCAGATCGCGCGCTTCGCGGCCGGGCTCAGGTCGTAGACCGACATGTGGTCGGCGGTGAAGCCCTTCGAGTGGATGACCGCGCCGTGGATCCGCTTGCCGGGAAAGCCGAAGTGTGAGCAGCCGCTCGTCGAGCTCGAGCGCGCCCGTGTTGCCGACGCTGCGGTCCTTGTCGCCGACGAAGAGCCAGATGTCGGTCGTCGGCGGGATCAGCTTGAAGTTCGTCGGCGGCTCGAACTGCGGGTTGATCTGGCCCGGGATAGAACGCGATCACGAGCCGCGGCTTCAGGAACGCCGCCGCCTCGACGGCGAGCCGGCCGCCGCGCGAGTGGCCGACGCAGCACGAGCGGCACCTTCGGCCGGCCGAGGTCGCCGAGCGCGCGGCCGACGGCGCCGACGATGTTGTTGCGCGCGTTCAGGTCGGGCGGCGGCTGCTCGTAGCGCGGGATAGACCACGTCGTAGCCGCGCCGGCGAGGTGCGCCTGCCACGGCTCGAGCTGCTCGCCCGAGTTCGGGCCGAGCCCGTGCAGGAGCACGACGACCGCCTTCGGCTTGCCCTTCGCCTGCACGACCCAGTACTGGTCCTTGCCGACGCCGTGCGACGTCGAACGTCGCATGCCAAGTGCTGCCGCACCCGCAGCGCAGCAGCGCGGCGACGAGCGAGCGCGCTAGTCGCCCAGCTCGACCAGCACCGCGCCGCCCGCGACACGATCACCTTCCTGCGACGTGGACGGCGCGACACGGTCGCGTCGAACGGGGACGAGCAGCGGCGTCTCCATCTTCATCGCCTCCAGTACGACGAGCGGCTCGCCGGCCTTGACTGTTGAGCCTTCGTGAACGTGACCCTGATCACCGTGCCCGGCATCGGCGCCGTGATCGTGCTCGAGGCGCCGCCGGCGCACGTGCTCGTGCGCCGCGGCGTGTCGACGTCGGGCGGCGGCTGCGGCGGCGGCGCCGGCAGGTTGAGGCGGAACGGCGCCGCGCCAGACGTCGTCGGGAAGCGCGCGCCGGCGGCGCCGAGAGCGGCGGGTACTCGACGAGGAACGCGGTCGTCGCCTCGCCGGCGCGAAACGCCGGGTGCGCGACGAGCCAGCGCAGGAACGGCAGGTTCGTCGTCACGCCGACGACCTCGGTCTCCGCGAGCGCGGCGGCGAGCCGGTCGAGCGCCTCGTCGCGCGTCGCGCCGCTCGCGATCAGCTTCGCGATCATCGGGTCGTACGACGTGCCGACCTCGTCGCCCTCGGCGACGCCGGTGTCGACGCGCACCGACGCTCGGCAGCCGCAGCGTCTCGACGCGGCCCGCCTGCGGCAGGAACGTGCGCGGGTCCTCGGCGTACAGCCGCACCTCGACCGCGGCGCCGCGCAGCTCCGGACCTGCACGTCGAGCCGCTCGCCGCGCGCGATGCGCAGCTGCCACTGCACGAGGTCGATCGCCGGTCACCGCCTCGGTCACCGGATGCTCGACCTGGATGCGCCCGTTCAGCTCGAGGAAGTAGAAGTCGCGGCCGTCGAGCACGAACTCGGCGGTGCCGGCGCCGACGTAGCCGATCGCCGCGCGCGAAGCGCACCGCGGCGTCGCTCATCCGCGCGCGCAGGTCGGCGTCGAGCGCGGGCGACGGCGACTCCTCGAGCACCTTCTGGTGGCGCCGCTGGACCGAGCAGTCGCGCTCGCCGAGCGAGAGCACCGTGCCGTGCGCGTCGGCGAGCAGCTGGATCTCGACGTGGCGCGGCCGCTCGACGTAGCGCTCGAGGTAGACGCGGTCGTCGCCGAACGCCGCCTGCGCCTCGCGGCGTGCGCGGCCTCGAGCGCGTCGTCGAGCTCGGCGCGGTCGCGCACGACGCGCATGCCGCGGCCGCCGCCGCCGGCGGCCGCCTTCACGATCAGCGGCGGCTCGTCGGCCGCGGGAACGGTCGGCACGCCGGCCTCCGCCGCGATCCGCTTCGCCGCGAGCTTGTCGCCGCCGCGCGCGCAGCGCGTCGGGCGGCGGGCCGACCCACGTCAGCCCGGCTGCCTCGACCGCCTCGGCGAAGTCGCCGTTCTCGGCGAGGAAGCCGTAGCCCGGGATGGATCGCGTCGGCGCCGGACTCTCCGCGCGGCGCGGATGTGCTCCTCGGCGTCGAGGTACGAGCCGATCTCGACCGTCTCGTCGGCCGAGCGCGCATGCAGCGAGCCGGCGTCGTCGGGCGCGACGACGGCGACCGTGCCGAGGCCGAGCTCGCGCGCGGCGCGAAAGACGCGCAGCGCGATCTCGCCGCGGTTCGCGACGAGCACCTTCTGCACGGCCGCACCCTAGATGCTGGTGCGCCGCCTGACGGCCGCGAGCGTGACCGCGCAGACGCCCGAGAGGAGCAGGTACGGAACCGCGTCCGTGGTCAGCGTGCGCGAGCGCGCCGCCGCCCGCCGCGCCGAGCGTCTGGCCGGGCGCCCAGGCGATGTTGAGCAGCGACGACGAGTACCGGAACTGCAGCCCGCGTTCCTCGGCGACGTTCGAGACGAGCGTCATCCCCGGCGTGAAGAACGTGCCGAACGCGATCGCGGCCGCGACGACCGCCGCCCCGAGCACGAAGCGGTTGTCCGGCCAGGGGAGGAGCGCCGCGACGACGATCGACGCCATCAGCCCGACGGTGATCGGCACGAGCGGCCCGTAGCGGTCGGAGGCGCGGCCGAGGAAGACGTTGTTCACGGCCTCGAACGCCGCCGAGCAGAGGAAGACCGCTCCGATCGCGACCGCGCCGAAGCCCAGGTCGCTGAGCCGGAGCGGCGCCAGGACGGACATCGTCCCGAAGAGGAGCGCGGGGAGGAGCACGAACCAGGCGGCGGAGAGGATGCCTCGGTCGCGGAGCGCGCCGAACAGGCGGCGCGGGCTCTGCGGCTCCTCCTCACCGGAGCTCGGCGTCGCGAGCGCCCACGCGACGAGCGCGAAGGCCGCGACCCCGATCGCTCCGAACGTCCAGCCGACACCGACGACCGACGCGAGCCCGCCGACGACCGGCCCGAAGAGCGCCCCGACGACGGCGGCCGCGAAGGCGTTGCCGATCATGCGGCCGCGCCGGTCGGGCGGCGCCTCGGTGACGAGCCAGCCGAGCGCGCCGGTCCAGGTCAGCGCCGAGGCGACGCCCTGCGCGAAGCGGGCCAGGTCGAGCTGCCAGGCCTCCTGGGCGAGGCCGAAGAGGACCGTGCAGACGCCGATCAGCGAGAGCCCGATCACGACCGTCGGCTTGACGCCGATCTTGCCGGCCACGACGCCGCTCGGGAGCGCGCTGACCAGCACGCCGGCCGGGTACGCGGCCGCGAGCACCCCGGCGCCGGTCTTGCCGAGACCGAGGGTCTCGGCGTAGTGAGGGAGGAGGGGCGTCAGCGCCGCGAAGAAGAGCGTGTCGATGAAGACGACGGCGCCGGTGAGTAGCAGAAGCCCCCGCACGAGGCTACTCTGCCGGTCCGTTGAGGGTTTGGATCGCAGCGGTTCTCGCCGCACTCGCGCTTCCCGCCTCGGGCGCCGCCGGCACGGTCTTCCTCCTCGATGGCCGCGGGTGGGGCCACGGGGTCGGGATGAGCCAGTGGGGCGCCGAGGGGTACGCGCGCCACGGGCTCGACTACAAGCAGATCCTCGCGCACTACTACCCGACGACGCACGTCGCGATCGCCGACCCGCGCGACGTGCGCGTGTTGCTGGCCGAGAAGCAGGACTCGGTGCGCATCGGCTCGGCTGCGCCGTTCGTCGTCGTCGACGCGCGGGGCAAGACGCTCCACCTGCCGGCCCGCGCGGTCGTCGTGAACCGCAAGTTCATGCTCAGGCACAAGCACCTGCGCCAGCCGATCCGGTTCGATCCGGGCGCGCAGCCGCTGACGCTCGGCGGGGCGGGGTACCGCGGCTCGATCGTCGTGAAGGCGAAGCCGGCAGGACTGATGGCGGTCAATGTGCTGCCGCTCGATCGCTACCTGCGCGGCGTCGTGCCGTGGGAGGCGCCGAAGGGCTGGCACGTGCAGACGTACGAGGCGCAGTCGGTGGCCGCGCGCTCGTACACGCTCGCGACACTGCACCCGAACAAGGACTTCGACCTCTTCCCCGACCAGCGCTCGCAGATGTACGGCGGGATCCGCGCGGAGCGCGACGAGACGAACATCGCGGTCGGCGCGACGGCCGGGCAGGTGCTCGTCTGGCGCGACCGCATCATCGCTGCCTACTACTTCTCGACCTCGGGCGGCCGTACGTCGTCGGTGCACGACGCGTGGCCGCGCTCGCACCAGGTGCCGTACCTCGTCTCGGTGAGCGATCCCTACGACTACATCTCGCCGCACCACGTCTGGCCGACCGTCACGCTGCCTGCCGCGCAGGTAGCGCGCGTCTTGCACGTGCACGACGTGACCGACTTGCAGGTCGTCGAGAACTCGTCGGACCGCGCCGAAGCCGTGCGCGTGCTGGCCGGCGGCAAGTGGAAGCGCTTCGAAGGGCAGGTGATCCGCAAGAAGTTCAAGCTCGGCTCGACCGACTTCGCGGTGCGGGCGATGACGCTCGACGAGGTGCCGGACCGCGCGCTCTTCGGCTCGAAGGTGCGGATGACCGGCTGGCTGCGTGGGCTCGGGCGCGCGCGTCTGCAGGTCCAGGACGGCGCCGGCTGGACGACCATCCGCCCGGTGCGTGCCGCCGCGTCTGGGCACTTCGCCGTGACCGTGCCCGCGATGCGCTCGACGCAGTACCGGCTCGCCTACAACGGGCTCGCCGGTGACGACGTCACGCTGCAGGTCGCGCCGCGCGTGACGCTGCGCGCCGACGGGACGAAGCTGCGTGTGCTCGTGACGCCGCGGTTGCCCCTGGCGGTCGAGCGCCTGACGAAGAACGAGTGGCGTCCCGTCGCACGCTCGACCGGCACGTTCGCGCGCTCGCTGCGGCCCGGCAGCTACCGCGTCGAGATCGCAGGCGGCACGAGCTACGCCTCCGCCGTCAGCCCAGCCGGTCGCGCTTCGCCGCTAGCTCTTCTAGATCATGCGCAGGCGGTAGGCCTTCGCGATCGCCTGCGAGCGGCTGCGCACGCCGAGCTTCCCGACCACGTGCTCGATGTGCTTCGCCGCCGTGCTCGGGGCGATCACGAGACGCTCGGCGATCTCGCGCCCGCTCAGGCCCTCGGCGAGCAGGTTGATCACCTCGCGCTCGCGCGGCGTGAGGGGGACCGCCTCGGCCTCGGCGCGCGCGATCAGCGTGCGCATCCGTGCGAGTAGCTCGTCCTCGGACAACGGCTTCAAGAGGTAGTCGTCGGCGCCCAGCAGCAGGCCCGCCGCGCGGTCGTAAGCCTCGACGCGCTCGCCTGATACGAACACGATCGGCAGCGACGGCCCGTAGAGCTGGCGCATCTGGTGGCACGTCTCGTAGCCGGAGATGCCGGGCATCGAGATGTCGAGCAGCACCGCCGACGGCCGCTCCGCGCGCGCGAGCTCGATCGCCTCCTGCCCGGACGCGGCCAGGCGCGTGGCGATCCCGACGGCCCCGAGGACGTCGGCGACGAACGCTCTTGTCGGGGCGTCGTCGTCGACGACGAGGACCGAGGCGGCGGCGGACACTTCGTCTCCCTTGCTGCAGTTGTTTCAAAGACGATAGGGCGTTGTCGCCCGAAGTCAACGCACTCCGCGTACGGGATTTGGCCTAGACGATCTTCGGGGAACGCACCATTGGAAAGCGGCCGCCGTTGCGGCACAACCTCTGTAGGAGCGCGATCAGGGAATCGACCGGCAGGTCGCGCGCACTGAAGGGAGAGGTTGTGATCTTCACCGGCTTCGGGATCGACGTCGCCTGGGTATCGGCGTCCGCGGTTCTCCTCGTCGTGGCGTGGCTGCTCGCCTGGGGGCTCAGCCTCGAGGCGCGCGACGAGCGCGAACGGCGCGGAGCGGGCCGCGGCTCCGATGTCGGCGTCCTGACCCCGAGCCGCGGCCGTGCGGTCGCGGTCGCGGCGGCGCTGGCCGCGGTCGGGCTGGGAGCTGCCTGGGCGATGCAGGGACCCTCGTCGCCGGCGCGCGCCCGCCCGGTCGCGGCCCCTGCGCACGCGGCGCTCGTCGCCTCGGTGCGCCCGCTCCACCGGGCTGTCGCCGAGCCGGTCGCGCTGCCGCCGGTCGCGCGCGGCCGCGTCGTGCGGGTCGCGATCACGGTCGAGGACCGCGTGCTCGAGATTGCGCCCGGGGTGCGCTACGCGGCGTGGACGTTCAACGGCCACGTGCCCGGGCCGATCATCCACGTGCGCCAGGGCCAGCGGCTCGAGGTGACGTTCACCAACCACGGCTCGATGCCGCACTCGCTCGACTTCCACAGCGGGCGCGTCGCACCCGACAAGGCGTACCGCGACGTCGCGCCGGGACACAGTCTCCACGTCTCGTTCGTCGCCGAGCGACCAGGTGTCTACCTCTACCACTGCGTCACCGCGCCGGCGGTCGGTCACATCGCGAACGGCATGTACGGCGCGATGGTCGTCGACCCCGTGCACGCACTACCGGCAGCACGGTCGTACGTGCTGACCACCGGTGAGTGGTACACCGACCACAGCTCGCCCGCGCGGCTCGACTTCGAGAAGGCGATGGCGATGACGCCGGACTATGCGACCTTCAACGGTCGCGCCTTCCAGTACAACGAAACGCCGCTGCACGCGGCGCCCAACGAACGCGTGCGCTTCTACGTCGTGAACGCCGGCCCGAACCTCGTCGTCCCGTTCCACCTGGTCGGCGGCATCTTCGACCGCGCGTACGTGGACGGCGACATGTCCCACTGGCTGCGGAACGTGCAGACGACCGACGTCGCGCCCGGCGGCGCGGCGATCTTCGACGCGCGCTTCCCCGCGGCCGGGGTCTACGGCTTCGTGAACCACGCGTTCGCGAACGCCGAGAAGGGCGAGATCGGCACGCTGCTCGTCGGCTCTGCGCGCGGCTCGATGTCGCACTAGCCTCTAGCTGCGCCAGCTCGGCGCGCGCTTCTCGAGGAAGGCGCGCAGGCCCTCCTGGCCCTCGGCGCTCGTGCGGTGCGCGGCGATCAACTGCGCCGTCTCCTCGGCGGTGCGGGGCGCGCGGGCGAGCGCCTTCGCGGTGCGCGCCGCCTCCGGTCCGGCGGTGCGCAGCTCGGACGAGCACGGCGTCGACGGCGGCGTCGAGCTCGTCGGCGAGCTCGTGGACGAGCCCGATCCGCAGCGCGACGTCGGCCGCGAAGCGCTCGCCGGTCACGAACCAGCGCCGTGCCGCGGAGGGGCCGATCTTCGCGAGCGCGAACGGGGAGATCACCGCCGGCACGATCCCGAGCTTCACCTCGCTGAACGCGAACACCGCCGACGGCTCGGCGATCACGACGTCCGAGCACGCGACGAGCCCGCAGCCGCCGCCGAGCGCGTGCCCCTGCACACGCGCGACGACCGGCGCCGGGCAGCCGTCGATCGCGTCGAGCATCGCGCGCAGCCGAAGCGCGTCGGCGATGTTCTCCTCGTAGGTGAGGTCGGCCGACGAGCGCATCCACTCGACGTCGGCGCCGGCCGAGAACGACGGACCGTCGCCGCTCAGCACGACTGCGCGCACGTCGCCGACGTCGGCGAACGCGTCCGTCAGCTCGGCGATCACCTGCGCGTCGAACGCGTTGCGCCGCTCGGGTCGCGCCATCGCGATGCGCAGAACGTCGCCGTCGGCGTCGATCTTCAGCGCGGTCACGACGACGATCTTTACAGACCGCCGCCGAACGCTTACGCGTGGCTGATCGGCGCGTCACAGCTCGGGCGCAGGATCGGCCGGTCAGCACATCTCGTGAAGGGGCATCGACATGCAACGTTTGGCAATGGCACTCGCGGTCGCGGCGCTCGCGATCGCAGCCGGGGCGTCGGTCGGGCAGGCACACGGCGCATCGGCAGGAGCGAACGGACGGATCGCCTACGTGCGGCAGTCGGCGTACGACGGCGGCGTCGGGCAGATCATGCTCGCGAACGCGAACGGCAGCGGGCTCGTCGCGCTCACGCTGCCGCGCGGCTGGGGCTCGAACAACGCCCAGCCGGTCTGGTCGCGCGACGGCCGCCGGATCGCGTTCGAGTCGACGCGGCGCGGGGACACCGATCTCTGGTCGCTCGCACCCGACGCGTCGTCGCTCCGGGAGCTCACGTTCTCGCTCGGCTTCGACGGCGACCCGAGCTGGAACCCGAATGCGACGAAGATCGCCTTCGAGACGAACCGCAACGGCGGCAAGTACGACGTCTACGTGATCGACGCGGACGGCACGGGGGAGACGCGACTGACGACGAACACCGCGAACGACATGGATCCCGCATGGTCGCCCGACGGCGCGTCGATCGTCTTCACGAGCGAGCGCGGCGGGTCGCGCCAGCTCTGGATCATGAACGCGGACGGCTCGAACCAGCGGCAGCTCACGAACGCGCCGAACATCGGGGGCGAGAACGCGAACTGGTCGCCTGACGGCCGGAGGATCGCGTTCGACACCGACCGCGGCGCGCAGGGGAACCTCGACATCTGGACGATGAGCGCCGACGGCTCCGATCAGCGGCAGCTGACGAACAGCCCGGCGCTCGACGCTCGCCCGGCGTACTCGCCGGACGGCAGGCTCGTGATCTTCGAGAGCGACCGCGGCGCGAAGAACAACCGCGACCTCTACGTCGCGGGCGTGGACGGGTCGAACCAGCACCGCCTGTTCGCCGACGCGCGCAGCTGGGACGTCGCCCCGAGCTGGGGCAGCAGCACCGGCGAGCGCGGCTGCACGATCACCGGGACGATCCACGCGGACGTCATCACCGGCACGCGCGGCAACGACGTGATCTGCGGCCTCGGCGGCAACGACCGCCTCTTCGGCGGGCTCGGCAGCGACACGCTGCTCGGCGGCAACGGCGACGACGACCTGAACGGCGGGGCGGGGCACGACCGGCTCGTGGGCGGGCCGGGCAGCGACCGCCTCTTCGCCCGCGACCGTGCAAGGGACACGGTTGAGGGCGGCGCGGGCAGCGACCTCGCGTGGATCGACAGGAAGCTCGACCGCGTGACGTCGCTCGAGAAGTTGGCGCGCTGAGGCTCGGGAATCTGATTCGGCGGAGCCGAATCAGATTCCAGCCCTTTACTCGAACGCCAGTCCCAGGCTTGCGAGCTCTTCGGCGACGGACACGGAGGCCTCGAGGTCGAAGATCTCGATGATCTCCGGGTCCTTGCCGATCAGCTCGCGCGCACGCGAGGGCAGCTCCTGTTCGGAGGCCTCCCACGACTCCCAGACGTAGATCGCTCCCCAGCGCTCCGTGGACTCGTCGGAGAACCAGGCCTTGAAGAGCAGGCCGGGCACGCGCGAGAACGCCGGCACCGCCTCGTCGCGCAGGTAGCGGCGCAGCTCGCCGATGTTCGTCTGCGTGTCCGCCAGGCTCCAGATCACGAGCCGGACGATCAAAACGGGCCGCGCGGCTCGTAGCTGCCGCGCCGCGCACCGACCGCGATCATCGTCAGGCCGTCGGGGCCTGCAACCGGCTGCCGGGTCGTGCCGGGATCGAAGCGGAAGATCATCGGCGCCGTCACAGGCACCTCCTCGCCCTCGATCCGGTAGACGCCGCCGCCACGGATGACGATGTTCACCTCTTCCTGCTGCGACTCCGACTCGTCGTGCTCGCGCCCCTCGCCGTTCGGCGGAAGATCGAACCAGTTGACGCCGAACGCGCTCACGCCGAGCTCGCGGCGCAGGAACTTCACCGCGTTGCCGGGGCCTGAGCCCTCGACGTCGGCGATGTTCACGACCGAATAGCCCATGAGGCCCGCACCCTAGAAGAAAACGAGCGGCGCGCCCCCCAAAGGCGCGCCGCTCACAAGTCAAGGAGGGACTTGTTGGTTCTGCGCACTTCGACGCTACGCCTCGCGTCGTGTCCGGTGCATCGTCGGGAAGGACGATCTCGCCTCGTCCTCGAGGAGGACGAATGATCGAAATCCGTCACATACGGAAGATGCCGAACGTGCTCTCCGGGATCGGCGCGTTCAGTGCCGCGGAGATGCCGAGCGCGAGCACCCTCCGCGTGTCGAGCGGATCGATGATCCCGTCGTCCCAGAGCCGGGCGGTCGAGTAGTACGGGTTTCCCTCCGCCTCGTACTTCGACCGAATCTCGTCCGCGTCGACGTCGCCGACCATCGACAGGACGGTCGCGGCCTGATCGCCGCCCATCACCGAGATGCGCGCGTTCGGCCACATCCAGAGCTGCCGCGGCCCGTACGCGCGGCCGCACATGCCGTAGTTGCCGGCGCCGAACGAGCCGCCGGTGACGACGGTGAACTTCGGCACGTCGGCACACGCGACCGCCATCACGAGCTTCGCACCGTCGCGCGCGATGCCGCCGGCCTCGTACTCCTTGCCGACCATGAAGCCCGTGATGTTCTGCAGGAAGACGAGCGGCACGCGGCGCTTGCACGCAAGCTCGATGAAATGCGCGCCCTTCTGCGAGCTCTCAGCGAACAGCACGCCGTTGTTCGCGAGGATGCCGACCGGATAGCCCTCGAGGTGCGCCCAGCCGCACACGAGCGTCTCGCCGTACAGCGCCTTGAACTCGTCGAAGCGCGAGCCGTCGACGATGCGCGCGATCAGCTCGCGCGCGTCCGTCTGCGTCCGGTGGTCGTCGGCGATCAGTCCGTAGAGATCCGACGGGTCGACCGCGGGCGGCTCCGGCTCGGCGCGTGACCACGGCGGCTCCGGCTTGCGCCGGTGCGCATTCGCGACGATCCGTCGCGCGATGGCGAGCGCATGCTCGTCGCTCGTCGCGTAGTGGTCGGCGACGCCGGACTGCCGCGCGTGCACGTCCGCGCCGCCGAGCTCCTCCGCGCTCACGTCCTGCCCGGTCGCCGCCTTCACGAGTGGCGGGCCGCCGATGAAGATCGTCCCGGTGCCGCGCACGATCACCGTCTCGTCGCTCATCGCCGGCACGTACGCGCCGCCGGCGGTGCACGAGCCCATCACGACCGCGATCTGCGGGATGCCCTGCGCCGACAGGCGCGCCTGGTTGTAGAAGATCCGGCCGAAGTGGTCTCGGTCGGGGAACACCTCGGCCTGCAACGGCAGGAACGCGCCGCCCGAGTCGACGAGGTACAGGCAGGGCAGCGCGTTCTGCTCCGCGATCTCCTGCGCGCGCAGGTGCTTCTTCACGGTGAGCGGGAAGTAGGAGCCGCCCTTGACCGTCGCGTCGTTCGCGACGAGCACGCACTCGCGCCCCTCGACGACGCCGATGCCGGTGACGATGCCCGCGCCGGGAGCCTGCCCGTCGTACATCTCCCACGCCGCGAGCGTGTTCAGCTCGAGGAACGCGGTCGCCGGATCGACGAGCCGGTCGATGCGCTCGCGCGCGAGCAGCTTGCCGCGCGAGCGGTGCCGCTCGATCGCGCGCTCGCCGCCGCCGGACGCGACGAGGGCAGTGCGCGAGCGCAGCTCCTCGACGAGCGCTTGTATGCGCTCCCGGCGCCTCGCGAAGTCGTCGGTGCGCTCGACCCGGCTCTGCAGGAGGGCCATCCGGACGGAGCCTACCCAGCGGGTCGGGCATGCTTGAAGCGTGAAGCAACGCCGCCTGCTGCTCCTCCTCGGCGCGGTCGGGATCGCCGCGCTGGCCGCCGTCGTGCTGATCGTCGTCGCGTCGAAGAGCGGCTCGGCGGCGCCGACGACGCCGCGACCACGACGGCAGCCCAGGGCCGCGGCGCCTTCGAGCTCGCTCGCGGGCATTCCGCAGCACGGCGACACGCTCGGCAACCCGAACGCGCCGGCGACGCTCGTCGTCTACGAGGACCCGCAGTGCCCCTTCTGCAGGCGCTGGAACGTCGAGACGCTTCCGACCGTCGCTGCGCGACTACGTGCGGCCGGGGCGCATCAAGCTCCAGTCTACCGCGGCGTCGAGATCATCGGGCCGAACTCCCTGCCGGGCTTGCGCGCGATCTACGCCGCGGGGAAGCAGAACAAGCTCTGGAACATGGCCGACGCGCTGTACGCGCGCCAGGGCGCGGAGAACAGCGGCTGGATCACGACCGACGTGATTCGCCGAGGCCGCACGCGAGGCCGGAGCGGATCCCGACGCAGGTCGTCGCGGCAGATGAACAAGCCGGCGGTGACCGCCGCGCTGACGCGCAGGCGCGAAGCAGGCGGTCGCAGACCGTGCTCCGGGCACGCCGACGTTCATCGTCCAGCGGCCGCCGGCGCTGCGCGCAGCCGCTCTCGCTGACGAGCCTCGACCCGGCGTCGTTCGAGGCGGCGCTGTCCGCCGCGCTGCAGCAGTGAGGCTGTGAATTGAGGTTGAGGATCGCGATCGCGACGGCCGCGCTCGTCGGCGCGGCGATCGTCGATCTACCTGACGGTCGTCCACTACGCGCACGTCTCTCCGATCTGCACGAGCGGCGGCTGCGAGAAGGTGCAACAGTCGAGCTACGCCGAGCTGGCCGGCATCCCGGTCGCCGTGCTGGGCCTCGTTGCGTACCTCGCGGTGCTCGCGACCGCCGCCGTGCGCGGTGTCACGGCCGCGTTCGCCGGCGCCACGATCGCGCTCGCCGGAGCGGCGTTCAGCGGTTACCTGCTCTGGGCGCAGCTCGCGCGCATCCACGCGATCTGCCAGTGGTGCATCGGGAACGACGTCGTAATCGTGGTCGTTGCAGTGCTCTGTGTGGCGCGCGTGCTGACCGAAGCAGAGTTGACAGAGACCGAGCCTGAATGAGCCGGCGCGGCGCCGTGCTGTTCGCGGCGATGTGCGTCATCTGGGGGATCCCGTATCTGATGATCCGCGTGGCGGTGCGCGAGCTCGCGCCGGTGACCCTCGTCTTCTTCCGCACCGCGATCGCCGCGCTGCTGCTCACGCCGATCGCCGCGTATCGCGCCGAGCTGCGGCCGCTCGTCCCGCGCTGGCGCCCGCTGCTCGCGTACACGGCCGTCGAGGTCGCGATCCCGTGGGTGCTGCTTGCGCGCGCGGAGACGAAGCTGTCGAGCTCGCTGACCGGCCTCCTGATCGCGGCCGTGCCGCTCGTCGGCGCGGTGATCGTCACCTTGACCGGCGAGCGCGAGCGCCTCGGCCGCAGGCGCTGGCTCGGCCTGCTGGTCGGGATCGTCGGCGTCGCGGCGATCGTCGGCCTCGACGTCGGCCAGGCCGACACGCTCGCGCTCGTCGAGGTCGGGCTCGTGGCGGTCGGCTACGCGGTCGGGCCGATCATCCTCTCGCGCTCGATGTCGGACCTGCCGCCGTACGGCGTCGTCGCCGCATCGCTGCTCCTGACTGCGGTCGCGTACCTGCCGCTCGCGCTTCTCCGCTGGCCGACGTCGATGCCGTCCGCGCACGTCGTCGAGTCGGTGGTCGGCCTCGCGGTGATCTGCACCGCACTCGCGTTCATCGTCTTCTTCGCGCTGATCGCAGAGGTCGGCCCGGTGCGCGCGACGGTGATCACCTACGTCAATCCGGCGGTCGCGGCGATCCTCGGTGTGTCGCTCCTCGACGAGACGGTGACGGCCGGCATGCTCTTCGGCTTCGCGCTCGTCCTCCTCGGGTCGTTCCTCGCGACGGGTCGCAGCCCCGAGGCGATCCCGGAGCCGTGATATCACGCCGTTCTGTTTTCATCCCCGGCCATGCAGAAAATCGCGATCGCATCCATCGCCGCGCTGTTGCTCCTCGGAGCGAGCGGTTGCGGCAAGAGCGAACAGGAGAAGGAGAGCGAGGCGGCGGGCCAGAGCGGGCGCGGGACGATCACGTGCGACGGGTCGGCGACGTCCGCGTCGACCGGGCTGCCGGCGGACTTCCCGCAGCCGGATGCCGTCACGTATGTGAAGGCCTCGAAGTCGGGGCCGACGAACATCGTCGACGGCTTCAGCACCGAAAGCCTCGCCGGGATGTACAACGAGTACAAGGACCGGTTCGAGGAAGCGGGCTACACGGTCACCTTCGACGAGCTCGAGGAGGACCGGGGCGACTCGGAGGTCGCCTACAAGGCGAAGAACGGCACCGAGGGCATCGTCGCGCTGCGCGGCGGCGACGCGTGCGACAACGGCAACACCTCGGTCCACATCACGAATCGACCGAGCGACTGAGCGAGAACGTGCCGGGACCGGATCTCCGGCCCCGGCACGTGCACGCCTCAGGAGACGGTGATCTTCTTCGAGAGCGTCCTGTGGGCGTCGCTGAACGCGCGATAGGTGCCCTTGCGCAGCGTGACGTTCCACTTCACCTTGCCCTTGAACGCGACGCCGGTCTTCTTGTTCACCGTCGGGCCCTGCAGGTGCAGGTCGTCCGCGGCGGTCGAGTCCTGCACGGTGATCGCGTAGCGACCGGCGGTCAGCTTCGCCGGCACCGCGATCGTGCGACCCGGGCCGACGCGCAGCGTGAGCGGGCGCGGCGGGCGCGGTGCAGGAGTGGTCGAGCTGGTTGTCGTCGTCGGCGGCAGCGTCGCCGAGCCGACGGCGAACGCACCTTTCATCAGCGTCGGGTGCGCGTCGCAGTTGAAGTTGTAGACGCCGTCGGTGAGCGTGACCGTGAACGTCTGGTCACCCGAGTCGAGCACGTCGGTGAGGACGTTCACGCCGGGGCCGGCCAGGTGGAAGTTGTGCTCGGCCGACAGGTCGTGCACGAGCAGGGTGTAGGTACCGGGGTCGAGGTGGGTCACATTGGTGCCGTTCGAGTCCTTGACGGAGATGACGAAGCCCGGCCCGACCGAACCGACGAGCTGGCCGTCGGCGGCGGTCCTGGGCTGGGCGAAGATGGGGGCGACGGCCACGAGGCACGCCGCGACGGTGGCAAGCAAGGCGATGCGCATGCCCCTCATACGGGACGGCTCCGGGTGCGGATTCGGGCGCGCCGCCGGACAACTCTGCCCTCGCCGCAATGAAAGGCGATCGTGGGCCGAGAGGAGCCCGGCGGGTGGAGAGAGGCCCGAGGGGGACGCCGCTGCCCGTCTGCGACCCAGGGGCAGCGGGACGAAGCCCTGACCTCGACACAAGTGATACTCGCGAACCGACGCGCAAAACCACGAATTCTTTCCGCAACCAGCGCGGCGGTCACTCGGTGCGGCGCGCGTCGAGCCGGATCTCCCACGGCTCGACCGCCTCGACGAGCAGGTGCGAGCCGCTCCAGGGGTCGCCCGCGAGGCGCTCGCGAACCTCGTCCTCCGAGCCGGCCTCCACGACGTGCACGACGCGACCGTCGCCGAGCGGGCCGCCGAGCTGGATGAAGCCGTCGTCGACGAGCGCGTTCATGAACCGTGCGTGCTCGTCCCACTGCGATTGCTCCTCGAGTGGGCGCGAGCGGTCGAACTCCGGTCCGGCCTGGCGGACGACGACGTGGAAGGTCGGCACCGCTACGCGGGCGGCGCCGGGGGCTGCTCGCTACGCACCGAGGGGCCGGGCTCCTCGAGGTCGGCGAGCTTGAAGAGCGTCTGCAGCTTCTCGAGCTTCTGCGCGCGCAGCTCGTCCAAGCGACCGGCCTCCAGGTCGCCGAGGAGCCGCTCGATCGACTCGAGCAGGTTCGTCGGGTTGAACGGCTTCGTGATGTAGTCGCCCGCGCCGATCGCGAGGCCGCGAGCCTGGCTCTGGTAGTCGGCGCGCGCACTGAGAAAGACGATCGGGATGCGGCTCGTGCGCGGGTCGGAGGTCAGGACCTCCGCGACCTCGAACCCGTCCATGCCCGGCATCATCACGTCGAGCAGGATCACGTCCGGGAGCTCGTGCACCGCGAGCTCGACCGCCTCGGTGCCGTTCTCCGCCTCGAGCACCTGCACGACCTCGGACTCGAGGTTCACCTTCACCAGCAGGCGCATCGGCCACTGGTCATCGACGACAAGCACCTTCAAACTCGAGCCTCCGAGAGCGGGGACTGCCGGAACAGGGGCGACAGGACTCGAACCTGCAACCCCCGGTTTTGGAGACCGGTGCGCTACCAATTGCGCCACGCCCCTGGGCTGCGCGGACGATTGTATCGGCGCGCCCTGCGGACCACCCGGGCGGGAGTAGCATCGCCGCATGCCGATGGCCGCGCTCTTCAGCGTGCTGACGCTCGCGTTCGCGGGAATCACGCTCTGGTGCGCGTCGGCGGGACAGTGGGTGCTTGCGGTTGCGGCGGCCGCCTTGACGGTCTGGATGGGGAGCCTCGCCTTGAGTGCGGTGAGGAGAATCCGCGCGTAGATGACTGATCTAGCGCGTATTCTCCTCCCGTGGCCGGGGAGGACACACACGCGCTGTGGCTGGAGTTCCGGCGCACGAACGACAAGGCGCTCCGCGACCGGCTGATCCTCACGTACGCGCCGCTCGTCAAGTACGTGGCGGGCCGGCTCGGCTCCGGGCTCCCCGCGCACGTCGACGAGGGCGACCTCGTCTCCTACGGCCTGCTCGGGCTGATCGGTGCGATCGAGCGCTACGACCCGGGCCGCGACATCAAGTTCGAGACCTACGCGATCTCGCGGATCAAGGGCGCGATCATCGACGAGCTGCGTGCGCTCGACTGGGTGCCGCGCTCCGTCCGCTCGCGCGCCCGCGAGATCGAGCGGGCGATCGCCGAGCTCGAGGCGAAGCTCGGCGTGGCGCCCACCGACGAGCAGATCGCGGCCAAGGTCGGGATCTCCGTCGACGAGCTCGAGGAGTCGCTGACCGACATCTCGCGCTCCTCGATCGCCGCCCTCGACGAGCTCTGGTCGGTCTCCGGCGAGGGCGACCAGGTCTCGCTGCTCGACACGATCGAGGACACGACCGGGCCTCGCCCCCAGGAGGCGCTCGACGAGGTGGAGATGCGCGAGGCGCTTGCAGACGCGATCGCCCGCCTGCCCGAGCGGGAGAAGCTCGTCGTCACGCTCTACTACTACGAGGAGCTGACCCTGCGCGAGATCGGCGAGGTGCTCGGGGTGACCGAGTCGCGCGTCTCGCAGCTGCACACGAAGGCGATCCTGCGCCTCAAGGCACGGCTCGCCGGCGCTGCACAGCGCGTGTAGAGGCTTGATGTGTATTGGTCTTGCGGGGATCACTTACGCAGCTCGTTGGGCGCCTTAGCAGACGTTCAGATGCGGCCTGTATCATCCGGAGGCGTCATGCAGTCAAGCCGTCTCGGTGCGAAGCTGCCACAGCAAACCCACATCAGCGTCTTAGGGTCGGCTTAGGGCTGGGGGAGAGGCTGCCGGTATGGCACTCAACGAGTCCCGCATCGAAGCAGCCCGCCGCCGGCTCCGGATCGCCCGCTACTCGATCGGCGCGGTCGCCGCCGCCGCATTCGCGCTCTTCGGGCTCGCAGTTCGCGACGCCCACCCGGCGACGCACGACAGCGGCACTGCGGGCGCCACGTCGAACGTCTCGTCGGACGACGGCACCTTCGAGGACGACAACTCGTTCAGCTTCGACGGCGGCGGCTCGATCGGCTCCGCCGACTCCTTCAGCGCCCCCAGCATCCAGAGCGGAGGATCGTGAACTCCTTTCGCTCGATGGGCTGCGAGGTGCTCGTCACCGACGAAGCGCCGCTCGACGACGTGCGCGCGCTCTTCGACGAGCGCGACCGGCGCTTCAGCAGGTTCATAGGATCCTCCGAGCTCAACCGCGTCAACGCCGCGCCGCGTGGACTGACGTCGGTCTCGGAGGCGTTCGCGTCGATGCTCTGCCTGGCACTCGGCGCGGCTCGCGCCACCGGCGGCCTGGTGACTCCGGCCGTCGGTGCGGCGCTCCTTGCGGCCGGTTACGACCGCGACTTCGATGCTCTGCCTGCCCATGAAGTCGCGGTCGTGCCGGCAAGCGTTCCGGGGATTGGCTCGATCCGGCTACGCGGCACCTTCCTGCTGCGCAGCGAGCCGGTGATTCTCGACCTGAACGGCGTCGTCAAGGGAAAGACCGTCGACGATGCGCTCCTGCTGCTCGGCGGAGGCTGGGTCTCGGCCGGCGGCGACATCGCGACGACCGTGCCCGTCGTCGTCGGCCTGCCGGGCGGCGACACGATCACCCTCGACCGCGGCGGCCTCGCGACGAGCAGCGTCGCGAAGCGCGCGTGGAAGGGCGGCCATCATCTGATCGACCCGCTGACCGGCGCCCCGTCCGACACGCCGTGGCGCGACGTGACCGTCGCCGCGCAAAGCTGTGTCGTCGCCGACGTCGCGGCGAAGGCGGCGCTCCTGCTCGGGCAGGCCGGGCCGTCCTGGCTCGACCGCCGCGGGCTCCCCGGCCGCTTCGTCGCCCGGAACGGGTCGGTCGGCGTGAACGAGACCTGGCGCCAGCTGGCGCCCCAGCCCGCCGCATACGTATGAGCGCCGTCGCCTGGTACGTGGCGCGCTCCTCCGGGATCTGCGCCTACCTGCTGCTGTCGTCGTCGGTGGTGCTCGGCGTCCTGATGGCGGGCCGTACACGGTTCGCCTGGCCGCGATTCGCGGTCGAGGAGGTGCACCGCTTTCTCGCGACGCTCACGGGCGTCTTCATCGTGCTGCACGGCGGCGCGCTGCTCCTGGACACGGTCGTTCCGTTCTCGCTCGCGCAGGAGCTCGTGCCGTTCACGGCGGGCTACAGGCCGTTCGCGGTCGGGCTCGGCGTCGTCGCGGCCGAGCTGACGGCGGCCGTCGGCATCTCGAACGCGCTGCGCAAGCAGATCCCGCACCGCGTCTGGCGCCGCATCCACTATCTGACGCTCGCGGTCTGGGCGTTCGCGACGCTGCACGGGCTCCTCGCGGGCACCGATCGCCTGGATCCGTGGTTCGCGGCGCTCGCCGGCATGGCGATCTCCGCCACGCTGATGGCGGCGTGGGCGCGCTTCGCCACGGATCGCGTCCCCGCATAGGATTGGCGGCGACAGCCGCCCACCAGCGCCAGGAGGACTCGATGCCCATCGAAGCCGGGAAGATCCGCAACGTCGCCGTCGTCGGCCACCGCGGGACGGGCAAGACCTCGCTCGTCGAGGCTCTGCTCTTCCAGGCGGGAAAGACGAACCGGCTGGGCACGATCGAGGCCGGCACGACGGTCTCCGACTGGGACGAGGACGAGCAGCGCCGGCAGATGTCGCTCTCGGCCGCGCTCGTGCAACCTCGAGTGGCAGGGCCGCAAGATCAACCTGATCGACACGCCGGGCGACTCGGGCTTCCAGCCGACACGGTCGCCTCGCTGCGCGTCGTCGAGGGCGCGCTGGTCGTCGTCTCCGGCGTGATGGGCGTCGAGGTGAACACCACCCGTGTGTGGGCGCGCGCCGAGGATCTCGAGCTGTCGCGCGTCGTGTTCGTGAACATGCTCGACCGCGAGCGCGCCGACTTCTACCGTGTGCTCGCGTCGGTGCAGGAGCAGCTCTCCAACCGCTGCATCGCGATCCAGCTGCCGATCGGCAGCGAGCACGAGCTGACCGGCGTCGTCGACCTGCTGCACAACTGCGCGTACATGGATCCGTCGGGCGCGCGCGAGGAAGATCCCGTCGCGATCCCCGGCGAGATGGCCGAGATCGTCGAGGAGTACCGGACGAAGCTGCTCGACGCCGTCGTCGAGACGGACGAGGCGCTGATGGAGCGCTACCTCGGCGGCGAGGAGATTCCGCTCGGCGGACATCGCCGCCGCGCTGAAGAACGCCGTCACGCGCGACGAGATCTACCCGGTCGCCTGCGGCGTCGCGACGAAGAACCTGGGCACGCACGCGCTGCTCGACCTGCATCGTCGAGGGTGTCCCGAGCCCGGCCAAGAAGGGCTCGCCGATCGAGACCGACGCCAAGATCGCCGCGTTCGTCTTCAAGACCGTCGCCGACCCGTTCGCCGGCCGCATCTCCGTCTTCCGCGTCTACGCGGGCGAGGTGCAGTCCGACACGACGCTCGTCAACCACCGCGACCATTCGAAGGAGCGCCTCGGCTCGCTGATGACGCTGCAGGGCAAGGAGCACGAGAGGTCGGACGGCTTCGGCGCCGGCGACCTCGGTGCGGTCGCGAAGCTCAAGGACGTGCAGACCGGCGACGTGCTCGTCGACGCCGAGCACGACCTCGACCCGCCGCCGCTCGGCTTCCCCGAGCCGGTGATGAGCTTCGCCGTGACGGCGAAGACGAAGGGCGACGAGGACAAGGTCGCGCAGGCGCTCCGCCGGCTCAGCGAGGAGGACCCGACCCTGCACCTGCGGCGCGACCGGCAGACCGGAGAGGAGCTGCTCGCCGGGATGAGCCAGGTGCACGTCGAGGTTGCCGTCGAACGAGCGCAAGCGGCGCTTCGGCGTCGAGATGGAGTTGCACCAGCCGCGCGTCCCGTACGTCGAGACGATCAAGGGTCAGGCGCGCGCGCAGGGCCGCTACAAGAAACAGACCGGAGGCCGCGGGCAGTTCGGCGACTGCGTGATCACGATCGAGCCGCTCGACGACCACGTCGGCTACGAGTTCGTGGACAAGATCGTCGGCGGCGTGATCCCGCAGAGCTTCCGTCCCGCCGTCGACAAGGGGATCCAGGAGTCGCTGGCGCACGGCGAGCTCGCCGGCGCGCCCGTGCAGGGAGTGCGCGTGACGCTCGTCGACGGCAGCTACCACACCGTCGACTCGTCGGAGATGGCGTTCAAGATCGCCGGCTCGATGGCGTTCCGCAGCGCGTACGAGAAGGCGGAGCCGACGCTGCTCGAGCCGATCATGGAGCTCGAGGTGACCGTGCCCGACGACGCGGTGGGCGCGATCAACGGCGATCTCAACTCGCGGCGCGGCCGGCTGCACGGCATGGAGCCGAAGGGCGGCATGACGTCGATCAAGGCGGAGGTGCCGATGGCGGAGGTGCTGACCTACAACCAGGCGCTGACGTCTCTCACCGGCGGCCGCGGCGAGTACCACATGCAGTTCCTTCGGTACGAGGAAGTGCCCGCGCACATCGCGCAGAAGCTGATCGAGGCGGCGAAGAAGGAGAAGGAAGCGGTTCCCGCGTAGCAACGGGCTACGCTTTCGCCATGACGCGCGTCACACGGGCCACCGTGGACCGCTCGTGCGCGATCTGCGAGCGGACGCTTCTGATGGGTGAGAACGCGATCCGGTTCTCTCCGACCGGCGGCGGCGGCTTCGTCGACGTCTGCCCGCTGTGCGCAGAGGCCGCCGTCGAGTACGGCTGGGTCCGGGAGGGCGCGCCGACGACGCCGATCGTCTCGCCGGAGCGGAAGCGCCGCGGCGGCGGCTGGCTCGCCGCGATCCTCGGCACGCGCCCACGCACGGCGGAGGAGACGATCGTCTCGGAGCCGATCCTGCGCCGGCTCTCCGATCACGAGCAGGCGATGATCAATGCGGCCGACCTCTTCAACGCATCGCAGTACCGGCGCACCGTCGGCGGGATCGGGAAGTCGCTCGGCACGCCGCAGGTCTCGGTCGTCGTGCTCTCGGGCGTCAACTCCGAGGTCGTGCTCACGGTCGCGTGGGAGATCTCCTGGTACCAGTACCGCGTGTCGCCGGAATCGGACAACCCGGTCCGGCTCGAGGGCCGCGGCCACGATCCGACCGAGCTCGAAGGCTCGTTCACCTCCTGGAACGCGCACATGGAAGAGGACGGGCGGCTGGTCCCCGACATCGCGCGCTTGTAGGTCCCTCGGCCCTGGCGTTGTCGGGCCGAATTCCTATAGTGAGTAGCGTGATCTATTGCGTCATCCCACGCGAGCTCGAGGCCGAGCTCTACGACAAGATGGTCGAGTACTACAAGGACAACCCGAACGTGTCCGTGATCCTCGACCGCCGTGAGGGACCCGACCGGCGCAGCGGCCAGGAGCCCGCCGAGCTCAAGGAGCGGCGGGAGACCCGCGACCGGCGCCGCCCCCGCGTCCCGGGGACGTTCCCGACCGACACCCTTCGGGACGACTGAGTCCGCGGCGGTACGATCGCCCTCGATGGCGACGGCCACCTTCGAATCCCTGAACCCCTCGACCGGCGAGGTGATCGAGCGGTTCCCGCGCTCGGGCGCGGAGGACGTCGACCGTGCCGTCCGCACCGCCCGCGCGGCCTGGGAGGAGTGGCGGCTCGTGCCGGCGCCGGAGCGGGGGAACATCCTCTTCCGCTTCGCGCAGCTCCTGGAGCGCGAGAAGCCGTCCCTCTCCGACCTGATGACCCGCGAGATGGGGAAGGTCAAGGCCGAGGCGGGCGGCGACATCCAGGAAGCGATCGACATGAGCTACTACATGGGCGGCGAGGGCCGGCGCCTGTTCGGCCAGACGACGCCGTCGGAGCTCCGCGACAAGTTCATGATGAGCGTCCGCATGCCGGTCGGCGTGGTCGGCGCGATCACGCCGTGGAACTTCCCGATCGCGATCCCGGCCTGGAAGCTCTGTCCGGCGCTCGTGTGCGGCAACACCGTCGTGCTGAAGCCGGCCGAGGACACGCCGCTCCTCGCGCAGCGGTTCGTCGACCTGCTGCACGAGGCGGGCCTGCCGGAGGGCGTCGTGCAGGTCGTGCACGGCTACGGCGAGGAGGCCGGCGACGCGCTCGTACGCCACCCGGACGTCTCGGTGATCACGTTCACCGGCTCGCGCGAGACGGGCGTGCTCGTCACGAAGGCGGCAGCAGACGAGCTGAAGCACGTGCACCTGGAGCTCGGCGGGAAGAACGCGATCATCGTCATGGACGACGCCGACGTCGACCTCGCGGTCGACGGCATCGTCTGGTCGGCGTTCGGCACCGCGGGGCAGCGCTGCACGGCGGCGTCGCGCGTGATCGTGCAGCGCGGCGTGTACGACGAGCTGCAAACGAAGCTCGTCGCGCGTGCGGAGCAGATGCGCGTCGGCGCGCCGTGGGAGGACGACACCGACATCGGGCCCGTGATCAACGAGGCGGCCGTCGAGAAGATCCACTCGTACACCGGCATCGGCCGCGACGAAGGCGCGAAGCTCCTCACCGGCGGCGAGCGCGTCGAGGGTCACGGCTTCTACTACCGGCCGACGGTGTTCGCCGACGTCGACCCGCAGATGCGGATCGCGCAGGAGGAGATCTTCGGGCCGACGACCGCGCTCATCCCGGTCGACTCCTTCGAGGAGGCGGTGCGCGCCGCGAACAGCGTCAAGTACGGCCTGTCGTCGTCGATCTTCACGCGCGACGTGAACAAGGCGTTCAAGGCGATGCGCGACCTGCAGACCGGCATCACGTACATCAACGCAGGCACGACCGGCGCCGAGGTGCACCTTCCGTTCGGCGGGATGAAGCAGACGGGCAACGGCCACCGCGAGGCCGGCCAGGCGGCGCTCGACGTGTTCACCGAGTGGAAGTCGGTGTACGTCGACTACAGCGGCAAGCTGCAGCGCGCGCAGATCGACAATCAGTGAGCGACCCTCGGAACCTGATTCGGCGCAGCCGAACCAGATTCCAGCCTTTCGCCGTTAGGCTCGCTCCGTGAATCGGACGTGAAAGCCCGGCTCTACACCGACGGCGGAGCGCGCGGCAATCCCGGTCCCGCCGCGTACGGCTTCGTGCTCGAGGCGGAGGACGGCACGGTGCTCGCGGCGGAGGGCGAGGCGATCGGCACCGCGACCAACAACTTCGCGGAGTACAGCGGCCTCGTCGCGGGACTGAGGCGTGCGCTCGAGCTGCACGTTCCCGAGCTCGAGGTCGTATCCGACTCGGAGCTGATCGTGAAGCAGATGCGCGGCGAGTACCGCGTCAAGAACGCTGCGCTGCGCGAGCTGCACGAGGACGCTGTCGCGCTTGCACGCCGGCTCGGCAACGTCGAGTATCGCCACGTGAAGCGCGCGCACAACGAGCTCGCCGACCGGCTCGTCAACGAGGCACTGGACGCCGCGTGAACGTCAGGCATCCCTTCGGCCGCGCGATCCTCGACGGCGACGAGGAGGCGGCGCTCGCGACGATCGCCGACGACGTCGAGTTCCGCAGCCCCGCGGTGTACAAGCCGTACCACGGCAAGGAGGACGTCTCGAACGTCCTGCGGCTCGTCGCGACGGTGTTCGAGAACTTCCGCTACACGAACGAATGGCGCGACGGGAAGACGACGATCCTCTTCTTCGAGGCGAATGTCGGCGACCGCGAGCTGCAGGGAATCGACATCCTCGAGGAGAACGACGAGGGCCGGATCGAGCGTTTCACGGTCATGATCCGCCCGCTCTCCGGCCTGCAGGCCGTCGCCGGCACGATGGCCGCCCGCCTGGGCCTCGCCTGACCGCGGCTATAATGGCCGCGACCGGCGGATGTAGCTCAGTTGGCTAGAGCGTCTGCTTGCCATGCAGAAGGTCGTGGGTTCGAGTCCCATCATCCGCTCTCGAAAAGCCCCGCTCCGGCGGGGTTTTCGTGTTTCAGGGCGGCAACGTGAGTACCAAACGAGTCCCGCCAGCCGCCGGGCGAGAAGACGCTGGCCCAGTCCACCCAACTGGTGTCTGACACCTCTTCGATGCGCCGCTGTCAGTGCGACCCGCGCAAGGTGTCAGACACCTTTTCGACCAGGCGCGGCGTTCGCCGCGACGCTAAGGCCGCCACGGGAACCTCTTGACGTACGCGAGCTCCGAGGCGACGCCGCCGCGGACGCCGAAGAAGCGGAGCGGCCCGTCGCCGATCAGCGACCGTGGGAGGTCGAACGCGAAGCCCATGCGCACCGCCTCCGTCGGCGGCGTATCGCCGAAGGGGAGGCCTCTGCGACCCACCGTCGTCGTCCCCGAGTAGACGAACGTGTCGCCGCGGAAGACGAGCACGTCGTCGACGAGACGGCCGCCGACGGTGTCCGCGGCCCACCCGCCGACCCGAACGGTGTCGCGCTCGTCGAACCAGTCCTCGACTCGCCCGTGCAGCGCGCCAGGCTGGATTCGCACGACGTGCCCGCCGTTCCGCAGCATTCCGTGCTGCAGCGTCCACGACGCCCCGGACACGCCGCCGCGGAGGCGCTCGAGCCGGCCGTTGCGCACGGCGTACACGTCGACCTTGTTCGCCCCCTGCCTGAACGCCTTGTCCGGCACGAACGCTCCGAAATGCTGGTCGCCGTCGACATCGAAGGTCCGCGTCACGGCCGCGATGCGTCCGTTCACGGCGACGGCCAGATCGAGCGGCCCTCTCGAGACGCTCCCCGACACGTGCCCCGGTGACAGCGGCGAGCCGAGGTCGACGTCGCGAAGCAGGCTCTCGCCGTCGATCGTCACGCTCACCGCCGACCGAGGCGTGCTCGCCGGAATCGCGCGACCGATCAGCTCGCGGTGCGGCCCGACCGAGTACACGCGCGCCCAGCTCCCGGAGCCGAAAAGCTCGAGCTGCCGATTCAGCGTTGCGTACTTCGCCCGGTGGACGCGCGCTGCGGAGCCCGAGACCGCGTCGCCTTGCTGCGTGCGCACGACGACCTCTTTGTGTTGCCGCGGCGAGCGCAGCGAGATGCCGTCGACCCGGTAGGGGAGACGTACGCCGAGCACGTCGGCGATGGTCGGTACGACGTCGACGCTCTCGGCGCTCTTGTCGGAGATCCGGCCGCGCCGCTCGCCGGGGTACTTGACGAACAGCGGGATCGACGCGATGTCCTGCAGGTTTTTGTCATCCACGCCGCGGCGGCCCTCCCCGGGGATGAACGAGACGCCGTGGTCGGCGACCACGGCGACGAGCGCCTGGTTCCAGATCCCCTCGCGCTTCAGCCGCCCCATCAGAGACCCGAGGAGGCGGTCGGTGAACCCGGCCTGGAACAGGTGGCGCTGCCAACCCTGCGCGACGATCAACGGGTCCTGGGCCCATTTGCCATCCTGAAGCCCGTCGATTCCGGACGCGGTGCCGTACTGCTTCCCGTTCGGCAGGTAACGCCACGGGTAGTGCGGCATCAGGAGGTGCATGAGGTAGAGCGTCGGCCTCGCGCCTGGCTCGATCCGGTCCACCCACGCGTCCCACGTGAATCGCTGATCGCGCCACATCTGCCGGCCGACCTCGGAGTTGAGATCCGTCGCACTCTTCAGGATCAGCGGGCTCCGCTCGTTCGACTCGTCGTTCCGGTGGCTCGACCCGCCGAAGTCCTGCCACGTGTTCGAGACGGACGGGAGGCGGTCCTCGATCCGCTTCGGCAGCACGAGATGGCCGTAGACGACCTCGAGGTCGTCGGCGAGAGAGGTCATCCGGTCCAGGAACGACGCTTTGTGCCGCGGGCAGATCTTGGTCGGGCAGATCTGCGTGACCGACTCGTAGACGTCCTCGCGGTAGCGGCTGGCGAGCAGCGTGAACAGGCTGTCCGGATGATCCTTCGCGAGCGGCAGTGCACTCTTTCTCGGATACAGGCCGGTCATGATCGCCGGGACCGCCTCCGTGGTGTTCTCGTGCACGCTTGTGGCATTGCGGTACCACGTGGCCTTTCGCGCGAGCGCGGCGAAGTTCGGGAACCTGCCGGCGTCGATTCGGTGCCGACCGTCCATCAGGCTCGTGACCGGGAACTCGTCGAAGATCACGACCACGATCGGCGGATCGCGTCGCGGCGCGGCGATCGACAGCGCCTTCGCCGTTCCCTCGAGCTTCGCGATCGGCGAGCGCGCAAGGAACACGCCGAGGAAGATCAGCGGCACCGGTGCCAGCACCGTCAGGATGAGCGGGACGGCGCGCGTTCTCGCATACGCCACCGCGAAGGCCGCTCCGAGCAGGGCTGCTGCCAAGAAGACCAGGACCGTCGAGTGCGTGTGCTTGCGGATCACCTCATCCGCGACGACCGCGGACAGCAGTGCGACCAGCACGAGGTGTGTGGCCGACGAGGCGCGGGACGAGACGAGCCCAGCGAGCGCCTCGATGCCGACGAGCACGGCCGGCCCTGCGACCACGAGAACGAGCGCGAAGACGACGACGTCAGCGCCGGTGGAACCGCGGACGACGAAGAACTCAGGTGTCTTTCCGAGTAGGTCGAAGAGTGGCTGCGCGACGGCGAACGCCCACAGCACCGCAAGGTGGAGGGCGTTCTTCGCCAGCGTGCGGCTCATCGCGCGAGCGCGAGGTAGAGGACGCGGCGCCCTTCCGCGAGCTCCTCCGTGCGCACGACGTCGAACCGCTCGCCGAGGAGGCGCTCGAACGTCTCGCGCGTGTAGTCCTCGTGCAAGCCGTCGCGCTTGGCGGCGAGCAGGCGCTGCGCCATTGCGTCCGAGGGGTCGACGAACTCGACTCACGAGCGCGCCCTCGAGAGACGCAAACCAGTCGAGCAGCTCCACGAGCGGGACGTTGCGAGTGATGGCGAGGTGATGGACGAGCGCCAGCGCCAGCGTGAGGTCGGGCTTGCCGCGCGCGGGCAGGTGCTTGCGCTCGGCACCGCGCCAGCCCAGGGACGGCGTCGGATCCGCGAGGTCGACCACGAGTGGCAGGATCCGCTCGTTCGACTCGCGGGCGAGCCGGTCGACGACGTGGTGGTCGGCGTCCGTCGCGACCACGTACGCGCCCTCGCGCGCGCACACCTTCGAGTAGCGTGCCGTCGTTGCAGCCGAGATCCCAGACGAGCCGCGGCGCCACCGACTGCGCCGCCTCGCGCACGAACGAGGCCTTCCGCTCCGCGTCCCGGTCGCTGTAGCTCCGGGTCTGCGAATAGTCGCCCCACGCCGCGCTGGCCCCGTGCCACTCGAGGCCGTCGACGAGCCTGCGCAGCTTGCGCGCGTTCGCGACGATCAGCTCCTTGCGGAACCCTGCACGCTCGAGCTCCGCCTTCACCTCGCCGGCTCGCGCCGCGTACCGCCGCTCCAGCCGCGCGTGCAGCACGACGTGGGTGGTCACGCCCCTGCGGAAACGGTCGCGAAGCGAGAGCAGGTTGCGCATCTCGCTCGGCGAGATGCCGTCCAGCGCTCCCCGGAGCCAAGGCTGGAACGGGACGTCCTTCCACGCCGCCAGCATCAGCGGGTAGAGCTGGAGCTCGCAGAACTGACGGTAGCCCTCCCACGGCGACCCATCGCGGTAGCGCTCGAACGAGCCGACGTCGATGAAGACCGGACGTGAGCCGTTCCACTGGACGTTGTAGGGCGTGGCGTCCTTGAGGATCAACCCCGCGCCCGAGCGCGTCGAGGAGCAGGTCGAGCTGCAGCAGTGCGGCCCGCTTGAGCATCGAGAAGGGCCACTCGTAGGGATACGAGACAAACGGGATCCGCTCGTGGCGGAGTAGCGCGGACCACGGAGGCGGGGCCTCGTCGAGCTCCTCCGTGGCCACGATGCGGGGGTCGCCGCCGAGCGGTGAGGCGGCCAGTGCCCGCCAGTCTTCGGCCGCGGCTTCGCTCAGGCCGCGATAGACGGCATCCGGCGCATCGAACACGCGGTTGCCGGGGTCGCGGAACGAGCCACGGTCGCGCAGCAGTGGGTCAATCGTCTTGCTCGTCGTCCTTGCGGATCCGGAGGAACTTCAACATCCTGCGCCAGTACAGCTTCGCAGTGACCGCCACGGCGGCGGTGCCGCCCGCGATCATCTGGAGAATCATGCTGCCGGAGCCCGGATCGAGATACGCCAGGATGCTCAAGGAGCGATGAACCTAACACGCTGTGTCGGAATCGTGACGAAGACCTCATCGGACGGCGGCGAGACGTCGCCGGCGGAGCACAAACAGGACCCCGAGCTTCGTCGGCGCTACACCGACAACGCGCACTTCTACTCGTTCATCGGCAAGCCCGATGGCTGGGGACTCGCCAAGGAGGATGCTGTAGCGCTCTACCAGCCGGTCGTACTGCGACGGCTCTACTCCCCGCGCAGGTAAATCCTTCGTCCGCGGCGCCGGGTCGGATGATCGAAAAGCCGCCGAGAGGGGAAGAAGCAGCCGCTAGTTCAGCGAACCAGGGGGTCTAGAGATGCGACTTCAGAGAACGTTGCCCGTGCTTGCCTTCGCCGTCCTCGCTTTGTGTGTCCCGGTGCAGGCTCTTGCCGGACAGACCTATGGCGACTCGATCAGCGGCTTGGAGTACTTCGCGACGTCCACGGACGGGCGGTTCGCGGGGAGTGCTACTGGAGCGCTTCCAGGCACGTGGAGCGCCGATATCCACCATACGGCCCTCTGCCTTTCCTGCAGCCCGACGGCGTCGATCACGAGCGGCAGCTTTTCGGTCGCGACACTCAGCACGCACACGCTCGTCACGGGCACCTTCACCGGCGGGACGGTTCAAGTACTGAACGCCGGCGCCAACTGCACCAACCAGACTTTTTCGGTCGACGGGGTCCTCGGTAAGGTCGGCAGTTGGTACAGCGGCAGCGGGAACGGAGCGTTCTCGGCGACGCTCACTCACTATCGCCGCCGGATCCTTGGTAGCTGCATCACGTACGGCGCCTCCGTAACGGGAACACTGGTTTTGACCTTCTAGCGCACGATGGTTCAGCGGCAGGGGGCCAATGGCTTCCGGAAACTGCCGGAGGAACTCGCGGTACTCGGCCGATGCGGCACGATCGGCCGTACAACGGCGCGCAGAGAATCTCGTTCAGTCGAGCTCGTCGGGAAGCCAGCCGTCGCGGTAGCGCGTGAAGCCGCCCTTCGCGAAGCGGGCGTAGGCCTCGGCGGCGTCGGTCGTCTCACGCTCGACGCCTGCGCCGTGGCGGAGCGCGGCCTCGTCGACGGTGTAGGCGCCCCAGTCGGCGCCGGTCGAGCGGTCGCGGGCGCCGACGCACAGAATCAGCGCGGGCGCATCACCGGCGCCGACGATCACGTGATTCGTCCCGGCGGGGCAGTGCACCAGGTCCCACCTGCGCAGGAGGCGTTCCTCGCCCTCGACGATCAGCAATGCCTCGCCGGCGAGCACGAGGAAGTCCTCCTGGTCGTTCTCCCGGTGGTACATCGCCATCGGCTCGCCGGGACCGAGAAGCGTGAGGTTGATCCCGAGCTGCACGAAATCCGCCGCGCCTTCGAAGCCCGCGCCTTCGAACTCGCACAGGACGCCGCGGCCGTCGCGTTGCCACCACTGTGTCTCGCGCGCGTTGAGGACGAACCAGCCCTGGCCCTTCGGAACGAGCCCGTTCTCCGTCGAGACGAGCGGCGACTCGGGAACCACGTGTCTGAGAATGCCACTCGTGTACGCTCGCGCGCAGCCCGTGGGCGCGCGACTCCGACTCACCCGGCGGCAGATCCTTGCGTTCCGGCGGCGGGTCGGTGGGCTCGACGAACGGTCGCCGAAGTCTCCGGAATCGCTGCGCCGCGCCGCCTGGGCCGGGTTGCAGGACAGCATGCCGCGCGCCGCGCTGCTCTCCCTGCACGCCCGGCTCGACGACGTCGATTCGTCGACGTGGGAGGACCCCGCGCTCGCGCAGCTCTGGGGCCCGCGTTACAACACGTACGTCGTCCCGAAGCAGGACTTCGCGCTCTTCTCGCTCGGCAGGCTTCCCGACAACGAGAAGGGCCGCCGGCGGGCGGAGGAGATGGCCGTGCGCCTGCACGCGCATCTCGCCGGCTCTCGCACGACCGACGGCAAGATCGGGGAAGCGCTCGGCATCAACCCGAACGCGCTCAAGTACGCCGCGCCGACGGGCACGGTCGCGATTCGCTGGGCCGGCGCGCGGGCAGCGGTCATGTGGACCGTCCCCGCTGCCGACATCGACCCCGCCGACGCGACCCGCGAGCTCGCGCGCCGCTACCTCCACGTCTTCGGCCCGACGACCGCCGAGCGGTTCGCGGGCTGGGCAGGCATCTCGCGCCGCGCGGGCGCGCAGGCGTTCGCGTCGCTCGACGACGAGCTCCTGCCGGCCCGGACGCCGCTCGGCGACGAATGGCTGCTCGCAGAGGACGAACCGGCCGTCCGCGCCGACGAGACGGTCGCCGCGCCCGCGCGACTCCTGCCGAGCGGCGACGCCTACTTCCTGCTCCAGGGAGCGGCGCGGGAGCTGCTCATCCCGAACCCGGATCGGCGGGAACGTCTCTGGACGTCTCGCGTCTGGCCGGGCGCGCTTCTCGTCGACGGCGAGATCCGCGGCATCTGGCGGCGCGCGCAGCACACCGTGCGCGCCGAGGCTTGGTCGCGCCTATCGCGCGCGTCGCGCGATGCGGTCGAGGCCGAGGCGGCGACGCTGCCCCTTCCAGGCCTCGACCGACCGATCGAGGTGACCTGGAACACGGATGAGGATCGCGAACGGTCGCCCGGTTGAGCGACGCTACGAGATCGGCATCCTGACCATGATCTGGTTCGGCGCCGGCAGATCGATCGCGGCCTCGCGGAGCAACCCCTCGTCGTCGGGAAGCGCTACGGAGGCGTCTGTGCCGGTCACCTCGTGCAACTCGCCGTCGGCGACGTCGTAGGTCTTCATGTCTCCGCCCGTGAGCGCACGGACGCGCGCGCCCACTGCATCGATCGTCGCATCGTCGCCCTGCGCGAGCACGATCGCGTCCGGCGGCGCAATCTGCTCGCCCACGCGCTTCAGGACGGCGTCGTCGATCTTGTGGCGGTGGAAGCGGCCGCTCGTCTTGTGCAGCTCGAGCTTCCCCGTTCGGATCGTGCGAGACCAGCGCAATGTCGTCGAGGACTATCCGCTTCTTCTCCGCCGCCTCGTGCAACGAGGTCAAGACGAACTCGCCCTGGTCGCGGCCCGGAGCCCTGATCGCGAGTACCTTCGTCATGAGACCAGGCTCGCAGCGCCGTAGCCGCGAAGCATCACCCGCCGCGGATGAATTACGGCCCCGGGTAACGTCCACCGCCCGACCACAGAGAGGCTTCCTTTGAGCAGCTACGCAGTCGCACAACTCGACGAGATCCCCGAGCAGAACGACGGGCGCTGCCCGTACCGGCCCGTCCGCCATCATCTCGGCATCACCGCCTTCGGCGCGACCGCCTGGACCGGGCACGCGGCGGGCGACCGCATCATCAACGAGCACGACGAGTCGGACGAGCCGGGGAACGAAGAGCTCTACCTCGTCATGCGCGGACACGCTGTCTTCGAGCTCGACGGCGAGCGCGTCGACGCGCCCACGGGCACGATGGTCTTTGCACCCGCGGGGGTCAAGCGGACGGCGTTTGCCGAGGAGGCCGAGACGACGATCGTCGTGGTCGGGGCGTCAGCCGGCAAGGCGTACACGCCGGGCGGGTGGGAGCTGTGGGCGCCCTTCGTCGCCGACTACCAGGCGGGCAAGCACGCCGAGGTCGCCGAACGCCTGCGCGAGCTCGTCGACTCCGGGACGGAGTACCCGATGCTCGTCTACAACCTCGCCTGCCTGGAGAGCCTCACCGGTGAGAAGGAGGACGCGCTCGACCATCTGCGCCGCGCGGTCGAGCAGCACGACGACCTGCGCAACCTGGCGAAGACGGACTCCGACCTCGACGCGATCCGGGACGAGCCTGCGTTCAAGGAGCTCGTCGGGGCGTAGCTTCAGCGCGCATACGCTCCGCCGGCCCCCGGCGGCCGCAGCACGCCCTGTAGCTCTTGTGCCTGGTGGCGGATCCGCGCCGTCGAGTACTCGAGCTGCTCGGCGCTCGGCGGCGGCGAGTTGAGGCGCAGCGTGCGGTCGGTCTGGAGCGTCTCCGCCAACTCGTCGAGGCTCGCGCGCACACGCGCACTGTCCGCGCGCTCGGCGTCGCCGGGCGCGCGCGCCTCCAGCGACGCCGCCTCGGCCGCGAGCGCCTCGACCTGCCCGGTCACGAGCGAGCCGTCGGCGATGACGGCGTCGAGCGTCACGAGCGAGCGGCGCCGTAGGTCGCTCATCCCGTGCGCCCACGACGACGCTGCGCCGCGGTGGCGGTTCCACACGATGAGGAAGACGACGACGGCCGCGAGGAAAACGAGCGCGAGCGCGAGCCAGGCCCACGAGTTGTCGCTCGTCGACGAAACGGGCTCTGCCGTCTCCGTCTGCGCGGTCGTCACCGGCGCAGGCGCCGTCTCGACCGCCGGCGGGGCCGTCGTCACGGTGAGGATCGCCGTCGTCGTCACCGGCTCCTGCACGACGGTGGTGATCTCCTCCGTCGTCGTCGCCTCGGTCGTCAGCTCGATCGTCGTCACGTCGATCGTCGTCAGCACCGAGGTCTCGATCTGCGTCACGATCGGCGCGGCCGCTTCCGTCTGGGTGCGCGCGGGCAGCGTGGGCACCGTTCGCGTCCCCGTGGTGAGGGCCGTGCCGGCGCCTCCGCCGCCGCAGCCGCCGAGCAGGAAGCCGCCGATCAGGGCGATCACGAGCAGCGGGGCGAAGCGCAGCATCCGGGCGACTTCATCAGCGCGCGGCGTGCGGCGCACCATCCCGGAAGGGTGATCGTGGGCGCGTTCGCTGCGCGAATGCGGGCCCGCGCTCTTCCTCGCGCTGCTCGTGCCGCCGAGAACGACGTGGCGGCGCGTCCGACTGCGTGACGAGCAGCTAGGGCAGGTGGATCGGCGGGAGCGCCGGAGCGCGCCCGTGACCGTCGTGACCACTGGAGCGACCGGTGGCACCGCGTCGGTCACGGTCGTGACGACCGGCGTGACCGTCTGCGTGACCGTGGTGACGACCGGGGCAACCGGAGGCACCACCTCCGTCACCGTCGTGACGACGGGCGCGGCGACGTCGGCCACCGTGGCCGCCGGCGCCGGCGGAGCCGCCGCGACCGGCGATGGGGCGGTGGGGGCGGCGGCCGGCTCAGGTGCGGGCGCGGGCGTCGGCGCCGTCGGGGTCGCTGCGGGAGTCACGGGAGCAGGAGGCGCTGCGCTCGGCGGCGGCGGCGCCACCGGCGCCGACGCGGGAGTGGGAGCGGGCGGCTCGACGGCAGGCGGGGGCGCCGCTACGGGCGGTGCAGACGTTGAAGCCGGTGCCGGGACCGGTGCGGTCACGACGTGCGATGGGCGCGGCGCGGCCCGCGCGCGACGGTGCGCCGTGCGCGCGGCGGGGGCGGCGGGCGAGCGGCGGGAAGGTGGACGACACGCCGGAGCGGCACCGACGATGCGACGGGCGCCGTGCGCCGAACCGTCGCTGCGACCCGCGGTTTCGCGGGCGCCGGCGCGGAGCGGTGCGCCAGCTCGTGCGTCCCGACGGCCCCGGCGCAGACGACCGCCACCGCGCCGGCCGCGAGCTTGGCGGCCGGCGCGGCGCCGAGCGTGCCCGTCTTGAGCAGACCGAGCAGCGACCCGAGGCCGGAGCGGCGCCGCTCGGGCGTCTCGTCGCCTGCCAGCTCGCGCGCGAGCGCGGCGCGGCCGCGGAAGATCAGCGTCTCGGCCGCGGCCAGCGTCACGCCCAGCTCGGCGGCGACCTCCTTGTAGCTCAGCCCTTGCCAGTCGCGCAGCACGACGGCGTGGCGCTGCAGCTCCGGTAGCGCCGCCAGCGCGGCCCCGACGCCGTCGAGCAGATCCGTCTGCGGAGGGGCGGGCGCAAGCTCGGCCAGGTCCTGCGGGTCGACCGCCAGCTCCAGGCGGCGCCTGCGCCTGCGGGCGTCCCAGTGCTTCAGGCAGACGTTGCGTGCGATCGCAAGCAGCCACGGCAGCTCGAGCCGCGGCGTCACGCCCGCCCGGAGCGCGCCGAGCGCGTTCACGAACGTCGTCTGCGTCGCCTCGGCCGCATCCTCGCCGTCGCGGAGCTGGGAGAGGCAGAAGGCGTGCACCCGCCGGTGGTGACGGTCGTAGAGTTCGCCCGCCGCCGTCCCAGCCCGGCCGATGGAAGGATTCGCTGCCACCTCTTCAACACGAAGTCTCCGGCGCGGCCGAGGCCCGCGCCGTCCCTCGATCGAGGGATTTTCGCCTCCGACGCAAGTTTTCGACTATCCGCGGTTCTTCCTTTCGCAGAACATTCGACGAAAGGCCCCAACGTGATCCCGATCCGCCGCCAATCCCGCCGCCCCGTCAGCGTCCGGCTGGTCTGCGCATGAGTGCGCGGGCAGGCAGGCGGCTGAGCGTCCTCGTCGTCGACGACGACGACAACCTGCGCGCGTTGCTGCGAGCGACGTTCGAGGTGGCGGACGTCGAGATCGCCGAAGCGCGCGACGCCGCAGAGGCAGCCGCGGCGATCGAGCGTGCGCGGCCCGACGTGGTGCTCCTCGACGTCGACATGCCGGGCGTCGACGGGATCACGTTCTGCCGCTCGCTGAAGGGGAGCCCCGAGACGGAGGACATCCGCGTCGTGCTGCTGACGGGATCGGTTGGCGGCGATGCGCGCGCAGCGGCCGCGGCCTGCGGCGCCGACGCCTTCGTCGAGAAGCCGTTCAGCCCGCTCGACCTGCTCGCCACGATCGAGCAGGTGGCGGCGCGCGGCCCGGACCCGGCGGTCGCCACGCCGCGCGAGCCGCGCACGAAGGAACAACTCCTCCTCTATGCCGACGACCTGCGGCGCGTGCTCGAGATCGAGCGCGGGCAGCGCGCGCTCCTGCAGCGCGCCTACCGCGACACCGTGACGGCGCTTGCATCGGCGCTCGAGTCGAAGGACTCGGGCACGGGCGCGCATTCGCAACGCGTGCAGCAGTACGCGGTCGCGCTGACGAAGAACATCGACCCGGCGCTGCTCGACGACCCGAGCCTCGAGTACGGCTTCCTGCTGCACGACATCGGGAAGATCGGGATCCCGGACAGCATCCTTCTCAAGCCGGCCGCGCTCTCCGGCGCGGAGCTCCGGCTGATGCAGACACACACGGTGCTCGGCGAGCAGATGCTCGGCGGTGTCGCCCTGCTGCAGGGCGAGGGGCTGCGCGTCGTGCGCTCTCACCACGAGCGCTGGGACGGCGGCGGCTATCCCGACGGTCTCGCCGACACCGCGATCCCGCTCGGCGCGCGCATCTTCTCCGTCGCCGACACGCTCGACGCGGTCATCAGCAATCGCCCCTACCGCGAGGCGCGCCCGTGGGCGACGGCAGTCGACGAGATCCACCGCGGCGCAGGCCGTCAGTTCGACCCGCGCGTCGCACGCGCGCTGCACGAGTGCGAGGACGAGCTGCGCGCCATCGGCAGCGCGTTCGCCGCGTAAGAGTGTGGGTAGCCGTACCACCCTCGCCGCTCGCAGCTGACACGATGCGGGCATGACCAGGATCCTCGTCGTCGACGACCACGCATCAGCGCGGCGCTCGATTCGGGCCCTCCTCGAGGCGGCGGGGTACGACGTCGTCGGCGAGGCGGTGGACGGCCGCTCGGCCGTGCAGCAGGCGCGCGAGCTCCTCCCCGACGTCGTGCTGCTCGACATCCAGCTGCCGGACATGAACGGCTTCGAGGTCGCCGCGCGCCTCGCCGAGAACGGGCGGAGACCCCGGGTCGTGCTCACCTCGAGCCGCGCGGCCGAGGACTACGGCGAGTTGATCGACGAAGCCCCGGCCGAGGGCTTCCTTGCCAAAGACGAGCTGACGGGAGAAGCTCTCGCGGAACTGTTGACGTCCTGAGAGGAGACCGGCAATGGGCGAGGCGGCGGCGAAACGAGTCCGCTTGAGCGCCGACGCAGCCCGCGCCGCGGTCGGCGCACTGGTCGCCGAGCTCGGCCCATCGCCCCCGCCGGGTCGTCTTCGGGACGTGCTCCGCACGAGTCTCGACGACCCCGCCCTCGAGGTCGGCTACTGGCTCCCCGACCTGCCCGGCTTCGTCGACATCGAGGGCAGGCCGTTCGACCCGGCAACGGCGGAGACCGCGACCTACGTCAACGGTGCGTACGGGCGCATCGGGGTGCTCACGCACCGTGCCGTCGCGCCGTCGGAGGCGCTGCTCCTGGAAGGGATCGTGGCCGCCGCCAGGCTGGTGCTCGAGAACGAGCGTCTGCACGCCGAGTCCAGGTCCCGGCTGATGGAGCTCCAGCAGCGCCGCTTCTTCACCGACCTGATCGTCGACAACGCGCCGGTCTACTTCGCTGTCGTCGATGCCGAAGGCGTGCTCACCGGCGGCATCAACGACACGCTGCTCGAGGTGCTCGGCATTCCGAAGACCGAGAACGTCCGCGACCGGTACTACTGGGACGTCGTCTGCCTGGCCGAGGACGAGGAGGAGGCAAGGTCACGGCTCGGGCTCGTCGCGACCGGACGCGCGCTCGGCGTGCAGGAGACGCGGATCCGGTCGGCGGACGGCACACCGCGCGTCGTCGAGTGGCGCGACACGATCCTTCCTGACGAGCGTGGGCAGCTGAAGTGGATCGTTCGCGCCGGGCTGGACGTGACCGAGCGCAACATGCGCGAGGCCGAGCTCCGCCGGCTGGTCGACGAGCAGGCCGCGCTGCGTCGCGTCGCCACCGCCGTCGCCGAGCAGGCGTCGCTGAGCGAGCTCGTCCGTACCGTTGCGCGCGAGGTCGGCGAGCTTTTCGGCGGGCACACGGCCGCGGTTGTCCGGGCCGAGGGGACGGGTATCCGCATCGTCGACGGCTGGGCGGCGCCCGGCAGCCGGCTGATCGGGGCAGGCCGCTTCGTCGAGCTGCACGGCGTCGAGACCGTGACTGCGACGGCGATGCAGACGCGCTCTCCGCAACGCCTCACGGACGTGGACGACGAGCGAAGCCGTCGTCTCTGGGACGAGCTCGAGATCGACTCGGCGATCGCCGCGCCGGTGATCGTCGACGGTGAAGTCTGGGGAGCGATCAACGCGACGCGAAGCGCCGTCGTCGAGCCGTTCCCAGCAGGGGCCGAAAAGGGGCTCGCCGACATGGCGTCGCTCGTCGCACTCGCGCTCGCGAACGCCGCGGCACGCGAGGACCTGAACGCATCGCGGGCGCGCATCGTGCAGGCGGGCGACGAGGCGCGCCGCAAGCTCGAGCGCAACCTGCACGACGGCGCGCAGCAGCGGCTCGTCTCGCTGTCGATCGCGCTCCGGCTCGCCGACACGCAGCTCGACAAGTCACCCGAGGCAACCCGCGCGCTCCTGCAGACCGCCTCCGAGGATCTGGCCGGCGCGCTCGCCGAGCTGCGCGAGCTCGCACGCGGCCTGCATCCGGCGGTGCTCACCGACCGTGGGCTCGGGCCGGCGCTGCAGGTACTCGCCGACCGCGCGCCGATCCCGGTCGAGGTCGACAACCACCTCGAGGAGCGGCTTCCCGACGCGGTCGAGGCGGCCGCCTACTACGTCGTCTCGGAGGCACTCGCGAACGTCGCGAAGCACGCAGAGGCCTCGTTCGTGGAGGTGCGGCTGCACCGCGTCGACGGCACCGCGTTCGTCGAGGTGATCGACGACGGTGTCGGCGGCGCGGTCGCGAGCACCGGCTCGGGCCTGCGCGGCCTCGCCGACCGCGTCGAGGCGCTCGGCGGCCGGCTGCGCGTCGCGGGGGTCGCGGGCGGCGGCACGCGCGTCGCCGCGGAGATCCCGTGCCGGTAGACGATCCCATTCGGGTCGTCCTCGCCGACGACTCGATCCTGCTGCGCGAAGGAACCGCACGGCTGCTCGCCGAGTCAGGCTTCGACGTCGTCGGCCAGGCGGGTGACGCGGACGACCTGCTGCTGCAAGGTGCGCAGCTACAACCCGGACGTCGCAATCGTGGACATCCGCATGCCGCCGACGCACACCGACGAGGGCGTGCAGGCGGCGAAGCGCATCCGCGAGCAGTACCCGGACGTCGGCGTGCTCGTGCTCTCGCAATACGTCGAGGGCGAATACGCGCTCGAGCTGATCGCCGACAGCGCGGAGGGTGTCGGCTACCTGCTCAAGGACCGGGTCGCCGATCTGACCGACTTCGCGGCGGCAGTGCGCCGCGTCGCGGAGGGCGGCTCGGCGCTCGACCCGGAGATCGTCGCGCGGCTGGTCGGCCGCCGGCGCCGCGACAACCCGATCGACACGCTGACGCCGCGCGAGCGCGAGGTGCTCGCGCTGATGGCGGAAGGGCTCTCGAACGCGGCGATCGCGTCACGCCTGGTCGTCACCGAGCGCGCGGTCGAGAAGCACGTGACGAGCATCTTCTCGAAGCTCCGCCTCTCCTCCGACGGCGAGGCACACCGGCGCGTGCTCGCCGTGCTCGCGTTCCTGCAGGGGTAGGGGAAACCGCACCTACAGAAGCATGCTGGCTCCCTGGGCGCGGCGGGCGCTGCGCGAGAGGCTGTAGACGACCCGAAGGAGGAACCAGGAATGACCGAACTAGCCCGCCGCAGCTCCGACAACATCGACGTCTCACTGCTCTGGGACCGCGACCGCGACAACCTCTTCGTCGTCGTCGAGGACATCAGCACCGGTGACCGGTGCTCCCTCGTCGCCCAGCGCGAGCGCGCGCTCGATATCTACTACCACCCGTTCGCATACGGGGCGCAGGTCGGAAGTTGACCCGCGACGCACGGCTGTTCGCCGCCGGGGCCGCGATCGTCGCGCTGCATCTCGTCGACGTCGTGGCCTGGCGGCCGGCCGTCGTGCTCGCGCTCGCCCTGCTCGCCTACCGCTTTGCACCCGCAACCGCGCGCGCGGCGATCGGACTCGTCGCCGCCGCCGCCGCGGCGATGGGCGCATATCTCCACGTCCTACACATCCGCTGGGACGGGCTCGCGCGCACCGACCTCACCGGCGTCGCGCTGTTCGCAGCGGCGGCGCTGTTCGCCGCCGCCGCCGTCCTCGCGCTGCTCTCGCGCCGCCCGCTGAGGCCGGCGCGCCGCGTCGTGCGCGCCGTCGCGACGTTGGCCGCCGCCATCCCGCTCCTCCTCTTCGCCGTGGTGCCCGTCGCCGTCGCGATGTGGCTCGGCGGCAAGCCGCGGCAGCCGCTCGAGCCGGCGAGCCTGCCGGTCGCGCACCGCGACGTGACGTTGCGCTCGTCCGACGGGACCAGGCTGAGCGGCTGGTACGTCCCGTCGCGGAACGGCGCGGCCGTCGTGCTGGTGCACGGCGGCGGCGGCGACCGCAACGGCGTGCGGCGCCACGCGCTGCTGCTCGCGCGCCACGGCTACGGCGTGCTGTTCTACGACGAGCGCGGCCGCGGCCGCAGCGGCGGCACGACCCAGAGCATGGGCTGGAACTGGGTGCCGGACGTCGAGGCCGCAGTCGGCTACTTGCAGGCGCAACCCGGTGTCCGACGCGTCGGCGCACTCGGGTTGTCGACCGGGGCCGAGGTGGTCGTGACCGCGGCGGCGCACGACCCGCGCATCCGGGCGGTCGTCGCCGAGGGGCTGATCAACCGGAACCTCGCCGACTCGGCGCACCAGCGCACGGGCGACAACGTCACGGGGCTGCCGTATTGGGCGGCCACGTTCGTCGCGCTGCGTGTCGTCAGCGGCACGCATCCGCCGGAGGCGCTGACCGACGACCTACGCGCCGTCGCACCGAGGCCGCTCCTGGTCGTCGCGGCGAGACGCAACCTGCCCGAGCGCGTCGTGGCGCCGACGTGGGCGAGGGCCGCCGGCCCGACCGCGCAGCTATGGCTCGCCGACGCAGGCCACACACGCGCGCTCGCGACGCACCCGCGCCTGTACGAACGCCGCGTGACCGGTTTCTTCGCGCACGCGCTCCTGCCGCGCTGACATTCCTCCGCTGAGGAGGGACGCGGGTGGCCGGCGACGAGAAACGTCGTCGGAACGGCCGCCGCAGCGACCGTCGTCGTTTGGTCGCCCGTGAGACCGAGAACCGTGAACCGCCGCCCTCACAACCTGTCGACGACGCCGCGCCGCCGCGGCCGGCGACGATGGCCGCCGCAGCCAATAACACAACAACAACGCCTGCCGAATACCGCCAGGCGCCAACTGATGCCTGCCTGTTGCGCATGAATCCCCCCATGCATTTGGGCCCGTTCCGCAGTCGAGCGTTTTTGACCCCCACGCAGGACCGGTTCAAACACGGATTCCTTGCACGAGCATTCGCGGGGAACGCGCGGCGCGTCAAACTTCGTGATGAGTCATCACGAAGCCTGCGGTTGCAACCTGGTTCGCAGGACCAGGTGCGGGCATCAGTCCGGGTCGGGGACCCGGTTGACGTAGTTCGTGTGCAGGACGTGCAGCGCGTCCGCGAGGTCCGGGGACGTGAGCGCGCCCTTGTGGAGATAGCCGACCGCGCCCGCGTCCGCGGCGCGCGCGACGTCGCCGTACTCGTCCGAGCCGGTGTAGATGACGACGTGCTGCTCGGGGTCGCGGCCGTGGATCGCGTGCGTCGCCTCGATCCCGTCGCGGCCGGGCATCCCGATGTCCATCAGCACGACGTCCGGGCCGTGCTCGGCACACAGCGTCACGGCTTCGTCGCCGGTGCGAGCGCGGCCGACGACCGTGAAGCGGGGATCGCCCTCGAGCGTCGTCTCGATGAGCGTGGCGAGCTGCTCGTCGTCTTCCGCGACCAGGATCTGAAGGGGAGCGTCGACCACGAAGGGGAGAGCCTGCCAGACCCGCCAATAGGATGCGGCGGTGATCATCGACGGGCACAACGACCTCGTGCTGCACCGCTGGCGCGGCGAGGGGACCGCGCACATGGATCTCGACGCGGCGCGCGAGGCGGGGTTCGCCGGCGGCTTCTTCGCGCTCTACGTCCCGTCGCCGTCCCCGCCGGACCCCACTGCGATCCCGTACGCGGTGCCGCTGCCGGAGCCTCTCGACCACGAAGAGGCGGCGCGCATCGCCGACGAGCTGTTCGACACGCTCTGCGAGCTGCCGGTCGGACGCGCAGAGACGGTCGCCGACTTCCGCGAGGGCGAAGTAACGGCGATCGTGCACCTGGAGGGCGCCGAGCCGATCGCGCCGGACCTGTCGAACCTCGAGGAGTGGCGCGCGCGCGGACTGCGCTCGATCGGTCTCGTCTGGTCACGGCCGAACGCGTTCGCCGAGGGCGTCCCGTTCCGCTTCCCCGCGTCGCCGGACACGGGGCCGGGACTGACCGCGGCGGGGCGCGAGCTCGTCGCCGCTTGCAACCGCCTTGGCATCCTCGTCGACCTCTCGCACCTGAACGAGGCCGGCTTCTGGGACGTGCAGCGCCTCTCCGACGCGCCGCTCGTCGCCACGCACTCGAACGCGCACGCGCTCTGCGCGGCGACGCGCAACCTCACGGACGAGCAGCTCGACGCGATCCACGACTCGGGCGGCGTCGTCGGCGTCAACTTCGCCGTCGGATTCCTGCGCGAGGACGGCCACAACGATGCGGACACGCCGATCACCGAGATCGTGCGCCACGTCGACTATCTCGCCGAGCGGATGGGCGTCGACCACGTCGCCTTCGGCTCGGACTTCGACGGCGCACTGATGCCGGAGGAGCTCGGCGGCGTGGCGGGGCTGCCGAAGCTCGTCGCCGCCCTCGGCGCGGCCGGCTACGACGACGACGCGGTCGCGAAGATCACGCACGGCAACTGGCTGCGCGTGCTCGACGCGACCTGGAGGTAGAGGCTCTCAGACCAGCACCGCCTCGAGGATCCAGGGCACGCCGGCGCAGCGGTCGAGCAGCGGCCCGTAGAGGGCGAGGTCCGCTTCGGTCGTCGGGCGATGCGTGCCGTCCGGCTCGATGCCCGAGACGTGCAGCTGGCGCAACCGCCCGTCGAACGCGTCGAGCAGGTCGTGCCCGAGCGCGAGCGTCGGGTCGTTCGTCCACACGTGCGCGACGTCGAGGCAGAAGCCGGCGTCCGGATGTGCGGCGAAGACGGCGCGCAGGTCGTCGACCGAGCGGCCGAACGACTTGCCGATGTCCATGTTCTCGAACACGACGCGCGTCCCGAACGCGCGCAGCGCCGGCTCGGTGCGCCAAACGTCGGGGTGGAAGATCACGTCGCCGTCGAGCGGCAGCGCCGCGAGCACGGCTGCGGTCGCCGCGAGGTCGCGCGCCGCGATCGGCGCATGCAGCGAGACGCGCTCGAAGCCGGCCAGCGCGTCGCCGTCGCGCTGCAGCAGCTCGACGAGCGCGCCGAGGAGCGGCTCGACGACCGCGGTCAGCTCGACCGTGCGCCACTGTTCTGCGCTCGCGCGGTCGAGTGCGCGCCGCCAGTCGTCACGTTCGCGCTCGTAGGCTCCGGTGGCGATCCCGTAGTTCGCCTCCCGTCGCATGGCGAGAGACTAGGCTGCGCCGGGTGAAGACGCGGAAGCTCGGGCCGCTCGAGGTCTCGGTTGTCGGCCTCGGCTGCAACAACTTCGGGCGCCGCCTCGACGAGGAGGGGACACGCGCGGTGGTCGACGCGGCGCTCGACGCCGGCGTCACGCTCTTCGACACCGCAGACGTCTACGGCAACCGCGGCGGCAGCGAGACGATCCTCGGCAGCGTGCTCGACGGACGCCGGGACAGGGTCGTGCTCGCGACGAAGTTCGGGTCGGACATGGGCGACGGCGCGTCGAGGCTCGGCTCGCGCGACTACGTGCTGCGTGCGGTCGAGGCGTCGCTCGAGCGGCTGCAGACGGACGTGATCGACCTCTACCAGCACCACCAGGAGGATCGGGAGACGCCGGTCGAGGAGACGGTCGCCGCGCTCGAGGAGCTGGTCGAGCAGGGCACGATCCGCGCCTACGGCTCGTCGAACTACCGACCGGAGACGCTCGAGCGCGCGAAGGCGGCTGCCGGCCCGGCGTACGTGTCGGAGCAGAGCGAGTACTCGTTGCTCGAGCGCGACGCGGAGCGCGAGCTGCTCGGGACGTGTGCCCGTCTCGGTCTCGGGTTCATCCCGTACTTCCCGCTCGCGAGCGGTCTGCTGACGGGCAAGGTCTCGCGCGACGATCCACCGGCCGAGGGCACGCGCCTGCACGGCCGGGAGATCTCCGAGCAGGAGCTCGATGCGGTCGAGCGCTACCGCGCGTGGGCGGAGGCGCACGGTGTCTCGCTGCTCGAGGTCGCGATCGGGACGCTGCTCGCGGTGGAGCCCGTCGCGTCGGTGATCGCGGGCGCGATGAAGCCGGAGCAGGTGCGCGCGAACGCGGCCGCCGGCGCCTGGGAGCCTGCGCCGGGCGAGCTCGCCGAGCTGCTCGCACCGGTGTCTGACACCGGTGCGTAGCTCGCCGGCGTTGCGAACCTCGAACAGGTGTCAGACACCTTGTCGGGCCCGCGTCGGCGCGCGCGGGCTCTCTAGTCCGACGGCGCGGCTCGTGGTCGCGCGGACGACGATCTCGACCGGGAGCAGCTCCATGTGCTCAGCGCCGAGCTGTGGCTCGGCGCCCCCCAGCATCTGGAGGAGCAGCTCGGTGCCACGGCGACCGCTCTCGAACAGCGGCTGGCGCACCGTCGTCAGGCCGACGTGGGCGGCCATCTCGACGTCGTCGAAACCGACGACCGAGAGCTCCTCCGGCACGCGAATGTTGAGGATCCGCGCCGCCTCGAGCACGCCGAGCGCCTGGGCATCGGATGCCGCGAAGACAGCCGTCGGTCGCTGCGGGAGGCGTAGCAGGTCGATCGCGGTGCTGCGCGCGACGTGGTGGCTCTTCGTTCCCTCGCGCACGTACTCCGGTCGCAGCTCGATTCCCGCCTGCGCGAGCGCTTGCTCGTAGCCGCGCGTTCGGTCGAGGCTCGAAGCGAAGCGGAAGGGGTCGGGCGACTTGTCGCCCAGGAAGCCGATGCGGCTGTGGCCGAGCTCGATCAGGTGCGACGTCGCCAACTCGCCGCCCCGGACGTCGTCGATCACGACGCACGGGACCCGGGGTGCGGGGCGTCGATCGAGCACGCACGGCAACCTCGCGATGCGCAGCCGCTCGATCTCGTCGTCGGGCGGGATCAGGGAGATCATCAAGAGCCCGTCAGACCGGTCGCCGCGGTCGAAGATCTGGAAGGCGTGCTCGCGCCGGTCCTCCGACTCGATGTCGAAGAGCATGAGGTCGTACGGCGAGCGGGCGAGCGCGGTGGCAACACCTCGCAGTCGCTCGACCGCGGACGCGCTCGTGAAGAACGGGACGACGACACCGATCACGTGTGTTCGGCGCAGCGAGAGGTTCCGCGCGACGCGGGCTCGGCCGGTAGTTGAGCGCGTCGATCGCCTCGAGCACCTTCGCCCGGGTCGCGGGTCGGACGTTGGGGCGGCGGTTCAGGACGCGCGAGACGGTGGCGACGCCCACGCCTGCTCGGGTCGCAACATCCGCGATCGTGCGTTGGAAGCGATTCCATCCCCATGCCTAACAATTGCCGCCGACCGGCCGTCGCAGTCAAGTGGAAATCCCTTGACATGCCGGGTACAGCGCCTTTACGCTCGCCGCCCACAAGATGAAGGCGCTTCCACGAAGCTACCGTTTGCGACGCGGCCGGCTCGGACAAAATCTTGGTCCCGCAGCGTTCTGCGGGCGCTGAAGGGAGGAGATAGCCAGACCAAACTGCCGACCGGAGCCGCTCAGGCCACTGCGTCGACCGGCTCGCTCGTCTTTCTCGATAGCCCCAAGGAGGGAGATCTTTTCGTGATTGCGCATCGGAAAACCTGGATTGCCCGCTGGCGTGTCGTGCTGGTGGTCGTCACGGTCTGCGCGCTCGCTGTCGCGGTCGGCGCTGCACTCGCCTCACCGACGCGGAGCAACGCCGTGACCGTCACGGCCCTGATCGGCAGCTCCGGGCCCGCGGAGACGTTCGCCGTCAACAACGCCGCGGCGGCCTGGAGCAAGCAGACCGGCAACAAGGTCAACGTGATCGTCGCGTCCGACCTCGGGCAGCAGCTCGCCCAGGGCTTCGCCTCGGGCAACCCGCCGGACATCTTCTACCTCGGCAACGACCAGGTCGCGACGTACGCGAAGGCGGGCGACCTCGCCTCGCTCGACAACCTGAAGAACGTCAAGTCCTTCTATCCCAGCCTGCGCGCGGCCTACACGTACAAGGGGCACCTGTACGCAGCGCCGAAGGACTTCTCGACCCTGGCGCTCGTGCTCAACACGAACTCCTGGAAGGGCGCAGGGCTGACGGCCAAGGACTACCCGAAGACGTGGAAGCAGCTGGCGGCCGTGGCGAAGAAGCTCACGCGCAACGGGCAGGTCGGTCTCTGCACCAACCCCGAGTTCCACCGGCTCGGCGTCTTCATGCTCCAGGCCGGCGGCTGGCTCGTCTCGAAGGACGGCAAGACGGCCACCGTCAACAACAAGGCGAACCTCACCGCGTTCAACTTCGTCAAGTCGATGATCAAGGCCGGCTCGATGAAGCTGACGAACCAGATCGGTGCCGGCTGGGGCGGCGAGGGCTTCGGTAAGAAGGAGTGCGCCATGACGATCGAGGGCAACTGGATCGCCGGCGCGATGACGCACGACTACCCGACCGTGCCCTACAGGGCGGTCGAGCTCCCGGCAGGCCCGGCCGGGAAGGGAACCCTCCAGTACGACGGCGGTTGGGGCCTCGCCGCGAAGTCCAAGAACAAGACCGAGGCGATGGCGCTGATCTCGTACCTCACCGCCACCAAGGTGGAGATGGGGAACGCGAAGGCCTTCGGCGTGATGCCGTCGGTCAAGGCGGACGCGAAGGAGTGGAAGAAGCTCTATCCGCAGTTCGCGGCCTTCCTCGCGGGTGCCGACTACTCGAGGAGCATCCCGACGGTTCCGGACATCGCAACCGTCCTCGGCGACTTCAACCAGCAGCTGCAGGGGCTACCGCAGTCCGATCCGAAGCCGATCCTGAATCGGGTCAACGGCGAGCTGCAGTCGATCCTGAAGTAACAACGTCCCGATGAACCGCGAAGCCCGCCGGCGGCACTCGCCGCCGGCGGGCGACGCCCGACATCCAACGGACCGGGGGAAGCGAGAATGCCGACGCGCTTTGGGGAAAAACGCCCTTGGTGGCGGTTGCGGGAGCCCGGCATCCGTGGGCGTCAGACGGCGGCGGGGTGGCTCTTCCTCGCACCGGTGATCGTCATTCTCGGTGTGTTCCTCGTGCTGCCGATCGCGGCCGCGGCCTGGGTCAGCTTCTCCGACTGGAACGGCAACGGCAGCCCGTTCGGTGCGAACGCGCACTGGGTCGGCCTCGAGAACTACCGCCACCTGCTGACGGAGCCCGGGCTCGATCAGAACAACTTCGGCACGGCGTTGCGCAACAACGTCTACTACGTCCTCCTCGTCGTCCCGATCCAGACTGCGGTTGCGCTCTTCCTGGCCGTGCTCGTCAACAGGCGCCTGAAGGCGGTCTCGTTCTTCCGGACCGCGTTCTACTTCCCGTCGGTCACGAGCTCGGTCGCGATCACGGTCCTCTTCCTCTTTCTCTTCGATCCGTCAGGCGTGATCAACAAGCTCCTGTCGTACGTCGGCGCGACCGGGCCGTCGTGGTTCTTCGACCCGCGCGGGCTCTTCCATGTCGTTCTCGCTCAGTTCGGCGTCGACCAGGCGCCGGCCTCGCTCGCGAACGGGTTCTTCCTCGGCGTGAGCTACTGGGACTGGCTCGCGGGACCGAGCATCGCGATGTGCGTCTTCATCATCATGGCCGTGTTCACGACGTCCGGGACGTTCATGCTGCTCTTCCTCGCGGGGCTCCAGAGCATCGACGACTCGGTCAACGAGGCGGCTGCGCTCGACGGCGCGAGCGAGTGGCGCAAGTTCCGCTACATCACCGTGCCGATGATCCGGCCCGTGCTCTTCACGGTCGTGACCCTCGGGCTGATCGGCACCTGGCAGATCTTCGACCAGATCTACGTCGGGACGAAGGGGAGCCCGCTGAACACGACGCTGACACCGGCGTTCCTCTCGTTCAACGCCTCGTTCAACCAGAACAACTGGGGCGTCGGCGCCGCGATCGCGTTCATCCTCTTCGGGATCATCGTCGTCTTCACGTTGCTGACGCGGCTCCTGACTCGCAACCCTGACCGGGTGCCGCGACGGCGGCGCTTCGGACCGACGCAGGGGCTCGGTGAGCCGGACGCGTCGCGCATCGCCGGGAGCGCGCCATGAGCAGAACCGACGCGAGCGCGGTGCGTCGCCGCCGGTTCGGGAGCGCGATGACGTACTCCTTCCTGATCGCGCTCGCGATCGTCTACATCTTCCCGTTCGTGATCGCGATCGCGACCTCGTTCAAGACGGAGCCGAACGCGACCGCCGACCCACTCGCTCTCCGCCCGAATCCGTTCACGACGGTGGCGTACCACGACCTCCACACGAACAACGACTTCTTCCTGTGGGTGAAGAACTCCGTGATCGTGACGCTCAGCGTCACGTTCCTGCGCGTGTTCCTCGACAGCCTCGCCGGCTATGCGCTCGCGCGTCTTCGCTTCCGTGGACGCAGTGCAGCGTTCATCACGATCGTCGCCGTGATGGCGGTGCCGGGCGTCGTGCTGCTGATCCCGAAGTTCCTGATCATCCGGCAGCTCGGCATCTACGACACCTACTACGGGATGATCATCCCGCTCCTGGTCGACGCGGCCGGCGTGTTCATCATGAAGAACTTCTTCGAGTCGATCCCGGTGAGCGTCGAGGAGTCCGCCCGGATCGACGGCGCGAGCATCTTCCGCATCTACTGGTCGATCGTGCTGCCGATGGCGCGGCCCGCTCTCATCACGCTCTTCATCCTCTCCTTCCAGGGATCGTGGAACGAGCTCGCGCACTTCATCATCGCGGCGCAGAGCACGAGCCTCGACACGCTGACGAAGGGCGTCGCGCAGCTCGCCTCCGGGCAGCTCGGCTCAGGCAACCGCTATCCCCTGAAGCTCGCTGCATCCTTTTTGATGACGATCCCGGTCGCGATCCTCTTCTTCGCCTTCCAGCGCCGGATCATGAACGCGTCCGCGGGCGCGGTGAAGGAGTAGCCCATGGCCGGAATCACCTTCGACAACGTGAGCAAGACCTACGGCGACGGCCATCGCGCCGTCTCCGACCTCGACCTCGACGTGCAGGACGGTGAGTTCGTCGTCTTAGTCGGCCCGTCCGGCTGCGGCAAGACGACCGCGCTCCGAATGATCGCGGGGCTCGAGGAGATCAGCGACGGCGAGATCCGGATCGGCGATCGCGTGGTCAACAACCTGCAGCCGCGCGACCGCGACGTGGCGATGGTCTTTCAGAACTACGCGCTCTACCCACACATGACTGTTGCCGAGAACATCGGCTTCGCGCTACGGATGCGGAAGGTGCCGAAGGCCGACGCCCGGGCGAGGATCGCGGAGACGGCGCGCATCATCGGCCTCGTCGACCACCTCGACCGGAAACCGCGTCAGCTCTCCGGCGGGCAGCGCCAGCGCGTGGCCATGGGGCGGGCGATCGTGCGCGAGCCGCAGGTGTTCCTGATGGACGAGCCGCTGTCGAACCTCGACGCGAAGCTGCGCGTCCAGATGCGCGCCGAGATCTCGCGCATCCAGCGCCAGCTCAACGTCACGACCGTCTATGTCACGCACGACCAGATCGAGGCCATGACGATGGGCGATCGCGTCGCCGTCATGCGGCGCGGCGTCCTGCAGCAGTTCGAGGCACCGCAGCGCCTCTACGAGCAGCCGGACAACCTGTTCGTCGCGAGCTTCATCGGCAGCCCGGCGATGAACATGGTGGAGGCGACGCTCGCGCAGAACGGCGACGGCCTCGTCTGTCGCATCGGGGCCGCCGTGCTGCCCGTCCCGCGCGAGACGCTGAGCGCGCGGCCGGCGCTGGCCGGCTACGTCGGGCGGACGATCGCGCTCGGCATCCGCCCGGAGGCCTTCGACGAGCCGGGTCGGGGAAACGGGAACCGTGCGTCCCTGCCCGCGGTCGTGCGCGCGATCGAGGCGCTCGGTCCGGAGCTGCTCGCGCACGTGGAGGTCGAGGCAAAGCCCGTGCTCGTCGACGACGTCATCGAGGGGCTCGTCGACATGGACCAGACGGCGGACCTCGAAGAGATCATGGCGGAGGTGGAGGCCGACGGCCAGCACGCGCCGCTCGTGGCACGGCTCGACGCGTCGGCGAGCGTGCGGCAGGACGAGACGCTCGACCTGAGCGTCGATGTCCGCAAGCTGCACTTCTTCGACCTCGACAGCGGCGACTCGATCCATGGCTGAGAACGGTGTCACCGTTCTCGACGGGTCGACGTTCGTCATCTGCGACCGGCGCGGCGACCTCGACGGCATCGCGGCGGCGTCCGGGTTCTTCGCTGCGGACACGCGCTTTCTCTCGCGTCTTGTGCTGACGGTCGACGGCGTGCGGGGCGAGCCGGTCTCGCTCGAGCAGGCGGCGCCGCACGTCGCCGACTTCGAGCTTCGCGGGCCCGCAGGGCTCACGGTGCGTCGCGAGCTGTTCGTGGGACGCGGGCTCGAGGAGAGCATCACGGTCGACAACGTGTCGGGGCACGAGGTGGAGTCGGTGATCGCCCTCGAGGTCGCCTCCGACTTCGCGGACATCCACGCGGTCAAACGAGTCGCGGACGCAGCCGGGCGGGAAACGGCGGAGGCGGCACCCTCACGGCCGGAGCGCTGGGACGGCGCGGCGACGCTCGAGTTCGCAGACGAGGGCTTCCCCGCGCGCACGCTCGTCCACCTCGCCCCGGCGCCCGACGAGCAGGAGGGTTACATCGCGCGCTACCGGCTCCGGCTCGCCCCCGGCGCGCGCTGGCGGTTGCTCGTCGCGGTGCAGTGGACGCTGAACGGGACGCCGCCGCTCGAAGGCGACGTCTTCGAGGAGCGATTGCGCGAGGACCGGCGCGAGCGAGACGACTCACTGGAGGCGTGGTGGCGATCGGTGCCGAGGCTCCGCGCCCCGGCCGACACGGCGCTCGAACGGACGTGGACGCGCTCGCTCGCCGATCTGGCGGCGCTGCGGCTGCGCTGGACGGGGAGCGGGCTGCTCCCTGCGGCGGGGCTGCCGTGGTTCATGACGCTGTTCGGCCGAGACACGCTGATCGCGGCCTTCCAGACGATGCCGCTGGGCCCTCAGTCGGCCGCTGCCGCGCTGCGCGCGCTCGCCGAGACGCAGTCCGACGTCGACGATCCCGAGCGGGACGCCGAGCCGGGAAAGATCGTCCACGAGATCCGGCGCGGGAAGACGGCGCTCGTCTGGGCCGACCGCTACTACGGCACCATCGATGCCACCCCGCTCTTCCTCGTCCTGCTGTCCGAGCTGTGGCGCTGGAGCGGCGACGACGCGATCGTTCGCGAGCTCGAAAGCGCTGCGCGACGCGCACTCGCCTGGATCGACGGGCCCGGCGACCGCGACGGGGACGGATTCGTCGAGTACCAGCGTCGGTCGACGCACGGGCTCGACAACCAGAACTGGAAGGACTCCTGGAACTCGATGGTCTTCCGCGATGGTTCGTGCGCCGACCCGCCGATCGCACCGGTGGAGGTGCAGGGGTACGTGTACGACGCGAAGCTGCGCGCCGCCGAGCTGGCGCGCTGCGTCTGGGGTGACGAGGAGACCGCAGTGAAATTGGAGCGCGAGGCGGCGGCGCTGCGCGAGCGCTTCGACGCGGCATTCTGGCTGCCGGAGCTCGGCTGGTACGCGCTGGCCCTCGACGGCGACAAGCTGCTGGTCGACGCGCTCGGTTCGAATATGGGGCACCTCCTCTGGAGCGGGATCGTGCCCCCGGAGCGGATCGCTGCAGTCGCGGAGCGGCTCACGTCACCGCCGCTCTGGTCGGGCTGGGGCATCCGCACGCTCGCCGCCGACGAGGCGGCGTTCGATCCGCTCGAGTACCACAACGGCACCGTGTGGCCGCACGACAACTCGCTGATCGCGTTCGGGCTCGCGCGGTCCGGCTGCGAGGAGGAGGCGCAGCACCTCATGCGACCGCTGCTCGATGCCGCGCCGTTCTTCGAACACCGGCTGCCGGAGCTGTTCGCCGGATTCGAGCGCAGCGGCGACGCGCCGCCGGGGATCGTGCCGACCTCCGCGAGCCCGCAGGCATGGGCGGCGGCGACGCCGGTATTGCTGCTGCGCGCGCTGCTCGGTCTGGAGCCCGACCCGGGCCGGCGCATCCTCGAAGTCTCCGCGGCCGCCATGCCCGCCTGGGCGGAGGGCCTCGTCCTCGCAGGCGTGCACGCATTCGGCCGCCGCTGGACCGTCCGCGTCGAGGGCGGCGCCGCGAGCGTCGAGGCGGACTAGCCGCCGGTACGTATCCGCGGCTCGGCCCGAAAGGTGTCAGACACCGCGACGACGGCTCCGAGCTTCGCCGCGCGTGCGAGCGGTGTCCGACACCGGTTCGCGGTCAGACCTGTGAGCGCAGCCGGTGCTCGAGCGCCTGCTCGTCGAGCGGCTGCTGCGCCGCGAGCAGGTGCCCGCGCGTCGCCCACGCGTGCGCCGTGCCGCGCGGCACCTCGCCGTTCCGGAAGTGCTCGGCGGCGCGCCGCGCGTGCGCGGCGGCGCTCTCCAGCTCGCCTGCCGCGGCTTCGTAGAGCTGCGCCGCCTGCTCGAGGCGCTCGCGGATCTCGGGTGGGATCTCGGCCATCAGTCGATCTTCATCGCGACGTGCTTGATGTTGGTGTACTCCTCCATCGAGTAGATCGACATGTCCTTTCCGTAGCCGGACGACTTGTAGCCGCCGTGAGGCATCTCGGACGTGATCGGCACGAGGTGGTCGTTCACCCACACCGTCCCGAACTGCAGCCTGCGCGACGCGTTCAGCGCGCGGCCGACATCGCGCGTCCAGACCGACGCGGCGAGCCCGTAGCGCACGCCGTTCGCCCACGCGATCGCCTGGTCGTCGTCGGCGAACTTCTGCACCGTCACGACGGGGCCGAACACCTCGTCCTGCACGATCTCGTCGTCCTGCGAGACGTCGGTGATCACGGTCGGCTCGACGAAGTACCCGTTCGAGCCGTTCGCGCTGCCACCGGTGAGCACCGTCGCGCCCTTCGCGCGGTCGAGGAAGCCGAGGATCCGCTCCTGCTGGTCGTGGGAGATCACCGGCCCCATCTCGACGTCGTCGCCGTCGGCCGGATCGCCGACCTTCATTCCCTCGATCACCGGCACGAGCGTCTCGAGCAGCTTGTCGTAGATCTTCGGCCCCGCGATCACGCGTGAACCGGCGGTGCAGTCCTGGCCCGAGTTCCAGTAGCCCGCGATCTTGATCCCCTCGGCGACCTGCTCCGGGTCCGCATCGTCGAACACGACCATCGGCGCCTTGCCGCCCAGCTCGAGGTGCACGCGCTTGAGCGTGCTCGCGGCGTTCTGCGCGATCAGCTTCCCGGTCGCGACGTCGCCGGTCAGCGAGACAAGACCGATGTCCGGATGCTCGACGAGCCGCTGCCCCGTCGGGACGCCGTCGCCCGTCACGACCTGCAGCACGCCTTCCGGGATCACGTCCTGTGCGAGCTCGACGAAGCGGAGCAGCGAGAGCGGCGTCTGCTCGGCCGGCTTGAGGATGTGCACGTTGCCGGCGGCGAGGCCCGGCCCCATCTTCCAGACGGCCATCATCAGCGGGTAGTTCCACGGGCAGATGCCGGCGACGATCCCGATCGGCTCGCGCCGGATCAGCGACGTGTACCCCTTGACGTACTCGCCTGCGGACTTTCCCTCGAGCACGCGCGCCGCGCCGGCGAAGAAGCGGAGGTTGTCGGCCGCGAACGGCATCTCGTCGCGCGAGACCATCAGCGGCTTGCCGACGTTCCTCGACTCGAGTTGCGCGAGCTCCTCGGCGTTGTCGTCGATGATCTGCGCGAGCTTGTAGAGGAGCTCGGAGCGCTCCTTCGGCGTCGCGTCGAGCCATTCGGGCAGCGCCCGCTTCGCGCGCTCGACTGCCTCGTCGACCTCCTCGGCCGTCATGTTCGGGACGGCGGCGATCGTGTCGGCGGTCGCCGGGTTGATGACGTCGATCGTTGCCATGAGCGTTCTCCTATTCGGTGCGCAGGATCCCGCTCTCGCGGGTCAGGCGCTGCGCAAGAGCGACGGGGATGATGGTCAGTGCGAGGATAAGGAAGACGACGACGTTGACCTGCGGGAGCTGCTGGCCGAGACGGATCTGGCCGAAGATCCAGATCGGCAGCGTGTTCTGGGCGCCGGCAGTGAAGGTCGTGACGATCACCTCGTCGAACGAGAGCGCGAACGCGAGCAGCCCGCCCGAGATCAGCGCGGTCGAGATCGTCGGGAAGGTGACGTAGCGGAAGGTCTGCCAGCCGTCGGCGCCGAGATCCATCGACGCCTCGGTCAGCGAGCCCGGCACGCGGCGCAGCCGCGCGAGCACGTTGTTGTAGACGACCACGACGCAGAAGGTCGCGTGGCCGATCACGATCGTCCAGAGGCCGAAGTTGAACTTCCAGAACGCGAAGTACGAGTTGAGCGCCATCCCGGTGATGATCCCGGGCAGCGCGATCGGCAGCACGAGCAGGAACGAGATCGACTCGCGGCCGAAGAAGCGGAAGCGGTGAACGCCGAACGACGCGAGCGAGCCGAGCACGAGCGCGAAGAACGTCGCGAGCGCCGCCGCCTTCAGCGAGAGCCAGAGCGCCTGCTGCATGTCCGGGTTGTGGATCGCCGGCGCGAACCACTTCGTCGTCAGGCCCGCGATCGGCCAGCTCTGCACGTTCGACGAGTTGAACGCGTACAGGCAGATGACGCCGATCGGGACGTAGAGGAACAGCGAGCACGAGCGCCACCCAGACGCCGAGCGCGATCCGTGTGGCGCGGCTCTCCATCATAGAGCGCCTCGAACGCGCCGAGGCGGCGCGCGATCAGCAGGTAGACGCCCATGACGCGCGAGCGGCACGACGGCGAACGCGGCCGCGAACGGCAGGTTCGACGACTGGTTGACCGAGTCGTAGACGACGTTGCCGATGAACTGCGACGACGCGCCGCCGACGAGCACCGGCGTGATGTAGTCGCCGAGCGTCAGCGAGAACGTGAAGATCGAGCCGGCGACGATGCCGGGCAGCGCGAGCGGCAGGATCACGCTGCGCAGCGTCCGCCCGCCCTTCGCACCCAGGTCGCGCGAGGCCTCGATGTAGGAGTGGGGGATGCGCTCGAGCGACGCGTAGACCGGCAGGATCATGAACGGCAGCCAGATGTACGAGAAGACGATCCACATCGCGGTGTTCGTGTACGCGATGTTCGCCGGCGGCAGCCCGAGCAGGCCGAGCGTCCAGTTGAGCAGCCCGTTCGAGTTGAGGATCAGCCGCCACGCGTAGACGCGCGCGAGGTACGACGCCCAGAGCGGCAGCAGCACGAGCACGAACAGGATCGCCCGCATGTGCGGCGACGCGAGTCGCGCCATGAAGTACGCGAACGGGAAGGCGATGATCGCGTCGGTGATCGTCACGGCGGCGGCGATCGAGACCGTCCGGATCGCCACGTTCCGGTAGGTCGGCTCGCTCCAGAGCTGCCGGAAGTTGTCGAGCGTCCAGCTGTGGACTGTCAGCGACGTGAACGGGTCGACCGTCCAGAACGCCGACACGAACAGCGCGACGAGCGCCGCTATGTAGACGACGACGAACGCGAGCACCGGCGGGGAGAGCAGCGAGAAGCCGCGCAGCGCCGGGCGGCGGAAGAGTGCGCCGCCGATGCGGCGGCGCACTCCGTTCCCGCGTTCGCGCGTCTACCCCTTGAGCTGTGTCCAGGCCTGCTGCCACTTCGTGTAGTCCATGCAGTTCTTCTGGCCGTTGCCGCAATCGGCGATCGGCGTCTTCCAGAAGTGGATCTGCTTGAAGTACCGCAGCGGTGCGTTCGCGTGGTACTGCGCGCACGAGCCCTTGGACAGCTTGTCCATGATCGCGCACGACTTCGAGTTGACCGGCGTCTCGCCGAAGTAGATCGCCTGCTGCGCCTGCACGGTCGGCGTGGAGATCCACGCGAGCCACTTGTATGCGCAGTCCAGGTTCTTCGTCTTCGCCGAGACCATCCACGTGTCGAGCCAGCCCGTGGCGCCCTCCCGCGGCACGACGTCCTTGACGGGCGCCTTCGCCGCGATGAGCGTGTTCGTCTGGTACGGCCACGACGCGCCGATCACGGCGTCGCCGTTCTTGAAGAGGTCGATCTCGTCCGAGGCGAGCGCCCAGTACTTCTTGATCAGCGGCTTCTGCTTCTTCAGCAGCGAGACCGCCGCGTCGAACTGGGTCTTGTTCAGCTCGTACGGATCCTTGATCCCGAGCGAGCGCTGCGTCTTCATCAAGTAGAGCGCCGCGTCCGCGATCTGGATCGGGTTGTCCGGGATGGTGACCTTGCCCTTGTACTTCGAGTCGTAGAGCGCCCTCCACGACCGCGGCGCGGGCCTGACCTTCTTCGTGTTGTAGAGAAGCGTGTTCGGCCCCCACTGCAGCGAGATGCCGTAGTGCTTCCCGTCGACCGTGTTGTTCGGCGGCGACTGGAACACCTTGCCGAAGTTCTTGAAGTCGGGGATCTTCGACGGGTCGACCGCCTGGACGTCCTTGCCGTAGATCAGGCGCAGGGACGCGTCGCCGGATGCGGAGACCATGTCGTACTGTCCGCCGCCTCCCGAGCGCATCAGCGTGACCATCTCGTCCGACGAGCCGGCGTACTTCTGGTGCACGACGCAGCCGGTCTTCTTCGTGAACGGCTTCACCCACTGAGGCTGGGTGTAGCCCTCCCACGCGATCATGTTGAGCGTTCCGGCTTGCTGCTTCGTCACGCCCGCGGCTGGGAACGCGAGCACGACCGCGAGCACGGACAGGAGCGCCCACATCGGCTTCCTCATCTGACCTCCTGCTGGAGTGGTTGTTCGGGGGGTTCGATCTCGTAGGCGTCCTCGTCGCGCCAGGCGACCTGGACGCGCGTGCCGGGCTCGATCCGCGAGCCGTCGTTCGCGCGCACGACCGTCAGCCGCTCACCCGCGTCGGTGTCGAGGAGGATGCGCGTGAACGCGCCGACGAAGACCGTGTCGGCGACGGTCGCGGGCTCTGCACCTTCCGGCTCCGTCGAGCCTACGCCGTTGCCGCGGCCGTTCAGCTCGATGCGCTCGGGCCGCACGGAGAAGCGGCGCCCGCCGCGCTCGAGGATGTTCGACGTGCCGACGAACCCGGCGACGAACTCGGTCGCCGGCCGTTCGTAGACGTCGCTCGGCGACCCGATCTGCTCGATGCGCCCCTCGTTGAAGACGGCGACGTGGTCACTCATCGTCAGCGCCTCCTCCTGGTCGTGCGTGACGTAGAGGAACGTCATGCCGAGGTCGCGTTGGAGACCCTTCAGGAACACCTGCATCTCCTGGCGCAGCTTGAGGTCGAGGGCGCCGAGCGGCTCGTCGAGCAGCAGCACCTGGGGCCGGTTGACGATCGACCGGGCGAGTGCGACCCGCTGCCGCTGGCCGCCCGAGAGCTGCACCGGCTTGCGATCGCCGAAGCTCTCGAGGCGCACCATCTTCAGCACGTCGGCGACCTGCGTCGCTCGTTCGCGGCGGTTCACGCCCTTCACCTTCAGCCCGTAACCGACGTTCTCCGCGACCGTCATGTGCGGGAAGAGCGCGTAGTCCTGGAAGACCGTGTTCACGTCGCGCGCGTACGGCGGCTCGTGGGTGATGTCGGCGCCGCCGAGCGTGACTCGCCCGGTGTCCGGTCGCTCGAAGCCGGCGATGATCCGCAGCGTCGTCGTCTTGCCCGAGCCCGACGGCCCGAGCAGCGTGAAGAACTCGCCGTCGCCGACCTTCAGGTCGACGTCATGGACCGCAACGACGTCCCCGTACGTCTTTCGGATGCCCTCGACGCTTACGTCAGCTGCCAAGGAGCCCTTCGAGGATGTCGAGACCGCGCTCGAGCTCGTCGTCGTCGATCGCGAACGGAACGAGGATGCGGATCACGTTGCCGTAGATGCCGCAGGAGAGGAGCAGCAGCCCCTGCTCGCGCGCCTCCGCGGTGATCCGTGTCGTCTCCTCGCCGTTCTGCTCGGGCAGCTCGAGCGCCACCATCGGCCCGAGGCCGCGTACCTCCGAGCCCGCCGGCGCCATCGCGCTCAGCCGCTCGTGCAGGCGCGCGCCGATCGCCTCGGCGCGCGGGCGCGCGTCCTCGACCGCGTCGAGGATCGCGAGCGCCGCCGCACACGAGAGCGGATTGCCGCCGAACGTGCCGCCGAGGCCGCCCGGCGGGACGGCGTCCATCAGCGCGGCGCGGCCGGTGACGGCGGCGAGGGGCAGGCCGCCGCCGAGCGTCTTCCCGCTGACGGTGATGTCGGGCTCGACGCCGTAGTGCTCGATCGCCCAGACCGGGCCGGTACGGCCGCACCCGCTCTGCACCTCGTCGTTCACGTAGAGGATCCCATGGCTGTCGAGCAGCTCCTGCAGTCGCTTCGGGAAGTCGGGCGTCATCGGGATGAACCCGCCCTCGCCCTGCACGGGCTCGAGCACGGCGCACGCGACCGACGCCGGGTCGACGTCGCCCTTGAAGAGCTTCTTCAGCGCGGCGATCGCGTCGTCCTCGCTGACGCCGCGGAACGGGTACGGCGCGGCGGTGCGGTAGACCTCGGGCGCGAACGGCCCGAAGCCCTGCTTGTAGGGCACGACTTTCGACGTCATCGTCATCGCGAGCAGCGTGCGGCCGTGGAAGGCGTTGTCGAAGACGACGACAGCGTCACGCCCGGTCGCGACGCGCGCGATCTTGACCGCGTTCTCGACCGCCTCCGCGCCCGAGTTGAGCAGGATCGACTTCTGGTGCATCGCCCCGGTTTCGGGCTGAGCTCGGCGAGCCGGCGGCAGACCTCGACGTAGGGCTCGTACATGCCGACCATGAAGCACTGGTGCAGGTAGCGGTCGACCTGCGCGTGCAGCGCGTCGACGACCGCAGGCAGGTTGTGCCCGAGGTTCGCGCAGCCGAGCCCGCCGGCGAAGTCGACGTACTCGCGTCCCTCGGCGTCCCAGACGCGCGCGCCCTCGGCGCGGGCGACGACGAGCGGCGGGGTGGAGATGCCCCGCGCGACGTAGCGCTCGCGTGCCTCCTGCACGCGTGCGGTGGCGCTCCTCTCTTGCAACGACACGGTGCCAGCGACTGTATCTGGCGCTATCGGGCGATGAAAGTACGGCTCACGACCCGCAGGTCGTCGACCAGTCCGCGATACATCTCCTCCCGATTTTCCGCCCGCAGGACGGCGCTCGGGTGAATGGTCGCGACCACGAGCTCGGCCAGCTCGGAGTCGAGCGGCTTGCCGCGCTCCTGCGTCACCTTGAAGGTCTTGCCGAGGAGCGACTGGGCGGCGGTCGCGCCCATCAGGACGAGCGCGTTCGGCTTCACGAGCGCGAGCTCGGCCTCGAGCCATGGCCGGCAGGCCGTCGTCTCCGTCCAGGACGGCTTGTCGTGGATCCGCCGCGTGCCGCGCGATTTCCATTTGAAGTGCTTGACGGCGTTCGTGACGTACGTCGACTTGCGGTCGATGCCCGCGTCGTCGAGTGCCCGGTCGAGCACCTGGCCGGCAGGCCCGACGAACGGCGCGCCCGCCTTGTCCTCCTGGTCGCCGGGCTGCTCGCCGACGAGCATCACCTCGGCTTTCAGCCTGCCCTCGCCGAAAACTGCCTGGGTCGCGTTCGCGTACAGCGGGCAGCCACGACAGCTCTGGACTGCGTCGCGAAGCGCGGTCATCGAGAGCCGGTCGGGCACGTAGGCGGCAGCGGTCGGATAGGGGTTGCGAGCGGGCACGCTGGGGGCGTACCCGGAACCGCCGATACGATGCCGCCTGCTGCGGCGCCTTGGCCGAGTGGTTAGGCAGCGGCCTGCAAAGCCGTTTACAGCGGTTCGAATCCGCTAGGCGCCTTAGAGCCTCTTACGGGAACTGCTTCGAGGAGCGATGGAGGTCGAGGCGACCGCCGTCCCTGCAGCCCGCCGGGACGAGGTAGCGCGGGTCACCGGACGAGTCGAAGCCGTTGGTCGCGAGTTGCTCGCGCATCAGCGCGCGGGCGCGTGACGAGGAGAGCCCCAGGCGCATGCCGATCCCGACACCGGATTGGAACGCGTAGCAGTTCGCAACCCCTTCGTCGGCAACGCCCTGAAGGTGCCAGGCCTCGTGCGCGAGCACCGCGATCGCGCGTCCCGTCGGGTTGAACGAATGCGTCTCCTTGTGGTCGACGAGCTGATACAGCCGGAAGCAGATCGCAGGCGTCAGCCAGGCATTCGTGCCTCCCACCTCGGCGAGCCCGTCGGACTCCTGCACCACGCCCACGTGCTTGCCGTTGCTGTCGCAGCGAACGGTCACTGGGTGACCTGCGATCGCCTGGGCCTGATGCGACAGAACCCGTTCGACGCGAGTGCGCGTGCCCGCGTCGAGCGCACTCCACCCGCGACGCACGTCGATCCCCCACGCGACGGCCGCGACGAACGCCACGACCGCGAGCGATATCACGACCCGTTGCGCGAGCGAAGACCGGCGAACACGCGCAGGCGGCGACGTCCAGAAGGCGGGGTCGTCCTCCTCGGGCTCCTCTCCGGCCCACCCGAACCGCTCCAGGTCTGCCGCCTGCGGGCCACGATCGCGGGTGGCACGTGGTCGCGCAGGGCGGAGCAGGCCACCGGCGAGAAACTCGAGCTCGAGGCCGAGCGCGAGCACGAAGGGAAGCCACAGCGGCACCGCGTAGCGCCATGCCGGAGGCGAGAAGAACCACGCCACCACGACCGCGAGCAGCAGGAGCCGAGCACTGCGAATCGCCCGCGAGCCCATCCGGCCAGGGTAGGCATAGACTCGTCGGCCCCGATGTCGAAGATCACGCTCCATCGCGGCGACATCACGAAGGACGCCGAGGCGGACGCGATCGTCAACGCCGCCAACTCGTCGCTGCTCGGCGGCGGGGGCGTCGACGGCGCGATCCACCGCGCCGCCGGGCCCGAGCTGCTCGCCGAGTGTCGCGACCTGGGCGGCTGCGAGACGGGCGACGCGAAGATCACCGGCGCGGGCCGGCTGCCGGCGAGGCACGTGATCCACGCGGTCGGGCCGGTCTGGCGCGGCGGGACGCGCGGCGAGCCGGAGCAGCTCGCCTCCTGCTACAGGCGGGCGATCGAGCTCGCGGCGGAGCGCGGCTGCGCGCGCGTTGCGTTCCCGGCGATCTCGGCCGGCCTCTACGGCTACCCGCTCGCCGACGCCGCGCGGATCGCGCTCGAGGCGACGCGCGCTGCGATGCAGCGGCATCCCGAGGTGCAGGAAGCGCGCTTCTGGCTCTTCAACGACGACGCCTACGAGGCCTTCTCACAGCAACTCCCCAGCAGCTAGCGACTCCGTCCCAAGGTCGCGCCCGGACGATGGGGCGCAACCAAACGAAAGGAGTCCCTGATGAGAAAGTCAATCGGAGCGATCGCGGCAGTCCTGACGGCGTTCCTCGCACTGGGCGCGGTGACCGCGTCCGCCCACGGCGGCCCGAAGGTCGCGCGGGTCAGCACCTCCTCGCTCGTCACGGCGGCTGCGTCGCAGCTCAACGTCACGCGCTCGAGCCTCGTCGCGGCGATCCAATCCTCCGCGAGCGCGACGATCGACGACGCGCTCGCGGACGAGGACATCACCGACGCCCAGGCCGACGACCTCAACGCCGAGGCCTCCGACAACCTCGACGAGGCGTATCGGCTGAGCCGCGCGAGCACGGTCGCGTCCAAGCTCGGGATCACGAGCACCGCGCTCAACACCGGCTTCCGCACGGCGCGCAAGGCGCTCCTGAACGCGAAGATCGACGCCGCGCTCGCCGCGGGCACGATCACTGCGGACGAAGCGGCGGCGCTGAAGCAGCAGGTGAGCGAGTCGACGTCCGGCTACAAGGCCGGCGGTCTCGCGGTCCTCCCCTCGACGGACGACCGCGGTCGCAAGAACGGCCACGGGGGCAAGTAGCCCGCGACCGGTGCCCGCAGCCCGACGAGCGGCTGCGGGCACCGGCGCGCGTCAGCTCACGCGGAAGCTGGTCGTGTCCACACGCGCCACGACCGCGCCGCCTGAGCGGACGAGCAGCGTGCGGCCGTCGGGCGAGAGCCGCGAGCCGCGCCTCCCAGATGTTCGTCTCGCCTGCCTTCCACGGCAGGTCGATGCACACGGCGTACCGGCGGTTCGTGTCGAGTGCGTGCACGAACGGCTCGCCGGTCTGGCGGTTGTAGAGCGTGTAGACCCACCGCCCGGCACGGCCCGTTGCACGCGACACCGGGTAGCCGCGCATGTTCGGGCTGTCACCCTTCGCGACGATCACGCCCGGCACGAGTTTCCCGTTCGCAAGGTCGAAGGCGCGCACGACGTACGAGACGAGGTCGTGTGCGGAGCGGTGCTGCAGCAGGTAGAGCGTGCGGCCGTCGCCGGAGAAGGTGTCGAACCCGAACTCGCCGTCGAGCGCGAGTGTGTCGCGCAGCGCGAGCGTCTTCGTGTCGACGAGCAGGAACATGCTGCGGCTGCGCAGCCCGGCGTAGCTCGGCGGTTCGGTCAGCACGAGCAGGCGGCCGTTCGCGGACAGCCCGCCCGCGAGCCCGACGCTCGTGACCGCGGGGATGCCCCACTGCCCGTCGAAGCGCGCGCTCGTGACGACGTGCGCGCCGGGGCCGCGCGTGATCGCGCGGACGACGGTTCCCTCGGGGGTGCGGGTCGCCGTGTAGCGGAGCGTGCCGTCGCTCGAGGCGACGCTCTGGGCGAGCCCGGGCCACGGGCCGACGCCGAGCGCGGCGCCGGAGACGGACAGCGCCGCCACGGCGACGGCGGCGGCGGTTGCGAAACGGATCACGCGCATCTGGCTCCTCCCGTTCGAGTCTCGCCGTGAGTACGACGCGCGCCGCGCAAGAGGTCCCTACAAGCTGAGTCCCTAAAGGCTGGGCGGCGGGAGCCGCCAGGCGTTCCCGTCCTCGGTCACCAGGTGGAGGACAGCGTCCGGGTACCGCTCCGTCACCGTGCGCGAGGCCTGGATCACGCGGTAGATGATGGTGCCGCGCGGGAGACCTTGGGCCGGCATGACGGAGATCGTCCAGCGCTCGGCGCCACGCTCGGCTGTTGCGCCGTACTGGTCGCTCAGCAGGTCGAGCATCGCTTCGGCCGCAGCGGGCGGCGAGGCGGTGACGAGCACCGGGCGCGTGGAGACGGGCTCGTCGCCGGCCACGTTCCGACTCTAGCCTGGCCCGCCGTCATCTCTGCCGCGCGCGCGGACCCCGCGACGGGTCTGCGCCGTATCAAGTGCGTGTTCAGCGCTGCGCTCGTCACCTCGCTCCTGCTCGCGGTCCCGCACGGCTGGCACGAGCTGAGGACGAGCCCCACGCTGCAGGCGGGCTGCGACCCCGTCACCTTGCTGGTCGTCGGCTCTGCAGGCACCGGTGCTCGGCCGTGCAGGCTGGCGGCGGCCCGGTCGCGGCCAGGTGCTCGTCTTCGTGGAGGAGGACCACGTGAACAAGCCGGTCGGCCCGTTGAAGCGCCCGTCGCACTTCCGCGTCCCCTGGTCGCACCTGTCTCCGCTCGAGGGCTGCTGCGGTACCCCCGGCGGGCCGGGGTTCATGGTCTGGTTCCGGGAGCGGCGCCACCTGCTCGGCTACCTCGTCTTCGCCGGCCCCGGCACGACCGCGGCGACGCGCCGGGCGACCGAGCGGATGCTCGACAGCCTGCGTTTACAGACATAGCCTTCGGGCTATATATAGCGCCGAGGCTATGAAACGGCGCAACGAGACCGCACTGCGGCGGCGGCTCGCGGAGCTGCGCGAGCGCGTCGCGGAGGGGAGCGAGGAGGCCGTGCTCTCGGCGCGGATCGCCGAGCAGGTGGTCGCGCAGCGGCGGGCGCGGAACCTGTCGCAGCAGGAGCTCGCGGCGCTCTGCGGGACGACGCAGTCCGCGATCGCGCGCTTCGAGGCGGGCGGGAGGCTGCCGCGGATCGACACCCTCCTGCGCATCTCGGAGGCGCTCGACTGCGAGCTCGTCGTCGAGTTGCGCCCACGGACGAGAACCAAAGGAGGGGCGAAATGACCGTGCGGACGGAAGTCGAGGATCTCCAGATCACCCGGACGGAGAAGCTGCTCGCCGTGGTGCTCGCGGCGTTCCTGCTGCTAGGCGGGGTGTGGACGTACACCCGCGTCGATGACGTCGTGCGCAGCCACGTGCGCGTGCCGACGGAGCGTGTGGACTCGGACCCGGCGGTGCGCCGCGAGGCAGCCGCGCAGCAGCGCGTCTTCCGCGCGCAGAGCCGCAGCAGGACCGCGCTGCAGAACCTCGAGCTCCGCCGCGAGGCCTACCGCACCGCACTCGAGGCCAAGAAGCCCGCAGGCCGGCTCGAACGGCTCTACACGGCGGCGCAGCTGTCGTACGCGGCCGCGCAGCGCGAGCTCGGTATCGCGCGCCGTGAGGCCGCCGCGGCCGCGCCTGCGGCGGCGGCCGCCGAGCGCTCGGCGGAGCGCAAGATCGACGCGGCGCTGCAACGCCAGGCGCGCGACGCGTTCCTGCTTCGGCTGGCGCTCGTGCTCGCCGCGATCGGGCTCTCGTACTGGCTCCTCGCACGACTCCGCCGCCGGCGCACGCGCTGGTACCCGTTCGCGGGGTCGGCGGTCGCGTTCGCGACGATCTTCGCCTTCGTCTTCGCCGCGGACTACCTGACCGACTACTTCGACCCGTTCGAGTGGGGCATCGCGTTCGTCGCGCTCGTCGGCATCGCGGCGACACTGCTCGCGTACCTCGCGCTGCAGCGCTACCTGCTGAAGCGCCTGCCGCAGCGTCGCGTCCGTCGACGCGAATGCCCGTTCTGCGGCTACCCGGTCGCCGAGACCACGCATTGCGAGGGCTGCGGGCGCACGGTCGTGGCGCCGTGCGCGAGCTGCGAGTCCCCGCGGCGCGTCGGCACGGCGCACTGCGGCGTCTGCGGGGCGACCTCCTAGACAGTTCGGCCGAAGAGGGAGCTCTCGAGGACGTAGAAGAGCGCGATCGCCGCGAACAGCGCAACGGCGAGCCACGCCGAGAGCAGCGCGCTCAGCGTCGCGACGGCGTAGATCGGGATGCCGGGACGGAACGAACGCGAGATCCCGGAGACCATGCGCGGGTCCGCGTACGGCGCGATCAGCCGGTTGTCGTGCGCCGCATAGAACCAGAGCGCGCCGTATGTCGCCGCCATCATCACCATCGTCAGCCCGTAGAAGAAGGCTGCGGTGCGCGCGTCGCCGTGCAGCTGCTCGGCGAGCACGCGCGTCGGGAACGGGATGAACGCGATCACGAGCAAGAAGAAGATGTTGATGACGAGGAACGTGCGGTTGACGCGGTTTATCTGCTCGAAGATCGCGTGGTGGTTGACCCACATGATCCCGATCGTCACGAAGGAGATCGCGTACGCGCCGTAGGACGGCCACAGGTGCAGCAGCTGATGCGCCAGGGACTCACTGTTCTCCGGAAGCTGCACGTCGAGGATCAGCAGCGTCGCGGCGATCGCGAAGATGCCGTCGCTGAACGTCTGGAGCCGAGCCGTTTGGTTCATGCAGCCGACATGTACGCCGACCACCGCTCGGCGATGCGATCGCCCTCGAAGCGGAACACGACGATGCCGTACTGCGTGTAGCCCGTCTCCTGCGCGTTCCAGCGCAGGCGCAACGCAACGCGGTCGTCCTCGCCGAAGACGTCCTCGATCTCGATCTTCAGATCGGGATGGTGCGAGATCATCGCGCCGGCGAACGCCTTCGCGGCCTCCGGGCCCTGCGGCGTGCCCGGAGGCGAGTCGTGGTCGACGAAGTCCGCGGTCACCAGCTCGTTGACCGCGTCGAGGTCGCCGCTCGCGACGCGCTGGAAGTAGCTGCGGGCGATCTCCTTCTGGTCCATGCAGGCAGTTTAGGATCGCTGCGTGAGCTTCAGCGGAGCACTGGTTCAAAACGCGATCTACATCGCGCAGCAGCCGCCCGAGTGGCCGGTCGCCTTCGAGGACTGGGAGCGCGCCGCCGAGGAGAAGCTCGACCCCGGCGCGTTCGGCTACATCGCCGGCGGCGCGGGCGCGGAGTCGACGATGCGGGCGAACCTCGACGCGTTCCAGCGCTGGCGGCTGCGGCCGCGGATGCTGGCCGGCAACACCGTGCGCGACATCTCGGTCGAGGTGCTCGGCATGCGCTCGCCCGCGCCGTTCTTCCTCGCGCCCGTCGGCGTGCTGTCGATCGCGCACGAGGAGGCCGAGGTGGGTGCCGCGAAAGCGGCGGCGAGCTCCGGAGTGCCGTTCCTGCTCTCGAGCGCGGCGACCCACTCGATCGAGGAGATCGCCGACACCGGAGCGCCGCGCTGGTTCCAGCTCTACTGGGTGAACGACCGCGAGATCTGCAAGAGCTTCGTGTCGCGCGCCGAGGCCGCGGGCTACGGCGCGATCGTCGTCACGCTCGACACGCTCAATCTCGGCTGGCGGCCGCGTGACCTGCGCCGCGCGTACCTGCCGTTCATCCGGGGCGAGGGCTGCGGGCAGTACTTCACCGACCCGGTCTTCACGTCGCGGCTGGACAAGCCGCCGGAGGAGGATCTGCTGACCGCAGCAGCGATGATGCTCGCCACGTTCCCGAACCTCGGGCTGACGTGGGACGACCTCGACTGGCTGCGCGGGCAGACGTCGCTGCCGCTGCTCGTGAAGGGCGTCCTGACCGCCGACGACGCGCAGCTCGCGCTCGACCACGGCATGGACGGCGTGGTCGTCTCGAACCACGGCGGGCGTCAGGTCGACGGCGCGGTCGCGGCGCTCGACGCGCTCGTCGAGGTGCGCGACGCGCTCCCCGAAGCGGTGGTGCTGATGGACGGCGGCATCCGTTGCGCCGCCGACGTGCTGAAGGCGGTTGCGCTCGGTGCCGACGCCGTCCTGCTCGGACGCCCGTACGCCTACGCGCTCGCGGTCGGGGGGCAGCGCGGGGTGGAGGAGCTGATCCAGAACCTGATGGCGGAGATCGACCTGAGCCTCGCTCTCTCGGGCGGGCACTCGATCCGTGACCTCGACCGCTCATGGCTGAGTCCCTGAAGAGCACCGCCGACCGCGGCGTAGTCCTCGCCGAGCCGGGCTCGGTCTCGCTCGAGGAGATCCGTGTCGACGAGCCGGGGCCGGGAGAGGTGCTCGTCCGCATCGAGGCCACCGGGGTCTGTCACAGCGACCTGCACGTGATCGAAGAGGACGGGTGGCACCACCCGTTCCCCGTCCTGCTCGGACACGAGGGGGCCGGAACGGTCGTGGCCGTCGGGGAGGGTGGTGACGTAGCTGTACAGCTACAGCAGGGTGACCGTGTGGTACTCGGCTGGAAGGCCGCATGCGGCACCTGCTCGATGTGCGCGCGGGGGGAGCCCCGGCAGTGCAAGAAGCCGCCCGCCGCGCCGGGCCGGCTGCACCGTCACGACGGCGCGGATCTCACGCCGGTGCTTCGAACAGGCACGTTCGCGACGCACACGGTCGTTCCGGCCGCCGCCGCGGTGCGCGTGCCGAACGAGCTCCCGGTCGAGCAGGCGTGCCTGATCGGCTGCGCCGTGGCGACCGGGGTCATGTCCGTGCTGGAGACGGCGAAGGTCTGGGAGGGCGCGCGTGTCGGGGTGATCGGCTGCGGCGCGGTCGGGCTCTCGGTCGTCCAGGGTGCGCGCATCGCCGGTGCGTCCGAGATCCGCGCGCTCGACCTCGACGAGCGGAAGCGCGAGCGGGCGCGTGCGTTCGGTGCGACACACACCGAGCCCGGGCCGGTCGACTTCGCCTTCGACGTCGTCGGCCTGCGCGCGACGTTCGAGCAGGCGCTGGGCCTGATCGCGAGCGGCGGGACGGTCGTGCTGATCGGCCTGTCGCCGGCGGGCGAGACCGCCACGCTCGACCTGCCGGCGCTGTTCGGGCGGCGCGCGCGCATCCTGGTCTCCCACGGCGGCGATCACCTGCCGCAGGAGGACTTCCCACGGCTCGCGCAGTGGGCGCTCGACGGCACGCTCGACCTCGCTTCGATGGTGACGCGTACTGCGCCACTCGACGGCTGGGACGAGGCGCTTGGCGCGATGCGGGACGGCGACGTCATCCGCACCGTTCTCCTGCCCTGAGGTAGCGTCACCGCCCCGTGAGGAGCATCGACGTCTTCCGCGCGATCGTGGCCGGCGACGCGGAGCCGCCTCCGGTCGCCAAGCTCGTCGGCTTCGCGATGACGGAAGTGGAGCCCGGGCGCGCCGTCTTCGAGATGGACGCGGGGCCGCAGCACTCGAGCCCGCTCGGCACCGTGCACGGCGGGATCGTGTGCGACCTCGTCGACGCCGCGATGGGCTGCTCGCACGCGTCGCTGCTCGAGGAGGGCGAGACGTTCACGACGCTCGAGCTGAAGATCAACTTCGTGAAGCCGGTGTGGCGGGGACATCTCGTCGCCGAGGGCAAGGTGATCAAGAGCGGGCGCACGATCGGGCTCGTCGAGGGCCGCGTCACGGACGAGAGCGGTTCGCTCGTCGCATACGCGACCTCGACCTGCATGACGCTGCGCGGCGAGGCCGCGCGCGGGCGCTAGCTCAGAAGAGCGCCCACTCCTCGATCCGGTCGGAGCGCCAGCAGGATCTCGACGCGCTCCGGGACGTGTTCGGGGTGGAGCGCGCACGCCGTCAGCCGGACGTGGCCTTCCAGCAGCACGATCCGCGCCGTGCCGGCCGTGTGACCGCGATCAGGCGCGGCGCGTCCGGCAGCGCGAGCGCGATCGCTAAGATCGTCCCGTGGACCTCCGCGACACCACCGATGAGGCGACCTTCCGCCAGGAGGTGCGCGGCTTCATCGCACGCAACCTCCCGGACAGCTCGCGCACGCGCGGCGCTCGCCGGTTCGAGGACGCGGACCGCGAGTGGAGCCGCAAGCTCGGCGAGGCCGGCTACGCCGGCCTGACGTGGCCGCGCGAGTACGGCGGCGCGGGCGCGCCGTACAGCCACCAGGCGATCTTCCTCGAGGAGCTCGCGCGCGCGGAGGCGCCCTCGCATCTCGGCGTGATCGGGCTCGGGATGGCCGGGCCGACGATCATCACGTGGGGCACGGAGGAGCAGAAGGAGCGCTACCTGGCGAAGATCCTCAACGCCGACGAGATCTGGTGCCAGGGCTTCTCCGAGCCCGACGCCGGCAGCGACCTGGCCGCGGCGCGCACGCGCATCGAGGACCAGGGCGACCACTTCCTCGTCAACGGCCAGAAGGTCTGGTCGTCGTTCGCGCACATCGCCGACTTCTGCATCCTCGTCGGCCTCGGCCTGCCGGACGAGCCGCGCTACAAGAACCTGACCTACGTGATCGTCGACATGCACGCGCCCGGCGTCGAGGTGCGACCCCTGGTGCAGATCACCGGCCATCCGGAGTTCAACGAGATCTTCTTCACAGACGTGAAGGTGCCGAAGGAGAACGTCCTCGGTCAGGTCGGCGAGGGCTGGCAGGTGGCGATGACGACGCTGCTGCACGAGCGCGGCACGCTCGGCTTCGCGCTCTCGGCGACGCTCGACGTCGCGGTGCGCAAGCTGATCGCGCTCGCGAGCGAGCGCAAGGTGGTCGATCCGATCCTGCGCGACCGCATCGCGCGCGAGTGGGTCGAGCTGCAGGCGCTGAAGTACACGAACTACCGCTCGCTGACGACGCTCACGAAGACCGGCATCCCCGGCCCCGAGGGGTCCGCGTCGAAGCTCGTCTGGTCGGAGAACAACCAGCGCCTGACGAAGCTCGCGCTGGAGATCCTCGGCTCGCATGCGCAGCTGACGGACGGCGGCGGTTATGCCGACGGGTACTGGCAGTACCAGCAGCTGCGCTCGCGCGGCAACACGATCGAGGCCGGCACGAGCGAGATCCTCCGCAACATCGTCGCCGAGCGCGTGCTCGGCCTGCCGCGCAGTCGATGACAATGCCGAGTCGATGACAATGCCGAGTCGCTGATGGATTTCTCGTTCACACCGGAGCAGGAAGACCTCCGCCGCGAGGCACGCGCGTTCCTCGAGGCGAATCCCTCGCCGTCGCTGGAGCAGCTCGCCGAGCTCGGCTGGGTCGGGATCCTCGAGAACCGTGATTCTGAAGACAGTGACCTCACCTTCCTCGACGCAGCGGTGCTGTTCGAGGAGCTCGGCCGCGTGCTCTACGACGGCCCGTACGTGCTGAACGAGATCGCGGCGCAGCCCGGCGACGACGTCTGGTCGATCGAGATCGACGGCTTCGTGCCGCACCTCGAGCAGGTGACGCGTGTGCTGACCGCCGACATGCAGAGCGCCGGCGCGTCGGGCGAGACGCGTCGCGACCGTCGACGAGTCGCTCGGCCTCGGCCGGCTGTCGCGGAACGGCACCGAGCCCGTCGAGGGGAGCTGGGACGACGTGCGCCGCCGCGTGCTCGCAGCCTTCGCGCTCGAGGCGGTCGGGATCGGGTCGAAGGTGACCGGCATGGCGCTCGAGTACGCGGGCGGCCGGGAGCAGTTCGGCCGGAAGATCGGCTCGTACCAGGCGATCTCGCATTCGCTCGTCGACGCGTACGTCGCGGTCGAGCTCGCGCGCTCGCTCGCCTACTGGGCGGCGTGGTGCGTCGCCGAGAACGACGAGCAGGTCGACATGGCGGTCGCGGCCGCGAAGTCGCAGGCGACGGAGGCGGCCGTGCTCGCGTGCGAGAAGTCGATCCAGGCGCACGGCGGCATCGGTTTCACCTGGGAGCACCCGCTGCACCGCTACTACAAGCGGGCACTGTGGCTCGAGAGCGCGCTGGGGTACGGGCGCGAGCACCGCGCGCAGATCGCGGACATCCTGCTGCCGCAGGGCTGAGGCGCAGTGAGCGGCGTCGCGCGACCGAGTGTCCTCGTCACGGGCGCATCGACCGGGATCGGCCGTGCGACCGCCGAGCGGCTGCGCGACCGGGGCTGGCTGGTCTACGCCTCGGTGCGCAACGAGGGAGTGGCGCCCGACGGCACGCTCGAGCTCGTCTTCGACGTCACCGACTCGGAGGCGATCGCACGCGCGGCCGCGCAGGTCGACGAGCTCGACGCGCTCGTCGACAACGCAGGCATCGCGATCGCCGCGCCGCTCGAGTTCCTGCCGCCGGAGGAGCTGACCCGCCAGCTCGACGTCAACGTCGTCGGCCAGCTGCGCGTGCTGCAGGTGTTCCTGCCGAAGCTGCGCCGCTCGCGCGGGCGCATCGTGCTGATGGGGTCGATCGGCGGCAGGTCGGCGCTTCCGTTCATCGGCGCGTACGCGATGTCGAAGTTCGCGCTGGAGGCGATGGCCGACTCGCTGCGGCTCGAGGTGGCGCCGTTCGGCATCCGCGTCACGATCGTCGAGCCGGGCACGATCGCGACCCCCATCTGGACGAAGCCGCAGCGCAACGTCCAGGAGTTCCCGCCGCAGGCAGCCGAGCTGTACGGTGCGCGCATCGACGAAGTTCCGCCGCTCTCGCAGCGCAGCGCACGTCGAACGGCGTCCCGCCCGCGGAGGTCGCCAAAGCGGTCGAGCACGCCCTACCTCGGCGAAGCCGAAGACACGCTACGTCGTCGGTCCCGACGCGAAGCGGCGCGCGCGTGTTCAGCGGCTCCCCGACCGGTTGCGCGACGCGCTGCTGACACGCTTCCTCTTCGGCTCATGAGCGTCGCTCAATCTCGTTGTGCGGTTCCTGCTGTGAGCTCGCGGCGCTCGTCGCCCTCGTCTGGTGGGGCTGGCCGCTGTCGGGTCCTCGCCGCCGTCGCCGTCGCCTGTCTGGTGGGCGTTGGTCGCGCCCGAAGTCGACGCACCGCCTGCCCGACCCGTACCGGCCTCCTCTCGAGCTGGGATCTTCGCGTCGCGACGTCGCGTTCTACGAGGTCGGGAAGCACCACCGCTCGCCGCCGTCTTCGGCGTCGGCCGCGGTCGTCGCCGCGGGCTCGTCCGCGTCTGGCCCGAGCCGGTCGCCTAGGAATCGCCTAGGTGATCCACGCGCGTTGAGCTTTAGAGTCTCGGCCATGGGCTACCACGTGAGTTCGATCGACGCGCTCGGGGAGGGCTACGGGTTCCGCAAGGTCCGCGCAGCCGCTCGGCGTGACGCGCATTCGGCGTCAACGCGCTCGTGTTCCCGCCGCAGTACGAAGGGCCGAAGCACTACCACGACCACCAGGACGAGCTCTACTTCGTCCACCGCGGCACCGCGACGTTCACGTTCGACGGCAAGGAGCACGAGGTCGGTGAAGGCGGCATCGTGCACGTCGAGTCGACGACCCCGCGGCGTGATCTCGAACAGCACCGACGACGACCTCGTGCTCTTCATCGTCGGCGGCAAGGGCGGCTACGTCGAGCGCGACGGGCAGCTCGTCAGCGCCAGACGACCTCGCAGCAGCGGCATGGCCTGACAAAGGAGGCTGTCAGACGTGAACGGCCTGATGATGGACTACCAGCTGACGCTGCCGACGCTCCTGCGCCGGGCGGAGACAGTACAACGGCGCGAAGGAGATCGTCACGCGCCTGCCGGACCGAGCTTCCACCGCACGACGTACGCGCGAGACTGCCGGCGCGCGCGCGCGCTCGCCGTCGGCCTCGCAGGACCTCGGCCTGCAGCGCGGCGACCGCGTGGCGACGCTCTGCTGGAACCACTACCAGCACCACGAGGCGTACCTCGGCATCCCGTGCGGCGGCTTCGTGCTGCACACGCTGAACCTGCGGCTGCATCCGAACGACCTCGCGTACATCGCGACGCACGCCGGCGACCGCGCGGTGATCGTCGACCGGGCCTGCTGCCGCTGCTCGAGCAGTTCGTCGACCGCACGCCGATCGAGCACGTGCTCGTCGTCGAGGACGCGTACGAGGACCTCGTCAGCGTCGGCCGACGCCGACGCGCTGGCGTGACCCGGAGCTCGACGAGAACGAGGCCGCGGCGATGTGCTACACGAGCGGCACGACCGGGCTGCCGAAGGGCGTCCTCTACTCGCACCGCTCGACGATGCTGCACACGCTCGGCGTCGCCGCGGGCAACCCGATGGGGCTCGGCATCTCCGAGTCCGACTCGATCCTGCCCGTCGTGCCGATGTTCCACGCGAACGCGTGGGGCTATCCGTACCTCGCGACGATGATCGGCGCGAAGCTCGTCTATCCGGGCCCGCACCTCGACCCGGAGAGCCTGCTCGACGCGTTCGTGGCAGGAGGGCGTGACGTGGACCGCGGGTGTGCCGACGATCTGGCTCGGCATCCTCGGGCTGCTCGACGCGAACCCCGGCAAGTGGGACCTCTCGAAGATGAAGGGCATGCTCGTCGGCGGCTCCGCCGCGCCGCGCTCGATGATCGCCGGCTTCAAGCAGCGGCACGGGATGAGCGTCGTGCACGGCTGGGGGATGACCGAGACCTCGCCCGTCGCGTCGACCGCGCAGCTGCCGGGCGAGCTCGCCGAGGCGGACGAGGAGACGCAGTTCGACTACATCGCGATGCAGGGGCGGCCGCTGCCGCTCGTCGAGCTGCGCAACCGCGACGTCGAAGGCAACATCCTCCCGTGGGACGGCGAGTCGATGGGCGAGCTCGAGATCCGCGGTCCGTGGGTCGCGGCCGGCTACTACGACACGCCGGAGCAGGCAGAGCGCTGGACCGAGGACGGCTGGTTCAAGACCGGCGACGTCGTCTCGATGCATCCGCGCGGCTTCATCCAGATCAAGGACCGGTCGAAGGACGTGATCAAGTCCGGCGGCGAGTGGATCTCGTCCGTCGAGCTCGAGAATGCGCTGATGGCGCACCCCGCGATCGCCGAGGCGGCCGTGATCGCAATGCCCGACGCGAAGTGGGACGAGCGCCCGCTGGCCGCCGTCGTGCTGCGCGAAGGGCAGACCGCGACCGCGGAGGAGCTGCGCGCGTTCCTCGAGCCGAACTTCGCGAAGTGGTGGCTGCCCGACCGATACGAGTTCATCGCCGAGATCCCGAAGACGAGTGTCGGCAAGTTCCGCAAGACGGAGCTGCGCGAGATGTTCGCCGACACGCCCGCACCGAGACCGCCGCGGTGAGCGCACAGTGATCGAGACCGTCTGGCTCGACAACCCGCCGGTCAACGCCGTCAACGCGGGATCATCGACACGCTCTGGAACGCGTTCGAGAGCCTCGACGACGGCGTCAACGCGGTCGTGCTGCGGGGCCGCGGCGAGCGCGCATTCTCCGCCGGGCGCCGACATCACGGGCTTCGTCGGCGGTTCCGCCGACGGCGAGCGTCCGGCCGGGATCCAGCCCGTCGCCGACCTGATCGAGTCGGCGCCTGTACCGGTCGTCGCCGCGATCCACGGCTACTGCCTCGGCGGCGGGCTCGAGATCGCGCTCGCGTGCGACTTCCGCATCGCGACGCGCGACGCACAGCTCGGGTTTCCCGGAGGTCAACCTCGGCCTGCTGCCCGGCGGCGGCGGCACGCAGCGCGCGCCGCGGCTGATCTCGCGCGGGCGCGCGCGTGGCTGATCATGTCCGGCGAGCGTGATCCCCGCCGACACGGCGGAGGCGTGGGGCCTGGTCGAGTTCGTCGTCGACGACCTCGAGGAGGGGATCGCACGCTACGTCGAGCCGCTCGACCGGCAGAGCCCGCACGCGGTCCGGCAGATCAAGTCGCTGCTCCGCGACACGCGCGACGAGCGGGACGACGAGCGCGAGGTGAAGGCGTTCGCCGCCTGCCTCAACTCCGAGGACGGCCAGGAGGGCGTCGCCGCGTTCCTCGAGAAGCGGCAGGCGAACTGGACGGGCCGGTGAGGCCCGCGCCGTGAAGGCCGTCGTCCTGCGTGAGGTCGGAGGCCCGCTCGCGCTCGAGGACGTTCCCGACCCCGACGCCGGCGCCGTCGTCGACGTGCGCGCGGCCGGGGTCAACTTCGCCGACATCCTGGTCCGCCGCGGGCTCTACCCGCAGATGCCCGAGCTGCCGTACGTGCTCGGGAACGAGGTCGCCGGCGACCTCGACGGACGCCGCGTCGTCGCGCTGCCGCGCGCCGCGGGCGGTTACGCCGAGCGCGTCGAGGTCGACCCGGAGTGGACGTTCGACCTGCCGCAGAACGCGTCGTACGCGGCCGGTGCCGCCTTCCTCACGACGTACCTGACGGCTCATATACCGCTGACATATCAGGTGGATATCAGTCGTCGACCAGTGGTCGTCCTCGTGCACGCAGGTTCGGGCGGCGTCGGATCGGCGGCGATCCAGCTCGCGAAGCTGCGCGGTGCGACCGTGATCGCGACCGCGAGCTCGGAGGAGAAGCGCGCGGTCGCGCTGCGCTCTGGCGCCGACGAGGCGATCGGCTACGACGAGATCGACGACCTGCGCGTCGACGTCGTCGTCGATCCGGTCGGCGGCGACGTCTTCACGCGCTCGCTGCCGCTGCTCAACCCGCTCGGCGCGATCCTCGCGATCGGGTTCGCGGGCGGCCTGTGGCAGGACCCGAGCGTGCAGTGGCTCGTCGGTCGCAACGCCGCCGTCGTCGGCGTCTACCTCGGCCGCCTGATGAAGCTGCGCCCGCAGCTCGTGAAGGACGCGGCCGCGGAGCTGCTCGCGCTGTGGGAGCGGGCCGAGATCGACCCGCTCGTCGGCGCGACGTATCCGCTCGCCGACGCAGACGACGCGCATGCGCTGATCGAGTCGCGTAGGCACGTCGGCAAGGTGGTGCTCGAGCCGTGAAGGCGCTCGTCACCGGCGGCGAGGGCGGCCTCGGCCGCGCGATGCGCACGCGGCTCGAACGGCAGGGCTACGAGGTCCAGTCGCTCGACCTCGTCAACGGCTTCGACGTCAGCGACCCGGCGGCCTGGGAGCGCGTGGACGCCGTCGACCTGGCGGTGCTGAACGCCGGGATCCTGACCGCGGAGCGCGATCTGGCGAAGCTGCGGGCCGAGGACTACCGGCGCGCGGTCGCCGTCAACGTCGACGGGGTCGTGTTCGGCACGCAGCGCCTCGCGCAGGTGATGGACGGCGGCACGATCGTCGCGACGGCGTCCCTGGCGGGCCTCGTCGGGATGCCGCTCGACGCGATCTACTCGCTGACCAAGCACGCCGTTGTCGGCTTCGTGCGCAGCATCGCCCCGGCGATCGCGCCGATCAGGATCAACGCGATCTGCCCCGGCATCGCCGACACGCCGATGCTCGACCGGCACGACCAGCGCGCGCTGTTCGCGTCTGCGGGCTTCCCGCTGCTGCGGCCGGAGGAGGTCGCCGACGCGATGTGGCTCGCCGCGACGAGCGAGGGAAGCGGCGAGTGCTGGTTCGTGCAACCCGGCCGGGACCCGGCGCCGTTCCGGTTCGCCAACGTCCCAGGCCCGCGTCGCGGCGGCGAGACGGTCGGGCTGCCGCCGATCGCCCGGTGAGCCTCTGGTCGCGCGCGGTCGCGGCGTCGTACGACCGCATGACCGAGGGCTCGGAGCGCGCGGGCTTCGCCGACGAACGCAGCGTGCTGCTCGCGGACGCGCGCGGACGCGTGCTCGAGGTCGGCGCGGGCACCGGACGGAACGTGCCGCACTATCCGCCCGGCACCGACGTCACCTACACGGAGCCGGACCCGCACATGGCCGACCGCCTGCGCGCGCGCGGGAAAAGTGTCGTGCGCGCGACGGTCCAGCAGCTCCCGTTCACCGACGATTCTTTCGACACCGTCGTCTCGACACTCGTGCTCTGCAGCGTCCCGGACGTGCCGGCCGCGCTCGCCGAGATCCGTCGCGTGCTCGCTCCGGGCGGGCGGCTGCTGTTCATCGAGCACGTGCGGGGAGAGCCCGGAACACCGCTCGAACGCTGGCAAAACCGTCTCAACCGGCCGTGGCGGGCGGTCGCCCGCGGCTGCAACTGCAACCGGGACCTCCTGGCCGAGCTGGAGGCGGCCGGATTCGCGCCGGAAGGCGTCCGCTGCGGGCGTGAATCGTTCATGCCGCCGCTCCTGCGCCGCCTGGCCCGCGGCACCGCCGCCTGCTAGAACCGGCAGCGCGGGGTCAGAGTCCAAGGAGGTCCTGAATGAAGACGTACGTGATCCTGCGCCGCAACGGGTGGGGCTCGGGTGAAGAGCTCCAGTCGGCCGCGGCGAAGTCGGGTGCTGTCGGCGACGACGAGATGTCGGACGACATCCGCTGGATCCGCAGCTATGTCCTGGCGGAGGACGGCGTGGGTGGTCTCGGCACGGTCTGCATCTACCAGGCGTCGAGCCCGGAGAAGATCCGCGAGCACGCGGAGCGCGCGGGCCTGCCGGTGACCGAGATCGTCGAGGTCGCCGACACCGTGATCGTGCGGCCCGACCCGGTCGCGGCGGAGGCCTAGAGCTAGTTCAACCCTGGGTCGAACGGCATGTTCTCCATCAGGGCGAACGGACCGCCCTTGCGATGGAGCACGGTGCGCCAGAGCTCGTCGGGATCGTCTGCGAACGCATCGTCCGTCTCGGCGTCGACGACGATCCATGACGGCTCGGCGAGCTCGGCCTCGAGCTGCCCGGCGCCCCAGCCGGAGTAGCCGGCGAAGAGGCGCATGCGCTTGATCGAGAGGTCGACCGGCTCGGTGTCGGCCGGCATGAAGCCGAGGTCTTTCATGATCGGCGCCGCGGCCTCCGCGACGTCGTCGAACTCCGCGAGCACCATGAACGCCTCGGGCTGCACCGGGCCGCCGACGAAGACGGGATCGTCGGCGCCGGGCAGGCCTTCGAGCAGCGGCACGGCGTCCGCCGCGGCCACGTCGGACGGCCGGCTGAGCACGAGGCCCATCGCGCCTTCGTCGTCGTGATGCGCGACGAGCACGACCGTCTTCCGGAAGTTCGGGTCGACGAGGCTCGGCGAGGAGACCAGCAGCTTGCCCTGGAGCGAGTTCACCTCAGGAGAACTGCCACCCGTCGCCGTTTGCAAACGCCTTGAGGATGCGCTTGGCGACGACCTGCCGGTGCACCTCGTCCGGCCCGTCGTAGATGCGGCCGGCCCGTGCCTGCATCAGCATCCCGGCGAGCGGAGTCTCGTCGGTCAGCCCGCGCGCGCCGTGAACCTGGACCGCGCGGTCGATCACGTCGTTCAGCACCTTCGCCGCGTAGAACTTGATCGCGGAGACCTCGACGCGCGCCTCGTCTCCGGCGTCGATCTTGTGCGCGGCGTCGAGCGTCATGAAGCGGCACGCCTGGATCTCGGCATAGCTGTCGGCGATCCAGTTCTGCACGGTCTGCTTGTCGGCCAGCGGGCCGCTGGACGTCTCGCGCTCGAGCGCGTACGCGCACATCAGCTCGAACGCGCGCTGCATCTGCCCGAGCCAGCGCATGACGTGGTGGATGCGGCCGGGACCCAGGCGCTTTTGCGCGATCAGGAAGCCCGCGCCCTCCGCGCCGAGCGTGTTCGCAACGGGCACGCGGACGTTCGTGTACCGCACCTCGCAGTGCGTCGTCCAGCCCTTGCCCTCGTGGCCCATGACGTTGATCGGGCGCACGACGTCGACGCCCGGCGTGTCCGCGGGCACGATGATCTGCGTCGCGCGCGCGTGCGGGCTTGCGTCGGGGTCGCTGACCGCCATCACGATCCCGAACGCGGCGCCGTCCGCGCCCGACGAGAACCACTTGTGCCCGTCGATCACCCATTCGTCGCCGTCGCGCACGGCGCGCGTGCGCAGCGTCGTCGGGTCGGAGCCGGGCACCTCGGGCTCGGTCATCGAGAAGAACGAGCGGATCTGCCCGGCGACGAGCGGCTGCAGCCACCGCTCTTTCTGCTCGTCGGTGCCGAAGAGGTAGAGGATCTCGGCGTTGCCGGCGTCCGGCGCCTGGCAGCCGAAGACGAGCTGTCCGAACGCCGAGCGGCCGATGTGCTCGTTGAGGTACGCGTAGTCGAGGAAGCCTGTGCCGCTGCCGCCCGCTTCGGGCGGCACGTGCGGCGCCCAGAGCCCGAGCTCGCGCACCTCGTCCTGCAGCTGCGCGAGCAGCTGCTCGCCCTCGGAGTCCTGCTTCACGAGCGCGCGCTCGTTCGGCAGCACGCGCTCCGCCATGAACGTCCGCACCTGCGCGAGCCGTTCGGTGGGCGGTGCCCAGGCGGTCGCCGTCATTGCCGTAGCATCGCACGTTCATGCGTCTCGGCTTCTACATGGGCTACGCGCAGCCGGGCACGAACCCGCTCGAGTTGCTCGAGCTCGCGCGGGAGGCGGAGTCGCTCGGCTACGACTCGGCGTGGGCGGCGGAGGCGTGGGGAGTCGACGCGATCACGCCGCTCGCGTGGCTGGGCGCGACGACGACGACGCTGAAGCTCGGCACCGCGATCATGCAGCTCCCCGGTCGCTCGCCGGCGAACGCGGCGATGACGGCCGCGACGCTCGACATGCTCTCGAACGGGCGCTTCCTGATGGGGCTCGGCACGTCCGGCCCGCAGGTCGTCGAGGGCTGGCACGGGCAGGCGTGGGGCAAGCCGCTCGGGAAGACGCGCGAGTACGTCGAGATCGTGCGTGCGATCCTGCGCCGGGAGCGACTCGAGCATCACGGCGAGCACTACGACATCCCGGTGCAGGGCGGTACCGGCCTCGGCAAGCCGCTGAAGCTGATGGCGCGGCCGCTCCGCGCGGAGATCCCGATCTATCTGGCCACGGTGGGGCCGAAGGCCGTCGAGCAGGCGTTCGAGATCGCCGACGGATGGCTGCCGATCTTCTGGTCGCCGGAGCAGGCTCGCACGGTGTTCCCGGTCGACCGGGCGCGGGACGGGTTCGACATCGCGCCGTCCGCGCCGGCGATCGTCACCGACGACGTCGAGTCGGGACGCGCGATGCTCAAGGAGTACTACTCGTTCTACGTCGGCGGCATGGGCGCGCGCGGGAAGAACTTCTACAACGATCTCTTCACGCGCTACGGCTACGAGGCGGAGGCGCGCGAGATCCAGGATCTGTTCCTGGACGGCAAGCAGCGCGAGGCGGCGACGAAGGTGCCGGACCGGTTCGTCGACGAGGTCGCGCTCGTCGGCTCCGTGGAGCGGATCCGCGACCGGCTCGCCGCGTGGCGCGAGAGCGGCGCGACGACGCTGCTCGTCTCGACGCGCGACGCGGCGACGCTGCGCGGCGTCGCCGAAGCTGCTAGCTGACAGCCTCGAGCGCCGTCTCCGCCAGCAGCGGCACGGCGTGCTCGAAGATCGCGGCGCGGGTGTCCTCCTCGCCGAGCTCGCCGCGCACGAAGCGGCCGTAGATCGCCTCGCAGAAGACCGCGGCCTTCCACAGCGCGAGCGCCTCGAACCACGCCAGCGGCTCGACCTCGCGTCCGCTCAGCCCGACGTAGCGCTCGACGAGCTGCGCGCGCGACGGGAAGCCGGGCTCTGCCGTGACCGGCGAGGAGCCGAGCGCGCTCACGCGGCCGTCGGGCTCGCTGTAGGTCGCGAGCAGGTACCCGACGTCGGCGCGCGGGTCGCCGATCGCGCCCATCTCCCAGTCGAGCACCGCGACGATCTTCGTCGGGTCGTCACGCGAGACCATCATGTTCCCGAGGCGGTAGTCGCCGTGCACGACCGTCGGCGGCAGCGCGTCCGGGACGTTCTCGCGTGAGATAACGGCCGACCTCGTCGACCGCGGGGATCTCGCGGGTCTGGTTGATCTCCCACAGCTGCGCGAAGCGCTTGACCTGGCGCTCGAGGTACGAGCCCGGCCGGGCGAACGCGTCGAGCGACGTCCCGCGCGCCGCGTGGATCTCGACGAGCGTGTCGACGAGGTCCATGCCGAGCGCGAATCGCGCGTCCTCGCTCTCGAGCCCGGCCGGCAGCGAATCGGTGATCACGTGCCCTTCGAGGTAGCGCATGACGTAGAACGGCACGCCGATCACGCTCTCGTCGTCGCAGACGGCGACGATGTCGGCGAGCCGGCCGAAGCCGGCCTCGCGGATCGCGTTCTGCAGCCCCGCTTCGCGCACCATGTCGTGCGCAGAGGGCGGGAGCGGCGGGCGCGGCGGGCGGCGCAGGACGAAGCGCTCGCCGCCGCGCTCGAGCAGGAAGGTGAAGTTCGAGCCGCCGCCGTCGCCGATCCGCGTCGCCGTGATCGGCCCGGAGCCGAGCCTATGCGCGTCGAGGAACGACTCGACGTTCTCCAGCACGAGCAGCGGAGCCCTGGTCGCCATCGCAGCGATCGTATGTACTGAAATGCTGTCCGCGTGCGCAGGCGGCTCTACCTGATGCGGCATGCGGAGGTGTCGTACGTCGGCGAGCGCGATCCGGAGGTCGTGCGCCTGACCGAGCGCGGTCTCGAGCAGGCCGCCGCCGCGCACCGCGCGCTCGAGGACGTGCGCTTCGACCTCGTGGTGACGAGCTCGCTGCCGCGCACGCTCGAGACGGCGGCGGTCGTCGCGCCGGGCATCGAGCACGCGCCGTGGCCGGCGTTCGACGAGTGGCGCGGCGGCCGCCTGGATGCGATCCCGCCCGAGGAGCTCGAAGAGGTCTTCGTCGGCTCGCTGCAGATCCGCGACGAGGAGGCGCGCTTCCTCGGCGGAGAGTCGCTCGGCGAGGCGCTCGACCGCGTCCTGCCGGCCTTCGACCGCCTGCTCGCGGAGGAGTGGGAGACCGCGCTGGCCGTCTTCCACGGCGGCGTGAACCGCATCCTCATCTCGCACGCCCTGGCCGGCGGCCGCGCCTACTTCGGCAACTTCGAGCAGGCCCCGGCGTGCATCAACGTCCTCGATCACGGCGACCGCGGCTGGATCGTGCGCACCGTCAACTACATCCCGTACGACCCCTCCATCCCGCGCGCACGACCACGATGGAGCACCTCTGGGCCGAGCTGAAGGCGTGGCTCGACGAGCGCGCCTGACCTGTTCGGACGAGCCGCTTCCAGACCATTCTCGTGGTCAGACCAAACGTCGCCGAACTGCGCACGAACGACTCCACGAGCGCCGAGCCGTGCCACGGCTCTCGCAAACGACGTCACGAAGCTGTGACGAACGTGTCCACAGCGGTCAGCGACGTGGCGGACCGGCGCGTAGCGTCAGCCGGCTGCGATCGCGCAGACGCCGGCGAGGGCGACCGCGACGCCGACCTGCTGCGGGCGCGTCAGGCGCTCGCCGAGGAGGATCTGGGCGAGCAGCACGGTGACGATCGGGTAGAGCGAGCCGAGGACCGCGACGAGGGCGAGCAGGCCGTGGCTCGCGGCGATGGCGAAGAGCGCGTTCGCCGTGACGTCCGCCAGTCCGACGCCGGCGACGGCGAGCAGCGACGAGCGGGGAGGCGCAGGGTCGCGCCCCGGGCGAGCGCGAGCGTGACGAGCAGCGCGAGCGAGGCGACGCGGGCGCCGGTCAGCGTCGAAAGCGCGTCGCCGTCGCGGCTGCCGAGGCCGAGGAAGTAGACGAAGAGCCCGAGCGCGACTGCGGCGACGACGGCGAGTGCGATCGCGCGCGCGCGCTCGGGCGAGTCGCCGTGACGCTCCTCGAGCGACGCGAGCACGGCGCCGCCGAGCGCCGCCGCCGCGCCGGCCAGCGCGATCACCGAGGGCCGCTCCCCGGTGGCGAGCGCGATCGCGAACGGCACGACCGCGCCGCAGGCGGCGACCGGCGAGACGACGCTCATCGTCCCCAGCGAGAGCGCGCGGTAGAACGCGGCCAGCCCCGCACCGCCGCCGACACCGGCGAGCAGGCCGAGCGCGAACGAGTGCCAGCCGATCGAGCCGCGGATCGCGACCGCGACGAGCAGCACGACGAACCCCGCCGCCTGCGAGACGACCGTCACGGCGAACGCGGGCAGTCGCTTCGTCAGCGTGCCGCCGGCGAAGTCCGCCGTGCCCCAGACGACGGACGAGCCGAGCGCGAGGACGAGCGCGAGGAAGCTCAGCTAGTCAGCCGCTCGACGAGCATTGCCATGCCCTGCCCGCCGCCGACGCACATCGTCTCGAGCCCGATCGTGCGGTCCATCGTCTCGAGGTCGTTGAGCAGCGTGTTCATGATGCGCGCGCCGGTCATGCCGTACGGATGCCCGAGCGCGATCGCGCCGCCGTGCGGGTTGAGCTTGTCGCTGAACGGGTCGACGCCGAGCTCGCGGCAGACGGGCAGCACCTGCGCGGCGAACGCCTCGTTGAGCTCCATCACGTCGACGTCGTCGATCGTCATGCCGGCGTAGGCGAGCACCTTGCGCACCGCCTCGATCGGGCCGACGCCCATGATCTCCGGCTCGACGCCCGACACGCTCGACGCGATGATCCGCGCGCGCGGCGTGATGCCGAGGTCGCGTGCACGGTCGGCCGACATCACGACCACCGCGGCCGCGCCGTCGTTCAGCGGGCACGCATTACCGGCCGTCACGCGGCCGCCCGGCTTGAATGCCGGGTCGAGCGCGGCGAGCTTCTCGACCGTCGACGAGCGGCGCGGCCCGTCGTCCACCGCGACGCCGTCCCAGGGCGTGATCTCGCGCGCGAAGAAGCCCGAGTCCTGCGCCGCGACCGCGCGCTCCTGCGACTGCTGCGCGAAGCGGTCCATGTCCTCGCGCGAGACGTCCCAGCGCTCGGCGACGTTCTCCGCCGTGAGCCCCATCGGGATGTAGACGTTCGCGATCGGCGCGTGGTCGCCGAAGAGGGCGGGGTGCAGCTCCTCGTCGCTCTTCGGGTAGCCGTTCACCTGCGTGATCGACTCCACGCCTGCGGCGACGAACGCCTCGCCCTCGCCCGCACGGATCGCGTGGAACGCCATCCGGATCGTCTGCAGCGACGACGCGCAGAAGCGGTTGACGGTGGTCCCGGGCACGGTCGCCGGCAGCCCGGCGAGCAGCGCGGCGCGGCGGCCGAGGTTCATGCCCTGCTTCTCCTGCGGGAACCCGCAGCCGACGATCACGTCGACGATCTCCTCGCGGGGCAGCTCGGGGACCTTGTCGAGCGCCGCCTGGATCGCGAACGCTGCGAGGTCGTCGGGGCGCGCGTCGACGAGCGAGCCCTTCGCCGCCCGACCGATCGGCGTGCGCGCGGTGGAAACGATCACGGCATCTGGCATGGCGCCATCTTGCCGCAATACGAGGGCCCGACGGGGGCGGCCCGTCCAGAAACGCAGAGGGCCGGCGTATCGCCGGCCCTCTTCGTCACCCGGTGTGGTCGCGGCTCAGGCGCCGCGGCCGTTGATCAGCTTGCCGAGCGGCTTGAACGTGTTGTTCTGGTACTGGACGAGCGTCACCTGCGAGATCGGATACTGATCCGAGCCCTTCGTGACGATGTCCACGCCCGGCAGCGCGAAGGGATTCGCATTCGCCTTCTTCCCCTTCGCGGCCTTCGCGGTGAAGTTCATGTTGCGCGCGGCCTTCATGAGCCCTGCGCGTGTCGGGTTCTTCCCGAGCGACTGCAGCAGCTGCACGACGTTCCACGCCTTGGCCACGCCGTAGAGGTTGAGGCCGTCGTTGGCGTTCCCCTTCGGGTCGTACTTGGCCATGATCTGCCGGTAGAGCTTCATGCCCGGCAGCTTGTTGTAGATCGGGTTGGACGGGTCGAGCAGGTAGTTCACCGTCAGCGTCCCGTTCGTGATCGTGGAGCCGGACTTCGTCGCGATCGTCAGGAACGAGTCGGTGGCGGAGACCGAGTTGGTGATCACGCGGGCGGGCGTCCACCCGAGCTTCGTCGCGATGACGTACGCCTGGATCGTCGGCGTCGGCGTCGCGAAGATGACGAACGTGTCGGCACCCGACGCCTTCAGCTTCGCCACTTGCGCGGCGGGCGGCGAGCTGCTGAGGTCGTACGGCGCCGTCGCGATGACCTGCGGCTGGTGCGCCCCGTGAGGCCCGAGTTCAAGCCGCGCAGGTAGTCGTTGCCGTAGTCGTCGTTCTGGTACAGCACGCCCAGCTTCGCCTGCGGGAAGTTCTTCGCGATGTACTTCCCGTAGATCGCACCCTCGGCCTCGTAATCCGGCTGCCAGCCGATCGTCCACGGGTACTGCGACCAGTCGCGGTCGAACGTCGTCGCGCCCGTCGACACGAAGAGCTGCGGCACCTTGTTGTCGTTCAGGTACTGCCGCACCGGGAGCTGCGGCTCTGTGCCGAGACCGCCCACCAGCGCGAATGCGTGATCCTGCTCGACGAACTTGTGCGTCAGCTGCACGGTGTTCGCCGGGTTGTAACCGTCGTCTTCGAACTTGAAGTTGATCTTGCGGCCGTTCACACCGCCCTTCGCGTTGATGTACGCGAAGTAGGCCTGCATCGCGGCCGGGATCGGGGCATAGCCGGACGCCGGGCCGCTGAGGGGGAACGTGCCCTCGAGCAGAATCGACTTGGCCGTGACACCCGGAGCTGCGGAAGGCGTCGCGCCGGCCGTCACCACGACGGCGGCCGAGGCGAGCACAGCCACAGCGAGGAGCAAGAACGTTCTCTTCATGCGCTTCCGTCTCCTTTTGAGGCGTGACCTGGGGGGTGGTCTGTGGCGAACTATACGGTCGTACCTGTCGAAAAGCGAAGCGGTTTCATGCCTGTTCCTCGGTCGGCGTGGCCCCCGGTTTGGCCCACACCGGCACGCTTGGACGACCGGTCACGATCCGCCTCGCAAGCCCCGCGACGCCGGCCGGGGCGATGAACAGGACGAGCAGCAGCACGACGCCGTAGACGACGAGCGACGATCCCGCCGCCCGCGTGTTCACGTGGTGGACGCTGCTGAAGAGGTCGAGCAGCGCCGGGCCCCACGTTATGCGGATGAACTCGACGAACAGCGCGCCGAAGACCATCCCGCCGAGCGAGCCCGCACCGCCGAGCACGACCCCGACGAGCAGCAGGATCGAGAGGTCGATCGGGAAGGTGTCCGGGTTGACGAAAGTCACCGCCATCGCGAACAGGCCGCCGGCGATCCCGCAGAAGAACGCCGAGATCCCGAACGCGAGCGGTCTTGACGCCGGCGGTCGAGACACCGCTCGCCGTCGCCGCGATCTCGCTGTCGCGGACCGAGCGCAGCGATCGGCCGAACCGCCCGCGGACGGTCAGCCACGCGACGACGAACATCACGAGTGCGACGACCCAGGAGACCCAGTAGATCCAGACGGACGGGTTCGTGTGCAAGCCGAACTGGGAGTGCAGCGACGGGAGCTGCTTGCCGAGCGTCCCGCCGGTGAAGTGCGGGTAGCGCTTCAGCACGCCGATGAAGGAGAGTGGGATCGCGAAGGTGGCGAGTGCGAGGTATGGGCCGGCGAACCGCGTCGCCGGCAGCCCGAAGGCGAGCCCGGCCGCGCCGGCGACGAGCCCGGCGAACGGCACGGTGAGGAGCTCGTTCCAGCCGTGGTCGACGACGAGGATCGTCGTCACGTACGCGCCCATGCCCATGAACGCGCCGTGGCCGAGCGAGATCTGCCCGGCGTACCCGGTGAGGATGTTCAGGCCGAGCAGCCCGATCAGGTAGATGCCGACGAACGCGAACTGGAATGTGCGGTAGTGGGTCGAGATGAACGGCGTCACGATCACCGCGAGCACCAGCGCCGCGAAGCCGAGGTAGCCGAGGCGGGCTCTCATACGCGCCGCACCACCACGCGTCCGAACAGGCCGGCCGGCTTGATGAGCAGCACGACGAGCAGGATCAGCAGCGCCACTGGCAGCCGCAACTCGGGCGTGACCGCGTGGACGTACGTGCCGAGCAACGAGAGCAGTATCCCGATTCCCAGCCCGCCCGCAACCGCACCGATGGGACTCTCGAGCCCGCCGAGGATCGCGCCGGCGAAGGCGAAGATGAGCACGGCCTGCATCATGTTCGGCGAGAGGAAGACCGTGGGCGCGCTCATCATCCCGCTGACGGCGCCGAGCACGGCGGCGAAGCCCCAGCCGAGCGCGAGCAGCCACGACGTGCGCACACCGAGCAACCGTGCCGCGCCCGGGTTGACGGCGCCCGCGCGCATCGCGAGGCCGAGCTTCGTGAAGCGGAAGAAGACCCAGAGGACGAAGACGCAGCCGAGCGTGACCGCGAACGTACCGACGTCCTGCTTCGAGATGTGAACGCCGCCGATCACCCACGTGCTGGTCGGGAACGGGCTCGGAAAGAACTTGAGCTCCGGCGACCAGATCCACGCAGCGAGCCCGTTCAGGATCACGAGCAGCGCGATCGTCGCCATCACGACCGTGAGCACGCTGGCGTGCTCGAGCGGTCGGATCACGACTCGCTGCAGGCCGACGCCGAGACCGAACGCGATCAGGAGCGTCATGAAGAACATCGGCCAGTACGAGAGCGTATGGCCGAAGTGCGGATGCGTGAAGAGCGCATAAGCGATGTAGGTGGTGAACATCGCCATCTCGCCCTGCGCGAAGTTGATCACCTCGGTCGCCTTGTAGATCAGCACGAGCGCGAGCGCGAGCGACGCATAGATCGAGCCGTCCGCGAGCCCTGTCGTCAGCGCCTGGAAGAACTGCTGCACGTCAGGAGCCTTGTGCGCCGCCGTCGCGCCGATAGCTGTCCACGTCAGTAACCAAGATAAGCGGAGCGGACCGCGTCGTTCGACTTGAGCTCGTCGGCCGAGCCGGAGGTCGCCACCTTCCCGGTCTCGAGCACGTAGGCGCGCTGCGCGGCCGTGAGCGCGATCGTGGCGTTCTGCTCGACGACGAGCACGGCGAGGCCCTCCTTCTCGTTGAGGTCGGCGACGACCCGGAACACTTCGCGCGTCACGAGCGGCGCAAGCCCGAGCGACGGCTCGTCGAGCATCAGGAGCCGCGGCCGTTGCAGGAACGCGCGCGCGAGGGCGAGCATCTGCTGCTCGCCGCCGGAGAGCGTTCCGGCCTGCTGGTTGCGTCGCGTCTCGAGCCACGGGAAGTACGCGAGCACGGTCTGCATGTCGGGCTTGCCCCGCCGCACGTAGGCACCCATCCGCAGATTCTCCCAGACGGTCAGCTCGGCGAAGATGCCGCGCCCCTCGGGCACGTGCGCGATGCCGGCGCGTGCGGTCGACTCGGGGCTGCCGCGTAGGCGCCGGCCGCCGAACACGATGCTGCCCGCGCGCCGGACCATCCCCGAGACGGCGCGCAGGGTCGTCGTCTTGCCCGCGCCGTTCGCGCCGAGGATCGCGACGATCTCGCCGTCGTCGACGGTCAGCGAGACGCCGTGCAGTGCCGCGATCGGCCCGTAGCGGGCCGAGACGTCGTCCAGTTCGAGCAACGGGGCCATCGCGGGCGCTAGCTTCTCACGCATGGTCGACGTCGAGGAAGGTGTGCGTCGGATCACCTTCCCGCTCCCGCTCGGGATCGACCACGTGCACTGCTACCTCCTCCGCTCCTCGAGCGGCGGCTGGATCCTCGTCGACACGAGCCTCGGCGCCCGCGACCCCGAGGCGCAGTGGCGGCCGGTGCTCGACGCGCTCGACGCGCCGGTCGAGCGGATCGTCGTCACGCACCTGCACCCGGACCACGTCGGCGGCGCGCGCGACCTGCACGAGCTCACCGGCGCGCCCGTGCATCAGGGTCGTGAGGACTACGCCCAGTGCGTGGCGGCGTGGGGGAGGCGCGACCCGGCGCGGTTCGCCGACTACTGGGCCCGGCACGGCATGCCGGGGCCGACGCTCGAGGGCGTCGCGCGCGAGTCGGAGCGGCTCCGGGCGGCCGTGCACTGGTACGAGGGGCCCGAGCTGCTCGACGCGGGCGACGAGATCGACGGCTGGCGCGTCGAGGTGCTGCCGGGTCACGCCGACGGCCACATCGTCCTCCTCCGGGACGGCGTCATGATCGCCGGCGACACGATCCTCAACGGGATCACACCCGCGATCGGCCTCTACCCGAACTCACGGCCGGACCCGCTCGGCGACTACCTCGAGTCGCTCCGGCGGATCGAGGAGGAGCTCGCCCCGCGCGTCGCGTACACGGGGCACCGCGACCCGGTGCTCGACCCGGGCGCGCGATCACGGGAGATCCGGCGCCACCACGCCGAGCGCCTCGAGCGCGCGCACGCTGCGCTCGACGGTGAGCCGCTCTCCGGCTACGCGGTCTCGCTCTCGCTCTTCCCGGAGGAGCTGTCGCCGACGCTGCGACGGTTCGCCACCGCGGAGTCGCTCGCGCACCTGGAGCGGCTCGTGCGCGAGGGGCGCGCGGAGCGCGCGGGCCTCGCCTACGTCAGGGCGTAAGCGGCTGCGGGCACTCCGGGATGATCCGGAGCGCCGGCGCGGGAGCCCTGGTCGCCCCTGGCGCTGACGACGAACGAGGCGCAGCGCGGCACGAAGACCGTCGTGAAGCGCACGAGGAATCCGCCGCCCGTGCCGGCCGTCATGCGCTTCGAATAGCTCTTGCCGCTCACGTTCACGGAGACGAGCACGTGCTCGCCCGCGTGGAAGGTCGTGCCGCGGACGGCGAAGGCCGAGCGGTCGACGATCGTGAGCTTCGGCGAAGCCGCCGAGGCGGCGGCGGCCAGGAACAGGGCCCCGAGGGCAGACGTGAGGGCACAGAGAAGAAGGATGCGACGCATAGACCCTTTGTACCCGACCAAGCGCATTTTCGCACCTCGCTTGACGTGGAGCATCATCCCGTCGATAATCCGATATCAGCGCGCGCCGAACAGGTGATATCAGCGCGTTCGACCGCGCTCCTGCGCACCTTTTTCGGAAGAGGGGAGATGGCAGAAGTGAGCATGCGACTTCGCGTTGCAGCAGCGATATTCCTGCTGGCACTCGCAGCGGCCGCGGTCGCGCTCCTTGGGGGTCGGCCAGGTCCGGCGCCCCGGTTGCGCGCGACGCCGGTGAGCTACAGAGCCATGCAGTCCAGCGCCACCAGGATGCGATCAGCAGCGGAAACCGCGAAGGCCCGGCGACCTACGCCGACCAGCTCGCGGCAGCTGAACGCGTTCCCGGACGCGACGATCAGCGCCCCGGCGATCGAAGGGGCCCGTGACGCACGCGCGGAAGAACGAAGAGCACGGCTTCGGCAAGGGCAAGCGGAAGAACGGCCAGTGGTAGTCGCTCGGCCCGACCAGCTCGGTCTACCCGGCCTCGCTCAACCGGCACGGCAGCGAGTACATAACGTCCGGACGCATCACGGCGCTCGCGATCTCCCCGACCTGCGACAGTCACGAGTGCACGGTCTGGGTCGGCGCGGCAGGCGGCGGCGTGTGGCGGACCGACCGCGCCTTCAAGAACAACCACGAAGTGGGAGAACGTCTCCGACGGCTTCTTCGCCTCGGGCGCGATCGGCTCGCTGACCTACGACGCGGCGCACCACACGCTCTACGCCGGCACCGGCGAGGACGCGGCGGCGGGCGACGCCGAGGCAGGCGTCGGCATCTACAAGTCGACCGACGACGGCGACACGTGGACGCCGCTCGGCGGCAACGCGAACTTCGTGAACCGTGCGGTCCGCCACATCACGATCGACCAGTTCGACCCGACCGGCAACACGATCTAGGTCGCGGACGGCCGCGGCGTGCACGGCATCTCCTCGACCACGGCGGGCGCCGTCTCGGCGATCCCGGCGCGACCCGGCGTCGGCGTCTGGAAGTCGACCGACGGCGGCAACACGTTCACGCTCGCCCAGCCGACTCGCGGTCGTCGTCGGCGGGACGACGTTCCCGTCGAGCTTCGGCTCGCACGCGCGGCGCCACCGTCGTCGCCGTCGACCCGACGCATCCCGGCGTGATCTACGCCGGCGCGTACAACGTCGGCGTCTGGCGCTCGACCGACAACGGCGCGACGTGGACGAACATCCATCCGTGCTCGGTCGACCCGATCGTGCCGCCGACCGGGCCCGGCACGGCCGTCCCGAACGCCGGCACGTGCGGCGCCGCCGCCGACCGCAGCGAGTTCGCGGTCGTGACGATGCCGAACGGCGACACGCGCATGTACCAGACCGAGGGCGACAGCGGCCCGACCGCTGCCAACCCGAACCTGTACAGCCGCCTCTTCATCGCGAACGCGGTGCAGGGCCGGTGCGCCGACCTTCGTCGACAAGACGAGCCCGAACCCGGCCAGCCCGGGCTACGCGACGTACAACTTCTGCACCGGCCAGTGCTGGTACGACCAGGGCGTCTACAGCCCGCCCGGCCAGCCGAACATGGTCTACGTCTTCGGCTCGTTCGTGTACGCCGAGGCGCCCGACCTGTCGCAGTCGACGGGCCGGACGCTCGGCAACATCTCGAACGCCCGCGGCGTGCTGCTCTCGCAGGACGGCGGCGAGACGTTCACCGACCTGACGGAGGACGCGACGTCGGACCTGACGCCGAACGGCCTCCATCCGGACCAGCACGCGCTCGTCACCAACCCGGCGAACCCGCTCCAGTTCTTCGAGGGCTCGGACGGCGGCCTGATGGTCTCCGACGGGACGCTCGCGGACATCTCGCACCGCTGCGACCAGCGCGGCATCACCGGTGACGTGCTCGCACGGTGCAAGCAGCTCCTCTCGGCGGTGCCGGGCGAGCTGACGAGCCTCAACGACGGCCTGCAGACGCTGCAGTTCCAGAGCCTGTCGGTGAACCCGAACGACTCGCGGGACATCCAGGGCGGCACGCAGGACAACGGGACGTTCGAGACCCGCGGCAGCGACAAGGTGTGGCCGCAGACGATCTTCGGCGACGGCGGCCTCTCCGGCTTCGACGCGAAGAACACGCACTTCCGGTCTCCACACCTACTTCGGCTCGACAGCCCGAGGTCAGCTTCCGCGACGGCGATCCCGCCTCGTGGAACTTCACGGGCGACCCGATCGAGGGCAACGCACTGTTCTACTTCCCGATGATCACCGACCCGGTCGTCTCGGGGACGATGTTCTCCGGCGGCGTGCACGCCTAGCGCACGCTCGACAACGGCGGCGACGCAGGCGTACCTCGAGCAGCACTGCAACGAGTTCACCGGCGACTCGACGTCCGTGAACCCGAACGGGACGACGAACGCGGTGTGCGGTGACTGGGTGATCATCGGCGGCGCGGCGCTGACGAGCACCCTGCGCGGCACGGTCGCACGCGGGCGGCAACGTCTCGTGGCTCGCCCGGACGCCGTCCGACGCGAGCACGCTCTGGGCGGCGACGACGACCGGCCGCGTGCTGATCTCGAACAACGCGAACGCGGGCGATCCGACCGCGGTCACGTTCACGACGATCGACAACCTCGCGCCGAACTCGCCGGGCCGCGCGATCAGCAACATCTTCGTCGACCCGACGAACGCGAACCACGCGTGGATCTCGTACCTCGGCTACAACGCGCACGACGCCGGCGACACCGGGCCACGTCTTCTCGGTGACGTACAACCCGGCGACGAGCGTTGCGACGTGGACGCCGCTCGACGGCACCGGTGCCGGCTTCATCGGCGACCAGCCGGTGAACGCGGTCGTCGCGGACACGAAGACGGGCGACCTCTACGCGTCGACCGACTTCGGCGTCATGCGGATGGCCGCCGACGACACGGCGAGCGGCTGGGTCATGGCGGCCCAGGGCCTGCCGGTCGTCACGGTCGCCGGCCTGACGATGAACGCGGACGCGCGCCAGCTGCTCGCAGCGACGCACGGCCGCGGCGCGTACCAGCTCACCCTGCCGCGCGTCGACAACGACGACAAGGACAAGGACAAGCACGGCGGGCACCGCTAGGCCCGCCGCTGAACACGGGTCCCTCCCTGGGGATAAGGGGCCGCCTTCGGGCGGCCCCCTCCCGTGCCCTCCTCGAGCCGCGACTCCGTCGGGCACGTAGCCGCAGTCTCGTAACGTTCACCCGATGAAGGCAGGCCTGGTGGCCGCCGCCGTCTCGGGTCTGCCCTCCACCGCATACGCGCTCGCGACCGGCAGGGACCCGCTCGAGGCGACGAAGGCGGCGGGAGCGCTGCTCGTCGGGGAGCGGGCGCCGACGCTGCTGCAGGTCGCCGCCGCCGCGCCGGTGCACCTCTCCCTCTCGCTCGCCTGGGCCGCGGTGCTCGAGCGGGCGCTCCCTCGCGATCGGCGCGTCCTCTGGGGCGCGGCGGGCGGGCTTGCGATCGCCGCGCTCGACCTCGGCGTGATCGGCAGGCGGCGGCCGGCGATCCGGGCGCTGCCGCTCCTCCCGCAGGTCGTCGACCACGCGCTGTTCGGCGCGGTGGTCGGGGCGCTCGGCGGTCGCTCCTGAGCCGCGATATCACGCCGCCGAGGTCGGTTGACAACAGATATCGCGCAGTCGATAGTCGATATCACGCGGCCGGTCAGTGGTTCAGCGCACCACAAGTCACTGGAGGGAGTCTTGAGAGGACACGTTTCGAGAAGGACGTGGTTCGTCTTGCTCGTCATCGCCGTTGCTGCTGTGGCAGTGCCGATGAGTGGAGTGGGGCGCACGCATGTCGGCTCGGGTGGGGGGTCCGGCGCACTCGCGGCCGGTGCAGCCAGCCCTTACGGCGCGAGCAACCTGATGCAGGACGAGTTCGCCGCCGAGCCACGCGAGGGTGAGGGCGGGGCTGAGCTCAAGAGCTTCGACGGAACGATCTCGGCGCGCAGCGTCGCGAGGTCGGGCAGGAACAAGGCCCAGTTCGTCTCGGGCTTCGAGGGGCTGAACTTCTACCAGCAGCGGTACTCGAACAAGGGCAACCAGTTCTCGGTCGAGCCACCGGACCAGGGACTGTGCGTGGGCAACGGGTTCGAGCTCGAAGCGGTCAACGACGTGCTCAACGTGTTCGACGCGAACGGCGCGTCGGCGCTGCCGGACAACACCGCGACCAACATCGTCTCGGGCTTCCCGCGGAACGTGAACCATGCCGTCGACCTGAACACCTTCTTCGGGTACCAGGCCGCGATCAACCGGACGACGGGGGTACGCGGCCAGTTCGTCACCGACCCGTCGTGCCTGTTCGACGCCCAGACCCAGCGGTTCTTCGTCGTCGTGCTGACCCTCGAGGTCGTGCCGACCACCGGCGCGTTCACGACGGTGAACCACCTCGACACCGCCGTCAGCAAGACGGCCGATCCGACGGGCGGCTGGAACATCTACCGCACGGACGTCACGAACGACGGGACGAACACCGGCGGTCAGAACCCTGGCCCGTACCTCGGCGACTATCCGCACATCGGCGCGGACGCGAACGGGTTCTACATCACCACGAACGCCTACCCGTGGAACGCGAACGGCTTCGCAGGCGCGCAGATCTACGCGTTCTCGAAGGCGCAGCTCGCCGCGGGCGTGCCGAACGTGACGATGGTGCACCTCGACACGTCAGGCCGCGTCAACGCACCGAGCGAAGCCGGCGCGACCCAGCCGGGATTCACCGTCTGGCCCGCGCAGTCGGCGGGCAAGGGCGACGATGACGACGACGCCTCCGGCAAGGACGGCGGCACCGAGTTCTTCCTGAGCTCGAACGCGGCCGACGAGGCGCAGAAGCCGGTGACCGGCACCGCGGGGACACGCACGTCGAACCACATCGTCGCGTGGGCGCTGACGAACACCGCGTCGTTGAACACGCCGACGCCCACGCTGTCGCTCACCGCGACGCTCGTCGACACGGAGACGTACGCGGCACCGCCCAAGCAGCGCCAGCCGGGCTCGGGGTCGCCCCCGGGCGTAAACGCGCCGCAGGGCTTCTGCATCAACAACACGACGACGGCGACGATCCTCGGTGTCGGCTGCTGGAACCTGCTGTTCACGGCCCAACCGCCGCACACGGAGGTCATCTCGAGCCCGGACTCGAACGACACCCGCATGCAGCAGGTCATGCTCGCCAACGGCCGGCTGTTCGGGGCACTCGACACCGCGGTCAATCCCGACGGCGGTGCGCAGCGCGCCGGCATCGCCTGGTTCGTCGTCAAGGCGAACAAGGCGAAGCTCGAGAACCAGGGCTACCTGGGAACGGCCGGCTTCGACCTCACCTACCCGGCCATCGGCGTGACGTCGAAGGGCCGCGGCGTGATGGCGTTCACCGCGACGGGCGACTCGCTGAACCCGAGTGCGGCGTTTGCACCGATCGACAAGAACGGCGTCGGCACGTGGGACGTCGTTCCGGGCGGCACGGGTGCCGCGCCGGACGACGGCTTCACGAGCTACAAGGCGCAGGTCGGCAATCCGCCGCGCACCCGCTGGGGTGACTACGGGGCGGCTGCCGTCGACGGCGACTCCGTGTGGATCGCGAGCGAGTACGTCGCGAGCTCGTGCGACTACACGGACTGGGGCGGCCCGTTCTTCCTGGGCGGCACCGGCGACAACCTGCTCGGCACGTGCGGTGGGGCGAACCACGGCCCCGGCAAGCGCGCCGCGCTCGGAAACTGGTCGACCCGGATCAGCAAGTTCGACCTCAAGAACGACTGATCGAGCGGGAAAACGGGGCCGGCGGCGACGCCGGCCCCGTTCCGTTTGGCCGCGATCGGGGTACAATCCGACTCGATGCGTGTGTTGATTGTCACAATCTGTGCGGGTGTCGTCGTCACGGCTGCGGCCGTCGCCGCCACGCCCCCGAGCGGCGTCTCCGGTCTCGTCGAGCGCGGTCCGATCGCGCCTGTCTGCGTCGCCGGGCAGCCCTGTAGCGCCCCGGCCCGCCACGTCCGGGTCGTCTTCCTTCGGGGCAGCCGGGTCGCGGGTCAGGTCACGACCGACGATGCTGGGAAGTACCGGCTCGCACTACCCGCCGGCGCGTACACCGTGCAGGTCGCCGGCCGCATGATGCACGGGAGCGGCGCCGATCTGCGGACAGTGCATGTGCCGGCGACGCGGTGGGTGAAGGCCAACTTCTCGCTCGACACCGGCATTCGGTAGCGGGCGCCCAGCTGGTAGGTCGATCAGCTCGTAAGGCGATCAGCTGTCCAGGTCGATCCTGACCGTCAGCAGGTCGGTGCCGACGGTGCGCACGGCGAACGAGTTGAGCCGCGGCAGCGTGCGCAGCCTCTCGCGCGCGTCGTCATCCGGCAGCAGGTGCGCGGTGCCCGCCCGCCAGACACCGCGGATGCAGACGCGCACGCGCGGGTCTGCCTCGATGTTGCGGACGTAAGAGGCGTTCCGGCCGAACTCGGCGACCAGCCAGAACGTGTCGCCGTCGAGGCCGTTCCCGACGGGATTCGTCCGCCGCTCGCCGCTCTTCCGCCCCGTCGTCTCGAGCAGCGCCCAGCCGGAGACGGCGCCGCGCCTGACGAGCGCGCCGACGACCGGGTTCAGCACCCGCTTCTGGAACGCCTTGACGAGTCCGGCTTTACCGTTCACGCCGATACGATTACCCGCATGGAGCCGCTTCGGATCGGCGTTCTCGCCGTGCAGGGAAACTTCCGCGAGCACGCGCAGATGCTGCGCCGGCTCGGCGCCGACCCGGTCGAAGTGCGCAAGCCCGAGCAGCTGCAAGGGCTCGACGGCCTCGTCATCCCGGGCGGCGAGTCGACGACCTTCATGCGCCTGATGCGCCTGTACGGCCTCGACGGCGCTATCGCCGCGTTCGACCGTCCTGTTTTCGGCACGTGCGCCGGCATGATCGTGCTCGACCGCAACCACCTCGGGCTGGTGGACGTCGCCGTGCGGCGCAACGCGTTCGGACGCCAGGTCGCGTCGTTCGAGACCGACCTCGACGTCGCGGGGCTGGACGCTCCCGTCCGCGCGGTCTTCATCCGCGCGCCGTGGGTCGACGAGGTCGGGCCCGAGGTCGAGGTGCTCGCCGAGGTCGACGGCCGGCCGGTGCTCGCACGCCAGGGCCGGTTCCTGGTCGCCGCGTTCCACCCGGAGCTGACCGACGACACGCGGCTGCACGAACAGTTCTTGGATCTCGTCAGGGAGGAGTCGAGCGTTGTCGGGGCATAGCAAGTGGTCGTCGATCAAGCACAAGAAGGGCGCGGCCGACGCGAAGCGCGGCAAGCTCTTCTCGAAGCTCTCGCGCGCGATCATCGTCGCGGCGAAGGAGGGTGGAGGCGACCCGGCCAACAACCTCGCTCTGCAGAACGCGATCGAGAAGGCGAGGTCGTACTCGATGCCGAAGGACAACATCGACCGTGCGATCGCGAAGGGCTCGGGCGCGGACGCCGACGCCGACGCGTTCGAGACGATCGTCTACGAAGGCTACGGCCCCGAAGGCGTGGCCGTGATCGTCGAGGCGCTGACCGACAACCGCAACCGCACCGCCGCCGACGTGCGCCACATGTTCGCAAAGCACGGCGGCAATCTCGGCGCGACCGGCGCGGTCGCGTGGCAGTTCGACCGCCGCGGCGTCGTCGTCGTCCCGGCGGACGGCGTCGACGAGGAGGAGCTCCTGCTCGTGGCCGCGGACGGCGGCGCGGACGACATCGAGCAGGACGGCGACGTCTTCCAGGTCACCTCGGCCCCCGAGTCGCTGTCGGCGGTGCGCGAGGCGATCGAGGGCGCCGGCTTCACGGTCGACTCGGCGGAGCTGATGCTGGTCCCGAAGACGACGGTCGCGGTCGAGGACGAGGCCAAGGCGCGCCAGGTCATGCGGCTGATCGACGGGCTCGAGGACAACGACGACGTGCAGGACGTCTACGCGAACTTCGACATCCCCGAGCAGGTGCTCGAGGCCGTCGCCACGTAACCGTAGAGACCGCTCGACCGTTCTCTCGCCGAGATGTCGGCGACGAACACGGCCCTTTCCCGCTCGACCGCGAAGGCCCGCTCCGGAAGTGGCTGGTACGCCGTCGTCGCGCGCACCGGTCTCGTCGCGAAGGGGCTCTCCTTCGGGCTCGTCGGCGCGCTGGCGATCAAATTGGCGATCGGGAGCGGCGGGAAGGCGACGAGCCGCGAGGGCGCGCTCGCGCAGCTGTCGCACCACGCGTTCGGCAAGGTGGCGCTGATCGCGCTGGTGATCGGGTTCGCCGCGTACGCGCTGTGGCGGTTCGTCCAGGCGGCGGCGGAGTCGCCCGACGAGGAGGACGGCAAGGCCAAGGTGTGGGCGAAGCGCGCCGGCTACGTCGGCCGTGGCCTCATCTACGCGGCTCTCGCGTACTCGACGGTGCGGCTTCTCGCCGGTGGGGGCCAGAGCGAGTCGCAGAACGAGCGTGCGCACAAGTCGGCGGCCATGGTGCTCGGTTGGCCGGCCGGCCGCGTCATCGTCGTGGCCGCCGGGCTCGCGATCGTGGGAGTCGGCCTCTGGAACCTCTACCGTGGGCTCGCGACGAAGTTCGACGACAAGTGGCGCACCGGCGAGCTCTCGCCCGCCGTCCGGAAGTGGGGCACGCGCGTCGGCGTCGTCGGCCACGTCGCGCGCTTCGTCGTCTTCGGCCTCGTCGGCGTCTTCCTCGTGAAGGCTGCGCTCGACTACAAGCCCAAGGATGCGATCGGGATCGACGGCGCGCTGCAGAAGCTCGCGCACGCGTCGTATGGGCCGTTCCTGCTCGGGATGACGGCCGCCGGCCTGGTCGCGTACGGGGTGTACTGCCTCGTCGACGCGAAGCTGCGCGACGTCAGCGTCTGAAGAGCCGCGCGAACAGCCCGCGGGGCTCGGGCGGGAAGACCTGGTCGCGCACGTGGTCGAGTGTCGCCTGGATCTCGGGCGCGTCGCGGAGCGGGTCGAGCGTCCGCTCGAGCTGCGGGTCGTAAGCGACGAACCCGCGCGCGACGAACACGCGCACGCAGTCGAGCAGCCGCTCGGTCGCGAGCGGCGTGTCGTCGGCGCCGTAGGAGAGCTGCGCGGTCGCGTAGCGCGGGTAGAGCTCGACGAGCGCCGTCCCCGGTCGCTCGTCCACGAGCTGCATGCTCCAGTACGAGATCCCCGGGAACGGGCCGCGCAGCTCGAAGTGCGGGTCGACCGCGAGCAGCTCGTCCGCGACCGCCCGCAGCTCGGCCTCGAGCTCCGGCGTCGGCGCCTCCGGTGCGGCCTCCGCTTCCTCGTCTTCGAGGAGCCGGAGGTAGGCCGCTTCCGGGTCGGCGCCCGCGATCGCCGGCGGCATGAGATAGACGTCGTAGCTCAACGCCGGAGACCACTCGGCATGACTGGGAAACGGCGGAGGAACGTCCGAAGGTACGCCTAACGTGTTGCCGTGAAGGTTCTCGGCATCGACCCAGGGACGGCTGCATGCGGGTACGGAATCGTCCACGAAAGCGGAGGGCGCCTCAGGGCCACGTGCCACGGGTGGTGGCGAACGACGCGCGCCGAGCGCCTGGAGCAGCGGCTGCTCACGATCTTCACGGGCGTCCAGGAGCTGATCGCGCAGCACGCGCCGGATGCCGTCGCCCTGGAGGAGTCGTACGTCGGCGCCGACGCCCGCATCGCACTCTCCGTCGGACAGGCCCGGGGAGCCGTCCTCGTCGCCGCGTCGTCCGCCGGCGTCGCCTGCGCTGAGTACGCGCCGGCGACGGTGAAGCAGTCCGTGTGCGGCTACGGGCGGGCCGACAAGGAGCAGGTCGGAAGGATGGTGAAGGCGATCCTCTCGCTCGACGAGGTCCCGGCCCCGAGCCACGCCGCAGACGCGCTTGCGGTCGCGATCTGCCACGCGCTCGCGCCGCCGCTCCTGACGATGGCGGCGACGCGGTGATCGCGCGGCTCCGGGGCACGCTCGCCGGCACCGCCGGCAGCGGGGTGATCCTCGACGTGAACGGCGTCGGCTATCTCGTGCATGCGACGCCGTCGGTGCTGCGGCTCGGGACGGGCGAGGTGACCGTGCAGGTGCACACCGTCGTGCGCGAGGACGCGCTGCAGCTGTTCGGCTTCGCGACCGCGGAGGAGCGCGAGCTGTTCGAGCTGCTGCTCGGCGTCTCGGGCGTCGGGCCGAAGGTCGCGCTCGCGATCGTCTCCGGCTCCACGCCGGCCGAGCTGCGCAAGGCGATCGTGCGCGAGGACGTGAAGCGCTTCCAGGCGATCCCCGGCATCGGCCTCAAGACCGCGCAGCGCGTCGTGCTCGAGCTGAAGGAGAAGCTGCCGTCCGTCGTGGACTTCGAGCCCGCCGCGTCGGAGGAGCTGCTCGCCCGCGACGCGCTCGTGGGGCTCGGCTGGTCGCCGCTCGACGCAGAGCGCGCGCTCGCCGACGTCGACGGGACGCTTCCTGTCGAGGAGCAGGTGCGCGCGGTCCTGCGGAGGGCGGCGTGACGCAGTTCCTCGCGCCGCTGCAGGCGGACGCGGAGGAGGAGCTCGAGCGCTCGCTGCGGCCGCGCCGGCTCGACGACTTCATCGGCCAGGAGCGCGTCAAGGAACAGCTTGCGATCGCACTCGAGGCGGCGAAGGCGCGCGGTGAGGCGCTCGACCACCTGCTGCTCGCCGGGCCGCCGGGCCTCGGCAAGACCTCGCTCGCGCAGATCGTGCGCAACGAGCTCGGCGTCGGCATCCGGCAGGTCGCGGGCCCGGCGCTCGAGCGCAAGGGCGACATCGCCGCGATCCTCACGACGCTCGAGCCGCGCGACGTCCTCTTCGTCGACGAGATCCACCGGCTGAACCGCGCGGCGGAGGAGATCCTCTACCCGGCGCTCGAGGACTTCAGGCTCGACATCATCGTCGGCCAGGGCCCGGCGGCGCGCACGCTGACGCTGGATCTGCCGCCGTTCACGCTCGTGGGCGCGACGACGCGCACCGGGCTGCTGACCACGCCGCTGCGCGACCGCTTCGGGCTGACGTTCCGGCTCGACCACTACACGCCCGACGAGCTGGCGACGATCGTCAAGCGCTCCGCGCGCATCCTCGCCGTCGTGGTCGACGACGACGCGGCCGAGCTCGTCGCCGCGCGCTCGCGCGGCACGCCGCGCATCGCGAACCGCATCCTGCGACGCGTGCGCGACGTCGCCGAGGTGCGCCACGAGGGCATCGTCACGACGGCGATCGCCGAGGAGGCGCTCGCGCTGCTCGAGGTGGACGAGGCGGGGCTCGAGGGGTTCGACCGCGCGCTCCTGCGCTGCGTCGTCGAGAAGTTCGGCGGCGGCCCGGTCGGCCTCTCGACGCTCGCGGTCTCGCTCGGCGAGGAGCCGGAGACGATCGAGGACGTCTACGAGCCGTACCTGTTGCAACTCGGATTCCTGCAGCGCACGCCGCGCGGACGCACGATCACCCAGCTCGGCCGCGCGCATCTCGGCGCCGCGCCCACGGCGGATTCGCTCTTTTGAGCTTCGGCGCGTTGCCGATAATGCTCGGGTGAGCAGTGCCGGGCCCCGTGTGGATGCTGCGGCCGCGTCGGTCGGGGCGCGCGACCTGTTCGTCCTGCGCCGCGTCTCGGGCAACCGCTTCGTGCACTTCGGCGGCAGCGGCCGCGGCTCGGGCTGGGCCGGTCTGATCGAGGTCGACGCCGACGAGGTCACGTCGCTGCGTGACGCGCTCGCAGCCCGCTATCCGGTGCGTGACGCGGGCGGCGGCACGCGGCTCGTCTTCGGCCCCTACTACGCGCAAGCCTCCGCCTTCGTGCCTGTCGACAACGACGTGGTCGTCGTCTTCGGCGGCGAGGACGGCGCGGTCGCTGCTGCGAGTGACGACGCGCTGCAGTCGGCGGCGACGCTGGCCGCGGACGCGATCGAGACGGTGACGCCGGCGAAGAAGCTCGCCGACGAGCTGGAGGAGCTCGACGCGGTGCGCGCGGCAGCGGCGGTCGACGAGGCGACGGTCGAGGAGACGATGCGCGCGCTCGCGCGCGTGGCGGCGGAGTCGCTCTCGTGCGAGGTCGGCGCGGTCTACCTCGCCGACGGGGACCGCATCGAGGTCATCGACCGCGGCTGGGAGCTCGGCGAGCCGCCGGCGCAGGTTGCGGCGGCGCTGAAGTCGGTGCTCGGCGACGGTCGCTTCCCGTACTGCGTGCAGGACGCGGCCGTGCTGCCGCTGCCGGCGCCGCTCGACCGCGAGCGCGGGATCCGCTCGTACTACCTGCTCGAGCTGACCGGCGTCGGCCGGGGCGTGCTGCTCGTCGCGCACACCGACGCGGGGCCGCGCGGCTTCACGCTCCTCTGCAGGCGGCTCGGCCTGCGGCTCGCCGGCGTGGCGTCGTTCGTGCTGAGCGCCGCGGTCACGCGGGAGTGGTGCTCCGAAGAGGCCGCTCGGCTGCACGCGGCGTTCGGGAAGCTCGACGTTTGAGCCACGCGAGCGCCACGGGCGCTGTGAGCAGCGCCATCACGTCGAACCAGACGTAGCCCGAGGCGACACCCGACGGCGGATTGCCGTCGGGGATGCCGAGGCCCGGCAGCTCGGGTGCCCAGCGCCACGTGCCGATCGCCGTCCCGTACAGCTCGAGCGAGGCGACGACGAGGAAGACCGCCGCGTAGATCGCTCGGTTCCGCCCGCGCCACAGGAAAAGCAGCAGGAGCGGCACGCCGACCGCCCCCGCGACGTCGCGGCGCGGCAGGACGGTCAGGCCGAGCAGGCCCCACGTCGCGGCGGCCGCGGCTGCCACGCCGACGAGCACGCGCCCGTGCCGCGCGAGCGCGGTCGCGAGCGCGAGCCCGGTCAGGTAGACGAGGCCGTGCGCCGGAGGCACGAAGAGCGGGAGGTTGTGCAGCCGGTAGGTGTAGACGCCCCAGATCAGCGACCCGGTCACCTCTCCGACGGTCGCGAAGACCACGACGCCGAGCGCCTGCGCGCGCCGCCCGGCCGGGACGCGCGCGAGCGCGAGCCCGAGCGCGAGCCACGTCACGCCGCCGAGCGCCAGCTGCTCTGGATAGGAGGCGAAGTGGTCGAGCGCGAGCAGCGCGGCGAGGAACGCCGCGCCGGCTACGGGCGGAACTGCAGCTCGTGCCACGACGGCACCGGTGCGAGCTCGAGCAGCGGGCGGCCGCCGCCGCCCGGGTGCTGGTAGGCGAACTCGGCCTCTCCGTCGTCCCAGACGACCTCGAGCGCGCCGCGCTTCACCTGGTGGTCGAGCCACGCGCCGCGGAATATCAGCTTGCGCAGCCAGTAGACGAGCGACTCGCCCTCCACGAGCGACACCCGCTCCCAGTTGCGGACGAGGTAGCGGCCGAGGCGCGAGGACGGCTCGTCGATCACGCCCTGGGCGGCGAGCGTCACGAGGTCGTCCGTCTCGTCCTCGTCGAGGGCCGAGGTCTCGACGACGCCCAGCTTCACCGCCGCGGCGACGACCCTGCCCTCGAAGTCGGTGGCGCCGAACGAGAAGCGGTAGCCGAGGAACTCGACGATGTAGTCGTCGCCGGAGGTGTAGTTCGCGTCGGGCGCCGGAGCCGATTCAGGCACGATCCTCATCGTAGTGGACCTGGTTGCCGCAGCCAGCTGGGAGCACCTGATCGTCTGGCTTCCCGCCGTGATCGTGGGGATCGGCCTCGTCGGCGGGGTGCTGATCCTGCTCGGGCGCGCCTTCGCGGCGACGGTCCGGGAATCCGGCCATCCGCGCGTGATCGTCGGCGGGCTCGTCGCCCTCCTCGGCGTGATCGTGCTGCTGACCTACCTCGGGGTCGAGCTGCCTAGAGAATGACGACGGGCGTCCCGATGCTGACGTGCTGGAACAGCCACTCGGCTTCCGGCACCTGCATCCGGATGCAGCCGTGGGAGAGGCTGTAGCCGATCGACGCGGGCGCGTTCGTGCCGTGGATACCGACGCCGGCCGCGTCGATGCCCATCCAGCGCGTGCCGAGGGGATTGTCCGGCCCGGGCGGGATCGGCTTCAGGCCGCGCGCCCAGTCGGAGTCCGGCGGCCGCCACCACGGGTCGCGCTGCATGTCGACGATGTGCCAGAGGCCGCTGGGTGTCGGATATTGAGCCTGGCCGGTTGCCACGCGGAAGCTGCGCACGACGCGCGTGCCGTCGTAGAGCACGAGCGAGTTGGCGCCGCGCGTGATCACGATCACCGGGCCGAAGTTCGAGGGCGTCTTCTTGGCGGGGAGCGGCCGCGTCAGCAGCTCGAGCGGCGCGCGATGGCTGTCCTGGAGAAGTTGTGCGAGCGCGGCGCGCATCGTCTTCGTGTTCACGGCGAGACCGGACTTCGGCGTCGTGAACTCGGGGCCGGCGCCGGTCGCGCCGACCACCTCGGTATCGACCGGGGCGCGGTAGTACTTGTGCGCGAGGTACGCGACGAGCTTCTTCAGCTTCGTCCCGTCGTAGTCGACCGGGAGCGCGATCTGACTCCGCGGCGTCGCCGCGAGCGCCGAGCCGACGGCCGAGTCGGCGCTGATCGCGGCCGCGACCTGCGCCGGCGTGATGCGCATCGTCTTGTGCCGGTACCGGATCAGCACCGGCCGTGAGAAGGCCTGCTCGACGCGCTGCCGCGCCGGCTCGGCGCTCAGGCCGCCGACGCTGATTCCCGCGACCGTGACCCCGGGCGGGATGAGCCTCGTCGGAGCGGCAGCGGGCGCTGCGGCACACGCGAGGCCCGCAGTGAGGAGCAGGGCGGCGACCGTTCTCAACACGGGGGAGAAATTCAAGCACGAACCTCGCCGGATGGCCAGGTGTTCCAAGGCACGAGGTGTCAGACACCGCACGCGGCGGGACGAGGTTCGTGCCGCTTTGGCGCGGTGTCTGACACCCTTGGAACCCGGTTCGCAGAACCAGGTTCTGTCCGATGCCGTCCGTACCGTCGATGCCCTGTGGCCTCCGGAACCTGGCAGCTCGAACCGTGCTCGTACGGCGACGTCCGCGCCCTCGCCGCGGAGCTTTCGCTCGACGAGATCACCGCATCGGTGCTCGTCCGGCGAGGCTACGGCTCCCCCGGCGAGGCCCGGGGCTTCCTGGAGGGGGCGCTGCCCGGTCACGACCCGTTCGCGCTCGGCGACATGCGCGAGGCGGTCGAGACGATCGCCGCCGCCGTGGAGGCGGGCGCCCGGATCTGCGTTCACGGCGACTACGACGCCGACGGCATCTGCGCGACCGCGCTGGCCGTCCTGCTCCTGCGCGAGTTCTGCAGTGAGAGACAAAGCAGCGCAGAAGTCGCCTGGCACCTGCCGTCGCGCTTCGAGGAGGGATACGGCCTTAACGCGGGCACGCTGACGCGGCTTGCCGAGGAGGGCTTCGAGCTCGTCCTGACGGTCGACTGCGGCATCACCGCCGTCGCCGAGGTCGAGCACGCGCGCTCGCTCGGGCTCGAGGTCGTCGTCACCGACCACCACCGCCCGGCGGACGCCTTCCCGGCGTGCCCCGTCGTCGCGCCGCTGCGGGGGGCGTACCCGTTCAAGGGGCTCTGCGGGACCGGCGTGGTCTGGAAGCTCGCCCAGGCGCTGCTCGGCCCGACGCACCCGTTCCTCGACCGCCACCTCGACGTCGTCGCGCTCGCGACGGTCGCCGATGTCGTGCCACTCGTCGACGAGAACCGCGCGCTCGCGCTGCTCGGCCTGCGCCGGCTCGCGCAGACGCAGAAGCCGGGCCTGCGCGCGCTGATGCGTGTCGCGCATGTCGACCCCGCCGCTGTCGACGAGTCGTCGATCGGTTTCCGCCTCGCGCCGCGCATCAACGCGTCGGGTCGCCTCTGCCGGCCCGAGGCGGCGCTCGCGCTGCTGCTCACGGAGGACGCGGGGGAGGCGCGCACGCTCGCCGAGGAGCTCGAGTCGCTGAACCGTGAGCGGCAGCAGGTCGAGGAGCGCATCCTGCGCGACGCGGTCGACCAGGTCGAGTCGTGGCCCGAGTCGCGCCGCCGCAGGCGCGGCTACGTCGTCGCCGGCGAGGGCTGGCACGAGGGCGTGATCGGCATCGTCGCCTCGAGGCTCGTCGAGCGCTACAACCGCCCGGTCGTGATGATCGCCGGTGCCGACGGCGACTGGAAGGGCTCGGGCAGATCCGTTCCGGCCTTCGACCTACATGCCGGGCTCGGCGCGTGCGCGTCGCACCTCGAGCGCTTCGGCGGGCATCGCGCCGCCGCCGGGCTGACGATCGCGCGCGAGCAGGTGGAGGCGTTCGCCGAGGCGTTCGCAGCGCACGCCGACGCAGCTTTGAACGACGACGACCTCCGTCCCGTCACGCGTATCGACGCGGTCGTGCCCGGGTCGAAGCTGACGCTCGACCTCTGCTCGGAGCTCGGCCGGCTCGCCCCGTTCGGGCTCGGGAACCCCGGCGTCACCCTGCTCGTGGACGGCTGCGAGATCGCGGAGGCCTCGACCGTCGGTGACGGCAAGCACCTTCGCTTCCGCGTGCGTCACCGCGGGCGCGACTCCGGCCAGGCAATCGCCTTCGGTCTCGGCGGCCAGCTCGACCGCTTCCGGCGCGACGCGCGCTACGACGTCGCCTTCCGGCTGACCGAGAACCGCTGGAACGGCGTCTGCTCGCCCCAGCTCGTCGTGCGCCGCGTGTTCGACGCCGACGAGCGCATCGCCGAGCTTCGTGACTGGCTCGCGGGGCAGTGGCGGGCCGGCGAGGCGGCTTGGGAGCCGGAGGCGCGCACGATCTTCGCGGAGCTCGAGCTGGTGGAGGGCGGCCCGTGGCGCAGCCTGCTCGAATCGACGACGTTCCGCGCGCTGCTTGATCTGAGATCTGGACCGCGCGAGCTTCCCGTCGCTGCTTAGGATCGCCGCATGGTCGAATCCGTTGACATCACAGAGATCAAGCGTCCCAGCGGCTGGTCGCCGGTCCGCCGCGAGCTGGACGTCCGCTCGTTCGGGATCAACGCGTGGAGCGGCGACGAGGGCGCGAACCTCGTCGGCGAGCACGACGAGACGAACAGCGGCCAAGAGGAGCTGTACCTCGTGCTCGCCGGCAGCGCGCGCTTCACCGTCGACGGTGAGGAGCTCGACGCCGGCCCGGGGCGCATCGTCTTCGTCCGCAACCCTGAGGTCCAAGCGGGCCGCCGTCGCGACCTCGGACGGCACGACGCTGCTGAGCGTCGGAGCCAAGCCGGGCGAGGCTTTCGAGCCGCGCGTCTGGGAGGTGAACGCCGAGGTCTTCGCGCTCTTCGCCGAGGACAAGGTCGTCGAGGCGAAGAAGATGGTCACCGACGCGCTGACGCGCTTCGACGACCGTGCGGCCCTCACCTACAACCTGGCGTGCTGCGAGGCTCGGCTCGGGGAGACCGAGGAGGCGATCGAGCACCTCGCCGCGGCGCTCGAGCTGCGGCCGTCGCTCGCCGAGTTGGCGCGCGAGGACAGCGACCTCGACGCGATTCGCGAGGACACGCGCTTCGAGGAGCTGGTCGCGGCACCGGCGGGCGCCTGACTAGCCGGCGCTAGATCCGAACCGAGCGCGGTGCGGCGCCGCGATGCACGGCGGCTGCTCGCGGCGTCGAGCTCCCGGAGCATCCGGGCGATCTGCGCGAGCTTCTTGGTCTGTCGGCGACGGGCGAACATAGGGCTCCAGACGTTCATCGGCACAACGGGTTTTCCTCCTTAGCGGTTGCGCCCGAATGGGTGAGGACGCAACAACCCCCCGGGATACACTGGATGTGTGGCAGTACTCGACCGACATCAGGACCTCGTCGAGGAACTGCTCGCCGAGGTCGAGGCGTACAAGCCCGACGTAGACCGGGACCTGCTCGTCCGGGCGTTCGACTACGCCGCCGAGGCGCACGCGGGGCAGGTGCGCCAGTCGGGCCAGGAGTTCATCTACCACCCCTGGGGAGCCGCGAAGATCCTCGCCGGCCTGCAGCTCGACGAGGCGACGCTTGCGGCCGCGCTCCTCCATGACGTCGTCGAGGACACCGCGACCGACATCGATGAGCTGCGCGCCGAGTTCGGCGAAGAGATCGCCAAGCTCGTCGAGGGTGTGACGAAGCTGACGCGCGTCCAGTTCCAGAGCCGCGAGCATGCGGAGGCGGAGAACTACCGGAAGCTGATCGTCGCGATGGCGGAGGACCTGCGCGTCATCCTCATCAAGCTGGCCGACCGCCTGCACAACCTGCGCACGATCGAGTACCTCGGCAAGCAGAAGCAGCTGCAGAAGGCGCGCGAGACGCTCGAGGTGTACGCGCCGCTCGCGCACCGCCTCGGTATCCACGCCCTGAAGTGGGAGCTCGAGGATCTCGCGTTCCAGACGCTGCACCCGCGCAAGTACGAGGAGATCAAGCAGATGGTCGCCGAACGGCGCACCGACCGCGAGGAGCTCGTGCGCGAGGCGGCGATGGTGCTGCAGAAGGAGCTCGACAAGGTCGACGTGCCCGCCGACATCTCCGGGCCGCGCGAAGCACTTCTTCTCGATCTACGACAAGATGGCCAAGAAGGGCCGCGAGTTCAACGAGATCTACGACCTGACCGCGATGCGGGTGATCGCGGAGCGGACGGGCGACGAGGGGACGCGCGACTGCTACGGCGCGCTCGGCCTGATCCACTCGCTGTGGAAGCCGATGCCGGGCCGGTTCAAGGACTACATCGCGATGCCGAAGTTCAACGGCTATCGCGCGCTGCACACGACCGTGATCGGGCCGCAGGGACGGCCGCTCGAGATCCAGGTGCGTACGCGCGAGATGCACGAGACGGCCGAGTACGGCGTCGCGGCGCACTGGCTCTACAAGCGGGGCAAGAAGGAGAAGGACCGTGACGCCGAGTGGGTCGCGTGGGTGAAGCAGCTGATGGAGGAGGGCGCGACCGACGAGGCCGACCCGCGCGAGTTCATGAAGACGTTCCGCACCGACCTCTTCGACGAGGAGGTGCACGTCTTCACGCCGAAGGGCCAGGTGAAGACGCTGCCGGCCGGCGCGACGCCGATCGACTTCGCCTACGCGGTGCACACCGACGTCGGCCATCGCACCGTCGGCGCGAAGATCAACGGCCGCATCGTCCCGCTGCACTACCAGCTGAAGAACGGCGACTTCGTCGAGATCCTCACGTCCAAGCAGGGGCGCGGCCCTTCGCGCGACTGGATGTCGCTCGCGAAGAGCTCGCGCGCGCGCAACAAGATCCGGCAGTGGTTCTCGCGCGAGACGCGCGAGGACGCCGAGGCAGAAGGGTCGCGAGGCGCTCGAGCAGGCGCTCAAGCAGCAGAACCTGCCCTACGCGAAGCTGCGCGGCTCCGCGACGCTCGCGCAGGTGATCCGCGAGACCGGGATTCAAGAAGGCGGAGGACTTCTACCTCGCGCTCGGCTCCGGGAAGCTGCAGCCCGGCGCGATCGTGAACAAGGTCGATCCAGCGGCTGAAGACGGAGCAGGTCGCGGAGGAGGCGCCGGTCGTCATCAAGACGCCGAAGGCGCGCCAGACGCCGTGTCGGGCACGGAGCTCGGCGTCGTCGTGCCGGGCGTCGAGCGACGTGCTCGTCCGGCTCGCGAAGTGCTGCACGCCGGTGCCCGGCGACTCGATCGTCGGCTACATCTCGCTCGGCAAGGGCATCACGATCCACCGCGAGGACTGTCCGAACGTGAAGGCGCTCAGCCGCAACGAGGAGCGGTTCACGCCGGTCGAGTGGGACGGCGCGACCACCTCGACGAGTCTTCCGCGTGCAGATCGCCGTCGACTCGTGGGACCGCCCGCGCCTGCTCGAGGACGTCGCCCGCACGTTCGCCGAGCACGGCGCGAACATCGTCAGCTACGGCGGCGTCGTCGAGGACCAGCTCGCGAAGAACTGGTACACGGCCGAGGTCGGCGACGTGAAAGGCCTGCGCACGCTGCTCAACGCGCTCCGCAAGCTCGACGCAGTCTTCGACGCCTACCGCGTAACGCCCAGTTGAGCCGGATGCACCCGGTCGCTGCGGCCGGCTTCGCGAGCGCCGCAGACGTCTACGACCGCGCGCGGCCGTCGTACCCCGAGGAGGCCGTCGCGTGGATGGCGCAGCGGTGCGAGCTCGGCGAAGGGAAGACGGTCGTCGACGTCGGCGCCGGTACCGGCAAGCTGACGCGGCTGCTCCCGACGACGCGCGCGCACGTGATCGCGGTCGAGCCGGTCGCGGAGATGCGCGCGAAGCTGACGAGGCGTGCAGGCGCTCGACGGCACGGCCGAGGAGATCCCGCTCCCGGACGGCTCCGCAGACGTGATCACGGTCGCACAGGCCTTCCACTGGTTCGACCACGAGCGGGCGCTGCCGGAGCTGCACCGCGTGCTCGAGCCGGGCGGGTACCTCGTTCTCTTCTGGAACATCCGCGACCTCGCCGACCCCGTGCAGAAGCGGGGTGGAGGAGCTGCTGGGACCGGCGCGTGGCGCCGTCGCGAGCCAGATGGGCCGCAAGTGGCGTGCGCCGCTCGAGAGCTCGCCGCTCTTCGGGCCGGTCGAGGAGCGGAACTTCCGCTACGAGCAGCAGTTCACGGCCGACGATCTCTGCGACCGCGTCTCGTCCACGTCGTTCGTGGCGGCGATGCCCGCGGTCGAGCGGGACGAGCTGCTGGTCCGTGTCCGGGCGCTCGTGCACGGGCTGCCGGAGCCGTTTCCGTTCCCGTACAAGACCGAGGTATTCGTGATCCCTCGGTCGAGTGATCGAGACGATTTCGCGCGGGGTACCTCGATCGAGGGATAGCGCCCGCGGTCCCGCTCTTCTACAACGAGACACGGGGAGAGGACGATGGCTGCGCCGCCTGCTCGAGTCGAGGAGAGGGCTCGAGCGGGCGGAGCGCCACGCTCACTGGTTGTCTTCGAACGGTAGGTCGGCCGAGCCCTGCGCCTCGGCGTCGACGACGAAGACGGTGCCGCTCCGCATCGGGAACGGCCGGCCGATGTAGGCGTGGGAGATGCGGTCGATGATCGCGAGCGCGTCGTCGCCCTCGATCGTGCGCGCGACGCGGCCGCGCAGCCACGCGCTCCGGTAGGGATTGCGCTTGTCGGTCACCGAGAGCGCGACGCGCGGGTCGCGGGCGATGTGGCGCGCCTTCGCGCTCGTGTCCTGCGTGAAGAACACGACCTGGCCGTCGACGACGATCGTCCAGAGCGGGCGGCTCGACGGCGAGCCGTCGGGCCGGAGCGTCGCGAGATGGACGACGTGCCCGCCGCCGAACAGCTCGGCGGGGATCGACTCGAGCTCGATGCTCATGCAGCTCCCTCCTCCTGGAACGACTCGATCTGGTCGCGGAACGCCTGCGGCACGGGGACGGCCTTGCGCTCGTCGAGCGCGATGCAGACGAGCGTCGCCTTCGCGGTCGCCATCAGGAGGTCGTCGCCCGAGCGGTACGCAGCGTGGTCGTAGGTGATGCTCGTCGTCCCGATCCGCTCGACCCGGACGAACACCTCGAGCAGATCGTCGAAGCGCGCGCCCGCGAGGTACTCGACGGTGACCGCGCGCATCGCGAAGTCGACGTCGCCGAGGCGCACGCGCCCGAGGTGGCGGTGGTACTCGGTGCGCGCGAGATCGAAGTACGGCATGTAGCGGCCGTAGTAGACGACCCCCTGCGCGTCGGTGTCGGAGAACCCGACGCGCACGAACGCGGCGTACCGAAACGGCGGCCTCCGGTCGGTCACGTGCCCGAGCTCGATCACCGCGCGATCCTAGCCATGTCCTGTGGACGATCCTTCACGGTCTCGCGCAGGTGTCTGACACCGGCCATGTCCCTCGGCAGACGCCGCGTGATCAAGCCACCCAGACCCCCGGTTGTGGACGAGAGTTCAGCGCTTCGTTCGCGTGTCTGACACCGGACGCGGCCCCTCGGAGCAGGTTCCGACCAACCTAGTCGCGAATGACGCCGAGCACCTCGTCGCGCTTCGCTTCCATCTGCTCCTGCGAGCGCGCTTCGAGGTTCAGCCGCAGGAGCGGCTCGGTGTTCGACGGGCGGACGTTGAAGTGCCAGTCGTCGGCCTCGACCGACAGGCCGTCGAGGTGCGAGACGCGGCCCTCGGGGCCGAAGCGCTCCTTCAGCTCCTGCAGCTTCGCGGCGACGTCGGCGACCGGCGTGTTGATCTCGCCCGTGAGGAAGTAGCGGCCGCGGAACGGCGCGAGGATCTCGCTCAGCTTCTGCCCGCGCCGCGAGACGAGCTCGCACATGAGCAGGAACGGCACCGCGCCCGAGTCGGCCTGCGAGAAGTCGCGGAAGTAGTAGTGCGCCGACACCTCGCCGCCGAACACCGCGCCGTCCTCGCGCATCCGCTGCTTGATGAACGCGTGCCCGACGCGGTTGATGAGCGGCTCGCCGCCCGCGGCGCGGATCGCCTCCGGCACCGCCCACGACGCGCGCACGTCGTAGATCACCTTGCCGCCCGGCTCCTTGGCCGAGGATCGACTCGGCGAACAGCGCCGTCGTGAAGTCGCCGGGGACGAACTCGCCGGTGTCGTCGACGAAGAAGCAGCGGTCGGCGTCGCCGTCGTACGCGACGCCGAAGTCGGCGCCCTCCTCGGTCGTCTTGCGGACGATGAACTCGCGGTTCTCCGGCAGCAGCGGGTTCGGCTCGTGGTTCGGGAACGTGCCGTCCGGCTCGAAGTAGCAGCGCACGACGTCGACCTGCGGCAGCCGCTCGAGCACCGGCGGCAGCATCACGCCCGCCATCCCGTTCGCCGCGTCGATGACGACGCGCAGCGGCTCGATCGCGTCGACGTCGACGAACGAGAGCACGCGCTCGACGAAGCGCGTCCAGATGTCCTCGTCGCGGACCGTCGCCGCGCGTCGCGTCGCGCCAGTCGCCGCGCGAGCGCGCGGTCGCGCACGTCGAGCAGCCCCGACTCGCCGCCGACCGGCAGCGCGCCGCGGCGCACGATCTTCATCCCGGTGTACTCCTTCGGGTTGTGCGAGGCGGTGACCATGACGCCGCCGTCGAGCGCCGAGCTCGCCGACCGCGAAATAGACCATCTCGGTGCCGACCATCCCGACGTCGAGCACGTCGGCGCCGGCGTCGGCCGCGCCTTCGACGCACCGCCGCCGCCATCGACGGCGACGAGAGCGCGCATGTCGCGGCCGACCGCGATCCGCGCGCGGCTCGAACTGCTCGACGAAGGCGCGCCCGATCGCATAGGCGCCGTCCTCGTCGAGCTCGGACCTGTAGATGCCCGCGCACGTCGTATGCCTTGAAGACGCTCGGGCTCGAGCACGCGGCAACCCTACCGTGAGGTTTCTCGCCTCCAGGCGGATAACCGAGTGAAGATCCCGAAGGAGGCAAGGATGAAGAAGCTCATGCTCGTGGCGGCAGCGCTCGCACTCATCGCCGGCGCCCGCGCAGGCGAAGGAGCTGCTCGGCGTCGCAGCTCTGCGGCGCCTGGTGGCTGCGCGACCCAGCGTTCCGACCGTCCTGCTCGAAGGCCCGGACGGCCCGTTCAGCGGTCAGCGTCGTCGCCGCGCCGCGAAGCCCGGTGCCTGGTACCGCGGCTACCTGCTCGCAGGCGACGGCGGCGAGGTCTTCGGCAAGCTCCCGTTCTACTACGTCCCCGGCGCGGACGTCGTCGTCGAGCCCGGACGCCTCGGCCAGGCCACGACGTGGATGCATCCCGACGCGCGTAGCTCGCCACGCTCGTGCACCGGCTCGCCGAGCGTACGAAGCCGTACGCGGCGCCCCGGCTCACCTCCGTGACCATCAACGGCAAGGCGGTCGACGATCCGCAGTCGTACCTGCGGCTCTGGACGCTCGGGAAAGGGCGACCGGCTACCCGGACGGGCTCGGCTCGAAGCAGCTCATGTTCTACTCGCAGCCCGCGTCGCCGTGGAGCGACGGCAACTACGTCGTCGCGTACGCGAAGTCGCGCCTGCTGCTTCGCGACGGTCAGATCGTCTCGCTGCCGAAGGACGTCGCAGCCGCGGTTGCCGACGGCCGCAGCCTCGACCCGCGTAGCGCCTTCCCGTGGGCGGTCGTCGCGGTGGCGGCGGCGTTTGCCGCGCTCGCGCTCCTCGCGGCGCTCGCGTGGCGGGCGCGCCCGCGGTCCTCGCCGCAGCCGGTGGCGCAGGCGTAGGCGAACGGTGGAGGAGGGCCTCGATGCCTACCGCGTGTTCCGCCGCGAACAGGGCGACTTCGAGGCCCTTTTCCGCGCCCATTACCCGGAGATCGTGCGCTACCTCGCCGTCCGTCTCGGCTCACGGGACGACGCGCTCGATCTTGCCTCCGAGGTCTTCGCGGAGGCCTGGCGCCGCGTTCCCGGGCTGCAGTGGCGCGGCCGGCCGGTGCGCGCGTGGCTCTACCGCGTCGCAGCGAACATGGCCGCCGACGAGCTGAAGCGGCGCGCGCGCACGAGCACCGTGCGTGACGCCGAGGACGCGACGCCGTCGGTCGTCGACGACGTCGACACGCGGCTCGCGCTGGCCGAGGCGCTGCGCACGCTCACGCCCGAGCATCAGCTCGTCGTTCATCTGCGGCTCGTCGAGGGACTGCCGTTCGAGGACGTCGCGCGCGTGATGAACCGCAGCGTCGCCGCCTGTCAGATGCTGATGCTCCGTGCCGCGCAGCTCGCTGCGCGCAGCGCTCGCAGGCCGAGGGGGTTCGCGGTGCCTGACGAGCGCGTGCTCGCGCTCGATCTCGACCGCGCCCTCGCCGGCGAGGACGCCGGCGACGAGGCGCGCGAGCTCGCGGCGCTCCTCGTTGCAGCCGCCGAGCCGGCGCGGCTTCGACGTCGACCGACGCCGAGCTCGAATGCGCGCTCCGCGCGCGTACGCCCGCAACGGGTACGCGGCGCCGCCTGCTACCCGCGCTCGCGCTCGTCGGCGCTCGCGGCTCGCTGTCGCCGCGGCCGCTCTTCTTCGCGCGCACCCCGGGCTCGGAGGTGCAGGCGCGCGCGGCACGCGCCCTCGACGCGACGTTCTTCGTCGTCGAGCAAGTGCGCTCGGCCGCTCTTCCCGGCCACCGACGTCTCCGGCTACGTCGACGGCCGCACACGGCCGCGCGCACGTTGCGCGTCTCAGGCTCTGCGGAGGTCTCGTCGCGGAGACCGTCGTCGCCGCGAACGGCAGCGTCGCAGCGCTGGCTCGCGGCGTCGAACACGACGACGGCCGCCCCGAGCTGCGACGCGCTGCCCGGCGGCTGCGCCGAGGCGCTCGACCCGCTCGACCTCTACCTCCGCACGCTCCGCCACGCGCACGTGCGCACGCTGGCAGGCGCGTACGTCCTCACGGTCCGCTCCGGGAAGGTCGAGCAGCTCGTGACCGTCGACCGCCGCACGTACCTGCCGCGACGCATCGAGTGGCGCGAGGCCGGGCGCCGAATCTCGGAGACGCGCTTCACCGTGCTCGACCGCCAACGCGGGCCGGTCGGCCCCGACGCCTGGGCGATGTCAGAGCACCCGGGCGCGCATGTCGTACAGCTCACCTCGAAGGGAGAGCGCGTCCGCGTGCTCGCAGTCACCCGTGGCAGCCTGCCGAGGGGCGCCCGCTGGCTCGGGCCGCGCTATGAGGGCCGGCCCGCGCGGGTCGCGGCCGTGCGCCTGACGGGCGGGAACGCAGTACGCATCTCGTACGGCCCGCTCGTCGTCTGGAACTACGACACCGTCGTGCCGCCTGCGGTCGTCGAGCTCCGCGGCCCCGCGGTCAAGACGTTCGAGATCCCGGGCGGGATCGTGCACGCGTCGTTCGCCGCGGACGGCGGAGTCGTCGCGGATGCGACGTTCCGCGACGGCAACGTCGCCGTGGTCAGTCGTAGCGGCGACAAGGAGGACGCGGTCCGCGCGGTGCAACGGCTCGTGCGCGCGGAGTAGGATTCCGCCGGACGCAGGATGAAGGTCGCGCTCGCCGCAGCCGTGATCGCACTCGCCGGTGCAGCACCGCACACGACTGTGCTCGGCTGGGACTACGACGCGAAGCGCATCTCCGCCTACGACGCGCGCACGCTGAACGGCGCCGGCGCCGCCTCGACGACGTGGTTCCGGCCGCTCTGCAGCTGGAGCTTCTCGCCGGACCGGCAGAAGCTCGCGCTGTCCGACTGCAACGGCACGGTGCGCTTCGTCGCCGTTCCGTCGCTGCGCGGGCTCGGACGCCTCGGCGCGTCGAGCCGCGTGCTCGACGCAGCGTCGCTCGCATGGCTGACGCCGACACGCATGCTTGCGGTCGATCGCGCGAACGGCAGCGTCGCGACACTGCTCGTCGTCGATACCGCGGCGAAGCGTGTCGCGTCGCGTCGAGCTCGGCGGCGTGTTCCTCGCCCGCGCGGTCATGGGCGAGCGCATGGTGGTGTTGCTTGCGCCGTTCAACACGATCGGTCCCGCGCGCCTCGTCGTCGTGGACGCGAACGGCGACCTGCGGAGCGTCACGGTCGACATCGGCGCCGGCTCGCATTTCGCGAGCGCGCCCGACGGCGGCCCTGCTCGGCGAGGTGCGCACGCCGGGCTTCGCGGTCGATCCAGGCGGCACTGCGTACGTGGTCGACGCCGACCTGCGCGTCGCCGCCGTCGACCTCGCAACGATGCACGTCGCCTACCACGGGCCGACGCGCGCGCCTGCCGAAGGCGCTGAACGGCACGACGCGGGTCGCGGCATGGCTCGGTCGCGGCAAGCTCGCGGTCAGCGGCGTCGACTACGCCACCACCGGCGCCGGCAAGGACACCTCCGTCACCACGACGCCGTTCGGCTTGCACCTGCTCCACACAGCGACCTGGCGTTACCGCACGCTCGACCCCTCTGCGAACGGCCTGCTGGCCGACGGCGCGCGAGTGTTCGGCTCGGCCACGGACCACTGGAGCGCGTGGAACACCGCCGGACGCACCTCTACGACGTCGCGACGGCGCGCGACACGTGGCTCACACCTGCGCTCGGCTACGCCTACGTGTGCACCGAGCGCTGGCTGACCGGCGTCCTCGACGCCTCGACCGGCGCGGCCGTCACGACGCCGAAGGTCCACACGAAGGCCTGCCCGACGCTCTTCGCCGGGCGCGTCTCGCGTTCAGACGTCGATTCTAAGCGCCGAGGATCTCCTTGATCGTGTCCGTCGACTCGGCCGTCGGCGACTCGGAGATCACCGTCGCGGGCCGCTCGAACTGCGCGAGCGCCTCGCGCAGCGGGTCGGCTCGCAGCGTGCCCTTCGCCGTAGGGCAGGTGCTTCGTCTCGTTCCGGTTCGCGAACTGGATGTCGGAGAAGTGGATGTGGAACGGCGCACCCGGCTCGATCACCGCGTCCGCCTGCCGCAGCGCGGCAACGAACGGCTCGACGCCGACGAATGCGCCGTCGGACGTCGCGTGCATGTGCGCGAAGTCGACCACCGGGCGGACCCAGTCGAGCCGCGACGCGATCTCGCAGACGTCGTCGATCGACCCGATCTCGCGCACGCGACCCATCACCTCGATCCCGAACGGCACGGCGCGGCCCTTGCCCTCGAGTCGCTCGCGGAGCTCGCCGAGCTGCTCGACGATCGAGTCGATGGCATCTTCACGTGAGCGTCCGAGCAGGAAGCCGGGGTGGAAGACGACGAGCTCCGCGCCCGCCTCCTTCGCGATCCCCGCCGAATGGTCGAGCATCCCGACAGCCATGTTCAGCTTCTTGCCGCGTTCCGCGTGGCCCATGAACCCGGCGATCGGCGCGTGGACGGAAAGCGCGATGTCCTGCTTCGCCGCGAGCTCTCCGAATGCTGCGGCGAAGTCGTAGTCCATCCAGAAGCGCCCTTCGAAGTCGATCTCGCACGCCGACAGCCCGCGCTCGAGCAACGCCTGGATCGCCCCTTCGGGGGAGTCGCGACTCGGAACGCGCGCAGGGCCGTAGTGCAGACGACGAGACATCGAGAAGAGATTTCGTGAGCCCGCTCGTTAGAGACCGGTGAGCTGAGGGTATCGCCCAGGGATGGCGGAGGGGACCGTTCCGCTCTTCAGCATCGGCGCAGTCGCGAGGATGCTCGACGTCTCCGCGGCGACGATCAGGACGTGGGAGGCCCGCTACGGCGACGTCGTGCCGCAGCGCTCGGAAGGCGGTCAGCGCCTCTACTCGCGCGACCAGGTCGAGCAGCTGCGCTTCGTGAAGAACGAGGTCGCCCGAGGACGCCGGCCCGGCGAGGCACACCGCTTGCTCGCGGAGCGCGTCGCCCGCGGCGACTCGTTCGGCGGCGTGAAGCCGCGCGTGCTGCTCGTCGAGAGCCGGTTCGGCGCGGCGACTGCGTTGAAGGAGCTCGTGGGCAGCGACAGCTTCGAGGTGCTGCTCGCCGACGACGTGGGGCAGGCGGAGCGCACGTTCGCGGAGCGCACCCCGGTCGTGGTCGTGATGGACGACGACGACTCGGAGTTCAGCGAGCTGGTGGAGCAGATTCGAGCCGCAGGCGTCAGGGTGCTGCCGATCGACCTGCTCGATCGACCGCTCTCGCTCGTCGAGGGCTTCCGCCTGGCGCTCCCCTGAGCGGCGCCGGCGGTCCGTCCGATCGCCTTCGTACCCTGATCCGCATGTCCAACCGCCCGTCCCGGATCGACCTGCTCGAGCTCGACATCGACCTGCGTCTCGCCGACCTCTGGCGGGAGGCCGCAGGCATCAGCGAGTGGTCGCTCGACGTCGTCGCCGCCTTCATGCGCGCCGCCTACGGCAAGGGCTACTGCGACGCCCTCACCGAGGACGCGCCGGGCTCGCTTTGTGCCGATCACGGCTACCGCGTCCCTGCGCGCAAGCGCACAGCCGTCTAACGCTGCCCGCGGCTACACTCGGGGCGTGTCCACGCGCAGCACGCGCACCGGCAGCCCGGCGCGGCTCGTCGTCGCCCTCGGTGTCGCGGCCGTCCTGGCCGTCTTCCTGCTCTACACCGCCTTCGCGGCACGTCCACGCCGACGCTGACCCCGAGCCAGCTCGCGAACCACGGGCAAGCTCGCGATCGTCGGCGTCGTCGTCGCACCGCTGCGCGGCGACTCGCACTCCGCGAGCGGCCTTCGCTTCGGCCTGCGCAACATCGACGGCACGCAGCGGGATCGTGCCCGGTCGTCTACCACGGGGACAATCCGCCGCCGCTCTTCAAGGTCGGGCGGAACGTCGTCGTCGAGCGGCGAGCTACGCCGCACGGCCGCCTCGCGCGGCGACAGGACGTCGTCACCGAAGTGCCCGTCGAAGTACACGAGCAAGCCGGCTGAGCCACCATCCGCAGTCGCGTGCGCATCGCTATGGCTGATCTCGGCCGGGCGGCCCTCGTCGTCAGCCTCGGGCTCGTCGTGTACGCGCTCGTCGCGGGCGGTGTCGCCGCGGTCAGCGAACCGGCGGCGGCTCGCGGTCTCCGCGCGCAACGCGCTCTTCTGCGCGTTCGGCTCGACGGCGATCGCCTCGGCCGTCCTCGCGATCGCGCTCGTGCGCCACGACTTCTCGTTCGTCTACGTCGCGTCGCACACGAACCGCACGCTGCCCACCGCGTACGCGCTCAGCGCGTTCTGGGGCGGGCAGGAGGGCTCGCTGCTCCTCTGGCTGCTCGTGCTCACCGGCTACGGCGCGCTCGCGGTCGCGCTCAACCGCACGCTGCTGCGCGACCTGACCGTCTGGGTCGTGCCGGTGATCGGCGGGATCGCGACGTTCTTCGCGTTCATGCTCGTCGCCGTCGCGAGCCCGTTCGCCACGCAGACGGCGCGCGGTCGACGGCGCCGGGCTGACGCCGAGCCTGCAGAACCCGTACATGGTCGCGCACCCGCCGATGCTGTACCTCGGCTACGTCGGCCTCTCGATCCCGTTCGCGTTCGCGGCCGGCGCGATGCTCTCCGGCCAGCACCGACGAGCGCTGGATCGTCGCGACGCGCCGCTGGACGCTCGCGGCGTGGACGTTCCTCGGCTTCGGCCAGCTGCTCGGCGCGCACTGGGCCTACGTCGAGGTCGGCTGGGGCGGCTACTACGCGTGGGACCCGGTCGAGAACGCGGCGCTGATGCCGTGGCTCGCGGCGACCGCGTTCCTGCACTCGGTGATGGTCCAGGAGCGCAAGGGCATGCTGAAGGTCTGGAACATGGTGCTCGTCGCGCTCGCGTTCGAGCTGTCGATCTTCGGCACGTTCCTGACGCGCTCCGGCGTCGTCAACTCGATCCACTCGTTCGCGAAGAGCTCGATCGGCGCGTGGTTCCTCGCCTTCGTCGTCATCTCGTCGCTCTTCTCGCTCGGCGCTGATCATGTGGCGGCTGCCGCTGCTGAAGGCGCGCACGAAGCTCGAGTCGGCGCTCTCGCGCGAGGCGGCGTTCCTCTACAACAACCTGCTGCTCGTCGCGCTCTGCCTGACGATCCTCTGGGGCGTGCTCTTCCCGATCGTCACGCAGCTCGTGAAGGGCGAGACGCGCACGATCGGCCGGCCGTACTACGACTTCTTCCTGCGCGCGTTCGGCCTGCCGCTGCTGCTGCTGATGGGCATCGGCCCGCTGATCGCCTGGCGGCGGACGAGCGTCCGCGCGCTCGCGCGCACGCTTGCGTGGCCGGTCGCGGTGGCGCTCGCGTCGCGGCGTCGCTGCTCGTCGTCGCTCGGCGCCGGCTCGTCGCAGCCCGGGCTGATCGCGTACACGTTCTCGCGCGTTCGTGCTCGCGACGATCGTGGTCGAGCTCGTCGCGCGGGACGCGCGCGACCGGCTCGCTGTTCGAGCTCGTCTCGCGCAACCGGCGCCGCTACGGCGGCTACGTCGTGCACGCCGCGATCGTGCTGCTCGCGATCGGCATCGCGGGCTCGAGCGCGTACGGCAGCTCCGACCGAGCGGCGGCTGACGCCCGGCCAGTCGATGTCGATCGCCGGCGTACACGCTCACGCTCCGCGACGTCGAGCGCCGACACAGATCCCGAACGCGATCGAGACGCGCGCGGTGCTCGACGTCGAGCGGCCGGCTGGCAGCGGCACGCTCACGTCCGGCGACAACCAGTACTTCAACCGCCCGAGCCGTCGCGCGAGGTCGGCATCCGCACGAACTGGCTGCGCGCGGAGGACCTCTACGTGATCGCCGACCAGCGCGAACCCGAACGACGAGGTCGTCTTCGTCAAGGTGCTCGTGAAGCCGCTCGTGAACCTGATCTGGGTCGCCGGCATCGTCTTCCTGTTCGGCTCGCTGCGTCGCGCTCTGGCCCGACGCGCGCGAGCAGCGGCGGCTCGTCGCGCGGCTCGCACCTGCCCGGGCATGACCGCGCTCGTCCTGGGCGTCGCTGATCGCGGTCGCCGCGGTCCTCCTCGTCGCGCTGCCGTTCCTCCGCGAGCCGGTCGCCGACGACGACCGCCTCGACGCGCCGACCGAGGCCGAGGAGGCAGCGGCTTGCGCTGATCGAGGAGCGCGACCGGGCGCTCGCCGCGCTCAAGGAGCTCGAGTTCGACCACCGCACCGGCAAGATCGACGACGCGGACTACCGCGCGCTCGTCGGCCCGCTGCGCCGGGCAGGCGGCCGACGGCGCTCCGCGCGCTCGATCGCGCTACGGTTCGAGAATGACCGCCTTCGAGATTCCCGACACGCCGGCCGAGCCGGTCCCGCCGCCCGACGAGGGCACCCCGCCGACACCCGCACCCGTCCCGGAGCCGTATCCGCCGCCGGACGAAGCCGACATCCCGAGCCCGGCACCGCAGGAGTAACCGCCCGCCGCGGCGAAACGTCTTCTATGCGGCGTCTCGCGCTCGCACTTCTCGCTCTGCTCGTCGTCGCGACCCCTGCGCTCGGCGACGACGTCATCGCAAGAAGTCAGCAGGTCGACTCGCAGATCACCTCGCTGCAGGGCAAGCTCGCTGCGCAGCGAGCAGCACGAGCAGGCGCTGCGCAACCAGGTCGACGACTACACGTCGCGCATCCGCACGCTCGAGGCAGCAGCGTCGGCGACGTCTCGCTGCGGCTCCAGACGCTCGGAAGCCGACCTCGCGCTGCACCAGCAGCGGCTCGACGCGCTGAACGAGCTCTTCCGCCTGCAGACGGAGCGGCTTCGTCTTCCTGCAAGCAGCAGTACGCGAGTCGATGCACGGCTCAACCAGCGGCTCGTCGACATCTACGAGTCCGACGAGCCGACGACGCTCGACGTCGTGCTCGGCGCGGCAACGTCCAGGACGCGATCGACCAGGTGGAGTACCTGAACGACATCGGCGAGCAGGACCGGCGATCGCGCAGCAGGTCGCGGACGCGAAGGCGGCGATCAAGGTGCAGCGCGCGAAGACGAAGAAGCTGCGCAGGCAGCGTGCAGCGCCGAGACGCGGTGATCTCGCGCGCGCACAGCGCAGACGCGCGACGTGCGCGACGAGCTCGTCGGCGCGCGAACGACCTCTCGACGACGAAGCAGCAGAAGCTCGAGGAGCTCTCGCACCTGACGCGAGGCCGAGCAGGCGAGGCCGGAGCGAGATCGACGCGCTGCAGGCAGGCGAGCGCGCGACCTCGCCGCGCAGATCCGCGCGCGCGCAGGCGAAGCGGCAGGCCGGCGCGCCGACGCAGTCGACGCCGTCGTCGGCCGGGCTGATCTGGCCGGTGAACGGCCCGGTCACGAGCCCGTTCGGCTGGCGCTGGGGCCGCATGCACGAGGGATCGACATCGGCGTCGGCTACGGCACGCCGATCCACGCCGCGGCCGCGCGGCACCGTCATCTACTGCGGCTGGGAGGCGGGCTACGGCAACCTCGTCGTGATCGACCACGGCGGCAACCTCGCGACCGCCTACGGCCACCAGAGCTCGATCGCCGTCGCCTGCGGCCAGCACGTCAACCAGGGCCACGTGATCGGCTACGTCGGCTGCACCGGCCACTGCTTCGGCCCGCACCTCCACTTCGAGGTGCGCGTCAACGGCGACGCCGGTCGACCCGCTCGGCTACCTCTAGCGCCGGCACTCGGCGTATCCGAATCCCGGGGCGCGTTTACGCTTGTAATCGGTATGAGTGAGTGGGCGAGTCCTCACCGAGCAAGTGTCTCCCGACGAGCGGGCGCCTCCCCCCGAGGCGCCCGTTTTTTAGACGAGCTTGAACGTCTGCACGAGCAGGAAGACGTTCAGCGCAGACGATCACGGCGGCGACGCCGATGGCGGCGATCGTCGTGATGCGGCGGTTGACGAGCGGCGCCCATCATGTCGCGCGTCGCCGTGAAGCATGACGAGCGGGATCGAGCGCGAACGGGATCCCGAACGAGAGCACGACCTGCGAGATGCACGAGCGTGCGCGACGGGTCGACGCCGATCGCGATCACGACGAACGCCGGCACCATCGTCACGAGCCGCCGGACCACGACGCGGGATGCTGCCGGCGGATGAAGCCCTGCATCACGACCTGGCCGGAGAGCGTCCCGACCGCCGAGCTCGAGAGGCCGGAGGCGAGCAGCGCGAGCGCGAAGAGCGCGCTCGACGCGCCGCCGAGGATCGGCTCGAGCGTCTTGTGCGCGCCCTCGAGCGAGTCGACGTCGTTGCAGGCCGCTCTGGAAGAACGTCGCCGCGGCCATCACGAGCATCGAGACGTTGATCAGCCCGGCGATCGACATCGCGATCGATCACGTCGATCCGCGTGTAGCGCAGGAGCGTCTGCGCGTCCTCGTCGGTCTTCGGCACGATCCGGTCCTGCGTGAGCGCCGAGTGCAGGTAGATCACGTGCGGCATCACCGTCGCGCCGAGGATCCCGACCGCGAGCAGCACCGCCTCGCTGCTGCCGCCGAACTGCGGCTTGACCGCGTGCTTCGACCACCTGGCCGCCAGTCGGGGTTCGCGAACGACGAGCTCGAGCAGGTAGCACGACGCCGATCACGCCGACGAGCGCCGCGATCACCGCCTCGAACGGGCGGAAGCCGAAGCGCTGCAGCCCGAGGATCGCGAACGCCGCGATGCCCGTGAGCACCGCCGACGGGAAGAGGCCGATCCCGAGCAGCAGGTGGAAGCCGATCGCCGCGCCGAGGAACTCGGCCAGGTCGGTCGCCATCGCGATCGCCTCGGCCTGCACCCAGAGGAGGAGCGACGTGCGGCGCGAGAACTGCTCGCGGCAGACCTCCGGGCAGGTTCCGGCCGGTCGCGATCCCGAGCTTCGCCGACAGCGTCTGGATCAGCATCGCCATCAGGTTCGCGGCGACGATCACCCAGACGAGCAGGTAGCCGAACTTCGAGCCGCCGGCGATGTTCGTCGCGAAGTTGCCCGGGTCGATGTACGCGACGCAGGCGATGAACGCCGGCCCGAGGAACGGCAGGACGCGGAAGCGCGTCCGGTGGAGCGCCTCGTCGACGGTCCGGAGGCCCTCGGGGAGCGTCGCTGTGCGGGATTCGATCACCCGTGAAGTTTAGCCGGACCTAAAATTCAGGCGCGGACGAGCCGGAGATCCGGCAGGTTGCGGTAGCGCTCGTCGAGCTCGAAGCCGTAGCCGACGAAGAACTCGTCGGGGATCGTGAAGCCGACGTAGCGCACCGGGCAGGTCGTCGACGAGCCGGCGGTACGGGCGGTCGAAGAGCGTCGCGATGTGCAGCGATCCCGGGCTTGCGCAGCGCGAGCGACCGGACGAGGTAGTGCATCGTCAGGCCGGTGTCGATGACGGCGTCGACCAGCACGACGTCCCGGCCCGCGATCTCGGTGTCGAGATCCTTGAGGAACCGGATGCCGCCGTCGTCCGGTCGCCGTAGCCCGCCAGCTCGATGAAGTCGAGGGCGTGGTGCGATCGGCACGCCCGCGACAGGTCGCAGACGAACGGGATGCACGCCTTCAGCGAGCCGACGAGCAGCGGCTCGCGGCCCTCGTAGTCGCGCGCGATCTCGGCGCCGAGCTCGCGCACGCGGCCGCGGATCTCGTCGGCGTCGAGGAAGACCTCGCCGATGCGCTCGTCGAGCTCGATCGGCGTGCTCAGGAGGCCTTCCGCAGCCCGTACCGGGCCGCGAGCCGCTCGAAGTCGCGCTCGTAGAAGAGCTTGACCTTGACCTCCGGATAGAGCTCGCGCAGCTTGCGCAGCTTGCGGTTCTTGCGGGTGACGAGCGACTGCTTCATCACCGTCACCTCGAGGTAGAGATCCTGCTCGGGGAGGTAGAAGTCGGGCGTGAACGCCTCGGTGACGCGGCCCTCGGCGTCGCGCTCGAGCACGAACGTCGTCGGCTCGTACTCCCACGGGATGCCGTACCAGTCGAGGACCTTTGCGTACTCGAGCTCGGCCGGGTTGGCAAAACGCGGCGGTTCCGCGCCGCAATATGCCTGGAAATCAGGCGTTTCCGGCGCCACTTCCGTCAGGGTAGCAGCGACCTCGGATGCCCTAGAGTCCTGTTGCTTGGAGCCGCTGACGATCGCCCATCTCTCGGATCTCCACTGCGGCGATCGCCGCACTTCGTGCCGGACCTGATGGAGCGCGCGATCGCCGAGATCAACGACCTCGAGCCCGACATCGTCGTCTGCTCCGGCGACCTGACGACGTTCGGCTTCAAGGAGGAGTACGCCCAGGCGAAGCGCTACCTCGACCGGATCGAGTGCGAGTCGTTCGTCGTGATCCCGGGAAACCACGATTCGCGCAACGTCGGCTACGTCCACTTCGAGGAGCTCTTCGGCGACCGGAACTCCGTGCTGCGCAAGGGCGGCGTGACCGTCGTCGCCGTCGACTCGACCGAGCCCGACCTCGACCACGGCCAGATCGGCCGCGGGCCGCTACGGCTGGATCGAGGAGCAGTTCGCGCGCCGAGCCGGCCGACCTGCGCGTCTTCGTGCTGCACCACCATCTGCTGCCGATCCCGGGCACCGGGCCGCGAGCGGAACGTCGTCTACGACGCCGGCGACGCGATCGAGTGCCTGCAGCGCGCCGGCGTGCACCTCGTCCTCTCCGGGCACAAGCACGTTCCGTATGCGTGGAAGCTCGAGAACCTCTTCGTCGTCAACACCGGCACCGTCTCCACGCTCCGGCTCGCGGCAACACGCGGCCCTGTTACAACGTGGTCGAGGTCTCCGGCACCCACGTCGCGATCTGGCGGCGCTATCCGTTCCACGGGCAGGAGCGCATCATCCAGTTCGACCTCGCGACGCTCGAGTACGAGAAGTACACGGGCCGGATCGAGCGCGAGGTGACGGCCCGAAGCGTGTGAGGGCCGTCGCGCTGATCGACGGGGAGCACTACGCGCCCGTCGTGCGCGACGCGCTGCGGGAGCTGCCGTACGAGTGGGTCGGCGCGATCCTCGTCGGCGGCACGGAGAAGCTGCGGGCGGCGACGCGGACTACGGCGTGCCGCTCGTCGACGGCTTCGGCGACGCCGAGGTCGTCGTCGACCTCTCGGACGAGCCGGTGCTCGGCCCGGCGGAGCCGCTTCCGCTGGGCCTCGCAGGCGCTCGCGGCCGGGCTCCCGTACGTCGGCGCCGACTTCCGCTTCGACCCGCCGCGTTCGAGCCGTTCGAGCTGCCGTCGATCGCGGTGATCGGCACGGGCAAGCGCGTGGGGAAGACCGCCGTCACGGCGCACCTCGCGCGCCTGCTCGCGCGCGACCGCGACGTCGTCGTCGTGGCGATGGGCCGCGGCGGCCCGCCCGAGCCCGAGGTCGTCGAGACGCCGCCGACGGTCGACGAGCTCGTCGAGCTGCTCGCGCGCCGGGCGGCACGCCGCCTCCGACCACCTCGAGATCGCGGCGCTCGCCGGCGTGCCGACGATCGGCTGCCGCCGCGCCGGCGGCGGGCTCGCGGGCGCGGTCTTCGTCTCGAACGTCGCGGAGGGCGCGCGCGCTCGCGGCCGAGCGCAGGCCCGACGTCGTCGTCTTCGACGGCAGCGGCGCCGCGATCCCGCCGATCGCGGTCGACCGCCGCGTCCTCGTCGTCGGCCGCGACCAGGACGCCGATTCGTACCTCAACACCTACCGCCGGCTGATCTCCGACCTCGTGATCGAGGGCTTCGAGCTGCGCCTCGGCTCCGACCGCAGCCGCTCGAAGGCCGCGTCGCGGTCTTCACCGCCGGCAGCACCGACGTCTCGCATCTCGACGCAGACGTCGTCCACGTCTCGAACCGCCTCGCCAACCGCGACGCTGCTGCAGCACGACCTCGTCGACGCCGACACGTACCTCGTCGAGCTGAAGGCGGCCGCGATCGACGTCGTCGCCGAGCACGCGCTCGCGCGCGGCATCCGCGTCGTGCTCGCCGCGAACGAGGTCGTCGGCGACTTCGACGACCGCCTGCTCGCCCTCGCGCCCGAGGCGGCGAAGCCGTGAGCGCAGCGCCGCCACGGCGAGCCGCTGCCGCTCGGCGACGCCGAGTCTGCCGTATCTCGAAGGGGCTGATGGCGCGCGCGCTGATCGCCGCCGGCGTCCCGGCCGACGCGCGCGTACCAGCTCGCGCGGCGGATCGAGCTCGATCTCGCCGAGCGCGGCGAGCACGCGATCGACGTCGACCGGCTCGACGAGCTCGCGCGCGAGGTGCTCGGCGAGGAGGAGGGCGACCGCGCCGTCAGCCGGCTGCGCCGCCTCGCCGACCTGCAGTCGCTCGACGTGCCGATCATCGTCGCTGATCGGCGGCTCGACCGGCACGGGCAAGTCGACGGTCGCCGCCGAGGTCGCGCACCGGCTCGGGATCACGCGCGTCGCCTCGACCGACTTCATCCGCCAGACGATGCGCGCCTTCTTCTCGCCGGAGTTCATGCCGACGATCCACTACTCGAGCTTCGAGGCCGGGCAGGCGCTGGACGAGGAGGTGACCGGCGATCCGACGGTCGTCGGCTTCCTCGAGCAGTGCCGCCACGTGTGCGTCGGCGTCGAGGCCGCGATCCGGCGCGCGCTCACCGAAGGCTGGTCGATGGTGCTCGAGGGCGTGCACCTCGTGCCGGGGACTGCTGCCCGCTCGAGCTCGAGGGCGCGCTGCTCGTCCACGTCGTGATCGAGATCGCCGACGAGGACGTGCACCGCGTGCACTTCCACGTGCGCGACGCTGCCGACCGGCGGCGTCCGCGCGATGGACAAGTACCTCGAGCAGCTCGACGACATCCGCCGCATCCAGACCTACATCGTCGGCCGCGCCCGGCGCGAGCAGGTGCCGGTGATCGAGAATGCGAACGTCGAGCGGACGATCGACCGGGTGATCGAGCTCGTCATGCAGGCGGCGGAGCGCACGGCGGGGCGGACGGCGTGACCGAGGTCGTCGCGGCCAACGTACCCGTCGCGGAGAGCACGGACCGCGCGCCGTGCCAGTGCGAGAGCTTCGCGCGCGTGACCGAGCGCGCGGCGCTGGCCGGCGCGCGCTGGCTCGGCCGCGCCGACAGGAGGCGGCGGAGGAGGCGGCGTTCTCGGGCGCGCGGCTCGCGCTGGAGCGCATGCCGATCAGCGGCCGGGTCGTGATCGGCGGCCAGGAGGAGGCCGAGCAGCTCGCCGCCGGAACGATGATCGGGCTCGGCGGCGAGGAGTACGACCTCGCGCTCGATCCGCTCGAAGGACGAGCGGTGGTCGCGCGCGGCGGCACGAACGCGATCTCGATGATCGCCGCCGCGCCGCGCGGCTCGCTGCCGTCGCTGCCCGACATGTACATGCGCAAGATGGCGGTCGGCCCGCGCGCGCGCGGGAAGATCTCGCTCGACCGCCCTGTCGGCGACAACATCCGCGCGATCGCCGACGCGTTCGGCCGCATGGTCAACGACGTCACTGCGATCGTCCTCGACCGTCCGCGCCACCACGACCTGATCGAGGAGATCCGCGCGTCGGGCGCGCGCATCAAGCTGATCCAGGACGGTGACGTCACGGCGTCGATCAGCGCCGCGGTGCGCGGCACGAACGACCATCTCGCGATCGGGATCGGCGGCACGCGCCAGGCAGTGCTGGCGGCGGCGGCGCTGCGCTGCCTCGGCGGCGAGCTGCAGGCGCAGCTCTGGCCGACGCGCCGGGCCGAGATCGAGCGAGGCGCGCGAGCACGGCATCGAGGACATCGACCGGATCTTCACGATCGACGACCTCGCGCCGCAGGAGGTGATCGTCGCCGCGACCGGCGTCTCGAACGGCGACCTGCTGCGCGGCGTCCGCTTCCTCGCCGACTCGGCGCGGACGCACTCGCTCGTCATGTGCACGCGCTGCAACTGGGTGCGCTTCGTCGACGGCATCCACTTCTTCGCCCGTGACCGCCGCGAAGAAGTCCGGCTGAGCTAACCTCGAGCCATGCCGTCCAAGGAAGAGGTCGTCGAGGCGCTGCGCCAGGTCGAGGATCCCGAGCTCGGGATGGACATCGTCGAGCTCGGGCTCTTCTACGACGCGGAGATCGAGGGGCCGAACGTCAAGGTCCAGTACACGCTCACCTCGATGGGCTGCCCGGCCGGGGCGATGATCCAGGAGGACATCGAGCGCGTCGTGCGCGAGATCCCCGGCGTCGAGGAGGTCACGAGCGAGCTCACGTTCGAGCCGCCGTGGACGCCGGACAAGATGTCCGACGATGCGAAGTTCATCCTCGGCTTCGGCTGAGCCCGGGCGCCGGCGAATCCGAGCGGACGCCCGCCGACCGTCGGTCGATCACCGCACGACTGCCGTGGACGGCACGCGCTGCAACCGTTGACGGAAGGCGCGAGACTTACGGGGATGGTGGCCGGACAGGTGCGGGAAGACGTCGTCCTCCGGGACGGCTCGACGCTGCGGCTGCGGCAGACGTCGCAGGACGACCAGGCGGCGCTGGTCGAGTTCTTCGAGCGGCTCTCGCCCGATACGCGGCATTTGCGCTTTCAGGGCGCGATGCGCGTCGATGCACATCTCGCGATGCCGTTTCTGCACAGCGACGGCGAGGACGCGCTCTCGCTCGTCGCCGAGCTCGCCGACCCGGCCGGCGACACGCGGATCGTCGCGCTCGGGACGTTCATCCGGTTGCGCGACGCGTCGCGCGCCGAGGTCGCCTTCGTCGTCGCGGACGACATGCAGCGCCGGGGCATCGGGAGCCGGCTGCTCGAGCGTCTCGCGGTGCATGCGCGCCGCGTCGGCATCGAGCGCTTCGTCGCGCAGGTGCTGCCCGAGAACGGTGCGATGCTGCGCGTGTTCGGCGACACCGGCTTCGAGGTGCAGCGCCGTTACGTCGACGGTGTCGTCGAGGTCGAGTTCAAGCTCACCGCGTCGGCCGACGTGCTCGAGCGCACCGACCGCCGCGATCACTCGGCCGTCGCCGCGTCGCTGGAGCTCTTCTTCCGCCCCCGTTCGGTCGCCGTGATCGGTGCCTCCGCGCGGCGCGGCACGATCGGCGGCGAGTTGTTCCGCAACGTGATCGCCGGAGACTTCGACGGCACCGCGTACCCGGTCAATCGCGCAGGCGCGCCGGTCGGAGGCATCCACGCATTCACTTCGGTCGGGGAGATCCCCGAGCCGGTCGAGCTCGCCGTGATCTGCGTCCCGGGCGAGCAGGTGATCGATGCCGCGCGCTCGGCACTGCGCGCGGGGATCCGGGCGCTGTGCGTCGTCTCGGCCGGGTTCGCGGAGACGGGCACCGACGGCGTCGCGCGCCAGGAGGAGCTGCTCGCGCTCGTCCGCGCCCACGGCGCGCGCCTGATCGGCCCGAACTGCCTCGGCATCGCGTCGACCGGGAAGCGCCTCAACGCGACGTTCGCCCGTCGCGCGTTCCCGGCAGGACGCGTCGCCTTCTCGTCGCAGAGCGGGGCGCTCGGCCTCGCACTGCTCGAGCAGTCGGAGCAGCGCGGTCTCGGCCTGTCCGCATTCGTGTCGATCGGCAACAAGGCCGATGTCTCGTCGAACGACCTGCTGGAGTTCTGGGAGGACGACCCCGAGACCGACGTGGTGCTGCTGTACCTCGAGTCGTTCGGCAACCCGCGCAAGTTCGCGCGCGTCGCGGGACGCGTTGCGCGCTCGAAGCCGATCCTGGCCATGCGGAGCGGCCGCAGCCGGGCCGGCGCGCGCGCGGCCGCGTCGCATACCGCCGCGCTCGCAGGCAGCGATGCGGTCATCGACGCGCTGTTCCGCCAGGCCGGCGTGCTGCGCGCGGAGACGCTGCAGGAGCTGCTCGACACCGCCGTGCTCCTCACTGCGCTGCCGGCTGCCGGCGGGCGAGCGCGTCGCGATCCTCACCAACGCCGGCGGCCTCGGCATCCTCTGCGCCGACGCGTGCGAAGCGGCCGGGCTCGTTCTGCCGGAGCTCGCCGCGGAGACGCGTGCGGCGCTCGCGAAGGTCACGCCCGTCGAGGCGAGTCTTGCGAATCCCGTCGACCTCCTCGGCTCGGCGAACGCCGCCACCTACGAGGCGGTGCTCGGGCCGCTCCTGGCCGACCCGAACGTCGACGCCGTGATCGCGCTCTTCGTCCCGCCTGTCGTCGAGGAGCCGCATGCCGTCGAGGCAGTGCTCGCCCGGGTCCGCCGCGAGTCGCCGAAGCCGCTGCTCTCCGTCGTGATGAGCGCCGACGGCTCGCCTCACGAGGGCTTCGACTACCCCGAGTCCGCGGCCAGGGCACTCGGTCTCGCCGCCCAGCGCGCGGCCTGGTTGCGCCGCGCCGCCGGCACGGTGCCCGAGCTCGCCGTGGACGCGGCGGCGCGGACGCGCGGTCGTCGACGCAGCGCCGGACGGCTGGCTCGACGCGCGCGCCGCTCACACGCTCCTCGACGCCTACGGGATCCCGCTCGTTCCGGAGCGGCCGGCTGCGTCACCCGACGAGGCGGTCGCCGCGGCGCTCGAGCTCGGCTTCCCGGTCGTCGTCAAGACGGCGGAGCCCGGCGCGCACAAGACCGAGAGCGGCGGTGTCGCGCTGGACGTGCGCACCGAAAGGGACGTGCACGACGTGGCGGCGCGGATCGGCGGGCCGGTGCTCGTGCAGCGCTACGTGACCGACGGCGCCGAGCTGCTCGCCGGGGTCGTTCAGGACCCCGTGTTCGGACCGATCGTCGCCTGCGGTCCCGGCGGCGTGCTCGCCGAGCTGATCGGCTCGGCCAACTTCGCGCTGGCGCCGCTGACGGACGTCGACGCGGAGGAGCTGCTGACGACGGGGAAGGCCGGCACGCTCGTCGCCGGCTGGCGCGGGGCGGACCCGGCCGACCGCACGGCGCTCGCCGATCTGCTGCACCGCCTCGCGCGGCTCGCGACCGACCTGCCGGAGGTCGCGGAGCTCGATCTCAACCCGGTGCTCGCCGGCTCCGACGGCTGCGTCGCCGTCGACATGCGCATCCGCATCGACCGCTCGACGCGTCCCAGCTCCCCCAAGACCTGGTGAGCGAGGCGCGGAGGCGCCGAGGGAGCGCCCCCGCGTTCGCCACCCGCATCATGTGCCTGCCGCGGTGCGCCGAAATCGGCGGAGACACCGACGCGCGCTGCGGGAAACCCACGGTGCGCGGCCGCACGCCGTGTGTGAGGCTCGCCGTCCGGGGAGCGCCCGAGCGCTCCCCGGCGCGTTGTCGGTAGGTTCTGCAAACAGGGAGCAAGGAGCGCCGTGACAGCTGCCGGACACATGGTGGAGATCATCAGGGCCAAGGAGCGCCTGACCGCGTCCGGCGGCGGGTACGAGGCGGTGCACGAGTCGCCGGGCCTCGAGCTCGGCGTCTACGTGCTCGTCGCGCCGGAGCCGGACCGCCAGCAGCCGCACGACGACGACGAGGTGTACGTCGTGCTCGAGGGCCGGGGCACGCTCGAGGTAGAGGGGGAGCTGTTCGAGCTGCACGAGGGTCATGGCGCGTTCGTGCGCGCGGGGGCGGAGCATCGCTTCGTCGGCTACGAGCAGCTTGCTGTGCTCGTCATCTTCGAGCGCGCACCTGCATGAACGCCGCCACGGCGCGGGACACGCGCGAAGAGCTGCGACTGGTCGACGCGTACTGGCGCGCGGCGAACTACCTGTCGGTCGGGCAGATCTACCTGCTCGACAACCCGTTGCTGCGCGAGCCGCTTCGGGCAGAGCACGTCAAGCCGCGGCTGCTCGGCCACTGGGGGACGACACCCGGTCTCAACCTTCTCTACGCGCACCTCAACCGCGTCATCCGCGCGCGCGACCTGAACGTGATCTACGTCTGCGGCCCCGGCCACGGAGGCCCTGGCATGGTCGCGAACGCGTACCTCGAGGGCACCTACAGCGAGGTGTACGCGCACATCCCGGAGAACGAGGACGGGCTGCGCAGCCTCTTCCGCCAGTTCTCGTTCCCCGGCGGGGTGCCGAGCCACGTCGCGCCCGAGACGCCGGGGTCGATCCACGAGGGTGGCGAGCTCGGCTATGCGCTCGCACACGCGTACGGCGCTGCGTTCGACAACCCCGACCTGCTCGTCGCATGCGTCGTCGGCGACGGCGAGGCGGAGACCGGCCCGCTGGCGGCGAGCTGGCACGCGAACAAGTTCCTGCACCCACAGCGCGACGGCACCGTGCTCCCGATCCTGCACCTGAACGGCTACAAGATCGCGAACCCCACCGTGCTCGCGCGCATCCCGGAGCGCGAGCTCGTCGCCCTCTTCGAAGGCTACGGGTACCGGCCGCTGCTCGTCACCGGCGACGATCCCGCCGCGGTGCACGAGGAGCTCGCAGCAACGCTCGACGACGCGCTCGACGACATCGCCGAGATCAAGGCCGGCGGGGACGAGCGGCGGCCCGCCTGGCCGATGATCGTGCTGCGCACGCCGAAGGGGTGGACCGGCCCGGCCGAGGTCGACGGGCTGCCGGTCGAGGGCACGTGGCGCGCGCACCAGGTGCCGCTCGCGGAGACGCGCACCGACGCGGGCCACCGGCGTCAGCTCGAGGAGTGGCTTCGGAGCTATCGCCCGGAGGACCTCTTCGACGAGAAGGGCGCACTCGAGCCCGAGCTGCGCGCGCTCGCACCCGAGGGCGAGCGGCGCATGAGCGCGAACCCGCACGCGAACGGCGGCCTGCTCCTGCGCGACCTGAGCCTGCCGGACTTCCGGGACTACGCCGTCGAGGTGAAGACGCCGGCGACGAGCTCGAGCGAGGCGACGCGCGTGCTCGGGCGCTTCGCGGCCGACGTCATCAGGCGGAACCCGGAAACGTTCCGCATCTTCGGCCCGGACGAAACGGCGTCCAACCGTCTCGGCGACGTCTTCGCCGTCACCGACCGTCAGTGGGGTGCGGAGATCCTCCCGACCGACGAGCACCTCGCGCGCAGCGGTCGCGTCGTCGAGGTGCTCTCGGAGCACCTGTGCCAGGGCTGGCTCGAGGGCTACCTGCTCACCGGCAGGCACGGGATCTTCAACTGCTACGAGGCGTTCATCCACATCGTCGACTCGATGTTCAACCAACACGCGAAGTGGCTGAAGGTGACGCGCGCGCTGCCGTGGCGGCGCCCGATCGCGTCGCTCAACTACCTGCTCAGCTCGCACGTGTGGCGGCAGGATCACAACGGCTTCTCGCACCAGGACCCGGGCTTCATCGACCACGTCGTGAACAAGAAGGCCGAGGTCGTGCGCGTCTACCTGCCGCCGGACGCGAACACGCTGCTCAGCGTCGCCGACCACTGCTTGCGCAGCCGCGATTACGTGAACGTGGTCGTCGCCGGCAAGCAGCCCGCGCTCGACTACCTCACGATGGACGAGGCGGTCGTGCACTGCACCCGCGGGATCGGCATCTGGGAGTGGGCGTCGACCGACCAGGGGGAGGATCCCGACGTGGTGCTCGCGTGCGCGGGCGACATCCCGACGCTCGAGACGGTCGCCGCCGCGTCGATCCTGCGCGAGCAGCTTCCCGACCTGAGGGTGCGCGTGGTGAACGTCGTCGACCTCATGCGCCTGCAGTCTTCGACCGAGCATCCGCACGGCCTCTCCAACGCGGAGTTCGACGCGTTCTTCACTACGGACAAGCCCGTTGTCTTCGCGTACCACGGCTACCCGTGGCTGATCCACCGGCTCACGTACCACCGCACGAACCACGCGAACCTGCACGTTCGGGGCTACAAGGAAGAGGGGACCACGACGACGCCGTTCGACATGGTCATGCTCAACGACCTCGACCGCTTCCATCTCGTGATCGACGTGCTCGACCGCGTTCCCGGACTTGCGGCGCGCGAGGCGCACCTGCGCCAGCAGATGACGGACGCGCGGATCGAGGCGCGCGCGTACACGCGCGAGCATGGGGAGGACGACCCGCGCATTCGCGACTGGGCCTGGCCCGCTTGATCCTCGTCGCGAACGCCGGCTCGAGCAGTCTCAAGCTCTCTGTCGTCGCTGACGACGACACCAGCACTCGCGTGGACTCGCTCGACGACGTGCCGCCGGGCGTCCGCGCGGTCGCGCATCGCATCGTGCACGGCGGCGAGCGCTTTCGCGAGCCGGTGCTGATCGACGACGACGTGCGCCGCGAGCTTCTCGCGCTCGGCGACCTCGCGCCCCTGCACAACCGCACCGAGGTGCAGGTGATCGACGAGGCGCGCCGCGCGCTGCCGGACGTGCCGCACGTGGCGGTGTTCGACACGGCCTTCCACGCGACGATCCCGGAGGAGGCGGCGGCCTACGCGGTCCCGCGGCGTTGGCGCGAGGAATGGGGGATCCGCCGCTACGGCTTCCACGGCCTCTCGGTGCAGTGGGCAGCTGAAGCCGTGCCTGTCGGGCGGCTCGTCGTCTGCCATCTCGGCGCCGGCTGCTCGGTGACCGCCGTCGCCGACGGGCGCTCGGTCGACACGACGATGGGGTTCTCGCCGCTCGACGGCGTCCCGATGGCGACGCGCTCGGGTGCGATCGACCCTGCGATCACGCCCTACCTGGTTCGTACCGGGCGGCTCGACGTGGCCGCCGCGGAGCGTGCGCTCGAGGAGGAGTCGGGGCTGCTCGGGCTCTCCGGGCTCTCGGCCCGCGTCGAGGAGCTCGAGCGGGACGTGACGCCGGCGGCGCAGCTCGCGCTCGGCGTCTTCGCACGCCGCGTCGCGGCCGCGGTCGCCGCGATGACGACCGCGCTCGGCGGGCTCGACGCGGTCGTGTTCACCGGGGGCGTCGGCGAGCGCTCCGCCCGCGTCCGCGCGGACGTCTGCGGCCGGCTCGGCTTCCTCGGGATCGCGCTCGATCAGCGGCGCAACGAGGCGCCGGGGGCGACCGGCGAGGTCGGCGCAGGCGCGGTGCGGGTCGTGGTCGTGCCGTCGCGCGAGGACGTCGTCGCCGCCCGGGCGGCACGCGCGGGCCTGGCCCCGACTTAGCCGATCGGCTCGTTGTCAGCAGGCCCGGTCCGTCCTAATTTGACGGAGCCGCTTCCACCCCCCTGAAGTGAGGCGGCTTCCCCAGGGCGCAGCGTGTACGCCGGTACGCGCTGCGCCCTAGCTCTTGCGCTCCGGTGTTGAGCGGCCGTCCACCCCCCGCGCCGCAGGGCGGGGCGGCCGGCCGCTCACCCGGTGCGACGCTCGCCGCGGTCGGCGCAGGTCGGACAGCAGAACGCGAGAGCCGGCGGCTCGTCCGAGTCCGGATCCTCGATCCAGTAGGCGCGCCATCCTGCCCAGCGAAGCCCGGTGAGGCTGCCGCAGCCGAGGCAGGTTACGACGTTGGCCTGTATTTGGCGATCCCGGCTACTCGCGTCCACTGTGCGTCTGCTCCCCTCTTCCTTCCCCTGCCAGCACGATGAAGCTTTGTGCCGACTGCTGCTACTAGCCGTTCGGGTAGACCAAATGGCTAGGTGGCGAAATCCGGACGCGCCCGGGCCGCGTAATCGGAGTGGGCTTGCCTCTCCCTTCCCTGGGGCGGCGGCCTCGGGCGCAGCAGCCTCGGCCGCGTGGCCGCTGCGCCCCGTTTTCTTCCTGCTCGCGGCCGCCGCCACCATCTGCGCCGGTGGCGGCGGCCGCGCGCTCTCTCGGTTCAGAGCGGCTCGGTCGCAGTTGCAGGCGGCTTTTCGTCCCTTCCGAGTTCATACCGTCGGGCACCGAGGTTCTCACCTCGGCCCGCGACAGTGCTCCCTGTCAACCGGAACGGAAGAGGAGCGAACATTCACATGAGGCAGCGCATCATCATCTCCCTGGCAGTCGCGGCGGTCGCCCTGGTGGCCACGACGGCCGCCCTCGCCGGCACGCTCACCCCGACCGCCCAGGTCAACGGCACCGCCGGCATCAGCCTGAACCTCCCGTCGAACCCCTCGATCACGAGCACCCTCGACGGCACCGACCAGACCGCCTCCTACGCGCCGCTGCTCGGCGTCGTGGATGCCCGCGGCACCGGCGCCGGCTGGAACCTGACCGTCTCGGCCACGAACTTCTCGGACGGCAGCGGCCACACCCTCGCCCCCGGCACCCTCACCTCCGTCCTCTCGGCCTGCCACGCCGGCAACACCTGCACCGGCGCCACCTCGTCGGGCATCACCTACCCCCTGACGATCGGCGGCACGGCGGCCAAGTTCTACAACTCGGCCCTCAACTCCGGCCTCGGCAAGGTCGACGTCACGCCGACGATCCAGGTCGCGGTCCCCGGCAACGCCTACGCCGGCACGTACACCTCGACCGTCACGCTCGCCGCCGTCTCCGGCCCGTAACACCCTCTTCCATCCGGCACGTTGCCTCATCAGCGCCCCGGCCACGCCGGGGCGCTTCTCGTTCTGAGAGGTTGTCCCGCGTGCAGCGTGTCTCGGTGCAGGGCGTCCCGGGCTCGGGGAAGTCGACCGTGGGGCGCGCGATCGCCGCGCGGCTCGGCGTCCCGTTCACCGAGCTGGATGCGCTGCACTGGGGCTGCGGCTGGTCGGAGACGAGCACCGAGGAGTTCCTCGCACGGGTGACACCGCTCGTCGCGGAGGAGCGGTGGGTGATCGACGGGCGCTACCGCAGCAAGCTCGGCGACCTCGTGATCGCCCGCGCGGACACGGTCGTCTGGCTCGACCTCCCGATCCGCGTCTGGCTCCCGCGCCTCGTCCGGCGCACGTTGCGGCGGATGGTGCTGCGCGAGGTCCTGTGGAACGGGAACAGAGAGCGCATGCGGAATCTCTTCGAGCGGCCGAACCTGTTCCAGTGGGCGTGGCAGAAGCACTTCGCGGACCGCGCGTTCGTGCCGCGCTGGGTGGCGGCGCATCCGCAGGCGACGCTCGTGCGGCTGCGAAGCGCGCGCGAGGTGCGCGAGTTCCTTGCGCGGATCGAGCGGGCGGCGCCGTGAGCGGGCGCACGGGATTCGGCGACGAGACGTGGCGCCTGGCGGCGGCGGGCGACGCGGCGGGGCTCGACCGCGCGGCCGACCTGCTGCTCGAGCACGACACCGGAGACCTGAGCTACGACGGCCATCGCGCGCGTGCGTTCTCGCTCGCGCTCGCGGGGCGGATCGACGACGCGCTCGCCGAGCTGAACGAGGGTTGGAGCGAGGACTGGCCGTTCCCCAGGGCGTATGCCGCCGACACCGCGCGCGTGCGCTACCTCGCCGGCGACTACGAGCACGCGCTCGACGCGTTGCAGCTGGCGTTCCGCGGCGCCGACCGGCTCGACCCGGCGGTTGCCGCCCTGCCCGCCGCGGTCGTCGCCCGGAGCCCGTCGCTGCGGGTACGCGCGGTGCGCGTCTCGCTTGGCGGCGGGACAGCGTGGCAGCGGCTGCGCAATGCGGTCGCCGCCGCGACCGCGTCGTCACGGAATCGCTAGGACGATCTTCCCGAGCTGCTCGCCGGCCTCGAGCCGCTCGTGGGCAGCGCGGGCGTCGGCGAGCGGGAAGACGCGGTCGACGACCGGCTTCGCCTTGCCCGCGGCGATCAGGTCGTACGCGCCCTTGAAGTCGTCCGGCGTGCCCATCGTCGAGCCGAGGATCGAGAGCTGCTTCCACCAGACGCGGTGCAGCGCCGCGGGTGGGTTCGGGCCGGTCGTCGCGCCGCACACGACGACGCGCCCTCGGGACGCGCGGCGTCGAGCGTCCGCTTCCAGGTCGCCTCGCCGACGTCGTCGACGACGACGTGCGCGCCGCCGCCGGTGACCTCCTTCACGCGCGCGACGACGTCGTCCGTCTCGTGGTTGACCCCCGCGTCCGCGCCGAGCTCGCGTGCGCGGGCGAGCTTCTCGTCGCTCGACGAGGTCACGACGACGTGCGCGCCCAGCGCCTTCGCGAGCGACATCGCGGCGGTTGCGACGCCGCCGCCGATCCCCCAGACGAGCACCCACTCGCCGGCCTGCAGGTGCGCGCGTGTGACGAGCATCCGGTACGCCGTCTCGAAGACGAGCGGGAACGCGGCCGCCTCCTCGAACGAGAGGCCGTCCGGGATGGGGTGGAGGTAGTCGCGCGGGACCGCGATCAGCTCGGCGTGCGTGCCGTCCATCGTCTCGCCGACGATGTGCATCTTCCCGTTCGAGAGGATGCCGGGGTTGATCACGACCCGCTCGTCCGTTCCCGCGATCACGCCGGCGCCGTCCGCGCCGAGGATGCGCGGCTTCGGCACCGAAGGGAGACCCTTGCGGATCCAGACGTCCAGGTGGTTGAGCGACGCCGCCCGCAGCTCGACGAGCACCTCGCCCTCGCGCGGCTCCGGATCGGGGACGTCCTCGTAGCGGAGCACCTCGGGGCCGCCGTCCTCGTGTATCCGGATCGCCTTCACGCGGGCACAATCCTCGCATGACGAGCGAGGACGTCATCCGGTTGGGGGAATCGCTCGGGATCGATGCGCTCGGCGTCGCGCGCGCCGAGGCGTACGCCGCCACCGAGCAGCACATCGTCAGCCGCCGCGAGCGCGGCCTCTTCGCGGGGATGAAGTTCACGATGGCGCACCCCGAGCAGTCGTGCCATCCCGAGTCGCTGCTGCCCGGCGCGCGCAGGGTCATCTCGGCGGCGGCCTGCTACTGGGCGCCCGAGGCGCCGCTCGAGGCGGGGGAAGGCCGGCTCGCGCGCTACACGTGGCACGACGCGTACGAGGAGCTGCGCGAACGGCTCGATTTGCTCGGGCGCAGGATCGGCGGCCGCTACCGCGTGCTCGTCGACGCGAACCAGCACGTCGACCGCGAGGCCGCGGCGCGCAGCGGCGTCGGCTTCTACGGCAAGAACACGATGCTGATCACGCGTCGGCACGGCTCGTGGGTCGTGCTCGGCACGCTCGTCACCGACGTCGAGCTCGAGCCCACGCCGCCGCTCGACGCCGACTGCGGCGAGTGCCGGCTCTGCATCGAGGCCTGCCCGACGGGCGCGCTCGACGAGCCGGGCACGCTCGACGCGACGAAGTGCCTCTCGTACTGGACGCAGGCGCCCGCGCCGATCCCGGAGGACTACCGCGCGCCGCTCGGCGCGCAGGTGTACGGCTGCGACATCTGCCAGGACGTCTGCCCGTGGAACCGCGGTGTCGAGAAGCGCCGCGGCCGACCTGCCGGAGCAGGATGCGCACGTCGATCTCGTCGCCTGGCTCGAGGCCGACGGCGCGGCGCTCGTCTCCGAGTACGACCGGCTCTACGTGCCGCGAAACGATCCGCGCTGGCTGCGCCGGAACGCGCTCGTCGCGCTCGGCAACACCGGGGGCCCCGAGCACGTCGAGGTGCTCGAGCGCCATGCAGCCGACGACGACGAGCTGATCGCGGAGCACGCGGCGTGGGCGCTCGCGCGCGTGCTGGAGCGCGCATGACGAGACGTCCGCTCGAGTGGTGGATCTCGCTCGTCCGGCTGTGCGCGGTGCCGCTCGCGTTCCTGCAGGTGCTGCTCACGTCCACGTACCCGCCGGGCTACGAGGCGATCGCGTGGACGCTCCTCGCCGGCTTCGCGGTCGGGGCGGTCGTTCTCTTCGCGACCGTGCGCGAGACGCGGACGTACGCGCTCGTCGCGATGGCCTTCGACTTCCTCTTCATCTCCAGCTTCGTCGTGCTGTACGCGTTCGACGCAGGCACGCCGACACGGCAGCTGCTCTTCCTGGCGATCGTCGTCGGCGCGGCGCGCTTCGGGATGCGCGGCGGGATCGCCGTCGGCATCGCTGCGATTCCGGTCTCCGCGCTGTTCGAGCAGCAGCGCGCGCACTGGTTCGACGTCGGCTATCGCGTCGAGTTCGTCGTCTTCCAGGCAAGCGCCGGCCTGCTCATGGCGCTGCTCGTCGGCTGGGTGGTCGAGCGGTTCGAGGACGAGCGCAAGCTCGCCGAGCAACGCGCCGACGAGGCGGAGGCCCTGCGCGACGAGCTCGGCCGGCGCGCCGACCTGCTCGACGCCGCGAACCGCTGTGCCCGCGCGCTCACCTCGTCGCTCGACCTCGACGAGGCGTTCGGCGCGTTCATTCGCGAGCTGCGCGGGCTGATCCCGTTCGACCGGCTCGCGATCGTGCTCGCGGAGGACGGCTCGGCGCGCATCATCGCGACCGCCGGCGAGCCCGCCGGCGACGACCTCGGGCCGGGCGCCGAGTTCAGCGCCGAGAACAGCCTGATCTCGGACGTCGTCGCGCGCGGCCAGACGATCTACCGCCGCGACATGGCGCAGCCCGAGTACGCGGAGGAGTCGCGTCTGCTCGAGCTCGGCCTGCGCTCGCGAGTCGCGGCACCGCTGCTCCCCGGCGCGCGCACGATCGGGCTGATCTCGCTCGGCCGGCGCGAGCCCGACGCCTTCGCCGAGCACGAGATCGAGCTGACGACGCTGCTCGGCCGGCTCGCCGCGTCGGCGGTGCAGAACATCCGCGCGTACGACAGCGAGCGGCGCACGGTCGAAGAGCTGCGGCGCCTCTCGGAACTGCGCGCCGACTTCGTCTCGCTCGTCTCGCACGAGCTGCGCAGCCCGATGGCGGCGGTGATCGGCGCCGCGCGCACGCTGCAGCGCGCTGGCGCGAGCTCTCGCCCGAGCAGCGCGACAGCTTCCTCGCGCTGATCGGTGACGAGACGGCGCGCCTCGCGGCGCTGATCGGCGACGTGCTCGACACCTCGCGCATCGACGCCGGCACGTTCACCTACCGCTTCAGCGACGTCGACATCTCCGCGCTCGTGCGCGACACGGTCGCGGCGGCGGCGCTCGGCCAGGACGAGGTGCCGGTCGTGGCCGAGATCGCAAGCGACGTGCCATCCGTGCGCGGCGACCCCGAGCGGCTGCGGCAGATCTTCGGGAACCTGATCGAGAACGCGGTCAAGTACTCGCCCGCCGGCGAGCCCGTCGAGGTGCGCGTCACGCAGTCGAACGGCAACGTGCTCGTCTCGGTGCACGACCACGGCCCGGGATCGGTCCGACGACCAGGCCTGATCTTCGAGAAGTTCGGCCGCGTCGTCGGCACGGCGTCGAAGCCGGGCACCGGCCTCGGCCTCTACATCGCCCGGTCGATCGCCGAGGCGCACGGCGGCACGATCGCGGTCTCGTCCGCGCCCGGCCTCGGCGCGACGTTCACGCTCAAGCTGCCCGCGTAGGTCACTCACGTGAAGCCGCGTGTCGAGACACCGCGCGCAGGCGCGTCGCACTGGTGTCGACTCCGGTGCGAAGCGTGCGGTCTGTGGACAGCAGCGCCTGTTCGTGTTCGACACGTCTGTCGCCGCGTGGTGTGCGCAGCCGCGGTCGCCGGGCTAGGACGCCTTGGCGCGGCTCGGGCGCAGCTCGTTCGCGAGCTCGCGCGCCCGTTGCGCGACGCGCGCGCGCAGCTCCGGCGGCTCGAGCACGACCGCCTCGCCGCGGTAGGAGACGACCTCGCCGACGAGCCACTCGGCGCTGCCGACCGACTTGTCGGCGATCGCGGCGCCGTCGACGAGCGGCCGCGCGCCCTTCTCGACCTCCCAGCGCGCGACGTCCGGCGAGTACCAGATGCGCGCCGTCGTCGCGTCGTGCAGCTCCGACGGGTCGAAGCCCTCGCGCGGCGTGAAGCGCTTGCGCGAGCACCTTCGCCTTGCGCATGCGGTCGAGGCGGTAGCGAGCGCGGCTGGTCGCGCTCGATGTCCCACGTGTGGACGTACCAGTGGGGCAGCCGGCGCTCGATCGAGTACGGCTCGACCGTCCGCGTCACGACCTCCTGCTCCTCCGGCTTCAGGTACTCGATCTCGACGAGCTTGTGGTCGTCGATCGCCTGCGTGAGCGTGTCGACGAGGCCCTCCTCCTCGCCGACGTGCGGCGCGGGTGTCTGCGCGAGGTCGAACGCGCCGAACGTCTCCTCGAGCTTCGCGCGCACGCGGTCGAGCGGCGAGTGCGCGCCGGCGGCGACCATCGGGCCGACGAACTCGAGCGCGAGCCGGATCGCGCGCGCCTCGAGCGGCGTCAGGCGCGGCGGACGGCGGAACGTGTCGCCGAAGAGCTCCTTGTCGACGTGCACCTCGTCGCCGTGCAGCTCGGCGTAGACCGCGTAGCAGCCGCCGCCGAAGTTGACGAGGTTGAGCAGCGAGAGGTGCTCCTCGAGCTGCTCGCGCGGGATCGAGAACCGCTCGACGAGCTCGTGCGCCGGGATCACGCCCTCGCGCTCCTCGCCGCACGCGGCGAGCAGGTAGGCGAGCAGCGACTGCAGGACGCCGAAGCGCTCCGGCGCGACCGGCCCGGCGAACCGCTCGGCGACGCCGTCGCTCGCACCGGCGACGACCTCGGCGGCCGGCGTCGGCGGCGCGCCCTCGTGCGCGGCGCGCGCGGCGCGGGCGCCCTCGACGACGAGCCGGCGCAGCTCCGACGGCTCGAGCGGGACCGCGCGGCCGTCCTGGCGCAGGATCCAGCGGGCGAGCAGCGGCGACGAGGCGTACTCGGTCATGAAGACGTCGCCCTCGACGCGGTTGCGCTCGCCGCCGTAGGCGCGCTCGACCCACCAGGCGGTGTCCGGCGCGACCTCGATCCTGCGCCTCGCCGACGATGTCGCCGAACTGCCATTCGGCGCGGCCGCGGTAGTTCTCGACGTCGAACTCGGGCGGAAGCCGGAAGTCGCGCTCGCGCCGCGTCGCGAAGCGGATGTCGGAGCGGATGCGCGAGACGCGGAAGGTGCGGATGTCGTCCCGCTCGAGGTCGTGGCCGATCACGTACCAGGAGCCGTTCTCCGGCAGGAGCGCGTAGGGATTGAGCGTCCGCTCCTCCTCGTCGTCGCGGTAGATCGACCAGTAGCGGAACTTGACGGTGCGCTGCTTCGAGATCGCGCCCTCGAGCTTGCCGAGCCGGCCCTGCAGCTCGAGCGAGTAGTCGGGGTCGCGCACCTCGACGCGGACGGCGGTGCTCGTCGGCGCGGCGGCCAGCGGGCCGGCCGAGCGGCCGAGCGCGAGGTTCTGCAGCGCGAGCCGCAGCGGCTCCGCGTACGCGAAGCGCCCTTCGAGGAGGTAGAAGCAGGTCTGCAGCGCCGCGAGCTCCTCGTCGTCGAGCTCGAGCTCCGGCAGGAAGTAGCGCTCGGAGCGCAGCGTGTACAGCTCCTCGCCCGTGAACTCGTCGCGCTGCGAGTCGAGCGGCACGCCGAGCGAGACGAGCTCGGCGCGGTCGGAGTAGAAGCGGCGGGCGAACGCCTCGTCGCTCATCTCCTGGTAGCCCTCGACGTTCGACTTGATGTCCCGCGCCGTCAGCGGCCGCGCTCCGCCATCAGGAACGCGACCAGCGAGAGCTGGCGGATCAGCTTGTCCGTGTCGTGACTCACTGTCGTCGACCGGCTTCGTCGAGCGTACGCCGGCGAACCGCGAGCCTAGCGACGCGCGTGGCTACGCGGCGGCCTTACTGCGCTCGAGATGCTGGTGCGACGGGCAGTAGTCGCGGTCCGGGAGCGGCGTGCGCTGGCACGCCTTGCCCTTCCGGGTCGTCGCGCGGCAGCGTGCGACCCCGCCGTCGAAGGCTCCGGCCTCGATCTGCTCCTCGATGAAGTTGACCGCTGCGTCGACGCCCTGCGTCACCGCCCAGGCGACCTGCGCCTGCACGGTGATCGGGAAGTAGCGCCGGATGTCCTGGAACAGCGCCTTGTCCGGCTTCGCGAAGTAGTGAGGATCGGCAGCGAGCCGCTGCATCGTCCCCTCGCATCGCCGCGAGCACCTCGCGGCGGTACTCGAGTTGCGTGCCGGGGTCGACGTAGGGGTCGATCAGGTCCTTGATCGAGCGGTAGATCGCTCGCGAGTACTGATACATGCAGTGCTGGATATGAAGGATCCGTTCGTCCATATGGTGCTGGTCGCTTTCCTCGACAGTAGCCTAAATTCGTTCTAAGAAGCGGTAATTATCCCACCACCGGGCTATCCCGGCGCCGACTCTACCTTGTCCCGGTGGCTGTTACAAATGTTTTCTCGAATGAAAACGTCGGGCCGTTTGCCGCAGGGCATCCGTTACCCCTCTCGGCAACCTCTACACCTCGCAAACCTCCCGCTAACGGGCGATTTGGCGGGAGTACGCGCCCCCGAAGCCGGCCTGCCGCGCGGTCGCGACGGCCGTGTCCGCGTCGGACTTGCCGGGGTAGACCCCGGCGAAGACGACGTAGTAGCCGGGCTGAAGGCTCGCGTAGCGGCTCGAGTCGAGCACTCCGACCTGGCGCAGGCCGGCTCGTGCGGCCCGGTCGGCGGTCTGGAGCGCGGCGGGGCGCCCCGTCGTCTTCGGGTAGGAGACGAGCACGATCGTCCAGCCGTTCTCGTTCCGCGGCCAGGGGACGCGACCGTTCTTCGGGCCTTTCGGCGCCGCCGTCGGCGAGCTCGGCTCGGGCGCGGTCGGCAGCTTGCTCGTGTCGACGGTCGTCGGCTTCGGCGCGGTCGACGGGACGACGGTCGGTTCGGTGACGGAGACGTCGGTCGAGGGCGCGACGAACGACCGCGCCCTTGTCGTCGTTGTGCTCGGTGACAACGATCGCCGCGGCCGCGCCCGCTGCTGCGACGACGCAGCGTCAGCAGCGAGACCCACACCCAGTCGCCGGGATACCAGCCGACGCGGCGGATCCAGCCGCGACGGAACGACGGCAGCCGGCCTTCGACCTCCGGCAGCGCGAGGCCGCACTCGAGGCAGTAGCGCTGATCCGGCTCGCGCGACGCGCCGCAGCGCGGGCACGTGCTGTCCGCTGCGGCGATCGCCGACTCGCGGTCGTCGGTCAGCACGCTGCGGTCAAGGCCGTGGTGCCGGCTCGATGATGGTCTCCTCCGACACCTCGTCCGATGCGCGTGTCGCGCCGAGCTCGCGCCCGCAGTTCGGGCAGAAGCGCGAGCCGCGGAGGACCGGCGCGCCGCACTCGCAGCGCGGCACGCGGCGGCCGGTGTGCAGCAGTGTCTCGATGTCGGCCAGGCGGCTGTCGATGCCGACGATCGTGGCGGCGCGCTCGGCGAGCAGGTCGTCGCGGAAGCCGCCGCGGCGATACATCTCGACGAGCAAGCCGCCGAGCTCGCTGACCGCGTCGGCGCGAGCCTTCAGGAGCGCGCGGCGCTCGCGCCGAAGCACGCCGGCGTGCGGCCGGCGCGCCTTGAGGCCGTCGGAGGAGATGCCCTCCTTGGAGCGGCGCCGGCGAAGAAACGGGGACACCCCGCCGAGTGTAACGAGCGCTCTCGACGGCCCTTACGGGCCGGGCGCGGTCTGCCGATCGCCGGCGAACGCCCGCACGGCGACGAGGATCGCGGCGATCACGAGGATCGGCAGCAGGATCCAGCCCGCCCCGGGAAGCACGACTGCGGCGATCAGTCCGATCGCGACGAGAGCGACTGCCAACGCGAGTGCAGCGACCATGTGACCGATACCTGACCGCAGCCGCGCGGCGCGAAACAATCGGCATGTCAGGATGCGCCGGTGAGCCCGCGCAACGGACTCCGCTTCTGGGCGCCCGTCGCCTACCTGGTCGCATCCGCTGCGATGGTCGTTCAGCGTCGGCGTGCCGACGTCGCGCGACCTCGTCTTCCTCTGGTTCGCGATCGGCATGGCCGCGTTCTGCGTCACCGACCTGAGGCGCCGTGTGCCGCGGCTCGTGATCGAATGGGCGCCGTTCATCGGCGTGCTCTTCGTCTACGACCGCCTGCGCGGCTTCGCCGACGGGCTCGTCTTCCCGGCTCGCGAGCTGCCGCAGATCCACGTCGAGGCCGCACTGTTCGGCAAGCCGATCCCCACGGTCTGGCTGCAGACGCATCTCTGGCACGGCGGCTCCGAGCTGCACTGGTGGGACTACGCGACGTGGCTCGTCTACCTGTCGCACTTCTTCGCGACGCTCGTCGTCGCGGCAGTGCTGTGGACGTGGGCGCACGAACGCTTCACGCGCTTCGCGACGATGGTGTGCGTGCTCGCGCTCACAGGGTTCGCGACGTACGCGCTCTACCCGGCTGTCCCGCCGTGGCTCGCCGCGCGCGACGGTGAGATCGGGCAGTCGAACCGGCTGATCGGGATCATCTGGCAGCACGTGCCGGTCGCGCACTACGGCTCGCTGTTCGAGAAGGGGCAGAACTATGCGAACAACGTCGCGGCGATGCCGTCGCTGCACGCGGCGTACGCGTTGCTGATCGCGCTCTTCCTCTGGCGGCTCGTGCCGCGCTGGGCGCGCGTGCCGCTCGCGCTCTATCCGCCCGCGATGGCGTTCGCGCTCGTCTACACCGGCGAGCACTACCTCGTGGACTGCGTCGCCGGCTGGGTCTACGCGACCGCGACGTTCGTCGCGGTCAACCTGTGGTTCGAACGGCGGGCGAGGCGCGCACCGGCGCTGGAGCCCGCGCTCGCGGATTGAACACCGTCCGGCCACTCCACTTCTGCGACGTCACGGTCGAGGGCGAGGTGTGGCCCGTGTACGGCTGGGCGATCGAGCGGCCCGAGGGGACGATCCTCGTCGACACCGGGATGATCGACTCGACGCCGTCACTCGACGAGGACTGGCATCCCGTCCTGCGGCCGTGGCCGGAGCTCGGGAACGTCGTCGCGGTGATCAACACGCACCTGCACTTCGACCACTGCGGCGGCAACCGCCGCTTCGCCGGGACGCCGACGTACGTGCAGCGCGTGGAGCTCGAGGCGGCCGTCGAGCCGAACTACCTCGTCGCCTGGGTGCGCTTCGACGGCGAGTCGTACGTCGAGGTCGACGGCGACGCCGAGCTGTTCGACGGCGTCTCGGTGCTGTTCACGCCGGGCCACTCGCCCGGGCACCAGGCGGTCCTCGTCGATACCGCCGACGGCCTCGTCGTCCTCGGCGGCGACGTGACGCTACTCCATGCGCGAGCTGATCGACGGAGCGACGCCGTCGATCCTGCGCATCCACGAGTTGCGCCCGCGGCGCGTCTACCTCGCGCACCACGAACGGCCGTGGGAGCCGGAGTACAGTTGAGCTGATGGACGCCTTCATCGTCGACGCCGTCCGCTCGCCTATCGGCCGCAAGAACGGCACGCTCTCGGCGTTGCGGGGCGACGACCTGGCGGCGCAGGTGCTGAACGGATTGGTCGCGCGCCACGACCTCGACCCCGCGGAGATCGAGGACGTGCAGATGGGCTGCGTGACGCAGATCGGCGAGCAGGGCTGGAACGTCGGCCGCATGGCGGTGCTCGCGGCCGGCTGGCCCGTCGACGTCTCCGCGACGACCGTCGACCGGCAGTGCGGCTCGTCGATGCAGACGAACTTCAACGCCGCCGCGGCGGTGATGGCCGGACAACTCGACCTCGTCGTCTCGGCGGGCGTCGAGATGATGTCGCGCGTCCCGATGGGCTCGAACGGCGGCTCGATCTCCGAGCGGGTGACGGACCGCTACGACATCGTCATGCAGGGCATCTCGGCGGAGCTGCTCGCCGAGGAGTGGAGCCTTTCGCGCGACGAGCTCGACGCGTACTCCCTCGAGTCGCACCGCCGGGCGATCGCCGCCTCGGACGGCGGCCGCTTCGAGCGCGAGATCGTGCCGATCGAGCTCCCTGCCGAGGGCGGCGAGGGCGCGGGCGGCAGTCCGGGCCCGGCAAGTGTTGAGTCATCACAAAGTGGGGGAGCGGCCGTTGCTGCGCCCACGCTGTTCGCCGTCGACGAGGCGCCGCGGCGCGAGACGTCGGCCGAGAAGCTCGCCGCGCTGCAGCCTGCATTCCGCCCGGACGGGGTCGTGACCGCCGGGAGCTCCTCGCAGATCGTGGACGGCTCGGCGGCGGTGTTGATCGCGAGCGAGGCCGCGGTGTCGCGGCTCGGCCTGCAGCCGCGCGCACGGTTCGTGTCGTTCGGGCTCGCCGGGGTCGACCCGACGCGCATGCTGCACGGCAACCCGCAGGCGATGGAGAAGGCGCTCGCGAAAGCGGGGCTGGCCCTCGACGACGTGAGCGTGATCGAGGTCAACGAGGCGTTCGCCTCGGTCGTGCTCCAGACCGCCAAGGATCTGCACCTCGAGGACCGGATGGAGGACGTGAACCCGAACGGCGGCGGCATCTCGCTCGGCCATCCGCTCGGCGCGACCGGCGCGCGGATCACGTCGACGCTCGTCTCGGAGCTCGAGCGGCGCGACGCGCGCTACGGGATCGCGTCCATGTGCGTCGGCTTCGGCATGGCGATCGCCGGCGTCGTCGAGCGCATCTAGTTGCAGCACTGGCTGCTCGTGCGCGGCCGCGGCGAGCGTCCACTCGAGCGCCTGCACGGGGACGAGGTGAAGGCGCACTCGTCGTCGAAGCGGCCGTCGGTGCAGCCGGGCGACCTCGCAGTGCTGTACGCGTCGGTCTGGCAGGCGGTCTACGGGATCGCGGAGGTCGTCGGCGCGCCGGAGAACGACCCGTCGCGCACGCGCTGGGCATGGCGCTTCGCGCTCCGCCCGCGCACGGTGCTGCCGGATCTCGACCGCGCGCCGGCCGTCGAGGAGATCGGCGTCTTCCCGAGCTCGCTCTGGCGGCACTCGTACATCCGCCTGACGCCCGAGCAGTTCGAGCGCGCCGCGGCGTTGCTCGAGCCCTTGGTGCCGGGCACCGTCACACGTGCGTGACGACGCGTCACATCCATTGCGCGCCGTCCGACCGCGCCTCTACGGTGCGCGCGGATGGCGATGTGCCATTTTTGCCGCCGCAACCTGCTCGCCGGCGAGCGCTACCGGACGTGGCGCTGGGGACGCCGCGACCAGACGGTGTGCGTGGTCTGCGAGCCCGCGGCGCACGAGGCCGGTGCGTATCCGCGTCGTCGACACGTACGAGCACGTGCGCGTCGGCGGCCTGACGCGGCACGTCCGCCGCGTCGCCTGACTACAAGCCGAGCCGCCGGACCGCGAGCGGGATCGTTCCGCCCTGCACGACGACCGACGCGAGCACGACGACGAACACCGTCTCGTAGATCAGCGACGCGTCGTGTACCTCGTGCGTGACCGCGAACGCGGCCAGCAGGATCGGCACCGCGCCCTTGAGGCCGCCCCAGACGACGAACAGGCGCTCCGCGTGCGCCACCCGCACGGGCGCGAGCAGCACGCCGACCACGACGGGGCGCGCGAGCAGCGCGAGGAACGCGGCGAGCGCGAGCCCTTCGCCCCAGCGGCCGACGTCGATGTCCGAGAGGTGCACCGTCAGGCCGAGCGCGACGAACGCGACGATCTCCGCCAGCGACGCGATGCGGTCCTGCAGCGCCTGCGACGGCGCCTCGATGTCGCCGACGACGAGCCCCATCACGAAGACGGCGAGAAAGCCCGACCCGCCGAGTCGGTCGGCGACGAAGTAGACGACCGCGACGAGCACGAGCGTGCGCAGCCAGCCGACGCGCAGGAGTCGCCGCTCGACGAACCCGCCCACGAGGCCGGCCGCCAGCCCGATCGTCATCTGTTCCGCGAACACGCGGACGACGATCCAGAAGCTCGCGTCGGCATGGGTCGCGAGCGCGATCAGTCCCAGCATCAGCGCGATCCCGACCGGGTCGTTGGCGCCGGACTCGCCTTCGAGGATCGTGCGGGCACGCCCGCGCACGGGATGGCTGCCGAGGACCGAGAAGACCACCGCCGGGTCGGTCGGCGCGATCGCGGCTGCGAGCAGGCCGGCCGTCAGCCAGCCCAGCCCGAGCGCGCCGTGGGCGAAGAGCGTCAGCAGGCCGGCGGTCGCGAACGTTCCGGGCACGCCCAACGAGAGGATCGGCACGGCGGCCGTGCGGAACCGCCGCCAGCCGATCGCGGCGCCCCCGTCGAACAGGATCACGACGAGCGCGATCGTCACGACGAGTTCGACGTGGTCGACCGAGGGAGCAAGGCGCCGGGACGACGTCCGAAGCGAGTGCTGCGCCTACGAGGAACAGGGCCGACGAGGGGATCCTCACAGAGCGCCAGACGCTACCCGCCCCCGGCCACAAAAACTCCTTACGTTTCGATCATTGTGGGCATAATTGGGCAGGAAACACTGTCCCTGTCGATGCGCCGACTCTGCCTCATCCTGCTCTGCGGTCTTGTTGCCGTCCCCACGGCGCTCGCGGCTGCGCATGCGACGGGCGACGGCGTCTTCGAGCTGAAGGCCGGCGCCGGTGTGATCGTCCTCAACGGCACGCGCGGCACGCTGTGGGGTCAGATGGACAGCGGCAGGCTCGTCGTGACCGACCCGCTCTTCGGCGACGGCACGATCTACGTCAGCGGCGCCGAGTCGAAGACGCTCGGCCTGAACGAGAACACGACGATCTACACCGGCAAGGACATCCACTTCCGCGTCACCGGCGGCAAGTACCGGCTCTGGTTCAAGGGCTCGGGCGTCGACCTGACGGCCGTCGGCGTCGGCAGCGCGACGATGACCGCGGACGTGTTCGCCTATGACCCCGGGGATTACTCCCTGGACAACAGCGGCAAATGGACGCCGCTGCCGTACCTGACCCGCACTGTTCGCTTCGGCGTCCAGCCCGCACCGACGCCGCCGACCGTCTCCCTAGCCGATGAGCGCCGCGGCCCCCAACATCCTGGTGGTCGAAGACGAGAGCTCGATTGCCAGCTTCGTCTCGCTCTACCTGAAGAACGCGGGCTACGTCGTGCGCACCGCCTCGAACGGCCGCGACGCGCTCGCCCAGGTCGCGGAGGAGATGCCGGGCCTGATCGTGCTCGACCTGATGCTCCCCGACATCGACGGGATCGAGGTCACGAAGCGCATCCGCCAGTCGAGCGACGTGCCGATCCTCATGCTGACCGCGCGCGACGAGGACGTCGACAAGATCATCGGCCTCGAGGTCGGCGCGGACGACTACCTGACGAAGCCTTTCAACCCGCGCGAGCTCGTCGCGCGCGTCAAGTCGATCCTGCGCCGCGCGGCGCCGGAGCGCCGCGAGCGCGAGAGCGAGACGATCGAGCACGGCGACCTGCACATCGACGCCGGCCGGCGCGAGGTGAAGGTCGGCGACGAGGAGATCCAGCTCGCGCCGAAAGAGTTCGACCTGCTCTGGGAGCTGCTCGACCACCGCGGCCTCGTGCTCACGCGCGACCAGCTGCTCGAGCGCGTCTGGGGCTACACCTTCGCGGGCGACACGCGCACGGTCGACGTGCACGTGCGCCAGCTGCGCCGCAAGCTCGGCGATGCGTCGCCGATCGTCACGGTCTGGGGCGTCGGCTACAAGGTCTCGCCTGCGAAGGACGCCAAGAAGGACACGGCGAAGACCTAGAGTCGTCATGCTCGGGTCGCTCCGCGTCCGCCTGCCGCTCGTCTTCCTCGCGGGGATCGTCCTCGCCGGTAGTGATCACGACGCTGATCAGCGTGCGGCTGTTCCGCGACTTCTCGCACGAGCAGGCGCTGACGAAGCTGAAGCGCGAGGGCCAGGGGATCGCGCTGCTGTACGCGCGCGCCGTCAACGAGAGCTACGGCAACACGAAGAAGGGCAAGCCGAACGACCGCAAGCCGCCGACGTTCGCGGCCAAGAGCCTGCAGCTCGCAACCGGCGACAAGATCTACTTCGTCGGTCCAGGCCTCTTCCCGGGCCAGGGCTTCACCGGGCTGAAGCGACTGCCGTCGTCCACGATCGACTGGATCTCAGGCAAGTCGCTGACGTTCGAGTTCACGCCGCCCGGCACGACGCGCAAGTACATCGCCGTCGCGAACCCGATCCTCACCGACCCGGGCAAGCAGACGATCGGCGCGATCGTCGTCGCGACGCCGAAGACCGACGTCAACTCGCTCGTGTCGCCGCTGATCCAGCGGCTCGCGATCGCCGGCCTGTTCGGCCTGCTCGTCGCCGCGATGCTCGCGTGGTACCTCTCCCGCCGCATCGTCCGCCCCGTGCTGAAGCTGACCGACGCGGTCGACGCGGTCGCGGCCGGCAACTACGACATCAACCTCTCGGGTACCGCCGCGCCCCGCGAGCTCGGCCACCTGAACGTCCGCTTCACCGAGATGGCGCATCGTCTCGCCGAGGTGGAGGAGATGGAGCGCAACTTCCTCATGTCGGTCTCGCACGAGCTGCGCACGCCGCTGACCGCGATCCGCGGCCACGTCGCGGCGCTGCTCGACGAGGGCGTCGTCGTCGACCCCGAGTCGCGCATGCAGTCGCTCGAGACGGTCGAGGCCGAGGCGCAGCGGCTGGAACGGCTCGTCGGCGACATCCTCGACCTCGCGAAGCTCGACACGCACCGCTTCACCGTGCTGACGGAAGAGGTCGACATGGCGCAGCTGCTCGAGCAGGCGTTCGAGCGCTACCGCGACGAGGCGCAACGCCGCTCGATCGACTTCCGCCGCGACGTACACGACCACCCGGTGATCACCAGCGACGGCGACCGCGTGCTGCAGGTCGTCGGCAACCTGCTCTCGAACGCGTTCCGGGCGACGCCGGACGGCGGCCGCGTCTCGCTCGAGCTCGCGCGCCACAACGGCACGGTGCACGTTGCCGTCGAGGACACCGGGCCCGGCATCCCGGTCGAGGGGCGCGAGCGGCTCTTCCGGCCGTTCGTCTCCGGCAGCGCGGGCGGGACGGGGCTCGGGCTCGCGATCGCGAAGGAGATCTCGACGGCGCTCGGCGGCCGCATCGACCTCGACTCGGAGATCGGTCGCGGCTCACGCTTCGAGCTCGTGCTGCCGGCCTAGCCAATTAGCCGCGCTTGAGGCACACGTAGTCGGCGTACGCGCCGACCGCACCGTAGTCCCGCGTGGCGATCTCGAAGCCCGCGTGCTCGAGGAGAGGCTCGAACAGCCACGTGAAGGTGCTGTGCTCCTCACGCACGTGCTGCTCGAGCTCGGCGCGCGTCCAGCCGTGCTCCGGGCTCTCGACCGCCGCCGCCTCCACCCAGCGGGCCACGGCATCCTCGGCGGACGCGAGGTCGAACGAGAACACGAGATCGCGCACGCGCAGGCGCCCACCCGCCCTGAGCAGCCCGTGCATCCGGCGCAGCGCGATGCCCTTCCAGAAGTCGGGCAGGTGGTGCAGTGCGTTGCGCGTGTAGATGAAGTCCGCCGGCGCACCGTCGTGGACATACGAGAGGAAGCCGGCCTGCACCGTCTCGACGTTCGTGATGCCCGCGGCTTCGGCCTTCGCCGCGAGCGCCGCCACCATCGCCGGAGAGACGTCGACCGCGACGACGCGGCCGCACACGGCCGCCGCGGCGAGCGCGAATGTCCCCGTGCCCGCCCCGAAGTCGATGAGGGTGCTCGTCTCGTCGACGCCCCACGCGCGCAGGTCGTCGACATCGGAGGACGGATCGAGGTGTGCCTTCCGGTCGTAGCCGCCGACGTAGGCGGCGTCGAGGTGCTCCGCGCCGGCGAGCGCCGTCTCGTCGGGCTCGGCGCCGAGCACGGTCGCGACGGGTCAGGCGCTCTCGCGCAGCGGCACGACGTTCGTGTCCACCGGCTCCAGGGCCGCTTCGATCCGCTCGAGCCGCGCGTTCAATGCGCGCCAGCCCTCGGTCAGCAGCTCGACGAGCAGCGCGAGGTCGTCGACGCGCGCGCCGCGCTCCGACTCGACGGTCGCCTCGATCCGCTCCAGTCGGCGGATCGTGTTGTTCGAGAGCCCCTTGACCTCGGCCAGCCGCCGCGAGAGCGGCGAGGCCTGCTCGCGCAGCCCCTCTCTGAGCGCGTCGCGGATCTCGTCGCGCAGCTCGTCCATGGACCCGAAGCTACCGTCCGCGTCGGATGGAATCCCGCGAGCTCGACTACGACCTGCCGCAGGACCTGATCGCACAGCACCCCGCCGAGCGGCGCGACGAGTCGCGGCTGCTCGTCTACTCGCGCGCGACCGGCGCGGTCGAGCACCGCGTCTTCCGCGAGCTGCCGGAGCTCGTCGACGCGCTCACCGTCGTGAACGACACGCGCGTCGTCCCCGCACGGATCGCGATCGAGAAGCCGCGCGGCGAGGTGCTGCTGCTCGAGCGCGTGGAGGGCGACGTCTGGGAGGCGCTCGCGCGGCCGACGCGCCGCCTGCGCGCCGGGCACCGCTACGGCGAGGTCGAGCTGCTCGAGCACCTCGGCGAGGGACGCTGGCGCGTGCGCCTCGACGGCGAGCCGCACGGAAGCGCGCCGCTCCCGCCGTACATCACCGAGCCGCTCGCCGACGCCGAGCGCTACCAGACGGTCTACGCGCGCGAGCGGGGCTCGGCCGCGGCGCCGACGGCCGGGCTGCACTTCACCGACGAAGTGCTCGACCGGCTCGACGTGGAGCGCGTGACGCTGCACGTCGGTCTCGACACCTTCCGGCCGCTGCAGACCGACACCGTCGAGGCGCACCACATCCACGGCGAGCGCTACGACGTCGCGCCGGCGGCGTGGGAGCGGATCCGTGACGCCGAACGCGTGCTCGCCGTCGGCACGACGACCGTGCGCGTGCTCGAGACCCTCGCGCGGGACGCGCCGCTCGCCGGCCGGACCGAGCTGTTCGTCACGCCCGGGTTCGAGTTCCGCCGCGTCGACCATCTGCTGACGAACTTCCACCTGCCGCGCTCGACGCTGCTCGCGCTCGTGATGGCGTTCGCGGGCGTGGAGGAGATCCGGCGCCTGTACGCCCTCGCGATCGACGAGCGCTACCGCTTCTACTCCTTCGGCGATGCGATGCTGATCCTGTGAGCGCGACGTTCGCCGTCACCGCGACCGACGGCGCCGCGCGCGCGGGCGTGCTCCGCACCGCGCACGGCGAGGTGCGCACTCCGGTCTTCATGCCCGTCGGCACGAAGGGGACCGTGAAGACGCTGCACCCGGACGAGGTGCGCGACCTCGGCGCGCAGATCCTGCTCGGCAACACCTACCACCTGCACTTCCGTCCTGGTTCCGACGCTGATGCGCGATCTCGGTGGGCTGCACCGCTTCATGAGCTGGGACGCGCCGATCCTCACCGACTCCGGCGGCTTCCAGGTCTTCTCGCTGCGCGACACGATCGCCCGGGTCGACGACGAGGGCGTGACCTTCAACAACGTCTACGACGGCTCGCCGGCGCGCTTCACGCCCGAGCTCGCCGCCGAGATCCAGGCGAACCTCGGCAGCGACATCGCGATGTGCCTCGACCAGGTTCCGCCGCCGGGCGTGCCGCGCCGCACGCTCGAGGACGCGGTGCGGCGGACGACCGAGTGGGCGCGGCGCCAGCGCGACGCGCCGCGCGCCGACGGGCAGCTCCGCTTCGGGATCAACCAGGGCGGGACCGACCCCGAGCTGCGCCGCCGCTCGACGGAGGAGATCGCCGGGCTCGACTTCGACGGCAACGCGATCGGCGGGCTCGGGATCGGCGAGGACCGGGACCTCACCTTCGAGACGACCGACTGGGCGGCGGAGCTGCTGCCGGCGGAGAAGCCGCGCTACTTCATGGGCATCGGCGACCTGGAGGGGATCCTGCAGGTGATCGAGGCCGGGGTGGACATGTTCGACTGCGTCCTCCCGACCCGCACAGCCCGGACGGGCAGCGCGCTCACCTCGGAGGGGCGGCTGAACCTCCGGAACGCCCGCTTCGCCCGCGACGGGGGGCCGCTCGAGGAGGGCTGCGACTGCCCCGCCTGCGCCCGCTTCACCCGCGCCTACATCCGCCACCTCGTGAACCAGAACGAGCTGCTCGGGCTGCGCCTGCTCTCGCTCCACAATCTACGCTTCCTGATCGAGCTGACCGACGGCGCCCGCGACGCGATCGCGCCGGCCGTTTTGCTCCCTACAAGCGAGAACGACTGGAAAGGGCCACGTGGGCGCATTCCTGATCCTGATCATCCTCTTCGCCGGTGCCTGGCTTCTGTTCGTGCTGCCGGCGCGCCGCCGGCGCACGTCACATTCGGCGATGCAGGACTCGATCGAGCCGGGCGACGAGATCATCACCGCGGGCGGGCTCCACGGGCACGTGAAGTCGCTCGAGGACGACGACGGTGCGGGTCGAGATCGCGCCGGACGTCGTCGTCACCCTGGACCGGCGGGCGGTCGCGGCCGTCGCCCGGGACGTCGAGGTCCTGACAGAAACGGAGCAGTTTTCGGAAAACCTGGACGAGAAACCGCCCCAACCAGGCTAACCTACCGGCCGAATGTCTTCGCGCCGCTCTCACCTCGCGCTGATCGTCCTGATCGTGCTGGCGCTCGTCGGGCGGCGCTCCTCGCCGTCCCCGGCTCGCCGATCCACCGCGGCGTCAACAAGGGCCTCGACCTCCAGGGCGGCCTCGAGGTCGTGCTCAAGGCGCAGCCGCCGCCGGGCCACAAGCTGACCGCGGACGACCATGGACCGGTCCGTGTCGATCATGCGCAACCGCGTCGACAAGCTCGGCGTCTCCTCGCCGGAGATCCGCAAGCAGAGCACGAACCAGATCGTGATCCAGCTCGCCGGCGGTCCACGACCCGGCGCAGGCGGCTGGGATCATCGGCCAGACCGCCCAGCTCGAGCTCTACGACCTCGAGCCCGCGCTCGTGCCGCCGTCGGTCGACGCGGCGCCGGCAACCCGGTCGCGTTCACGAACCTCTACAACCTGCTCTCGCGCGTGCAGGGCAGCGCGAAGTCGGGCAAGCCGACCGGCTACGTCCTCTTCAAGCCGCGTCAAGACGTCAGCAAGACCACCACCGGCAAGGGCAAGAACAAGAAGACGAAGACGACGACCAACACGGTGTGGGTCAAGGTCGCCGGCCCGATCGCGACGCTGCACCGCGACCCGACGACCGGCAACGCGGGCCTGCTCGATCCCTACAAGGGCAAGACGCCGAAGGGCTGGAAGGTGCTGCCCGTCCCGGCAGGCACGACCGTGATCACGTGCCGGGGCGGGCGAGGGCCACGCGGTCGTCTGCCCGGGCGACGCACTCGGCGTGCCGCCGCCCGGCAAGGTCGACTACTACCTCTTCAAGCACGGCGCGTACCCGACCGACCAGAACGGCCCGTACCCGAACATGACCGGCAAGGAGCTGAAGCTCTCCGGCACGCGGCAGGACTTCGACCCGTCGAGCGGCTCGCCGATCGTGCTCGCTGCAGTTCAACGGGAAGGGCAACAAGGATTCTTCCACAGGTCACGCGCAACGAGGCGCTGCGCGGCCAGATCCGCAAGCAGTCGCAGCACTTCGCGATCGTGCTCGACAACGAGATCCGCTCGTTCCCGCAGATCGACTACAAGCAGTACGGTCGACACGGCATCGACCCGACCGGCGGCGGCGCGCAGATCACCGGCCTGCAGAGCCTCGACGAGGCGAAGAACCTCGCGCTCGTGCTCCAGACCGGCGCGCTGCCGGTCAAGTTCGTCACCGTCGAGCGCACCGACGTCTCGGCGACGCTCGGCAAGGACTCGCTCAAGCAGGCGCGCAACGCCGCGATCGCCGGCCTGCTCCTCGTCGCGCTCTTCCTGCTCATCCTCTACCGCTTCCTCGGCGCTCGTCGCGGTGCTCGGCCTCGCCATCTACGCGGCGTTCATGTACGCGCGCGATCCTGCTCTTCGGCGTCACGCTGACCCTGCCGGGCTTCGCCGGCCTGATCCTGACGATCGGCGTCGCCGCCGACGCGAACGTCGTCATCTTCGAACGCATCAAGGAAGAGTCGCGCGCCGGCAAGTCGATGCAGGCGGCGATCGCGGCCGGCTACGCGAAGGGCTTCCACACGATCGTCGACGCGAACGTCGTCACGGCGATCACCGCGCTGATCCTGTTCGCGGTCGCGACCGCGGGCGTGAAGGGCTTCGCGCTGATGCTGCTGATCGGCACCGTGGTCTCGCTGATCACCGCCGTCGCCGCGACGCGCGCGATGCTCGGCCTGCTCGCCGGCTTCAAGTGGTTCGACAACCCGCGCTTCATGGGCGCGACCACTCGCAGCGCGGCAAGTTCCTGCAGATCGACTTCATGGCGCGGCGCAGGCTCTGGTTCGCGATCTCCGGCGTCGTGATCGTGGTCAGCCTCGGCTCGCTCGCGGTCCACGGCCTCAACCTCGGCATCGACTTCAAGGGCGGCGTCCAGGTCACGTTCACGACGCCCGAAGCCGACGCCGATCTCGACCGTCCGCGACCAGACGAATGCGATCGGCCAGCGCGACGCGGTCGTCCAGGGCCGCGGCGCAGGCGTTCGGGAGCGAGAGCTACAAGAGCTTCCAGATCCGGCTGAAGAAGCTCACGGAGCGCGACCAGAACACCCTGCAGAGCAGGCTCGTCGCAGAACGTCGGCGCCGAGAAGCTCGGTACGAAGAACGTCTCGTCGAGCTTCGGCCGGCAGATCGCGAGGTCGGCGATCATCGCGATCCTCTTCTCGCTGCTCGTGATCACGCTCTACATCACGGTGCGGTTCAAGGGCATCGCGTTCGCCGTGCCGGTGATCGTGGCGCTGCTGCACGACATCCTGATCACCGTCGGCGTGTACTCGCTCACGGGACGCGAGGTGACGGAGGCGACGGTCGCAGCGGTCCTGACCGTGCTCGGCTACTCGATCTACGACACGATCATCATCTTCGACCGCATCCGCGAGAACATCCCGATCATGCGGCGGGCGTCGTTCGCGACGATCGTGAACGTCTCGCTGTGGGAGACGATCCGCCGCTCGCTGGCCACGACGTTCATCACGCTGCTGCCGGTCGCCGCGCTGTTCTTCTTCGGCGGCGCGACGCTCAAGGACTTCGCGTTCGCCTGCTCATCGGCGTCACCTCGGGTGCGTACTCGTCGATCTTCATCGCGGCGCCGCTTCTCGACTGGTGGAAGGAGCGCGAGCCGGAGTACGCGCGGCGCAAGGACAGCGTCTCGATCGACGGCGCACTCAGCACGCGCGTGCTCGCCGAAGCCGAGCGCGCAGCGGCGGAGGAGCCCTCGCCGGCGACGCCGCTCGACGTCATCGCGGACGCGGTCGACGGCGACGCCGCCTCGAAGCGTGAGCGGCGCCGCCAGCGGCGGAAGACGCGCCCTCATGGCAGAGCCCGCTGACACCCCCGAGCCCGCCGAGCCGCGCGAGCCTGTAGAGCCGCGCGAGCCCGTAGAGCCGCGCGACACCGCGGAGCGGCTGATCGCGATCCTCGGGCCGCGGCTCGACGAGCTGCGCTCGCTCGGCGACGAGCTCACCTCACGCTGGCGCGGCGACGCGATCCGCGTCGGCGAGGGCACGCGCCGCCGCGTGCAGGACGTCGCCCGCGAGCTCGGGCTCGTCACGCGCGAGGAGTGGGACGAGCTCGAACTGCGCGTCGCGCAGCTCGAGCACCGTCTGCGCCTGCTCGAAGAGGACTGACCAGGACCGGAACCTGGTTCGGGGTGTGAACCAGGTCCTGAGTCTCGGGCCGCGCCGGCGCAGCCGACGAACTCGCGAACCTGGTTCAGAGAGCGAACCAGGTTCGGCGCCGCGACTGGTACTAGCCGCACGCCCTGCTACCTTGTGTGTACGGAGCGCGGATGGGCCGCGTTCCCGTGAGATCGCGTCTCCTCTTTTCGGACACACGATCTCGACGTCCGAAGGAGTTGAGACAACTGACCGATTTTCGTTCCCTCGGGGTGTCCGAGGCCGTGTGCAATGGGCTTGCCGCGCGCGGCATCGACCACCCGTTCCAGATCCAGGCGCTCGTGATCCCGGAGGCGCTGGCCGGCGGCGACGTGCTCGCCAAGAGCCCGACGGGCTCCGGCAAGACGCTGGCGTTCGCGATCCCGATCGTCCAGCGCCTGAACCCGAACGACCCGCGCCCGGCCGCCCTCGTGCTCGTCCCGACGCGCGAGCTCTGCGCGCAGGTCACCGAGGAGTTCGGCCTGATCGCGGGCGACCGCGTGAAGGTCGCGTCCGTCTACGGCGGCGTGCCGCTGAAGGCGCAGGCCCACGAGGCGAAGGACGCACACGTCATCGTCGCAACGCCGGGCCGGCTGCAGGATCTCGTCGACCGCGGCCTCGTGTCGCTCGACGCGATCAAGCTCCTCGTGCTCGACGAAGCCGACCGGATGCTCGACATGGGCTTCAAGCCGCAGGTCGACCGCATCGTGCGCTTCCTGCGCGACGAGCGCCAGACGATGTTCTTCTCGGCGACGCTCGACGGCGAGGTCGGCGAGCTGGCGCGACGCTACACGCACTTCCCTGCCCGCTTCGAGGGCGAGCTGCCGGCCGATCGCCGGAGCGGTGATGTCGACCATCGCTTCGTCCCGGTGACGGCGGACAACAAGGTGTCCACGCTCGTCGAGCTCCTGAGGGACGACGATTGCGGGCTTGCGCTCGTCTTCGTCCGCACGAAGGCCGGCGCCGACCGCCTCGTCGAGAAGCTGCGGCGGCACGACGTCGACGCGGCTGCGATTCACGGCGACAAGGGCCAGGCCCAGCGCGAGAAGGCGCTGGCGCGCTTCGACTCGGGCAAGGTGAAGACGCTCGTCGCGACGGACGTCGCCGCGCGCGGCCTCGACGTCGACGACATCACGCATGTGATCAACTTCGATCCGCCCGAAGAGCCGGACGTGTATACGCACCGCGTCGGCCGCACCGGTCGCGCGGGCCGCGGCGGTGTGGGGATCACGCTCGTCCTGCCGGACCAGCAGGCCGATGTCTCGCGCGTCGCGCGGCTGCAGGGCCACGTCCAGAAGTTCGAGGCGACGGGGATGCAGGTCGCAAAGCCGCGCGTCGTCTACACGTCGCGTCGCCGTGGCGCACGCTCGAAGTGGTAGAGCACGAGCGGCTCACCGAGCAGCAGGCGCAGGCGCTGCGCGACGAGCTCGCCGGGCTGGAGGGGCCCCGCCGCGAGGAGGTCATCGCCGCGATCAAGAAGGCGCGCGAGTTCGGCGACCTCTCGGAGAACTTCGAGTACCACGCGGCGAAGAACGAGCAGGGCCTGCTCGAGGCGCGCATCCGCACCCTGCGCGCGCGCCTCGACGGCGCGGAGATCGTCCCCGAAGCGGGCCTCGACGAGGTCGGCGTCGGCTCGGTCGTCGAGATCGAGGGCAACGAGCGCACGCTGACCGTCGAGATCAGCGCCGTCGGCGGCGCGGGCACCGTCTCGCCGACCTCGCCGCTCGGCTCGGTGTTGCTGGGCCGGAAGCTCGGCGACGCCGTCGAGGTCCAGGCACCGAAGGGCGCCTGGACCGCGACGATCAAGAAGATCAGCTGACGGCGGCTCCCGCTCCGGGCTTCGCCTCGGCGGTGGCGTACACCGACTCGATCCAGACGTGGACCTTCGCCGCGACCTCCTCCCAGCCCTCACCGGCCATCAGCAGGTGCGGGCGGCCGGATAGCTCCAGCAGGTCGGTGCGCGCCGGCGACTTCGCGTACTTCTTGTAGATCGAGCGCGAGACCGACGCCGGCACCGTGTGGTCCTTCTCGCCCGCGGTGATCAGCAGCGGCGCGCGATCCGCCTTCGCGTAGTCGACGCGGTTCTCGGCGTGCGGGTTGAAGTTCGCGAACGCCGCCTGGTAGAAGATACGGCCCGTCTCCGGCACCGCGTACCGGTCGTACGCGCTCCGCGCATCCTCGTCGGTGAACGTGTTCACGAAGCCGTAGGTGAACTGGTCGAGTGTGAGCGTCACGGTCGTGTTCCGCGTCGACGGATGCGCGAGCGCGGGTGACGCGGCCTTCAGCTGCGACGGCGGCAGCGTCAGGATCCCCTTCGGCGGCGCCGGGTCCATCGCGACGCCCGCCGCGCCCAGGCCGCGGTCGAGCAGCATCAGCGTGAACAGCCCGCCGAACGAGTGGCCGACGATCACCGGCGGCTCGGGGATCTGACGGACGTAGCCCTCGAGGTGGTCGACGATCTCCTTGATGCCCAGGCCGGCGAGCGCGCTCGGATCGCGGCGCTGTGCTTCCACGCCGTCCGCCTTGCGCGGCCACTCGGGGACGAAGACGTCATACGCCTTCTCCTTGAAGTACGTCTCGAAGTTCTCCCAGCTGCGCGGGGCGAGCCACGCGCCGTGGATCAGAACGATCGAACGCTTCATGCTGCGCCTCCCGTCGATTCGGTCGGCTCCGACGCTAATGGTCAGCCCGACGCTCATGCAACACTTGACGCGTGGCCACTCGTCCGAAGCAGCGCAACCTCGGGCGCCTGAGCGAGATCGCCCAGGTCGCGGTCCGGCACGGGTTCGGCTACGCGGTCGACGGGCGGAAATCGGGCGACCCCGAGGCGGGTGGCCCGACCGCACGCGGCAAGCACCTGCGCGACATGCTCGACGAGCTCGGCCCGACGTTCGTCAAGTTCGGCCAGCTGCTCTCGACGCGGCCCGACATCGTGCCGCCGGACATCATCGCCGAGCTGCGCGGCCTGCAGGACGACGTGCGGCCGTTCCCGTACGCCGACGTCGAGAGCACCATCCGCGAAGACCTCGGGCAGCCGATCGAGCGGCTGTTCACCGAGTTCGACGAGCGCCCCCTCGCCGCGGCGTCGATCGGCCAGGTGCACCGCGCGACGCTGCCGAACGGCCGCCGCGTCGTCGTCAAGGTGCAGCGACCGAACGCGCCGCGCCAGATCGAAGCCGACCTCGCGCTCATGTACCAGGCCGCGAAGCTCGCGAAGGAGCGCATCCGCGCGCTCGACTTCATCGACACGAACGAGATCGTGGACGAGTTCTCGCGCTCGATCCGGCAGGAGCTCGACTACCGCCTCGAGGCGCGCAACGCCGACGCGTTCCACAAGAACTTCGCCGGCCACCCGCACGTGTCGGTGCCGCGCGTCTACTGGACGTACACGCGCTCGCGCGTGCTGACGCTCGAGTACCTCGACGGAGTGCAGCTCGCCGACATCGACGTCGAGCGCTGGACGCTCGACCAGCGCCGCCGGCTCGCATACCTGGTCGCCGAGGCGTGGATGACGATGATCTTCCGCCACGGGTTCTTCCACGGCGACCCGCATCCGGCGAACATCCTCGTCCTGTCGCCGGACCGCATCGGCCTCGTCGACTTCGGGCTCACCGGCAAGCTCACCGACGAGGACATGTCGAAGCTCACGCGGCTCTTCATCGACGCCGCGTCCGAGAACATCGAGATGCTCCCGCGCGGCTCGCCGACCTCGGCGTGCGCTATCCGAAGGAGCGGGAGGAGGAGTTCGTCGCGGAGCTGCGCGAGCTCTACCACCGCTACTACGGGGCGAGCCTGCAGGAGATCGACCCGATCCAGGTGATCCGCGAGGCATTCGCGCTGATCTACTCGATGAACCTGCGGCTGCCGACGCGCTTCGTGATGCTCGACAAGGCGATCGCGACGCTCGGCTCGGTCGGCATCGAGCTCTACCCGGACTTCAACGTCTTCGAGGTCGCGAAGCCGTACGCGCGCGACCTGATGATCGAGCGCTTCACGCCGCGCCGCGTCGCCTCGCGCGCGCGGCGCGAAGGGCTGGAAGCTGACGCAGATGGCCGTCGAGCTGCCGTACCAGATCCACGACATCCTCGAGCAGGTGCGCGACGGCCAGATCGAGGTCGGCTTCGTGCACAAGGGCCTCGACGAGTTCATGGCGAAGCTCGACGTGCTCTTCAACCGGCTCGTGATCGCGCTCGTCGTGACCGGCGGCCTGATCGGCTCGAGCCTGATCGGCATCTTCGCGAAGAACGGGCCGCACGTCCTCGGCCTGCACGTCGTCTCGGTGCTCGGCTTCGGGCTTTCCGCGGTGCTCGGCGTGTGGCTGCTCTGGAGCGTCGTCCGCTCAGGCCGGTTGTAGGCCGAGAACCGGCGGGCTGCGGCGCGCGACCGGCGTGCCGTTGACGATCGACGTCGTCGTCTGCCCGAAGTCGAGGAAGCGGTCGAGCAGCGGGCCGAGCTCCTCGATCGAGCGGAGATACACGGTCATGAAGAAGCAGTCCTCGCCGGTGATGCGGTGGCACTCCGCCACCTCCGGCAGCTCGCGCGCGAGCTCGGCGATCTTCGGCAGCCGCCCGGGCGACGGCTTGACGCGCACGATCGCGGTCAGCGGGTAGCCGACTGCGCGCGGGTCGATCTCCGCGCGGTAGCCGGTGATCACGCCGGTGCGCTCGAGCCGTTGCACGCGCTCGGCGACGGCGGGAGGGGAGAGGCTGACCCGGCGCCCGAGCTCGGCGAAGGAGAGCCGCCCGTCCGCAGCCAGCTCGCCGACGATTCGACGGTCGGTTGCGTCGATCAGCAGCGCATCATGCGCCTTGGTTGCCGTAATGCCGCTGGTCATGGGCTGAACAGAGGCTAACGGCTTCGATTCGGCCTGTCCAGTCGTGCGGCCGCCGGGAAGACTGAGGCCATCCGACGCGTCCCGCCTCACGCCTACTTCGCCGGCAGCGCGGTCTTCCATTACCTCGGCCCGTCGTTCGCCGTCCTGCTCTTCGCGCGGGTCGACGTGCTCGGCGTCGCCTGGCTGCGGATCGCCGCAGCGGCGGCCGTCTTCGCTCTCTGGCGGTCGCCCGTGCACGTGCTGCGCTCGCTCGACCGGGACGGTCGGCGACTCGTCGTGGCGCTCGGCGCCGTGCTCGCCGTCATGAACGCGTGCTTCTACGTCGCGATCGACCTGCTGCCGCTCGCGACGGTGGCCGCGGTGGAGTTCACGGGGCCGATCGTGCTTGCGCTGATCGGCGCGCGCACGGCGCGCAACCAGGCGGCCGTCGCCGCGGCGGCGGGCGGGGTCTACCTGCTCACCGGAGTGCAGCTCGCCGGCGAGCCGCTCGGGGTTGCGTTCGCATTCGCGAACGCCGCGCTGTTCGCCGCGTACATCGTGCTCGCCCACCGCGTGGCGCGTCACGGTGTCGTCGGCGGCGTGGACGGTCTCGCGGCGGCGATGGTCGTCGCCTTCGTCGTCGTCTCGCCGCTCGGGCTCGCCCAGGCGGCGCCGGCCTTCGGCGATCCCGTCGCGCTCGCTGCGGGAATCGGCGTCGGAATCTCGTCGTCGGTGATCCCGTACGTGCTCGACCAGCTGGCGATGGCGCGTATCCCGCGTGCGACGTACGCGCTCTTCGTCGCGCTGCTGCCGGCGACCGCGCTCCTGATCGGCGTCGTCGTGCTCGGCCAGGTGCCGACCGCGCCCGAGCTCGCGGGCATCGCGCTCGTGATGGCGGGCGTCGCCCTGCACCGGCCGCCGGGCGAGGCCGAGCCGCGCTCAGGCGTCGCCGTCGGCGAGCGCGAGCAGCTTCTCGACGGTGCGCCAGTTGCGCGCGGTGCTCTTCGTGCCGATCGGCTTCGCCGCGAGCAGCTTCGCGAGCTCTGAGCTTGCCATCCCGGCGGGGAGCCACAGGTAGACCTCGCTGCCCCTGACGGTGAACTGCTCCGGTGCGAAGTCCGCGGCCTTCAGTGCGACCTTCGCCTTCTCCGCGCAGAAGACGACGATGTACTTCGCCGGATCCGTGGCGACCTTGCGGAAGGGATTCGCGCGAACCACCTTGGCCAGCTCGTCGTGCGTGCGTAGCACGACCGGCACCGAAAAGCCGAACGCCTTCTCGAGTGCCGACTCGAGGTGCTTCTCGGAGCGCTTCGGCCCGCTGAAGACGACGTTGCCGCTCTGCACGTACGTCTGCACGTCCTTGTAGCCGAGCTCCTCCATCAGCTCGCGCAGACGGGCCATCGGCACCTTCTTGTTGCCGCCGACGTTGACGCCGCGCAGGAGAGCGATCTGGCGTGGCACGCCGGCATTCTGCCAGGCTTGACGGATATCTCACTACGATATATCGTGGCGATAGATGGAGACGACGGCAGTCACCTGGGCCGTGCTGGGGTTGCTCTCGTGGGGACCGCGGAGCGGCTACGACCTCAAGCAGTCGGTCGACCGCACGATCCGGCACTTCTGGGCGGCGAGCTACGGGCAGATCTATCCGGAGCTGAAGAAGCTCGAGGCGGGGGGTTGGATCGCAGGCAAGGAAGCGGCGCGAGGTGGGCGCTCGCGGCGCGTCTACCGGATCACGGCGCAGGGACGGCGCGAGCTCGAGCGCTGGCTGCACGGCGAGGAGACGCGCATCGAGTTGCGCGACGAGTCGCTGCTGCGGCTCTTCTTCGCCGACAACCTGCCGCGCGAGCACGGGCTCGGGCTGCTGGCGGCGCGGCGCGAGGGCTACCGGGCGATGCTCGCGTATCTGCGCAGCCTCGACGACGGCGGCGAGCCCGACCCGCCCTTCGTCGATCTCGTCTACCGCTGGGCGCTCGACTACTGCACGTGGGGAATCGAATGGTGCGAGCAGCAGGAACGACGGTTGCGACGAGCCGCTTAGACGACCTGCCCGCGCCGACGTGGCGGCTGCTGCTCGGCCGCGGCCTGCCGCAGTTCGCAGGCGAGGCGGTCGTGCCGGTGCTGGTCTTCTACGTCGCGTGGAAGGCGGCGGGGCTCGGTGCGGCGATCGCGGCGTCGACGGCGGTGTCGCTCGTGCTCGCGGTCTTGCTCGTGCGGCGCGGGCGCGACGTCGCGCTGGTCGCCGTCGGCGCGACGTTCGTCGTCATCCAGGCGCTGGTCGCGCTGGCTTCGCACAGCGCGACGGTCTATCTCGCGCAGCCGGTCGTGCTGAGCGCGCTCTGGGCGCTCGCGTACTTCGCCTCGGTCGCGATCGGCCGTCCGCTGATCGGCGTTTTCGCCAGCGCGTGGTACCCGTTCCCCGCCTGGTTCCGCGCGAGCGTTCCTTACCGCCGCGAGTTCGGGCTGCAGTCGCTCGTCTGGGGCGCGTATTGCCTCGCTGCGCGCGGCGCTGCGGCTCTTCGTCCTGCTGCACGACGGGGTCGGCGGGTTCGTGCTCGTCTCGGTCGTGACCGGGATCCCGGTGCTCGCCGCGCTCCTCGCGTGGGGGCTCTGGCATGCGCGCCGCACGTTCGGCCGGCTCGACGAGCTCGACGTGGCCGCACCGGGCGGCTGAGGATCGTTCGGCGCACATTCGTGCAAATGGACATCTGGCCACCTCGCGACCGACTGGCTAGCTTCGCGTCATGGCCGCCGCACTGCTCCTCGCCGACGCCGAGCCCGAGACACGCGGGTTCCTCGAGCGCAACCTCCCGCGCGACGGCTTCGAGCTCGTTTCGGCCCACGGCCCGTTCGACCTCGTCCTCGCCGGTGACGTCGAGCGCTTCGAGCGGTGGGTCGAGCGTGCGCCGGTGATCGTGCTCGGACGCGAGGAGGCGGACAGCGTCGATTGCATCCACGCGCTGCGCCGCGGCTGCGACGACTACGTGATGCGGCCGTTCGAGTACCAGGAGCTCGTCGAGCGCATCCACGCGGTCCTCCGCCGTGCCCGGCCGCGCGGGGGCGAGGTCGTGCACGCGCCGCCCGTGCGCATCGACACACGCACGCGCGACGCGCGCGTCGCCGGCGTGCGGGTACAGCTCGCGCAGAAGGAGTACGAGCTGCTGCTCCGGCTGGCGCGCGAGCCCGAGCGCGTGTTCACGAAGGCCGAGCTGCTCCGCGACGTCTGGGGCTACCGCGCGAGCGCGCGCACGCGGACGCTCGACTCGCACGCCTCGCGCCTGCGGCGCAAGCTGCGCGAGGCAGGCGCGCCGGTCGCGCTCGTCGAGAACGTGTGGGGCGTCGGCTATCGCTTGCTTGGGGTGGTGCCGCTGGACGTGTAACGTCGCATCCCATGCCGTTCCTCGACGCGAACGGTGTGCCTCCGGCGCACATCAAGCTCGAGCAGCTGCGGAACGACGACGGTCAGCTCAGCGCCTACTTCGACGTGCTGGAGGCGTTCGAGTACCGCGACGACCGGCTCGGAACGACGGTGGTCGTGCCCGCGCACGGCGACCCGACCGATCTCGCGTCCGTGCCGTGGCTGCTCTGGTGGCTGATCGCCTCGTACGGCCGGCACACCGGAGCCGCGATCGTGCACGACACGCTCGTCGTCGACCGCATGACGCGGGAGGAGCGCGTCCGCTCGGACTCGATCTTCTTCCACGCGCTCGAGGAGAGCGGCAACAACTGGTTCCGTCATCGGCTGATGTGGGCCGCGGTGAGCTGGGGCCTGACGATGCGCAAGTCCGCGCCGGTGCTGTTCGTGCTCTTCCTGCTGCACCTGCTCGCGTTCTGGGGCGCGGTCGTCTGGGCGGTGCTGGGCGGAGGGCACCGGCAGGCGGCGCTTCTCGTCGCGGCGGCGCTCTTCGCCGCCGGGCTCGCCTGGCGCTTGGTGCCGACGTCGGCGCACGAGCTGGCGTGGTGGCTCTGGTACGTGTCGGCCGCCGGCATCGGGCTCCTGGCACCGCCGCTTGCGGTGATCGTCCTCAGCGTCGGCGTCGTCTACCTGATCGACGTGGGCGCCGCCTGCGCGCAGGCAGCCACCGGCGGCGGCTGGGAGATGCCGAGCCGCCCTGCGCCGCTGCGCAAGCCGTCGTGAACCTCGACGAGTTCGGCGCGATCACGAGCGTGGTCGTGTCGCGCTCCGGCGAGATCGTGCGCGAGGAGTACCGCGAGGGCGACGCGTCGACGCTGCGCAACACGCGCTCGTGCACGAAGACGGTGGCAGGGATGCTGCTCGGGATCGCGATCGAGCGCGGCCTCGTCGGCGGCGTCGACGCCACCCTCGGGGAGCTCCTCGGCGCAGACGCAGGCAAGGCGGGCATCACGCTCGAGCAGCTGCTGACGATGCGCTCGTGCCTCGACTGCGACGACTGGGACGAGGCCTCTCCCGGCAACGAGGAGCGGATGTACCCGTGCGACGACTGGGTCGAGTTCGCGCTCGGCCTGCCGCTGCGCGAAGAAACGGCGTTCAGCTACTGCACCGCAGGCGTCGTGCTGCTCGGCGTGGCGCTCGAGCGCGCGGTGGGCGAGCCGCTGCCCGAGTTCGCCCGGCGCGAGCTCTTCGAGCCGCTCGGGATCGCGTGCGCCGAGTGGCCGCAGACGCCGCGCGGCGAGACGTCGACCGCCGGCGGTCTGCTGCTCGAGAGCCGCTCGCTGCTCGCGCTGGGCGAGCTCTACCTCCGTGGCGGCGCCGGAGTCGTGCCGGCGGCGTGGGTCGAGGCGTCGCTCGCCCCGCACGCGCGCATCGACGCCGACATCGAGTACGGCTACCTCTGGTGGCTGCGCTCCTTTGCAGGCCGCCACTCGTATTACATGAGCGGCTTCGGCGGCAACCGCGTGCACGTCGTGCCCGAGCTGGAGCTGGTCGCGGTCATCACCTCCGCCAACTTCGACCGTCAGGACGCGCACGCGCTCAGCGACCGCCTGCTGCTCGAGCAGGTCCTCGGCTCGTAGGATCAAGCCATGAGCGTGGATGCCAGGAGCGAGAAAGCGCGCCTCTTCCGGCGGATGCATCTACGAGCCTCCGATCCTGGTGCTCCCGAACGCGTGGGACGTCGCGAGCGCGACACGGCTCGCGGCGCTCCCCGGCTGCCGGGCGCTCGCGACGACGAGCGCGGCGGTCGCGCGCTCGCTCGGCTGGGAGGACGGCGAGCAGGCACCCGCCGAGGAGATGCTGCGCGCGAACGAGCGGATCGCGGCCGCGGTCGACGTCCCCGTCACCGGCGACCTCGAGCACGGCTACGGCGACCCGGTCGGCACGGCGCGCAGGGCGTGGGAGGCAGGGCTCGTCGGGATCAACTTCGAGGACTCGACCGACGACGGCCTCGTCCCGCTCCGGGAACAGGTCGAGACGATCCGTGCGATCCGCGCTGCGGTGCCGGAGCTCGTGCTGAACGCGCGCGTCGATGTCTTCGTCCGCCGCACCGGCGGGATCGACGACGCCGTCGAGCGCGGGAACGCCTACCTCGAGGCGGGCGCCGACTGTGTGTATCCGATCGCCTGCCCGGTCGACGCCGTCGCCGACCTCGCGCGCCGGATTGACGGGCCGATCAACGTGCTCGTCATCCCCGGCCTGCCGGAGCCGCACGAGCTCCAGGCGCTCGGCGTCGCGCGGATGACGTGGGGCTCCGGGCTCGCGAGCATCGCCTACGCCGAAGCGGCGCGCGTGGCCGGCGAGGCGCTCATCTAACCGCGTCAGGCGGCGGCGCTGTACGCGCCGCCGCCTTTCGCGTTCACCAGCCGGTCCCGCACGCGCGCGATCTCGCGCGAGTGCGTCTCGATCTCCCCGTCCGTTGCCCCGCGCATCTGCAGGAGCGCGCGGACGAGCACGAGACCCTTGAGCTGCAGCTCGAGGTCCGCGGTTGCCGTCACGCTGCCTCCAGCAGCGGCACCTCGTCGACGGGCACCTGCTCCGTCACTGCCGGGCGCCGCTCGGTGAGCAGTGCCGCGACGACTGCGCCGGCGAGCGCCAACGCCGCGAGCACGTAGAACGCGATCTGGAAGCCGTGCGTCAGCGCCGCGCCGCCGAGCGCGGTCGCGCCGGGGTGCGTCGCTGACGAAGTGGCTCGTGAACGTCGTCGCGATCGTCGTCGCGACCGCGACGCCGATCGCACCGCCGATCTGCTGGCTCGTGTTGATCAGGCCGGACGCGACGCCCGCCTCGTCCGCCCGCACGCCGGTCAGCGCGCCGATCGACATCGGCACGAACGCGAGCGCGAGCCCGAGGCCGCTGATGATGAACGCCGGGAACAGATCCCAGAAGTAGTGGCCGTCCACCGGCAGCCGCGCGTAGAGCACGAGCGCGACCGCGGACGAGCGCCATGCCCGCGGTCAGCACGCGCGCGCACGCCGATGCGCGTGACGAGCGCCTGCGCGACGCCCGAGAAGGCGATGATCGTCAGCGTCAGCCCGATGTACGCGACGCCGGTCTTGAGCGCCGAGTAGTGCAGCACCTGCTGCATGTAGAGCGTGAGCAGGAAGAACTGCGAGAAGATCGACGCCGCCGAGCAGCAGGCCGCTGACGTTCGACGCGGTCAGCGTGCGCAGCCGGAAGATGCCGAGCGGCAGCAGCGGCGCCTTCGAGCGCAGCTCGATGACGACGAACGCGATCACGAGCGCGGCCGACGCGGCGAGCAGCCCGATCGTCGCAGCGGTCGCCCAGCCGTGCTGGGTCGCGCGGGTCATCGCGTAGACGAGCAGCATCAGGCCGCCGTGATCGACGACGGCACCGGCAGAGTCGAAGTGCCGGTGCGTCGAGGTCGGCGCGGCTCTCCCGGAGCAGGAACGGCGTCAGCGCGAGCACGAGCGATCCCGGCCGGGACGTTGATGAAGAAGATCCACGACCAGCTGAAGGCGCTCGTCAGCGCGCCGCCGAGCAGCACGCCGGCCGCGCCGCCGCTGCCGGAGGCCGCGCCCCAGATGCCGAGCGCGAGGTTGCGCTCGCGGCCTTCGCGGAACGTCGTGGTCAGGATCGAGAGCGCCGCCGGAGAGAGCAGCGCGGCGCCGAGCCCCTGCAGCGAGCGGAAGGCGATCAGCGAGCCCTCCGACCAGGCGAGCCCGTCGAGCAGCGAGCTGACCGTGAAGAGCGCGAGGCCGGCCATGAACAGGCGCCGGCGTCCGAGCAGGTCGGCGAGCCGGCCGCCGAGCAGCAGCGACGCCGCCGAAGAGGATCGCGTAGGCGGTGATCACCCACTGCAGGCTCTCCTGGCTGAAGTTGAGGTCGGTCTTGATCGACGGCAGCGCGACGTTCACGATCGCGACGTCGAGCACGACCATGAACTGGGCCGCCACGATCAGCGCCAGCGCGAACCACCGTGTCCTGGATTGCAGGGAAGTCATCTGTGACTCCAATCGTTGATTCCTTCCACGATGAACCCTAACAACGATGAGCGCGCTACGCTATTTCCCGATGGCTGAGACCGTCACCGAGGCGACAGCTCCGGAGACCTGCGCTCCCCGAGGAGCTGCTCGCCAGCACGGCTTCCTGCTCGCCCGCGTCGGCTACGGCGATCAAGATGCGCGTGATCGCGGAGTTCGAGCGAGGCCGGCTTCACGATCTACCAGTACGGCGTGCTCGCCCTGCTCGGCGAGGGCGCGTCGGAGACGCAGGCGACGATCGCCGACATCCTCGACTTCGACCGCAGCCAGCTCGTCGGCGTGCTCGACGCGCTCGAGGAGCGCGGCCTGGTCGAGCGGCGCCGCGACCCGCACGACCGCCGGCGGCACATGGTCAGCATCACGCCGGAGGGCAAGCGCCAGCTCGTGAAGATCCGCGCGACCGTGAAGCGGATCGAGGACGCGTTCCTCGCGCCGCTCGACGAGGCGACGCGCAAGCAGCTGCACGCGACGCTGCTCGACGTCGCCTGCTGCCACGACCGCCGCTACAAGCGCGACTCCTAGAGCTTGCCTCTAAAGCCCGCGCAGCCGCTCGCGATGCACGATGCGCGCGCCGCGGCCGCGCGTGAGGTACGAGACGGTCCAGCGCATGAGCACGACCGCGCGGTTCTGGAACCCGATCAGGTAGACGATGTGGATGCCGAGCCAGAGCGCCCAGGCGAGGAACCCGCTCAGCTCGAGGCCGCGGACGACGCCGACGGCGCGTGAGCGGCCGATCGTCGCGAGCTCGCCCTTGTCGCGGTAGCGAAACGGCTCGCGGGCTCCGCTCGCGATCATCCGGGCGACGTGCCGGCCCTGCTGCATCGCGACCGGCGCGACGCCGTGCAGGTGCTGCCCCTCGATGCTGACCATGTCGCCGAGCGCGAGGACGTTCGCGCGGCCGGCGACGGTCAGGTCGGGCGCGACGACGATCCGGCCCGCACGGTCCGTCTCGGCGCCCGATGCCTCCGCGAGCGCGCGGGCGAGCGGCGACGCAGTCACGCCTGCGGCCCAGACGGCGGTGTGCGCCGGGATGCGCGTCCGCGTGCCTGCCGGCGTCCTGCACGTCGACCGAGTCCGCCTCGACGCCGACGACCGTCGTGCTCAGCATCGGCGTCACGCCGAGCGAGCGCAGCTGCTGCTCGGCCTTCTGCGGCAGCGGCGCGGGGAACGCGCCCAGCACGCGATCGGTCGCCTCGACGAGCAGGACACGCGTCGCGCGGGTATCGATCGAGCGGTACTCGCGCCGAAGCGAGTGGGCGAGCTCGGCGATCTGCCCGGCCATCTCGACGCCGGTCGGCCCGGCGCCGACGATCACGAAGGTCAGCCACGCCGCGCGTGCGTCGGCGTCCTGCTCCGCCTCGGCCGCCTCGAATGCGAGCAGGATCCGGTCGCGCAGGTCGAGCGCGCCCTCGAGCGACTTCAGCTCCGGCGCGAACGGCGCCCACTCGTCGTTCCCGAAGTACGAGTAGCGCGAGCCGCCGGCGACGACCAGCACGTCGTACGGCAGCTCCATCGGCCCGGCGCCGTTCGGCAGGTCCTCGACGACGACGTGCTGCGCGTCGAGCTCGAAGCCGGTGACCTCTCCCAGGACGACGCGTGTGTTGCGCTGCCGCTTCAGGATCTGACGCAGTGGCAGCGCAATCTCGACCGAGGAGAGCGCGCCCGTCGCGACCTGGTAGACGAGCGGCTGGAAGAGGAAGAAGTTCTGCCGGTCGACGAGCGTCACGTCGGCGTCCGCCTTGCGGAGGCCGCGGACGGCGAGCAGCCCGCCGAAGCCTCCGCCCACGACGACGACCCGTTCATCTAAACCAGCATCGCACCTTCGTGCTGGAGCAGGCGGAGCTTGACGTCGAGCCCGCCGGCGTAGCCGGTGAGCGAGCCGTTCGCGCCGAGGATGCGATGGCACGGGAGCACGATCGGGATCGGGTTGCGGTGCATGACCGTGCCGACGGCGCGCGCGGCCTTCGGCCGCCCGACCTTCGCAGCGAGTGCGCCGTATGTCTCGGTGCGCCCGTACGGGACCTGCGCGAGCTCTGCGAGCACCTCTGCATGGAACGGCGCGACGCGCAGGTCGAGCGGCAGGTCGAACTCCCGGCGCTCGCCGTCGAAGTACTCGTCGAGCTCCCGGCGCACGTCGTCGAGCGGCGTGCGCAGCACGCGCGGCCCGAAGGTGTGCGCGAGCGACTCCTCCATCCCCTCGGGCCAGAACGAGATGCGGCAGAGGCCGCGCTCGGTGGCGGCGACGAAGAGGTCGCCGATGGGCGAGTCGACGACGTCGAAGCGAACATCGACGAGGCGCTCGCGGAGCGCCGCCTCGCGGAAGCGCGCGTCGAGATCAGGCGTGACGTTCATGGGTCCTCCTCAGTCTGCGGACGCCGGACGAGGCGGCGGCGCGCGCCGCTTCCTCCGACGAGCCGAGCGCGTCGGCGATCTGGGTGTAGGGGAGGTCGTAGCCGTAGCGGAGCACGACGGCAGCCCGCTCCGTCGGCGGCAGGTCGTCCGTCAGGTGCTCGAGCTCGCGGAACGCGTCCCGCTCGAGCTCGGCGACGGGCATGCCGTCGGCGGGCGGCTGCGGCTTGACCCGCAGCTCGTCCATCGCGACGTTCGTCGCGATCGTGAACACCCAGGAGCGCAGGTTGCGGGCGTGCTGCAGGCGGTTGTAGGCGCGCAGGGCGCGCAGGAAGGTCTCCTGCCACGCATCCTCGGCGCGCTGCCCGAGCAGCCGCCGCAGGTAGCCGAGCACCTCGTCGCGATGCTCGAGGTAGAAGCGCTCGAACGGTGGGATCTCCGTCGCCATGACCTCCATCATCGACAACTGAAACGTGGCAGGGTGCAGATTCGTGAGATGCGCGGTCGTGGGGCACGTCGAGGTGGTGGAGTTCGCCCGCGTACCGCGCTGGCCGCGCGCCGGCGAGATCGTCCACGCCGACGAGGTCTGGGCGGAGCCGGCGGGCGGCGGCGCTGTCGTCGCGCGCCAGATCGCCCTGCTCGCCGGCCGCTGCGAGCTCTTCACCGCGTTCGGCGACGACGACGCGGGCCGCGGCGCCGTGCGCCGGCTCGCCGAGCTCGGGCTCGACGTGCACGCGCAGTATCCGCACGCTGCCGCGACGCGGCGCGCGTGGACACACGTCGACGCCCACGGTGAGCGGACGATCACGGTGCTCGGCGACAAGCTGCTGCCGTCCGGGCCGTTGCCGCTCGACGCCTACGACCTCGTCTTCTTCGTCTCCGGCGACGCCGAGGCGCTGCGCTCCGCGCGGAGCGCGCGCTTCCTCGCGGCGACGCTGCGCGAGCAGCCGACGCTGCGCGAGGGCGACGTCCCCCTCGACTTGCTCGTCGGGAGCGCGAAGGACCCGTCGGAGCGGTACGACGGCACGCTCGATGCCGAGCTCGTCGTGCTGACCGACGGCGCGAACGGCGGGACGGCCAACGGCGAGCCGTTCGCCGCCACGCGCCCGCCGCGGACGATCGTCGACACCTACGGCGCCGGCGACTCGTTCGCCGCCGCGCTCGCGTTCGGGCTGGCGCGCGGGGACGGGCTCGCGCACGCGCTCGGGCTGCGGTGCGCGGGCGGGGGCGGAGGTGCTCGCCGGACGGGGCCCGTACACCTCGCAGCTAGCGTTCAGGCGATGAGCGCGCGCATCTCGTGGATCTCGCGGACGCCCGTGAAGGCGCTCGCGCTCCAGCAGCTCGACGAGGTCGAGCTGGGCGAGGGCGGCGTGGCCGGCGACCGCCGCTTCTACCTCGTCGGCGAGACCGGGCGGTTGATCAGCAACAAGGACTTCCCCGCCTTCCAGCTGATCCGTGCCTCCTACGACGACGACCGCGACGAGCTCGCGCTCACGCTCGCCGACGGCCGCGAGGTGACGCGGCACCGTCGAGCGCGGGGAGGAGGTGACGACGAGCTTCCACCGTCGTCCGCGCGCGGCGAGGCTCGTCGTGGGCCCTTGGAGCGGCATCCTCTCCGAGCTCGCGGGCGAGCCGCTCCGGCTCGTCGAGCCTGCGACCTCCGCCGTCGACCGCGGGCGGAGCGGCGCGGCGACGCTCCTCGCGACCGCGTCGCTGGGAGCCCTTGGTGGTGTTCTCGGGGTGGAGGCGGTCGACGGACGCCGCTTTCGCATGAACTTCGGCATCGAGGGACTCGACGCGCACGAGGAGGACACGTGGATCGGCCGGCGCGTGCGCGTCGGCGAGGCGGTGGTCATCCCGCACGGCAACGTCGGTCGCTGCGTCATCACCACGCAGAACCCGGACACCGGCCTCTCGGACCTCGACACGCTGAAGGGGCTCGCGGCCTACCGCCGCGACGTCGAGACGACCGAGCCGCTGCCGTTCGGAGTGCATGCGGCCGTCGTGCAGCCGGGCCGCGTGCGGGTCGGCGATGCCGTCGCCCCCGTCTGAGCCGCTGCGCGACAGAGCTACGTGCGGGCGTGCTCGCCGGCGATCAGCACGCAGCAGGCGACCGCGCTCGTCGAGATCAGCCGCGGCAGCGACCAGAGCGCGAGCACGACGAGCGAGGCGAGCAGCGCGAGCGGCGCGTAACGCGGCGGCACTTCCACGAGCCGCCGGTGGGCAGAGGCGAGCTCCGCGGCGACGGAGCCCGTGAGGAGCGCGATCCGGAAGATCGCCTGGAAGACAAGTTTGCGCGCCGGCGACAACGTGGCCCGCTAGGAGCATCGCCGTGCCCGCCCGCTCGTAAACCGCCGCGTTCGCGCAGGCCTGGTCGTGCCACCGACTCGAGCTGCGGCGCCGCCACGCGGCCGATCGGGCTGCCCCCTTCGGAGGGGTTTACAGGTGGGAGATGGTGGGGTAAAGTGGGTCAACGTGGACCATGCTGCTGGGTGAACATGAGCATTCTCTCGACGACAAGAACCGCCTCACGCTCCCGGCCAAGCTCCGGGCGGCGTTCGAGGACGGCGTGGTCGTCACGCGGGGGCTCGACGGCTGCCTCTTCGCCTATCCGCGCGCAGACTGGGAGCGCCTCGCCGATCGCATCCGCAGCCTCGACCCTCTCGACCGGGACGCGCGCGTGATGCAGCGGCACTTCTTCGCCGGGGCCGCGCAGACGCGAGCTCGACCGGCAAGGCCGGATGGTGCTGCCGCCGTCGCTGATCGAGCACGCGGGGCTGAGCCGTGAGATCACCGTCGCGGGCGTCCACGACCACCTGGAGATCTGGGACCGGGCGAAGTGGCGCCAGCAGCTGCACGAGGTGGAAGGGAGCGCGGAAGATGTTGCCGAGCGTCTTGCCAACTGAGTTCGACCACGTCCCGGTTCTCGCCGGGGAGGTACTCGACCTGCTCGACCCGCGACCCGGCGAGACCGTCGTCGACGGCACCTTCGGTGCCGGCGGCCACGCGACGCTGCTCGCAGGAAAGCTGCGCGGCGACGGGAAGGTGATCGCGATCGACCGTGATCCGACCGTTGCGCCCTTCTTCGACCGCTTCCGCCGCGAGACCGGCGTGAAGGCGCGGCTGCACCACGGCGAGTTCTCGACCGTGCTGCAGCACCTCGCCGAGAACGGCGTGCGCGCCGACGTGATCCTGCTCGACCTCGGCGTCTCGTCGATGCAGCTCGACCGCCCCGAGCGCGGCTTCTCGTACGCGGCCGACGCACCGCTCGACATGCGCATGGATCCCGGCGCCGAGTACTCGGCGCGCGAGCTCGTCAACGAGGGCGGTGAGCGCGAGCTGGCGGACATCTTCAAGCGCTACGGCGAGGAGCGCTACGCGCGGCAGATCGCGCGCGCGATCGTCAGGCGCCGCGCGAGCGAGCCGTTCGAGCGCACCGGCGACCTCGTCGAGGTCGTGAAGGCGGCGATCCCCGCACCGGCGCGGTTCGGCGAGGGGCATCCCGCGAAGCGGGTCTTCCAGGCGTTGCGCATCGAGGTGAACGACGAGCTCGGTGCCCTCGAGCGCGCGCTGCCGGCCGCGCTCGAGATGCTGCGGCCCGGCGGTCGCCTCGGCGTGATCTCGTTCCACTCGCTGGAGGACCGGATCGTCAAGCAGTTCCTCCGCAAGCAGGAGCAGGACTGCACGTGCCCACCCGACTTCCCCATCTGTGTCTGCGGCTCCGAGCCGGTGATGCGCGCGACGCCACGCCGCGCGGTGCGTCCCGGTGCCGACGAGATCGCCCGGAACCCGCGCGCGCAGTCCGCGCGCCTGAGGGTGGGGACGAAGGTTGGCTAGCCTCTCGCACGCCCAGTCCGCCGTCGCCGAGCCCGTCCGGCGGTCGCGCCCCGCGTCGCGCCGCAGGACGCGCCGGCGAGGCCCGCGCACGGAGCGGCATCCTCTGGATCGCCGTGAGCGGGATTCTGCTCGCCGGCGTCGTATTCGTGAACGTGGCCGTGCTCCGGCTCAACCTCGCGCTCGACTCCAGCACCTCCGAGCGAACGAAGCTCCGCGCCGAGAACGCCGCGCTGCAGTCGCAGCTCTCGAGCGAGCTCGCGTCGTCGCAGATCCAGACGCGCGCCGCGCGAGAGCTCGGCCTCGTCTACGTCGACCCCGGGCAGTACCGGTACGTGAACCTCGCGAAGAAGTAGATGAAGGACAAGCAGGCCAACCGCCGGATCCGCCTGCTCCTCGCTCTCTTCGCCGTCGTCTTCGCCGTCACGCTGGGCCGCGCGGTGTGGCTGCAGGGCGTGCGTGCGGCGTCGCTCGGGAAGATGGCCGAGCGCCAGCACCACGAGTCGATCGTCATCCCCGCGGGCCGCGGCACGATCTTCGACGCGGCCGGGGTCCAGCTGGCGATCGGGGAGTCGACGACGACGATCTACGCCGACCCGCGGCAGCTGACGCAGCCGCGCGCGATCTCGCAGGCCGCCCAGCGTTATCTCGGCGTCGACGCGAACGCGCTCTACCCGCAGCTCCTGAACCGGCGTACGGGCTTCGTCTACGTGAAGCGCTTCGCCGACCAGAAGTCGGCCGACGCGTTCCTGAAGAAGAGCTACGTCGGCGTCGGTTCCTATCCCGAGGAACGGCGCACCTACCCGCAGCGCTCCGTCGCCGCGCCGGTGATCGGCTTTGCCGGCACCGACAACAAGGGTCTCGGTGGGCTCGAGGTCGAGTACGACAAGAAGCTCGCCGGCCGGACCGGCAAGCAGACGATCGTGCGCGACCCGTTCGGGCGCGCGATCGACGTCGTCAGCGCCACGCCCGAGCGGCAGGGCCGCGACATCTTCACCACAATCGACCACTCGATCCAGGCGAACGCCGAGGGCGTGCTGCGCGCGACGATCAGGCAGTGGCGTGCGACGCGCCGCGACCGCGGTCGTGCTCGACCCGCGCAGCGGCGCAGTGCTCGCGATGGCGCAGGCGCCGGGCTATGACGCGAACAAGGCGAGCAGCATGCCGCTCGCGCTGCAGCGCAACCGCGCGGTCACCGACACCTACGAGCCCGGCTCGACGTTCAAGCTCGTCACGATCGCCGGAGCGCTCTCGACGGGCATCGTCACGGCGGGGACGAAGTTCACACTGCCGTACTCGATCCACGTCGCCGACCGGATCATCCACGACGCCGAGCCGCGCGGCACCGAGACGCTCAGCGTCGCGCAGATCCTCTCGCACTCCTCGAACGTCGGCGCGATCACGATCGCCGAGAAGCTCGGCTCGGCGCGTGTCGCGGAGTGGATCGACCGCTTCGGCTTCGGCAAGCAGACCGGCATCGACTTCCCGGGCGAGAGCCAGGGTCAGGTGCTCCCGCTCGACCAGTGGTCGGGCTCGACGATCGGCAACGTGCCGATCGGGCAGGGCATCGCGGTCACTCCCGTGCAGATGGCGTCCGTGTACGCGGCGATCGCAAACGACGGCGTCTGGATGCAGCCGCACCTCGTCGACAAGATCGGCGGCAGGGCCGTGCACGACTTCAAGCGGCGCCGCATCGTCTCGCCGGCCGTGAATGCGACCCTCAAGCAGATGCTGACGAACGTCGTCGACGAGCACGGCGCGACCGGCAACGAGGCGCAGATCCCCGGCTACACGGTGGCGGGCAAGACAGGCACCGCGGAGAAGCCGGGCCCGCACGGGTACACGACGGGCCAGTACGTCGCGTCCTTCGTCGGCTTCGTGCCGGTGAAGCACCCGCGGCTCGCGATCCTCGTCATGGTCGACGACCCGACGCGCGCGATCTTCGGCGGCGTCGTCGCCGCGCCGGCCTTCGCGGAGATCGCGAAGTTCGACCTGCAGTACCTGAACGTGCCGCCGGATGCGCTTCGTCCGCCGACCACGACGACGACGCCCTAGAGGCCGGGCGCCGAGACCTGCACGCTGCCGATGCGGTCGGCGGTGACGCCGGTGACCGGCAGGTCGAAGTCGACGTGGTCGTTCGGCTGCACCGGTGCCGTCGGGAACGTGAAGCCCCCGCCGATCACGTTGCCGGCCGCGTCGAAGATCACGGCCGAGATCCGCGTCAAGGCCGACATCGGCTTCGTGACGGACAGGTTCGTCAGCCGGCCTTGCACGTGCGTCTTGCCTGCGGCGTCGGCGGCCGCCGCGAGCCCGGTCACCGCCGGCGGCGTGAGGCGCTTCGCCTGGTCGCTCTCGGCGCGGGCGGTCACTTGCAGGTTCGCCGGTGTCGAGCCGGCGTCGAGGAACACGTCGCCGCCGAAGTAGTAGGTCGAGCCGGCGGGGAGCCCGGAGATTCTCGTGGTCTCGGTGCGCAGCACGCGGTTCGCGGCGTCGACGACGTTCACCGTCACCGTGACGCCCACGGCGTCGCGAGTCGGCGAGGTGTCGCGCAGCACGATCCCGTAGCCGAGCTCGGTGCCGGCGACGGCGAAGCCGGCCTTCTCGACCGCGACCGTGACCGCGGCGGGCGGCGCCGTGCGCCGCGTCACCTTGAACGACCCCGACGCCGACCCCGCGCTCCCGCACTCGACGGCGATCGTCCACGCTCCTGGCGCGGCCGTTGCCGGCAGCCGCCACGCAAATGCCGCTCGGAGCCGCGCGACGGGGGCGACCTTCGCCGTCGACGTCTTTCCGTGCCGCAGCGTGCCCGTGCACCCCGGCACGGCTCGCGAGACGACGACCGTTGCGCGCACGGTGCTCCCCTGCACGGCGCTCGCCGGGCGCGTCAGGAACACGACCTGGCTCGGCCGCGCGGAGGCGCCTGCAGCGGCGAGGGTGCACCAGAGCGCTGCGGCGAGAAGGGCAGCGGCGAGAAGGATCGTCCGGCACGACGCGCGAGCCATCTCTATCTCTTATCCCATTCCGGGCGCGACTTTCGCCCAGGTCGGCCCTCCCCATTCGCCGCCGTCGCCGCCGTCGGCGGCGTCGCCCCCGCTAGATTTCGGGCCCGATGGATCTGAACCGCCTCGCGGAGGCGATCGGCGTCGCCGGCGCGCCGTCGGTCGAGATCCTCGACCTCGCCTACGACACGCACGCAGTCGCACCCGGATCGCTCTTCTTCTGCTTCGTGGGTGCGCGCCACGACCTGCACGAGCTCGCCCCGCAGGCGGTCGAGTCCGGCGCGGTCGCCCTCGTCGTCGAGCGGCGGCTCGACCTGGACGTCCCGCAGCTCCTCGTGCCGAGCGTGCGCGCGGCGATGGGCCCGGCGGCGGCGTGCTTCTTCGGCGAGCCGTCGCAGGAGCTCGACGTCGCCGCGGTCACCGGCACGAACGGCAAGACGACGACCGCCTTCCTGTTGCACTCGATCCTCGACGAAGCCGGGCGGCGGCCCGCGCTGCTCACGAACATCGAGCGCCGGATCGGGGGCGAGCAGCGGCCGACGGGGCTGAACACGCCGGAGTCGATCGACCTGCAGCGGCTCTTCCGCCAGATGCTGGACGCGGGCGACCGCTCGTGCGCGATGGAGGCGACGTCGATCGCCGGCACGCAGGGACGGCTCGCCGGCACGCGGTTCGCGGTGCTCGTGTTCACGAACCTCACGCAGGACCACCTCGACTTCCACGGCACGATGGAGGAGTACTACGCGGCGAAGCGCGCCCTCTTCGCGCAGGCCGAGCGCGCCGTCGTGAACGTGGGCGACGAGTGGGGAGCACGGCTCGCGGCCGAGCTGCCGCACGCGCGCACGTTCGCGCCGAACGACGAGCTGCCGTTCTCGCTCAGGTTGCGCGGCCGCTTCAACCACGCGAACGCGCTCGGCGCCATGTGGGCGGCACGCGAGCTCGGGATCGACGACGACGCGATCGCCCGCGGGCTCGAGCGCGTCGACGGCGTGCCGGGCCGCTTCGAGTCCGTCGAGCAGGGACAGCCGTACGCGGTGATCGTCGACTACGCGCACACGCCCGACTCGCTCGTCAACGTGCTGCAGGCCGCGCGCGGGCTCGGCGACGGGAAGCTGATCGTCGTCTTCGGCGCCGGCGGCGACCGCGACCGCGAGAAGCGCCCGCTGATGGGCCGCGCCGCCGCAGCACATGCCGACCGCGCGATCGTCACCACCGACAACCCGCGCTCCGAGGACCCGGCGGCGATTGCCGCCCAGGTCGCGGAGGGGAGGCTCGAGATCGTGCTCGACCGCCGCCGCGGCGATCGAGACCGCGCTCGCAGATGCGGCGCCCGGCGACGTCGTCGTGATCGCCGGCAAGGGCGCCGACACCGAGATGGAGATCGCGACCGGGAACGTCGCGTTCGACGACCGCGAGGTCGCCCGGGAGCTGCTCTCCTCGTGATCCCGTTGGAGCTGAGCCTGCTGGAGCCGCTCGGTCGCCTGGTCGCCCGTCCGTGGGCCGACGCCGTCACCGGCATGCAGGTCGACTCGCGCCGGATCGAGGAGGGCGACCTCTTCGTCGCCGTCGACGGCGGCTCCGACTTCGTCGAGCACGCACTCGCACGCGGCGCCTCAGCAGCGCTCGTGCCCGACGACGCCGTTCGCGGCGCTCGCCGCGATCGCGCGCGCTGTGCGCGAGCGGTCGAAGGCGCGCGTCGTCGGGATCACCGGCTCGACGGGCAAGACGTCGACGAAGGACATCCTGTACGCGCTCTGCGCGCCGCACCGGCGCACGATCGCGAACGAGGGCAACTTCAACACCGAGATCGGCGTGCCGCTGACGATCTGCCGCATCGAGGAGGACACCGAGCTCTGCATCAGCGAGCTGGGGATGCGTGGGCTCGGACAGATCGCGTGGCTCGCGTCGTTCGTCGAGCCCGACGTCGGCGTGATCACGAACGTCGGTCCCGTCCACCTCGAGCTCGTCGAGACGATCGAGAACGTCGCGCGCGCGAAGGGCGAGCTGATCGCGGCGCTGCCCGCGGGCGGGATCGCGGTCGTGCCGGACGAGCCGCTGCTCGAGCCGTACCTACAGCGGACCGACATCGTCGTCAAGCGCGTCGGCGCCGACGCACCGCTCTCGTTCGAGCCGAGCTTCACGGCTCGTCACCAGCTCGCGAACGCGCGCCTCGCGCAGGTCGTCGCCGAGTGCCTCGACGTCCCGTTGCCGGAGAAGCTCGTTGTCGAGTTCTCGAAGTTGCGCGAGGAGGAGCGGCCCCTGCCCGGCGGCGGGCTGCTGCTGAACGACTGTTACAACGCGAACCCGGTCTCGATGCGTGCGGCCCTCGAGCACCTCGCCGAGCGCGGGGCGGGACACAGGCGCGTCGCGGTCCTCGGCTCGATGGCGGAGCTGGGAGCCGGCAGCCCCGCCTACCACGAGGAGATCGCCGGCCTGATCCGCGAGCTCGGGATCGAGCACGTGATCGCGGTCGGCGATGAAGCGCGCGTCTTCGGCGGCGAGTGGGTGCCGACCGCCGCGGAGGCCGCCGCTCGTCTCCGCGAGCAGTTGCGCCCCGGGGACGTCGTGCTCGTCAAGGGCTCGCGCTCGGTGGGACTCGAGGTCGTCGCGGAGAACTTGACCGCCTAGTGTCCAGAGTCCTCGTAGCAGCGCTCGTGGCGATGATCATCGCGATCCTCGGTGGCCCGACGTTCATCGCGTTCCTGCGCCGGAACGAGTATGGGCAGCACATCCGCGAGGAGCTCCCGCGGCACGCCGAGAAGCAGGGCACGCCGACGATGGGCGGCCTCTTGATCGTGATCGCCGCCGCGATCGCCTTCCTGCCGCTGAGCGACTACACGCTGCCCGCGCTGACCGTCTTCGGCACGGCGCTCGCCTGCGCCGGCGTCGGCTTCCTCGACGACTACCTCAAGCTGCGCCACCGCCGCTCGCTCGGCCTGCGCGGACGCTGGAAGATCGTGCTGCTGACCGCGATCACGGCCGCCGTCGGGCTCGCGGCGCACCATCAGGGCCTGAGCCACGAGGTCTACGTCCCGATCGCGGACTTCGCGATCCCGCTCGGGCCTGCGTGGTACGTGCTGCTGTTCCTGATCATCGCGGGCGCCGTCAACGGCGTGAACCTGACGGACGGCCTCGACGGCCTCGCCGCCGGGACGTCGATCATCGCCCTTGCGACGCTGACCGCCATGGCGGTGACGATCTTCATCCGCTCCGGGCCGCCGCGGATCCAGAATCGCCTCGACGTCGCCTTCATCGGCGCGGCGCTCATCGGAGCGGCCATCGGCTTCCTCTGGTTCAACGCGTTCCCGGCCGAGGTGTTCATGGGCGACACCGGGGCCATGGCGCTGGGAGGAGCGATCGCGGCGATGGCGATCATGATGAAGGTCGAGCTGCTGCTGCTGTTCGTCGGCGCGATCTTCGCGATCAACGCGGTGTCCGTGATCCTGCAGGTCGTGAGCTTCAAGTACTGGGGTCGGCGCATCTTCCTGATAGCGCCGCTTCAGCATCACTTCGAGATGAAGGCGTGGTCCGAGACGAAGATCATGGTGCGCTTCTGGATCGTGACCGCGATCTTCTGCGCGGCCGGGTTCGCGCTCTTCTACAAGTACTTCCTCGGGTTCCGCGGCCACGCGTGAGAGCGCTCGTCTACGGGCTCGCGCGCTCCGGCCGCTCGGCGGCGGAACGGCTCGACGACCCGGTGCTCGTCGACCGCTCGCTCGGGAACGAGGACGACCTCTCGCTGCTCGACGGCGTCGACGTCGTCGTCAAGTCGCCCGGCGTTCCCGGCGAGGCGCCGCTCGTCGCAGCGGCCCGCGAGCGCGGCGTTCCCGTCTGGTCGGAGGTGGAGCTCGGCTACCGGCTGCTGCCCGATGCGCGCTTCGTCGGCGTCACGGGCACGAACGGCAAGACGACGACGACCGAGCTGCTCGGCGCGATCTTCCGCGCCGCCGGCCGCGACGTCGCCGTCGCGGGCAATGTCGGCACGCCGCTGACCTCGGTGCGTGACGCGGCCTGGGTCGTGTGCGAGCTCTCGAGCTTCCAGCTCGAGGACGTGCGACGAGCTCGCGTGCGACGTCGCGGTCCTCCTCAACCTCGAGCCTGACCACCTCGACCGTCACGGCTCCTTCGAGGCCTACCGCGACGCGAAGCTGCGCATCTTCGAGCGCTCGGGGGCGCAGGTCGTGCCGCGCGGCTCAGGGCTCCCGGGGATCGAGTTCTCCGCCGACGACGAGCTGCCCGCGGAGCCGCTGCTGCGCGGCGCGCACAACCGCGAGAACGCCGCCGCCGCCACGGCGGCCGCGCGCGTAGCCGGGATCGCGGACGAGCACATTGCCGCGGGGCTGCTCACCTTCCCCGGCGTGCCGCACCGGCTCGAGCTCGTGGGCGAGCGGCGCGGGGTGCGCTACGTCAACGACTCGAAGGCGACGAACGTCGCGGCCGCGCTGCGCGCGCTCGCCGCCTACGCCGACGAGCCCGTGCACCTGATTCTCGGCGGCTCGCCGAAGAACGAGGACTTCGCGCCGCTCGCGGGCGCGATCGGGCCGAACGTCCGCTCGGTGCACCTGATCGGCGCGGAGGCCGAGCGGCTCGCGACGCTGGTCGACGGCCACCGCGACGGGACGCTCGGTGCCGCGGTCGCACACGCGGCCGCGCTCGCCGAGCCGGGGGACGTCGTGCTGCTCAGTCCCGCGTGCGCGAGCTATGACCAGTTCGACAACTTCGAGCAGCGGGGCGACACGTTCCGTGCCGCCGTCGTAGAGTTGCCGTCGTGACGGAGAGCGAGGGGCATGCCGGGTTCGACGGCCACCAGACGTGGTACCGCGTCGTCGGCGACTTGCGCCGCGACGGGCCTGCGCCGCTCGTCACGCTGCACGGCGGCCCCGGCGCGACGCACGACTACCTGCTCTCGCTGACCGACCTCGCCCGCGACGGGCGCGCCGTCGTCTTCTACGACCAACTCGGCAACGGCAGGTCGACGCACCTGCCGGAGCGCGGCGCCGACTTCTGGACGGTCGAGCTGTTCGTCCGCGAGCTCGCGAACCTGATCGACCACCTCGGGATCGGCGACCGCTACCACGTGCTCGGGCAGTCGTGGGGCGGCTTCCTCGCGCAGGAGCACGCGCTCACCCAGCCGCGCGGCCTGCAGGCGCTCGTGCTGTCGAACACCGCGGCGTCGTTCCCGGGCTTCGTCGCGCGAGGCGAACGGCCTGCGTGCCGACCTGCCGCCGGAGGTCGAGGCGACGCTCCGCCGGCACGAGGACGCGGCCACCACCGACGACCCGGAGTACGCAGAGGCGTGCCTCGTCTTCTACAAGCGGCACCTCTGCCGGCTCGAGGAGTGGCCCGACGAGGTCAACCGCGCGTTCGCGGCGATCGAGGAGGACCCGACCGTCTACCACACGATGAACGGGCCGTCCGAGTTCCACGTCATCGGCAGCATCCGCGACTGGCAGTCGGAGGACCGCCTCGGCGAGATCGGCGTGCCGACGCTCGTGATCAGCGGCCGTCACGACGAGGCGACGCCGGCACTGCAGGAGCCGCTCGTCGCCGGCATCCCGGACACGGAGCAGGTGATCCTCGAGGCCTCGTCGCACCTGCCGTTCTGGGAGGAGCGCGACGCCTACATGCGGGCCGTCGGCGACTTCCTCGCGCGGCACGACTGAGCGATACCCGGGCGAGGAATCGGCCCGGCCCCCGCGAACCCAGCATTGATGAAGCGGCGTGAGCTCGATTCGAGGCTGCTGATCCTCGTCACGCTCGCGCTGGTCGCGTTCGGGCTCGTGATGGTCTACAGCGCGACGTCGGCGGCCGCCGCGGTCGGCGGCAAGGACCCGAGCTACTACCTGAAGCGGCAGGGCATCTACGCCGCGCTCGGGATCGTGCTGATGATGGTCGCGCAGCGCTGGGACTACCGGCGGCTGCGCGCGCTCGCGCCGATGCTGATCGTCGGCTCGCTCGTCCTGCTCGTCGCCGTGCTCGCGATCGGGCCGGCGGTCAACGGCGCGCGCCGCTGGATCTCGCTCGGCCCCGCCGTCTTCCAGCCGTCCGAGCTCGCGAAGCTCGCGCTCGCGATCTGGGCGGCGGCGTACCTCTCACGCCGCCCGGCGCCGCGCGACCTGCGCGAGCTCTGGCGCCCCGTCGGCGCGCTCGCCGTCGGTCTTCTGCGTGCTGCTGATCCTCGAGCCCGACATGGGAACCGCGATCGCGCTCATGGTGATGCTGCTCGGCGATGCTGCGTCGTCGCCGGCACGCCGGGGCGCACGCTCGTTCGCGGCGATGGCGATCGCCGGCGCGCTCGGCACGATCGCGATCTGGCTCGAGCCGTACCGGCGCGCGCGCTTCTTCGCGTTCCTCCACCCGTGGCACGACGCGCAGGGCACCGGCTTCCAGATCGTCCAGGCGATGATCGGCATGGGCTCCGGCGGCATCTTCGGCGTCGGGCTCGGCCAGGGCGATCCAGAAGATCTTCTACCTCCCGGAGGCGCACACGGACATGATGCTCGCGAACATCGGCGAGGAGCTCGGGCTCGTCGGCGTGTCCTCGCCGTGATCGCCGCGTACGCCCTCTTCGCCTACGCGGGCTTCGACATCGCGCTCCGCTGCCGCGATCCGTTCGGGAAGCGGCTCGCGGCCGGGCTGACCGTGCTCGTCTGCGGCCAGGCCGCCGTCAACATCTCGGCCGTGATGGGGGCCGCCCCGCTGACCGGGATCCCGCTGCCGTTCCTCTCCTACGGCGGCTCGAGCCTCGTGGTGCTGCTCGCCGCGGTCGGGATTCTCCTTAACATCGCGCAACGTGGCGATGCAGCGGCAGCTTCGGTGCCTGATCGCAGCCGGGGGAACGGCCGGGCACGTGCTGCCCGCGCTCGCAGTAGCGGACGCGCTGACGGAACGCGGCGTCCACGTGACGTTCGCCGGGTCGCCGGATCGCGTCGAAGCGCAGCTCGTTCCTGAAGCCGGCTACGAGCTCGACACCTTTCGCATCAGCGGCTTGCCGCGCCGTCCGTCGCTCGAGCTCGCACGTGCGCTCGATGCTGGCCGGCGCCGCGCCGCGCGCCTGCCGCGCGCATCCTGCGCGCGCGCCGGCCCGACGTCGTCCTCGGCGGCGGCGGCTTCGTCGCCGGCCCGATGGTCTTCGCCGCCGCGACGCTGCGCATCCCGGCGGCGCTGACCGAGGCCGACGCGCACCTCGGGCTCGCGAACCGGCTCGCGCTGCCGTTCGCGAAGCCGGCTCTTCCTCGCGTACCCGCTGCGCACCGGCCACCGGCGCGAAGGTGCGCGTCGTCGGCCGCCCGATCCCCGCCCGCTCGCGCCCATTCGACCAGAGCGAGGCGCGCGAGATCTTCGAGCTGCCGCAGGACGGGCGCGGTGCTCGCTCGTCGCCGGCGCGCTCGCCGGCGCGCAGCTCGCTCAACGAGCTCGTCGTCGGAGACGTTCGGCGACGCTCGGGCCGGCGATCCTGCACATCACCGGCCGCGCGCGACTTCGACTCGGTGCGCAGGCGCGTGCAGCGCAGCCGACTACCGCGTGATCCCCGAGACCGAGCGCATCGGCGCCGCCTACTCGGCGGCCGACCTCGTGCTCGCGCGCTCGGGCAGCGACGGTCTGGGAGATCGCCGCCGCCGGCCAGCCGGCGATCCTCGTGCCGTACCCGTTCGCGACCGGCGACCACCAGGCGCAGAACGCCGAGTACTTCGTGCGGCGGGCGGCGCGATCATGGTGCGCGAGCTCGACCTCGACGACGTGCCCGACCATCGTCCGCTCGCTGCTCGACGACCCCGCGCGGCTCGAGCGAGATGGGCGAGGCGATGCTGCGCGGTCGCGCGGCCCGACGCGGCCGAGGAGATCGCCGAGGAGCTGATCGCGCTTGCGCGCGAGAGTCCCGGCCGTGACCGGCCGCCGGCTCTGGTTCGTCGGGATCGGCGGCGCCGGCTCTCGCGCGTACGCGCAGCTCGCGCGCGCCTGGGGCGCCGAGGTCGGCGGCTGGGACCGCGTCCGCACGCCGTACCTCGAGCCGCTCGACGGGCGTGCGCGGTCGAGATCGCGCCCGAGCCGGTCGTGCCCGACGGCTGGGAGGCGGTCGTCTCGTCCGCGTACCCGGGCGTGCCCGGGCTGCGGCGCGCGGAGTTCCTCGCCGAGCTCGTCTCGGCTGCGGCGCGTCGATCGTCGTCGCCGGCACGCACGGCAAGGGGACGACGGCGGCGATGATCGCGTTCGTCCTGCGCGAGACCGGGCGCGACCCCGCCTGGCTGATCGGCGCGCCGGTGCCGCAGCTCGGCTCGAACGCGGGCTTCGGGGAGGGCTGGCTCGTCGTCGAGGGCGACGAGTCGGACCGCACGGTCTTCGGGCTGCCGGCCGAGATCGCGGTCGTCACGAACGTCGAGCTCGACCACCACACCGAGTTCGCGTCGCTCGGCCGAGCTCGAGGACGCGTTCGAGCGCTGGCTCGTCGGCGCGACGCACGTCGTGCGCGACGCGCCGCCGTTCGACGGCGAGCTCGCGCTGCCGGGCGAGCACAACCGGCGCAACGCCGGCGCGGCGCTCGCCGCGCTCGAGCTCGCGGGCGTGCCGCGCGACGAGGCCGAGCCGGCGCTCGCGCCGTTTCACCGGGCACGGGCCGGCGCTTCGAGGTCCCCGAGGCCGGCGGCGTGACGATCGTCGACGACTACGGCCACCACCCGACCGAGATCGCCGCGACGATCGCCGCCGTGCGCGAGCGCTTTCCCGGGCGCGCGCGTGCGCGTGCTCTTCCAGCCGCACCTCTACTCGCGCACGCGGCACCTCGCGCCGCGAGCTCGCCGCGGCGCTCGCCGCGGCCGACGACGTCACGGTCACCGACGTCTACCCGGCGCGCGAGCAGCCGCTCCCCGGCGTGACGGGCAAGCTCGTCGTCGACGCGCTCGAGCGACCGCGGCGTGCTCGCCGCCTGGACTCCGACGCGTCGAGGACGGCGCGGCACGGCTGAGCGCGGCGCGCGCAGCCCGGCGACGTGCTGCTCGTGCTCGGCGCCGGCGACGTCGACCGCGCCGCCGGCGCTGCTCGCGAGCGCTCGCGCGGCGTGCAGGTCGAGGAGAAGCGTCGCGCTCGCGCGCTACACGACGATCGGCACCGGCGGGCCGGCGCGCTGGTTCGCGCGGCCCGAGACGCATCGACGAGCTGCGAGGAGCTGCTGCGCTGGGCGCGCGAGCGAGGAGGCACGCGGTCGAGATCGATCGGGCTCGGCTCGAACCTGCTCGTCCACGACGACGGCGTCGACGCGCTCGTCCTGCAGCTCGCCGGCGAGCTCGCGGCCGCCCGCGTCGAAGGCGAGATGCTCGTCGCGGGCGGCGGCGCGACGAACGCGGTCTGCCTGCACCGGGCGCGCGACGCCGGGCTCGGCGGCTTCGAGTTCGCCTCGGCGATCCCCGGCACGGCCGGCGGCGGCGTGCGCATGAACGCGGGCGCGTACGGCCGCGAGTGGCGCGACGTGCTCGTCGACGCGGTCGTCGTCGACGCGGACGGCGCGCGCACGCTCGGCCCGGAGGAGCTCGACCTCGCCTACCGCCACTCGGCCTCGCGCCGGGCGAGGTCGTCGCGCAGGTCCGCTTCCGGCTCGAGCCGAGCACGCCCGACGCGATCAAGGCGAGCGCCGCCGAGCTGCTCGCGCAGCGCAAGGCGACGCAGCCGACGAACAAGCGCACGTTCGGCAGCGTCTTCAAGAACCCGACGGCGGGGCCGGGCGCCGGGCGGCTGATCGAGGAGTGCGGCCTGAAGGGCCACCGGATCGGCGGCGCGGTCATCTCGCCGCGGCACGCGAACTTCATCGAGAACGCGGGCGGCGCGACGTCGCGCCGACTGCATCGCGCTGATGGCCGAGGCGCGCCGCCGCGTCCACGAGCGGTTCGGCGTCGAGCTCGAGCACGAGGTGCGGTTCCTCGGCCCGCTCGAGCTGCCGCCGCTGTAGGGGATAGGGCGCGCGGCGGCGAAGAGTCGCTTGTGGCAGCCCGGAAGAGGTCGACGGCCCGCACGGCGGTGCTGCCCGCGCGCCGTGGCGTCGCCGAGCGTCTGCCGCTGCGCCGTCGCGTCCGCTCGGTGGTCACCGGGCTGGCGCTGCTGGCGCTCGCCGTCGGCGGCTACGCCGCGGCCCGCGAGACGTCGGTCTTCGCGGTCCGCACGCTCGACGTTCGCGGCGGCACGCCTGTGCTCCGCGCTCAGGTCCGGAAGGCGCTCGCGGACGAGCTCGGGCGCGAGCCTGCTCGCGGTCGAAGGCGCCGGCCTCGACCGCCGCGTCTCGCCGATCCCCGGCGTGCGCTCGTTCACGTACGACCGCTCGTTCCCGCACACGCTGCGGATCGTGATCCGGCCCGAGAGGCCGGTGCTCGTGCTGCGCCGCTCGGACAAGGCGTACCTCGTCGCCGCGACCGGGCGGGTGCTCCGGCCGCTCGCGCATCCGCGCCTCTCGCATCTGCCGCGCCTCTGGGTGCACGAAGGGCGTGCGCGTGCGCGTCGGCGGCGCGCTGCCGCGATCGCTGCTCGACGCGGCGACGGCGCTCGCGCCGCTCGGCGGCGCGCGCCTCCCCGGGGGCATCCGCAGCGTGCGGGCGGGGAAGGAGCTGACGCTCGTGCTCGGAGGCGGGCTCGAGCTCCGCCTCGGCGACCTCGGCGACCTGCGCGCTGAAGCTCGCGATCGCGCGCCGGATCCTGCACGCGACCGGGGCGGCGCTGGCAGGCGGCGGCTACCTCGACGTGAGCGTTCCCGAGCGTCCCGGTGCTCTCGGCGCAACTCTCAAGTCGTAGGTTGAGGTTGAGGGTTATGGTGGTCGAGCTCGACGTTTCCGCATTGACAGGGCAGGAAACCGCCGTACTCTCCCGAAGGAAGGAGGAGCTCGACAGCCCCACCCTGCACTACAGCTTGAGGTCGAGCCACATCGAGATGAGAGACCGTTCCGGCAACTACCTCGCCGTGATCAAGGTCGTCGGCGTCGGCGGCGGCGGCACGAACGCCGTCAACCGCATGGTCGACGCGGGCCTCACGGGCGTCGAGTTCGTCGCCGTGAACACCGACGCGCAGGCGCTCCTGATGTGCGACGCCGACGTGAAGATCCACATCGGCGCGAAGGCGACGCGCGGGCTCGGCGCCGGCGCCGACCCGAACGTCGGCCACGAGGCCGCGATGGAGAGCCGCGACGAGCTGAAGGAGGCGCTGAAGGGCGCCGACATGATCTTCGTCACCGCCGGCGAAGGCGGCGGCACCGGCACCGGCGGCGCGCCGATCGTCGCCGAGCTCGCGCGCGAGCTCGAGGCGCTGACCGTCGGCGTCGTCACGCGGCCGTTCACCTTCGAGGGCCGCCGCCGCGCGCAGCAGGCCGAGCAGGGGATCGTCGAGCTCGCCGAGAAGGTCGACACGCTGATCGTGATCGAGAACGACCGGCTGCTGCAGGTGGTCGAGAAGAAGACGCCGCTCTCCGACGCGTTCAAGATGGCCGACGACATCCTGCGCCAGGGCGTGCAGGGCATCACCGACCTGATCACCGTGCCCGGCATCGTCAACCTCGACTTCGCCGACGTGCGCACGATCATGCGCGACGCCGGCTCGGCGCTGATGGGCATCGGCATCGGCCAGGGCGAGAACCGCGCAGCCGAGGCGGCGCGCACCGCCGTCAGCTCGCCGCTCCTCGAGTCGTCGATCGAGGGCGCGACGGGCATCCTGCTCAACATCAGCGGCCCGCTCGACCTCGGCCTCTTCGAGGTCAACGAGGCGGCCGAGGTCGTGACCGGCGCCGCCGACCAGAACGCGAACGTCATCTTCGGCGCGGTGATCGACGAGAACCTCCGCGACGAGGTCCGCGTGACCGTGATCGCGACCGGCTTCGGCACCCAGCGCCGCCGACGCGCCCGCGGCGGCGGTCGAGACGGCGCCGTCCGGGACCGGCCGCGGGCCGGAGTTCGACCCGGGCGACTCGCTGGACGTCCCGTCCTTCCTGCGCGACGACTGACTGGTGTCCGACACCCCGGCCGCGCACGTGGGCGCGGCGTAGCTCGAAAGGTGTCTGACACCTCTTCGGATTGCCACGCCCTGACGAGCCCGCGCGAGGGTGTCAGACACCATGTTTAGCGCTCGCCACCGCCGGCAACAAGCGCGGTGCCCTCTCGGGACTGGAGTGCAGTCCCAACACGACCCGGTCAGAGGCCCTGTCGACTTCGTCGGCAGGGCCTCTCTCTTTGCCGCTGCGGCTACCCGCGCCGCGGCCGAGGCCGCGGGTTAGCATCGCCTCCGGTGCAGACGCTCCGGAGGACGCCTCTTCACGACCGTCACGTCGCGCTCGGCGCGCGCATGGTCCCCTTCGCCGGCTGGGAGATGCCCGTGCAGTACGAGGGCGTGATCGCCGAGCACAGGGCCGTGCGCACGGACGCCGGCGTGTTCGACGTCTCGCACATGGGCGAGATCGAGGTCGAAGGGCCGACCGCACGCGATCTCCTGCAGGCGAGGCTCTCGAACGACGTCGACCGCCTGGAGGTCGGCGACGCGCAGTACACGCTGCTCACCAACGAGCAGGGCGGGATCATCGACGACCTGATCGTCTACCGGCTCGACGGTCACCGGTACCTGATCGTCGCCAACGCGTCGAACACGGACGCCGTGCTCGCGCTGGCTCAAGGAGCACGAGCTGCGCGGCTCGGACGTGCGCGACGTCTCCGAGGACTACGCGCTGCTCGCCGTCCAGGGCCCGAACGCGCGCGAGAAGCTCGGCCTGCCCGCTGCGAAAGCCTTCACCTGGGCGATGGGCGAGATCGACGGCGTCGAGGTGATGGTGAACCGCACCGGCTACACGGGCGAGGACGGCGTCGAGCTCGGCTGCATGGCCGACGAGGCCGGGCAGCTCTGGGACGCGGTGCTCGCGCGCGGCGTCACGCCGGCAGGGCTCGGAGCGCGCGACACGCTGCGGCTCGAGGTCTGCTACCCGCTGCACGGCAACGACATCGGGCCGCAGTGGGACGCGATCTCGTCCGGCCTCGGCTGGGCGTGCGCACTCGACACCGACTTCACCGGCGTCGCGCGGCTGCGTGAGATCAAGGAGCGCGGCCCGGAGCAGAAGCTCGTGCCGTTCCGGATGACGGAAAAGGCGATCCCGCGCCAGGGAATGGCGATCACCGCCGGCGACGCGCGCGGCGAGGTCACCTCCGGGTCGTTGTCGCCGATGCTCGACGTCGGGATCGGCATGGGCTACGTCCCGGCCGCCGCGAGCAAGAGCGGTACGGAGCTCGTGATCGACGTGCGTGGCAAGGAGCGCCGCGCCGAAGTTGCCAAGAAGCCCCTCTACAAGAAGGAGTCCTGAACGTGGCCGCGAGCGAGTCGTATCCGGACGACCTCAAGTACCACCCCGAGCACGACTGGGCGCGCATCGACGGCGACGAGGCGGTGCTCGGCGTCACGTGGTTCGCACAGGACGCGCTCGGCGAGCTGGTGCACTTCGAGCCGCCCGATCTCGGCTCGACCGTCTCGAAGGACGGCTCCTACGGCGAGGTCGAGTCGGTCAAGGCGGTCTCCGACCTGATCTCGCCGCTCTCCGGCGAGGTGCTCGAGGTGAACCAGCAGGTCGTGGACGCGCCCGAGACCGTGAACGACGACCCGTACGGGAACGGCTGGCTGATCCGCATCCGCATGTCGAACCCCGACGAGCGCGATCAGCTGCTCGACGTCGCCGGCTACCGCGACGTGCTCGCCAGCGCATGAGCTATCTGTCGCTGACCGACGCGGATCGCGAGGAGATGCTCGGCGCGATCGGCGTCTCGTCCGTCGAGGAGCTGTTCCGCGACATCCCGGACGGCGTGCGCTACCGGCGCGAGCTCGCGATCGACCCGGCACTGACCGAGGCCGAGCTGCAGCGGCACATGGAGGAGCTCGCCGCGCGCAACGTGGTCGACGAGGTCTGCTTCCTCGGCGCCGGGATCTACGACCACTACGTGCCGGCCGTCGTCGACGCGGTACTGCAACGCGGTGAGCTGCTGACCGCGTACACGCCGTACCAGCCCGAGATGAGCCAGGGCGTGCTGCAGGCGATCTTCGAGTACCAGACCGCGATCTGCGAGCTCACGGGCATGGATGTCTCGAACGCGTCGGGCTACGACGGCACGACGGTGGCCGCCGACGCGTGCTTCGTCGCGAAGCACGCGACGCGCCGCTCGCGCGTGGTCGTGACCGAGGCGACCAACCCACAGGTGCGCCAGGTGATCAAGACGTACGCGCCGGGCTTCGGGCTCGAGGTCGTCGAGGTGGCGCACGAGGGCGGTGCGACCGACCCGGAGCGCGTGCGCGAGGCCGCGGTGGACGCGGCGGCGGTGATCTTCCAGCAGCCGAACTTCTTCGGCGTGCTCGAGAGCGCGCCCGAGCTCGCCGCGGCGGCGAACGACGCAGGGGCGATGCCGATCGCGCACGTCGACCCGGTGTCGCTCGGCGTGCTCGAGGCGCCGGGGGCATACGGCTGCGCGATGGCGATCGGCGAGGGGCAGGGCGCGGGCAACGCCATGAGCTACGGCGGCCCCCACTACGGCTTCCTCGCCGCGCGCAACGACTACATCCGGCGCCTGCCGGGACGGATCGTCGGCGAGACGGTGGACGCCGCGGGTGAGCGCGGCTATGTGCTCACCCTGCAGACGCGCGAACAGCACATCAGGCGCGAGAAGGCGACGTCGAACATCACCACCAACCAGACGCTGCTGGCGCTCGCAGGGCTGGTGCACCTGAGCCTGCTGGGACCGCAGGGTGTCAAGGAGCTGGGGGAGACCTGCATGGCGCTGCGTTCCTATGCGCAGTCAGAGCTCGCCAGGGCAGGGCTCGAGCCGGTGTTTCCCGAACGGACAACGTTCAAGGAGTTTGCCGTGCACACCGGACGGAACGCGCGCGAGGCGCTCGCGCGCCGCCCGCGCGAAGGGGATCTACGCCGGCTACCCGCTCGGACGCGACTACGCCGGGCTGGACGACGCGCTGCTCGTCGCCGTGACGGAGAAGCGCACGGTCGAGGAGATCGACCGGCTGGTGGAGGCGCTCGCGCATGGTTGAGGAGACCATGGTTAGAGGAGACTCGGTGAAGCTGATCTACGAGAAGTCGCAGCAGGGCCGCCGCGGGATCGGCGTGCCGAAGCCGGACCTGCCGGTGCCCGAGCTCCCCGAGGAGCTCGCGCGCAAGGAGCCGCCGCGCCTGCCCGAGCTCGCCGAGCCGGAGGTGCTGCGGCATTTCACCGAGCTGTCGACGCGCAACTTCGGCATCGACACGGGCTTCTACCCGCTCGGGAGCTGCACGATGAAGTACAACCCGCGCGTCAACGAGCGGCTCGTCGGGATCCCGGGTTTCGCCGGCCTGCACCCGCTCGCCGAGGACGACGCCGCGCAGGGCGCGCTCGAGCTCGAGTGGCGCCTGCAGGAGATCCTGCGCGAGGTGACGGGCCTCGATGCGATCTCGCTGCAGCCCGCCGCCGGCAGCCAGGGCGAGCTGACGGGACTGATGCTCTTCCGCGCCTACTTCGCCGACAAGGGCGAGGGCGAGCAGCGGAGGAAGATCGTCATCCCCGACACCGCGCACGGCACGAATCCCGCGAGCGTGACGATGGCCGGCTACGAGCTGACGCCGGTGAAGACGGATGCGCGCGGCAACATCGACGTCGAGGATCTGCGCGGCAAGGTCGATGAGCACACCGCGGGCCTGATGCTCACCAATCCGTCGACGCTCGGCCTCTTCGACGAGAACATCGAGGAGATCCGCGACATCTTCCACGGCGCCGGCGCGCTCATGTACTACGACGGCGCGAACCTGAACGCCGTCTGTGGCATCTCACGGCCGGGCGACATGGGCTTCGACGTCGTGCACATCAACCTGCACAAGACGTTCTCGCAGCCGCACGGAGGCGGCGGCCCCGGCGGCGGCCCGATCGCGGTGCGCGACATCCTCGAGCCGTACCTGCCGGTGCCCGTCGTCGTGCGCGACGGCGCGACGTACCGGCTCGAATACGACCGTCCGAAGACGATCGGCAAGGTGCGCGCGTTCAGCGGCCCGTTCGGCGTGTTCGTCCGCTCCTACGCGTTCATCCGCTCGTACGGCCCCGGCGCTGAAGGAGATGAGCGAGGTCGCGGTGCTGAACGCGAACTACCTGCTCGCGCGGCTGAAGGAGGCGTACGACCTGCCGTTCGACCGGCTGTGCATGCACGAGTTCGTGCTCAGCGCGCGCACGTTGAAGCGCGAGCACGGAGTCAGCGCACTCGACGTCGCGAAACGGCTGATGGACTACGGCTTCCATCCGCCGACGATCTACTTCCCGCTCGTCGTCCCGGAGGCGCTGATGATCGAGCCGACCGAGTCGGAGGCGAAGGAGACGCTCGACGCGTTCGTCGACGCGCTGCTCGCGATCGCGCGCGAGGCCGACGAGACCCCGGAGCTGCTGCACGACGCCCCGCACCACCGGCCGGTGCGCCGGCTCGACGAGGTGCGCGCGGCGAAGAACCCGATCGTGCGCTACCGGTTCGAGGAGCACCCCGCCGAGTCGCATGGTGATGGCTCACCGCAAGGAGCAGGCGACCTCCAGCTCGAAGCGCAGAAGGGAGCGTAGTGGCCGAGAACCAGTATCACGAGCCGCCGGACGAGTTGTCCGCGGAGACGCGCACGTTCGCGCGCATGATCACCTCGCTGACCGAGGAGGTCGAGGCGATCAGCTGGTACGAGCAGCGGATCAGCATCGAGAAGGACGCCGAGGCGCGCGCGATCATGGAGAACGCGCAGCAGGAGGAGTTCAAGCACTTCGCGATGGACCTCGAGTACCTGCTGCGGCGCAAGCCGAAGTGGCGCGTCGCGTGCAAGGGCGTGCTCTTCCACGACGGCGACATCGTCGAGCTCGGCGAGCAGGCCGAGGAGGCGGAGGACGACGCTTAGCCCGAGCCCGAGCCCGAGCCCGAGCGACGTCCTCCCAGAAGCTCTCGATCATCGTCGCGTCGCCGGTCTCGCCGGCGCCGAAGACGACGAGCTCGAGGCCGTCCGACCCTGCCTCGAAGCCGCGCGCGACGGCCGGTGCGACACGGACGACGTCCCACCGCTTGATCTCGTGCGCGTCGCCCTCGAGGTTGATCGTCCCGCCGCCGCTGAGGACGACGTAGAACTCCTCCTGGCCCTCGTGCTTGTGGCCGAACTGCTGGCGGTAGTTCGGGGCGAGCCTCTGGTAGCTGAACCCACCTTGCTTCGCGTCGGTCGCCTTGCGCCCGAAGCGCGCTTCGACGTTCGGGGAGAGGCCGAACTTGACGGCCTGGTCCTCGAGCTCCTTGATGTTGACGATCGCATAGTCCTTGGCCATGACGGCAACCCTATGCGGTCTGCGACGCTGTCCGTATGGAGAAACGCACACTCGGCCGCACACTCGGTCAGCGCCTCGAAGTGTCGGCGCTCGGGCTCGGCTGCATGGGCATGTCGGAGTTCTACGGGACCGCGGACGAGGGCGAGGCGATCGCCACGATCCACCGCGCGATCGAGCTCGGCGTCACGTTCCTCGACACCGCCGACATGTACGGCCCGTTCACGAACGAGGAGCTCGTCGGCCGCGCGATCGCCGACCGGCGCGAGCAGATCGTCCTCGCGACGAAGTTCGGCAACGAGCGCAGCGAGGACGGCAGCTACCTCGGCATCAACGGCACGCCCGACTACGTGCGCCAGGCCTGCGACGCGAGCCTGAAGCGGCTCGGCGTCGAGCACATCGACCTCTACTACCAGCACCGCGTCGACCCGAAGACGCCGATCGAGGAGACGGTCGGCGCGATGGAGGAGCTCGTCGAGGCCGGCAAGGTGCGTCACCTCGGGCTCTCCGAGGCGGCGCCGGACACGATCCGGCGCGCACACGCGGTGCACCCGATCACGGCGCTGCAGACGGAGTACTCGCTCTGGTCCCGCGACCCGGAGGACGAGATCCTCGCCGACGGCCCGCGAGCTCGGGATCGGCTTCGTCGCCTACAGCCCGCTCGGCCGCGGCTTCCTCTCCGGCCGCATCAAGACGCTCGACGACCTGGACGCGGACGACTTCCGCCGCCGCGGCCGCGCTTCCAGGGCGAGAACTTCCAGCAGAACCTCGACCTCGTCGCGAAGGTGGAGGAGATCGCCGAGGAGAAGGGCTGCACGCCGGCCAGCTCGCGCTCGCGTGGGTGCTCTCGCGCGGCGAGGACATCGTGCCGATTCCCGGCACGAAGCGCGTCCGCTACCTCGAGGAGAACGCCGGCGCCGCTGCGACGTCGAGCTCACCGAAGACGACCTCGACCGGCTCGAGGCGGCGTTCCCCAAGGGCGCCGCGGCCGGCGACCGCTACCCCGACATGTCGACGGTGAACAGATGACCAAGGTGCAGAAGACCGACGCCGAGTGGCGCGCCGAGCTCGACGCCCGAGCAGTACCACGTGCTGCGCGAGAAGGGCACCGAGCGGCCGTTCACGGGCGAGTACGACCACACGTTCGAGCCCGGCACGTACCACTGCGCCGGCTGCGGAAAGACGCTCTTCACGAGCGACGCGAAGTACGACTCGGGCTGCGGCTGGCCGGCGTTCTACGCGCCGGCGAGCGACGAGGCGCTCGAGGAGGAGACCGACACGGCGTACGGGATGGTGCGCACCGAGGTGATGTGCGCCGACTGCGGCGGCCACCTCGGGCACGTGTTCCCCGACGGGCCGCACCCCACCGGCCTCCGCTACTGCATCAACTCCGCGGCGATCAAGCTCGAGGAGGAGTGACTCCTCGGCGTCGCGGCGGCGCCGGAAAGGCTGGAATCTGATTCGCTGCGCGAATCAGATTCCGTGCCTTCTCGAGGACGAGGCGGGTGTGCGGCACACGCTCTGAGGGCACGAGTGGGACATGAGCCTCGAACCACCGACACCCACACCGGATCCGCTGCCCGGCCCGCCCGGGCCCACCGAGCCTGGCCCGCCGTCGCCGAGGCCGGACCCGACCCCGCTCCCGCCGGACCCGAACCCACCCACGATCTAACCGCCAGAAGACGCGAAAGCCGGGCCGCCGCCGGCCCGGCTTTCGCTCTCGATCTGCCCTCGTCTCCGCCGGTGATGCGCGCCGCTGGCGCGTCAGATCCGGAAGAACGGGCCGCCGGTGGGGACAGCCCTGATCTTCGCGGGCAGTTCGGTGGTGATTATTCGCCCTCGTCTCTCTCCGTCTTGGTCTTGCCGGGAGGCCCCGCCGCACAGGGCCTGTGATCACCATGCTCGATCAAGGGGCGGTTGACCAATCCTCCGTTCGGTGGTTCACCGCCTAGGTTGACGCCAGCTCACGCTCCCGTTTGGCTCTGGAAGCTGCCGTGGCGCGCTTGGATGCGGAGAGCTCGACCTTCCGCAGCCGCACCGACGCGGCGTCACCTCGACGCATTCGTCGTCCCGGATGAACTCGAGCGCCTGCTCGAGCGAGAGCGGGCGGGGCGGGATCAGGCGGACGAGCTCGTCGGCCGAGGCGGCCCGCATGTTCGTCAGCTTCTTCGGCTTGGAGGCGTTGACGTCGAGATCCTCCCGGCGGGCGTTCTCGCCGACGACCATGCCCTCGTAGAGCTCGTCGCCGGGCGCGACGAACAGGGAGCCGCGCTCCTGGAGGTTCTCGATCGCGAAGCCGGTCGCCTGGCCGCGGCGGTCGGCGACGAGGCTGCCGGTCGGCCGCGTGCGGAGCTCGCCGAACCACGGCTCCCAGCGCTCGAAGACGTGGTGCATGATCCCCGACCCTCTCGTCTCGGTCAGGAACTCGGTGCGGAACCCGATCAGGCCGCGCGCGGGGACGAGGTACTCCATCCGCGCCCAGCCGGTGCCGTGGTTGACCATCTGCTGCATCCGGCCCTTGCGCAGGGCGAGCAGCTGCGTGACGACGCCGACGAACTCCTCGGGCACGTCGATCGCGACCCGCTCGACCGGCTCGTGGCGGAGACCGTCGAGCTCGCGGACGAGCACCTCGGGCTTGCCGATCGTCAGCTCGAAGCCCTCGCGGCGCATCAGCTCGGCGAGCACCGCGAGCTGGAGCTCGCCGCGGCCCTGCACCTCCCAGGTGTCGGGACGCGAGGTGGGGAGGACGCGCAGCGAGACGTTGCCGACGAGCTCCTGGTCGAGCCGCTGCTTGACCTGGCTCGCGGTCAGCCGGTCGCCCTCGGCGCCTGCGAGCGGCGAGGTGTTGATCCCGACCGTGATCGAGAGGCTCGGCTCGTCGACGACCGTGACCGGGAGCGGGCGGGGGTCGATTGGGTCGGCGATCGTCTCGCCGATCGTCACCTCCGGCAGGCCGGCGAGCGCCACGATCTCGCCCGGGCCGGCCTCCTCCGCGGGCACGCGGTCGAGCGCCTCCGTGATGAGCAGCTCGGTGACGCGCGCGGTCTGGATCTCGCCGTTCGCCCGGCACCAGGCGATCTGCTGCCCCTTGCGGAGGGTGCCGTGGCGGACGCGGAGCAGGGCGAGCCGCCCGACGTAGGGCGAGGCGTCGAGGTTCGTGACGAGCGCCTGCAGCGGATGCTCGGGGTCGTGGGAGGGCGCCGGGATCGTCTCGAGCAGCGTCTCGAAGAGCGGCGTCAGGTCGCCGGCGAGCGCGTTCGGGTCGAGCCCGGCCTTGCCCTCGCGGGCGACCGTGTACACGATCGGGAACTCGATCTGCTCCCCCGTCGCGTCGAGGTCGAGGAAGAGCTCGTACACCTCGTTCACGACCTCCTCGACCCGTGCGTCCGGACGGTCGACCTTGTTCACGACCAACACCACCGGTAGGCGTGCTTCCAATGCTTTGCGCAGCACGAACCTCGTCTGCGGCAGCGGCCCTTCCGAGGCGTCGACGAGCAGGAGCACGCCGTCGACCATCGTCAGCCCGCGCTCGACCTCGCCGCCGAAGTCGGCGTGGCCCGGCGTGTCGATGATGTTGATCTTCTTCTCGCCGAGCCGCACGGACGTGTTCTTGGCGAGGATCGTGATGCCCTTCTCGCGCTCGAGGTCGCCCGAGTCGAGCACGCGCTCGGCGACGTCCTGGTTCTCCCGGAACGAGCCGGACTGCCAGAGCATGGCGTCGACGAGCGTCGTCTTGCCGTGGTCGACGTGCGCGATGATCGCGACGTTGCGGAGGTCGTCGCGCTGGGAGAGCGGGCGGCTGGGCACGACGCGAGGGTAGCGCGGAGGCGCGGCTGCGCCGAGCTACTTCAGGCAGGTATTCGTGAGATCCATCGCGCCGAGGATCGGCTGGAAGATGTAGCAGCCGACCTTGGACGAGACGAACTCGCGTGTATTCGAGTTCGAGAGCGAGGCCCACGGCGCCGCGACGCGGTTGATGTCGACGTCGAGCTTGCCGTAGGCCGAGAAGCGGGTCGACCCCGTGAGCAGCGACGCCTGCCGCATGCGCTTGTTGAAGCTCGGATCGTCGAACTGCGCGAGGTTGACGTTGTTCGTCTTCGTGATCTTGTCGCCGGAGAGCAGGATGTTGATGAAGTCGAACGGGTCGGCGTAGTCGGCGATCCAGCCGAGCGCGACCATGTCGTACGGCTCGCTCGTCACGCCGGTCTTGCTGACGAGCACGCCGAAGGCGTACTGCTTGATGTTCACGGTGATCCCCATCTGGCCGAGCTCGGCCTGGATCACCTGTGCCTGGCGCGAAGCGGTGTCGTCGGTCGTCGTGTAGAGATTCACCGTGTAGCTCTTGCCGCCGGTGAGCGCCTTCGCGCGGGCGATGTCGGGGTTCCCGAGCGGATAGATCTTCGCGTTGCGGAACCCGCGCATCGTCGGCGGCAGCACCTGGTCGCTCGGGGTGCCGGCCTTGAAGCCGGCCTGCGCGAGCACCGCCGAGCGGGAGACCGCGAAGTTCACCGCCTGCCGCAGCTTCGGGTCGGTGAACGGCGCGCGCTTCGTGTTCATCGCGAGGTAGTTGACGGTCATCGCGGGGTGCACCCAGAAGCGGCTGCGGTTGACGCCGAAGCGCTTTGCGAGGCTCGCCATCTCGGTCGAGGGCGTTCCGTACAGGTCGTAGTCCGCCTGGTTCTTGTCGATCTGCAGGAAGCTCGTTTGCTGGTTCGTGTTCGGCGTGAAGTCGATCTCGGCCAGGTGGTGCGGCCGCGGGCCGTGGTAGTTCGGGTTCGCCTTGAGCACGATCAGCCGGTCCGGCACGCGCTGCGCGATGTAATACGGGCCGGCCATCGCCGGCGTGACGCCGTTCGAGTCGATCGGCGTGTTCACCGGCACCGCGCAGAAGAAGTTCATGGCGAGCCGGGCGACGAGGTCGGGCGCGGGCTTCACGAGCGAGATGCTCAGCTTGTTGCCGCTGACCTTGATCCCGGTCGGCAGCGCGCGCTTGCCCTTCAGCGCGGCGCCCGCGCCGACGATGTCGCTCACGAAGTTCACGCCGGGCGAGCCCATCTTCGGCGCGAAGATGCGCTCGAACGCGCGCCCGAAGCTCGCAGCGGTGAGCGGCTCCCCGGTGTTGAAGCGGTAACCGCTGCGTACCGTGAACGTGTACGTGCGGCCGTTTGCCGAGACGCGAGGCAGGCCGGCGGCGGCCTCGGGTCGGATCTGCGAGCCGAGCGGCGCGGGCCGGTCGGGGTAGTAGACGAGCTTCACGCACGTGATCCAGAGGATCGAGCCGCCGAGGAACTCGTAGTCGATCTGCGGGTCGAGCGTCGTGACGTCGGACTTCGAGATGTTGACGCGGAGCGTCCCGCCGTTCGCCGCTCCCGGATCCCGACGCGCTCGCGGCGAGCCAGACGGCCACCCCACAAGCCGCGATCGCCAGCAGACCGACTGTCTTCGCTCGCATCGCAACGCGTTTCTACTCCTCACCTCCGCCGAAGGCAAGCAGCGCGATCCGCATCCGCGACCAGTTGTGTCAGACACGCGCACGAAGGCGCTACGTAAGCGTGAACGAATTGTGCCGCCGCCACGCGGAGTCCTTGGGTCGGTGCGGGCGGGCCGAACGGACAGGGCCGGTGTCAGACACCCGTACCGAACTGCCGGGGCGGGCCGAACTCGTGCCGGACACCGCCCGCGGCGCTGCCGGCCGGCGGTGCGCTTGTGCCGGTGTCAGACGCCAGCCGCTTCGACCGCGAGCTGGCCGCAGGCGGCGGCGATGTCACGGCCGCGGGTCAACCGCACGGTGGAGGGGAGGCGGGCGGCGTCGAGCACCGATTTGAAGCGCGCGATCGCCTCGCGCGACGAGCCGTCGTACATGCCGGTCGGGTTGTACGGGATGAGGTTGACCTTGAACGCGTCCCGGTCGAGCAGCTCGACGAGCTCGGCCGCGTGCGCGGCGCTGTCGTTGACGCCCTCGAGCATCACGTACTCGACGAACACGCGCCGGCCGCGCAGTGCGACATAGCGCAGACACTCCGCCAGCACCTGCTCGAGGGGGTAGCGGTCGTTCACGGGCATGATCGAGCTGCGCAGCGCGTCGGCGGGTGCGTGGAGAGACAGCGCGAGGCGGATCGGCTCCTCGACCTCGTCGACGAAGCGCGTCAGCCCAGGCATCCAGCCGACCGTCGAGATCGTCGTGCGCCGGTGCGTGACGCCGAGGTCGGGCAGCAGCCGCGCCCCGGCGACGACGTTGTCGAAGTTCAGCATCGGCTCGCCCATGCCCATGAAGACGACGTGGTCGATCGGCGCACTACTGCTCGAGCGCTTGAAGTGCAGCGCCTGGTCGAGGATCTCCCACGCCGTCAGGTTGCGGCGGAACTGCATCTGCCCCGTCGCGCAGAACGAGCACGTCAGCGGGCAGCCGGACTGCGACGACACGCACACCGAGCGGCGGCCGTCGCGGAAGCGCATCAGCACCGCCTCGATCGGATGCCCCTCGTGCGTGTGGAACAGCGCCTTGACCGTGCCGTCGACGGACGTCGAGCTGTGGATGAGCGTAAGCGTGGAGAACGGCGCGCGCTCTTCGAGGAGCGCGCGCGAGCGAAGCGGCAGGTTCGTCATCTCGGCGTAGCCGGACGCGCCGCGCGCCGCCCACTCCCACACCTGCTGCACGCGGTAGCGCGGCTCGTCCTGCAGCACCTCCCTGACGAGATCGAGGTCCACGCGCTATCCCGGGTTGCGCCGCAGCCAGTCGACGACGTCGCCCGCGTTCCGGTCGGGCGGGAAGACGGGATAGAACACCTTGACGATCCGTCCGCCGCGCGCGATCCACGCGAGTCGCTTGTAGAGCGTGTGCCCCGCGATCTCGAACGTCGGGAGGCGCAGCGCGTCGCGCAGGCGCAGCTCGGGATCCGCGATCACGGGATACGGCATGTGGTTGCGCCCGGCGAATTCGAGCTGGTCGTCGAGCGTCTGTGCCGAGAGCCCTGCGACCGTCGCGCCGAGCTCGGCGAGCTCCGTTGCGTGGTCGCGAAACGAGCACGATTGCGGCGTGCATCCGCGCGCGCCCGGGAACTCGTCCCACCCGGGGAGCGACGGCACGCCCGGCTTGCCGGTGCGCGGGTAGACGTAGACGACGGTGTACGTCGAGACGTCGACCGGCCCGTGCGACGACTCGAGCACGACGCCCGGCACCTCCACCCCGGTGAGGTGGTCGGCTGCGCCGTCGTCCTCGGGGACGGGAAGGTTGTCGGGCAGCGTGTACGGATCGAGTGTCATCGGGCTTCCTCTGGCGCAATCCTGTACCGCAGCTCGGTGAACGTGACGCCCGCATACGTCTTCTCGCGCCTGCCGCCGTCCAGCCGCCAGCCGTACCGCTCGTAGACGCGGCGTGCGCGCGTGTTCTGCTCCGCGGTCCACAGCGTCGCCTCCGGCAGGCCCGGCGAGTGCCGCGTCCATCAGCGCCCGTCCGGCACCGCGGCCCCAGACGCGCGGGTCGGTGTACAGCGTGTCGAGCTCGCTCCCGCGGAGCCATGCGAAGCCGACCACCTCGCCACCCTCCTCGGCGACGAAGCCGCGGTCGCCGGAGAGCTCGGTCGCGTTTGCGCCGACCTGCTCTGCCGGCAGGAAGTGCGCCCAGGCCTCGCGGCCCGCCGCGAGGTACACGCGGCGCATCGCGTCGGCGTCGTCGGGGGTCGCGGGTCGCACGAGCACCGGCATAGGATCGCAAGCGTGGCGATGCGGAGGCGCCGGCGCGCGGGTATGGTCGGCGCGTGTCGACGGCGCTGCGTCCGATGACCGACGAGGAGTTCGCCGCATGGCTGCCGCGCGTGCGCACGGCGTATGCCGACGACATGGTGCAGAACGCAGGCGCCGATCCCGAGAAGGCGCGCGGAAAGGCGGAGGCGGACATGGAGCGCATGTTCCCCGGCGGCGCACGCTCGACGGACCAGCTCGTCTACGCGATCGAGGCCGACGGCGAGTACGTCGGCGAGCTGTGGCTCGCCCCGCAGGACACGCCGTTCCGCCGCGTGCTCTGGATCTACGACGTGCACGTCGACGAAGCGCACCGCGGACAGGGGCACGCGCGTGCAGCCATGTCGTTCGCGGAGGAGGAGGCACGGCGCCTCGGGCTCCCCGGCATCGGCCTCAATGTCTTCGGCGGCAACGAGCCGGCGCGCGGGCTCTATCGCTCGCTCGGCTACGTCGAGGAAGCCGTGTACATGACGAAGCTCGTGCCGAGCTAGGACGCTCTCGCCGCGTTCGCGGTGTCGCAGTTCCAGGCGCGCCTCGAACGCATCCGTCCGTAGGCTGTCGCCGTGATCGACCTCCGCTCCGACACGCAGACGAAACCGTCGCGCGCGATGCGCGAGGCGATGGCGGCGGCCGAGGTCGGCGACGAGCAGGAGCGAGAGGACCCGACCGTCCTCGAGCTCGAGCGACGCGGCGCCGAGCTGCTCGGCCACGAGGAGGCGGTCTACCTCCCGACCGCGACGATGGGCAACCAGATCGCGCTCGCGATCCTCGGCGAGCGCGGCACCGAGCTCGTCGTCGAGGAGACGGCGCACATCATGGTGCACGAGCTCGGCGGTGCGGCCATGCACTCCGGCCTGCAGACCCGCGGGCTGCCGGGCGAACGCGGGCGCCTTTCGATCGAGCAGCTGCGCGCGACGATGCGCGCCGACGGTACGTTCCACACGCCGCGCACCTCAGTGCTCGCGATCGAGAACCCGCACAACACGCACGGCGGTACCGTCTACCCACTCGACGAGCTGCGCGAGCTCGTCGCTGCCGCGCGCGGCTTCGGCGTGCGGGCGCACCTCGACGGCGCGCGGCTGCTCAACGCGTCGGTAGCGACCGGCGTTCCAGCCGCCGAGTACGGCAGCCTGTTCGACACCGTCACCCTCTGCCTGTCCAAAGGGCTCGGCTGCCCGATGGGCGCGCTGATCGCCGGGTCGCACGACCTGATGCACCTCGCGCGCTTCGAGAAGCACCGCTTCGGCGGCGCGCTCCGCCAGGCCGGGATCGTCGCCGCGGCCGGCATCTATGCGCTCGACCACAACGTCGAGCGGCTCGCAGACGACCACGCGCGGGCACGGCGGCTCGCCGACGGCTGGTCGGCTGCAGGGCTGCCGGTCGACCTCGAGCTCGTGCAGACGAACTTCGTGCAGGTCGACGTCGGAGCGCTGGGGCTGTCGCAGCGTGAGGCGCTCGACCGGATCGAGCAGCGTGGCGTACGGCTCTCGCGCACCATGAAGGCCGGCGTGCTGCGCGCCGTCACCCATCTCGACGTCACCGACGACGACGTCGAGCGCGCGCTCGAGCTCGTTCCGCAGGCGCTGGACGCGCGCGTGCATGCCTGACACGCAAGCGCTCGACCGGCTCGTCCAGGAGCGGCAGGCGGACCGCCTGCCCTCGGTCGCCGCCGCGGTCGTGCAGAAGGGCGAGCAGCTCTGGGCGAACGCCGCCGGTTCGGCCGACTACGACGAGGATCGGGCGGCGACGCCCGATACGCAGTACCGGGTCGGATCGATCACGAAGACGTTCACCGCGACCGCGATCATGCAGCTGCGCGACGACGGCCTGCTCGATCTGGACGACCGTCTCGAGCAGCATCTCGACGGCGTCGCGAACGGCACGCCGACGCTGCGGCGCATGCTCTGCCACCTCTCGGGCCTGCAGCGCGAGGCGGGGGAGATGTGGGTGACGGGCGAGTCGCCGACCGAGGAGCAGCTGATCGCGGCGATGAGCGAGGTCGAGCTGGTGCTCGGCCCCGCGCAGGCACATCACTACTCGAACCTGGCGTTCGCGCTGCTCGGCCAGGTCGTCGCGCAGAAGAGCGGCCGGCCGTACACGCAGTACGTCGACGAGCGCATCATCGGACCGCTCGGCCTGACGCGCACGTCGTGGACGCCGCAGGCGCCGAAGGCCCAGGGCTACCTCGTCGACGACTACGCGCGCACGGTCTGGAAGGAGCCCGAGACGGATCTCGCCGGCACGGCGGCCGCCGGGCAGCTCTGGTCGACGGTCGAGGACCTCGGCCGCTGGGCGACGTTCCTCGCGCGCGGCGCCGACGGCGTGCTCGACCCGAAGACGAGTGAGGAGATGTGGTTCCCGCAGCAGATGTTCTTCCCCGACAACTGGGTGCTCGGCTGGGGGCTCGGCCTGATGCTGCACAACCACGAAGGCACGATCTACGGCGGCCACGGCGGCGCGATGGCCGGACATCTCGCCGGCGTGTACATCGACCGCAAGACGCAGACGGGCGCGGCCGCGCTGACGAACTCCGGCACCCGCGGCGACATGGACCTGCTCGCGCTCGGCGCTCGCCGCCAAGGCGCGCGAGCTGTGGCCGGAGCCGATCGAGCCGTGGCGCCCCGAGCAGGAGCCGCCGGCCGGCGTGCGCGCGATCCTCGGCCGCTGGTGGTCGGAGGGCAGCGAGTTCGTCTTCTGGTGGGAAGGCGGCGCGCTCAAGGCGAAGGTCGTGGGGACGCCGCCCGGCCGCGGCGAGACGACGTTCGAGCAGGAGGGCGGCGACGGCTGGCGCGCCTCGGCGGGGCGCGAGCGTGGCGAGCGCCTGCGCGTCGACGGCGAGCAGATGATCTGGGCCGGCTACGCGTTCACGCGCGCGCAGGAGCCGTTCAAAGCGTAAGAGGCTCTCACGCGAGGAAGTACGCGGCCGCCATCAGCACGTAGACGGCGATCAGGACGAAGCCCTCCCAGCGGCGCGAGCGTCCGTCCCAGACGACCCACGCCGCGAATGCGGCCGCCGCGGCCATCGTCACGATCTCGATCACACGGAACGTCAGCGGCAGCCCCTGCCCCGCGAACCAGGAGAGCAGGCAGACGGCCGGCGTCACGAACACCGCGACCTGCATCGACGAGGTGATCGCGATCTCGGTTGCGAGAGTCGTGTTGCCGCGGTGCGCGATCACGACCGCTCCGCCGTGCTCCGCGGCGTTGCCGACGATCGCGACGATCACGGCGGCGATGAAGAACTCGTTCAGCCCGACCGCCTTGCCGAAATGATCGAGCGAGTGCACGAGCACCTCCGAGACGAGCGCGGTCGCGACGGTCGACACGGCGAGCACGGTGATCGACCTCGACAGCGACCACGCGCTGCTCGACGCCTCGGTGCGCTCCGCTGCGCGATGAATGCGCAGGTTGCGCACAGTGACGACGAGGTATGCGACGAGCAGCACCACGGAGATCGGGCAGCGAGAGCAGGTAGAACGAGTGGCTCTCGTCCGTGGAGCCCCACGCGAGGGCAGACGGGATCGCAATCACCGCGACTGCGCCGAGAACCGTGAACAGCTGCCAGCGCAGCGAGCGCGCATCGACCGGGCCGTCCCCGCCCGCGATCATCGCGGCGCCGAGGACGAGCAGGATGTTCGACACGACCGAGCCGGTCAGCGAGCCGCGGACCACGTTGGGCAGTCCGTTCGCAACCGCGAACAGCGCGATGATCAGCTCCGGTGCGTTGCCGAAGCTCGCATTGAGGAAGCCGCCGACGCCGGCGCCCGTGTGCTCGGCCGCGTGCTCCGTCGATTCGCCGATCACCCACGCGAGTGGGACGAGCGCGAGCGCTGCGATGACGAACAGCGCCGTGTCGCCGAAGTCGAAGACGAACCGGCCGAGGATCGCGACAGGCGTCAGGGCAAGCGATGCCCACAGGATCCTCCGCGCCACGTCGCTAGCCTAGCCTCGCCGTGATCGAGGCCGTTCTCTTCGACTGGAACAACACGTTGGTGCAATTCACGTGGGACGACGAGCTGCTCGCCGCCGGTCACCGCGCTGCGCTCGGCCGCGACGATCCCGCGTTCACGGCGCGCTATCGCGAGCTGATGCTCGGCGATGTGCCGCACCGGCCGTACGCCGACGTGCTGCGCGAGCTCGGGATCGACGACGTCGACCGCTTCATCGACGTCGAGCACGGGACGTGGCGGCCGGCGTACGCCGTGCTCGGCTCGGCGCAGGCGCTGCTCGACTCGCTGCGCGGCCGCGGCCTCAAGACGGGGCTCGTCGCCAACTCGTGGCCCGACCCCGCGCGAGTCCTGCGCGCCGACGTCGAGGGCTTCGGGCTGGCGGAGCTGCTCGACGTCATGGTCTTCTCGGAGGAGGTCGGCGTGTCGAAGCCGAGCCCGAGATCTTCCTGCACGCGCTGGAAAAACTGGGCGTCGAGCCGGAGAACGCGGTCTTCGTCGGAGACGGCCTCGTGAACGATGTGCAAGGCGCAGCCCAGGTGGGCATGGTTACCGTTCAGGCACTGTGGTTCCGCGCAGACGACACCCAAGGGATCGAGCCGGACTTCCTGGCGTTCACTCCGATGGACGTCCTGAACCTGGTCAGGCGATTAGCGGTCTGAGCGGCGAAAGTCAAGTCTTGCGGACATCCGCAACGGCTCGGACAATGCCCGTATGACTCCAGAGCAGATCGCCGCACCGGCGCTCCCTCTTCGCCCTCAGGACGAGATGGAGTGTCGCCGCTGCGGTGTGCACTGCGACAAGGTGGTGTACCCCGGCGCGTGCCTCGCGCGCGGCTGCCCCTTCGTCTACTCCTACGAGGGGTGGGGGCACACGTACGTCGGCTGCATGCAGAAGGTCTACGAGGTCGAGATCGACGTCGACATGCTGCGCGCGGCCGAGGCGCGCAAGCCGGGCTTCGGCGCGATCCGCGCGATGCGGCGGCCGCTGCCGATGTGCAAGGCGGAGGTCGAGCGCGACCTACGAGTCGCGCGCCGAGGAGGTCGGCTGCGTCAACCCGGAGTTCGAGGAGCTCCCGGTCGGCAAGCCGACGTTCCGCGTCTTCGCTCAGCTCGGCACTTCTAAGATCAGGGCTGACTGAGCAGCGCGTCCTCGCGCCGCCGCCGCACCGTCCGCACGCCGAGCCACACGAGCAGCGCGACGAGCACGACCGGCGTCCCGAGCACGATCACGTACACGGCGCCGATCCCGAGCCACATCAGTGCGCGACCGAGGAAGTGCAGCGGGCCGTGCCGGACTTGTGTGATGAGTCAACACTTGCTCCGGCGTGGCGAGGTGGACGCTGACGGTGGCGAAATGCGCGTTGCGGATCGTCGCGGCCCTCTGACGCTGCAGGCGCGCGACCGTCGCGGTCAGCTGCGCGATCCGGCGCTTCACGGCGGCCGTCTGCTCCTGCGCGCGCAGGCCGGCAAGCGCGCGCTGCAGCCGCGCGATCGCGCGGTCGCTCGCGTTGATGCCGGCCGTGAGGTCCTGCACGTCGAGGTGCTCCGCGGTGATCGTCCCGAGCGCGGACAGCCGCGTCATCGCCTCCCGCAGGTGCGTGCGCGGGACCTTCAGCGTCAGGTCGGCGGAGGCGCGCTTCTGCTGTGAGCCGGCGTCGACGTACACGGGGTAGCCGCCGTAGGAGCGCGCGATGCGCAGCGCGCGCTGCATCGCCGACGACACGCCGTCGGCCGAAGGCACGCGGAGCGACAGCGTCGCCTCGACCTGTTGCACGCGGTTCGGTGCCGAGAGCGGCGCGAGCCTCGCGGCTCCGGCGCCGCCCGCGCTCTTCTGCAGCGTCGACCGCGCCCGGTCGGCGGCCTGCGGGACCGGCGCGATCTCGCCGTGCACCGCCGTCGGCTGTGACGAGGGATGCGTCAGCACGACCGCCGCGGCGATCGCCGCCGCCGCCGGGAGCGCGACGACGAGTGCGCGCCGCCACGTGAAGCGGCGCGGGCGGACCGTGTCGTCGGCGGCGGCGATCCGGCGCACTCGCTCGCGCACCTCGGCCGGGGCGGTCAGGCGGGCGGCGCGCAGTTCGGCGGCGAGATCACGCTGCGACATCGAGAGCCTCCTGGAGCTTCTTCAACGCGCGGTTCAGGCGCGTCGTGCAGTTGGTCGGGGAGATGCCGAGGACGCTCGCGGCCGTCGGCGCGTCGAGGTCGAGCACGACGCGCAGCGCGACCACCTCGCGCTCGCCCGGCCGTGAGCACGGCCGAGCGCCGCCTGCAGGTCGGGTGCGAGCCCCTCGGCGAAGCGCTCCTCGAAGCGCTCCGGGACGGCGGCGAGCTGCTCGCGCCGGGTGCGCCGGCGCTCGCTCCGGAAATGGTCGAGGGCGACCGTGCGCGCCACCTGGCAGAGCCAGGTCCGGGCCGAGCCGCGCCGCGGATCGAAGCGGTGCCAGAGCCGCAGCGCACGCTCGAACGTCTCGCCGGCGAGGTCCTCGGCAGCGGCACGATCGCCCGTGAACCAGGCGAGGTACCCGTAGACGTCGTCGAGGTGCGCCTCGGCTGCCTGGGCGAACGTCATCTCACTCTTTGTACGCCGCCGCGCCCGCATCCGTCACACGTGTCCCGTGTTCAAACACGCGTCGCTCTTCAAACCGTGCTTTCAAACCCAGCGTGCGTGCAGGTCGCGCAGCTTCCGGATCTCATGTTGGTTCGGGCCGGACTTCTCCCGCCCGGGCACCTCGAGGTAGACGCTCAGCTGCTGGAAGGCGGGGTGGCCGAGGAAGGCGCCGAGACCCTCGCCCATCAGCCCTTCCATGATGTTCGCGTGGCGGTCGCGGTTCGAGCCCAGCTCGGCCGCGCTGTCGTTGACGTGCAGCGCGCGCAGCCGGTCGAGGCCGATGCGCCGGTCGAGCTCAGCGACGAGCGCATCGACGCCCTCACGGCTCGTGATCTCGTAGCCGGACGCGTACAGGTGGCAGGAGTCGAGGCAGATGCCGAGCCGCGGATGCCGGTCGAGCCGGTCGAGCACCGTCGCCAGCTCCTCGAGCGAGCGCCCGATCGTGGCCCCGGTCCCTGCGGAGTTCTCCATGCAGAGCCACGTGTCGCCCTCGCAGCGCTCGAGGATCTGCACGAGCGCCGCTGCCGTTCGCGCCAGGCCGGCCTCGAAGCCGGCGCCGAGATGCGACCCGACGTGGAAGACGACCGCATCCGCGCCGATCGCGCAGGCCGCGTCGACCGTCGCACGCATCGTGCGCACGGAGCGCTCGTAGACGCCGTCGTCCGGCGCCGCGAGGTTGACCAGGTAGAGAGCGTGGCACGCAACGCCGCCGATGCCCGCCTCCTTCCGCTTCGCGGCGAAGCGCTCGATCGCGTCCGGCTCGTGCGTCGTCGTTCGCCACATGCGCGGGCTCTGCGTGAACACCTGCACGCAGTCGCCGCCGATCGCGACGATGCGGTCGATCGCGGTGTCGATCCCACCCTCGAGTCGAGACGTGCGCGCCGAATTCCAAGGCGCGCCTACGATAGGGACCAGATGAGTGTTCGCGTCCGCATGGCACCGAGCCCGACAGGCTTCCTCCACATCGGCGGTGTCCGCACCTTCCTCTTCAACTGGCTGTTCGCGCGGCAGCAGGGCGGCGAGATCCTGCTGCGTATCGAGAACACCGACACGGGCCGCGAGGTCGCCGAGGCGACCGACCAGATCAAGAGGTCGCTGACGTGGCTCGGCATCGACTGGGACGGCGACGTCCGCTTCCAGCTCGACACGGCCGACATCGCGCGCGAGCTCGCGCAGCGGCTCCTCTCGGAGGGCAAGGCGTACGAGGACGAGGGAGCGATCCGCTTCCGGCAGCCGCGCGAGGGATCCGTGTCGTGGGTCGACGCGGTGCGCGGCGAGATCGAGTTCCAGAACGAGAACCTGCCCGACCTCGTGATCGTGCGTTCCGACGGACGGCCGACGTACAACTTCATCTCGCCGGTCGACGACATCACCGACGAGATCACGCACGTGATCCGCGGCGAGGACCACGTGTCGAACACGCCGTCGCAGATCAACATCCTGCGCGCGCTCGGCGCCGATCTGCCGACGTACGGGCACGTGCCGAACATCAACGGCGAGGACGGGCGCAAGCTCTCGAAGCGCCGCAACGCCGTCGCGCTCGACGACTTCCGCAACGACGGCTATCTGCCGGCCGCGCTGTTCAACTTCCTCGCACTGCTCGGCTGGAGCTACGACGACAAGACGACCCTCATGTCGCGGCACGAGCTGATCGACCGCTTCGCGCTCGAGCGCGTCGTGCCGTCGCCCGGCGACGTTCGACTACAAGAAGCTCGACTGGATGAACGGCGTGTACCTGCGCAACCTGCAGCCGGACGAGTATGCGCACGACCTGCTCAAGTGGCTGCACGAGCAGGGCATCGACTGGCCCGAGGAGCGCGTGCGTGCGACTGCGCTGCTCGTGCAGGAGAAGATCGAGAAGTTCTCGCAGTACCCCGACCGCGTCCGCTTCCTGTTCGAGGACGTCGAGCCGCCGGCCGGCCTCGACGAGCGGGTGCTCGCCGCGGCACTGGAGCGGCTCGGGGCCGTCGAGCCGTGGGAGGCCTCCGCGATCGAGGAGACGCTGCGGGCGCTCGCCGACGAACTGGGGGAGAAGCCGCGGCAGGCGTTCGAGCCGATCCGCCTCGCCGTCACGGGCTCCAAGGTCTCGCCGGGGCTCTTCGAGAGCCTCGAGCTGCTCGGCCGGGAGGAGTCCCTGAAGCGGCTCAGCGCGGCTGCTGCGGCGCCGGCGGCCTGAGCGGCTTCGGCGGTGCGAGCGGGTCGAGCGCCCGCTGGAAGACGCGCCAGGCCCTGAGCCGGAACTGAAGGGTCGGACGCGGCAGGGAGGGCTCCGGACGCCACGTGTGGTTTGCACGCGCGCCCGCCGGGGGGTTGGCGGGTCTGCGATTCAGCATCTCCTAGAGTCAACGGCCCCGGGCCGCCCAGAGGTACGGACGTCAGTGTTACGGACGGTAGGCCAGAATCGAGGCGCAGACGCCGATCAGGCCCAGCGTCCAGAGCGGCCACAGCCCGAGGGTTGCGCCGGCGACGAAGGCGAGCGCGCCGCCGAGGGCGAGCAGGAATGCGACGAGCGGGCGTACGAGGCCGTCGTCGACCTCGAGGTCGGTCGTGGGCGGGTCGCCCGGTGCGGCGAGCCGCATCCGGGCGAGCCGTACGCGGAAGACGGCGCCGCGCCACTCGTGCAGCAGCGGCCTCACGCCGTCGGCGCCGAAGAGCTCGCTGCCCGCTGCGATCTCGCCGGTCAGGTCGCGCGCGCAGGCCAGCGCGTCCGCCAGTTCGGCGTGCGCGGAGGCGGCTCCCTCCGGCGGCTCCAGCCCGTACGCGTGCTCGCTCGCGAGGTGCAGGGCGTACTGCAGGCGGCGGAGCGAGTCGACGTCGTCGAGCTCGTCGACGCGCGTCAGCGTGGGGGAGAGCCAGGACCACAGCTCGCCGACCTGGACGGCGTAACGTTCTTGCGTGCCGGCCCGAGGCCCCACGGGCTCGATGCTACAGCTAGATTCAGGGCCGATGCAGGAGCCCGCGCCTAGGGCGCTCATCGTCGACGACGACGCTGCGCTACGCCTACTCTGCCGCGTCAACCTCGAGCTCGACGGCTTCACGGTCCGGGAGGCCGCGACGATCGCCGCGGCCGAGGCCGCGATCGCGGAGGAGCGGCCGGACGTCGTCCTGCTCGACGTGCACCTCGGCGGCGAGCAGACGCACGAGCTGCTGGCACGGATCCGGAGCGCGGGGATCCCTGTCGCGCTCGTCACCGGTTCCGTCGACATCGCCGACTACCGCGGCCAGGCGGACGCGGTGCTCGGCAAGCCGTTCGTGCCGGAGACGCTGGTGGGGACCGCGCGGCGCCTCGCTAGGGTTCCGTCCGATGTTAAAGCCGAGAAGGAGTGAGATGAGCGCGACGTCGGTCCTCAGCGCGACGGAGTTCGAGTCGCGGCTCGAGCGGTACCTCTTCGAACGGTCGGAGGAGTGGCGCGCGGTGCGCGTCGGCGAGAAGGAGGTCTCGGAGCAGGCGGAGATCGTCCGCCGCTACGCGGACCTGTTCAGCCGCGAGCAGCTCGACGCGCTGCAGGAGGCCGAGGAGAGCACCCAGGGCGACGAGCGCGAGCTGCTCTACCGGCTGCGCAAGACCTGCGAGTCGGGTCTCATCTCGGCGCAGCTCGCCGAGCGGGAGGACGAGCTCGAGAACAGGCTGCTCGCCGAGCGGGTGACGTTCCAGGGCGAGGAGATGCCGCTGCGAAACGCGCAGGCGAAGCTCGCCGTGCTCCCGGCCTACGCCGACCGTGACGAGCTCGGCGCGATCCAGGCCGAGGCGAGCGCCAGGTTCAACGACGACCGCCTCGACCTGCTGCGCTCGACCGAAGAGCTCGCTGCCGAGTACTCGGGCATCGCCGACGCGGTCGAGCGCAACGAGGAGGAGAAGGCGATCTCCCTCCGCGAGCTCTCGCGCGCGCTGAAGGACGCTAGTGATGAGTCGACACAAAGTTACGGCCTGCTGCGCGAGAAGTGGTTCGCGAAGCTGCTCGGCGACGAGCGCGAAGAGGTGCCGTCGAGCTACCACACCGCGTACATGCGCAGGCTGTCGCCGCTCGAGGCGACATACACGAAGGAGCGCGCGACCGAGATCTGCCTCGTCACGCTCCGCGCGCTCGGCTTCGACATGAACGCGCAGCCGAACATCAAGCTCGACCTCGACGACCGGCCGCAGAAGTCGCCGCGCGCCTGCGTGATCGCGAGCGACCCGCCGAAGGTCGTGCACCTGATCACGCGCGCGCAGGGCGGCCTGCACGACTACCAGGCGTTCCTGCACGAGGCCGGGCACGCGCTGCACTACGCCGGGTGCGAGCCGACGCTGCCCTACGTCTTCCGCCGCATCTCGCGCGACCACGCGCTGACGGAGATCTACTCGTACATCGTCGAGGCGATCTCGCGCGAGCCGGAGTGGCACGAGCAGCACTTCGGCCTGTCGGCGGAGCAGGCGCAGGAGAACGCGGAGGCGACGACGTTCCTCGAGGCGCTGCTCTATCGCCGCTACGAGGCGAAGCTTCGGTTCGAGCTCGACTTCTGGACGCGCTTCGCCGGCGACGGCGGCGACGCCGACCTCTACGAGCGCTATCTGACCGAGGCGACGGGGATCCGCTACCGGCGCGACAACTACCTCTCCGACATGGACGCCGGTTTCTACTCGGCGGACTACCTGCGCGCGTGGATCCGGTCGGCGCAGCTGCGCGCGCACCTGGTCGACCGAGATCGGCGAGGACTGGTGGCGCAACCCGAAGACCGGCGAGCTGCTGACGGAGCTCTTCCGCGAGGGGACGAAGCCGACGAGCGAGGAGATCGCCGGCCGGCTCGGGTTCGACCCGCTCGACACCAAGCCGCTGCTGCACGAGATCGGCGCCTGAGGTCCAGCTCCCCCGGGCGGGGGAAGGCCGCATCCCCCGCGACGGCCGATGCATGGCCATGGAGTCTGCGCGCCATCGCATCACGTTGCTCGTGCTCGCGGCCGTGCTGTACGGGGCGATCACGTCCGTCTTCATCCGCTTCGAGCATCCCGGCCTCGGGATCGGCCATCTCTTCTACGTCCCGATCGTGCTGGTCGCGTTCGCGACCGGGCCTGTGCTGGGCGGCGCGGCAGGCGCGCTCGCTGCCCTCCTCTACAACGCAGGCATCCTGGTCAACCCACGGCTGCCCTCGACGCTCGAGGTCGAGCAGACCCTGATCCGGCTGCTCACCTTCGTGGCGATCGGTGTCTTGATCGGAATCTTCGTTCGCCGGAACCGGAACCTCGTCGCAGAGCTCAGCCGGCTCGCCGACCGCGATTCGGTCACGGGCCTGCCGAACACGCGCGTCTTCCAGAGCGCGATCGAGCGGCGGCTCGACACGGGCGCGGGCTTCGTGCTGCTCGTCGGCGACATCGACGAGCTGCGCCGCCTCAACCGCGAGAGCAGGGAGGAGGGCGACGACGCGCTGCGTCGCCTCGCCGACCTGCTGATCGCCGCAAAACGGCCTGACGACGAGGTTGCGCGGGTCGGCGCGGACGAGTTCGCTGTGCTGGCGGGGCTGCACGGATCGGACGCGCGGTCGCACGCGGTCGCGCTCGAGAGCCGGCTCCGACTCGCCGGCGAGCAGGTGACCTTCGGCTGGGCGACGTACCCGCAGGACGGGGAGAACGCGCTCGCGCTCTACCGGGCCGCCGACGAGCGGCTGTACGCGCGCAAGATGGCGCGGGGCCTGCGGCACGACGTGCAGGACGAGTCGGCCCTGCCGCTCCCGGCATAGCGCGCCCGCGGCTGCTACCACTCCGCGCGTGGAGGAGCCGAGGCAGCGTCCACCGCGTCCAAAGCGCCCGCGGGAGCTGATCCGCACCGCGGTCGAGCTCGGCGCGGTCGCCGTGCTGGCGGTCGTCATCCTCGCCTTCCTCGGCGTCGTCCTCTACAAGGGCGGCCGGAAGCAGGCGCCGCCGAAGGACGCACTGGTCGTCACGCAGACGCAGGACTTCGCGTCGCTCGATCCCGCGCTCGCGCAGACGCGCGAGGCGTGGGAGCTCGAGTACGCGACGTGCGCGAAGCTCGTCAACTACCCGGCGGCGGGCGGGTATCGCGGCACGCGGCTCGTCCCTGAGATCGCCGACGTCGCTGCCGAGGATCTCGCCCGACCGCCTGACGTACACGTTCACGATCCGGCCCGACTGGCATCTGAGCGACGGCTCGCCGGTCACGGCTCGCTCGTTCACGCGCGCGTTCGAGCGTGCGCGCTCCGAGGACCTCGTCTCGCCGGCGGAGCCGTATCTGCGCGAGGTCGCGTGGTGGAAAGCGCGCGGCCGCACGCTGACGATCCACCTGCGCACGCCGGCGCCCGACTTCACACAGCGGCTCGCGCTGCCGTACTTCTGCGCGGTGCCGGAGTGGGCGCCGGACCGGCAGAGCGACACGATGCCGTCGGCCGGCCCGTTCGCGATCGACCGCTACCGGCCGGGCCGCTCGCTCGTGCTGCGCCGCAATCCCTACTACCACGGGCCGCGTCACGCGAAGCTGCAGCGGATCGTCTACCGCTTCGGCGCGTTCTCGTCGCAGATCCGCCTCGAGCTCGAGCAGGGCGACGCCGACTACGGCGTCGTCACACCGTCCGCGTTCGCCGCGCTCGCCGAGCGCTTCAAGCACGACCACCGGCATGTGCTCGTCGTGCAGCAGCCGACCGTCGCGTACCTCGCGCTGAACACGGCTCGGCCGCTCTTCAAGGACAACCCGTGGCTGCGCCGCGCCGTCAACTACGCCGTCGACCGGCCCGAGCTCGTGCGGCTCTTCGGGCCGGACGGCGCGATCCCGAGCGACCAGTACCTCCCGCCGGGCTTGCCCGGTTATCAGAAGCAGCACGTCTACCCGGTCGACGGCCCGAACCTCGCGAAGGCGCGCGCGCTGGCGCGCGGCCACCTGCGCGGCGGGCACGCCGTGTTCCTCGCATGCGGGACGCAGGACTGCGCCGAGCGCGCGATCGTCGTCGCCGACGCGCTGCGCAAGATCGGGCTCGAGGTGCGCATCGACACGTCGCCTGGCCAGTTCACGCTCGCCGGCGTGCGCGGCACGCGCTTCGACATCGCCGACGTGATCACGCGACCCGACTACGGCGACCCCTACGGGCTGGTCGACAAGCTGCTCGACGGCCGCGTGATCCGCGCTGTCGGCAACTCGAACATCTCGTACTACGCGAGCCCGCAGGTGAACCACGCGATCGACGAGGCACAGCGCCTGGAGGGGGTCGCGCGCGACCGCGCCTACGGACGGCTGGGCATCGAGGTTGCGCGCACGGACGCGCCGCTCGCCGCGTACGCGGTGCTGAACGCGCGCGTGTTCGTGTCGACGCGCGTCGGCTGCATCACGTACCAGCCCGTGTACGGCTTCGATCTCGCCGGCGCGTGCCTTTCATCCGCCTGACGCGCGGCGCCGGGCACTCAGCGGTCGGCGTGGATCGCCCTCTGCTTGTCGGCGGGGTGCTCGTCCTTCTTCTTCCAGCGTCCGAACATGGGCCGCGGGTACCCGACGCGGCCTTCGCTACACTGGCGCGCGGTCACGGGGCCCATTCGTCTAGTGGCCTAGGACACCGCCCTCTCACGGCGGCGGCACGGGTTCGAATCCCGTATGGGCCTTGAACGCCCGGTCTTGAAACGACTCGCGAAACCCCGCCATGGCGGGGTTTCGCGCGTCAGCGCAGCCGCGAACGTCGCGAGTGGCAGGAGGCGGTTGCGCGACACCGAAATGCGGACGGGTGAGACCGAAAGGGGACGCTTCCCGACGTGGGGCGTAGTCTCTTCATCACGCCGAACCAGCCGCGCCTTGCCGTCACCGGCGCGCGCGGTATCAACTCGCAGCCGGGAGGTCGAGGAGGATGAGACGCGCGTGGGAGTACGGCGGTTACGTCGCCGCCGTAGTGCTGATCTTGTTCGGGATCGGAGCACTCGTGCTCTCGATCCAGGGCAAGAACACGGTCAAGGACTCGCTCCAGGCGGAACAGATCGTCGGTTCGGCGGACATGACGCCGGACGAGATCGAGAAGGAGGCAACCGCGGCCGGCCTCGACAACGTCGACATTCCCGAGTGCGACGTTGCAGGCGAGACCATCGACACCGGCTCGGAGGCCAAATGCTTCGCCGAGTACATGCGCATCCACGCGCTCGAAGCATCCGGCGGACTCACCTACGCGCAGATGCCGCGCTACGCGACCGACGACGGCAAAGGCACAAACGACGCGGACCAGGCGACGAAGAGCCCGAGCGGCCAGCCGGTCTCGAACGCGAGACGGGACCTGTGGGTGACCGAGACGGCGCTCACGACGGCGCTGAACGTCAGCTACATGGCCGACCAGCTCGGCAACTTCGGCCTCGTCGTCGGAATCGCGCTCATCATCTCCGGCATCGGGTTCGCCGTGCTGTCTGCCTCAGCTCTCCGCGATCGCGGTCGTGTGGCGACGACGTGCGAATAGGGGGTAGCAGGACCGTCGCGGTGGTAATCCCCCGCCCGGATACCCACGCGTATCGCCGTACCTCCTGTACGAGGATGCGGAGGCGGCCGTCGAGTATCTGCAGGAGGCCTTCGCGTTCGAGCTACGCCGCACGGCAACAGGTGCTGCCGGGCGTACGCACTATGAGCTCGTGCTGCGACATAACGGCGCTCGAGCTTTCTCCTCCGGAGATCGGCGCTTCACCGCCACGGATCCCGAGGGCCAGCTCTGGGTCTTCGCGGAGCGCGTCGAGACACCGCGCGCGTGATCGACACGCGTCGTCGGCGCGCCGTGAACAGCACTTTGTGTTGACTCATCACTAGCTGCATGCGGTCGGGTGCCGCCCCGACGGCGTGCTGCAGGTAGCGTCTCGCGCCGATGGCCGCTCGCCCAGAGGACGTCGTCGACCGGCAGGTCGACGCCTACAACCGACGTGAGATCGACGCGTTCGTCGCCTGCTACGCGCCGGCGATCGTCGTCGAGGACGCGGTCGGCGGGCTGCTCATGCAGGGTCACGATGCCCTGAGCCACGCCTACGGCGAGCTCTTCCGCGAGTCGCCGGACCTGCACGTCGAGGTCGCCAAGCGAATCCAGGTCGGCGAGTACGTGATCGACGAGGAGCTCGTGAGCGGGCGGCGCGGCGCGGCGGAGCTGATGCACGCGGCCGTCGTCTACCACGTGGCGGAGGGGCTGATCGACCACGTGCGCCTGATCCGGTGAGACAATGGCCTCAATGGGTCTGTTCTTTCGCAAGTCGATCCGGCTCGCCCCGGGCATCCGGCTGAACCTGAGCAAGCGCGGCGCGGGCGTCTCCGCCGGGCCGCGAGGCGCGAAGGTGGGGGTCGGCCCGTCCGGCCGGCGGCTGGCCTTCAGCTGGAAGGGACTGCAGTGGAGGCGCCGGGTCTAGTGGCCGACGACGAGCGCAAGGCCAGGATCGGCCGCAACGAGGCGATCTTCCGCGAGGTCAACGAGCGGATGGAGGAGCTGAACCGTGGCTTCGCCGAGATGAGCGACCGGATGCTGCACGTCGTCTGCGAGTGCGGGAACAGCACGTGCGTCGAGCAGCTCGTGATCTCGATCGAGGGGTACGAGGAGGTGCGCGGCGACCCGACGCATTTCCTCGTCCGACCGGGGCACCAGATGCCGTCGGCCGAGGACGTGATCGCCGAGCGCGAGGGCTACCTCATCGTGCGCAAGCACAGCGGCCTGCCGGCACAGATCGCGCGCGAGTCCGACCCCCGCAGCTGAATTTCTAGCGCCGCGCCCGCAGTTTTTCCTCCGCCTCCGCGAGCTCCGTGGCGATCCGCTCGGCGTGCGCGCGCTTCTGCCGCGCCTCCTCGCGGAGCGCGTCCGAGACGCGCGCGGCCTCGTCGGCCTCGCGCTCGGCGGCGCGCGCCTCCGCCGTCAGCTTGCGTGCCTCTGCGCGTAGCGCCGAGACGCGCTCGCGTGCCGCGCGTGTTGCCTCCGTGCCTCCGCCGCGGCGCGACGGCTTCACCGCCTCGAGCGGCCCGAAGCCGACCGCCTGCAGGTCGGCGGAGAGCCGGCCACGCTCGAGCAGCGCACGCGCTTCCTGGTCGACGGCCGCGGCCCGCAGCGTCTGCGAGAGCTTGTCGAGCATCGCCGGCGTCGCGCGGTTGCCGAGCCGCTTGCGCGCGGCGCCGAGCAGCGCGCGGATCGCACCCCGCTCGGCCTCCGCGGCGGTCGCGACCTCGTCGGGCTTCGCCTTGCCGGCGAGCGAGCGCTGCTGCGTCGTGCGCAGCTGCTCGCCCGCGTCCAGGAGCGCGGCCGTCAGCTTCGGCTCGTCGCGCGCCAGCCGGTTCGCCGACCACGCGACGACGCTCGGCTTCTTCAGCGAGTGCACCACCTCGGCGGCCTCGGCCTGATGCGCCTTGCGCAGACGCGCGGCGAGGTCGTTGCGCGCCTTCGTGAACTCCTCCAGCGGCAGGCCGTACAGCTCGTCCAGCTCGCGATCGAGATCCGGAACGGATGCGAGCGGGCGCGGCATCAGGCCCGGACCGCCTCCTCCACCTGGTCGCAGAGCTTCCGAGCGAGGCGGGCGCGGCCGTCGTCCTCGGTGACGGTCAGGTTCACCTCCACGAGCCCGGCGGCGGCCCGCGTCGCACCGGCTGCGATCGCCGCGGCGGCGCGCGCGTCCGCCTGCAGCTCGGGTACCGCCGAGTGGGCGAGGGCCGTGGCGAGCTCGACGACATCCGCGCAGACCTCGGCGATCTGGAGCGGCAGGTCGGCGGCGTGCTGGAGCGCACGGCCGAGCTCGAAGTCGTCGTCGCGTCGCTCGAGCTCGGCGAGCGCCGAGCGGAAGACGCGCGCGTCGTCCTCGGCGAGCGCCGTCAGCCGGCGGCGGAGTGCCGCGGCCTGCGCGGTCGTGCCCCCGTCGCCGGAGAGCCGCGCGGCCTTTGCGCACACCGCGGCGGCCATCGCGCCCGCGAGCGCCGCTGCCGAGCCGCTACCCGGCGCGGGCTCGGCCGAGGCGAGCGCGTCCAGCAACGAGTCGATGCTCGGGACGTCCACGGGCCCGGGATCGTCCCACATCCCGGGCCCGGAACGGACACCTGAGCGTGCGCGTCAGCTCGACAGGAACCGTTCGCGCAGCTCGCTGAGGACGGCCGGGGTCGGCTCGACACCTTCCTCGGCCAGCGCCGATTCGAGATCCGAGAGCACGCGCCGCCGATAAGCCGCGTCGGCTTCGGCGCGCGAGATCATTCCCTCGATCGCGCGCCGGGCCGCCGGCAGCTCCTGCGCCGCGCGCACCCAACCGGTGGGAGCGGGCGGGAGGGCTGCGATCAGCCGGCCTAGCTCGTCGTGCCGTGTGGTCATCGAATCACCCGTCCTCGGGACGGCCGGCGCCGTCGGTTTCTTCCAGCACCGCCTTCAACCGGTCGAGGCAGCGCGAGATCCGGCTGGCGACCGTGCCCGACGGCAGTGCCAGCGCCTCGCCGATCGTGCGGTAGCTCTCGTCGCGCGCGAAGAAGCGGTCGAGGATCTCGCGGCAGTTGTCGGGCAGCTCCGCCAGCGCGTCGTGCACGGCGAGCGCCTCGTCGAGCAGCGACAGCGTCTCGTCGACGCCCGCCGGCTCGAGTTGGTCTGTCGGCGTCTCCCGGCTCCCGGCGCGCAAGCGATCGATGCACGCGCGCCGCGTCAGCTGCGCGAGCCAGGGGCGGAACGAGTCGTCCGACGCGGAGCCTGTCGAGCTGCGCGTACACCCGCGCGAACACGTCCTGGAACACGTCCTCGGCGTCGTGGTCCGCGAGCCGGAAGCCCTGCGTGCAGATCGCGAACACGTAGCGGGAGAACCGCTCGACGAGCTCATTCCACGCCGCGGCTTCGCCGGCGCGGCAGCGCGCGACGAGCTCGGCGTCCGATCCGGCACGGCGCGCCACCCGGACGAGGATAAGAAACGGGGAGGGCTCGCGCCCTCCCCGTCGTCATGCCTGCTTCTTGGTCTGGGGTCCCGGCTATGCGGACTTCACGAGCGTTGTCGGCGGCTTGATCACCCGGAAGGTCACCGACCTTCCGTTCTTGATCTTGTAGATCGTGACCGGGTTCGCGGTCACGTCGCCGTTCTTGTTGAAATTCAGGTTGCCGAGGATGGTGTTCTTCATGTTCAGGTCGAACACCTTTTTGGTGATGTCGGAGCGCGAGCCGTTCGAAGCGGCAATCGCGGCGACCATCGCCTCAGCGGCCTGCGCCGCATATACCGAGTACGGATCCGGCTCACGCTTGTCGGCCTTGCTGAACGCCTTCAGGAACTTGGCGCCCGCACCGGTCAGCGCGTTGTTCGGCAGACCGGCGACCGAGACGTAGCCGTTCTCCGCGGACGCGCCGGCCTGCTGCACGACCGCCGAGATCGGGGTGAAGCCGTCCGGCAGGAGCAGCTTCGTCCCCTTCGGCGTACCGCCGACGATGTCCTTGATCAGCTTGCCGCCGTTCTCGCAGATCAGGCCGCCGACGAAGACGCCCTGCGCGCCCGACGACTTGATCTTGACCGCGAGTGCCTCGTAGGACGACGCCTTGCCGTCCCACGCGGTGAAGCCGGCGACCTTCAAGCCGAGCTTGACCGCTGCGTTCTTGAAGTTCGTCGCAACGCCGAGGCCGTACGCCTCCTTGTCGTTCAGGATGTAGATCTTCTTCACCCCGAGCGCCTTCGCAAGGATTGCGTCCGCAGCACCCTGGAAGTCGTCCGCCGCGACGACGCGCGCATAGTTGCGCTTGCCGGTCGGGTAGTACTTCCCGGGCTCGCCGGCCGCGGTTCCCGGACCGCCGTGGGTGAGACCCACGTACGTGTTCGCCGGGCTGATCATCGCGATCGGGCCGTTGGCCGCACGGTTCAGGATCGGGATCTCGATCTCGGCGGCACCCGAGTTGAAGGTGCCCAGGACGCCCACGACGCTCGAGTTCTGCGCGTACGCGTTGGCGTTCGCCGAGCCTTGCCCGAGTCCCACTTGCCGGCCTGCGCGGTCGAGTCATCGCAGCTCTGGTAGGCGAGGGTGTACTTGCCCGCCTTCCAGCCGTGCGATGCGAAGATGAACTTGATCGCGCGGGTCATCTGGGTGGTCTGCGTGCGCCCCGAGCCCTGCAGTGGCAGGTCGGAGGCGATCAGCAGATTCCCGCTCGGATTCTGTATCGCAGAGCACGACGACGCCGGAAGCGGCGTGGCACCGCTCCGGGCGATCGCCCCGCTCACCGCCACGACAAGCGCGACGGTTGCGATCACCGCGGACACTCCGGTGCCCGCGTAGATGCGCTTCTTCACTCGTCCTCCTGTGCTGGGGGGTCAGGGGAATTGGCGCAGAGCATAGAGAGCCGCCGCGATGTCCGCCAGATCCCGTTCGGCCGTCCGGTTGCGGCTAAAGGTCCGGTTGGGCTGCTGCCGAAACCCTGTTTGTGACGACTCCCACCAGCCAGCGGGCGGCGCCAGGCCTGTCGGGCCCGCTGCGGTCATCGAATGCCGCCTGGGCGTTCATGGGGGCCGGCGTGCTCGCGATCGCCGTCTACTTCCTGCTCCCCGCGGACGGCCAGTCGATCTTCTACGTGGTGATCGGCGCGTGCTCGGTCGCGGCGATCTTCATCGGCAGTGCCCGGAACCTGCCGCGGGAGGAGCGCCTGCCGTGGCAGCTGTTCGGGCTCGGGCTCGCTCGGCCAGGTGGCGGGCGACGCGATCTTCGCCGTCTACGAGGTCTCCCTCGACCGGGAGCCGCCGTCGCCGTCGGTCGCCGACGTCTTCTATCTCGCCGGCTACCCGCTGCTGGCGATCGGCGTGCTGCTCGTGCTGCGGCGGCTCGGCGGCCGGACGAGCCGGACGGCGATGCTCGACACGGCGATCATCTTCAGCGGCGTCGCGCTCGTGCAGTGGGTCTTCTTCATCGATCCGTACAACCACATGCGCTTCGGGTCCGAGGGCGCGCGCCTGGTGGCGATGACCTACCCGGCGATGGACGTGCTGCTGCTCGTCGCGCTCGCCCAGCTCCTGGTCGGCCCCGGCGGCCGCACCGTCGCCTACCGGCTGCTGCTCGCGAGCGTCGCGCTCTGGGTCGTCGCGGACGAGGTCTACAGCCTGAACGTGAACAGCTACCAGGGCGGCGACTGGATCGACGCCCTCTGGCTCGGCTCGTACGTCGTCTGGGCCGCAGCGGCGCTCGAGCCGTCGATGGCGCACATCGCCGAGCCCGACCGGCGCCGGCTGCCGCGGCTCACGAGCGCGCGGCTCGCGCTGCTCGCCGCCGCGTTGCTCACCGCACCGCTCGCGCTGTTGATAGAGCGCGCCGCGCACCATCGCGTCCACGCGTTCGTGATCGCGCTCGGCGGCGCCGCGCTCGCGGCGCTGGTGCTGCTGCGGCTTGCCGGGCTCGTGCACGCGGTCGAGCGCGCAGGTGTCGCCGAGCGCGTCGCACGGCGCGAGTCCGAGCAGGCGCAGCAGCTGCTCGCCTACCAGAACCAGCAGCTGCTCGAGATCGACCGGCTGAAGGACGAGTTCGTGTCGAGCATCTCGCACGAGCTGCGCACGCCGCTCACGTCGATCGCGGGCTACGTCGAGCTGTTGCTCGAGGAGGAGGAGGACGCCGGGAGACGCGGTCACCTCGCGATCGTCGGGCGCAACGCGGATCGCCTGCTCGCGCTCGTCAGCGACCTGCTGTTCGCGGCACGCTTGCAGTACGGCCGGCTCGAGCTGGAGCGCAGCCCCGTCGACCTGCGGACGCTCGTGCAGCAGGCGATCGACTCCGCGCGCCCGCGCGCGCAAGCGGCGGCGGTCGAGCTCCACCTCGAGACGGTCGACGTGCCGAGAATCCAGGGCGAGCCCGCGAAGCTCGCCCAGCTCATCGACAACCTCGTCTCGAACGCGATCAAGTTCACACCGCGCGACGGCCGCGTCGGCGTGCGTCTGACCGCCCGAGACACGATGATCCGCATCGAGGTGTCTGACACCGGCATCGGGATCCCGGACGCGGAGCGCGAGCGTCTCTTCGAGCGGTTCTTCCGCGCGCAGTCCGCGCTCGAGCAGCAGATCCAGGGGACGGGCCTGGGGCTCTACATCTCGAAGGCGATCGTCGACGCGCACGGCGGGCGCATCGGAGTCGACAGCGCGCCGGGCGAGGGGACGACCTTCGTCGTCGAGCTTGCCGGCCGGCGGTGGTGGATGAACGCGGAGGGGAAGCTCGTCCTCTGCGCGGACGACGACGAGGACATCCTCTCGCTCGTCTCGTTGCGTCTGCAGCGGGCGGGCTTCGAGGTGGCGACGGCTACCGACGGCCAGGAGGCGGTCGAGATCGCCCGTACGCGCCGCCCCGTGCTCGCGGTGCTCGACGTGATGATGCCGCGGCGCACCGGTTACGAGGTGCTCGAGGAGCTGCGCGGCGACGAGAGCCTGCGCGACATCAAGGTGATCCTGCTCTCTGCGCGCGTGCAGGAGAGCGACGTCGCGCGCGGGCTCGACGCCGGCGCCGACGCGTACCTCGCGAAGCCGTTCAAGGCGCAGGAGCTGGTGGCGAAGATCCAGGAGCTGCTCCAAAGCTGACCCTCGCTTCGAACTGGTGTCAGACACCTCTCGTGACCGTTGCCTGGCTCGGCGCGCGTGGTGCGGTGTCCGACGCCGATGCGCGGTCGTCGCGTCAGGTCTTGCGGTACCGGTAGCCGAAGCCGCGCACCGTCTCGACCGGCGCCGAGTCCGGCGCGTCCGGGCAGAGCTTTCGCCGCAGGTAGCCGACGTACAGCTTCACCTGGTCGCCCGAGACGCCGTAGGGGTCGCCCCAGACGAGCTCGAGCAGCTGGTCGCGCGAGAGCACCTGGTTCGGGTTCTGCACGAACGCGGCGAGCAGCTTGAACTCGAGCGGCGTCAGCTGCACGTCGCGGTTCTGCACGATCACCTTCCGCTGCGCGTAGTCGATCTGCACGAAGTCGTCGGCGTACGCCTCGAGCACCTCGGCCTTGCCGCCCGTCCGGCGGAGGAGCGCTTGCACGCGCGCGAGCAGCTCCTGACGGCCGAAAGGCTTGGCCACGTAGTCGTCCGCGCCGGCCGACAGCCCCCGCACCTTCTCGAGCTCCTGCGTGCGGGCGGTCAGCATGATCACCGGCACGTCGGAGAGGTCGCGGATCCGCTCCAGGGTCTGGTAGCCGTCGAGGTCCGGCATCGTCACGTCGAGGATCACGAGCGCCGGCGCAGTCGAGAAGAGGTTGCGGAGCGCCGCGCGGCCGTTCTCGGCCTCGTCCACTGTGTAGCCGGCGCGTTCGAGCAGCTCGCGGACGAGGGTCCTGATGTCCTCGTCGTCGTCGACGACCAGCACTCGGGGGCGCGCGTTCATACCGGACTCATACCATCCCGAAAGCTCAATCCCTGCGCCCGTGCTCGATCCTGGGGGCCGTGGCACGGATCCTGATCTGCGAACCGCACGAGGACATCGGCGCGCTCCTCGAGCTCGTCGTGCGGCGTCTCGGGCACGAGCCGGTGGCGTTCGTCGGCGGCGAGGTCGACCACATCGGGATCGACGCCGCGGTTGTCGAGCCGGGCGACTCGGCCGCGTTGAAGGTCGCGCGCAACCTGCGCGCGAAGAACGTGCCCGTCCTGTTCACGAGCATCTACCCGCCCGACGACGAGGTGCTCGCGCTCGAGCCGGCCGCGTACCTCGTGAAGCCGTTCCCGCTCTACGCGCTCGAGCGCGCGCTGCAGCAGGCGCTCGCAGCTCCGGTCGCTGCGACGGCGGCCGCGCCCTCCGCCGCCGCCCTCTGATCCAGGCGGTTAGCATCGCACGCGCGTGCGTGCGGCCCCCGTCCTCCTTCTCGTCGCCCTGACGCTTGCCGCCTGCGGCAGCGACGATCAGCAGTCGTCCTCTTCGCGGCGGGCGGTGCAGGGAGAGCACTCGATCACCGGCGTCACGCCGCCGCACCTGCAGATCACGCACCCCGCAGGGCCCGGCGTCGCGGCCGGCTATGTCTTCGTCGGCGAGAAGGGCGGCAAGGACAAGCCGAGCGGGCCGGTGATCGCCGACAACCAGGGGCGCATCCGCTGGTACCACGAGCTGCCGCACGGCCTCGAGGTGACCGACTTCCGCAAGCAGACCTACCAGGGCAAGCCGGTGCTGACGTGGTGGCAGGGGACGATCAGCAAGGCCGGCGTCGGCCGCGGCAAGTACGTCGTCTACGACGACACCTACCACCAGATCGCGAAGCTGAAGGCCGCGCGCGGCTTCGACGGCGACCTCCACGAGTTCCAGCTCACACCGCGCGGCACTGCGTACATCAGCATCTACAAGGAAGTGCCGCTCGACCTCAGCTCCGTCGGCGGCCCGAAGAAGGGCTACGCCTACGACAGCGTCGTGCAGGAGCTCGACGTGAAGTCGGGCGACGTGAAGTGGGAGTGGCACAGCCTCGACCACGTACCGCTGAGCGAGTCGCTGCAGGCGAACCGCGAGCCGGCGAAGAACGCGTCGAAGAAGCGGCCGCTCGACTACTTCCACGTCAACTCGGTCGCCGACGCGCCCGGCGGCAACGTCCTGCTCTCGGGGCGCAACACCAGCGCGCTCTACCTCGTCGCGCGCGACGGCCACGTGATCTGGCGCCTCGGTGGGACGAAGAGCGACTGGGGCCCGCCCGCCGCGGTCAAGTTCCGCTTCCAGCACAACGCCCGCCTGCATCCGGACGGGACGCTCTCGCTGTTCGACAACGGCGCGATCCCGAAGGTCGAGCCGTTCACGCGCCCGCTGGTGCTCCGGCTCGACCAGGAGGACCACACCGCGAAGATCGTGAAGACGTTCGTGCACCCGACGAAGATCTCCTCGCCGTTCGAGGGCAACCTGCAGCTGCTTCCCGACGGCGGCGCGGTCGTCGGCTGGGGCGGCGTGCGCAAGGTGACCGAGTTCGCGCCGAACGGCAAGGTCCGCTTCGAGGTCAAGCTGCCCTACGGCGACACCTACCGCGGCTTCCGCTTCCCGTGGACGGGCAACGCGGGCGGCAAGCCCGCGATCGGCGTCGACGGCAACCAGGTGTATGCGAGCTGGAACGGCAACACGGACGTCGCGTCGTGGGAGGTGCTGACGGGGCCCGACGCGGATCACCTCAGCAAGGTCGCGACGCAGCCCTGGGCGGGCCTCGAGACGACGATCCACCTGAAGGACGCGCCGGCCGCGGTTGCCGTGCGCGCGCTCGACAAGAACGGCGACGAGCTCGGGGCCTCCGACACGTTGACCTCCTGAGTCGGCGGCTACCCTTGCCACGTGGGCCGCATGTGGCTGGGCGTCGTGACCGTGCTGGCTGTGGTGCTCGCTGCCGTCGCCGTCGCCGCCGTCACGCGCGGCGCTGAGACCGCGAAGCCGAAGACGCCGTCGGTCGGGTCGCAGCGGTTCGGCGACGACGCAGACCTGATGCGCAGGCTCGAGCGGAAGAAGCTCGTGACACAACAGCGGTGAGCGCGGACCGCTCCGCGCTTCGGCAACTCGCGCCCCGAAAGCGGTCACCGGCTCGCTCGTCAAGGATGCCTGCGGACTCGTCGCGGCGCGGTTCCGTGTCGACCAGGAGACCTTCGCCGTGACGTCGACATGCTCGGCGGCCTCACAGCTGCCGTCGTCCTCGACGTCCAGCTTGTTGTCGACCCGGTGCTCGCTCCCGCTGCCCTGGAAAGTGACGGTGTAGGTCGGCGCGGGCCCCGCGACGGCGCCCACGGCGGCCGCGCCCGACAGCAAGACGAGAAGTGCGACCGCGAGGCGCATCTCCCTCCTTCTACCTGCCGTTCGACGCCTGGCCGCGGTTGATCGATAACGTGCCTAACTAATCCGATGGCAGATCGTCTGACGCATTTGATGCAAGTGTCCGGGGGACAGCTGTGCGAGCGCGCCCGCTTCTGGGTGTCGCTGCGCGTCGACGGCGAGCTTTCCGAGCTCGAGGGGGCGCTGCTCGACGCGCACCTCGCGCGCTGCCGGGCCTGCCGGGCGGTCGCCGACGGCTTCGACGGCGCAGCCGTGCTGCTCCGGAGCACCGCCCAGGAGCCGCTTCCGGCGCCGGTGGCCATCGGTGCCCGGCGCACGCCCCGCAGGGTGCTCGCGACCGTGTCGGTCGCGGCTTTGCTCGTGCTCGGGATCGTCGCGGGCAGCGTCGTCCGCGGGGAGGTCTCCCCGAACGCTGCCTCGAAGCCGCACGTCGTCGCCGCCGTTGCGAGCATGGAGACGCCCGACCAGTTGCGTCGCCTGCGCCGGACGACGCTCTTGAACACGCGCAAGATTCCGCGCGACATCTCGGTCGAGCCCGTCTAGCTTCCCTAAGATCACGCCGTGGCCGTAACGCCGCAGGCGAGCCGCTGGGATGCGCTCTACGCGGGCCGGACGCGCGGCGAGGTGGGCGACGGGATCGTCGCCGTGCTCGCGCTGCTCGGCGTGCCCGACCTGATCTCGTTCGCGGGCGGCTTCCCCGATCCGCGGACGTTCCCGCGCGAGCGTGTGGCCGAGGTGCTCGCCGAGCTCGCCGAGGCGGGGGAGGTGAACGCGTTCCAGTACGCGCCGACCCAGGGCCTACCCGGCGCGCTGAACGCGTTCGCCGAGCGGATCGAGGCCGGCCAAGGGCGCCGGCCCGCCGCCGAGGAGCTCGTCGTGACGAGCGGTGCCATCGAGGCACTGGAGCTCGTCGGCAAGGCCTTCCTCGACTCCGGCGACGTCGTCGTGGTCGAGGGGCCGACCTACCTCGGCGCGATCCAGTCGTTCCGGACCTTCGAGGCCGACGTCGTGGCGGTCCCGCTCGACGAGGACGGACTGCAGGTGGACGAGCTCGAGCGGCGTCTCGCGGGCGGGCTCCGGCCGAAGCTTCTCTACACGATCCCGGAGCACCAGAACCCGGCGGGCGTCAGCCTCACCCCGGAGCGGCGCTCTCTGCTCGTCGAGCTCGCGCGGCGGCACGGCTTCCTGATCGTCGAGGACGTCGCCTACCGCGAGCTCTCGTTCTCCGGCGAGGCCGCGCCGAGCCTGTGGAGCCTCGCCCCGGACACGGTCGTCCAGGCGGGCACGACTTCGAAGACCCTCTTCCCGGGGTTGCGGCTCGGGTGGGCGGCGGCGCCCGCGCAGATCGTGGCGAGGCTCGTCTCGGCCAAGCAGACCACCGACCAGTGCGCGGGCGCGTTCGGCCAGCGGCTGCTCGAGGAGTTCCAGCGCCGCGGGTGGATCGACGAGCAGCTCGCCCTGTCGCGAGCCCTCTACGAGCAGAAGTGCCGGAAGCTTCTCGGCGCGCTCCGGCGTTCGCTGCCGGAAGGCGCCGAATGGACGACGCCACATGGAGGGTTCTTCTCGTGGCTGACCGTGCCCGGTGTCGACACGACCGAGCTCGCCCGGCGTGCTGCCGAGCGGCTGGTCGGGATCGTCCCGGGAACGCTCTTCTTCCCCGACGGCAGGGGGGACGAGAGCGTGCGCCTGTCATTCAGCCTCGTGGACGAGGAGCAGATCGACGAAGGCGTCGATCGCCTCGCCGAGCTGCTTCGGTAGTTCGTTCAGCCCGCGCCGCAGCCGATGGGTTGTGTGGGAAGCGTTTCCTAGCGCGGGCCGTCCCACATCCCGGTGAACGGCGGATGGCCGATGCGCGCGAACGCGATCGACAGCGCGATCACCAGAATCGTGAGCAGCACAAGCTTCCAGCGGCTCGAGTGGTTCATGCTTCGTGTGTCGGCAGCCGACGCGGCGCCGGGATACCTCGCCCGGGGGAGTTGAGGCCCGTTCGAGGCTTCTTGCCTCGATCGAGGGATGTCACGGGGGATATCGTCGGGAGATGGCTCCGACGCGACGGATCGTGCAACGCGTCGCGGCACTGGCGGCGTGCGCGCTGACCGTCGTCGCCGCGGTCGCGTCCTGGTGGCCGTTCGACACGTCGCCGCGCAGCATCGACTCGTTCGCACGGCCGACGGTGTGGCAGTACCTCTTCGCGGACCGGCTCGCCGTCGGTTTCGCACGGCTCGCGTTCGCCGCCTTCGCGCTCTACGTCGTCGCGAGCGTGCCCGCGCTCGTCGTCGCCGGGCGCTGGGCGAAGGGATTCGGCACGACCGGGCTCACGACCGACGACGCGGTCGAGGCGACGAAGACGCTGCAGGAGCTGACGCGGCAGACGGACGAGCTGACGGCGAAGCTCGACGGCGCAACCGCCGCCGCCGAGCAGGCACGCGGCGAGCGCGACCGTGCGCTCGAGCTGCTCTCGTCGTTCGTCGCGACGGAGCCGTCTGACAGGCCTATGATCGGGGAAGGAGAACGTGACGATGACGCCGGAAGAGCTGAAGAACCACCTGGTGGCGCTGACGCGCGAGGCGAAGGAGACGGATAAGGCCCTCGACGAGTTGCGCGCCGACACCGAGGCCGCGAAGGTGCGGACCCTCGAGCTCAAGCAGCGCTCGGCCGACGTGCAGCGCCGCCTCGTCGACAAGCTCTAGGCCTCGCGGGGCGTCAGCACGCGCCCGGCGTTTTGCCCGGCTTCGCGCGGGTAGTCGCGCGGTGACAGGTTCACACCGAGGAAAGGGGCCGAGTTGCCGGGGAAGCGTGTACGCGTCGAGAACGAGAAGCAGTACGAGGCCGCGGGCAAGGTCACCGCGGGGAGGTCGTAGCGATGGCCGAGCTCACGAATCTCGAGAGCAAGCTGGCCGAGGTGCTCGGGCTCGCGCAGGCGGCGAAGGGCGCGACGCAGAAGGTGCAGGGCCTTGCCGACGACGAGCAGGAGTTGGTTGCTGTGCTGGAGCGGATGGGCCAGGAGGCCGAGGAGACGGCGCGGCGGTGCGAGGAGCTCGCGGGTGGCTTCGACGGGAAGAAGACCGCGATCCTCGAGCAGGCGCGCGAGACGAAGAAGGAAGCGACGTCGATGATGCAGACGTATCTCGGAAAGGATGCAGACGCGCTCGACGGCTTCGAGTTCCTGACGATGGCCGAGGCCGGCGAGGTAGGGCACTGGGAGATCGTCGGCGTGCTCGCCGACCGGGCCCGGCATTCAGAGACGCGTGCGCTCGTCGAGTGGGCACTTCCGATCCAGAAGCGCCATCTCGCAGACGTCCGCAGCGGCTCGCTGAAGCTCGCGGAGCACGAGGACCCGAACGGGGAGAGCAGCTAGCGAAAGCCGGCGGCTCCTGCGGCGAGCTGGTGAGCGACGACCCCTCTCGCGCTCACCAGCTCGACCGCAGCAAGTCCGCCGGGTTGGAGCGCTCTCCAGGTAAACGTCGTAGGCCCCGCCGAGGATGCGGCGGTCGCCGTACGTGTTCGCGCGCGGCGGCATCACCCCGCAGACGCGTCTCGTCGCTATCGGCGCGCTGACCGGATCGAGCGCGAGAGCGGCCACGGCGCGAAGCTGAAGCTCGTGAAGCGCGTCGTCACATCGGAAAACAAAAACCCCGCCTGAGCGGGGCTTTCGGAGAGCTGCGGGACTAGGACTCGAACCTAGACTACCTGATCCAGAGTCAGGCGTCCTACCATTAGACGATCCCGCAGGGCGCGCGCCATTGTAGCCGCGACGATCGCCGCCCGCCCTCTCAGAGGTCGAGCTCGTAGAGCGGAACGAGCCGCTTCTCCGCCTCCGTGTCGATGTGCGCGATCACCTCGACGTACGGCTCGAGGCCCGAGCCGCGCAGCTTCGCCTTCAGCAACCCGTCGACCTGGTAGATGCCGGAGGAGTTGTTCATCAGCACCGAGATCCGGATCGGCTTCGTCTCGCCGTCCGTGATCACGACCTCCTCGATCGCCGCCGCCGAGAGCGAGTGGATGCCGACGCGGCCGCGCTCGAAGGCGATGCGCGAGCGGCCCTGCTCCATGTCGAGTGCGTCGGCCACGCGGAGGATGCCCGCCTCGAGCGTGAGCGGCTCGCCGTCGGAGCGATGGCTGATGATCCCCTGCAGCACCTCCGAGACGACCACCGTCAGGTTGGGCTCGTCGTAGATCCCGACGAGCAGCTCGCGCAGCTTCGGCTCGGCGAGGAAGAGGCTGAAGTCCTCGTGGCCGTGACGGTGCACGGACATGCCGATGCAGTGGGTCAGCGCCGTCAGCGCGACGACGAGCTCGGCGTCGTCGGTCGTCATCCCGTAGTCGGTGACCATCGCCGGCTCGACGTGGTGCTTCGTCAGCTGGCGCAGGAGCTTGAGGGCGATGTTGGTCACGATCTGGATGTGGACCCACGAGTGGTCGTTGATCTCCATCCGGGCGACCGCGTTCACGTTCGCGACATGCCACCAGGCCTTGACCTGGTCGTCCTTGTTGACGCGGTCGATGACGGTGCGTAGCTTGCGGTTCGCGCGAACGGGAACCCGGATGCGCATCTGCTGCACAGCCTCGGCAGGCGTCAGGCGCGTCTCGCGCTCCGCCTCGTCCGAGGCGGGTTGTTCAATTCGTTTCTCGGTCTCGGGATCGAGCGTCACGAGGAGAGCTTATGTCGTCGCTGGACGCAGGCTATTCGACAGAGGGCACGACCACGATGACCAGCGAGCGGGCGGGGTTCTGGCGCCGCTTTGCCGCCTTCTTCATCGACGCGATCCTGCTCGGGATCCTGTCGGGGATCCTGCGGTTGATCCTCGGACGCAATGCCGGCGGTCGGGCTCGGCTCTCTCATCGACATCGCCTACTTCACCTACTTCCACGGCAGCACCGGCCAGACGCCGGGTGACGCGGCGCTCTCGATCCGCGTCGTCGACCTGAACGGCGGCGGCTCGATCGGCTACGGCCGTGCCTTCATCCGCTGGCTCGTCTCGCTCGTCTCTGCCCTCGTCTTCCTGCTCGGCTACCTCTGGATGCTCTGGGATCGCCCGGAGCAGCAGACCTGGCACGACAAGGCGGCGAACAGCGTCGTCGTGCCGACGGCAGCTGAGCGCCGCCGCCCGGCATCAGGGGAACCTCGCCTCACGCCGCGGTGGAGACCCAGTCACCGTAGAGGGACGTGTAGAGCCCGCCGTGCTCGATCAGCTCCTCGTGCGTGCCCTGCTCGACCACCTGACCGTGCTCGAGCACGACGATCAGGTCGGCGTCGCGGATCGTCGAGAGGCGGTGCGCGATGATGAACGCGGTGCGCCCGTGCAGCAGGCGGCGGAGGGCGCGCTCGATGCTGGCGCTCGGTGCCGATGTCGACCGAGCTCGTCGCCTCGTCGAGGATCAGGATGCGCGGGTCGGCGAGCAGAGCACGCGCGAACGCAACGAGCTGCCGCTGGCCGAGGGAGAGCCGCGAGCCGCGCTCGCCGAGCTCGGTGTCGTAGCCGTGCTCCAACCGGCCGACGAACTCGGCCGCGCCGACGGCCTCCGCCGCGGCGACGACCTCGTCGCGCCCGGCGCCGGGACGGCCGAAGGCGATGTTGTCCGCGACCGTGCCGGCGAAGAGAAAGCCCTCCTGCGGGACGATCCCGAGGCTGCGGCGCAGCGACTCCTGGCTGACGGTGCGCAGGTCGACGCCGTCGATCGTGATGCGCCCCTCGGTCGGGTCGTAGAAGCGCGCGAGCAGCTTGGCGATCGTCGACTTGCCGGCACCCGTGTGGCCGACGAGCGCCACGGTCGTGCCCGCCGGCACCTCGAGGTCGAGCCCGTGCAGCACCTCGGGGCCGCGGCCGTAGGCGAAGCGGACGCCCTCGAACGCCACGTGCCCGGTCACGTCGTCGAGATCGATCGCATTCGGCGCATCGAGCACCTCCGGCTCGTCGTCGAGCAGGTCGATGATCTTGTCCAGAGCGGCGACGGCGGAGAGAAACGTGTTGTAGAGCTGCGAGAGTTGCTGCACCGGGTCGAAGAAGTTCGCGACGTAGCCGAGGAAGGCGACCACGATGCCGACCGAGACGTCACCGTTGAACGCGAGCCAGCCGCCGTAGCCGAGCACGACCGCGGTCGCGACCGACGACAGGAAGTCGACGGCGGGGAAGTAGACGCCGCTGAGGAAGACCGTCGACATGTTCGCCGCGCGGTAGTGGTCGCTGACCTCGCGGAAGTTCTCGCGCGCGGCACGCTCGCGCGTGAACGCCTGCAGCACGCGCATGCCGGCGATGTCCTCCGCAAGCGTCGCGGTCACCATGCCGAGCGCCTCGCGCGTCCGCCGGTACGCGCGCCCGGAGCGCTTGCGGAAGACGGCGGTGGCGAAGCCCATCGCCGGCATCACGACCAGCGTCGCGAGCGCGAGGCGCCAGTCGAGGAAGAACAGGATCACGGCGGTGCCCACGAGCGTGAGCGTGTTCTGGACGAGCGACGTCACGCCGTCGGTGACGAGCTGGTCGAGCGCCTCGACGTCGTTCGTCAGGCGGCTGATGATCACGCCCGCGCGGTTGCGCTCGTAGAAGCCGAGCGACAGCCGCTGCAGGTGGCGGAACAGGATGTGGCGCAGGTCGGCGAGCATCCGCTCGCCGGTCCAGCCGGTGAAGTACGTCTGCGCGTACGTGAACACGATGCCGAGCGCGCCGGCGGCGACGAACGCGACCACGAACCAGCCGAGCAGCTGCGTGTCGCCGCGCTTGACCTCGTCGACGGTGCGCCCGACGAGATACGGCGGTGCGAGCGCGACCGCCGTCGCGCCGAGCAGCGAGAGGATCGCCAGCCCGGTGCGCGCCTTGTACGGTCGGGCGAGGCGGTAGAGCGCCGTGAGGCGGCGCCGCGTGCGTGCCCACGACCAGTCGTCGACCTCCGCGCCGCGTGCGCGCGTCAGCGAGCTGCCGGGCTGGTGCACTCGCATCAGGCGACCTCCTCGGTGAAGACCCGGTCGAGCAGCCCGTGCTCGTAGATCTCGCGGTAGACGGCGTTCGTCGACGCGAGCTGGTCATGGCCGCCGCGCGCGACGACACGCCCGTGTTCGAGCACGACGATCTCGTCTGCGAGCGCGATCGTCGACAGGCGGTGCGCGATGATGATCGTCGTCCTCCCGCGCATCGCCTCGCGCAGGCCCTCGCGGATCTTCGCCTCGGTCGTGGCGTCGACCGAGGCCGTCGCGTCGTCGAGGATCAGGATGCGCGGGTCGACGAGCAGCGCGCGGGCGATCGCGACCCGCTGGCGCTGGCCGCCGGAGAGCGTGATCCCGCGCTCGCCGATCATCGTGTCGTAGCCGTCCGGCAGCGCGACGATGAACTCGTGCGCCTGCGCGCGCTCGGCGGCGCGCTGTACGTCCTCGTCGGTCGCTTCGGGCCGGCCGAACGCGATGTTCTCGCGCACCGTCGCCGAGAAGAGGAAGGGATCCTGTGCGATCACGCCGATCTCGCGCCGCAGCGACTCGAGCGTCACCTCGCGCACGTCCTGGCCGTCGACCGCGACGCTTCCGTGCTGCACGTCGTAGAAGCGCGGCACGAGCGACGCGAGCGACGTCTTGCCGGAGCCCGTATGGCCGATCAGCGCCACGACCTTGCCGGGCTCGAGCTCCAGGTCGACCTCGTGCAGCACCGGCCTGTCGGGGTCGTAGCCGAACGTCGCGTCGTCGAACGTCACGCGTCCAGGGCCGGGTGCAAGTGGGACGGCGATCGGCGCGTCGGCGATCTCCTCCGGCTCGTCGATCACCTGGAAGATGCGCTCGCCCGACGCGGTCGCGCGCTGCGCCTGCCCGATCCACATCCCGAGCGCGCGCAGCGGCATGACGAGCATCGCGAGGTAGAGGTTGAAGCGCACGAATGCGGCCACCGACATCGACCCGGTCGCGACCATGCGGCCGCCGACGAGCAGCACGGCGGCCTGCGCGAGCAGCGGGAGGAAGCTCAGGATCGGCACGTAGAAGGCGCGCTGCCTGTTCGCCTGCACGCTCAGCTCGAAGACCTCTTCCGAGCTGCGCTCGAACTTCCGCTGCTGCTCGTCCTCCTGCGCGAACGCCTTCACGACGTGCACGCCGACGATGTTCTCCTCGGCGACGGTCGCGACGTCGGCCATCTTCTGCTGCACCTCGCGCAGGAGCGGATGCGCGACGTGGCTGTAGCGATAGGCGACCGCGACGAGCACCGGTGCGATGGCGAGCGCGATCAGTGCCAGCTTCCACGAGATGAGGAAGATGAAGATCGCGACGCCGATGATCGTGAAGACGTGCTGGAAGAAGAAGATGAGGCCGTAGCCGAGGAAGAAGCGGACGCCCTGCAGGTCGACCGTCGCGCGGCTCATCAGCTGGCCGGTCTGATGGCGGTCGTAGAAGCCGAACGAGAGGCGGACGAGCTTCGCGTACAGCACCGTCCGCATGTCCATCTCGACCGACAGAGCCTGCCGGCCCGCGATCAGCCGGCGACCCGACATCATCAGCGCGCGGACCGCGCCGAGCGCGAGCACGGCGACGACGAGCCACGGCAGCAGCCCGCGGTGCTCGTCCACGAGCACGCCGGCGATCGAGCCGGTCAGGAAGACGGCGATCAGGCCGGCGGCCTGCTGGCCCATGGCAAGCAGGATCGAGACGATCAGCGACAACCGGTAGGGCCGCAGGAACCCGAGCAGGCGGGAGAACGTCGCGCGATAGCGAGGCGACTCGGTCACCCCGACGAGGGTACCCCGCGCTCGATCCGCGCCAACTCGGCGCGCACGAGCTCGACCGCCGCCGCGACTCGCTCGCGGTTCGCCGGCACGTTCAGCCAGCTGCTCGCCCCGGACGGATGCGGCAGCGGGACCGCGACCGCGCCGCCGTGCTCGTAGCGCACGCCGACGCACTCGCTCACGCTCTTCACGCCGAGGAGGCTCCGTGCGGCCAGCCCGCCGACCGTGACGATCAGGCGCGGGCGCGAGCAGCCGCAGCTCCGTGTTCGCGCCAGAACGCGCAGAGCTGCTGCTCGACGGGCGTCGGCGTCCGGTCGCCGCGGCCCGAGGGCGGCTTCCCCGGGTAGCAGCGCGTGACCGACGCGCAGTAGAACGTCGAGTAGAACTCGTCCTCGTCCATCGCGAGCCAGCGCCGCAGCGTCTGCCCTGCGCGGCCCCGCCACGGACGGCGCTCGGCGCCCTCGACGATGCCCGGGGCCTGGCCGAACATGTACGCAGCGCTGCCCCGACCCCGGCGCGATCACCGGCAGCGACTCGAGCGGGTAGCCGGCCTCGACGCACGCGCGGCAGACGGCGTTGTCGCGCTTCAGGGACTCGAGCGAGCGGTACGTCGACCTGCGCCGCGTCACAGCTGCGTGCGCGTGCAGACGAACCACGGCCCGCGTACAGCGTCTCGCCGCCGCCCAGCTCGGCGAGCAGCGACTCGGGGGTGAAGTAGCGCTTGAGCACCGGCCAGACCGTCCCGTCGGGAAGCTCGCGCTGCTGGATCTCCTCGAGGTCGTGATCGGGCCGGACGGCGGCATCGACCACCACCAGCTCGCGCGCGACCCGGCGCGCCTCGGCGAGGAAACGCCCGCGCTCGTCCTCGTCCAGGTGCCCGTAGAAGTGGCCGGTGAAGACCCGCGTCGAACGCCTCGTTCTGGAACGGCAGCGCGAGCGCGTCTCCCTGCACGAGGGTCGCGCGCGGGACGACGAGCCGCGCCTGTTCGAGCATCGCAGCGCTCTGGTCGAGCGCGACCACGTCACCGTGCGAGGTGCCGCGTCAGGAAGCCGGTGCCGCACGCGGCGTCGAGCGTCCGGAGCGGCGGGAGGGACCGAATCGCAGCGACGAGCGCCGTCGAGGTCGGCCTGCCAGGCTGCGGCGTCCCGCGAGGCATACCGGCCGCGCCCGAGGTACCAGTCGTCGTAGTCCGGCGCGCGGCGGTCGTAGTACTCCTTCACCGGCTCCTAGAGTACGGCGCGTGCTCCCGCTCGAGTCGGTTCCGAACTTCAGCGAAGGTCGCGACGCGGCGACGATCGATGCGATCGGCGACGCGCTCGCCGGTTCGCGCGCGCCTGCTCGACGTGCACACGGACGCCGACCACAACCGCTCGGTGTTCACGCTCGTCGGGTCGGAGGACGAGCTCGCCGACGCGCTCGTCGCAGGCGTGCGGGTCGCGGCGGAGCGGATCGACCTGCGCGCGCACGACGGCGCGCATCCGCGCATCGGCGCGGCCGACGTCGTCCCGATCGTGCCGCTGCTCGGCGACGACCTGGAGCGCGCGCAGGCGGCAGCCGCGCTCGTCGGCCGCCGGATCGGGGAGGAGCTCGGCCTGCCGGTCTTCGTCTACGCCCCGCCCGAGCGCGGGCCGGCCTTCTACCGCCGCGGCGGGCCCGCCGGGCTGCAGCGGCGCATCGACGCCGGCGAGCTCGCGCCGGACTACGGGCCGCCGCGGCTGCACGAGTCGGCGGGCGGCGTGATCCTCGGCGCGCGGCGGCCGCTGATCGCGTTCAACGTCAACCTCCGCGGCACGCTCGCCGTCGCGCGCGAGGTGGCCGCGGTCGTGCGCGAGAAGGGCGGCGGCTTCCCCGGCGTGCGCGCGCTCGGGCTCGACCTGCCGCGCGCCGGGCGTCGTCCAGGTCTCGATGAACGTCGAGGACTGGGAGGCTGCGGCCCTGCACGAGATCGTCGAGCGCATCGAGCAGGAGGCGCGAGGCGCGTGGTGCCGAGGTCGTCGGCTCCGAGCTCGTCGGCCTCATGCCCGCGGGCGCGGCGGCCGCCGCGGCGGGCGCGGTGCTCAGGATCGACGGGTTCGACGCAGTCGCACGTGCTCGAGCTGCGGCTGCTCGACGATTAGCCGCGGCCAGCGCGACGAGCCCGACGAGCGGCACCGCGATCGCCGCCGCGCCGAAGACGGCACGCGGCGCCACGAACGCGAAGAGCGGCGCGACGAAGAGCAGGCCGGTCGCGTGCGCGCCGCGGTGGGTGAGCGAGATCACGCCGAGCACGCGGCCGAGCAGGTTGTCGGGTACCTCCTCCTGCGCCGCCGAGTTGAGCAGCACGACGGACGTGCTCTGTCCGGTCGCGGCGAAGAACGCGCCGACGACCGCGAGCGGCAACGAGGTCGCGAGTGCGATCAGGCCGTAGCCGGGCAGGTACATCACCCATGCGATCAGGCTCGCGCGCGCTTTGTTCCGGATCGGCGATGCGCGCGAGCACCACCCCGCTCGCGATCGAGCCGACCGCGTAGCCGACCATCACGATGGAGAACCCGCCGGCGCCGTGGTGAAGCGTGTCGCGCACGAGCGTCGGCACGCCGCCGATCCACGTGCCCGCGGTGATCGTGACCGCGACCCCGAGCGCCACGACCCCCGCCGCGAGCATCGGTCGTGGGCGCAGGGCGGCGAAGCCCTCGCGCAGGTGCGGCGCCTCGCCGTGCGGATCGCGCTCGCCGCCGTGCCGGAGCCGAGCGATCAGCGCCGCCGAGACGAAGAACGACGCCGCGTTCACGGCGAAGAACACGCTCACCGGGATGAACGCGAGCAGCGCCGCGGCGAGCGCCCAGCCGCCGATCGAGAGCGACTGCGCGGTCGCCTGCACGAGCGCGTTCGCCTGCTGCACGTTCTCGCGGTCGACGAGCGTCGGCACCGTCGCGCCGTACGCCGGCGCGAAGTAGCTCGTCGCGGTCTCGAGCACGAAGGCCGCGACGACGAGCCCCCACAGCGGCAGGCTCGCCGGCGATCCCGGCGATCGCGATCGGGACGAGGACGACGCCGCGCACGAGGTCGGAGCTCACCATCAGCCGCTTGCGGCTCCAGCGGTCGGCGGCGAGCCCGCCGTGCAGCCCGAAGACGAGCGCGGGGATGCTGTCGGCGAGTCGTACGGCGATCACGCCGAGCGGGCCGCCCGACTCGAGCGCGAACCACATCAGCGCGATGTAGTGCAGCGAGTCGCCGAGCTCGCTCGCCGCGACCGCCAGGTAGAGGCGGCGGAAGTCGGTCCGGCGCAGCAACGCCAGCGCACGAGTCCGGGGCTCCGACTCGGGTGGCAGCTCCAGCTCGCGAGGCTGATCGAAGATCGGATCGGACACGAGCGCCGGAGTGTGCCGATGCCGGGACTAGAGTCTCGGTGTGACCGTCACCTACGCGCTGACCGGCGACGACCTCACGCTCGAAGACGTCTGGGAGGTCGCCGTCGAGGGCGCGCCGGCCGCAGCTCTCTCCGACGACGCGCGCGCGCAGATGCAGGCCGCGCGCGGCGCGTCGTCGAGCGCGCCGCGCACGGCGCGAAGCGAGCACACCTACGGCGTGAACACCGGCTTCGGCCGCTTCGTGTCGAAGCAGATCCCCGAGGAGCTGACCGAGGAGCTGCAGCTGCGCCTGCTCCGCTCGCACGCGTGCGGCGTCGGCGATCCGTACCCGGACGCGGTCGTGCGCGCGGCGATGCTGCTGCGCGCCAACGCGCTTGCGAAGGGCAACTCCGGCGCGCGCATCGAGACGGTCGAGCTGCTGCTCGAGTGCCTGAACCGCGGCGTGCTCCCGTTCGTGCCCGCGCGCGGCTCGGTCGGCGCGTCGGGCGACCTCGCGCCGCTCGCGCACCTCGCGCTGCCGCTCGTCGGCGAGGGTCGCGCCTGGTTCGGAGGCGAGCTGCTCGACGGCGCGGACGCGCTCGCGCACGCGGGCCTCGAGCCCGTGCGCCTCGCTCGCGAAGGAAGGACTGTCGCTGATCAACGGCACGCAGTTCATGGCCGCGCAGGGCGCGCTCGCGCCTCGTGCGTGCGCGGCGGCTCGACGCGCGTCGCCGACTGCGCGTGCGCGCTCTCGCTCGAGGCGCTGCAGGGCTCGCGCAACTCGTTCCTGCCGCAGGTGCACGCGCTGCGGCCGCTGCGTGGGCAGGCAGCGTCGGCGCGCAACGTGATGCGGCTGCTCGAGGGCTCCGCGATCATCGAGTCGCACCGCTGGTGCGACAAGGTGCAGGACGCGTACTCGCTGCGCTGCGCGCCGCAGGTGCACGGCGCGTCGCGCGACCTGCTCGACTACGTCGAGTACACGGTCACCGACCGAGCTGAACGCGGCGACCGACAACCCGCTCGTGCTCGTCGACGACGACATGCTCGTCTCCGCCGGCAACTTCCACGGCCAGCCGCTCGCGTTCGCGCTCGACGCGCTCGCGATGGCGGTGTCGGAGCTCGCGAGCATCTCCGAGCGCCGCGTCGAGCGGCTCGTCAACCCGAATCTGAGCGACGGCCTGCCCGCGTTCCTCACCACCGACGGCGGGCTCAACTCGGGGTTCATGATCCCGCAGTACGTGGCCGCGTCCCTCGTCTCGGAGAACAAGTCTCTCTGCCACCCGGCATCGGTCGACTCGATCCCGACGAGCGCCGGGCAGGAGGATCACGTGTCGATGGGCAACGCGTCCGCGCTGAAGGCGTGGCAGGTGGTCGCGAACTCGGAGCGCGCGCTCGCGATCGAGCTGCTCGCGGCCGCGCAGGCGGTGGAGTTCCTCGCGCCGCTCGAGCCCGGGCGCGGCGCAGCGGCGACGCACGAGTTCGTGCGCTCGCTCTCGCCGCGGCTGCGCGACGACCGTCCGCTCGGCCCCGACATCGAGAGCGGTCGCCGACGCGATCCGCGACGGCTCGCTGCTCGCCGCCGTCGAGGCGGAAGTGGGGGAGCTCGAATGAGTCGCGCCGCGCCGCCTGCAGTGGGGCGTTCCCGAGCAGCCGCCGCCGAAGCATCCGTACCGCGACACGCTGATCATGTACGGCGTGTTCTCCGTGCTGATCGTGCTCGTCGCGTGGGCTGACCGGCGGCGGCGTCCGGCGGGCGCTCGTGATCGCGATCCTCTTCTACGTCGTCGCATCCGCGTGGAGCATCTCGCGCTGGCGCAATCGCCTGCGCGAGGAGAGCGAGGAGGCACGAGCGCGCGAGGAGCATCTGTGACGGTTGCGCCGCCGCGCGACGAGACGGCGCTCGACGCGCTCGTCGAGTCGCTCTGCGGCGACCTCTCGTCGATCCGCGCGCCGCGCGGCTCGCAGCTGAACGCGCGCTCGTGGGCGGCGGAAGCGCCGCTGCGCATGCTGCTCAACAACCTCGACCGCGAGGTGGCCGAGCGGCCGGAGGAGCTCGTCGTCTACGGCGGCAGCGGCCGCGCCGCTCGCTCGCACGACGGCGTTGAAGGCGATCGTGCGCGCGCTGCTCGAGCTCGGCGACGACGAGACGCTGCTCGTGCAGTCGGGCAAGCCGGTCGCGGTCTTCCGGACGACGCGCGACGCGCCGCGCGTCCTGATCGCCAACTCGCTGCTCGTCCCGAAGTGGGCGACGTGGGACGAGTTCCGCCGGCTCGAGGCCGAGGGCCTGACGATGTTCGGGCAGATGACGGCCGGCTCGTGGATCTACATCGGCACGCAGGGGATCCTGCAGGGCACCTACCAGACGTTCGCGGCGGCGGCCCAGAAGCACTTCGGCACGCCGTCCCTCGCGGGGCGGACGGTCCTGACCGCAGGGCTCGGCGGCATGGGCGGCGCGCAGCCGCTCGCGGCGACGCTCGCCGGGCGCCGCGATCCTCTGCATCGAGGTCGATCCCGCGCGGATCGAGCGCCGGCTCGCAGACGCGCTACCTCGACGAGGCGACGGAGTCGCTCGACGACGCGCTCGCGCGCGTGCGCGCGGCTGCGGCGGAGGGGCGCGCGCTGTCGGTCGGGCTGCTCGGCAACGCGGCGGATGTCGTGCCCGAGCTCGCCCGTCGCGGCGAGCACTTCGACCTCGTCACCGACCAGACCGCGGCGCACGACCCGCTGACGGGCTACATCCCGACGCGGGCTGTCCGTCGAGGAGGCGTCTGCGTTGCGCGCGTCCGATCCGGACGAGTACCTGCGCCGCGCCGGCGCGTCGATCGCCGTGCACGTGCGAGGCGCTGCTCGAGTACGTCCGGCAGCGGAAGCTACGTTTTCGATTATGGCAACAACCTGCGAGGTGAGGCCGAAGCAGCCGGAGTAAGCGAGGCCTTCTCATACCCGGGCTTCGTCCCGGCCTATATCCGGCCGCTCTTCTGCCGCGGGATCGGGCCGTTTCGCTGGGCAGCGCTGTCCGGGGACCCGGCCGACATCCAGGCGATCGACGACGCGCTGCGCGAGCTCTTCCCCGGCGACGAGCTCCTGCAGCGCTGGCTCGAGCTGGCGCCCGGGACGGGTCGCGTTCCAGGGGCTGCCCGCCCGCATCTGCTGGCTCGGCTACGGCGACCGCGCCAGGGCGGGCCTGGCGATCAACGAGCTCGTCCGCAGCGGGCGCGTGCAGGCGCCGGTCGTGATCGGGCGCGACCACCTCGACGCCGGCTCCGTCGCCTCGCCGTACCGCGAGACCGAGGCGATGCGCGACGGCTCCGACGCGATCGCCGACTGGCCGATCCTGAACGCGCTCGTCAACGTGGCGGCGGGTGCGACGTGGGTCAGCGTCCATCACGGCGGCGGCGTCGGGATCGGCAACTCGATCCACGCGGGCATGGTCGTGCTCGCCGACGGCAGCGACGAGGCCGCCGAGCGGCTCGAGCGCGTGCTGACGACCGACCCCGGCATGGGCGTCGTCCGCCACCTCGACGCCGGCTACCCCGAGGCGACAGGCCGCGGCGGCCGAGCACGGGCTCGACACGCCCATGCACGGCTGACGCGTGACCCGGCTGCTCGTCCGCGACCTGGCGCAGGTGGCCACGCCGCCCGCTGCCCACCCGCCGCTGCGCGGACGTGCGCTGCGCGACGTGGCCGTGGTCGACGACGCGTACGTGCTCTGCCGCGACGGTGTGATCGAGGCGGTCGGGCCGATGCGCGAGCTCGACGCGAGGTCGCTCGGCGACGTCGAGGAGCTCGACGGGCGCGGCACTGAGCGCCGTCCCCGGGCTCGTCGACTGCCACACCCACCCGGCGTTGGGGCGGCGACCGCGTGGAGGAGTTCTCCCTGCGCGCAGGCGGCGCGAGCTACGAGGAGCTGCACGCCGCGGGCGGCGGCATCCTCTCGACGGTCGCCGCGACCCGCGCTCTCGGCGAGGACGGCCTGCGCGCGCGTGTCGAGCGGCACGCCGCGTGGATGCTCGCCCAGGGCACGACGACGTGGGAGGGCAAGTCGGGCTACGGCCTCGACCGCGACACCGAGCTCGCCTCTCTGCGCGCGATCCGCACCGCCGGCGGCTCGCCGACGTGGCTCGGCGCCCACGCGGTCCCGCCCGAGCACCCGGACGCGGACGCCTACCTCGACTTCCTCCTCTCCGAGGTGCTGGTGGATGCCGCGCAGCTGGCGGACGCCGCCGACGTCTTCCTCGAGCGGGGCGCCTTCGACGCGGCGCAGGCTCGCCGCTACCTCGAGGCGTGCCGCGCGAACGGCCTCGCGCTCCGGCTGCACGGCGACCAGTTCACCGAGAGCGGCGCGATCCCGCTCGCGGTCGAGCTCGGCGCACGCTCCGTCGACCACCTGGAGGCGACCGGTGCTGCCGGGACACGCGCCCTCGCCGCGAGCAACGTCGTCGGCGTGCTCCTGCCGGCGAGCGCGCTCTTCCTCGACCGGCCGATGCCGCCCGCCCGCGCGCTCGTGGACGCGGGGGCGGCGATCGCACTCGCGACCGACTTCAACCCGGGGAGCGCGTTCACGGAGAGCCTGCCGCTCGTCTGCTCGCTTGCCTGCACGCAGCTGCACCTTTCCCCGGAGGAGGCGCTGACGGCCGTCACGGTCAACGCGGCGCACGTGCTCGGCCTCGCGCACGACCGCGGGCGGATCGCGCCCGGGCTGCGCGCCGACCTGCTGCTCGTCGCGGCGGAGGACTGGCGGCACCTCGCCTACCACCTCGCGGGTGATGTCGTCGCCCATGTCGTCCAGGGCGGCTCGGTGCGGCTTTAACTCGGTGCGGCTTTAACTCGTGCGGCTTTAACTCCGTGCGCGCCAACTCCGTGCGGCGCTAACCTGGCTGCGATGCCCACGCGCAAACAGCGGCGCCGCCGTGCCAAGGACTTCCGGCACGACATGCGCGTCTTCGAGGTGGACGCCGAGGGCAACGAGGTCCCGCTCGCCGAGCTGCGCGAGCCGGAGGAGAAGAAGGCGAAGGCGGACAAGCAGCCGCAGACGAAGTCGAAGAGCGGCCGCGTCGTTCGCGAGCCGCCGGCGCCGTCCTGGCACCGAGCGCTCCGCCGCGGCGGCGCGATGGGCGGCCTGATGCTCGTCGCGTTCACCTTCATCCTGCGTAGCGGGCCGCTCCCGCAGCGCCTCGCGATCGGGCTTCTCTACGGGCTCGCGTTCATCCCGCTCACGTACTGGATCGACCGCATGGCCTACCGCACGTACCAGCGCCGCGTTGCGAAGGCGGCGGGCGGCAAGCAGTCGCCGAAGAAGGCTTAGAGGCTCTTAGACCCGGTCGCCGCCGCGGTAGTGGCCCTCGCCGGGCCACGGCGCGAGCAGCAGCAGGACGCGCGCGCCCTCGTCGCTGCGGAGCGCGTGCCGCTCGTCGGGATTGAAGCGCACGAGCGTGCCGGGGCGCCCGTCGACGGTCTCGCCGCCGGCCTCGATCTGCACGCGGCCGTCGAGCACGGTCACCCACGCGTTCTCCTTCACCTGGTGGACGCCGAGCGACTGCCCGGCATGCAGGACGATCAGCACCGCGCGCGCTCCGTCGTCGGAGTGGAGCACGATCGGATCGCGGGTCCCGTCGGGTGCATCGAGGTCGAGCAGGTCCCAGCGCTGCACGAGCAAAGGCGTTTCCGTGCCTGGCTACACTCAAACGCTCGATGCCGCTGGCCGTCGACAGCTTCGTGATGGGGCCGTTCCAGAGCAACTGCTACGTCGTGCGCAGCGAGCGCGGCGCGGCCGAAGCTGCGGTCATCGATCCGGGCGACGACCCGACGTCTTTGCGGCTCGAGCTCGCGCGGATGGGCACCCGGCCCGGCGGCATCCTCGTCACGCACACGGACGTCGACCACATCGGCGGCGTCGCCGCGCTCGCCGAAGGAACCGGGGCCGAGGTCTGGGCGCCGGCAGGCGAGGTCGAGGCGCTGCGCTCCGGGTCGACGCGCGGCGGCATGAACGTCGCGCCGCACGACCCGGCGCACACCGTGTCCGGCGGTGACGAGATCACCGTCGCCGGGATCACCTTCGAGGTAGTCGACGTGCCCGGCCACTCGCACGGGCACGTCGCGTTCCACCACGACGGAGAGCTGTTCGCGGGCGACGTCCTCTTCGCGGGCTCGATCGGCCGCTACGACCTGCCGGGCGGCGACTGGGAGACGCTGCTCGGCTCCGTTCGCTCGCTGCTCGACCGCTTCCCGGCCGACACCGTCGTCTACCCGGGCCACGGGCCCGCGACCACGCTCGGGCGCGAGCTGGCGTCCAACCCGTTCCTGCGTGAGCTCCGCGCCGAGCGCGCGGAATGAGCGCGACGAGGTTCCAGGCGCCGCGAGGCACGCACGACGTCCTGCCGGGCGACGCGAACTGGTGGGGCCTCGTCCGGGTGCTCGAAGACGTGACTGCGCTCTACGGCTGGAGACGCATCCAGACGCCCGGCTTCGAGGACACCACCCTCTTCGAGCGCACGTCCGGGGCTGCGTCCGACGTCGTGCACAAGGAGATGTACACGTTCAAGGACCGCAGCGACCGCCCGCTCACGCTGCGTCCAGAGGGCACCGCGCCGATCTGCCGCGCCTACATCGAGCACGGCATGCATCGCGAGCCGCAGCCGGTCAAGGCGTACACGATCGCGCCGATGTACCGCTACACCGCGCCCGGCAAGGGCCGCTACCGCGAGCACTGGCAGCTGTCGGTCGAGGCGCTCGGCTCGTCGGACCCCGCGATCGACGCGGAGATCATCCAGCTCTACCACGAGATCCTGCGCCGCCTGCAGGTCACGAAGTGGCAGTTGCACCTCAACTCGATCGGCGACGCGAACTGCAGGCCGCAGTACGTCGAGCGCCTGAACGCGTGGCTCGACGCGCACGCCGACATCCTCGACGAGGACGCGCGGCACAAGCGCGCGACGAGCCCGTTGCAGGTCTTCGACGTGAAGAACCCCGCGCTGCTCGAGGCGCTGCAGGACGCCCCGAAGATCGGCGAGTCGCTCTGCGACGCGTGCCGCGAGCACTTCGAGCAGGTGCGGCACCGGCTCGACCTGCTCGGTGTGCCGTACGTCGTCGACCCGACGCTCGTTCGCGGGCTCGACTACTACGCGCGCACGACCTTCGAGTTCATCGCGCCGTTCGAGAACGTCAACTCGGCGATCTGCGGCGGCGGGCGCTACGACGGGCTGATCGAGGCGATCGGCGGGCCGCCGACGCCCGGGATCGGGTTCGGCGCCGGCCTCGAGCGTCTGCTGCTCGCGCTCGAGCTCGAGAACCGGACCTTCGAGCCGCCCACGCTCGACGCGTTCTTCGTCGTCGAGGACCCCGCGCAGCGCGACCGCGTCCTGCAGGTGCTCGCGGAGCTCCGCCGCGCGGGCGTCTCCGCCGACACGGACTACGCCGGCCGCTCGCTCAAGGGGCAGATGACGCAGGCCGGCCGCTCCCGCGCGCGCGCGATCGTGATCGTGCGCGGCGACGAGGCCGCGATCCGCCGCAAGGGAGCAGGGGACGAGGCTGTCCCCCTCGGGGAAGTCGTCGCTACCCTCTGCAAATGAGCTGGCGCGACCTCTACTGCGGTGAGCTGAGCAAGGACCAGATCGGCACGCGGCGTCACCGTCGCCGGCTGGGTCGACACGCGCCGCGACCACGGCGGGCTCGTCTTCGTCGACCTGCGCGACCACACCGGGAAGCTGCAGCTCGTCGTCAACCCCGAGCGCGCGCCCGACGCGCAGACCGCCGCGCACGAGATCCGCAACGAGTTCGTCATTCAGGCGGAGGGCGAGGTCGTCGCGCGCGCGCCCGAGGCCGTGAACCCGAACCTGCCGACCGGCGAGGTCGAGGTGCAGGTCGACACGCTGCGCATCCTGTCGCGATCGACGCCGCTGCCGTTCCAGCTCGACGAGGAGCACGTCGACGAGACCCTGCGCCTCCGCTACCGCTGGCTCGACATGCGCCGCGAGCGCATGCAGCACAACTTCCGGCTCTCGCACGCCGTGATCGCCGCCATCCGCCGCGCGATGGACGACCAGAGCTTCGTCGACGTGTGGACGCCGAGCATGACCCGCGGCACGCCCGAGGGCGCGCGCGACTTCCTCGTCCCGGTGCGCCTGCAGCCCGGCAAGTTCTTCGCGCTCGCGCAGTCGCCGCAGCTCTTCAAGCAGCTCTGCATGATCGGCGGGATCGACCGCTACTACCAGATCGCAACGTGCTGGCGCGACGAGGATCTCCGCGCCGACCGGCAGTTCGAGTTCCGCCAACTCGACCTCGAGATGGCGTTCGTCGAGCGCGAGGACGTGCTCGACGTGATGGAGAATGCGGTCGTCGCGTCGTTCGAGGCGGTCGGCCGCGAGCCGCCGTCGCGCCCGTTCCCACGCCTCGGCTACGACGAGGCGATGGCGAAGTACGGCTCGGACAAGCCGGACCTGCGCTTCGGCATGGAGATCCAGGACGCGACCGCCGTGACGCGCGAATCCGAGTTCGGCGTCTTCAAGAGCGCGCCGTGCGTGCGCTACATCGTCGCGCCGCGAGTGTTCTCGCGCGCCGAGCTCGCGCGGCTCGAGGAGCTCGCTAAGGAGTGGGGCGCGAAGGGGCTCGCCTACATCCTCGTCGACGACAGCGGCGAGCGCCGCTCCCCGATCGCGAAGTTCCTCTCCGACAGCGAGCTGGCCGCGTTCGAAGTGCCCGCCGGCTCGACGATCCTCTTCGGCGCCGGCGAGGAGGCGATGGTCGCGCGCGTGCTCGGTCTCCTGCGCCTGCACGTCGCCCGGGAGCTCGGCCTGATCGATCCGTCGCTCGACGTCTTCCACTGGATCATCGACTTCCCGCTCTTCGAGCAGGACGAGGAGAGCGGGCAGTGGACGTTCCTCCACCATCCGTTCACCGCGCCGATGCCGGGCGACGAGCTGTGGGACGAGTCGAGCCCGGTCGGCGTGCGCGGCCAGCACTACGACCTCGTGTGGAACGGCTGGGAGCTCGGCTCGGGATCGATCCGCATCCACGACGTCGAGATGCAGGAGCGCGTCTTCCGCACGATGGGCCTGAGCGACGAGGAGGCGGACTCGAAGTTCGGTTTCCTGCTCGAGGCGCTCGCGATGGGCGCCCCGCCGCACGGCGGCTTCGCGATGGGGATCGAGCGGTTCCTCGCGCTGATGGCGTCCGAGCCGGACATCCGGCAGGTGATCGCGTTCCCCAAGGTTTCGAGCGGGTCCGATCCGCTGACAGGGGCCCCGACCCCCATGCCGAACGACGTGCTCCGTGAGCTCGGAATCGGCGCCCTGGAGCCCGAGTCCTCGAGCTCGCGCTGAGTCTCGACCGAAGGAGAAAGGCATACTTGACGGGCAGGCCCGACCGGGCCGTCTGCCGTTGCCGTAACTCATGACCACACCGCAATCCCAGCCGTCGCTCACCTCGCTCCAGCGGCCGAGGACCGGCCGCAGACCGGCGAGTGCGCGTACGACGCCGAGGGCGTCCGCGAGGCGTTCGTGAGCTTCCGCCGCCACGAGTTGCAGGCGCAGCTGCGCGTGCTGCAGGAACCGCCCGCCGGCCCGGAGCCGACCTCGCCGGAGCAGGGCGAGGACGCCTCCTAGTCGAACAGGAGACGCATGTCCGACAGTCGTGGCTCACGGTTCGCGCTCGAGGTGCTCTTCCTCGTCGCCCTCGCCGTCGTGCTCGCCCTCGCCGAGCTGCGGCCGGTCGAGATCGGCGGGATCATGCTCGTGGGCTGGGTGATCGTCGCGGCGCTCGAATGGGCGGCGTGGCGCGAGCGGCCGCACTACGGGAGCGGGCTGCCGCCGCGCTACTACGTTCCGCAGGTCAGCCTCCCGCCGGCGCAGCCTCTCGAGCAGGTCTCGAACGGCTATCCGGAGGCCCGCGACGAGGCGCCGACGTGGATCGCCTCGGCGGCTCTGCGCGAGGAGATGCTCGGCGAGTGGCCGGTCGCGCGGCAGCCGGTCCGGCAGGACGAGCCCGAGCCGGAGCCGGTGGTCGAGCCTGATCCTTGGACGCATGCCGAGGAGCTGCCCGCCGCGCCGCTCGACGAGCGGGAGCCGGTGCCGGAGCCGGCGCGTGAGTCAGAGCCCGAGCCGGTGCCGCTGCCGGTCGCGGTGGCCGACGAGCCCGAGCCGGTGCCGGTGCCGCTCGCGTGAGGCCACGAGCCCTGAGCCGGTGCCGCTGCCCGTGGCAGTGGCCGACGAGCCCGAGCCGGTGCCGGAGCCCGCGTGAGCCCGAGCCCTGCCGCTGCCCGTCGCTATGCCCGAGTGCGCCGAGCCCGAGCCCGAGCCGAGCCGGTGCCGGAGCCGTCGCGTGAGGCAGAGCCCGTGCCCGTGCCGCTGCCCGCCGCGGTGGCCGACGAGCCCGAGCCCGAGCCGGTGCCGCTGCCCGTCGTGGTGGCCGACGAACCAGAGCCCGAGGAGACGCTCCAGCCCGACCCGCCGGAGCCGGCCGTCCTCCGCGCGCGAGCCGGGACCGGTGTCGCGCGCTACAGCCTCGACCCGCTCGCCGAGCCGCCGCGTCGCCGCCGCTTCGGGCGGCGCGGCGACGCCGAGGCGCCGGCCGTCGAGGTCGCGGCCCGCCCAGGGGGCGTTCGGGCGTTGCCCGGCCGAGCGACTCGGCAGGATTGACACGTGAAGCTCCTCCGCCGTCCCGGGCATCGCCGCGGTATCCGTGGTCTGGGTGATAGTGCTCGACTTCGATGACCTCGTGCGCGAGTCGTTCGGCGACACGCTCGAGGCGGTCGTCGGATGAGGCTCGCGCAGCGCGAGGTCGCGCTTGCGGGGCTCGCCCTGCTTGCAGGTGTCGCCGCGCTCGCGGTGACCGTGCAGACGCGCGACCACGTGAGCACGACGCCGCAACAGGAGGGCTCGTACACCGCCCTCGCCGGCTCGACGGGCCCGGCTGCGTTCGGCCGCGCTACCGCGTGCGGCGGCGTGATCCGTCCCGACACGATCGGCGTCTCGCATCCGACGCTTCCCTGCGGTGCGCGCGTCTTCATCACGTACAACGGCGAGACCGTGCTGACGCAGGTCGTCGACCGCGGCCCGTACGTGCCCGGCCGCCAGTTCGACCTCACCGACGCGCTCGCGCGACGGCTCGGATTGCGCAACGTGCAGGAGATCCATTGGGGATATGCGCGATCCGCGTGAACGCGGGTACAGTGCGACCGAGTGCTCGAGCCCGTTCGTGCGCTGCGTATCCATGTAGAACCAACACCATGTGAAAGGGAGCCCGCGTCGGGACTAGGTGTTCGATGCCGATGTCTCGCACGGCACCCACCTGGCTAGTCCAGGTTCACACGGACGCAGCACAGTCGGCGGGCTCGGAGCGCGGTGGGGGGAGCCTCGGCTCCCCCCACGGTCTTTCTGAAGACACCTGTTCCGGAGTAACCTGGCCCGCATGCTGGAGCTGATCGGCGACTCCGCGCGCGGCGACGACTACGCGCTCGTCCGCCTGCGCGTGCGCGACGGGCGCATCGTCGACGCCGACGCGGCCGGCGTCGCCGAGGACCTGAGCGGCCTGACGCTGCTCGAGGCGGCGGCCGTCGGCGGCGAGTTGCTGCCCGTCGACGCGCTTGCAAACGCGCTCGCTCCCGCGGTGCGCGCCGCGTTCGACGAGCGCCGTGTCGCAGTGGCGATGAGCGGCGGCGTCGACAGCGCGGTCACGCTGCTCAGGTCGGGCGACAACGCAGTTGGCGTGACGCTCCGTCTCTGGCTCGACCCGAACGGGCCCGACGCCGACCGCGCGTGCTGCTCGCCGAGCGCGGTCATCGCCGCACGCGCGACGTGTCACGCGCTCGGGCTACCGCACGTCACGCTCGACCTGCGCGAGGCCTTCCGGCGCGCCGTCGTGACGCCGTTCGTACGCGGGTACGCGCGCGGCGAGACGCCGAACCCGTGCATCCGCTGCAACGGCAGCTTCCGCTTCGCGGAGCTGCTGTCATTCGCCACGCGTGTCGGCGCAGCACGGCTCGCCACCGGTCATTACGCGCGCATCGTCGAGCGCGACGGGCGCCTGCTGCTCGCGCGCGGGGTCGACGAATCGAAGGACCAGAGCTACATGCTCGCGCGCCTCGACCCGCGTCACCTCGACCGGATCCGCTTCCCGCTGGGCGGTCAGACGAAGACGGAGACGCGCGCGGAGGCCGCCGCGGCCGGGCTCGCGGCCGCGAACCGCGCGGACAGCCAGGAGGCGTGCTTCCTCGCCGGCGACGACTACCGCTCGTTCCTCTCGCGTCACGGTCTGCCGGCCGACAGCGGTGCGCTGGTCGACGAGTCGGGTGCGACGGTCGGCACGCACGCCGGGTTCTGGCGGTTCACGCCGGGACAGCGACGCGGGCTCGGCGTCTCGGCAGCGGAGCCGCTGTATGCCGTCGACACGGACCCGCGCACGAACACCGTCGTCGTCGGGCCGCGCGGATCGCTCGCGCGCACACGCGTCTCCGCGCGCGGCCGGCTGTACGCACCCGCCGCGCGCGTGACCGCGAAGCTGCGCTACCGGTCACCGGCGGTCGGCGCGAGGGTGGAGGAGACCGCACCGCGGCTTCCGCCTCCACCTCGAGGAGCCTGCGTACGGCGTTGCGCGCGGCCAGGCCGCCGTTCTCTACGACGGCGACGTCGTTGTCGGGTCCGGCCTCGTCTCGTCCGCCGGCTCTGACTAGGCTTGCTGCCGTGGTCGCCTTCTCCTTCGGAGATCTCGCTTACCTGGCGCTCGCGATCTTCTTGATCGCAACCGGCATCGGCATCGGATGGGCTTTCTTGCGGTTGGCCGTAACTTTCGACCGACTTTCTTCGTTGATCCGTGGGGCGGAAATTGAAGTGCTCCCGGTGATCAACAAGGTCGGGGGATCGGTGGATCGGGTCAACACACAGCTGGACAAGCTCGATACGGCGTCGGACAGCGCCGTCGACGCGGTCGTCGCGGTCGACGAGGCGGTGCGCAGCGTCAGCTATGCCGTGAAGACACCCGTGAAGAAACTCGTCGGGTTGTCTGCGGGCGTGTCGTACGGGTGGGCCTCGCTGCGCACGCGCCGCAACTGGCGCGACGCCGTCGCGGAGGCCAAGGAAGCCGCTGCGCGCCGTGAGCAGGATCTCGAGCAGGAGTTGAAGGCGCACGGTGGCTGACGAGATCACGCTGACCATCCCACGCGAGCCGGACTTCCACCGCGTCGCGCATCTCGTCCTCGGAGGGCTCGCAGTGCGCCTCAACCTCACCGTCGAGAACCTCGAGGACCTCGAGATCGCGCTCGACTCGATCCTCGACCGCAGCGAGGCCGACGGTGACATCACGGTGCGCATGGCCCTGCGCGACGGCGCGCTGGAGACGCGGGTCGGCCCGCTCGGCTCGAGGCTGCTCGACGAGATCGAGCGCGAGCGCGGCAACGACCTGAGCCTGCGCCGCGTGCTGGAGTCGACCGTCGACGACGTGCACATCGACGGCGACTGGGTGAGCCTGACGAAGAAGGTCGCGATCGGAGGTGACGGCGCCGGTGGGTGAGAGCGACAAGCTCCTCCTGCGCCGCTACCACGAGCAGGGCGACCTCGCCGCGCGCGAGCAGCTGATCGAGCAATACATGTCGCTCGTGCGCTCGCTCGCCCGCCGATACAGCTACCGCGGCGAGCAGCTCGACGACCTCGTGCAGATCGGGTCGATCGGGCTGATCAAGGCGATCGACCGCTTCGACCTCAGCCGCGGAGTCGAGCTGACGACGTATGCGACGCCGAACATCATCGGCGAGATCAAGCGCCACTTCCGCGACCGCGGCTGGGCGGTGCGCGTGCCGCGCGGGCTGCAGGAGCTGAACGTGCAGCTCTCGAAGCTCGTCGAGGGGCTGACCGTGCAGCTCGGCCGCTCGCCGACGATCCCCGAGCTCGCGAAGGCTGCGGGCGTCGAGGAGGAAGAGGTCCTCGAAGCGCTCGAGTCCGGCCGCGCGTACTCGTCGCTGTCGCTCTCGCAGGGCAGCGGCAGCGAGGACGGCGAGGATCTCGACCCGCTCGAGTCGCTCGGCGAGCTGGAGCATCAGTACGAGGTGTCCGAGGACCGCGCGGTTCTCGCACCGGGCTTCAAGGTGCTCGACGAGCGCGAGCGGCGGATCCTGCACCTGCGTTTCTTCGAGGGGCTGACGCAGTCGCAGATCGCGCAGCAGGTCGGCATCTCGCAGATGCACGTCTCGCGGCTGATCCGCCGCGCGCTCGAGAAGATCCGCGACGAGATCGCCGCGGACGAGCTCGACCCCGACCGCGCGCGCTAGCGCTGCGAGCGCCTCTATATCCGGACTTTCGATCGCCGAGGCCGTCGCGCGCGTGCGCGAACGTAGGCTCGCGCGATGCACGTGCACGAGTGGGGGAGGCGCGACGACGTTCCGCTGCTCTTCTGGCACGCACTCGGGCCGGATCAGTCCGGGGCCGCGCTCGCCGACGTCGCGCCGGCCCTCGTCGACTCGGGCTTCCACGTCCTCTCCGTCGACGGGCCTGGGTTCGGGCGGTCACCGGCGCTGCGACCGGAGGACTACCGGCTCGAGGCGCTGGTCGAGCGCCTGTACGCGCTCGTCGACGACCGCGAGCTCGAGCGGCCGGTGCTCGCCGGGCACTCGTGGGGCGGTGCGGTTGCCGTCAGCTATGCCGGGCGCTACCCCGACGACGTCCGCGCGCTCGTCCTGCTCGACAGCGGCCACATCGACTACCGCGACCTGGCGGACGTCGACGCAGACCGACCCGCCGACGCCTGGATCGCCGGCGTCCGAACGTCGCCTGATCCGCGCCGCGCGGAGGCGCGCGGCATGGCGATGGCCGGGCTGACCGCGCGCGTGAGCGACGCCTGGCCTGCGATCGCCGAGCACGAGATCCCGACGTTGCTCGTGCTCGCCACGGAGCCGCCGCACGGCGACCAGAACCGCGAGCACATCGGCCGCTTCCGCAGCGCGCTGCCGCACGCGGAGATCCGTTGGGCGGACGGAGCGGGCCACGGCGTGCTCGAGGACGTCGGCGCGCCGCTCGGCGACGAGATCGCCGGCTGGCTGGTCGAGCAAGGCCTCTGAAGGCTGCAATCTGATTCGGCTCCGCCGAATCAGATCGCGAGCTATCCGTCCGTACACTGTCCGGTCATGGCGATGACGACGGAAGAGCTGCGCGAGGCGTTCCAGCGCTTCTACGAGGAGCGCGCGCATCTGCGCGTGCCGGGGCACTCGCTGATCCCGGCGGCGGAGGACCAGTCGACGCTCTTCATCATCGCCGGCATGCAGCCGTTCAAGCCGTACTTCCTGCGCACGAAGGAGCCGCCGTCGCCGCGCGTCGTCAGCGTGCAGCCGTGCCTCCGCGCGGGTGGCAAGGACAACGACCTCGACGAGGTCGGGCGCACGGACCGCCACTGCTCCTTCTTCGAGATGATGGGCAACTTCTCGTTCGGCGAGTACTACAAGGACGAGGCGGTCGACTTCGCGTGGGACTGGGTGACCGGCGAGCTCGGCCTCGAGGCCGACCGGCTCTGGGCGACGGTGCACGAGGGCGACCCTGCGCTGGAGCTCGGCGAGGACGAGGTCGCGATCGCGGCCTGGCAGCGGAAGGGCATCCCGCCGGAGCGGATCGTGCGGCTCGGCAAGGACAACTTCTGGCAGTCGGGCGAGATCGGCCCGTGCGGGCAGTGCACGGAGATCTTCTACGACCGCGGCGAGCAGTACGCGTGCGGCGACCCGAACTGCGGGCCGGGTCACTGCGACCGGATCATGGAGATCTACAACCTCGTCTTCATGGCGTACGACCTGCAGCCGGGCAACAAGCTCGTTGAGCTGCCGACGCCGAACGTCGACACGGGGAACGGGCTCGAGCGCACCGCCTGCGTGCTGCAGGACGTCAGCTCTGTCTTCGACACCGACGGCTTCCGGCTGATCATGGACTGGGTCGAGCGCGAGTCCGGCGTCGCGTACGACGACAGCGACGTCTCGCAGCGCGCGCACCGCGTGCTCGCCGACCACGGGCGCGCCGTCAGCTTCCTCATCGCGGAGGGCATCGAGCCCTCGAACGAGGGGCGCGGCTATATCTGCCGCCGGCTGCTGCGCCGCGCGATCTACCAGGCGAGGCGCATCGGCCTCGAGGGCGTGCACCGGCTGCCCGCGGTCGTGATCGAGCAGATGGGCGACGCCTATCCGCAGCTGCGCGAGCACGCTGCGGACATCGAGCGTGTCGTGCGGCAACGAGGAGGAGCGCTTCATCGAGACGCTGGCGCGCGGCATGAAGGAGTTCGAAGAGCTCGCCGGCAAGGAGGCGATCGACGCGGAGGACGCGTTCAAGCTCGCCGCGACGTACGGCTTCCCGATCGAGCTCACGCAGGAGCTCGCCGAGGAGCGCGGGCAGCCGGTCGACGTCGACGGCTTCCGCGACCTGATGGAAGAGCACCGCGAGGTCTCGCGCGCGGGCGGAGAGGGCTCGACGCAGCAGGCTGCCGCGCGCCTCGTCGGCGCCGACCGTCGCCTGTCGGAGTTCGTCGGCTACACGAAGACGACGACGCTCACCGCGGTGATCGAGGCTGCCGACCCCGAGGAGGGACGGCAGCTCGTGAAGCTCGAGCAGTCGCCGTTCTACGCTGCGGGCGGGGGCCAGGTCTCGGACCAGGGGACGATCACCGTCGACGACGAGTCGGTGCCGCTCGCGGTCGCCGACGTGCTCAAGTTCGGCGACGACCAGGTACTCGTCGTCGACCTCGACGGCCACGCGCCGCTCGCGGCGGGCACACGCGTCGAGGCGGCCGTCACGTGGACCGAGCGCTTCCCGACGATGACGAACCACACAGCGACGCACCTGCTGCACCAGGCGCTCCGCGACGTGCTCGGCCCGCACGTCAAGCAGGCAGGCTCGGCCGTGCGTCCCGACAAGCTGCGCTTCGACTTCACGCACGACCGCCACCTCACGCCCGAGGAGCAGGAGCGCGTCCAGCGCATCGTCAACGACAAGATCTTCGAGGCGATCCCCGTGCGGACGTTCCTGACGTCGATCGACGAGGCGCGCAAGCTCGGCGCGACGATGCTGTTCGGCGAGAAGTACGGCGACGAGGTGCGCGTGGTCGAGATCGACGACTACTCGCGCGAGCTGTGCGGCGGCACCCACGTTCGCTCGACCGCAGAGATCGGGCCATTCGTGATCACGCGCGAGCAGGCCGTCGCCTCCGGCGTCCGGCGCATCGAGGCGGTGACCGCGGGCGAGGGGTGGGCGCTGCTCGAAGGCCGCTCGCGGGAGCTCGAAGCGGTGCGGGGCGAGCTCGAGCGGCTGCGGCGCGAGGCGAAGAAGCCGAAGGCGCAGGCCGAGGAGGAGTCCGGCCCGAGCATCGTCTGGCAGGACAAGCAGGGCAAGGTGTTCGTCGCCGAGGTGCAGGGCGCGCGCGGCAGTGCGCTCCGCGACCTCTCCGACCAGGTGCGCCGGCGCGAGGACGCGTACGCGGTCGTGCTCGCCTCGGCCGACGACGGGAAGGTCGCGCTCGTCGTGAATCTCGACAAGTCCGTCGAGTCCGTCGACGCGGTCGCGATCGTGCGTGAGCTCGGCCCGATCATCGGCGGGGGCGGCGGCGGCCGGCCGACGCTGGCCGAGGCCGGGGGCAAGAATGTCGACGCGGTGCGCGACGCGCTCGCAGCGGGCCGGGACAAGCTCGCCGCCGCGGTCAATTGAAGGTCCTCGCGCTGGACTACGGCTCCGCGCGGACCGGAGTCGCCGTCTCCGATCCGACCGGCACCGTCGCGCGGCCCGTGACGACGGTCGAGCGCGCCTCGACCGACGCGGGGTTTGCCAAGCTGCTGGCCGTGATCGCCGCCGAGTCGCCCGAGCTGGTCGTCGTGGGCATGCCGCTCACGCTGCGGGGACAGCACGGCGAGCAGGCGCAGGAGACGGTGTCGTTCGTCGACCGCCTGCGCGCGGCGATCGAGGCGCCCGTCGAGACCTATGACGAGCGCTTCACGTCGGTGCTGGCGGGCGGCGACGACGCGCGCGCCGCCGCTCACCTCCTCTCCGGCTACCTGGAATGGCAGAGCGCCCGCCGCTGAAGCCGGTGCGGCAGTCGCGCGGGCCGACGCGGGCGCAGATCTGGCGGCGCCGCATCGCGGCGCTCGGCGCAGTGCTGCTCGCCGTCGCCGCGGCGGTCGCCGCGGTCGCCGTCGCGCTGCCGCATGTGAAGAAGGCGGCGCCGCCTCCGCCCCCGCCGCCCCCGCCTCCGAAGCCGTTCCGCGTCATCTTCCCGGAGGGCTTCACGCGCGCCCAGATGGTCGGCCGCGTCCAGGCGGTCGCGAAGATCGCGCGGCGGAAGCGCGGCAAGCCCGTCGTGCTCAACGGCAAGCAGTACCGCCTCGCGACTCGGCGCGCGGTCGTCCCGTGCTTCACGCCGAAGCGGCAGAAGAACGTCGAAGGATTCCTCTTCCCGGCGACCTACGACTTCCTCGCCGACACCACGGGGCGCGAGCTCGCGGCCGACCAGCTGAGCACGTTCTGCAGGAACTGGAAGTCGGTCGATCTCTCCTTCGCGCGCAAGAAGAAGCTGACCCCGTACGACGTGCTGGTCATCGCGTCGATGGTCGAGAAGGAGACGCTCGCGCCGGCCGAGCGTCCGCTCGTCGCCGCCGTCATCTACAACCGGCTCCATGCGCACATGCCGCTCGGGATCGACGCGACACTGCGCTACGGGTTGCACATCCCGCCGACGAAGTCGATCCTGCAGTCGCAGCTCGACAGCGACAACCCGTACAACTCACGCAAGGTCGCCGGCCTGCCGCCGACGCCGATCGCGAACCCGGGACTCGCGTCGATCCAGGCGGCCGCGCACCCCGCGAAGGTGAACTACCTCTACTTCGTGCGTAAGCCGGACAAGGTGCACCACTTCTTCACCGCGAGCGACACGGCGTTCGCGCAGTACGAGTGCCAGCACGGCTACGGCTGCTAGTGACGACGCATATCGGCCTGCTCGGTCACCCGGTCGCGCACTCGCTCTCGCCGCGCATGCAGAACGCCGCGTTCGCAGCGCGCGGGCTCGACTGGCACTACAGCGCGCACGACGTCGAGGACGCGCTGGAAGGCGTCGCATCGCTACGCGCGCTCGGCTACGCGGGCGCGAATGTCACGATCCCGCACAAGCAGGCCGTCGTCGCCGCGTGCGACGAGGCCGACGGCGACGCCGTGAACACACTCGTCTTCCGCGACGGCCGCGTGCTCGGCTTCAACACCGACAGGGAGATCCTCGCGGGCATCGAGGCGAGTCGCGCGTGCGTGATCGGCGCCGGCGGCGCGGCGCGCACGCTCGCACCGGCCCTCCCGGAGGACACCCGCGTCTACACGCGTTCCGGCGCATGGCCGCCCGACGCGACCGGCTGCGACCTCGTCGTGAACGCAACGCCGGTGCGCGACGCGCGTGCTCGTCGAGCTGCGGCCGGGACAGACTGTCGTCGACCTCGCCTACGGGCCGGAGGAGACCGCGCTCGTCGCGGCGGCTCGCGCAGCAGGCTGCGAGGTGGTGGACGGGCTCGAAGCGCTCGTGCGGCAAGGCGCGGCGAGCTTCCGGCTCTGGACCGGTCTCGAGCCGCCCGTCGACGTGATGCGCAGCGCGGTCAAGCCCTAGACCACGCGACCGCCGAGACGGCAAGCGCTGCGAGCAGCGCCAGGACGATCCCGACCGTCAGCGGCCAGCCGCGCCCGGAGCCCTCGGCCGCCGCCGGAGCCACGGCGACCGGGCGTGCCGCCGTGCGGTAGACGTAGCTCGTGCTGCTCGGCCCCGTCGGGTCGGGGTTGCCGAGGAAGGCGCGGAACTGGCGCACACGCGACACCGTCAGCGACGTGCGCGCCACGCGGTCGAGCAACTGCCTTCCCGAGAGGCCGGCGACCGGCGGGTCGAGCAGGCTCGCAGGCTCGATGGGCGTGACCGTCAGCCGCACCGGGCCGCTCCCCGCGATCGTGCGGCGGCCCTCGAGCACGACGTCGACCTGACGCGCGCCGATCGTGCCGGCGACGTGCAGCGGCGCCCCGACGCGCACGCGCGTCGTCACCGGCTTCGACGTGACGAGCGCGCCGCCGCTCGTCGGCACCTGCCCGAGGGCGACCTCGCGCTTGAGCTCTGCGAAGTAGCGCGCGAGCGGCGCGAGCAGCGCGTCGGCCGTGAACGCACCCGTCGTCACTCCGGTCGTGTTCTCGAGCGTCACCACGCCGGGACCGACCGTGACGCGAAGCGGCAGCGACGGCACGACGGCACGCGGAACGAGCGTCGCCTTCGCGACGAGGGTGCGCCGGCCCGGGTTGAAGCCCGCCCAGAGGATCGACGTCGAGCGGCGCCCGGGCGTCGACGCCGAGCCGGGCGCGGCCTCGACCGCGAGCACCGGCGCGCCGATCGTGAAGAAGTAGTCGCCCTTCACGCGCACGTCGAGCCGCTGCGTCCGCGACGACGCGGAACGGCGCGCCGTCGGGGCCGAGCGAGACGACGACGTTCGTTCTCGCCTCGACCCGGTGCCGGACGCCCTCGGCATTCGACGTTCGCGCCGCCTGCGAGTGGCGGCGACGAGGACAGCGGCGCCAGCGGCGAGGGCAGGCTGACGAAGTGCGGCTCGGGCGCGGCGGACGCTGCCGCCGGCGAGCGCCAGCGCCGCGAGCGGCGGCGAGCGCGAGACGCGCTCATCGCGTCTGCGGCACGTCCGGCAGCGTGGCGGACAGCGGGTCGTCCTTGACCGGGGTGTACGTCATGTCGTGGAAGCGCGCGAAGTAGATGTCGTCGTCGACCACGCCCTCGTGGTTGTTGTGGTTGAAGCCGCGCTGGTCGCCGTTCGCACCCTCGGTGGTCACCTCGTTCGAGCGCGGCGGTCGACCTTCCGCGGGATCGGTCGAGCCGGCCTTCAGCAACGCGGCGGAGACGAGGTTGACGAAGTCGTACGCGTACATCGCCGTCTCGGGCGGCACGATCACGGACTGGCCCGTGCTCGTCTTCACGCCGACGCGGTCGACGCCGAACGACGACTCGTACTTCTGCTCGAACGTGAGGAAGGGGCCGGTGCCGATCTCAGCGGTCAGCCGGCCGCCGGCGAACGTCAGCCCGTCGACCCACTCCGGGTGGTCGGCGAGCTGCTGGCGCACGAACGGATCGGCGCCCGCCGGCGGCGTGTAGACACGGCACGTTCCAGCCGGCGGAGCGCGCGGCAGTGATCACCGACGCGATCGTCGACGCGCGCCCCCACACGACGAGCCCGGTCGCGTGCGCGCGGCGCGCGCGCAGCACCTGGGGCGCGAGGTCGAGCGCGTCGGCGGGCAGCGTCTCCTCGATCGCGACGGACGAGCGGTTGCGCGAGAACGCCGACGTCGAGCGCCTGCCCGCCCGCGACGCCGTAGTCGGAGTCGTCGTGCAGGAGCGCCGAGCTTCAGCCCCTTCGGGATCAGGTACTCGGCGAGCCGGAAGGCGAGCCCGTGGTCGGTCGGCGCGATCCGGAAGACGTTGGGCCGCGCCTCGCGGGTCGACGATCTGCCGGCCGCCCTCGAAGACGACGCCGACCGGCATCCCCGGCCTTGCGGCGACGCGCCAGGAGGCGTCGATGCCGGTGCCCTCGTCGACGACCGCGACAGCCTGTCTGGCCGACCGCGCGCCGCATGTTCGCGACGGCGCGCGCCGGGGAGAGCGCGGTGTCGAGCGTGCGCACTCGCAGCTCGTACGTCTTCGACGCCGATCCGGATGCCGTTCGCGTTCACTTCGCGCGCGGCGAGCCGGGCGCCGTTCTCGATCGTGCGCCCGAGGTACGGCGAGCGGGAGAACGGCGCCGTTGACGACGATCGTCAGCGGCGTCCGCTGGGACGGAGACGAATCCCCGCCGCAGCCCGCGAGTGCGAGCAGCGACGGCGAGCAGCAGGAGGACGCGACCCACGCGCGCCCAGTCTAGAGCGCGTGGCGACCCAGGTACGCCTCGCGGACCGCTTCGTCCGCGGCGACGCGGTCCGGCGGGCCGTCGGCGATGACGCGGCCCGCGTCGAGCACGAGCACGCGGTCGGCGAGCCGGCGGACGACGCCGAGGTTGTGCTCGACGACGAGCAGCGCGAGACCCTCGTCGCGCAGTGAGCGCAGCAGCTCGACGATGCGTTCCGCCTCCGTGTGCGACGCGCCGGCGGTCGGCTCGTCGACGAGCAGCACCGAGGCACCGGTCGCGTATGCCGCTGCGAGCATCAGCGCACGCTGGTCGCTGACGGGCAGCTCGCCGGCGGGGACGTCGCGTGGGATGCTCGAAACGGTCGAGCACCGTCCGCGCGTGCGTCGACGTACGCGCGCGTCTTCGGCGCGCGCCTGCGGCGTCGCGAAGCAGCGAGCGCACGAGGCCGGCGCGCGAGCGGCGCCCGGCGCGACGCGACGAGCACGTGCTCGAGCGGCGTGAGCGTGGGGAACACCGCCGTCGCCTGCAGCGTGCGCGCGACGCTGCCGTGCGGCACCTCGATCGTCCCGGTGTCCGGCACGACCGCGCCGGCGATCATGCGCAGGACGGTCGTCTTGCCCGAGCCGTTCGGCCCGACGAGCGCGGTGATGCGGCCCGGGCTCGATCGTCAGCGCGACGTCCTCGGCAGCGGTGACGTCGCCGAACGACTTGCGCAGCCCGCGCGCGTCGAGCGTCGCCGAGGGCGAGCGTCCCGGCGGCGCACCCTGCGCTGCGCGCCTGCGCCGTGCGGGCGCGCGCAGGACTCCTTCCCAGCCGAGCGAGACGACGCCGAGCAGCATGATCGCGGTGAGCAGCGTGTGCGCGCGCGACGCGGCGACGTTCTCGAGACGGCCGACGACGTCGGCGGCGACGCGACAGCACGCCGAGCACGAGCATCCCCGCCGGTGCGCCGAGCGGCGCGAGCGCGCCGCCGAGCAGCACGACGACGAACAGCCGGAACGAGAGGAACGGCCCGTACTGTGTCGCGTCGCCGACGCCCGCGAGCTGCACCGACGAGCGCACCGGCGACGCCCGCGACCGACACCCGACGCGGCGACCGCGAGCACGCGCAGGCGGGCGCACCGGCACGCCGAGCGCGAGCGCGGCCGGCTCGCGCTCACGCGCCGCAGCGAGGCGCAGCCCGATCGGCGAGCGTGCGAGCGCGAGGTAGCCGAGCGCGGCGAGCGCCGGTCAGCGCGAGCGCGAGCTCGTAGTGCTGCGCGGCGCTCGGCCCGCCGGCCACGACGACGCCCCTGCGAGCCGCCGAGGAACCAGGCGATCGACTGCAGCGCCGAAGGCGACGAGCCACGAGACGATCCACGTCGCGGCGGCGAACCCGGCGCGGCGGCAGCCGCGCGAAGGCGACGCCGACGAGCGCCGCCGCGCAGGCCGCCCGCGACGCCGCCCGCGACTGCGGCGACCGCCGTCGGCGCGCCGGCATGCGAGCAGATGCGCTGCGACGACGGCGCCGACCGCGACGAAGGCGCCCTGGGCGAGCGACGGCAGGCCGGCGACGCCGACCGCGAACGCGAGCCCGACCGCGGCGCACGCGAGGTAGAGCCCGTCGCAAGGTCCGCGGTGCGCGCCTCGCCGACGACGAGCGGAGCGAGCGCCGCGACGGCGAACGCCGCGATCGAGAGCGTCATGCGCGGCCGCCAGCCGGCCTGCAGCTCGTGGAACGCTTCGGCGAACGCGCGTCACTCGACCGCCTCCTGCGTCAGCGTGCGGGCACGCCAGGCGAACAGCGCGAGGCCGAGCGCGAGCGGCAGCACGTCGCGATAGGCGGGGCCGAGCTCGGCGCCGCCGGCGTGCGCAGAGGTGACCGTCGCCTGCATGAGCCCGAACGCGATGCCGGCGGCGAGCGCGCGCCGTGGGTCGAACCAGACGACGGTCGCGGCGAGCAGCCCGTAGAGGCCGAAGCGCGCCGCCGCGTCGACGTCGAACGCGGCCGACGGCGCGGCCAGGATCGCCGCCAGCCCGGCCCACACGCCCGCGAGCGCGAAGGCGGCCCCGACCAGCCGCGCCACGGGCAGCCCGACGAGCACTGCGGCGTCGAAGTCCTGTGCGATCGCCTCGAGCGCGCGGCCGAAGCGCGTCCGCTGGAGGAGCGCCGCGCCGAGCCGCGGCGAGCACGAGCGCGACCGCCGCGACGAAGACCGAGCGAACCTGGATCGTCGCGCCGCCGACGTGCCAGAAGCCGTCGTCGGCGATGCTGCCGGAACGGCAGCGGGTCGGGGAAGACGTACGCCGGCCGGTCGAAGAAGACGACGAGCAGCGTGCGGATCGCGAAGGCGACGGCGAGCGACGCGCCGACCCAGCCGATCACCGACCCGCGCGCGCGGTACGGCTCGATCGCGAGGAAGTACGCGCCGGCGCTCGCCGCCGCCGTCACGAGCAGCCCGACCGCGAGCGCGACGAGGAACCGCGCGCCGCCGACGCTCGTCTGCGACACCGGCCCCGAGCCGGCGGCGACGAGCAGCGTCACGAACACGCCGAGCGCGATCAGCTCGCCGAACGCGAAGTGGACGACGCCCGTCAGCCGGAAGACGATCGAGTGCCCGACCGCGACGAGCCCGTAGACGGCGCCCGCCGCGAACCCGCTCGCGAGGATCTGGAGGGCGACCGCCACACGGGGACTCTAGGCTTGCGCGCATGACGCTCCGCCTCTCGTCCGCAGGCGAGTCGCACGGCCCGGCGCTCGTCGCGATCGTCGCCGGCCTGCCGGCCGGGCTCGTGCTCGACCGCGACGCGATCGACGCCGACCTGAAGCGGCGGCAGGAGGGCTACGGCCGCTCGCCGCGGCAGCAGATCGAGCAGGACCGCGTCGAGGTGCTCGCCGGGCTTCGGCAGGGCCGCACGCTCGGCACGCCGCTCGCGCTCGTCGTGCGCAACAACGACCACAAGAACTGGACGTGGGGGATGTCGCCGTGGCCGCCGGAAGGAGAGCCGAGCGGCAAGGGGACGAAGCCCGTCACGCTGCCGCGCCCCGGCCACGCCGACCTCGCAGGCGTCCTCAAGTACGGCCACGATGACGTGCGCGACGCGCTCGAACGCGCCTCGGCGCGGCACACCGCCGTGCACGTCGCCGCCGGCGCGGTCGCGAAGGCGCTGCTCGCGACGATCGGGATCGCGGTCCGCGGCGCGACCGTCGACGAGGAGGCGTTGCGCGCGAACATCGACGCGGCCCGCAAGGAGCGCGACACCGTCGGCGGGATCGTCGAGGTGCGCGCGACCGGCGTCCCGCCGGGGCTCGGCTCGTATGCGACGAAGGACGACCGTCTCGACGCACGGCTCGCGTTCGCGCTGATGGGGATCCAGGCCGTGAAGGGCGTGGAGATCGGCGACGGCTTCGCGCTCGCCGCGCTGCGCGGCTCGCAGGCGCACGACGAGATCCGCACCGACCGGCGCCGCGACACGAATCACGCCGGCGGGATCGAGGCCGGTGTGTCGAACGGCGAGGAGATCGTCGTGCGCGCTGCGATGAAGCCGCTGCCGACGCTGATGAAGCCTCTTGGCTCGGTCGACCTGCAGACCGGCGAGGCGGCGACCGCGCTCGTCGAGCGCTCGGACGTCGCCGCCGTCGAGGCGCTCGCCGTCGTCGCGGAGGCCGCGGTCGCGTGGGAGCTCGCCGTCGCGGCGAAGGAGAAGTTCGGCGGCGACGCGGTCGGCGACTTCGTCGCCGCGCACCGCGCCTACGTCGAGCGCATCGCATGGGCGCAGGCGTAGAGCCGGAACAGTTAGTGATGAGTCATCACAAAGTGCTGAATGCGCTCGACCGCCACCTCGCCCTGATCGGGTTCATGGGCGCGGGGAAGACCACCCTCGCCGAGGAGGTGGCGGCGCGGATCGGCCGGCGCGCGATCGACGCCGACCGCCTGCTCGAGGGTCGGGCGCAGATCTCGATCGGCACGTTCTTCGCGCAGCGGGGCGAGACCGAGTTCCGCGTCGCCGAAGCGGCGCTCGCACGCGACACGTTCCGCCAGTCGCCGCCCGCGGTGATCGCGCTCGGCGGCGGCGCGGTGAAAACGCCGGAAGTGCGGTCGACGCTGCGCGAGCGCGCGCTGACGGTGCTCGTCGACGTCGATGTCGACGTCGCGTGGTCTCGCGCGAAGGACACCGACCGGCCGCTCGCCCAGGACGAGCAGCTCTTCCGCCGCCTCTACGACGAGCGCCGGCCGCTGTACAGCGACGTCGCAGACGCAGTCGCCGACGACGCAGACGGGGTCGTCCTCGCGGCGGCCGGCATCCGCTATGAGCTCGGCGGGCTGGAGCGGCTCGGCGAGCTCGTGCCGGGCGACGGCCCGGTCGCGCTGGTCACCGACTCGAGGGTGATGGGCATCCACGGCGCGCGTGCGCAGACCGCGCTCGGCGACCGGCTCCGGTCGACGCACGATCTCCCCGCAGGCGAGGCGGCGAAGCAGCTGCACGTCGTCGAGCGGCTGTGGTCGGAGCTGCGGCTCGACCGCGGCGGAACGATCGTCGCGCTCGGCGGCGGCGCGCTGACGGACGCAGCCGGGCTCGCGGCCGCGCTCTACCTGCGCGGCATTCCGTGGGTCTCCGTGCCGACGACCCTGGTCGGGCAGGTCGACGCCGGCATCGGCGGCAAGACGGCGATCGACATCCCGCAGGGGAAGAACCTCGTCGGCGCGTTCCACTGGCCGGCACGCGTCGTGATCGACGAGGCGCTGCTGACGACGCTGCCCGAGCGCGAGCGGAGGCAGGGCGAGGCGGAGCGGATCAAGACCGAGCTGCTCGCCGGGCGCACGCTCGACGTACGCGGTGCGGCCGCGTACAAAGCGACGCTCTGCCTGCGCGACCCGCGCGACCAGGGTGTGCGGCAGTGGCTGAACCTCGGGCACACGTTCGCGCACGCGCTCGAGGCGGCGGCCGACTTCGACCTGCCGCACGGGGAGGCTGTCGCGCTCGGGCTGCTCGCCGCGCTGCGGCTCAGCGGCCGCGACACGAAGCGCGTGGTCGACGCGCTCGACCCGAAGCCGGTCCGCGTCGACCGCGAGCGCGCATGGCAGGCGCTCCTCCGCGACAAGAAGCGGAGCGGCGACGAGATCAACCTCGTGCTGCTCGGCGACGACGGCCCGTACGTCGAGGCGCGACCGGCCGACGAGGTTCGCTCGGCGCTGGATAGGCTCATCGCCTCCTGATGCGGTGGTGGTCCTCAACGGTGCGAACCTCGACGCGCTCGCGCGCCGCGACCCGGCGGTGTACGGCGGCGTGAGCCTGAACGAGCTCGAGAGCCGCATCTACGGCTGGGCGCACACGCTCGACCTGAGCGCGCGCTGCCGCCAGACGAACAGCGAGGGCGAGTTCATCGACTGGATCCACGATGCGTACGACACGGCGGACGGTCTGATCGTCAACCCGGGCGCATGGAGCCACTACAGCTACGCGATCCGCGACGCGCTCGAGCTGCTGAACGTGCCCTTCGTCGAGGTGCACCTCTCCGACATCAACTCGCGCGAGGAGTGGCGGCGGCACAGCGTCGTCGCGGAGCTCGCCGCGCACCGCGTGATCGGCAAAGGCCCGGAGGGCTACCGCGAGGCGCTCGAGTTCCTCGCCGGCACCGAGGTCAAGGAGGCCTGAGCGGCCGGGTCGACGCGGCCGCCGGGTGGGAGGACGCTGGGGCAGGCGAGCGTGGCGTCCGGCGATCAAGCCTGCGGGTCGTACATGAACTCGCGAACCTCCTGCGCACAGCGGCACGCGGTCGCGATCTTCGCGGCCCACTCGAGGGCATCATCCCGTGATGGCACATCGATCACGGTGAAGCCACCGCTGAGCTCCTGGTCTGGGGTACGTGCCGGCGGAGACCGTCCCGTCACCGGTGACCAACACGGGACCTACCTCCTCATCCAGTCCGCCGCTGAAGACGTAGGCACCGGCATCCTTGATCTCCCGGACAACCGCGTGTGCGGCATCGCTCACCGCCGGAGAATCCTCAACGGGGATGTGGCCATCGCGCCGCCGGGGAATGAAATCAGGTACCGCGTCATCAATGCCTCCTCGTTTGGGACTTCGCTCACTCTGCCAAGAGACTGGTCGGGCCAACGGTGTCTGACACCCGTCCGTCCGCCGTGGGCAGTGCGACCCGCGCAAGGTGTCAGACACCTCTTCGACCCGGCGCGGCATCGATCGTCAGGATGCAGTCGCGAACGCTCGCCCAGGACAGCGGGCTATAGCCTGATTCGGTAGCGCAGGTCTCGCCAGCTGGCTCCGCGCCACGGTTTATCGCGCGTTGTGCCGTCGGGTGTCCAACCTGCTGCTTCGTAGATACGGCGGGGACGATGGTTGTCTGGCGACGTCCAGAGGGTCGCCTCTGCGAAGCCGCTCTGGCGAAGGGTCTCGATCACCGACGCCATGAGCGCCCGGCCGACCCCTTGGCCCCACATCGTTGGATCGGAGTAGAAGGCGTCGAGTTCTCCTACTCGGCTGCTGTCGGCGTCTTCGTCCTGCGACGGCCGGACAACTGCGTAGGCGACCACCCGCCCGTCGCTGTCCGCGACGAGCACCTGCTGGCGTGGGTCGATGGATGCGACTTCGTCACGGAGGTGGTCAACGGGTGGCTGAACAGTCTCCAGATTTCGCTCGCCGAAGATGTGCGCCCACCCCTTACGAGCCGCAGCGACGTAGATCGCGGCCATCGTCTCCACGTCGCTCTCGTGTGCAAGTCTCACCTCGACCGGGGTCATCCGCGGGAACCTACCGAGCGCTAAGGGTTCGAGACGACCTCCGACTGGCACGCTCCTGACACCGGCGGTGTCGGACACCTCTTAGGATCGGGCACATGGCGAACAGATCGAGGCTCGACGCGCTCGCGAAGCGGCTCGACGCGCCGCTTCTCGTCACCAACCTGACGAACGTCTTCTACCTGACGGGATTCGCGAGCTCGAACGCCGCGCTGCTCGTCGAGCCGGGCGGCGGCACGACGCTGTACACCGACTTCCGTTACGCCGAGGCGGCGCGCTCCGTGCCCGGCGTCGAGCTGCAGATGACCAAGCGCTCGATGCTCGCGGACATCGGCAGTCGCCTGAAAGGCCGCGTGCAGTTCGAGGCGGACGGGCTTGCGTACAGCGACTGGGAGCGGCTCGGCGCGGGCGAGGCCGAGCTCGTGCCGTCGAGCGGGATCGTCGAGGGGTTGCGTGCCGTCAAGGAGGACGAGGAGCTCGCGCAGATCCGCAAGGCCGCGCGCATCGCCGACCGCGGCTTCGAGGCGCTGACGGCCGAGACCTTCGTCGGCCACACCGAGCGTGAGATCGCGTGGCGCCTGCGCGAGCTGCTGCACGCCCACGGTGCCGACGACGTGGCCTTCGACACGATCGTCGCGTCGGGGCCGAGCGGCGCGCTTCCGCACCACCGCCCCGACGACCGGATCATCGACCGCGCGACGCTCGTCACGATCGACTGGGGCGTACGCGTCGACGGCTACTGCAGCGACTGCACGCGCACGGTCTCGACCGGCCGGCTGCCGGACACGCTGCGGCGCGCCTACGAGGTGTGCCTCGCCGCGCAGGAGCGCGCCGTCGCCGGGCTGAAGGCGGGACTGACCGGCGTCGACGCGGACGCCCTCGCGCGCGAGCCGATCGAGGCGGCCGGGTACGGCGGCAACTTCGGCCACGGCCTCGGGCACGGCGTCGGGCTCCAGGTCCACGAGGCGCCGCGGCTCTCGACCGAGTCGACGGACACGCTGGAGACCGGACAGGTCGTCACGATCGAGCCTGGGATCTACCTCGAGGGCGTCGGCGGCTGCCGGATCGAGGATCTCGCCGTCGTGCGGGAGGACGGCATCGAGGTGCTGACGTCGTTTCCGAAGCACCTGATCGAGGTCGGGTAGCGGCCGTTCGCTACCCTCTGGCGCCGTGGCAGAGGTTGTCTCCACCAACCAGTTCCGCAACGGGATGCACATCGAGCTCGAGGGCCAGACGTGGCGGATCGTGGAGTTCCAGCACGTCAAGCCCGGCAAGGGCGGCGCGTTCGTGCGCACGAAGCTGAAGGGGCTGGCCAGCGGCTCGGTCGTCGACAAGACGTTCCGCGCCGGCGAGAAGTTCCCGCGCGTGCGCACGGAGCAGAAGAACATGCAGTACCTCTACGACTCGGGTGACGAGGTCGTGTTCATGGACGAGTCGACCTACGAGCAGCTCTCGCTGCCGCACGGCCTGCTCGAGGACGAGCTGCCGTTCATGCAGCCCTCGTCGTCGGTGCAGGTGATGTTCGTCGGCGGCAATCCGTCGGGCGTCGACCTCCCGGCCTCGGTCGTGCTCGAGGTGACGGACACGGAGCCGGGCGTGAAGGGCGACACGGTGTCGAACGTGACGAAGCCCGCGACGCTCGAGACGGGCGCGGTCATCCAGGTGCCGCTGTTCGTCAACGTCGGCGACAAGATCAAGCTGGATCCGCGCGAGAAGCGCTACATCCAGCGGGCCTAGCGGCCCCACCCCGATAAGGTCCCGCCATGCCGCGCCTCGTCGACACGACGATCCGCGTGCTCAGCCAGGAACCGCTCGCCGGCCTGATGCCGACGGCCGACCTGCTGCGGCTCGCAGAGCTCCTCGACGGAGCCGGCTTCGCCTACCTCGAGGTCTCCGGCGGCGGCGTCTTCGACTCGGCCGTCCGGCGCGGCGTCGAGAGCCCGTGGGAGCGCATCCGGGCGCTGAAGGCTCGCACGCGGACGCCGCTCGCCCTGGCGCTGCGCGGGCGCTTCCTCGTCGGGTCGCGCCCTGTCGGCGGCGACTTCGCGCGGCGCTTCGTCGCGAGCGCGGCCCAGAGCGGGATCGAGGTGTTCCGCCTGCACGACCCGCTGAACGACGTCGACAACCTGCGCGAGGCGGCGGAGGCGATCGTCGGCTCGGGCGCCGAGTTCGAGGCGGGGCTCCTGTACGGCAGCGGCCGCCACGAGGCGCTCGTCGACGCCGCGAAACGCCTGCCGGAGCTCGGCGCGGCGCGGATCCTCCTCAACGACCCGGCCGCCGTGCTGCAGCCACACAGAGCCAGTGAGCTGGTCTCCGAGTTGCGCGACGTCTCCGGGCTGCCGGTCGGCCTCTACGCGCAGGGCGCCGGCGGGAACGCGCTCGCCTCGGCGCTCGAGGCGTCACGCGCGGGCGCCGACGTGATCGCCGTCGCGGTCTACCCCGTCGCGCTGACGATGCATCGCGTCTCCGCCGAGGCGGCGGTGCAGGCGCTCGGCGGGCTCGGGCTCTCGACCGGCGTCGACATCGACCTGCTCTGGGAGGCGGCCGACCTCGTCGACGAGCACATCGGCGACGAGCCCGTCTCGCCCGTCGCGCCGCGGATCGCAGTGCGCGCCGCGCAGCGCAAGCTGCCGGTCGGCCTCGTCGCGGCGCTCGACGTGCAGCTGCGCGGGCAGGGCGCAGGCGACCGCCTCGACGAGGTGCTCGACGAGGTCGACAAGGTGCGCGCCGAGGTCGGCTCGCCGCCGCTCGCGGCGCCGATCGGGCAGATCGTCGCTTCGCAGGCGCTCCTCAACGTGCTCACCGCCAACCGCTACTCGACGATGGTCGACGAGGTGCGCGACCTCGTCGAGGGGCGCTTCGGCCGCAGCCCGGCGCCGATCGACCCGGCGCTGACGCGCGCGGTCGAGCTGTTCTCGAACGGCCGCGAGGACGATGCTCCCGTCGACCTCGACGAGCTGCGCGAAGAAGCGGAGGGGATCGCATCCTCCGAGGAGGAGCTGCTCCTGCTCGCGCTGTTCGGCGAAGAGGCCGAGCCGCTGCTCAAGTCGATCCGCGAGCGCGCCGGTGGCGACGAGTCGCTCGCGGCGGGCGGCGTCGACCGTGCGCGCGCCGAGCGGATCCGCGAGGTGGTTCGCATCGTGCAGGAGACCGGTGTGGGCGAGATCACGATCGAGGAGGACGGCACGCGTGTCAGCGTCCGCCGCACGCCCGAGCCGACCTACGCGCCGGGGGCTGCGGCGGTGCTGCCCGCCGAGACCGACCTGGCTCCGGTCGCGCCGCGCGACGACAGCATGGTGCGCGTCGAGAGCCCGATGGTCGGGACGTTCTACCGTGCGCCCTCACCGGGCGAGCCGCCGTTCGTCGAGGAGGGCGACGCGGTCGCCGCGGGGCAGACGCTCTGCATCCTCGAGGCGATGAAGCTGATGAACGAGGTGAAGTCGGAGATCGAGGCGATCGTGCGCTCGATCAAGGTCGGCAACGGCGAGCCGGTCGAGTACGGCCAGCTCCTGTTCGAGCTCGACCCCATCAACGGTCGCCCGCTCGACGCGGTATAGAGGCTGATGTTCTCGCGGGTGCTCGTAGCGAACCGCGGGGAGATCGCCGTCCGGGTGATCCGCGCGCTGCACGAGCTCGGCGTGGAGGCGGTCGCGATCTACTCGACCGCGGACCGAGACGCACTGCACGTGCAGATGGCTGACCAGGCGGTGCACATCGGCCCTCCGTCCGCTGCCGAGAGCTACTTGCGCATCCCCAGCGTGGTCGCCGCGGCCGTGACGACGGGCTGCGAGGCGGTGCATCCCGGTTACGGCTTCCTCGCCGAGAATCCCGCCTTCGTCGAGGCGTGCGTCGACAACGACCTCGTCTTCGTCGGCCCGCCCGCGGATGTGATGGCGACGATGGGCGACAAGATCTCGGCGAAGCGCGCCATGCGCGCGGCCGACGTGCCGACCGTCCCCGGCACCGAGGGCGCGACGACGGTCGAGGCAGCTCGCGCGGCTGCAGAGGAGATCGGCTTCCCGGTGCTGCTGAAGGCGAGCGCCGGCGGCGGCGGCAAGGGCATGCGGCTCGTGCGCGCGGTGGAGGATCTCGAAGACGCGTTCAGCACCGCGGCGAGCGAGGCCGACGCTGCGTTCGGCGATCCGACGATGTACGTCGAGAAGGCGCTCGTGCCGGCGCGGCATGTCGAGATCCAGGTGCTGTGCGACGACCACGGCGACGTGCTGACGCTCGGCGAGCGCGAGTGCTCGATCCAGCGGCGCCACCAGAAGCTGATCGAGGAGTCGCCGTCGGCGGCGCTGACGCCGGAGTCGCGCGAGGCGATGGAGGCGGCGGCGGAGCGCGCGTGCCGCGCGGTCGGTTATCGCAACGCAGGCACCTTCGAGTTCCTCCTGGGGCCGGACGAAAGCTTTTACTTCATCGAGCTGAACGCGCGCCTGCAGGTCGAGCATCCGGTGACCGAGATGTGCACCGGCATCGACCTCGTGCGCGAGCAGCTGCGCGTCGCATCGGGCGAGCCGCTGTCGGTGACGGGCCGCGCGCCGCGCCGCGGACATGCGATCGAGATCCGCCTGAATGCGGAGGACCCGGAGCACGACTTCCGCCCGTCGCCGGGTCTCATCTCCGACTTCCGCGCAGCGCAGGGCCCCGGCGTGCGCATCGACACGTTCATCGGCTCGGGCACGGTCATCCCGCCCTTCTACGACTCGCTGATCGCGAAGCTCGTCGTGTGGGACACCGACCGGCAATCGGCGATCGCGCGCGCCGAGCGGGCGCTGCGCGAGACGACCATCGCCGGCGTCCCGACGACGCGCGAGCTCGCGCTCGAGGTGCTCGCGAGCGCTCCCTTCCGGAGCGGCGACTACTCGACGTCGACGCTGGAGGCCCTCCGCGCGGCAGAGTTGGCGACGTGACGATCTCGCGCAGACAGGCGCGCCGGCAGGCCCTCTTCCTGCTCTATCAGTGGGACCTCTCCGGCCAGGAGATCGGCTCGCAGTACGCCGGCGAGATCGATCCCTGGGCGCTCGGCGTCGTGGAGGCGGTCGCCGGCCGCGCGGGCGAGCTCGACGCGCGCATCACCGACGCGGCGGAAGGGTGGACGGCGGACCGGCTCGGCACAGTCGAGCGCAGCGCGCTGCGCGTGGCCGTGCACGAGCTCGACACGCACGAGGTTCCGGCGGAGGTCGCGATCAACGAAGCCGTGGCCTTCGCGAAACGCTATGCATCGGAGGATGCCGCGCGGCTCGTGAACGGCATCCTCGGTCGAATCCAACGGGAGGCTGCATGAGCTTCGAAGACGAGATGCGCGAGCTGGAGAACCAGCTGGCGGAGATGGAGCGGCTGGCACGAGAGATCGAGTCGACCGGCGAGGACCCGTCCGACCTGCTGCACTCGCTGGCGGAGGGCGCGAAGCAGGCGCAGGAGATGATCGAGCGGGCCAAGCGCGCGGCGGAGACCGAGGCGGCCGCGCCGCTGCCCGACCCGGATGCCGCAGACGCCTGAGAAGCTGCGCGCGCTCGTCGAGGCGTATCTCGCCGAGCTCGCGCTGATGCCGGAGCTGGGCTCGCTCGAGGAGCCGATGCGCCATGCGCTCGGCGGCAAGCGCGTTCGCCCCGTGCTCTGCCTCGCGACCGGCGACGCGATCGGCGCTCCCGTCGAGAACCTGCTCCCGGCCGCGGCCGCGGTCGAGCTGGTGCACTCCTTCTCGCTCGTGCACGACGACCTTCCGGCGCTCGACGGCGACGACGAGCGCCGCGGCGAGCCGTCGGTGTGGGCGCGCTACGGCGAGGCGACGGCGATCCTCGCGGGCGACGCGCTACTCGTCGAGGCGATGCGGCTCGCGCTCACGTACCCCACCGGCTCGGTCGCGCGCGAGCTCGTCGAGGCGACGCTGCAGATGATCGGCGGCCAGCAGCTCGACCTCGAAGGCGGCGCGCAGCTCGAGCACCTGCACTCGCTGAAGACGGGCGCGCTCTTCTCGGCCTCCGTCATGTGCGCGCTCTGGGCCGCCGACGTGCCCATCTCCGAGCACCCGCCGTGGCGCGCGTTCGCGGGCGAGCTCGGCCTGCTCTTCCAGATCGTCGACGACCTCCTCGACGGCGACGGCTACGTGCTCGAGGTGGGCGAGGACGGCGCGCGGCGGCTCGCCGACGAGGCCGCCGCCCGCGCGCAGGCGCGCCTCGACGACCTCGACGCGGACACGGACGTCCTCGCCGAGATCGTCGACGGCCTCGCGGTGCGGACGTCGTAGATACCGGCCTCGAGCGGCCCGGCGACTAGATTCGGGTAGATGAAGCTCCGGGGCCGGCTCGGCGCACTCGCCGAGCGCAACTTCAGGCTCGCCTTCACCAGCACGACCGTGTCGGCGCTCGGCGACGGCGTCTCCACGATCGCGCTCGCCTTCGCGGTGCTGCAGATCACCGACTCGCCGACGAAGCTCGGTCTCGTGATCGCCTCGCGCCAGGTCGCGAACGCGGCGATCACGCTCGCCGCCGGCGTGCTCGCCGACCGGCTGCCGCGCCACCTCGTGCTCGTCGCGGCCGCGATCGTGCAGGGCGCTGTGCAGGCCGCCTCCGCTCTGCTCCTGCTCACCGGGCACGCGACGGTCGGACTGCTCGCGGCGCTCGCGCTCGTCTTCGGGCTCGCGGACGGGTTCGTGCTGCCGGCGTCGCAGGGCCTGATCCCGCTGATCGTCAGTACGGCGCGGCTGCAGCAGGCGAACGCGCTGCTCGGCCTCAGCCGGTCGGTGCTCGGCTTCGCCGGGCCGGCGCTCGGCGGCGTGCTCGTCGCGCTCGGCAGCCCCGGCGGCGCGCTGCTCGTCGACGCGGCCACGTTCGCGATCGCGGCCGCGCTGCTCGCGAGGATCTCGATCGCGCCGCGAGACGACAGCGTCGTGCCCGAGCCGTTCTTCGCCGAGCTGCGCGGGGGCTGGCGGGAGTTCCGCCGCCAGACGTGGATCTGGACGACGATCGTCTTCTTCGGGGTCGGCAACATGGCGGGCGCGTCGCTCTTGGTGCTCGGCCCGGTGCTCGCGAAGCTCGACTACGGCGGCGCCGGGGCTTGGGCGGCCTGGGTGACGTCGATCGGGATCGGGGCGATCGTGGGCGGCGTGCTCGCGTTGCGCGTGCGTCCCCGCCGGCCGTTGCTCGCCTCGGTTCTGTACGCGGTGCCGTACGGCTTCCAGACGCTCGCCTTCGGACTGGGGCTGCCGCTGCCGGCGCTCGTCGCCGTCGGCGCGCTCGCGGGCGCGACGCTCTCACTCCATCTCGCGCTCTGGTTCACCGTCTTCCAGCGCGAGGTGCCCGAGGCGGTGCGGTCGCGCGTCAGCTCCTACGACGCGCTCGGCTCGTTCGTGCTCGTGCCGCTCGGTGCGGCGCTTGCCGGCCCTGTCGCGGCGCTGATCGGCATGCACGCGACGCTCGTAGCCGCCGGGACGATCAGCCTCGTCTGCATCGCGATCGTCGCCGTGCAGCCGAGCGTGTGGGCGATCGAGGACGCGGCGCGCGCGGAGCCGGTGCCCGCGTGATCCGCGACCGGTCGATCCTCGCGCTGCTCGTCGCCGAGGTCGTGTCGCGCCTCGGCTCGCAGCTGACCGCGCTCGCGCTGCCGTGGTTCGTGCTGATCACGACCGGCTCGCCGACGAAGATGGGCCTCGTCTTCGCCGCGGAGCTGCTGCCGATGGCGCTGCTCGGCATCCCGGCCGGCACCGTCGTCGACCGGCTCGGGCCGCGCCGCGCGATGCTGGTCGCGGACGGCGCGCGGGCGCCGATCGTCGCGGCGGTGCCGTTCCTGCACGAGGTCGGCGGATTGTCGTTCGCACTGGTGCTCGTGCTCGCCGGGCTGCTCGGCCTCTTCTCGTGCGCGTACTTCACGTGCCAGCGCCTGATCCTGCCCGCGGTCGTCGGCGAGGACGAGCAGCTGATCGCGCAGGCGAACACGCTCGTCGAGGGCGCGAACAACATCACGCAGCTGCTCGGGCCTGCGCTGGCCGGCGTGCTGATCGCGCTCATGGGTGCCGCGAACGTGATGTGGCTCGATGCCGCGTCGTTCGTGGTCGCGTTCGCCCTCGTCGCAGTCTTCGTGCGGATCGCGCGCGAGGTGCACGACAAGGAGGAGAGCGGCGGCGTCTGGGGCGGGCTCGCCTACCTGCGCCGCGACCGCCTCGTCGCGCGCGCGTCGCTGTCCAGCCTGACCTTCGGGTTCCTGTTCCCGATCCTGGCCGCGTCGTTCCCGGTGCTCGCCTACGAGCAGTACGACCACAACCCGCGCGTCGCCGGGATCCTCTTCTCGACGGTCGGCGCCGGGCAGGTCGTCGGCTCGCTGCTCGCGTACCGGCTCGTGACGAAGATGCCGCCGCTCCGGATGGCGGCGATCGCGGCGATCTTCACGGCCGCGCCGCTGTGGCTGCTCGTCCCGAGCGTGCCGCTCGCCGTCACCGGGGTCGCGCTCGCGATCTGCGGGGCGTCGGTGCCGCTGATCAACGCCCCGTACCTCGGCTTGCTCTCGACGCGCGTCCCGAAGGCGCTGCGCGGGAAGGTGCTCCAGTCGCTGATCACGATCAACAACATCGCCGGGCCGGTCGCGTACGTGATCGCGGGCCCACTTTTCGTGCACGCCGGGCTCCACGGCGCGTACGGGCTGATCGCCGCGCTCGCGACCTTCGCGAGCGTCAATTTCATCCTCGCGACGAGGTCGCCGAGCATCAGCGCGCCACATGCCCAAGAAGCGACTTGACGTGCTGCTCGTCGAGCGTGGCCTCGCGGAGTCGCGCGCGCAGGCGCAGGCACTCGTCATGGCGGGCCGCGTGCCCGGGCACACGAAGCCGGGCGAGCAGGTCGCCGACGACGCCGAGCTCGAGGTCGAGGCGCCGCCGCCGTATGTCTCGCGGGCGGGACACAAGCTCGCGAACGCGCTCGACCGGTTCGGCGTCGACCCAGCCGGGCTCGACGCGCTCGACGTCGGCGCCTCGACCGGCGGGTTCAGCGACGTGCTGTTGCAGCGCGGCGCGCGGCGCGTGATCGCGCTCGACGTCGGCTACGGGCAGCTGCACTCGAAGATCCGGGACGATCCGCGTGTGATCGTGCTCGAGCGCGTGAACGCCCGCTCGCTCAGCGAGCTGCCCTTCGCGCCGCAGCTCGTGACGTGCGACGTGTCGTTCATCTCCGTCAAGCTCGCGCTCCCGCCCGCGCTGGCGCTCGCCGCGGCGGGCTGGCAGGCGCTCGTGCTCGTCAAGCCGCAGTTCGAGGCGGGGCGGGCGGAGACGCCGAAGGGCGTCGTGCGCGACCCGGCCGTGCAGCGGCGCGTCGTTCGCGAGGTGGCCGAGGCGCTGCTCGCGAGCGGGGGCGAGCCGCAAGGCGTCGTAGACTCCGGCCTCCCAGGCCCGAAGGGAAACCACGAGTTCGTCCTCCACCTCGTCCATGCAGAGCAACCTGTCCTCCCACCAGACCTCGACGACTGGATCGCCGATGCCGTCGGTTGAGCGTGCCGCGCTGATCACCCACGGCAAGCCGGAGCTCGTCGAGCCTGCGGTCGAGCGTCTGCGGGGGCTTGCGGAGCGGCTCGGAGTGGAGCTCCTCGAGGGCGAGCGGGAAGCGGACATCGCGGTCGTGCTCGGCGGCGACGGCACGATGCTGCGGGCGCTCGCGCGCTTCCTCGGCACCGGCGTGCCGGTGATCGGCGTCAACTACGGCCGCGTCGGCTTCCTGACCGCGATCACACCCGACGGGCTGGAACGCGACCTCGAGCGCGTGTTCGCCGGGGGCTACCGCGTGATCGAGCTGCCGACGCTCGAGGTGACGCCGAACGGCACGCCGCACGTCGCCGTCAACGACGTCGTGATCACCAGCGGGACGATCGGCCGCATCATCGAGCTCGGCTATGCGATCGACGACGAGCAGCTCGGCCCGCAGCGCTGCGACGGGCTCGTCTGCTCGACGCCGCAAGGCTCGACCGCCTACAACCTGTCGAACGGCGGCCCGGTCCTCGTCTGGGGGCTCGACGCGATGGTGCTCACCTTCGTCGCCCCGCACTCGCTGCACGTCCGGCCGCTCGTCGTGCCGCGCGGCCCGACGCTCGGCGTCACGAACCGGTCAAGCGACGTGCCGACCCAGGTGATCGTCGACGGCCACGCCGTGGCGAACCTGGGTCCTGGGGATCACGCGCAGGTGCGGATCGGGGAGCAGAAGTCCCTGCTCGCGACCCTGCCCGAGGTCACCTTCTTCCGCCGGTACGGCGCGACCTTCGGCCACTGACGGCGGCGCCGGCGAGGAAGAGGTTGTTGGCGACGAGCGCGCCGACGGTCAGCAGCGCTCCGAAGACCTCGACCAGGCCGGGCCGGTAGCCGCGCGCGATCTCGACGGCGAACGTCGTGACCGGGATCAGGTTCCCGAACAGGGCCGTGTTCGCGGCGCCGATCAGCCGGATCGACGCATTCCACGTGAGCACCGCCATGAACGCGCCCGGCAGGGCGAGGTAGGCGAGCTGCGGGGCGACGTCGAGCAGCTCCTGCCCCGACGGCATCGGCACCAGCCCGGAGAGCGCACCGACGAGCGTCGCGCCCGCGAGCGTGAACCAGCCGAGGCCGGCGGTGAGCGCGGTGTAGCGAAGCGGCGAGAAGCTGGGCACGCTTGCCGCGCCCAACCCGTAGAGCACGAAGCTGAACACGCCGCCGAGCACGAGCAGGTCGCCCCAGCCGATCGCGCCGCTGAAGATGCGGCTCGGGTGCCCCGCGCTGATCACCAGCGCGACGCCGGCGAGCGCGACAGCCATCAACGCGAACGTCGTCCCCGTCGGGCGCACGCGCGTCCGCCGCCAGAGAACCAGCGCGGTCAAGAGCGGCGCGAGCGCGACGATCAGTGAGGCGCTCTCCGGCCGCGCGTGCGCCAGCCCGGTGAAGCCGAGGAGGTTGAAGCCGCCGAAGCCGAGCGAGCCGAGCCAGAAGAGCCGAAGCCCGTGGCCGGCCGGCAGCAGCGAGCGCCGGCCCTCGACGACCCAGAGCACGGCCAGCCAGAGGAGTGACGCGACGAGATAGCGCACCGTCGACAGGGGGAACGCGTTGACGGTCTCGAGGGCGGACTTGCCGACCACGAACTGCCCGCCCCAGGTCACCGCGGTGGTGGTGGCAAAGAGCGCGCCGAGGACAGCCGGCCGTGAGCTCATATGAGTCGTAACGACGGGCAGTCGACGGTATTTCAGGCGACGGGCGATCTGTCGCGCACGCGACAGAAGCGGCCGATGACGCCCGCAGGTGCCCTCCCTACGATGGTGGCGTGCTGCGCTCGCTTCGCATCTCGAACCTCGTCCTCATCCGGGAGGCGGAGCTCGACCTCGCGCCCGGGCTGAACGCGATCACCGGCGAGACGGGCGCCGGCAAGACGATCCTCGCCAACGCGATCGGGCTCCTGCTCGGCGCACGGGGCGACGCGTCGCTGATCGGCGCCGCCGGCGAGGAGGCCTACGTCGAGGCCGAGTTCGACGACGCGGACGACGAGGCGCTGGGCGGGCTCGCCGAGCTGCGGCCCGACGGCGAGGACGGCGTCGTGCTCGCCCGCCGCATCTTCCCCGACGGCCGGACGCGCGCCTACGCCTGGGGCCGCAGCGCGGCGCGTGAGGACGTCGCCGCGGCGGCCGAGGCGCTGATCGCGATGAGCGGCCAGTTCGAGCAGCGGCGGCTCGCGCGGCCGTCGTACCAGCGGGGGCTGCTGGACGCGTTCGCCGGCGTCGACCTGCACGCCGCCCGGCAGGCGTGGCGCGAGCTGGCGGGGGCACGCCGCGCCCACGAGGAGCTGACGCGCGACGCCGAAACGGCGCAGGCGCGCGTCGAGGAGCTGCAGCGGCTCGCGGAGGACACCGCGGGGCTCGATCCCGCACGCGAGGACGAGCTGCGCGCGGAACGCGAGCGCCTGCGCCACGTCGGCGAGTTGGCGGACGGCGCCTCCGCGGCCGTCGCGGCGCTCGCGCCGGAGGAGGGCGCGGGCGCGAGCGACCTGACCGCGGCCGCCGAACGCGCGGTGGCACCTCTCGAACGATTGGCGCCCGAGCTCGAGTCGGCCGGCGACGCGCTGCGCCAGGCCGAGTTGCAGCTGCGGGAGACCGCGTCGGATCTGCGCTCCTTCCTCGCTTCGCTGGAGGCCGAGCCCGGGCGGCTCGAGGAGGTCGAGCACGAGCTGGAGTCGCTCGCCGACCTGCGCCGGCGCCACCGCGTGCACACGTTCGCCGAGCTGCTGGAGCGCGGGGAGGAGGCGCGCCGCGAGCTGGCGGCGCTCGCCGACGGCCACGACCCGGTGCGCGCCGCCGAGGAGCAGCTCGCCGCCGCGCAGGCCGAGGTCGACCGCGTGCACGCCGAGCTGCGGAAGGCGCGCCGGAAGGAGGCGGGGCCGTTCGCCGACGCGGTGGCCGCCGAGCTGCGCGCGATCGGGCTGGGCGACGGCGAGTTCCAGGTCGCGCTCGCCGAGCGCGACCCGGGCGCGGCGGGGGCGGACGAGGTCGCGTTCCTGATCCGGCCGAACAGCGGCCTGCCGTTCGGGCCGGTCGCGGAGACCGCCTCCGGCGGCGAGCTCTCGCGCGTCGCGCTCGCGATCGCGGCAGTCGCGGGCGGCGAGACGATGGTCTTCGACGAGATCGACGCGGGCATCGGCGGCACGACCGCGCACGCCGTCGCCGAGACGCTGCGGCGCCTCGCCGAGCGCGCGCAGGTCGTGACGATCACGCATCTGCCGCAGATCGCGACGGTCGCCGACCGGCACTTCAGCGTCGAGAAAGTCGCAGGCGACCCGACACACACCCGCATCGCGCCGTCTCGACGATGCCCAGCGCCGCGACGAGCTCGAGCGAATGCTCGGCGGAGCCGAGTTCCTCGCCTCCCTGGAGCGCTAGGCAAACGAACTAGGCTCCCGCCGTGAGCTTCGTCGAGTTCAGGGGCCATGCGCGGCTCGACCGGCGGACGAAGAACCTGACCAAGCGGGTCGGGCCCGACGACGTCGCGATCATCGACCACGCCGACCTCGACCGGGTCTCCGCCGAGGAGCTCGTCGAGGCCGGCGTGCAGGTCGTGATCAACGTCTCGCCCAGCCAGACCGGCCGCTACCCGAACCCAGGGCCGCTCGAGCTCGTGCGCGGCGGCGTGCGGCTGATCGACGCGCCGGGCGCCGACCTGTTCGAGCGCGTGTCCGACGGAGAGCTCCTGTCGGTGCGCGGGGCGAGCCTCTACCGCAACGGCACCTGCCTCGCCGAGGGTCGCATGCTCGGGGAGCACGAGCTCCAGGCCGCGTTGAGCGAGCAGCGCACACGTGTGACCGGCGCGTTGCAAGCGTTCGCCGAGAACACGCTCGAGTTCCTGCGCGACGAGGGCAGGCTCCTCACCGAGGGCATCGACCTGCCGCAGCTGAAGACGAGGCTGCGCGACCGGCACGTGCTCGTCGTCGCGCGCGGGCCGGGGCACAAGCGCGACCTGCGCATGGTGCGCGCGTACGTGCGCGACTACCGCCCGGTGCTGATCGGCGTCGACGGCGGCGCCGACGCGATCGTCGAAGCCGGCTGGAAGCCGCACCTGATCGTCGGCGACATGGACTCCGTCTCCGATGCGACGCTGCGCTGCGGCGCAGAGGTCGTCGTGCACGGCTATCGGAACGGCGCCGCGCCCGGCGCGGAGCGCCTCGAGCGCCTCGGCGTGCCGTTCCACACCGTCTCGGTCCCGGGCATCAGCGAGGACGTCGCCTTCCTGCTCGCGTACGAGAAGGGCGCGCAGCTGATCGTCGCCGTCGGCACGCACTTCAACCTGATCGAGTTCCTCGAGCGCGACCGCGCCGGCATGTCCTCGACGTTCGTGACGCGGCTGAAGGTCGGCGAGATCCTCGTCGACGCCAAGGGCGTCTCGCGGCTCGTCACCCACCGGGTCGGGCTGTGGCCCTTAGCCGTCCTCGCCTTCGTCGGGCTCCTGGCGATCGTCGTCGCCGTGCTGGCGTCCCCGGCGCTGCGCAGCGTGATCGAGGACCTCGGGCGCACGCTGTTTTGAGTACGGCAACGGCTAAAGACCGCGAGTTGCTCGCGTCGCGCGCCGACGTCTGGTCGTTTCTCGCCGAGCCGTACCACCTTCCGGACTGGTGGCCGGGCATCACCGGCGTCGAGCCCGACCGCCGCGGCTTCGCGCCCGGCGCCCGTTGGAAGGCGCTGGCCACGAAACGGAATGTCCTCGTCGGCCGGCGCCCAGTCGAGACGATGCTCATCGTGCGGGAGATCGACGAGTACGAGCGCTGGACGTGGCACCTGCTGGCGCCCAAGACGGACGTCGAGATCACGCTCCGCAGCCTGGGCGAGAACCGCACCGAGGTGACCGTCTCGACGACCCGCGGGTCGGCGGAGGCCGCGGTCGGGCGCCTCTACGACCTCGTCCAGACCGCCGCTACCTTCTAGGGCGACGTGCTCGACCTCCGCTACCACGTCGCCTCGCTCTCGGCGGTGTTCCTCGCGCTGATCGTCGGCATCCTCGTCGGCGTCGGGATCTCGGGCCGCGGGTTCGTCGACAAGTCCGAGCGCCGGAACTTCGAGAACCGGATCGCGGTGCTGCAGTCGCGCGTCGACCAGCTCGGTGCGCAGAAGTCGCTGCTGACCGAGCAGGGCCGCGCCGACGAGGCGTTCGCGCAGCAGACGTATCCCGCGCTGATGCGGCATCGCCTCGAGGGCGAGCGGGTCGCGCTGATCGTGCTCGGCTCGAGCGGCGCGACCGGCGAGGTGCAGCAGGCGCTCGCCGACGCGGGTGCGACGACCGCGCTCTACCGGGTCGTGAAGACCCCGATCTCCTCTCCGGCCGTGCGCAAGGCGCTCCGCGGCTCTCCCGGGTTCCGCCGGCTCGACACCGTCGGGCACGAGCTCGCACAGGAATGGCTCACCGGCGGCGTGACGCCGATCTCCGACAGCGTGTCGCCGCTGATCGTGCAGGAGCAGCGCGGCGCGACCGGCAAGCCGATCGACGCGGCGATCGTCGTCCAGGCGAGCGCGCCGGACGACAGGGCGACCCAGCAGTTCGTGAACGGCCTGTTCGACGGACTGTCCACGGGCTCGCTCCCGGTCGTGGGCGCGGAGACCACGAACGCGGCGGCATCGCTCGTCCCGAGCTGGCGCGCGAGCGGGATCTCGACGGTCGACGACGTCGACACGCCCTCCGGGAAGCTTGCGCTCGCGCTGCTCCTCGGCGGCGCGCCGTCCGGCAGCTTCGGGGTGAAGGACACCGCCGAGGCGGCGCTGCCGAGGATCGAGCCTGCCCCCTGAGCCGCTGACCATCCTCGTCGCCGCCCGCGACGAGGAGACCGCGATCGCGCGGACCGTCGAGTCGCTGCGGGCCCAGTTCCCCGGCGCGGAGGTGATCGTCGCCGACGACGGCTCCCGTGACGCCACGGCCGACCGGGCGGAGGAAGCCGGCGCGACCGTGCTGCGCCTCCCGCGCCTCGGCAAGGGCCAGGCGCTCTCGGCCGCCGAGCGTGCGGCCCCGCCGGGGCGGCTGCTGCTCGTCGATGCCGACGTGGCAGGCGACCTGACCCCACTTGGTGATGAGTCATCACCAAGTGGCCTTCGGATCGCCGCCTTCGCCCGTCGGGAGGGCGGCGGGCTCGGGATCGCGAAGCGCGTCGCGCGGGAGCTGATCCGGCTGCGCGCGGGGATCGACGCGCGGGAGCCGCTCTCGGGCCAGCGCGCGCTCGACGAGCGCGCGCGGGCTGCGGTCTTCCCGCTCGCGCCCGGGTTCGGCGCCGAGACCCGCATGACGATCGACGCGGCGCGCGCGGGGATCGAGGTGCGGGAGGTGGAGCTCGACCTCACCCATCGCGCGACGGGGCGCGACCTGCGCGGGTTCGCGCACCGCGGACGGCAGCTCGCGCACCTGCTGCTCGCGGTCGGGCCCCTGCGTGTGAACCACCGCGGCCGGCGGCTGCCGCTCGTCGGCTGGGTGACTGCGGTGAACGAGCCTGTCGTCGCGGCGATCGGTCTCGCCGACGACCTCTGGTCGGGACCGGAGCGCGGCTTCCGCGCGCACCTGGAGGCACGACGGACGACCGGCGTCCTGAAGCTCGTCGGGATCCCGCTCTACGCGCTCGTGCGCACGCGCAGCGTCTCGGGCGCGCTGCTCGTCGGGCTGGCGGCGAACGCCCTCAACCAGCTCGACACCCGCCCGGGCCGCGCGTTGAAGGCATACATCGCGTTCGCCATCCCGCTGCGCGCGCCGCTCGGAGCCGCCGTCCTGATCGCGCCCTACGATCTTCGCGAGATGTGCATGCTGGGAGATGCGGGATCGAACGCGCTGGGGGCGCTGCTAGGATGGAGTTCCGTGGATCGTCTCACGGGTCGAGGCCGCTGGATCGCCATCGGAGCACTGGCAGGTCTCACAGCCCTCGGAGAGCGCACTTCACTGGGTCGGGTCATCGAACAGACGCCGGTGCTGCGTGGCGTCGACGATTGGGGGAGACCGTAGTGGCGAAGTTCGTCTTCGTGACCGGCGGCGTCGTCTCGTCGCTCGGCAAGGGAATCACTGCGTCGTCGCTCGGCCGCCTGCTCAAGGCACGCGGTCTGAAGGTGCAGGTACAGAAGTTCGATCCGTACATCAACGTCGACCCGGGAACGATGAGCCCGTTCCAGCACGGCGAGGTGTTCGTGACCGAGGACGGAGCCGAGACGGACCTCGACATCGGCCACTACGAGCGCTTCATCGACGAGAACCTGTCGCGCGCCGCGAACCACACGGCCGGCGCCGTCTGGGACCGCGTGCTGCGCAAGGAGCGGAAGGGCGAGTACCTCGGCTCGACCGTGCAGGTGATCCCGCACATCACGAACGAGATCAAGGCGCGCATCCGCTCCGTCGCGCGCGCGACCGACACCGACGTCGTGATCACGGAGATCGGCGGCACCGTCGGCGACATCGAGTCGCAGCCGTTCCTCGAGGCGATCCGCCAGTTCCGGCGCGAGGTCGGCCCCGAGAACGTCATCTACCTGCACGTGACGCTCGTGCCGTACATCGACACCGCCGGCGAGCTCAAGACGAAGCCGACGCAGCATTCCGTGAACGAGCTGCGGCGGATCGGTATCCACCCCGACGTGCTCGTCTGCCGCTCCACGGAGCCGCTCGGACGGGAGATCCGCGAGAAGATCGCGCTCTTCGCCGACGTCGACGTCGACGCCGTGATCACGAACCCCGACGTCGCCGACGTCTACCTCGTGCCTCTCGCCCTGCAGGAGCAGGGCCTCGACGAGCTCGTCGTGCGCAAGCTCGGCATCGACGCGCCGCCCGCCGAGCTCGGCGAGTGGCTGCAGCTGACGGAGCGCATCGACCAGCGCGACGCATCGGTCGAGATCGCGCTCGTCGGCAAGTACGTGAAGCTGCACGACGCATACCTCTCCGTGCACGAGGCGCTCAAGCACGCAGGCATCCAGAACGGGGCGCGCGTGCACGTGCGCTGGGTCGACGCAGAGGACATGACGCTCGACGAGGCGCGCGATGCGCTCGCCGGCGTCGACGGCGTGCTCGTCCCGGGCGGCTTCGGCTCACGCGGGTGGGAGGGAAAGATCCTCGCCTGCCGCGTCGCACGGGAGGACGGCATCCCGTACCTCGGCATCTGCCTCGGCATGCACGTCGCCGTGTCCGAGTTCGCACGGCACGTGTGCGACCTCGAGGGTGCGAACTCGACGGAGATGGATCCCGAGACGCCCCACCCGGTGATCGACCTGCTTCCCGAGCAGAAGGAGGTCGAGGATCTCGGCGGCACCATGCGTCTCGGCGCGCAGGCGGTCGAGCTCGCCGAGGGCACGCGCACGCGCGACGTCTACGGCGGCGAGCCGGTGATCTCCGAGCGCCACCGGCACCGCTACGAGGTGAACAACGCCTACCGGCAGCAGCTCGTCGACGGCGGGCTGGCGATCAGCGGGACGTTCCAGGAGGGGAGACTCGTCGAGATCGTCGAGCTGCCCGACCATCCGTGGTTCGTCGCGTCGCAGTTCCACCCGGAGTTCAAGTCGCGCCCCACGCGGCCGGCGCCGCTCTTCCGGGAGTTCGTCGCGGCGGCGCTGCAGCGCGCGCGCTCACGCACGCGCGTGCACGTCGCCTAGCACGCGCACGCCGACGCCCACGAACACCGGCATCCCGGCGACGGTCGTCGCGCCCGCCGCGTACTCGAACACGACGTTGGTCCCGTCCTTGCACGTCAGCGTCGCGCTGCCGACCCGCGAACCGGCGCGGCTCATGTCGTCCCACTCGAGATGCGCCTCGTCGTACTGCGCGATGTCGGACACGCTCAGCCGGAGAAGCTCCTCGCGGGAGTACCCGAGCAGCTGGCAGGCGGCGCGGTTGACCGCGACGTAGTTGCCCTGGTCGTCGGCGACGAACACGGGGACGGGGGCGTGCTCGATCGCCTCCCCCAGGAGCGACGACTGGATCAGAGGCTCGGAGACACCCATCGCGGCTGCCAGACAAAGTTCAGCACTTTTCTGACGATTCTTCAATAGGTAAAGGGAGAGTTCTCGGATGGTCCTGGTGCGTAGGATCTTCACTCCGTGCCGCCCGAGGTCCTCGATCTGTTCACCGAGCTGGCCGCGGTGCCGAGCCCGCCGGGCGAGGAGCGCGCCGTCGCCGACCGGGTGACCCGCTACCTCCGGGACTGTGGGCTGGCGGTGGACGAGGACGGCGTCGGCCCGGAGATCGGCTCGACGATGGGCAACCTCTACACGCGGGTCGAGCCGACCGCCGAGGGGGAGCCGCTGTTCCTCTGCGCACACCTCGACACGGTGCCGCCGACGGCCGCGATCGAGCCCGTCGTCGAGGACGAGGTCGTGCGGAACGGCGCCGGGACGATCCTCGGCGCCGACAACAAGGCCGCGGTCGCCTCGATGCTCGAGGCGACGAGACGCGTGCTCGCCGAGAGTCGCCCGCACGCCGGGATCGAGCTGCTCTTCACGCCGATGGAGGAAGTCGGCCTGATCGGCGCCCACGCCTTCGACCACACGCGGCTGCGCGCGAAGGTCGGCTACGTCTACGACCAGGCCGCGCCGATCGGCGTCGTCATCCTCGGCGCCCCGTACTCGCAGTCGATGGAGGTGACCTTCCACGGTCGCGCCGCGCACTCGGGCATGCACCCGGACGACGGCCGCTCGGCCATCCTCGCCGCCGCCCGCGCGATCTCCGAGCTGCGCCTCGGGCGCGTCGACGAGGACTCCACGGCGAACGTCGGGACGATCACCGGCGGCACCGCGACGAACATCGTTCCCGAGTGGTGCACGTTCGTCGCCGAGGCGCGCTCGCAGGACGAGCGCAAGCTCGCCGAGCTGCTGCAGGAGATGCAGGACGCCGTCACGTTCGCCGCCGGCGTCGCGGAGTGCGACGTCGAGACGACGCTCCGCAAGAGCTACCGCGGCTATCGGTTCGCGAAGTCGGACCACGCGGTCGCGCTCGCGGCGGGCGCCCTCGCGCGCTGCGGCCACACCGTGACGTACGACCTGTCCGGGGGCGCCGCCGACGCGAACGTGTTCAACGAGCGCGGCCTGCAGTGCGTGAACCTCGCGAACGGCATGACGGACATCCACACCCCGGCGGAGCACATCGCGGTCGCCGATCTCGAGGCGATGGTCGACGTGACGCTCGCGCTCTTCGATGCCGCTCTCGCTTAAGCGCGGGCGCGTGACACGCGTCGTCGATGTGCTGCACTGCGAGGTCGACGGCGTCCCCGCGCTCGTCTACCCGGACGTCACCGGGCCGGTCGAGGAGGACGACGAGGTGCTCGTGAACGTGCAGGCGCGGGAGCTCGGCCTCGGCTCCGGCGGCTTCGACGTCGTCTACGCGAACCTGACGCGGGGTCTCGAGCTCGAGCCGGAGGAGGGCGCGCATGTGATGGCGCTGCCGTACGCCCCGGGTCAGTGGGCGGTGCGGCACGCCGAGGAGGACCGCGGCGGCTCGGACCGGCTCGGCGGCCTGCCGGTCGTCCTCTGCACGGTGCACTCGCAGGTCGCGCCCGCGTGGGCGGCGCTGCGCGGGCTGCAGGTCGCGTACGTGCAGGTGGCCGGCGGCGCGCTGCCGCTCGAGCTCTCCGACACCGTGCGCGCGCTCACGCTCGCGGCGCGGATCAGCGTGGCACCGTGCTTCGGCGGTGACGCGCGTTGCGTCTCGGTCGCATCCGCGCTCCTGCTCGCGGCCGCGCGGGCTCGGGTGGCGATCTGCTCGGTGGGGCCGGGCATCGTCGGCACCGGCTCGCGGTTCGGGCACGGCGCGGTCTCGCTCGCCGAGGTTGCAAATGTCGCGACCGCGCTCGGCGGCGTCCCGATACTCGCAGCCCGCGTCTCGGACGCCGACCAGCGCGAGCGCCACCGCGGCTCGTCACATCACACGCGGGCCGTGCTCGACCTCTGCCTCGGCGAGGTGGCGGTCTCGCGGCCGGAGGACGGCGACGGCTGGCGCGAGGCGTGCGCCGGGCTCGCGCTCAGCCACATGGGACGCGGGCCGGACGACGAGCCGTCGCACTTCGCGGCGGCGTACGCGGCGGGCCGTTTGGCGGCCGCGCGGGTGCGGTAGGTGGCGCGGATGGAGACGCGGCGACTCGGGCCCGTCGTCGGGCTGGGAACGTGGAGCACGTTCGGCGGCGACGTCGAGCTTGCGCGCGAGGTCGTCGGCGCCGCCGACGAAGCGGGCACTCGGCTCTTCGACAGCTCGCCGATGTATCGCGGCGCAGAGGCGTCGCTCGGTGTCGCGCTCGAGGGGAAGCGAGACGACGCGATCGTCGCGACGAAGATCTGGGCGAGCTCGATCGAGGAGGGCCGCGACCAGTTCGCGCGTCAGCTCGACTGGTACGGCGGCCGCGTCGACGTCGAGCAGATCCACAACCTGCTGCTGTGGCGCGAGCACGTCGAGTGGCTGCGCGCCGAGCAGGATGCGGGCACGATCGGCAAGCTGGGCGTCACGCACTGGCAGTCTTCGGCGTTCGGCGCGCTCGCCGACGCGCTGCGCACGCAGCGGTTCCAGGTGCTGCAGGTGCCGTACAACCCGTGGGAGCGCGAGTCCGAGCGCGAGCTCTTGCCGCTCGCGGCCGACCTCGGCGTCGCCGTGATCGCGATGCGGCCGCTCGGCGGGTCGGGCGAGGACCGCCGACGGCGCGTCGACCTGACCGAGGAGCAAAAGGCCGAGCTCGGCGTCGAGTCGTGGGCGGAGGCGCTCCTCAGGTGGGCGCTGGCCGACGAGCGCGTCGACTCGGTCATCCCGGCGACCTCGCGTCCCGACCGCACGCACGAGAACGCCCGCGCCGGAGACGGCCCGCGCTTCACGCCGGAGCAGCGCGCGCTCGTCGAGCGCCTCGCAGCCTGACGACCGCGGTCAGATCCAGCCGCGCTCGTGCGCGACGCGACAGAGCGCGCGCCGTTTGGCCTGTGCCGGCAAGTCGGAAAGGCCCGCCTTCGCGTACGCGCGGCGGAGCGCAGCCTTCACCGTCCCCGCGGCTCCGGGCGTGCCGAGGCGCTCGGCGATCTCGTCGTTCGTCGGCACGCGCTCGAGGCTCCCGCTCGCGACCCACTCCTCGCAGAGCACGCGCACGACCTGCGCCTGGAGGGGAGACAGCCTGCTCTCCGGTTGCGCCCGCGGGAAGACCGTTTCCTCACTCTCGGTCCGCTCCTCGTCCTCCAGCTCCGAAGGGCGCGAGTAGCGGAACCGCTCCGAGCCGATCTGAATGCGGTCGCCGTGCCGCAAGCGCACGGCGGTTCGGCTGGGAACGCGGTGGTCGTTGACAAGCGTGCCGTTCGCGCTGCCGAGGTCCTCGATGAACCACAGGCCGTTGTCGTGCACGAGCCGCGCGTGCCGGCGCGAGACCGTCTTCGACGAGATCACGACCTCGCAGACGCGGTCGCGCCCGATCGTCAGGTCGCCCTCCACCGGGCGTTCGAGGCCGTCGCCGAAGATCAGCGTCGGTGATGCATCGTCGGCCACGCCACTTCTTTCCCCGCCACGATGCGTGAGGCAAACGTCAGTAGAAGACCGACGTGTCGATGCGGCTGAGCAGGGGCTCGCCGCTCAGGTAGCGGCGCAGGTTCTCGGCGAACAGCTCGACCAGCCGCTCGTTCTCGTGCACGGAGAGCGCAGCGGTGTGTGGGCTGAGGATCACGTTGTCGAGCTCCCAGAACGGGCTGTCGTCGGGCAGGGGCTCCTCGGCGAACACGTCGAGGGCGGCGCCTGCGAGCCGGCCCGAGCGCAGCGCGTCGAGGAGCGCAGTCTCGTCGACCACGGCGCCGCGACCCACGTTGACGAGGATCGCGCCGTCGCGGAGGCACGCGATCGTCTGCCGGCCGATCATCCCGCGGGTCTCGTCCGTGAGCGGAAGCGTCACGACGATCGCATCCGCCTCCGACGCGAGCTCGTCGAGCCGGTCAGGCCCTGCCGCCGTCCCGTCGGCTCGGCGCTTGATCGCCGTCACGCGCATGCCGAACGCCTCGGCGAGCCTCGCGACCTCGCGTCCGATCTCGCCGAGACCGACGACGAGCACGGTCTTGCCGCGCAGCTCGTCCGTCGGGTAGTGATCCCACCGCCGCTCGTGCTTGTCGCGCAACAGTCGCGGCAGCCCCTTTGTGAGCGCGAGCAATCCGAACAGGCTCCACTCGGCGAGCGGCGTCGCGTGCACGCCGCTACCGCTCGCGAACGCCACGCGTGCGAGCTCCTCCTCGCTCAGCTCGGCGGCGCGCAGCTGCTGCCCGGCGCCGGCGTACATGCATTGCACGAAGCGGAGGCTCGGCGCTGCGCGTACGAGCCAGGCGAGGCCGGAGGGAGACTCGCGCGGGAACCCGAGCGCGACCTCTGCGCCGGCGACGAGCTGAGCGAATCGCTCCTCCTGCTCGGGAGTGCGCTCGAAGGAGACGTCGCCCCCGTGGTCGGACGGGTAACGCGGGGGCGGCAACAGGTCCGGCTCGAAGCGCACATCGAGCCGCGCGTCGACGGCGCGCAGCCTTTCGACGAGCTCCGCCTCGATCGGCGTCGAGATCACGACCGATACGCGTTCCACGGTCGGGTTCTATCCGTCTCGGCGACAATGCGCCGGATGGATCGCGAGGTCTTGTTTCACGGAAGGATGTACGACGTCGTTCGCAGGCAGGACCGCGACGTCGTCGAGCACGGCCCGGCGGTCGCCGTCGTCGCAGTCAGCGGCGATTGCGTGACGCTCGTGCGCCAGGAGCGCGTGGCCGCCGGCGGCAAGGTGCTCGAGCTGCCCGCGGGGATGCTCGAGGAGGGCGAGCCACCGCTCTCGGCGGCGCAGCGCGAGCTGCGCGAGGAGACCGGCCTGCACGGCGGCGAGTGGGTGGAGGCGGCGACGTTCTTCACCTCGCCCGGCTACACCGACGAGAAGATGCACCTGTTCATCGCGACGAGCCTCGAGGAGGGCGACGCGGAGCCCGACGCCGGCGAGGAGCTCGACGTGGTGCGTGTGCCGCTGGACGAGCTGCCATCGCTGCTCGACGACATCGATGATGCGCAAGACCCTCGTCGGGCTGCTGCTCCTGTTGCGCTATCGCTAGACGGTTGAATCCTGACTCGGAATCAATCGTCTAGGCTTGCGCCGCGATGAGGATCGGCGTCGCCAAGGAGATCAAGCCCGACGAGTATCGCGTGGCCCTCACGCCTGCGGGCGCGCTCGAGCTGATCAACGCCGGGCACGACGTCGCGGTCGAGACGGGCGCCGGTGTCGGCAGCGCGTTCCCCGACGAGACGTACACGCGCGTCGGCGCGCAGATCGCCTCGGTCGACGACGTGTGGGAGCGCTCCGACATGGTGCTGAAGGTGAAGGAGCCGATCGCACCCGAGTACGAGCGGCTGCGCGAGGGACAGATTCTCTTCACGTACCTGCACATCGCGGCTGACGAGCCGCTGACGCGCGCACTGATCGACTCCGGCATCACAGCGGTCGCGTACGAGACCGTCGAGGCGCGCGGAGCGCTACCGCTGCTCGCTCCGATGTCGGAGGTCGCGGGCCGCCTCGCACCGCAGGCCGGCGCGTACTTCCTCGAGAAGCCGCTCGGCGGCCGCGGCCTGCTGCTCGGCGGCGTGCCGGGTGTCGCACCGGGGAGGGTCGTGATCATCGGCGGCGGCGTCGTCGGCTACAACGCGGCGGTGATCGCGCTCGGTCTCGGCGCGCACGTCACGATCCTCGACCGCTCGATCGACCGCATGCGCCACCTCGAGGAGGTGCTGTCCGGCCGGGTGACGCTGTTGATGAGCTCGAGCCTGCAGATCGCCGCATCGGTCGAAGACGCCGACCTCGTGATCGGTGCGGTGCTGGTCCCCGGCGCGCTCGCGCCCAAGCTCGTGACGCGCGAGATGATCGCCGGCATGAAGGAGGGCGCGGTGGTCGTGGACGTCGCGATCGACCAGGGCGGCTGCTTCGAGACGTCGCACGCGACGACGCATGCCGACCCGGTGTACATCGTCGACAGCGTCACGCATTACTGCGTCGCGAACATGCCGGGCGGCGTCCCGGTCACGTCGACGAAGGCGCTGACGAACGCCACGCTGCCCTACGTCGAGGCGATCGCGCGGCACGGCGTCCGTGAGGCGGTCGCCGCCGACCACGCGCTCGCGAAGGGCGTCAACGTGATCGAGGGCAAGGTCACCTACGAGGCCGTCGCCGAAGCGCACGGGCTCGACTACACGCCGCTCGAGGACGTCCTGCCGCTCTCGGCGGTCTAAGAAGTTACGCGGCTTCGGTCGGCGCAGTCTTCTTGCGCCGGGAGCCGGGCGCCGGGCTGAGGCGCACGACGAGCCACGTCACGCCTGCCGCGAGCGAGATCACGCTTGCGATGAAGACGACGATTCCGATCAGGCCGAGGACGTTTGCCACGGAAGTAGGATAGCCGCGTGCCGCGCGCCTGCGTCATAGTGCTGGACGCCGTCGGGGCGGGCGAGCTGCCGGACGCAGCAGAGTTCGGCGACGAAGGCTCCAACACGCTCGCCAACGTCGCCCGGGCGGTCCGCGGGCTCGACCTGCCGACGCTGGAGGCCCTGGGCCTCGGCAACATCGAGCCGCTCGAAGGATGCGCGCCGCAGCCCGGCGCGCCGGCGATCGCGGGCCGCCTCCTGGAGCGCTCGAAGGGCAAGGACACGACGACCGGGCACTGGGAGCTGATGGGCGTCGTCACGCCCCAGGCGATGCCGACCTACCCGTACGGCTTCCCGGACGAGGTGATCGACCCGTTCATGAACCGCACCGGCCGCGGCGTGCTCGGCAACAAGCCTGCGAGCGGCACGGAGATCATCCAGGAGCTCGGCGAGGAGCACCAGCGGACGGGCAAGTGGATCGTCTACACGAGCGCCGACTCCGTCTTCCAGATCGCGGCGCACGAGGAGACCGTGCCTCTCGAGGAGCTGTACGACGCGTGTCGGATCGCGCGCGAGATCCTCACCGGCAAGCACGCCGTCGGTCGCGTGATCGCGCGTCCGTTCAGCGGCTCGCCCGGGTCCTACGAGCGGACTGCAAACCGGCACGACTTCTCGCTCGAGCCTCGCCGGCCGAACTACCTGTCGCTCGTGCGCGATGCTGGGAAGAAGGTCTACGGCGTCGGCAAGATCGGCGACATCTTCGCGCACCAGGACGTCGACGAGGAGTTCCCGACGAAATCGAACGTCGAGGGCATCCAGAAGACGGAGGAGCTCCTGCGCACGATCGACGACGGGCTCGTCTTCACGAACCTCGTCGAGACGGACTCGCTGTGGGGGCACCGCAACGACCCGGTGAACTTCCACCGCTGCCTGCAGGACTTCGACCGGCGGCTGCCCGACCTGCTCGATGCGCTCCGGCCGAACGACCTCCTCATCCTCACGTCGGATCACGGTTGCGATCCGACGACGCCGTCGACCGATCACTCACGTGAGCACGCGCTGCTGCTCGCATACGTCGAGGGGCGAAACGCGGCCGGGCGGATCCACGAGGAGGGCGAGTTCGCCGACGTCGGCGCGACCGTCAACGCCTGGGTCGGCGGCAAGACGGCGCCTCGCGGTGTGCCGGGAACGCCCATCGTCGAGGGCTGACGTGTCGGACGACGACTTCCGGCTCGACAACCCGATGCTCGCGCGCCGGGAGTTCGCGAGCGAGGAGCGGCTCGAGAAGCGGAACCAGATCTTCGTCGGACAGGGCCGCGTGACCCGCCTCGACGACCCGCTGCTCGTCGCCGACGAGTACGCCGACGAGACGCGCCTCCGCCGGCGTGCCTCGGCCTACACCGGTGCGGACGCCGGAGCCGACGCGCGCGTGCCGCTCGTGGCGGCGGTGGCGGCCGTTCGTCCGCGCCGCGTGCTCGAGGTGGGCTGCGGCTGGGGGGAGCTCGCACAGTGGATCGCGCGGGACACGGGGGCGGACGTCGTCGCTGTCGACCTCTCGCCGCGCATGGTCGAGCTGGCGCTCGAGGGAGGCGTCGACGCTCGCGTCGCCGACGTGCAGCGGCTGCCGTTCGCAGACGGCGAGTTCGACGCCGCGGTCGCCGCCTGGATGCTCTACCACGTGCCTGACCTCGACGGCGCCGTCGCCGAGCTCGCGCGCGTCCTGCGCCCGGGCGGTCGGCTCGTCGCAGCGACGAACTCGCGCTTCCACCTGCAGGAGCTGCGCGACCTCGTCGGCAGCGGCCCGTCCACGCTGACTTTCAGCCGCGAGAGCGGCGGCGAGCTGCTCTGCCGGCACTTCGCGCGCGTCTCGCGCGAGGATCTCGACGGCCGGCTCGAGTTCGCGCATCGCACCGACGTCGAGGAGTACGTGCGCGCGTCGATCTCGATGTCGCCGTTCGTCGCGAACCTGCCCGCGATTGTCGACGAGCCGTTCTTTGCGCGCCGTGCCAGCTCCGTCTTCGTGGCGGAGAAGGCGGCATGACGCCGATCGACGACCCGAAGGTCGTGCGGGAGCAGTACGCGCGCGAGGACAATCTGCGTGCACGGCAAGCGCTGTGGGAGGACGCCGTCGGCACGGACCCGAAGGAGGTCCTCTGGCGGACGCTCGTCGAATGGCAGCCGCGGCGGCTGCTCGAGGTCGGCGGCGGTCAGGGCGAGCTTGCGGAGCGCATCGGGCGCGAGCTCGGGGCGCAAGTCAGCTTCGTCGACCTGTCGCCGCGGATGGTGGAGCTCGCGCGGGCGCGCGGGCTCGACGCCCAGGTCGGCGACGTCCAGGAGCTGCCGTTCGCCGACGGGACGTTCGACACCGTCGTCGCGGCGTGGATGCTCTACCACGTGCCCGATGTCGACCATGCGCTGGCGGAGATCGCGCGCGTCCTGCAGACGGGCGGTGCGCTGATCGCGGTCACGAACGCGCGCGACCACGTCGCCGAGCTGCGCGAGCTCGTCGCGTACCAGGACGAGCTTCGACGGCACGTTCAGCAGCGAGAACGGCGAGCGGTTCCTGCGTCCGCACTTCGCGTCGATCGAGCGCTTCGATGCGGATGTCACCGTGTCGATCACCGACCGGCAGAAGCTCGTCGCGTATCGCGACTCGATCTCCGCCCGTTCGCGCCCCGTGCCCGAGGACGTCGCGCTGCCGTTCGTCGTGCACGGGCGCTCGTCGATCTTCTTCGCGACGACGTGATCCGCGCCGTCGAGCTCATCCAGCGCAAGCGCGACGGCGAGGAGCTGCCCGCCGACGAGCTCGCCGAGCTCGTGCTCGGTTACGCGCGCGGCGAGGTGCCCGACTACCAGATGGCTGCCTTCTGCATGGCGGTCTACTTCCGCGGCCTCTCGGCGGCCGAGACCTTCGCGCTGACCGACGCGATGATCCGGAGCGGCGAGACGCTCGACCTGCGGAGCGCCCTGGGCCGCAAGGTGGTCGACAAGCACTCGACCGGCGGCGTCGGCGACAAGACGTCGCTCGCTGTCGGGCCGATCGTCGCCGCGTGCGGCGTGCCGCTGGGGAAGATGAGCGGGCGCGGGCTGGGGCACACGGGCGGCACGCTCGACAAGCTCGAGTCGATCCCCGGCTACCGCACCGAGCTGACGGTCGACGAGTACGTGGCGCAGGTCCGCGACGTCGGCGTCGCGATCATCGGGCAGACGGGCGACCTCGTGCCGGCGGACAAGCTCCTGTACGGGCTGCGCGACGTCACCGCGACCGTCGACCAGCTCTCGCTGATCGCGGCGTCGATCATGTCGAAGAAGCTGGCTGCGGGCGCGCAGGCGATGGTGCTGGACGTGAAGGTCGGCGACGGCGCGTTCATGAAGACGCAGGACGACGCGCGTCGCCTCGCCGAGACGATGATCGCGCTCGGCCGCGATGCGGGCCGCGAGGTCGTCTGCCTCCTCACCGACATGGACCAGCCGCTCGGCGCCGCGGTCGGCAACGCGCTCGAGGTGCGCGAGGCGCTCGAGACGGTGCGCGGGCGCGGCCCGGCGGACTTCACGGAGCTGGTGCTCGACGCGTGCGCCAAGCTGCTCGCGCTCTCCGACCTCGGCATCGACGAGACCGAGGGTCGTCGGCGCGCCGAGGCCGCCGTCGCCGACGGCACGGCCGAGGAGACCTGGCGCCGCTGGATCGCCGCTCAGGGAGGGACGCCGGACGAGTCCGCGCTGCCGGAAGCGCCCGTCGTCCGCGAGGTGCCGGCGCCGCGCTCCGGCTACGTCACGTCGCTGAGCGCGATCGGCGTCGGCATGGCCGCTGTCCACCTCGGCGCCGGCCGTGCGACGAAGGAGGACACGATCGACCACGCCGTCGGCGTCGTCGTGCACGCGAAGCGCGGCGACCGCGTCGAGCAAGGCCGGGCGTTGGCAGCGATCCACGCGCGCACGGACGAGGACGCCGACGCCGCGGCCCGCGAGGTGCTCGCCGCCTACGCACTCGGCAAGGAGCCCGTGCCGGAGCGCCCGGTGCTACTCGAGATCGTCCGCTAGTCATCTAGGACCGCGGCGAGCGTGCGCCGGCCGAGCTCCGCGAACACCGGGTAGGTCTTGCGGTAGTACGCGAAGGCGCCGACGGCTGTGGCGAGCGCCCAGCCGCGGGCGCGCGCCCAGGTCGCGTCGTCGAAACCGAGCAGGACCCGGAACGCCGGTCGCGAGCGGGCGTCGAGCGTCATCCACGCGAGCAGCGCCTCGCACGCCGGGTCGCCGGTCGTGCAGGTGCCCCAGTCGACGACGCCGTTCAGCCGCCCATCGCGGAGGATCAGGTTCGTCGGCATCAGGTCGCCGTGCAGCCACACCGGCGCGCGGTCCCAGGCCGGCGTCGCGAGCGCGCGCTCCCATTGCTTCGTGGCCGCGGCCGTGTCGATTTCGCCCGCGAGCTGCGCGATCCACGCGCGCACCGACGCGTCCTGCCGTTCGAGCGGCTCCCCGCGGGTGCCGGGCACGTCCTCGTCCGGGAGCTCGATCGCCTGCAGCGCCCGCACGAACCCGGCCAGGTCGACGGCCAGCCGGTCGTGGTCGACGTCCGTCGCCTCGAGCGCGGGCGTGCCCTCGAGCCAGCGGTAGACCGCCCAGCGGCAGGGATAGCCGTGCGCCGGCTCGCCGATCGCAACCGGCTCGGAGACGGGCACGGGCAGCCGCGGAGCCAGGCGTGGGAGCCAGATGAGCTCCTTGGCCAGGCCGCCGCCCGCCGTGCGGCGCGGCAGCCGGACGACGAGGTCGTCGCCGAGCCGGTACATCGCGTTGTCGGTCCCCCAGCGGGGAACCCGAGCGAGCGGCTCCTCGCGCCAGCGCGGGAACTGGGTGTCGAGGAGGCGGCGGACGAGCTCCTCGCCGATCTCGAGCTCGTCGGCATGCATGCGACCGCTCACGGCCGAAGCATGGCCCAAGGGCGCATGACTACCGTGGCGGCATGCCCGAGCTGCCCGAAGTGGAGACCGTCCGCCGCCGGCTCGCCCCGGCGCTGGAAGGACGCAGCTTCGAGCGCGTCGAGATCGCGGACGCACGCCTGACCCGCCCGCTCGACCCGGTCGAGGTGGCGCGCGAGCTCGAAGGCGAGCGCGTCCGGGCGGTCGATCGTCGCGGCAAGTATCTGATTGTGCGGTTCGAGTCCGGTCGTGCCCTCCTGATCCACCTCCGGATGACGGGGTCGCTGCGTCACGCACCGGGCGGGGAGCTGGAGGAGGATCCCTCACCGCCGTGCTGTTGTCACGCTAGACGACGGATCGGACGTCGCCTACCGCGATGTCCGGCGCTTCGGCACGTGGCTCCTGCTCGAACCGTCCGAAGTGGACAGCTACGTCGACGCGCGCGTCGGACGCGAGCCGCTCGACGAGGCCTACCGCGCGAAGCACCTCGGCGAGCGCCTCGCACAAGCGGCGGGCGCCGATCAAGGCCGCCATGCTCGACCAGCGCACCGTCGCCGGCGTCGGCAACATCTACGCCGACGAGGCGCTCTGGCGCGCGCGCGTGCATCCGCTCACGCCGGCGTACGCGCTCGACGGCCGACGAGGTGAAGGCGGTGCACAAGGGCAGTGCGCGAGTCGCTGCGCGCCGGCGTGCGGCGCCAGGGCTCGACACTGCGCGACTACCGGCTGCCGGACGGATCGCAGCGGCCGCGCGCAGGACCGGTTCAAGGTCTACGGTCGCGCCGGCGAGCCGTGCGAGCGGTGCGGGACGCCGATCGACAAGATCCGCGTCGCGGGCGCGGCACGTGGTACTGCCCGAGCTGCCAGGTGCTGCGCAGCGCCCTGGAAGCTACGCGGCGCCCGGAGCTACGCCGCGAGCAGCTCGTCGAGCCGGCCCTCGCGGTCGAGCCGCCAGAGCTCGGTGTAGCCGCCGATCGGGCGGTCGTCGATCAGGATCTGCGGCACGGTCCAGCCGCCCGGTGAGCTCGTGGAGGCGGGCGCGGAAGCCCTCGTCGTCGTCGAGGTGGATCTCCTCGTAGTCGAGGCCGCGCGAGTCGAGCAGCGCCTTGGCGCGGACGCAGTAGCCGCACCAGCGGGTCGTATACATCCGAATTCTGTGTCATCACCGGTTACAACGTATAAAGCCGGTGCGGAAGATTCCCGGCGCCGGCTCTACACTGGCCGGAAGTGGCGGGTAGGACCTACAAGACCGAGGCGATCGTCCTCCGCTCGATGCGCTTCTCCGAGGCCGACCGGATCCTGCACCTCTACACCGCGCACCGCGGCCGGATCGGCGCGATCGCGAAAGGCGTGCGCAAGACGAAGTCGCGCTTCGGCGCGCGGCTCGAGCCGCTGTCGCACGTCGAGCTGATGCTGCACGAGGGCGCCGGCGAGCTGCAGACGATCACCGGCGTCGAGCTGCTCCGCTCGCACCGCCTGGCGCGCGAGGACAGCCGTACCGGCTGAACGTCGGGTTGATCGGCGCCGAGGCGATGCTGCGCCTCTTCGGCGAGCCGGAGGCGAACGACCGCGCGTTCGGCGCGCTCGCGCGCTTCCTCGACCTGCTCGACGAGACGCCGCGCCGCGACGACGCGCGCCGGCGCTCGACCCGCTCGTGCTCAGCTTCCAGCTGAAGCTCCTGTGGCTCGCCGGCTACCTGCCGCATCTGACGAGCTGCGTCGAGTGCGGCTCGCAGCGAGGCGCTGGCCGGCTTCTCGGCGCGCGCGGGCGGCGCGGTCTGCGGCGTCCATGCCGCCGGCGCGCTGCAGCTCGCGTCCGACGGGCGTCGCCGGCATCGAGCGACTGCTCTCGACGCCGCTCGCGGACGCGCCGGCGGCGCAGCTCTCGGAGCGCGCGCGCCGCGACGCGCTCGCCGTCGTCACGTCGTCGTACGAGGAGCACGGCGGCTTCCGGCTCCGGACGCTCTCGGCCTGAAGCGCGCGTCTCGGCGACGGCATCGAGCTCGACGACTCGAAGGACCGGATCGACCGCGACGAGGTGCACCGCTTCCTGAGCGAGGTCGCGTACTGGGCGCTCGGCCGCCCGCGCGAGACGCAGGACCGGCTGATCGACGAGGCGGCGCGCGTCGTCGGCCTCTACGACGGCGACCGGCAGATCGGCTTCTGCCGCGCGGCAACCGACGGCACTCGTTCGTCTACCTCGCCGACGTCTACGTGCTCGAGGACTACCGCGGCCGCGGGCTGGGGGAGGAGCTCGTGCGCGAGATGGTCGAGAACGGCGACGCTACGCGGCACGTGCGCTGGCTCCTGCACACGCACGGACATGCACGCGCTCTACCGCAAGTTCGGCTTCGAGGAGCCGAGCTACAAGGTGATGGAGAGGCGCCCGACGAGGAACGCGAGCGAGAGCGGGTAGCGCCACGTCAGCCCGCGGTGCGTGCCCGCGAAGAGCTCGAAGTGCACGCGGTCGTCCGGCGATCGCCCGGCGCGACGACCTCGCGGTGGAACGCGATCGCGCCGAGGTCGAGGTGGTACTCGTCCGAGCGCCCGGAGTCGATCCAGATCGCGTGCATGTTGCGCAGCGCCTCGGCGTGCTCCGGCTCGCGCGCGAGCACCACCGGGTCCCAGTGGAGCCAGCGCTCCCAGACCTCGGGGATCGTCTCGCCGGTCTCGACGTCGAACGGCAGGTCGATCGCTGCCGTCGTCGTTCGCGGAGTACGCCGCGGCCATCGCGTAGGTGTTCACGAGCAGCGCGTCGTCCGGCGATCCGAGAGCACCGGACGGCCCGAGCGGAAGTCCTCCCAGAACGCGTCGAACGACCCGCCGTACCGCTCGCGCAGCGCACGCGCCGACGGCGCGAAGTCGCGCGCGTAGCAGACCTCGAACAGCGCGTCGCCGGCGTGCGTCGCGAGACCCGCCGAACAGGTCCGGGCGCAGGAACGGCGTGATCATCGCGCCGTAGCCGCCCGACGACTTGCCCTGGATGCCGCGGTGACGCGCGTCGGGCACGGTCGGGAAGTGCGCGTCGACGTACGGGACGATCTCGTCGCAGAGGTACGTGTGGTAGTTGCCGATCGCGGGCGAGTCGAGGAACTGCGAGCCGCCGACCGCCGTGAACGCGTCGACGAGCACGACGACCGCGTCCGGCGCGAGCTCGCGAGATGCGATCGGGGAAGGACGGGCTCCACGGCTCGACGTTGAACCAGGCGTCCGCCATCCCGGTCATCCCCTGGATCACGTACACCGACGGGTAGCGGCGCGACGTCGTCCTCGGGGACGTAGACGTGCAGCGGCCGCACGTGCGGATCGCCGAGCGGGTTGCCGCGCAGCGCCTCGGAGGTGAACGACAGGGTCTGCCAGCGGTCCGTACGATGAGCGCGCCATGGCGCGCCGAACCTACCAGGAGATCATCCTCGCGCTCGAGCACTACTGGGCGGACTACGGCTGCGTCCTGCTCACGCCGTACCACACGGAGGTCGCGGCGGGGACGATGAACCCGGCGACGTTCCTGCGCAGCCTGGGCCCGACGCCGTGGAAGACGGCGTACCTCGAGCCCGTGCATCCGGCCCGCTCGACGGCCGCTACGGCGAGAACCCGATGCGCTTCCAGCACTACTTCCAGTACCAGGTGCATCCTGAAGCCGACGCCCGACGACGTGCTCGAGCTGTACCTCGGCTCGCTGCGTGCGATGGGCCTCGACACCGAAGCGCCACGACATGCGCTTCGTCGAGGACGACTGGGAGCAGCCGACCGTCGGCGCGTGGGGGCTCGGCTGGGAGGTGTGGTGCCGACGGGATGGAGATCACGCAGTTCACGTACTTCCAGCAGGTCGGCGGGCTCGAGCTCGACCTGATCCCGGCGGAGATCACGTACGGGCTCGACCGGCTCGCGATGGTGTCCAGGACAAGCCGACGGTCTTCGACCTCGAGTGGGCGCGAGGGGATCACGTGGGGCGACGTCTACCGCGAGAACGAGCGCCAGTGGTCGCACTACAACTTCGAGGAAGCCGACGTCGAGTGCTGCTGCGGCACTTCGACGACCACGAGGCGGAGTGCGCGGCGCCTGATCGAGCGCGGCCTGCCGCTGCCGGCGTACGACCTGGTGCTCAAGTGCTCGCACGCGTTCAACCTGCTCGACGCGCGCGGCGCGATCTCCGTCACCGAGCGCGCCGCGTACATCGGCCGCGTGCGCAACCTCGTGCGCGCGCGTCGCGCAGCTCTATCTCGAGCGCGAGGAGGACACGATGCCGCCGGCTGCTGTTTGAGATCGGCTGCGAGGAGCTGCCGGCCGCCGCCTGCATGCGAGGCGGCGCTGCAGCTGCCGGAGCTCTGCGCGCGAGCACCTCGGCGCGAGCCGACGGAGCTCTTCGTCGGGCCGCGGCGGCTCGCGTTCCCGGTCGACGTGCCGGAGCGCACCGACGGACGACCTGGGTGAAGGGCCCGCCGCGAGAACCTGCGTGACCGGGCCGCCGCGGGCTTCGCGAAGCAGCAGGGCGTCTCGGTCGACGAGCTGACGGTGCGCGACGGCTTCCTCGGCGTCGAGGTCCCGGGCCGGCCGATCGCCGAGGTGCTTCCCGAGCGCCTCGCGGCGTCGTGACCGGGCTGCAGTTCACGAAGTCGATGGACGTGGGGCGCCGGGTTCCGCTTCGCGCGTCCGGTGCGCTGGGTCTGCGCGAAGCTCGAGAGCGAGACGATCGAGGTGCGCGCTCGAGCACGTGCCGAGCGGCGGCCGACTCGTACGGCCACCGGCGACGCATCCCGGCCGCGTCGAGATCCCGTCGGCGGACGACGTACCTCGACGCGCTGCGCGCCGCCGGCGTCGAGCCGGACCGCGCGCGTACGCTACCAGCGGATCGTCGCGGGGCTCGACGCGCTCGGCCGCTGGAGCGACCCGCTCGGCAAGCTCGACGAGGTCGTCTACCTCGTCGAGTAGGCGCGCGTGCTCGACGGGACGTTCGACGAGCGGTTCCTGCGGCTGCCCGAGCGCGTGATCGTCACGACGATGCAGTCGCACCAGCGCTACTTCCCGCTCGGCGGCAACCGCTTCGCGTTCGTCGCGAACGGCGGCGACCCCGACGTCGTTCGCGCGGGGCAACGAGTTCGTGCTCGCGGGCCGCCTCGAGGACGCGGAGTTCACGTTCGAGCGCGACGTCGCGGTCGGGATCGACGAGCTCGCCGAGCGCGTCGGCGTCGATCACGTTCTTCGACGGGCGGCGGGCACGTTCGCCGACAAGGCGCGAGCGCCTCGTCGGGCTCGTCCGCGAGCTCGGCGGCGACGAGCGACGCCGTCGAGGCGGCGCGGCTCGCGAAGGCCGACCAGGCAGCCGAGCTCGTGCGCGAGTTCCCCGAGCTCGAGGGCCACATCGGCGCGACGTACGCGCGGCTCGCCGGGCTACCCGGACGAGGTCGTGCACGCGATCGACGAGCAGTACCTGCCGGACAGCGCCGGCGGCCCGCTGCCGCGCTCGACGGCAGGGCGCGCTGCTCGCCGCGGCCGACAAGCTCGACACATCTGCGCGTCGCGTTCGGCCTCGGCAAGCGCCGACCGGCTCACGCGACCCGTTCGGCCTGCGGCGGGCCGCGATCGGCCTCTGCCGGCTCGCGATCGAAGGCGGCGTGCCCGTCGAGCGCGCGCTGCTGCCGGACGACGTGCGCGACTTCGTCGAGGAGCGGCTCGAGGGCCTGCTCGACGTGCCGGTCGAGTTCGTGCGCGCGGCGCGCGCGTCCGCGGCAACCGACCTCGGCGGCGTCGCCCAGCTCGCGCGAGCGCTGCACGCGGCGGAGCGCACGCGACGAGTTCGCGTCCGTCTACGAGGCGTACGACCGCGCGCACCGGCTCGCCGGCAAGCGCGACGACGCGGCCGACGCCGTCGACGCGAGCGCTCTTCGAGCACGACACCGAGCGAGAGCTCTACGCCGCACTGCGCGGGCGCCTCGAGCTCGACCCGGGCGACTGCCGACGACGCGCTGCGCAGCGCGGCCGAGATCGCGCCGATCGTCTCGCGCTTCTTCGACGACGTGATGGTGATCGCCGACGACGAGCGCGTGCGCGGCAACCGGCTGCGCCTCCTGCTCGACGTGCGCGACACGCTCGGCCGCCTCGGCGACCTCTCGCAGATCCCGCGCTAGATCGTCGGGGCTCGCCGTCGCCAGTAGTCGAGCGCCTCGATGCGGCCGATCACCCCGAGGCCGCGGAACGCGATCTTGTTCGAGCGCGGGTAGTAGGCCATGTCGTTCGGTTTCCGCGTCCCGTAGATCAGCATCGTCAGGCCGCCGTCGCCTGCGCGGAACGCGTGGCCGACGCCGGTGCCGGGCGGGCGCGCGATCACGTGGCCCGGGCGCACGGGCACGTCCTCACGCTCGGCACCGTGAGTAGGCGGCGCCCGGCGACGGCCACAGCTCGAGCACGCCGTCGCCCTCGAGCATCACGAACAGCTCTTCCTCCTCCGAGTGGCAGTGCGGCGGCGGGCCGGCGCCGCCGCGGCTCGAGACGCTCCCAGTGGAAGCCGGCCTGCTCGGAGCGGTCGCGCGTCGCGAGCGGCGCGGCCACGGCCGTGCCGCAGCGGTCGGGCTCGACCTCGTCGACGTTGAGGATGTTGTCCGGCCGCGGCTTCGGGTCGCCGTAGGCGAGCGGCGGCGCCTTCGCCTCTTCGTCCCACGGGTCGTCCGCGCGCGCCTGCGACCCACCTTACCCGTGCGGACCGCGCCCGAACGCGGAAGCCAGCCGAGCTCGGGTCGGTGGTGGCGCGTGCCGACGACGAGCAGCTCGAGCCCTTCGTCGCCCGCGACGAACGTGTGCTCCTGCCGTTCGGCCGATGGATCACGCAGTCGCGCTCGCGGAGCTCGTGCACGTCGCCGTCCTGCCACGCGAGCCCCGACCCGCCGAGCACGTAGAACACCTCCTCCGCGGCGCCGTGGGAGTGCGGCGGCGTCGACAGCTTCCCAGGCGCGATGCGGATGCGGTTGCAGCCGACGCCGACCGTGCCCGCCGCGTCGCCGAGGAGCTGCCATGTCGCGTCCATCTCGCCCTTCGCGCGATGGTGCTCCTCGACGTCGTCCCAGTGCGCGAGTCCCATTCCCTACATGTCCTCCTCGCCGTCCCAGTAGTCGAGCGACTCGATGCGGCCGACGAGCCCGAGGCCGCGCCAGAAGAGCTTGTTCGAGCGCGGGTAGTAACAGACGTCGTTCGCCCGGCGCGTCCCGTAGAGGAGCAGCGTCAGCCCACCGTCGCCGGCGCGGAACGCGTGCGCGGTCCGCGAGGACGGCGGGCGGGAGACGACGTGGCCCGCGCGCAGCGGGACGTCCTCGCGCTCGGCGCCGTGGTCGGCGGCGAGCGGCGACGGCCACAGCTCGAGCATGCCCTCGCCTTCGAGCACGACGAACAGCTCCTCGTCCTCGGAGTGGCAGTGCGGCGGCCCGCTGAGGCGGCCGGGCTCGAGCTGCTTCCAGTTCAGGCCCGCCTGCACGGCGCCGCCGGCGGCGGCGAGCCCCGCCCACGGCCCCGACGGGCCGCGGTGCCGCTCCACGTCGTCGAGGCTGACGATGTTCTCCGGGACGCGGCGCCGGCTCGCCGTGCGCGAGCGGCGGCGCCTCCGCCTCGACGTCCCACGGGTCGTCGTCGCGGCCCTGCACCCAGGGCCACCCGAAGCGCACCGCGCGCGAGCGCGGCAGCCAGCCGAGCTCGGTCGGGAAGTTCGTGCCGAACACGAGGTAGTCGAGCCCTTCCGCGCCGGCGACGAACGTGTGCTCGTGCTCGTTGGCGCGGTGGACGACACAGTCGCCCGCCCGTACCTCGTGCACCTGCTCGTCCTGCCACGCGAGCCCCGAGCCGCCGAGCACGAAGTACAGCTCCTCCGATGCGCCATGCGAGTGCGGCGGCGTCGGCAGCCTGCCGGGCGCGACGCGCACGCGGTTCAGGCCGACGTTCTGCGCGCCGGCGGCGCGGCCGAGGAACTGCCACGTCGCGTCCATCTCGCCCTTCGCGCGATGGTGCTGCTCGACGTCGTCCCAATGCGCGGTCCCCACGCGGGGAGCCTTAACTATGGCTTCGAGACGAAGACGCTGAACGCGCCGCGCCCGGAGACGCGCTGCACCTTCAGCGTCAGCGAGCGCTGCCCGCAGACCTGGAAGCGGATCGTGCCGCCGCGCGCGACGAGCGTGCCGGCGTTGTAGAGCGCGAGCTTCAGCTTCGCCTTGCTCGGCGCGACGAGATGTGCGGAGAACGAGCCGTCGAGCGCCGTCTTCACGCCGAACGTGCGCACGAGGCCGTTGCCGAACGAGCCGTGCAGCTTCGACGACGCCGGTCCCTTCCACGGGGTCGTCACGTCCTCCTCGAGCATCGTGAGCGCGGTCGCATCCGGGAAGAAGCTGCGGTCGACGATGTCCCAGCCGAGGACTCGCGTGCCCTTGCTTCTCGAGGTTGAGCACCCGGTAGGCCTCGGCGAACGCCTCGCCCGAGTTCTGGAAGTAGTGCGTGCCCTCGTCGCCGGGCGACGCGGTGCCGGCGGCGGCCTTCGCGCAGATGTTCTCGTACGACGACCAGCGCTTCGTGCCGTAGTCGATTGCGGCCCACGGCGCGTCGTCGCTCGACTGTTCGCGAGGTGGTGGCCGTACTCGTGCGTCACGACCTCCTTCGCCGGCGGCTCGTTCAGCTGGTCCTCCGGCGAGGCCCAGATCGCCTGCCGGTTCGGGTCGTAGCAGGCGAGCGCCTGCGCGCCGCAGTTCGCCTGGACGACGTCCTCCGGGACGAGGTTGAGCGTCAGCCGGGAGATCTCCGGCCCGTGCAGGAGCGTGCCGAGATAGGTGGCCCAGTCCTGCGGGAGTGCCTGGTCGACGGGGTACGAGTCCGAGACCTGGATGTTCACGAAGGAGCCGAGGCTGTCGCCCGTCGGGTAGGAGCCGCCCCAGGCGAAAGCGGACGCAGGGAGCGCCAGCGCGGCCAGCAGCACGACCAGCAGGCGCTTCACGGCCCACAGAATGCCCGCGATTCCTAAGAGCTGCACGAGGAGGTGGTTAACGTGTGGCCCGTGACCCAGGTCGAGCTCCACATCGTCTCCGACTCCACGGGCGAGACTGCGCAGCGCCTCGTGCAGGCGCTCGAGGCCCAGTTCCCGGATCAGGAGTTCATCGAGATCCGGCATCCGCGGGTCGAGACGGTGGGTGATCTGCAGCTCGCCGTGGAGCGGATGAAGGGGAGGGCGGCGGTCGTCGTCTACACGCTCGTGGAGCCCGAGCTGCGCGCGCAGATGCGCACGCTCTGCCGCAACGCGAAGCTCCACTACTGCGACCTGCTCGGCCATCCGATCGAAGCCGTCGCGCGCGTGTCGGGCCGCGCGGCGAAGATGACGCCGGGTGCGCGGCCGCCGCTGAACGACGCCTACTTCCGCCGCATGTCGGCGATCGAGTTCGCCGTCAAGTACGACGACGGCGTCGGCACCGGCCTCGCGCAGGCCGACATCGTGCTGGTCGGCGTCTCACGCACGTCGAAGACGCCACTGTCGATCTACCTCGGCTACCTCGGCTACAAGACCGCCAACGTGCCGCTCGTGAAGGGGATCGAGCCGCCGCCCGAGCTCTTCACCGTCGAGCCGTGGAAGATCGTCGGTCTGACGATCGACGCGCAGCGGCTCTCCGAGATCCGCGGCGAGCGCATCCGCTGGATGCGCGGCGACCGGAAGTACGCGAGCCTGGTCGAGATCTACGAGGAGCTCGACTACGCCGCGCAGGTGCACCGGCGCCTCGGCTGCCCGGTGCTCGAGGTGAGCGAGCTCTCGATCGAGGAGATCTCGCACCGCATCATCCGCCTCGTCGAACAGCGCGGCGCGGAAGCGAAGACCGCCACCGCGTGAAGCCCAAGCCACCGGTCCCGAGGTGGCGCTGGGCCACGTGGTACGCAGTGCTCGGCGCGGCGCTCGTCGTCTTCTACGGCCTCTTCACGCCGTTCTGGTTCGGCCTGCGGGCGCTCGCATGGGTCGCGGAGTTCCGCTCGCGCCGCGCCCGCGCGGGATAGATTCCGCCTCCACATGGCCGACCGTTACGTCTTCGACTTCGACGAGCCCACGACCGGAGGCCGGGAGCTTCTCGGCGGCAAGGGGATCGGGCTCGCCGAGATGACCGGGATGGGCGTGCCTGTGCCGGCCGGGTTCACGATCACCACCGACGCCTGCCGCGCCTACATGGCCGAGTCAGAACTGCCGGCGGGGCTCGAGGAGGAGGTGGACGAGCACGTTCGCCGACTCGAGGAGCGGGCCGGGAAGCGCTTCGGCTCTTCGGACGACCCGCTGCTCGTCTCCGTTCGCTCCGGCGCGGCCGTCTCGATGCCCGGGATGATGGACACGATCCTCAATCTCGGGCTGAACGACGAGGCGGTCGAGGGCCTCGCCGCGCGCACCGAGAACCCGCGCTTCGCCTACGACTCGTATCGCCGCCTGATCCAGATGTTCGGCGAGGTCGTCGACGGCATCGACGCACACCGCTTCACCTTCGAGGAGTCGGAGGATCTGCAGGACGTCGTCGCCCGCTTCAAGGACGTCTACCGCGACGAGACGGGCTCCGACTTCCCGGCGGACGCGCGCGAGCAGCTGCTCCGCGCCGTGCGCGCCGTCTTCGAGTCGTGGAACACGCCGCGCGCGCAGGTGTACCGCCGCGCGCACGACATCTCCGACGACCTCGGCACTGCGGTCAACGTCGTGCAGATGGTGTTCGGCAACAAGGGCGATCGCTCGGGCACGGGCGTCGCGTTCACGCGCGACCCGTCGACGGGCGAGACCGGGCTGTACGGCGAGTTCCTCGCCGACGCGCAGGGCGAGGACGTCGTGGCGGGCATCCGCACGCCGCAGCCGATCGAGACGATGCGCGACTCGCTGCCCAAGGCGTTCGAGCAGCTCGTCGACACGATGCGCCGGCTCGAGGAGCACTACCGCGACATGCAGGACATCGAGTTCACCGTCGAGGACGAGCAGCTCTTCCTGCTGCAGACGCGTGCGGCGAAGCGCACGGCCGCCGCCGCGCTGAAGGCCGCCGTGACGATGGTCGACGAGGGGCTGATCTCGCGCGAGGAGGCCGTAGGGCGCATCGACCCCGCCCAGCTCGACCAGCTCCTGCATCCGATGATCGACCCGAAGGCCTCGGTCGAGCCCGCGACGAAGGGGCTCAACGCGTCGCCGGGCGCGGCGTGCGGGGCGATCGTCTTCGACGCCGACACGGCGGTCGAGCGCGCGAAGAACGGCCCCGTCATCCTCGTCCGCTGGGAGACGACGCCGGACGACATCCACGGGATGATCGCGGCGGAGGGGATCCTCACCGTGCACGGCGGCATGACCTCGCACGCGGCCGTCGTCGCGCGCGGGATGGGGAAGCCGTGCGTCGCCGGCTGCGAGGACCTGACGCTCGGCGAGGGGACGGCGCGCATCGGCGGGCAGGAGCTCGCCGAGGGCGACACGATCACGATCGACGGCGGCACCGGGCGCGTGTTCGTCGGCGCCGTGCCGCTCGTGCCGCCGCAGATCAACGACGACTTCGAGACGATCCTCGGCTGGGCGGACGAGCAGCGCCGGCTGAAGGTGCGCGCGAACGCCGACACGCCTGACGACGCGGCGCGTGCACGAGAGTTCGGCGCGGAGGGAATCGGCCTCTGCCGGACCGAGCACATGTTCTTCGGCGACGAGCGCCTGCCCGTCGTGCAGGAGATGATCCTCGCCGACAGCGAATCCGGACGGCGCTCCGCGCTCGACCGGCTGCTGCCCTTCCAGCAGTCGGACTTCGAGGGGATCTTCGAGGCGATGGCGGGCCTGCCGGTGACGATCCGCCTGCTCGACCCGCCGCTGCACGAGTTCCTGCCGGACGAGGAGGACGCGCACGACGACAAGATGCGCGCGCGCATCCGTGCGCTGCGCGAGTCGAACCCGATGCTCGGGACGCGCGGCTGCCGCCTCGGGCTGATGTACCCGGAGATCTACGAGATGCAGATCCGCGCGATCGCGCGCGCGGCGCGAGCGGTGCAGGAGCGCACGGGCGACGCGCCGCTCGTCGAGGTGATGCACCCGCTCGTCGCGTTCCGCGAGGAGCTCGCGCGGCTGCGCGAGCTGACGGAGTCGGTGTGGGCCGAGGAGGCGCGCGACGTCGACCACCTCGTCGGCACGATGATCGAGGTTCCGCGCGCGGCGCTCCGCGCCGACGAGATCGCCGAGGTCTCGGACTTCTTCTCCTTCGGCACGAACGACCTGACCCAGACGACGCTCGCGTTCTCGCGCGACGACGCAGAGGGGAAGTTCCTGACGCGCTATCTCGACGACGGCGTGCTCGAGCGCAACCCGTTCGAGGTGCTCGACGTGGAGGGCGTCGGCGACCTGATGCGCATCGCCGTCGAGCGAGGGCGGGGCGCGAAGGCGGAGATCAAGCTCGGCATCTGCGGCGAGCACGGCGGCGAGCCGCGCTCGATCGCGTTCTGCCACGAGCTCGGCCTCGACTACGTCTCGTGCTCCCCGTTCCGCGTCCCGCTCGCCCGCCTCGCGGCGGCGCAGGCCGCGCTCCGGGAAGCAGGCTCGGGGTCGTACGTCGCCGCCGGCGGCTGAGCCTGTGGACACTTCGTCGCGCTTTCTTGCCCGTGTCTGACACCGGACGTGGCCGAACCGGACCCGGCCGCGTCTACTCGTAGCGCGCGACGATCTCGTCCAGCGGCTTGCGCACGAGGTCCGGTACCTCCGCGTCCTCCGCCGGGTAGCCGACCGGGATGAGGATGAACGGCCGTTCGTTCTCCGGACGGCCGAGCAGCTCGGCGAGGAACTTCATCGGCGACGGTGAGTGCGTGAGCGCGCACAGGCCCGACACCTGCAGCGCGGCGAGCAGGTAGCCGACCGCGATCCCGACCGACTCGCGCACGTAGTAGTGCTTCAGCTTCTCGCCGTCCGGGCCGAATCGCCATGGCTGCTCGAAGACGACGATCACGTACGGCGCGTCGGTGATGTGCGTCTTCACCCAGTCGGTGCCGATCGGCTCGATCGCCTCCTTCCACTCGTCGGTCGCGCGGTGCTCGTAGAACTCGCGCTCCTCCGCCTCGGCGCCCTCGCGCAGGCGCGCCTTCACCTCGGGGTCGCTGACGAGGGCGAACGTCCACGGCTGCTGGTGCGCGCCCGACGGCGCCGTGCCGGCGACCTCGAGTGCGTTGTCGATCAGCTCGCGCGGCACGGGCTTCGTCGAGAACATGCGCACCGAGCGCCGCGCGCGCATCGTCTCGAGGAACGCGCGCGAGCGTGCGAGCGCCTCGTCCGGGTCGAGGCGCTCCCACTGGAGCGGGACCGGGGTGTACGGCACGGCGGTCAGAGTAGTTTGCGGACCACGCGTGACGGAGACCCTGCGGCCATGAAAATCGACAAGAGCCTCATCATCAGCGAGCTGGAGAAGCAGGGCAAGAACGAGCACGTGCAGAAGGCGCTGCAGGAGCTTCCGGACAAGATCGACCACGAGGAGCACGCGCAGATGCTCGAGAAGTTCGGGATCGACCCGGGCAAGCTCGTCGCAAAGGAGCTGGGCAACCTGACCGGCGTGGAAGCCCAAGCCGAGCCGCAAGGGCAGCCGCTCGAGAAGACGTAGCTAGCGACCGAGCGGGGCGACGACGGCGAGCCGCCTCACTGGTACTTGCGCACCTTCGCGTAGGCGACGAGCACGCTCGCGGCGGCGACACCAGCGATCGCGAGGATGCTGTAGAGCGCCGAGCGGCGGAAGTGCACGAGCAGCAGCATCAGCACCATCCCCGACACGAGCCCGCCCAGATGGCCGCCGACGGAGATCGAGCTCGAGAACGCGAACGTGATCACGAGGTTGATCACGATCAGCGCGGCGATCTGCCCGCCGGTCGCGATGTTGCCGCGGCGCTCGAGGATGAAGAGGCCGCCGAGCACGCCGAAGATCGCGCCCGACGCGCCGACCGTCGGCGTCAGCGGGCTGAGGATCAGCGCGCCCGCGGAGCCTGCCATCCCCGACACGAGGTAGAGGAGCAGGAAGCGCCAGCGGCCGATCAGCTGCTCGAGGATCGAGCCGACGAAGTAGAGCGAGTACATGTTCACGAGCAGGTGGAAGAAGCTCGCGTGCAGGAACATCGACGTGAAGATGCGCCACCACTCGCCGTGGGCGACGCCGAGCGGCTCGCCGCTCCTGGACACGAACCCGGTCGCGAACAGCGAGCCGCGCTCGAAGATCGTGTTGTTCGTGAACGAGGCGCTCCCGGCGCTCGCGAGCTCGACCAGCGCGACCAGCACGTTGATCGCGATCAGGCTGAGCGTGACGATGTTGACCTGCCGGCCGCCGACGCCCGTCACCGCGCGCTCGGCGGCGCGCGTCACCTTCTGGACGCCCTGCGGCTTGCCCGAGTGGTCCGGGCAGCGGATGCCGACCGGCGCGGGGGTCATGCACTCGTAGCAGATGGGACGACCGCACTCCGAGCACGACAGTCCGGTCTCCCGGTCGGGGTGCCGGTAGCAGTAACGGGGCGCGTCCACGCGGCTAGGGTATCGACCCCCTCGACGGCAACTCCTGTCCTTCACGCATCATCGGAGCGTCAGCGAGAAAGGAGAGAGCGATGAGCGAAGGTGCGAACCTGTTCGGCGACGAGCATGTGCGGCGTTACCGGGAGACCGGCGGAAAGGTCGGCCACGAGTGGCGGAACGGCTCGAAGATCCTCTTGCTGACGACGAAGGGACGCAAGACGGGCGAGCCGCACACGAGCCCGCTCATCTACGAGAACGACGGCGACCGGTACGTGATCGTCGCCTCGAAAGGCGGCGCGCCGGAGCATCCGGGGTGGTACCGCAACCTGTCGAAGAACCCCGACGTCGAGCTGCAGGTGATGGACGAGGTCTTCCCGGCGCAGGCGCGCACGGCCGAGGGCGAGGAGCGCGACCGGCTATGGAAGCTCGCCGCGCAGCAGTGGCCGGCGTACGACGACTACAAGCAGAAGACGGAGCGCGAGATCCCGGTCGTCGTGCTCGAACGCACCTAGAGAAGGCGGCCGAGGTGCTCGCCGGCGAAGACGGCGAGGACGCCGACGACGACGCTTCCGAGCGTGTAGGCGAGCGCGACCGCGCCGTCGCGCGCGTCGAACAGCGTCAGCGCCTCCTGCGCGTAGGTCGAGAAGGTCGTGTAGCCGCCGATCACGCCCAGCACGAGCCCGACGCGGATCCAGGCGGGCAGGTGGTGCCGGTCGACGAGCGCCTCGGTGATCACGCCGATCAGCAGGCAGCCGCTGATGTTGATCGTGAAGGTCGCCCAGGGGAAGACCGAGACGGTGTGCTGCTCGATCAGGCGGTCGAGCGCGTAGCGGCCCGAGGCTCCGAGCGCTCCGCCGAGCGCCACGCCGACGATGACGGGCATCCGTGACTCCTTTCGTCGTAGGAGCCATCAGCCCTGGCGGCGGTCGAAGGCGAGCCCCATCGCCTGTCGGCGAAGCGTATCGCCGTCAGTCGATCACGTAGACCCAGACGAGCCAGACGAGGAAGCCGACGGCCACGAGCGCGACCGCGACCGCAACGAGGTTCGCGAGTAAGCGGTCGCTCGGGCTCTCGTCCGGATCGCGCCCGGGGGTGACCGCCAGCGCCATGGTGCGACCATACGCCACCGCCGTCGCTCGAACCAGAGCCCGGAGCCGTTGGCCCGTGGGGTTATCGTTGACTCGAGCCCATGTCACGAAGCGCACGCCTCCGCGCACTGCTTCTCGCCCTCGGCGTGGCCGTCGTGCTCGGGGCGCCGCCCGCCACGGCCTCGGACGCAGCGCCGGTGCGGCTGCCCGCGGCCGGGGAGCTCGTCACCTCGAGTGCGGCGGTTCGCGCAGCGCCCGACCAGCACGCGCGGGTCGTGCGCGTGCTGCATCGTCTGGGCCGCGACCAGCAGTTCACAGTCGTGCTCGCGATCCGTGCAGCGCATGGGGCCGACGGCGCCTGGTGGTACGAGCTGAGCCTGCCCGGCCGGCCGAACGGGCAGCGGGGCTGGGTTCGGAGCGAGCTCCTCGACCTTCGCCCCGTGGCGAACCGGATCGTCGTGCACGTCGGCGCGCGCCGCATCTTCGTGCACCGGATCGCGGACGGCCGGCTGCTGCTGAGCGGCGTGGTCGCGGTCGGGAAGCCCGGTGCGGAGACGCCGGTCGGCCGCGACTTCTACGTGCAGGGGCGCTTCGTCCCGAGCGATCCGTTCTTCGGCGCCGTTCGCGCTCGAGACGAGTGCGTACTCGAAGCTGAGCGACTGGCCCGGCGGCGGGCTCGCCGGCATCCACGGGACGAACCAGCCGCAGCTGCTCGGTCAGGCGGTCTCGCACGGCTGCGTGCGCGTGTCCGACCATGTCGCGCGGGCGCTGCGAGCGGCTCGCGCCGCTCGGGACGCCGATCGACCTCCTGCCGTAGCGCTCAGCCGGTGACCGAAGGCCTCGGCGCTCGCGAGGACCGCGAGCAGCGTCCGACAGCGCGTGCCCGCCGAGACCGGGGACGCGCGCGCGGCGGAAGTGCACGATCCCCAGGCTGCGCGGGCGTGACGGCGAAGCGCGCGATCCCTCGCGATTGGTGAGCGCCTGCTGCCTGATCCCGTCGCCGTCCATGAGAACCGCACTCCCGGCAGGGGCCGGCCCGACGTTGCTCCGGGCGGCCGTGAGCACGAGCGAGGTCCTGCCCGCCAGCAGGACGCGCGGTGAGGCCGTGAGCGTGTTGCACGCGGAGGCCAGGGCGGCGGCCTTGACCGCGCCCGCGGTCGGGCGCTTCGTGATCCGCACGAGCGCCGAGGCGATGTTGTTCAGGTCGTCCGATTCCTGCTCCTCGGAGACACGCGCACGACGTTCAGCACCTCGCCGACGGCGACCGCCGGGTGACCGCCGTGATCGTGGCCGACGCGCCGGGTGCGAGCCGGCCGAGGTTGCACGAGCCCTGCGCGCAGCTTCCCTGCGACGGCGTGAGCGAGAGCAGTCTCAGCCGGTAGGAGCGCTCGGACACGCGGACGACGTTGACATCCGCTGCCGCGGCGGTCGAGGCGTTGGTGACCGTGATGCGGCACGTGATCTTGTGGCCGACGACGGTTGTGGAGGGCGTCGCGGTCTTGCGCACCGCGAGGTCGACCAGGGGCGCGGGTGGCGGCAAGACGTTGGGCGGCGGTCGGGGCGGGCGGAGGCGGCGCCGGTGGCGGCGGCAACGGCGGCGGCGGTGGGGCAGGCGGAGGCGGCGGTGGCGGCGGGACCGGGAGCGGTGCGTGCGGGTGTTCGTGAAGGTGCAGACGACGACGTCGCCGTTCGCTGACCGCGCCGTCGGCGCTGATCCCGTTCACCGACAGCGCCGGTTGGCCGTTGCGGGTGCAGGTGATCGTCGAGCTGTAGTCGGCGAGGCTCGTGCCCGCGGCGCCCGTCTCGCGGACCGTTCCCTCTCCGACGCCGATCGTGAGCGGCCCCGTCGTCGTCCCGTTGCGCCGGTCGTCGCGACGGCTCCGTTGATCAGCAGGTTGAAGACGCCGGGGTCGTCGGCGGGCACGGTCACCTTCCGCAGCTCGATCGTGGCCGTGCAGCGGGTGGACGCTGCTCGACGCAGTGACGGTCTTGCCGCCGAGGCTCCAGGTGAGCGTTGCCGCTCCGCCGAACGGCGTCTGGAACGCGCCGACGAGCCGGCCGGGATCGAACACGACGGGCTGGCCGCGGTCGAGCGGGGCGGGCGTCGAAGCCGTTTGCCGCGACCCGAGCGGGATCGTGACCGAGAAGGGGTTCGGGTTCGAGTAGCCCCAGACCGCGACGTCCGGCGTCGCCATTCCGGAAGACGACGCATTCGAGTTTCGGCGTGACCGCGGCCGCAGCCGCCTTCGACGTGTTCGTGATCGTGCAGAGGACCGCCTGCCGCAGCTTCACCGTCACCGTCAACGTCGTCTTGGCGCCTTCGGCCACGACCGTCGCCGCCGCTCAGGCAGATGATCTGCGTGTCGTAGTCCGAAAGGTCGGTGCCCTGGGCGCCGGATTCGCCGACCGTGCGGGAGCCCGGGTTGACCGCGACGGTGCCAGTCGTGCCTCCGTTGCCGACGCCCGCACGCGTCTCCGGCGGTCTTGCCATCGATCTCCAGATTGAACCGCCCCGGGTCGTCACTCGGGTTCAGCACCTTGACGATCGTGATCGACCCATCGCAACGCGGCGATCCGGCGTTGGCGGTCGCCTCGGTGCCGGTCAGGCGCCAGGTGACGTCTCGCGCCCTCCGAGGCGACCTGGAACACGTCCGTGTGCGTGCCGGGCAGGAACGAGGTCGGCTGCTGCCCGTTCGAGTCGAGCGGCTCGACGAAGTTGTCGAGCGGTTTCGACGATCGTCTTGTCGTTCGGGTTCTCGTAGCCGAAGTGGGCCAGGAACCCGCGCCGTTGGCGGTGGTCTCGACGCAATCGACGAACGGCGTCAGCGGGCTGAGCCCCAGATTGCAGTCGTTCTGCCAGATCGCCTGGCCCGCCGGCGTCCAGTTGCGTCCCGGGAACACCTGGCTGTCGCCGTTCTCGTCGACGTACTCGTAGGGCGGGATGATGTCGCCCCATCTTCGGCCGCCGGGAACACCGGCCCCGTGTGGTTGAGATGGCCGCCCTTCAGATCGCCGTTGTTCTCGATCGCGGGCTCGTTCGAGACGTACGGATTCGTCTTCGAGCTCGTCGCATGGCAGATTCGCACCTTCTTGTCGTTGTCGTTCGTCTGCGAGACGGCCGGCTGCAGCACGACGAGCGAGATCGCGACGAGCAGCGCCAGCACCCCGAGCGCGAGCGGGGCTTTCCGCAGCGCACTCCGGCGGCGGCGCTTCATCCGTCGAACCTATGCTCTGACTCCTCACCTCGGCATCACCCGGCAAGAAGGATCCCGGAGCGACTTGACAGGGGAACAGGTGTTCGTGTAGAACATACGTTCCTGTGATTGCCGCAGTCGTCATCCCGGCCTTCGACCTCCGGGCCGCGCTGCGCCTTCAGCCGCGGCTCCAGGCGCAGGCCGCGGCGCTGGCGCCGCTGCCCGGAACAGAGCCGTTGATCGGCTCGGTGACGGGGGTTGCGGAGGCGAAGGGCGTCCGCCCGGGGATGCGGCTCGGCGAGGCGCTCGCCATGTGCCCGGGCCTCGAGCTCGTCGAGCAGGACCCGGCCACGGCCGAGCAGGCGTGGGAGGAGATCCTGCGGCGCCTCGAGGACGCCGGCTTCGCGGTCGAGCCGGCAGAGCCGGGGACGGTCTTCTTCGAGTCGAAGGGCGTCGAGCGGCTCTACGGCGGCCTCGAGCCGGCGCTGAAGCGCGCGCTCGCCGCGGTGGGGAGCGTCTGGGAGCCCCGCGTGGGCGCGGCCGAGCGGCGGTTCGCGGCGCTCGCCGCGGCGAACGTCGCCCGGCCGGGGCAGGCGCTGATCGTCTCCGACGACCGGGCGCGCTCCTTCCTCGCGCCGCTGCCGCTGACGCTCCTGCCGCTCGAGCGGGACCGCTACGAGGAGCTGGAGGAGCTGGGAGTGCGGACGATCGGACAGCTTGCCGGGCTTCCGGGCAGTGCCGTCGCCGAACGGTTGGGGCCGGACGGACGGCGCGCCTGGAGCCTGGCAGGGGGTCAAAACACGGACGAGAAGGACGGGAGGGTGTATCCGAGACGGCCGGCCGCCGCCCTGCACGAGACGCTCGAGTTCCCGGAGGCGGTCGGCAACGAGCTGACGCTGCGGCGGGGGCTCGCGGTGCTGCTCGACCGTCTGCTCGCACGGCCCGAGCGCGCGGGGCGGCCGCCGAGGAAGGTCGCGGTGTGGGCGCGCCTCGTCGGCGGCGCCTCGTGGCGCCGGACGGTGACGCTCCGCGAGCCCACGGCCGACCCGGTGCGGCTGCGTGCCGCGCTCGGCTCGAAGCTGCTCGAGCTGCCGGCGCCCGCGCTCAAGCTGCGGCTGGAGGTCTCGGAGCTCGCCGAGCACACCGGCGAGCAGCTCGAGCTCGTCGCAGCCGAGGGCGAGGTGCTGAAAGGTCAGTTGCGTGAAGGCCTGCGCCAGGTGAAGGCAGCCGTCGGCGCAGGCGGGGTCTCGACGGTGGTGGAGGTCGCTCCGTGGTCGCGCATCCCGGAAGCGCGCGCGCTGCTCGTCCCGCGCGACGACTGAACGCCCAGCAGCTGAACAGGCCGCGGCCGGCGCTCGTCGAGGCCCAGCCCGACGGTACGCCGCGCCGGATCAACCGCCAGGACGTGGGCTGCGTGCGCGAGGAGTGGCGCGTCGTCGACCGCTGGTGGACGGAGGAGCCGGTGCACCGCCGCTACTTCGACGTCGTGCTCGAGACGGGCGAGAACACCGTCGTCTACCACGACGACGACGCAGGCACATGGTTCACACAACGGGCTTGAAAATGCAGCGTGCGTGACGGCGACCGCTTCCCGCTCCTCGGCTCGCGCGATGCGTACCCGACGCGCGGCGGACTGGACGACAAGCCGGACCCGCGCGTAGCCGAATCTGATTCGGCGCAGCCGAACCAGATTCAAGCCTCGCGCGACCCGACGCGCGGCGGGGTGGTGTCTGACACCGCTCGAACGGCTCGGCGGCACGATGCGCTTCCGGCGGTGTCAGACACCTGTTCGGACTACGTCGAGCTGCACGCGCACTCCGCGTACTCGTTCCTCGACGGCGCGTCGCTGCCGGAGGAGCTCGCCGCGCGCGCCGCCGAGCTCGGCTACGACGCGCTCGCGCTCACCGACCACGACGGCGTCTACGGCTCGCTCGAGTTCGCGCACGCCGCGAAGCACTTCGGCGTCCGTCCGATCACCGGCGCCGAGGTCTCGCTGGAGATCGACGTAGGCTCGACGGAGTCGACCAAGACGGTTGCGCACGTCACATTGCTGTGCGAGACGCAGCGCGGCTACGGGAGCCTCTGCCGCATCCTCACCGACTCGCACGCGCGTACGCGCCTGCCGGGCCGCGAACGCGAGCTGCTGCCGCCCGGGACGACGCTCGAGGTGCTCGAGGCGCACAGCGAGGGGCTCGTCGCGCTCTCGGGCTGCGCGCGCCACGGGCTCGGGTCGCTCGACCCGAACGGCGCGGCGCGGCTCGCGCGCGCGTTCGACGGCGCGTTCTACGTCGAGCTGCAGCGGCCGTACGAGCGCGGCGACGTGCGCCGCAACGCACAGCTCGAAGAGCTCGCGGCGACGTTGCGCGTGCCGACCGTCGCGACGGGCGACGTGCACGCGCACCACATCCGCCGCGCGCGTCTCCAGGACGCGCTCGTCGCGATCAAGAACCGCACCTCGCTCGACGGCTGCGAGCGCGAGCGCCGCGGCAATCACGAGAGCGTTCTGCTGCCGCCATACGAGATGCTCGAGCGGCTCCCGCGCGACGCGGCGCTGCGCACGCGCGAGATCGCCGACCGCTGCCGGTTCGACCTGACGCAGGAGCTCGGCTACCGCTACCCCGACTTCTCCGACCGCGTCGACCCGGCCGATCGGCAGCTTGCAGATCTGTGCGAAACACGCTTTGCCGATCGCTACCGATCGTCCAGCCGAACCGTTCGCGCGCGTGCGCGCGAACGGTTGGGCGACGAGCTGGCGCTGATCGCGCGTCTCGGCCTCTCGGGGTTCTTCCTCCTGCACTGGGAGGTGCTCGAGCTGGCGCGCGAGTGCGCGCTCGAGGTGCGCGGCCCCGGCAGCCCGCGCCACGCGCTGCCGCCCGGCCGCGGGCGCGGGTCGAGCGTCGGCTCGATCGTCTGCTACCTGACGGGGCTCTCGCACGTCGACCCGGTCGAGTCGAACCTCTCGCTCGGCCGGTTCATCAACGACGAGATGGTCGCCGTGCCGGACATCGACCTCGACTTCCCGCGCGACATCCGCGAGAAGCTGATCGTCCGCGTCACCGAGCGCTACGGCCGCGAGCGCGCGGCGCTCGTCGCGAGCTTCGCGACCTACCGGAGCCGCGGTGCGATTCGCGACGTCGGCAAGGCGCTCGGGCTGCCGTTCGCCGAGCTCGAGCGGCTCGCGCGCGTCACCGACGGCTGGGACGCGACGCGCATCACCGAGGAGGTCGACGGCCTGCCCGGCCCGCACACGGGCCGCGCTGGGAGGCGTTCCGCGAGCTGACGCGCGAGATCGCCGGCTTGCCCCGCCACATCAGCCAGCATCCGGGCGGGATCGTCATCTCGACGCGGCCGCTGATCGACCTCGTGCCGGTGCAGCCCGCCGCGATGGCGGGCCGGCAGATCTGCCAGTGGGACAAGGACAGCTGCGGCGACGCCGGCTTCCTGAAGATCGACCTGCTCGGGCTCGGGATGCTGTCCGCGATCGAGGACGCGATCGACCGCATCGCGAGGCTGCGCGGCGAGACCGATCGACCTGTCGCGGGTGCCGCTCGACGACCGCGGCGTCTACGACGAGATCCAGGCTGCGGACACCGTCGGCGTGTTCCAGATCGAGAGCCGCGCGCAGATGCAGAGCCTGCTGCAGACCCAGCCCGAGAACCTCGACGACCTCACCGTGCAGGTCGCGCTCGTGCGGCCGGGGCCGATCCAGGGCAAGGCGGTGCACCCGTACGTGAAGCACCGGCACGCGATCCGCGCCGACCCGTCGTTCGAGCCGCCGGTCGAGCACGAGTCGCTCCGCGAGCCGCTGCGCGACACGCTCGGCGTCGTCGTCTTCCAGGATCAGGTGCTCGACGTGGCGATGGCGGCGGCGGGCTTCTCGATCGGCGAGGCAGAAGGGCTGCGCCGCGCGATGAGCCGCAAGCGGAGCGAGGAGGCGATCGAGGCGTTCCGGCCGCGGTTCGTCGAGGGCTGCCAGGCGAACGGGATCGACGACGAGACCGCGAACGCGATCTACGACAAGCTGTGCGGCTTCGCCGGCTTCGGCTTCCCGAAGTCGCACGCGGCGGCGTTCGCGTTGCTCGCGTACCAGTCGGCGTGGCTCCGGCGTTACTACCCGGGCGAGTTCCTGTGCGCGCTGATGAACGCGCAGCCGATGGGTTTCTATCCACCGTCTTCCCTCGTCAGGGATGCGCAGCGGCGCGGGGTGACGGTGCTCCCGCCGCACATCAACCGCTCGGAGGCGCAGTGCGGGATCGAGGACGGGACGGCGGTGCGCGTCGGGCTCGCGTACGTGCAGTCGGTCGGCGAGGACGACGCGAACGCGGTCGTCGCACAGCAGCCGTACGTCGACCTCGGCGACCTCGCACGGCGCGCGTCCGTCAAGCAGGACGTGCTCGAGGCGCTCGTCGCGGCCGGCGCGTGCGACGAGTGGGGGCCGCGGCGCGAATCGCTCTGGCGGCTCGGCGTCACCTCACGCGGCGAGACGGTGCGCGGCGGAAACCGTCAGCTCGCGCTGCCGCTCGAGCCGACTGCCGAGATCCCGGCGCTGCCCGAGCAGACGCCGTGGGAGCGGATGCTCGCCGACTACAAGCACACGTCGCTGTCGGTCGGCATCCATCCGCTGCAGCTCCTGCGGCCGCATCTCGCGGCGAACGTGTGCACGTCGACCGAGATGGCGACCGCGCCGAACGGCTCGCGCATCGAGGTCGCCGGCATGGCGATCGCACGCCAGCGTCCCGCGACCGCGAAGGGAATCGTCTTCATGCTGCTCGAGGACGAGTTCGGCCAGGCGAACCTGATCGTCCCGTCGCAGGTCTACGAAGAGCACCGCGCGATCGTGCGCGGCGAGCCGCTGATCCTCGCGCGCGGAAAGCTCGAGCGCCAAGGCCGCAACATCAACCTGCTCGTCTCGTCGCTCAGCTCCCTCGGCCCGCTCGCGCGGCAGGCCGCGAACGACGCCGAGGTGGCGCGCGACCTGCCGAGAGCGCACCACTTCGGCCACCGCTAAAGGCTGGAATCTGGTTCGCCTCCGGCGAATCAGATTCAGTCCTCCGGGATCTCCCACCGCCGCAGCCCGCGGGCCGCGTCCCAGGCGAGCCCGAAGCGCGGCCCGGCGAACGTGACGAAGCCGGCGCTGTCGACGTCCACCGCGAAGACGTGGTAGTCCGGCTCGGCGGGCTCCCAGTCGATCCGAGCCTTGACCGTCGCGCGATAGCGCGCACGGCGCTCGGAGTCCGGCACCGGAACGGCGGTGCCGTACAGCTTGAAGTCGCCCTCCTTGCCGTCGCGGTTCGAGACGACGCTGTGCACCACGAGGCGCGGGTCGCGCTCCAGGTCGAGTGCCTTCGGCGATTGCCACATCATCCCGAGCATCAGCTCGCCGTCGACGAACTCGGGCTCGACCGGCGAGATGCGCGGCCATCCGTTCTTGCGCAGCGTGCCGACGAGGCAGAGCTCCTTCGCGCGCAGCCGCTCCTCGCCGAGTTGCGCGAGCTCGGGGCACGCCTGGGTGAATTCGTCCCACCTCATTCCATCCTCCTTCCGCGCTGGTGGCCGGGCCCGGTGTGGTGCGAGAGGTTGTAGGCGGAGTTGACGAGGCCGACGTGCGTGAACGCCTGCGGGTAGTTGCCGAGCAGGCGCTTCTCGGCAGGGTCGTACTCCTCCGCGAGCAGGCCGAGGTCGTTCGAGACGCCGAGCAGCTTCTCGAACAGGGCGCGCGCCTCGTCGTCGCGCTCGAGCATCAGGAGCGCATCGACCAGCCAGAAGGAGCACGGCAGGAACACGCCCTCGCGGCCGGTCAGCCCGTCGACCTCGTTGTCGTCCCGGCTGCGGTAGCGCTCGACGAAGCCGTCGCGGGTCAGGTCGCGCTGGATCGCGTCGACCGTGCCGACGACGCGGGAGTCGTCCGGCGGCAGGAAGCCGAGCAGCGGGATGAGCAGTGTCGAGGCGTCGAGCTCGTCGGAGCCGTACGACTGCGTGAACGCGTTCAGCTCGACGTTGAACCCCTCGCGACAGATCTCCGCGTGGATCTCCGCCCGCAGCCGGCGCCAGTGGTCGACGGGACCCGGCAGGTCCCAGCGCTCGACCGCTTCGACGGCGCGGTCGAACGCGACCCACGCGAGCACCTTCGAGTGCGTGAAGTGGCGCCGCGGCCCGCGCACCTCCCAGATGCCTTCGTCCGGCTGGTCCCAGGCCCCTTCGAGGAATTCGAGCACGTTGTCCTGCAGCGACCAGGCGTGGTCGTCGGGAGCGAGCCCGTGCCGGCGCGCTTCGTGCAGCGCGTCCATCATCTCGCCGTACACGTCGAGCTGGAACTGCTCGTGCGCCGCGTTCCCGATGCGCACAGGCCGCGAGCCGGCGTAGCCGGGCAGCCAGTCGACCTCTTGCTCCGGGACGCGGCGCTCGCCTGCGACGCCGTAGAGGATCTGCATGTGCGCCGGATCGCCCGCGACGGCGCGGAGCAGCCAGTCGCGCCACGCGCGCGCCTCGTCCTGGAAGCCCGCGTTCATCAGCGCATAGAGCGTGAACGTCGCGTCGCGCAGCCACGAGTACCGGTAGTCCCAGTTGCGCACGCCGCCGATCCGCTCGGGCAACGACGTCGTCGCCGCCGCGACGATCGCACCCGTCGGGGCGTACGTGAGCGCCTTGAGCACGAGCAGCGAGGTGTGCACAGCCTCGCGATAGTCGCCCTCGTACCTGCAGCCGCGGAGCCAATCGCGCCAGAACGATTCCGTCTCCTGCAGCGCCTGCTCGGGGTCGACCGCGCTTGGCGCCTTCTCGGCCGACGGAAACCACGTGAGCACGAACGGGACGCGGTCACCGCGGCGCACGGTGAAGTCGGCGACGTGCGTCATCGCCTGCGGCTGCAGCTCGATGGGCGTGCGCAACACGAGCGCGTCGGGGCCGCCGATCCCGAGCAGCGTGTGACCGTCGAGGCGGCGCACCCACGGCACGATCGAGCCGTAGTCGAAGCGCATCACGAGCTCGGTGCGCATCTCCACCCGGCCGTCGAGCCCTTCGACGATCCGCACGATGTCGGGATTCGTCCCGCGCGGCGGCATGAAGTCGATCACGCGCACGCGGCCGGTCTCCGTCTGCCATTCGCTCTCCAGGACGAGGGTGTTGTCGTGGTAGCGGCGCTCCGTCGCGGGGCCGCCCGAACGCGGCGCGAGCAGCCAACGGCCGTCCTCCGACGAGCCGAGCAGCGCGCTGAAGCAGGAGCCCGAGTCGAAGCGGGGGAAGCAAAGCCAGTCGACGGAGCCGGATCGACCGATCAGCGCGACCGTCTGCAGGTCGCCGACGAGCGCGTAGTCCTCGATGCGCTCAGGCAAGGCTCACCGGTTCTCGATCTCGGACGCGAACGGCCGCAGGCGCCGCGCGACCGCCCTGTTGAACTCCGCGCAATACTTCTCCGGGTCGTCGACGGTGCGAGCGTAGTGGTCGCGCAGGTCGGCGAGGATCTCCGTCCCGGTCTCGACGGCGTCGACGTAGTCGCCGTACAGCTCCTCGGCCTCGTCGCGGTCCGGCGCGGTTGTACTCGGCGAGCCGTTCCTGCGCTTCCTCGATCACGTCGCGATGCTCGCGCTCGAAGAGAGTCGAGCTGCGCGTCGATCACCTGCGTGTAGCGCCCGCGCCTCAGCATCAAGAGAGCTCGCGGTAGAGCTCGAGGTGCTGTGCCGCCGACGCGTCCCACGTCAGCTCGACCGGCGCGCGCGCTCCGCCCCGTCGCGCGCGGCGGCGAGGGCCTCCAGGTCGCCGAGCAGCTCGCGCAGCGCCGCCGTCAGCGCCTCGACGTCGCCCGCGGGCACGACGCGCCCCGCGCCGAACTCCCGCACCGGCTCGCCGAGGCCGGCCACGTCGTAGACGACGGCCGGCACGCCGGCGCCGAGCGCCTGCAGGAGCGCGCCCGACTGGTCGAGCTCCGCGCGGTACGGGAAGACAGCGACCGTCGACTCCGAGAGCGCGCGGTCGAGCTCCGGCTGCGGGAGATAGCCGAGCCGCCATTCGACGTGCTCGAGCCTCGCGCAGCCCGTCGAGCGGCATCGCCGGGTCGCCCGCGACGAGCAGCCGCGCGCCGTCGAGCGCACCCGTCGCGGCGATCGCGTCCGGCAGCCCCTTGTAGGACCGGATCACGCCGAGCGCGAGCACGGTCGCGCCGTCGTCGGCGCGCGTCGCCGTGCTCGGGTAGACGGGGTGCGGGATGACGCGCGCGGCGACGCCGAGGTCGGCGAGCGCCTCGGATCCGCGCTGCGAGTGCACGACAACCCGGTCGAAGCGAGCGAGCAGCCGGCGCCAGAGGTCCTGCCGCGACGCAGTGCGCCGCGGCAGGAGGTCGTGCGCGGTGAAGACGGACGGCGCGCGGAAGCGGAGGTGCACGTCCGCCTGCGGCAGCGCCGCCCACTGCAGATGCAGCACGTCTGTCCGCGCACGCGCGAGCGACTGCATCACGTCGACGTGCTCGACTGCCTTGAACGGCAGACGCAGGCGGGAACGCTTGAAGGCGCGCGACGAGAGCGGGTAGAAGCGCTCGCGCCGGACGTAGCCGTCGGGATCGGGCAGCTCACCGAAGCGAAAGCGCGACGTCGCGAGCTCGACGTCGGCCCCCGCGCGTGCGAGTGCAGCGGCGAGCTCGTGGTCGTACCACGGCGTGAACGCCGGCGGATCCGCAAGCAGGACGCGCACGGGAAGTAGCGTAGACGCGTGCTCGTACGCAGCTGGAACCTCTTCCACGGGAACACCGTGCCGCCGCAGCGCCGCTCGTTCCTCGACGAGATGCTGCGGCTCGCGACCGCCGACGACCCCGACGTCCTCTGCGTCCAGGAGGTGCCCGCCTGGGCGCTCGACCGCTTCACGGCGGGCGACGTGGCCGCTCGTCCGGCCTTCGGGCCGCTGCCGATCACGAGCGAGCTCGGCCGCCGCCTCACCGAGCCGAACCCCGGCCTCTTCCGCTCCGCGTTCAGCGGACAGGGCAACGCGATGCTCGTCTCGCCGCGGCTGCGCGTGCTCGCGCACCACGTACTGATGCTCAACTCGCACCGCTTTCGGCGGGCGCAGGCGCGTGCGCTCGGCCTCGGATTCGATCGCACGGCTCGGCTGGGCGAAGGAGCGGCGGATCGTGCAGGCGCTGCGCCTCGAGGCGCCGGGCGGCCGCACGTACCTCGTCACGAACATGCATTGCACGAGCTTCGCCGCGGACGAGCGGCTCGCCGACGCCGAGGTGCTGCGTGCGGCGTGGTTCGCGGTCTCGACCGCGGCGCCCGGGGACGTCGTCGTGCTCGCCGGTGACTTCAACGCGCGTGCGGCCCGATCACGCTCGCTACACGACCTCACGACGCCGGAGTGGGGCTTCACGCACGCGGGAATCGGCATCGACCACATCCTCGTCCGCGGCGCCACGGCGGGCGAGCTGCGACGGTGGCCCGACGACCAGCGCAAGCACGAAGAGGGCCTGTTGTCGGATCATGCGCCGGTGGAGCTCGAGATCTCGTGAACTGGCCGCAGCTGCGCACCCGGTTCCCCGTGCTCCAGGAGACGGCGTACCTGAACGCTGGGACGTTCGGGCCGCTGTCGCACGCGACGCTCGATGCGGAGCGTGAGCTGCGCGGCTGGGAGGGCGAGCACGGGCGCGCGGGCAAGACGTACTTCGAGGCGATGCTCGAGCGGCGCGACCGCGTCCGCGCGCTGATCGCCGCGCAGATCCGCGTGTCCGCCGAGAACGTCGCGTTGATGGACTCGACGACCGGCGGCGTGCAGACGGTCGTTGCCGGGCTCGGCCTGGACGAGCGGCATGAGATCGTGACGACCGACGCCGAGCACTTCGGGCTGACCGGCCCGCTCCTCGCCTCCGGCGCCCGCCTCCGCATCGCCCGCGTGCGTGACGCGCCCGCCGCGGATGTCTACGAGCTGATCCGCGCGCAGGTCACGCCGCAGACGACGCTGATCGCGACGTCGGCCGTGTCGTGGATCGACGGCAAGACGTTCCCGTGGCGCGAGCTGCGCGTCCGACACCGGCCTGCCGGTGCTGGTCGACGGCGCGCAGGCGGCGGGTGCGATCGACGAGGACGCCGCCGAGGCCGACTACTACACGGTCAGCGCGCAGAAGTGGCTCTGTGGCCCGGACGCGACGGGCGCGCTCTACGTGCGCGAGCCGGAGGCGCTGCCGCCGCGTCTCGTCGCCTACCCGAGCGCCGCGTCCTACGACATCGCGGCCGGCACCTGGGAACCGAAGCCCGGCGCGGCTCGCTTCGACCGCACGTTCACGCCTGCGTCCGTCGCTCGCCGGGCTCGAGGCCGCGCTCGTCGACCTGCCGGACGGGCGCTTCGAGCGCGCGCGCGAGCTCGCCGGCCGCTGCCGAGAGCTGCTGCTCGAGAACGGCGTCGACGTCGTGACGGAGCCCGACCAGGCGACGCTCGTCTCGTTCCGTCCCGGCCGCGACACGGCCGAGACCGTCGCGGCGGCTCTACGAGCGCGGCGTCGTCGTGCGCGAGCTCCCCGGCACGGGCCTCGTGCGCGCGTCAGTCGGCTGGTGGAACGACGGCAGCGACCTCGAGCGCCTGGTCGAGGCGCTCGCCGCCTGACGGTCACGCCGCTTCGGAGCGCAGGCCGAGCTCGGGCGCGATCGGCTGCAGCGCCTCGACGACGTTCGCGATGTGCTCGTCGAGCTCGATCCCGAGCAGCTCGGCGCCCTCGTAGACGTCTTCGCGCGAGACGCCGGCGGCGAACGACGGCTGCTTGAGCTTCTTCTTGACGGACTTCGGCTCGAGGCCGACGAGGCCGGTCGGACGGACGAGACCGCACGCGTGCACGAACCCGGAGAGCTCGTCGCAGGCGAAGAGCGTCTTCTTGAGCGGCGTGTCACGAGGCGAGGCCGAGGTGGTTCGCGTGCGACAGCACCGCCTCGACCACCTCCTCCGGGTAGCCCTCTTCGCGCAGGATCGGCGCGCCGTCCTGCGGATGCTCGTCGAGCGTGGGGTGGATCTCGTAGTCGAAATCGTGGAGCAGAGCAGTCACGCGCCAGAGCTCCTCGTCCTCGCCGAACTTGCGCGCGTACCACGCGGTCGAGGCCTCGACGGCGAGCGCGTGGCGCAGGAGCGCCTCGCTCTTCGTGTGCGTCGTCAGCGTTTTCCAGGCCTGGTCGCGGGTCGGCACGGCGGCGTTAGCATAGTGCGCTTCGTGTCCTCGACCATCGTCAGGCCCGCCGCCGAGTCGTTCGTGATCGAAGGCGGGCACCCGCTCTCCGGTCGCATGCGCGCATCCGGCAACAAGAACGGCGCGCTGCCGATCCTCGCGGCGTGCCTGCTCACCGACGAGCCGGTCGAGCTGACGAACCTGCCGCGCATCCGCGACGTCGAGACGATGATCGGGCCTGCTCGCGAGCCTCGGCGCCGACGTCGAGTGGACCGGCCAGAACGAGGCGCGCATCCATGCGCAGGAGATCTCGCACGAGCTCGGACGACGCAGCTCGCGAGCCGGATCCGCGCGTCGTTCCTGCTCGCAGGCCCGCTGCTCGCGCGTCTCGGTCGCGCGAGCGTGCCGCCGCCGGGCGGCGACGTGATCGGCCGCCGCCGGCTCGACCCGCACATCCATGCGTTCGCCGAGCTCGGCGCGGCGTCGACGATCTGAACGGGCGCTACGAGCTGCGCGGACGGCTGCAGGGCGCGCACATCCACCTCGACGAGGCGTCGGTGATGGCGACCGAGAACGCCGTCATGGCAGCGACGCTCGCGCCCGGGCGCGACGATGATCTCGAACGCCGCGAGCGAGCCGCACGTGCAGGACCTCTGCCGCTTCCTCATCTCGCTCGGCGCGAAGATCGACGGCATCGGATCGAACGTGCTGCACATCGTCGGCGTCGAGCGCCTGTTCGGCGGCGCGCACGCGATCGCGCCCGGAGCACATCGAGGTCGGCAGCTTCATCGGCATGGCCGCGGTCACCGGCGGCGACATCACGATCGACGGCATCGCTCCCGACGACCTGTGGCCGGTGCTCCCGATCTTCCGCCGTCTGGGCATCGAGGTCGAGGTCGGCGACGACTGGGTGCGCGTGCCGCCCGACCAGGAGCTCACGATCGTCGACGATCTCGGCGGCGCGATCCCGAAGGTCGAGGACGGGCCGTGGCCCGCGTTCCCCGCCGACCTGACGTCGATCGCCGTGATCGTCGCGACGCAGGCGCGGGGCACCGTGCTGATCTTCGAGAAGATGTTCGAGAGCCGCCTGTTCTTCGTCGACAAGCTCGTCTCGATGGGCGCGCGCATCATCCTCTGCGACCCGCACCGCGTGGTCGTCACCGGCCCGGCGAAGCTCTACGGCCAGCGCATGTCGAGCCCGGACATCCGCGCCGGGATGGCGATGGTGATCGCCGCGCTCTGCGCCGAGGGGACGTCGACGATCGGCGACGCCTACCAGATCGACAAGGGTTACGAGCGGATCGACGAGCGCCTCCGCGGGCTGGGCGCGCACATCGAGCGCGTCGAGGGCTGACCGCCGTTGCCCGAGACCCAGACCGGAGTGCGCGTCGACCTCGCGCGCGAAGGAGCGGCGAACGTTGCGACCGGTCTGCCGGTGCTCGACCACCTCGTGACCGAGCTCGCGCTCACCGCGCGCTTCCGCGTGGCGCTCGAAGTCGCACCGGGCAGCGCGGACGAGGCGGTCGTCGCCGCCGGCCGCGCGCTCGGCGGGTCGCTGCACGGCCTGCTGACGGCGAACGCGGGCCGCGGCTGGGCGCTCGTGCCGTCGGACGAGGCGCTCGCATCCGCGGCGCTCGAGCGTGACGACGAGCCGCGGCTCGTCACGAACGTCGACTTCTCCGACCAGCGCGTCGGCGGGCTTTCGACGGACGTCGCGTCGCGCTTTCTCGAGGAGCTCGCGCGCTCCGCCGGCCTCAATCTGCATGTGCGGCTGATCGAGGGCGCCGACCCGCAGCACGTGCTCGCCGCGATCTTCAAGGCCGTCGGCGCCGCGCTCGGCCAGGCGTGCCGTCCCGTACCCGAGTCGAAGGAGGAGCAATGAAGGACGTGGTTCGCACCGAGGCCGCGCCCGGGCCGTTCCAGGGCGCGCCGTACTCGCAGGCGATCAAGGCCAACGGCTTCGTCTTCGTTTCGGGGCAGCTCGCGCTCGAGCCCGGCCACGCCGAGCTGATGGGCGGCGAGATCTCCGCACAGACCGAGCAGGTCTTCAAGAACCTGCGCGCGATCCTCGAGGCGGCGGGAAGCTCGCTCGACCAGCTCGTCAAGACGACCGTCTTCCTCCAGAGCCTCGACGACTTCGCGGGCATGAACGAGGTGTACGCGAAGCACGTCGGATCGGCGCCGCCGGCACGCTCGACGGTCGAGGTCGCGAAGCTCCCGTCGGGCGCGCTCGTCGAGATCGAGGCGATCGCCCTCGTCTAGAGAGGTTCGGCGTGAACCTGGGTGCGTTCGGGGATGGTTCAGACCAAGCAGGTCGTTCGCGGCAGGCGCAGGACATAGTGGTGTCTATGTCCAAGCCTGACGCGGACGAGATGCGCAGTGTCTGAGCCACCATCCGGACGTGTCACAGGTTCGCGTCGAGCCTCTCGGGCGATCGAGGAGTACGTCGGCTCGCTCGGGCTGGACGCGTACGTCGTCGGCGGCGCGGTGCGCGACCAGCTGCTGGAGCGCGATTCCAAGGACGCCGACTTCCTCGTTCCCGGCGTGGACATCGAGGAGCTGCGCGCCGCGCTCCGCCCGCACGGGCGCGCGGATGAGCTCGTCGTCGCGACGCGGCCGGTCGGCGTGCGCTTCTACCCCCGCGACGCGACGGTGCGCAAGCTCGTTCCGAGCGGCATCGAGTTCGCCCCGCTGCGGCGCGAGGTATCGACGGGACCTGGTCGGCACGACTTCGACATCGTCGTCGACCCCGACGCGTCGGTCGCCGACGACCTGCACCGCCGTGACTTCACGATCAACGCGATCGCGCGCCGGATCGCCGACGGGACGATCGTCGATCCGTACGGCGGCCGGGCCGACCTCGAGCGCCGCACGCTGCGCACGGTGACGCCGAACAGCTTCGCCGAGGATCCGCTACGGCTCGTTCGCGGCCTGCGCTTCGTCTCGCAGCTCGACTTCGATCTGGACGAGGAGACGCTCGCGCAGATGCGCGAGGAGGCGCCGAGCGTGAAGCACGTCTCCGGAGAGCGGATCGGCGGCGGGCTCGCGGCCGACGGGATGGGCGAGCTGTCGAAGCTGCTGATGGGCGCGCATCCGGCGAAGGCGCTGCGGCTCGCACGGGATACCGGCGTGCTCGTCGAGCTGCTGCCCGAGTTCGAGGGCGCGGTCGGGTTCGACCAGGAGAGCCGTTACCACGACATGACCGTCGACGAGCACACGTTCGCGGTCGTGCAGGCCGCGGCCGACGACGGTGCGCCGCTTCGCGTGCGCCTCGCCGCGCTCTTCCACGATCTCGGCAAGCCGCACGTCGCGTGGCGCGGAAACGACCACCGGCTGCACTACTACGCGAAGCCCGGCTACGCGGCGCAGAGCCACGAGCAGGTGAGCGCGCAACTCGCAGACGTCGCGCTCGAGCGGCTGCGTTACCCGTCCGACCTGCGCCGCCGGGTCGTGCGCATCGTGCGCGGCCACATGCTCGACCCCGGCAACGCGGACGCTGTGCGCGCGCGGCGGCTCCTGCAGCGTTACGGCGTCGGGCTGACGTTCGACCTGCTCGACCACAAGCGCGCCGACCTGCTCGGCAAGGGGCCGGCAAACGACCGCGACCTAAAGCGGCTGCGGGCGTTCCGAGAGGTCGTCGAGCAGCAGCGTTCGAGCGCGCATCGCCTGCACGATCTCGCGGTCGACGGCGACGATCTGATCGCGATCGGCTACGAGCGCGGTCCCGTGATCGGCAGCACGCTGCGAACGTTGCTGGACGAGGTCGTGCGCCGGCCGGAACTGAACACGCGCGAGCAACTGCTCGCGCGCGCGAAGGAGCTGCGGTGATCCGCTGGGACCAGCCGGGCTACGTCGTCGCGTTCACCACGCGAGGCGGCGGCGTCAGCGACGGCGTGTACGCGTCGCTCAACCTGACACGCGGCACCGGCGACGCCGCGGACAAGGTCGAGGCGAACCGCCGCATCGCGTGCGAGGCGCTCGACCTGCGCTACGAGCGCCTGGCGTTCAACCGCCAGGTGCACTCGCCGACCGTGCACCGCGCGCACCCGTCCGCGCGCGGCGAGCCGGGCGACGGCCTCTGGACGGACGAGCCGCTGCTGCCGATCCTCGCGATGTCGGCGGACTGCCTCCCGATCGCGATCGCGCGCACGGACGGCCCGCGCGCGCTCGCCGTCCTGCACGCCGGCTGGCGCGGGCTCGCCGAGGGGGTCGTCGAGGCCGGCGTCCGCGCACTTAGTGATGACTCATCACAAGGTCTCGCGGCGATCGTGGGGCCGGCGATCGGGCCGTGCTGCTACGAGGTCGGCCCGGAGGTGTCGTCGCTCTTCGACGACGACCTCACGGTCGACCGCAGGCTCGACCTGTGGACGGCGGCGGAGCGCGCGCTGCGGCGCGCGGGCGTGGAGCGGGTCGAGCGGATCGACCTCTGCACGCGCGACCATCCAGACCTCTTCTTCTCGCACCGGCGCGACGGGCTCGCGCGCGGCGTGCAGGGCGTGCTCGGTGCCGTCGCCTGAGGCGATCCGCGAGCGGCTCGCGCGCGTGCAGGCCGAGGTTGGCCCGGACGTGACCGTCGTCGCGGCCACCAAGTACGTCTCGCTCCGCGACATGGCGGCGCTCGCCGAGGCCGGCGTGCGCGTCGTGGGCGAGAACCGCGCCCAGGACCTCGAGGAGAAGCACGCCGAGTACGGCGACGCGTTCGCGTGGCACTTCATCGGGCATCTGCAGTCGAACAAGGTGAAGGTCGTGAACCGCATCTGCGAGCTCGTGCACTCGCTCGACTCCGAGTCGGCCGCGCGGCGGCTCGAGGTGCCCGCGCTCGTACAGGTGAACCTCGCCGGCGAGCAGTCGAAGTCCGGTGTCGACCCGTCCGACATCGGCGCCTTCCTCACCTACGACGTGCGCGGGCTCTCGACGATGCCGCCCGCCGCCGCTAGCCCCGAGGAATCGCGCGCGTGGTTCTCGCGGCTGCGCGGCCTGGCAGCCGAGCACGGTTTGCGGGAGCTCTCCATGGGGACGACCCAGGACTACGCGGTCGCCGCCGACGAAGGGGCGACGTACGTCCGGGTGGGTTCGGTCCTGTTCCGCGATTAATATCCCCTGCAAATGGCTCTCGGCGACCTCTGGTCACGCACGCTCGTCTACTTCGGCATCGCCGAGGAGGAGGACGACTGGGAGGACGAGGACGGCTACGCCGCCGAGGAGAGCCTCGAGCAGAGCTACCGCGAGCGCCCGAACGTGCGCCGGCTGACGCCGCGCCGCAGCAAGCAGGACTTCGACGACTGGACGGAGTCGGAATCGGACGCCGAACAACCCACCTCACGCGTCGAACCCGTGCGCCCGCCGCGCCCGGAGCGCCAGCGCGAGCGCCGTCCGCAGATCGAGGCCGTTCCGAGCCCCAGCAGCGTCAAGGTGCATCTCGTGCTGCCGCGCAGCTTCAACGACGCGCAACAGATCGCCGACCGCTACAAGCAGGGAATCCCGGTGATCCTCAACCTGCAGAGCGCCGACACCGAGCTGTCGAAGCGCCTGATCGACTTCGCGAGTGGGCTCACGTACGCGCTGAACGGCGGCATGCAGCGCGTCGCGGACAAAGTCTTCCTCCTGACGCCCAGGAACGTGGAGGTCTCCGCCGAACAACGAGCAGCACTGCTCGAGCGCGGCGGCTTCTTCAACCAAGCGTAGGAGAAACAACCCGGGACGCGAAGGGGGCGCCATGTTGCTCGACGCCACCAACGAGGTCGAGCTGTTCGTGAACGTGTTCGTGGGCGTCTACGTCCTGGCGATCCTCGCGTACATCATCACGTCCTGGGTGCAGTTGCCGTACTCGTTGCGGCCGGTGCAGCGCTTCCTCTACGACGTGTGCGAGCCGTACCTGCGGTTCTGGCGGCGGATGCTGCCGTTCTCCGCGGGTGGGATCGACTTTTCGCCCATGGTCGCCGTCGCTGCACTGATCGTGCTCGAGCGGATCGTGATCGCGATCCTCCAGAGCACACACTGAGAGGAGAGGAATGCGGTACACACCGGTTGAGCTGAGGCACGTGAGGATCGGCCGCTCGTTCTTCCGCGGCTACAAGCGGGACGAGACAGACAGGCTGCTCGACGACGTGGCGTCGAGCTACGAGGAGGTCTGGAGCGAGCGCGGGGAGCTCGCCGACAAGCTCGAGGACGTCGAGCGGATCCTCGCCGACGTCAAGCAACGCGAGTCGCTGCTCGCATCGACGCTCGTTGCCGCGGAGAAGGCGTCGGACGAGGTGCGCAGCGCGGCGAAGCGCGAGGCGGAGCTGATCGTCGCGGAGGCGCACCAGGAGGCACGGGCGATCACGCGCGCCGCGCACGGCGAGCGCGACCGGCTCTTCGCGGACGTGCGCCGCGTCGAGACGCTGCTGCGCGGGGCGCTCGGCATTGTCGAGGAGTCGAGCAAGGACCTGCCGGCGTCGGTCGCATCCGACTCGTGGCCGCGCCGCGAGCAGACCCGGGAGTTCCAGGCGGTGAAGCTGCCGGAGCCGGCCGACGAGGAGCGCGACGACCCCTCGGCGGAGTCGCAGGATTCGCAGCGGTCGGAGGAGCCGGTCGACCCGCCGTGGGAGGAGCGGAACTTCGCCTGGGGGTAACCTCCAGGCGTGCACGAGACGAGCACGCGCTTGACCCTGCGCGTCTCGCCGGGCGCAGCCCGCTCGGCGGTCGTCGGCCGTCACGGCGCGGGCTGGAAGGTGCGCGTCGCAGCGCCGCCCGAGGACGGGAAGGCGAACGACGCCGTCGTCAAGCTGCTCGCCGCTACTCTCGCGCTGCACGAACGCGACGTCCGGATCGTTTCCGGACGCGCCTCACGGGACAAGACCGTCGCGCTGGCGGGCCTGCGCCCGGAAGAGATCGAGCGCCGGCTCGCCGAGGCGAGCGACGCCGGAGAGGAGCGGAAGTGACCACCATCGACACCGACGAGTTCCGGAAGCGCCTGGAGGACGAGCGCGCCCGGCTGACCCATGCAGTCGACTTCCTCGAGAAGGAGAACCCGGGCTCGATGTCCGCCGAGCTCGGTGAGCTCGCCGAGGGCGGCACCGACAACCACCTCGCGGACACGGCGTCGGTGATGTACGACCGCGAGCTCGACGAGGGTCTCGAAGAGGGCGCACAGCAGACGGTCGCGGAGATCGACGCGGCGCTCGCGCGCATCGAGAACGGCACGTACGGGACCTGCGAGGTGTGCGGGAAGCCGATCGGCGCCGAGCGCCTCGCCGCCATTCCATGGGCCCGTCTCTGCATCGACGACCAGCGGCGCGTCGCGAGTTGAACGACGTCCGGGTCGGATCGTCGACGAACGGGCTCGCGCCCGTCTCCGTCGCGGAGCGCTCGCTCGCCGCGGGAGCGTGGCAGTGGGCGGGGCTGGCGACGGTCGCGCTGGCGGCCGTGCTGGCCGACCAGATCACGAAGCACGTCGTGACGCGGACGCTCGGGCTCGACGAGGCGGTGCACGTCGCCGGCCCGCTCTCGATCCACCACGTGCAGAACTCCGGCATCGCATTCGGGCTCTTCTCGAGCGCGACGGCTGTCGTCACCGTGGTCACCGCCGGCGCAGTCGTCTGGATGCTCGTCTTCTTCGCGCGCTCCGGCTCGCGCCACCCGGTGCTCCCCGCGGCGCTCGGACTGTTGATCGGCGGCAGCGTGTCGAACCTCGTCGACCGCATCCGGCTGCATCACGTCACCGACTTCATCGACCTGAAGTGGTGGCCGGCGTTCAACCTCGCCGACAGCTTCATCGTCGTCGGCGTGGCGATCCTGCTCGCGGCTCTCGTCGCGGCGGACCGTCAGCCGCGCCCGCCGCGGCGCACGCTCGACGTCGCGGCGCGGTGACCGGCCTAGGCTTGACGGAGCCGGCCAAATGAAGGTTCCCGTTGAGGCTGCGGGCGAGCGACTCGACCGCTTCCTCGCGACGCACCTCGGCTCGCGTGCGGCCGCGGAGCGCGCGGTAGAGGCGGGCGCGCTCGTCGACGGGATCGCGCGTCCGAAGAGCTACCGGCTCGACGGGCGGGGAAGAGGTGCAGGTCGTCGACGCGGCGCCCGCCGCCGAGGCCCCGCCGCCGCCGCCCGAGCCCCGCATCGCGTGGCAGGACGAGCACCTGCTCGTCGTCGACAAGCCGGCCGGGCTCGTCGTGCACCCGGGACACGGCCACGCGTACGGCACGCTCGTCGACGCGCTGCGCGGGAAGATCGCCGGCGGCGACCCCGAGCGGCCCGGCATCGTGCACCGCCTCGACCGAGAGACCTCCGGGCTGATGGTCGTCGCGCGCTCGGAGGAGGCGCACGCGCGACTGCAGGAGCTCGTCCGCGAGCGCGCGCTGGAGCGGACATACACGGCGCTCGTGCGCGGCCGGCCGCGCTCGCGCACCGGGCGCATCGAGGCGCCGATCGGGCGGGACCGCGGCGACCCGACTCGCGTCTCGCTCGACACCGACACGCCCCGCGAGGCGATCACGCATTTCGAGGTCGAGCGGCTGTGGCCGTCGTACGCGCTGCTGCGCGTGCACCTCGAGACGGGGCGCATGCACCAGATCCGCGTGCACCTCGCTGCGATCGACCTCCCGGTCGCAGGCGACCCGACCTACGGCGTCCCGCTCGACGGTCTCGCGCGCCAGTTCTTGCACGCGGCCGAGCTCGCGTTCCCGCATCCGTTCACCGACGAGCGCATCGACACGCGGTCGGAGCTGCCGGGCGACCTCGCGGCCGTGCTCGAAAAGCTCGCAATCTGATTCGGCTCCGCCGAATCAGATTGCAGCCTCACGCGCCGCGCTTGGCGCGCTTCGACTCGTACTGGCGCGCGTCGGCGAGGCGCAGGAGCGCGTCCGCGTCCATCGCCTCCGACGGGTAGTGCGAGGCACCCGCGCTCAGGTCGAAGCCGGGCGGGAGCTCCTTGCGCCGGATCAGGTCGCCGATGCCGCCGGTGAAGCGGCGGAGGAAGCGGGCGCCGGCGTGCTTGTCGGATTCGAGCAGCAGCACCGCGAACTCGTCGCCGCCCATGCGGCCGGCGGCGTCCGAGCCGCGCAGCATCGTGGACGCGAGCGACGCGATGCGGTGCAGGACACGGTCGCCCTCCACGTGGCCGAGCGTGTCGTTGATCTCCTTGAAGCGGTCGAGGTCGACGAAGACGAGCGTGACGCCGTGGTCGTAGCGCGCCGACCGCTCGATCTCGAGCGCGAGGACGTCCGAGAACGCCTGGTGGTTCAGCAGGCCGGTGAGCGGGTCGCGGCGTGCCTGCTCGGAGAGCTCGGCCGTCGCGCGGTCGAAGTACGCGACGACGCACTCGACGACCAGCCGGTCGATCGTGTCGTTGATGCGCCGCTGGATCTCCACGACCTCCGCGCCCACGAGCTCGTGCACGCGCGTCGCGACGAACCGCCAGAGCACGCGGCGTAGGAGCAGGAACTCCGTCACGACCTCGCGCGGCGCGAACCCGAGCGCCTCGCGCTGTCGGGCGTGGTCGCGCGCGATCGAGGCCAGCGGCCCGCCGACTCGCATGCGGCCGGGCAGCGGGCGCTCGACCTCGCGGCCGAGCTCGGTGATGAACGTCGGTATGTCGCCGAGCTGAGCCACGCGACCGAGGCGCGCAAGGGACGGGATCGCGTCCTCCGCGAGCCCCTCGTCGACCACCTGGAGCGCGAGCTCCCAGCCCGCGGCCCGCAGGTCGCCGCCGAGCGCCTGCAGCGCAGGGGAGACGTCGAGAGCCGGGTTCCCCACGCCCTGAGAACGTCGGACGAGCCGGAATCGTCACGCCTGCGGCTATCCTTCCGGGGCTTTCCGTCCCTCCGACCCGGTGGAAACCCACGGTGGACGGTGGCCGGGGCTCGTCCCGGCTTCCACCCTGGCCCGCCGGTGCTGCGCAATCCGAACCGAAGAAAGGGGCTCTCATGCCCGTCGTTTCCATGAAGGAATTGCTGGAGGCCGGGGTGCACTTCGGCCACCAGACGCGCCGCTGGAACCCGAAGATGAAGCGGTTCATCTTCACCGAGCGCGGCGGCATCTACATCATCGACCTCACCCAGACGCAGGAGCTGGTGGACGAGGCGCACAACTTCGCGAAGGCGATCGCCGAGCGGGGAGGGTCCATCCTCTTCGTCGGCACGAAGAAGCAGGCGCAGGACGCGGTGCGCGACGAGGCGAAGCGCGTCGGCATGCCGTTCGTCAACCACCGCTGGCTCGGCGGCCTGCTGACGAACTGGCGCACGATCTCCGACCGCATCCAGCGGCTGCACGAGCTGCGCGGCCTGAAGCAGGAGAACATGCTCGAGCTGCTGCCCGCCAAGGAGCGCATCCAGATGGAGGCCGAGCTCGAGAAGCTCGAGGCGAACCTCGGCGGCGTGGCCGACATGCGCCGCCAGCCGGACGCGATCTTCATCGTCGACCTCCGCAAGGAGCAGCTGGCGGTGCGCGAGGCGAAGCGCCTCGGCATGCCGGTGATCGCGCTCGTCGACACGAACTGCGATCCCGACGAGGCCGACTACATCATCCCGGGCAACGACGACGCGATCCGCTCGTGCTCCGTGATCGTGAAGGCGATCGCCGACGGCATCGAGGCGGGCAAGCAGCGCGTCACGCAGGCAGAGCTGCGCGCGCCGCGGAACGGCGACGGCGAGCCCGCGGCCCGCAGAGCGCCCGCGCCCGCCGAGCGACGGCTCCCGCCGAGGCGGCTCCCGCACCCGCGCAGCAGGCTCCCGCCCCGGCTCCCTCCGCGGAGGCTCCCGCACCCGCTCCGGCTCCGTCGAGGAGGCATCCGCACCCGCGGAGGAAGCTCCCGCTCCCGCTCCGGCTCCCACCGAGGAGGCGACCCCTCCCGCAGCGGAAGCCCCCGCCGCGGAGGCAGAGCCGACGACGACCGAGCGGCCGGAGGCATCGGAATGACCGAGATCACCGCCGCGATGGTCAAGGAGCTCCGCGACGCGACGAGCGCCGGGATGATGGAGTGCAAGCGCGCGCTCCAGGAGACCGGTGGCGACTTCGACGAGGCCGTGAAGCTGCTGCGCGAGAAGGGCATGGCGTCCGCCGCGAAGCGCGCGGACCGCGAGACGAGCGAGGGCAAGGTCGGCGTGATGGTGCGCGACAGCGTCGGCGCGATCGCCGCGATCGGCTGCGAGACCGAGCCGGTGTCGAACAACGACGATTTCCTCGCGTACGCGGAGAAGGTGCTGCGCACCGTGTTCGACGGCGGCGATGCGTCGTCGCTCGAGGACGAGCGCGTGGAGCTCGCAGCCAGGCTCGGCGAGAACATCCAGGTCGCGGGCGCGAAGCGGATGGAGGCCGAGGGCGACGAGGTGCTCTCGTACTACGTGCACGGGCCGGCGAACAAGGTCGGCGCGCTCGTGCGCACGAAGGGCGGCGACCCCGCCGTCGCGCGCAGCCTCGCCCTGCACCTGACGTTCGCCCGCCCGACGTACGGCTCGCGCGACGAGGTCCCGCAGGAGCTCGTCGACGCGGAGCGCGAGATCCTCGCCAACTCCGACGAGGTGAAGTCGAAGCCGGAGAACGTGCGCGACAAGATCGTCGAAGGGCAGCTGAACAAGAAGTTCTACGGCGAGGCCGTGCTCACGGAGCAGACGTGGTACCGCGCCGACGAGTCGACCGCGAACGTCGGCAAGTACCTCGCCGAGCAGGGCGTCGAGCTCGTCGACTACGCCTGGTACGCGGTCGGGTAACGGCACTTTGGCGTTCAGCCGCGTTCTGCTGAAGGTCTCCGGCGAGGCCCTCATGGGCTCGGCCGACTTCGGTCTCGACGCGCGCGACCGTGGACGAGCTCGCCAAGGAGCTCGCCCAGCTCCGGCGCCGGCGGGCTGGAGGTCGCGGTCGTGATCGGCGGCGGGAACATCTACCGCGGTCTCTCCGCGCGCGCGCAGGGGATCGACCGCGCGACCGGCGACTACATGGGCATGCTCGCAACGGTGCTGAATGCGCTCGCCGTGCAGGAGGCCCTCGAGCGGAACGGCGCCGACACGCGGGTGCTCTCGGCCATCGACGTCCAGGAGGTGGCGGAGCCCTACATCCGCCGGCGCGCGGTGCGCCACCTCGAGAAGGGCAGGATCGTGATCTTCGCCGCCGGCACCGGCAACCCGTTCTTCACGACGGACACGGCGGCCGCCCTGCGCGCGCTCGAGATCGGCGCCCAGGCGATCCTGATGGCCAAGCACGGGGTCGAGGGTGTCCTGGACGGCGACCCGCGGGAGAATGCGCACGCGCGGCTGATCCCGCAGCTGACCCACCTGGAGACGATCGAGCGGGGGCTGAAGGTGATGGACACGACGGCCCTGTCGCTCTGCATGGACAATCGGCTTCCGATCCACGTCTTCGAGCTCGCGCCCGGGAATCTCGGCAAGGCGGCCGCGGGCGAGAAGATAGGGACGGTCATCTCAACCCCCGAAGGAGACGAACGGTGATCGAAGACTTCATCGGCGATGCGACGAAGCGGATGGACAAGTCGGTCGAGGCGACACACGACCACTTCAACTCGGTGCGCACGGGCCGGGCGACCCCGGCGCTGCTCGACCGCATCACGATCGACTACTACGGGACGCCTACGCCGCTGAAGAACCTCGCGACGATCAACGCGCCCGAACCGCGCATGCTGACGATCCAGCCGTTCGACCCGAGCTCGATCAAGCAGATCGAGAAGACGATCCAGGAGTCCGACCTCGGCCTGACCCCGTCGAACGACGGCAAGGTGATCCGGCTGCCGATCCCGCAGCTGACCGAGGAGCGGCGCAAGGAGCTCGTCAAGGTCGTGCGCTCGATGGCGGAGGAGGGCAAGGTCGCCGTGCGCAACGTGCGCCGCGACGCGATCAAGCACCTCGAGGACCTCGTGAAGAACCGCGAGGTCGGCGACGACGAGGAGCGTAGCGCCGAAGGCGCGCGTGCAGAAGCTGACGGACGAGCACACGTCGCGGATCGACGAGCTGCTCAAGCGCAAGGAAGCCGAGATCATGGAGGTCTAGGGCCTCCGACCTCCTTGCGGCTCCTCTCCCGAATCAGAACGCTCGCGCGCATCAAGCCGCTGCCGGACGTCGACCTGCCGGAGGTCGCGCAGTCGGTCGCGATCATCCTCGACGGCAACGGCCGCTGGGCGAAGAAGCGCAGGCTCCCGACCGCCGCCGGGCACCGCGCCGGCGCGCGCACCGTACGCCGCATCGTCGAGGCGTCGATCGACGTCGGCATCCACGACCTCGCGGTGTTCGCGTTCTCGACCGAGAACTGGTCGCGCTCCGAAGAGGAAGTCGACGCGCTGATGGAGATCTTCGCCGAGACGATCGAGCGCGAGTTGCCGGACCTCGCCGAGCAGGGCGTGCGCGTGCGCTTCATCGGCCGCCGCGACCGCGCACCGGAGGCGCTGCGGAGGCGCATGGAGAGCGATGGAGGACCGCACCGAGCTGAACACGCGCCTCAACCTCTGGGTCGCGTTCGACTACGGCGGCCGGGCCGAGCTCGTCGAGGCGACGCGGCGGCTCGTGGAGAGCGGCGTGGACGCGCAGCGAGATCGACGAGAACGTCTTCGCCGCCAACCTGTACGCGCCCGAGCTGCCCGACCCGGACCTGCTGATCCGCACGAGCGGCGAGCTGCGCATCTCGAACTTCCTGCTCTGGCAGCTCGCCTACACGGAGCTCGTCTTCGTCGACACGCTCTGGCCGGACTTCGACGAGCGAGACTTGCGCTCCGCACTGGCGGAATACGCATCTCGCCGCCGAAGATTCGGCGGCAGATGAGCTCCTTCGTCTCACGCATCGTCATCGCGGTCGTGCTGTTGCCCGTCGTGCTCGGCGCGGTCTACCTCGGCGGCTGGTGGGTGTTCGCGCTCGTCGCGATCGCTGTAGGCGTCTCGTTGCACGAGTACTGGCTGATGGCGCGATCGCTCGCGCCGCTCGCGCCGGCGGGGTACATCGGCGCGGCGCTCGCGCTCGTCGGCGCCGAGCTCTCGGGCGTGACGTGGATGCTCGCCGGCGTGCTCTCGACCTTCGCGCTCGCGTTTCTGCTCAAGGCGATCTCCGAGGCACGGCCGGCCGCAACGTCGGCGGTCAGCGCCACGGTGATGGGCACGCTCTGGATCGGCGGCGGCCTCTCGTTCTTCCTGCTCCTCCGCGACCTGCCGCAGCACGGCCGGCTCGCGCTCGTGACCGTTCTGATCGCGGTCTGGGCGGGCGACACGTTCGCCTACTTCGGCGGGCGCCTCGTCGGGCGGCACAAGATGGCGCCCGCGATGTCGCCCGGGAAGACGTGGGAGGGCTTCGTCTTCGGCACGGCCGCGACCGTCTTCGTCGCGTTCGTCGCTCTCTACAAGCAGGACTTCCTGACGATCGGCGAGTCGATCGCGCTCGGCGCGGTGCTCGCGGTCGCCGGCCCCATGGGCGATCTCTTCGAGTCGCTGCTCAAGCGGGACGCCGGGGTGAAGGACAGCGGCAACCTGCTCGGCGGACACGGCGGCATGCTCGACCGGCTGGACGCCTTCCTCTTCGCGGCCCCCGCGGCGTATTTCACGATCCTGGCCTTCACGACCTAACGGGCACACTGTGGCCATGACGCGGGTCGCGCTTCTCGGTGCCACCGGCTCGATCGGCCGCCAGGCGCTCGAGGTGATCGCCGCGCGCCCGGAGCTCGAGCTCGTCGCCGCGACGAGCGGCTCGACCCCGATCGACGGCCTGGCGCCGCTCACCCAGGTCGGGGGCGACCCGACCGGCTGCTCGAGCGCGCCCGCCCGGACGTCGTCCTCAACGCGACGCTCGGCTTCGCCGGCCTGCCCGCGACGATGTGGGCGCTCGAGCACGGTGTGACGCTCGCGCTTGCGAACAAGGAGAGCCTCGTCGCGGCCGGCGACCTCGCCGTCGCGGCACGCGCGCTGGGCGGCGGCGCACTGCTGCCGGTCGACAGCGAGCACTCGGCGCTCTTCCAGTGCTCGCAGCTCGGGCAGCCGCGAGAGCGTCGTGCTGACGGCGAGCGGCGGGCCGTTCCGCGGGCGCACGCGCGACCAGCTCTCCGACGTGACCCCGGAGGAGGCGCTCGCGCACCCGACGTGGTCGATGGGCGCGAAGATCACGATCGACTCCGCGACGCTCGCCAACAAGGGGCTCGAGGTGATCGAGGCGCACTTCCTCTTCGGGCTCCCGTACGACCGCATCGAGGTCGTGGTGCACCCGACCTCGATCGTGCACGGGCTCGTGCGCTTCCGCGACGGCGCGTCGATCGCGCACCTCGGCTACCCCGACATGCGCGTCCCGATCTCGTACGCGCTCACGTATCCCGAGCGCGCGGCGACGCCGGTCCCGGCGCTCGACCTGACCGCCGGGCCGCTCGAGTTCTTCGAGCCCGACGAGGAGACGTTCCGCATGCTGCCCCTCGCCCGCGAGGCCGGCGAGCGCGGCGGCACCTACCCCTGCGCGTACAACGCCGCGAACGAGGAGGCGGTGAGCGCGTTCCTCGACGGGCGCATCGGCTTCCTCGACATCGCAGCGCTCGTCGAGGACGTCCTCGGCCGCGTCGACGGCGCGCCCGCGCGCGACCTCGACGAGCTCCGCGAGGCCGACCGGCAGGCGCGCCTGGCCTTCGAGGCAGCGAGCCGTAGGCTTGACGGAGGCGAGAAACCGGCGCAGGTGCCGGCTTTGCGGGCGCCGGAGCAAAAATGGGCGTAGCGGCAGCCATCTTCGGGCTGGCGCTGCTCGTGATGATCCACGAGGCGGGGCACTTCTTCGCGGCGCGCGCCGTGGGGATGACGCCGCGCAAGTTCTACCTCGGCTTCGGCCCGGCGCTCGTCAAGAAGGTGCGGAACGGTGTCGAGTACGGAATCGGCTCGATCCCGCTCGGCGGCTACGTGAAGATCCCGGGGATGAACCGCCCGACGCCGGGCGATCTCGCGCAAGCTGCTGCCACCCGAGGTGGCGCCGCAGCACGAGGAGGAGTTGCGCGCCGTCGACGAGGCGATCGAGCGCGGGGACTACGACACCGCGCACGAGCTGCATCCTCGCGCTGGAGCCCGCGCTCGGCCACACCCGCGCATGGCAGGAGTGGGAGGGTGCACTGGCACGCGATGCGTACTGGCGCGCGGCGACATGGCGGCGGCTGACCGCGATCGCCGCCGGCCCGGCCGTGAACCTCGTCTTCGCGATCGTCCTCTTCACCGCACTGTTCCTCGTCTCCGTCACCCGCGACACGAACATCATCGGCCGGATCTCGCCGAACACGCCGGCGGCGGCCGCGCACCTGCAGGTGGGAGACCGCGTCGTCCTCGTCAGCGGCCAGAAGGTCGTGCCGCGCGACATCCCGAAGCACATCCGCGCCACCGAGGGTCGGCCGTTCACGATCGTGGTCAACCGGCACGGCCGCCGGGTCCTCGTCCCGTTGCACGCGAAGAAGATCGACGGTGCGTACCGGATCGGGATCGCGATCGAGGCGCGCAACGGGCCGGGCGAGTCGCTGCCTGCGGCGGCGCAGGACGCCGTCGCGTCTGACCTGGCAGATCACCGCGGACACCACTCGCGGGATCGCGCACCTCGCGACCGGGCGCGACACGGACCAGGTCTCGAGCTCCGTCGGCATCGTCAAGGCGTCGGCCGCCGCTTGGCGCGACGGGCTGCGGACGTTCCTGTTCGTGCTCGGCCTGATCAGCCTCGCGCTCGGCCTGCTGAACCTGCTGCCGGTGCTGCCGCTCGACGGCGGGCACATCGTGATGGCGCTGGTCGAGAAGATCCGCGGCCGCACGTTCCCGCAGTCGGTCTACATCCGCTACTCGGTCGTCGGGCTGACGATCTTCGGCGTGCTGATGTACTTCGGCCTGCGCAACGACATCTTCGGACCGGGCGGCTGACGATGCCGGATCCGATCGCCCACGAGCTCACCTTTCTCTTCACGGACGTCGAGGGCTCGACGCAGCTGCTCGAGCGCCTGGGGCCTGGTTACGGGATCGTGCTCGAGAAGCACCGCGCGCTGATCACCGTCGGCGATCGAGTCGAACGGCGGCCGCGTCGTCGACTGCCGCGGCGACGAGTTCTTCGCGGCGTTCCCGGACTGCCGCGGGGCGGTGACGGCTGCGGTGGAGGCGCAGCGCGCGCTCGGCGCGCAGGCGTGGCCGGCTGATTCGCCCCTGCGCGTGCGCATGGGCGTCCACACGGGCCGCGCGCACAGCACCGGCGACGGCTTCGTCGGACTGGCCGTGCACCACGCTGCTCGTGTCTGCCAGACCGCGCGCGGCGGTGAGATCCTGGTCTCGGACACCGTCAACCGCGACGGCTTCGACGCCGTCGACGTCGGCGAGCATCCGCTCCGCGGCATCCCGCGGCCGACCCACCTCTTCCGGGTCGTCGCCGACGGGCTCCGGACGGAGTTCCCGCCGCTCCCCGGTGCCGTGTCGACCGTGGCGGCGACCCGCGTCGCGCTCGCCGACGACTCGGTGCTCCTGCGCGAGGGGATCGCAGCGCTGCTCGAGGAGGAGGGCTTCGAGGTGATCGGCCAGGCGGGCACGGGCGTCGACCTGCTCGCGCTCGTCGACGAGGAGCTGCCCGACGTCGCGATCGTCGACATCCGCATGCCGCCGACGAAGACCGACGAGGGAATCCGCGCGACGCACGAGATCAAGCGGCGGCATCCGAAGACCGGCATCCTCCTGCTCTCGTCGTACCTCGACGTGAAGAGCGCCGTCGAGCTGTTCGCGGCGCAGCCGAACGGAATCGGCTACCTGCTGAAAGAGCGCGTCGCCGACGTCGACGATTTCACCGACGCGGTGCGCCGTATCGCCGGTGGCGGCACCGTGCTCGACGTCGCGATCCTCGAGGTGCTGCGCTCGGGCGACCCGAGCGAGCGCGAGCTCGCGATCCTCGAGCTCGCAGGCGACAACCTCATCTAGCGCCGGGCACGAGGCGCTCGTCGTCCGGGCGCAACGCGATCCCCTGCTCTGCGAGGACGCGCAGGACGAGCGGCCGCTTGTCGGCGTCATAGCGGTCGACGCCTGCGTGCGCGGCCTTCCATGCCGCGTACTCCGCACGCAGGTCCGCGCTCGCACGGAGTGCGTCGCGGAAGGCGAGCCGCTCGCGCCACAGGTCGCTGCCGGGCTCGGTGAGGTGGACGCCGCGGCCGGGTGCGACGAACAGGTGCGCCTCCGGGCGGTGCGGCCGGTACGCGTAGCCGAGCTCTTCGAGCGGCGCGAACGCGGCGCGCGCCTCCTCGAGGTCGCGCACGCCGGCCAGCATGTCGATGATCGGCTTCGCCGCCAGTCCCGGCACCGCGGTCGAGCCGATGTGGTGAATGCCGCCGTCGAGCCACGGAGCGAGCGCATGCTCGAGGGTCGCGCGCTCCGCCTCGAAGCGGCGCGGCCACTCCGGGTCGTACGCGACGACGAGGGGTCGGCTCAGATCCGCAGCTTCTTGAGGTTCTTCGCGCTCTGGCCGGCGGAGTGCACGACGAGCGGCAGCTGAACGACTCCGAAGCCGTAGACGGCGCTGAGCACGTTGCCGCGCACCTGGTAGACGAGCAGCGAGTCGAACTTCAGCGTCTTTTTGCCGACCTTCTCGGTGATGTGGTCGATCAGGCCGAGCGAGTTGTCGACGAAGTCCTTGCCCTTGATCGGGTCGAACTGGTTCTTGATCATCCCCGCGCCGGGGATCGTGCTCTTCACGAAGCCCTTCGGGCAGGCCTTTACCGCGGCGCGCAGCTCGCGCATCGCCTGAGCGGCGCCGCCGGGCTTGTAGGCGACGACCTCGTTCGAAAGGAACGGCCCGCCGCCCGTGTTGCGGATCCAGGAGAGCTGGACGCGGGCGACGCGCATCTTCTCGCTGCGGAACGTCTGGCCGCAGAGGTCGAGCGTGTTCACGCCGTCCACCTCACGCCCCTGCGGGATCTCGCGCGTGATCGTGCCGGGGCCGATCTGGGCCGCGCGCAGGACGACACGGTCGACCGCCCGCTGGGCCGGAGTCTGCTTGGCCGCCAGGGCGACGGACGCGCATGCGCCCACCAACACGAGGGAGGCACAGACTGCGAGAGTCCTCATCGATCCAGCATAGGACGGCATCCAGCCCGGACGTGCCCCCCGCTAGGCTGGTCCCGTGGCCAGTAAGCGGTCAGTGGTCGTCGGCGGCGTGCAGATCGGGGGCGGGGCGCCTCCCGTCGTCCAGTCGATGACGCTGACGAAGACTCACGACGTCCCGGCCACGACGGCGCAGATCGCCGCCCTGGTGAGCGCCGGGTGCGAGATCGTGCGCGTGGCGGTGCCGAAGAGCGAGGACGCCGACGCGCTGCCGAAGATCGTGCGCTTCTCGCCGATCCCGGTGATCGCCGACATCCACTTCAACGCGAGCCTGGCGCTGCGCGCGATCGACGCCGGCGTGGCGGCAGTCCGCATCAACCCGGGGAACATCGGCGGCCCCGACAAGGTCGAGCAGGTCGTTCGCGCCGCGAAGGCCAAGGGCATTCCGATGCGGATCGGGGCGAACTCCGGCTCGCTGCCGAAGCACCTCGCGGAGCTCGCCCAGGCCGACCAGGCCGAGGCGCTCGTCGAGGCGGCGCTCGAGGAGGTGCGGCTGCTCGAGCGGCTCGACTACCGCGACTTCAAGATCTCCGTCAAGTCGAGCCACGTGCCGACGATGATCCGCGCCTACCGGCTGCTCGCCAGCAAGGTCGACTACCCGCTGCACCTCGGCGTGACCGAGGCGGGAACGCCGTACTCCGGCTCGATCAAGAGCGCCGTCGGGATGGGCGCGCTGCTCGTGGACGGGATCGGCGACACGATCCGCGTCTCGCTCACCGCCGACCCGGTCGAGGAGGTGCAGGCGGCGTTCGAGATCCTGAAGGCGCTCGGCCTGCGTGAGCGCGGCCCGGTGATGATCGCCTGCCCGAGCTGCGGCCGCGACAACGTCGGCGTGCAGCAACTCGCCGAGCGCGTCGAGGAGCGGCTGCGGACGTATCCGGAGGCGTTCGAGGTCGCGGTGCTCGGCTGCGCCGTCAACGGGCCGGGCGAGGCAGGCGACGCCGATTTCGGCATCGCCGGCGGTCGCGACGTCGGCTTCGTCTATGCGCACGGGCGCGTGCTGAAGAAGGTCTCGAGCGACATCCTCGTCGACGAGCTCTTCCACGAGATCGACCGCTGGATCGCCGACGGGATGCACCGGCCGAAACGGCTCAAGATGGCGAAGCCGGCCGCTCTGGCGATGGCCGAGGCCTCGGCCATCCCCCTGAGTGACTGAGTAGCCTGCCGGGACAACGATGATCGCCCGCGCCTCCCAGCTCTTTCTGCCGACGCTGCGCGACGACCCCGCCGACGCGGAGGCCGTCAACCACCGCCTGCTCGTGCGCGGCGGCTTCGTGCGCCAGGTCACCGGCGGCGTGTGGACGTTCCTGCCGCTCGGCTGGCGCGTGCATCGCAAGGTCGAGCAGATCATCCGCGAGGAGCAGGACGCGATCGGCGCGCAGGAGATGCTGATGCCCGTGCTCACCCCGGCCGAGCTGTGGCAGCAGAGCGGCCGCGACTTCATCCAGGAGATCTTCCGGCTCCAGGACCGGAGAGGCACGGAGCTCGTGCTGCCGCTGACGCACGAGGAGACGATCTCGTTCCATGCGCGCGAGTTGCACAGCTACCGGCTGCTTCCGCAGATGCTCTACCACATCTCGATCAAGGAGCGGGACGAGCCACGGCCGCGCGCCGGATTGATCCGTCTGCGCGAGTTCATCATGAAGGACGCCTACTCGTTCGATCGCAACGAGGACGGGCTGGCCGTGCAGTTCGAGCGCCAGCGCGGTGCCTACGAGCGGACGTTCGAGCGCATCGGCGTGAAAGCCTTCGGCGTCGAGGCGGAGTCCGGGATGATGGGCGGGAGCGAGTCCGTCGACTTCCTCGCTCCCGCAGGCGCCGGCGAGAACGTGCTCGTGACCTGCGAGAACGGCGACTTCGCCGCCGACCTCGAGGTTGCACGCGCCGTCCCGCGCGCACCGTCCTTCCCCGACGCGCTGCAGGCGGTCGAGGAGGTGGAGACGCCTGACGTGAAGACGTGCGAGGCGCTCGGCGCATTCCTCGACGTCGACGTCGCCGCGACCTCGAAGGCGATGCCGGTGACGCTCGACGACGGGACCGTCGTGCTCGCATTGGTGCGCGGCGACGACCGGATCGAGCCGGCCAAGCTCGACGCCGCGCTCGGCGCGCCGTCGCGTCCGTCCACGGACGACGAGATTCGAGCCGCGTTCGGCGCGTCCGGCGGCTCGCTCGGCCCGGTCGGCTTCAAGGGGCCGGTTGTCGCCGACGAGACGTTGCGCGAGGGGCAGTACGTCGCCGGTGCGAACCGCGACGGCCGGCACCTGCGCGGCGCCCAGGCCGGGCGCGACTTCGAGCCGCGCTTCGCCGACCTGCGCGCCGCGCGCGAGGGCGACACCTGCCCGAACTGCGGCGGCAGGCTCGCGTTCTCGACGGCGATCGAGGTCGGCCACATCTTCAAGCTCGGCACGCGTTACTCCGCGCCCCTCGAGGCGACGTTCGTCGACGAGGACGGCAAGGAGAAGCCGCTCGTCATGGGCTCGTACGGGATCGGCCTCGAGCGCACGATCGCTGCGGTGGTCGAGCAGAGCTACGACGAGCACGGGATCATCTGGCCGCTCTCGATCGCGCCGTACCACGTCCATCTCGTGGTGCTGAAGGGCGCGGAGGAGATCGGCGAGCAGGCGGCCGCCGCTCTCGACGCGGCCGGGCTCGAGGTCCTCCTGGACGACCGCGACCTGCGGCCCGGGGAGAAGTTCGCCGACGCCGACCTGATCGGGATCCCTTTTCGGGTCACCGCGGGCAAGAAAAGCCTGGAAGACGCGGCCGTGGACGTGCGGAACCGCGCCACCGGCGACGAGCGACGTGTCAATGTTGCCGAGGTGGGCGAGAATCTGATCGATGGCTAGACGCCGCAGATACGCGTCGGAGCCCTTCGGCCCCGCGGTGGAGCGGCTCATGAACGAGACCGGCGTCACCTACCGGGCGCTGGCCGCCAAGACCGAGCTCTCGGCGGGGTATCTGAACCACCTCGTGCACGGGAACCGGCCCGTCCCATCGAACGACGTCGTGGAGACGCTCGCGGGCGCCCTCGACGTCGAGCCCGAGTATTTCCGGGAATATCGGCTGCGCGTGATCACCGAGAAGCTCGAAGCCATGCCGGATCTGGTCGACCGCCTCTATAGGCGTTTGAACAGCTAACAACCTAGTTCGGAATGCGTCTAAATCTGCGGTCGGTGGGGTCCCGGCAAGCGACCACTGGGGGGTTAGGGGCCCCACCGAACCATCTTTGCCCCGACCCCCGCCGCAGGCCCGCGTGATGCGCGTCGAGACGGCCGACGGGATCTCGCTGCATGTCCAGGTCGAGGGCGAGGGTACGCCGGTCGTCCTCCTGCACGGGTTCCCCGACTCGTCCTACCTCTGGCGGCATCAGATCCCGGCCCTCGTCGCGGCCGGCCATCGGGTGATCGCGCCGGACCTGCGCGGGTTCGGGGCTTCCGACAAGCCGCAGGAGGCCGCCGCGTACCGCATCACGACGAGCGCGGCCGACGTCGTCGCGATCCTCGACGCGCTGCAGCTCGAGCGCGCGCACGTCGTCGGGCACGACTGGGGCGCGGGGCTCGCATGGGTCGTCGCAGGGCTGCATCCCGCGCGTGTCGACCGCCTCGTCGCGCTCTCGGTCGGGCATCCGAACACGCAGGTGCCGACCGTCGAGCAACGCGAGAAGTCCTGGTACATGCTCTGGTTCCAGTTCGAGGGGCTCGCGGAGGAGCTCGTCCCGCGCGACGACTGGAAGCTCTTGCGCGAGTGGACGCGCGGGAACGGCGACATCGACCGGTACGTCGAGGACCTCGCGCGCCCCGGCGCGCTGACGGCGGGCTTGAACTGGTACCGCGCGAACGTGCCGCCGCAGCGCGAGCTTGCGCCGCGACGGCCGTTCCCGGCGATCGCCGCACCGACGCTCGGCGTGTGGTCGAGCGGCGACGACTACCTGCTCGAGGCGCCCCTGAAGGCCTCCGGCGAGCACGTCACCGGCGGCTGGCGCTACGAGCGCGTCGAAGGCGCGAGCCACTGGCTGCAGCTCGACCGACCGGAGCGCGTGAACGAGTTGCTCGTCGAGTTCCTGCTGGGTAGGGAGGACGGCTGCGGCCGGAGCCGCAGCCGTCCTGTTGTTGGCTAGCCCACGCCCGGGACGCAGGCAGTGCCGTCGAGCTTCTTGATCGTGCAGGTGCCAGGGTCGAGGACGCGTTGGAGCCCCCACATGCCTGCGACGGTGAACGGCCGTCGCAGGTCGCCGTAGAAGAAGTCTCCGACGCTGTGGTTGCGGCCTCCTCCGCCGCCTGCGATGAGCGCGTCGAGCGTGCCCATCGGCGCGAGGCCTCGCGCCTCGACCGAGTCGACGCTCGGCAGCATCAGCGGGTCGAGCGGGAAGCTGAACCCGCCGAGGCTGAACACATGCGTCTGCTCGTTGCCGGGAGCGCCGACCGCATGCACGCGGATCGGGTCGCCCGGGTAGCTCTGCAGGAGCGGTGTCGGAGGATCGCCTCCGTTGGCGGCCGACAGGAACATGTTCGGCCCGTCCTGCCGCGCGCCGGCGGTCGCGTAGTTGATCGCTGCGGGTCCGTCCACCTCCGTCGGATACGGCATCTGGCTCTGCCCGATGCGCGGATCCTGGTCGGCGAGGAACGTCGTGAAGTCGCGGAAGGCCGGCTTGCCCGGCGGATGCACGTCGACCTGCGTCCCGAACGGCGCACTCGCGAGTGACGCTCCGGTCTGCGGGTCGGTGAACGTCGAGCCGGCCGGTGCGATCACGACGGCGCCGTACATGCCGTCGCGGCCCGGGTCGATCTGGGTGTTGATGCCTGTCCCTTCACCTTCGGGGAGTGGGACCAGGGCGGTCGGGCCGCCGTAGTCGCTGATCAGCGCCGTCTGGTACCGGTCGCCGTCGGCGAAGAAGCGGTACGTCTGCGTGCCGCCGGGAGCCACCGTCTGCTCGGGCGTGAAGCCGGCGTTCACGCCGCTCGAGGCAGGTGTGCTCTCGAGCATGTCGGCGTGGAACGACGACCGGACCGAGCGTTGGTTCGTCAGCACGACGTCGAAGCACGTGCCGGCCGAGACGTGGATGACGAGCGGTTGCGCCTGGAAGCCCTTCTGCTTCGCGGCGTTTGCCAGCGGGGTCGGCACGAACGCAGCGATCGGATAGTGCACGCCGCCCGAAGTGTTCAGGTCGACGGCGGTGATGTTGAACGTCTGCGGCGGTACCGATGCGGTCGCCGGGCACGGGTTGCCCGGCGTCAGCGCCGTCGGCGGTCTGCCACCGTCCTGAGTGCCGGCGGCCGGCCCCGTCGTCGGGGGTGACGCGAAGTCCGGTAGCGGCTTCAGGCTGGTCGACAGTGCCGGGAGGACGCGCAGCAGCCCCCACGCACCGTCACGGAACTTCCGAGCGATCGAGTTCTCGTACAGGTAGTCCCCCGGCTGCGCCAGTGGTCCTCCTGCCTTCATCACGAGCGTGAACTTCTCGGAGATGCCGTAGTGGAGCGTGTTCTGCTGCGTCGCCGTCGGGTTCCCGTTCACGTCGAAGAATCGGTTCTCGAGCGTGAATCGGTGTCCGTCGAAGTGGAGGCCGTCGACGGTCGGTCCGACGTTGATCGTCCGGATCACGATCACCGGGTCGCCGGGGTAGGCGAGCGGCAACGGCGTGATCGGGTCGCCGTGCGTGTAGCTGCTGAAGAGCAGCGACGCGTCCGGGTTCTCGGCTAGCCGGTCCGCCCACGGCTCCGCCTTCAGGTTGAGCGTCGAGTCGGTGATTCGGGTTCTCGTCGATCGTCCAGAGCGCGAGCTCGCGGAAGCCCTTGTCGACGCTGCCCGGGCACGACCGCGTTCGGTCGTGTGGATGTCGACGATCGTGCCGGAGTCGACCTCGCTGCGCCGGTCACCGGGTCGTGGTAGGTCGAGCCCGTCGGCTCGACGATCAGCTGGCCGACGAGGCCGTGGCCCCAGCCGTGGATGCCGTCGACGTGGTCGTGCCAGAAGATGTTGTCGAGCAGGACGTCGGGATACCAGCGGTACTGGATGAACTCGGTGCCGGCGAACTCGCCCGCGGCGTGGTCGCGGTCGAGCGGCTCGGTCGAGCGTCACGGTCCGGGTCGCGGGTCGACCGACGCGATCTGGTGGATCTCGATCGACTCAGGCCCGAGCCCGACGGCGATGACACGTGCTGCACGTGCCGCACTCGCGCAGCTGTCGACGAACTTCGTCACGTCGACAGGCTGCAGACGGTCGCGTCCTGGCGGCAGCGGTCGCGATCAGCGTCGGGTCCTCGACCTTGTAGGGCCGGACCGAGTGCTCGTAGGCGAATGCCGGCGATCACGCCGTCGGAGCCCTGCACGTCGAACTGCACGTGGTGGATGTGCATGTTGACCTTCGAGAAGTCGTCGAAGGCCGTCGCGTCGGGGATCTCGTTGGTCAGCGTGATCGCGACGCAGTCGCCGTGGTTGGCGCGGATCGCCAGCGGCTGTGCGGGCTTCGTGCCGGCATACACGGCGTCCTTGTCCTGGGCGAGCACGAAGATCTTGCCGTCGGGTCCGTGCAGCGTCGGCGGTGCTCTGGATCGGCTGCTCGATCGCGACGACGTTGAAGGTGCGTCAGCGGTGCGCCCTGGCGGGCACAGTGCCGTCGGTGCCGGTTGGCGCACGGGTCGACGCTGGTCGCCGGTGTCGGCGCTCGGTCGCGCCGTGGTTGCCGAGCCACGGCGTGCCGGTGTGGCCGTTGCGCGGGAACGGTGGCCGCTCGCCGATGTGGGGCCGCAGCAGCGGGTAGGCCGGCCGCCGTTGAGCGGGTCGAACAGGATCTCCGGCCGGTTGCCGACGAGTCGTGACCCGATGTCGACCGGGGCAGGTTCGGTGGTCCGCGAGCCTGGATGCGTCGCGTCGATGTCGGCAGGTCCGGCCACGGTCCCTTGTCCTCCGGCTCGCCGAGGTAGAGCGGCTTGGCCGGGTCCGGTTGTCGACCTTCCAGTTCCAGACCGTGGCGTCCTGGTCGTCTGCGGGCACGCCCGGCGGCGGCAGCTGCGGCCGGATCCAGTCGTCCAGGTTGTCCGTGGTGATCGTCGTGCCGTTGCACGTCCTGCCGATCAGGCCGCGGCGAGTCGACCGGCGGCGGGCGGCGGCGTCGCGGTCGCGGCAGCGGCACGAGGTCGGGCTGGCGCGGTGTCGTAGACCCGCCAGAAGCCCCACATGCCGGAGACGTAGTGCTTGGCGATGTGGCAGTGGAAGAGGAAGTCGCCGGCGCGACTGCTGCACGCCGCCGGCGCCGCCCTCGATCTCGAGGTTGTAGGACTCGCCCGGGCCGATCGACTGGGAGTCGAGCCGCTGCGACGGCGACGACTGCGTCGTCGGGTCCTTGTTGCAGCGCCGGTGTCGGCGTAGTTGAACGTCGGTGTCGGCGACGCGGGTTGAAGCGCCACCGGTCGCCGCCGCCGTGCAGGTGGAAGACGTGGAACTTCTCGCCGCCGACGTGCATGAGGCGGATCTTCGTCGGGTCGGCCAGGTAGCCGCGCATCATCGGCGTCGCCGGGTCGCCGAAGGTGTAGGAGCTGTAGCCCGTGCGACTCCTGTCGGCGTTGCGGTCGAGCCGGTTGCGGAACGGCTCGGAGCGGTAGTTGATCGCGAACGCGCCCGGCCGGTAGGACGTCGTGTGCGGGTCGACGCAGCGGGAGCTTGCCGCCGTTCTTGCGTCGAGATGCGGTCGTTCTCGTTGCCGATCTCGTGGTAGAGCATGGACGCCTCGCGGAAGGCCGTCTTGCCGCCGCCGGGCTCGATCGATCGCCTCCCAGCCCGACGCCAGCGGCTGCGCCGGTCGTCGATGTCCAAGTAGGTCGAGCCCGGGCGGCTCGACGACGAGCGCGCCGAACAGGCCGTGGGCGACCGCGGCGCGGTAGCCGGGGCCGGGGTGGATGTAGTGCGCGCCCTCGAGCGTGTCGGGTCGAGCGGGACGGAGTAGCGGTAGGTGCGTCGTGCCGCCCTGGCCGACGCCGAGCGTCGGGTTGCGTGCCGATCGCGTCGCCGGACGAGGCCGGTCGTAGAACGAGCCCGTCGATGTGCATGCCGTACGTCGCCGCCGCGTCGCGTTGTTGGTGAAGTGTGATCTCGACGCAGTCGCCCTCGTTGGCGCGGATGACGAGCGGCTGGATCGGCGTCGTCGCGCAGGCCGATGGAGACCTTCTGCGACGCTCTCCTCGGCGCGGACGGCGGCGACCGCGGTCGTGAGGACGTACATCTTGCCCGTGCGGGTCGTGGTCGCCGAAGCGGTTGAGCGGGATGTTGACGTCGATCGCCTGCACGTCGAACGTCTTCACCGGAGCGGTCGCCGGGCACGGCTGCCCGGGATCCGGGTCGGCCGCTCGGACAGACCCGCCGAGCGACGCCGCGGCGAGTACCGCTGCGCCTCCGGCGAGCACGACCGCACGTGTGCGCGTGACGCGCGTGCGGCCGCTCAGGAAGAGCGAGACGCCGAGCGCCGCGAGCGGCAACGCGATCGCAAGTGCGACGAGCGTGTCACGCGCGACCCGCACGGGCGCGGGCAGCGCGGCCGAGTCGCCCGCGCCGAAGAGCGCGTCGCGAATCGGATACGTCGCCGCGAACGCGAGGCTCGCAGCCGGCGCCGAGGCGCCGATCGTGATCAGCTGCTGCGGCCCGCCGCGTGGTGCAAGCGTTCGGACCGCGAGTGCGACGGCGGCGATGACAGCCAGCACCACCACCGGCAACGCGAGCGTCGATGCGCCGAGCCACTGTGCGAGGTACGAGCGGGTCTGCCGCCCGTCCGCGACTCGCGCAGCACGAACAGCCACGCACCGATGCCGTACGAGAGAACGACCCCGAGAACGATCCGGCGCAGATGGATCTGCGCCGGGACACGTGACGTACGAGAGTTTCCCCGATCTGCTTCATTAGCCGCGTACTCCTTGCCGCGTAGATCATTGGGGGGTCAGGCGAGGCACGGGCGGCTCAGTGGCTCACCTTCGCCGCGCGAGCCGCCCGGGCGCACAGGCCCCAGGTCGAGGTTGATTCGCGGACCGACCGTTGCCGGACCTGGAGCGAGAGCTGCGTGCCCTTCGGGTTGAAGCGTGGGATGACGAACCGCAGCGTCGTCTCCATCGACGACCGCGACTCGGCTGTCCGGCGCGCACGCTCGTGCTCACCGTGTCGTAGCTCGTCGCCCTCCCGTGCGCCGCACGAGCCGGAGCACGAATGCGCCGGGTTGTACGCAACCGTCTGTGAACGTGCGTTGTGCAGGGCGATGACCATCTGCACCTGCATCTGGTCGGCCTTCACCAAGCTCTGGATGCCGTGTGTCATCCGGCGAGCTGCTTGGGTGTGAGGCCGCGGATCTGCTCGACGCTCTCGACTTCGACCTGCCCGAAGCTCGTCTTCGTCAGGAACTCCGAGCCCGGTCGGGCCCAGGTGCACCGTCGCCGACTGCCCGCTCGTCTGGAGCAGGCGCATGCCCAGCGCGGCCTCCGCCGATCGCGAGGACCAGTACGCAGCCGAGGAACAGCATCGCTGCCGGCCGCATTGGGGCTGGCGTCCGCCTGGACCGCGAGCGAGCTGCTGCCTGCGGACGTGCCCTGGGTCTGTCGGTTAGGTGCTTTCGAAGAACGGTTCCAACCGTGAGTCTCCGCATTGCGGACCCCTTTCGTGTGACGTGTGGCCGACGGCTGGCCCGAGTCGTCACGATCGATTCGGCTTCCGTGTCGCGGAGGACTCCACCGCGACCGCTAAGCGGTCACGCTCGACGAAGCCATGTGTCTACGACGGAGGCGCGGGGGTGCGACAACGGAAGTCCCTTTCCACGCAGCCCCCCCGTTCCACGGCGCGCGCAGAAGCTAATTTACTCTCGGTCATGGCCATCCGGTGAGGCGTGTCAAGGCGACTTTTGTCGCGGTTACGACATGAGGGGGTCGCGGTCGTCGAGACGCTCCCAGACACGCCGGGCCTTGCCGGCCTCCTGGCGCGGTAGGGCGCCCTGCGCGAGCACGATCACGTCTGTCCGTACGCGCAGACGCGCCTCCAGGCGGCGGCGGATGTCCTCGGCCACCAACTCTGCGTCGCCACGCTGGGCGAGCTCGCAGCGAACCTCGAGGTTCGCGAGCGCGCCGCGCCGGTCGACCACGATCGCGTACTGCGGGCCAAGCTCCCGATGCTCGAGGACGACGTCTTCGATCTCACTCGGGAAGACGTTGACGCCGCGGATGATCAGCATGTCGTCGACCCGGCCGGTCAGCCGGGCGACGCGGCGATGCGTGCGGCCGCACGGGCAGTCGCCGTCGACGAAGCGGGTCAGGTCGCCGGTCCGGTAACGCATCACCGGCAGCGCCTCCTTCGTCAGCGTCGTGAGCACGAGCTCGCCAAGCCCGTCCGTCGGCTCGCCCGTCGCCGGATCGACGATCTCCGGCAGGAAGTGGTCGTCGAAGACGTGCAGCGCCCCTTGCCCTCGCGGCATTCGGCGGCGACGCCCGGGCCCATCACCTCCGAGAGGCCGTAGATGTCGCACGCGTCGATGCCCCATGCGTCCTCGAGCTTCGTCCGCATGGCCTCCGACCAGGGCTCGGCGCCGAACACGCCGTAGCGAAGGTCGATCGTCCCGCCCGGCTCGCGCCGCTCGGCCAGCAGCAGCGCGAAGCTCGGCGTGCAGCAGAGCCCGGCGGCGCCGAGATCCTCGAGCAGACCCAGCTGCAAGTCGGTGTTGCCGCCCGAGGCGGGCACCACCGTCGCACCGAGCCGCTCGCCGCCGTAGTGCAAGCCGAGGCCGCCGGTGAAGAGCCCGTAGCCGTACGCGACGTGGAGGACGTCGTCCGGCCGCCCACCGGCCGCGGCGATCGAGCGCGCGCAGACCTCGGCGAAGACGTCGATGTCGCCGCGCGTGTAGGCGACGATCGTCGGCTTGCCGCGCGTGCCCGACGACGCGTGCACGCGCACCGTCTCGCGCCAGCGGCACCTGCAGCAGCCCGAACGGATACGCGTCGCGCAGCTCGGCCTTGACCGTGAACGGCTGTTCCGCGAGCGACACGTCGGGCTCGACGCCCGAGCCGGGTAGAAGCTCGCGCAGCCGTCGCCTGCAGTGCGGCTCGCTCGTCCGGCGACTGCGTCTCGAGCTCCGGCTGGAAGATCACGCCGCGACGATACTGCCGCTTCGGTCGCCGGCTCGGTCTCATCCCCTCGCGCGGCTGAGCCTTACGCGACGATCTGGAGCTCGTGCGGCGTCGCGTTGAGGCGGCGCCCGCCGTCCTCGGTGACGGTGACGATGTCCTCGATCCGGACGCCGAAGCGGCGGGGAAGATAAATGCCGGGCTCGATCGAGAAGCACATGCCGGGCTCGAGCGGCTGCGCCTCGCCTTCGACCATGTACGGCGGCTCGTGCGTCGTGAGCCCGATGCCGTGGCCGGTGCGGTGAATGAAGTACTCGCCGTAGCCGGCGCCCGCAATCACCTTCCGCGACGCCCGGTCGATCTCCTGGCAGGGTGACAGCAACAACACGAATGATGAAGACGACAACGCCGTCACCGATGCTCGACCTGCGTCTCTTCTCGGTCGGCACCGTACGCGGTGCCGCCATCGCCCAGATCGGGAGCTCGATCGCCATGGCCGGCGTCATGTTCGGGCTTGATCCTGCACAGCAGATGCAACTGAGCCAGTAGGTGCTCTCAGCCCATATAGGCGATGGCGAAGAGGGCCATTTCGTCGCGCCCAGCCCCATGGCGCTGAGCCAGAAGGCATGGCGCCGGGTGATGATGGCCACCGTGGACAGCGCGATCCCGATTTCGATCAAGGTCGCGGCGCCCGTAAGCCAATGGTGGCGAGCCTCGTGCCTGACACTTTCCGCACGCCGGGCGTCCTCGTCCTTCGGACTCTTCGCTTTGGTCCGGGCCTTGGCCTGGGCAGTCCGCTCCGCCACGCTGTCGTCATGGAAGTCGTCTCCCGGGCCGCGATGTCGTAGTAGATGAGCAGTTGCTTCAGACTGTCGGCCTGATACTCGTTCCAGGCATCCGTCGCTTGGTCCTGGGCGGACGGCCTCCGATGATTCGGTGATCGCTCGCCCCCCTTCGACCGTTTCCAGGCTGCCGGCCGTGGCGGCCAGCACTGCCAGGATCGCCACCGTGATGGAGACCTTGGAGATAAAAGGGATCCCGAGCATGGGAAGCCCTGTCCGGCGCCTTCAGCATGCTCATGGGCTTCCAACGCATCTGTCGTGAGGACTCAAGCAAGACGACTGAGCCAGTAGATGAGAAGAACAAGGCCGTATTGCTCGGTGACGCAGGCTTGTCGAAGGAATAAAGCTCGCTACTGCGGTTAAACAGTCTGGTATTTCGGTTTCAGTTGGTCCGGGAGCCGTTTGTGCGTCGGCTTGTTTCCTGATCTTCGCGGCAGGTAGCCAGAAATTTGTGGCCGAGGGCGCAAAGGTCGGCGTACATCGGTCCTCCGACAAATACGGACAAGAATTGTCGGGTTCGGTCGCCGCAACCAAGTCAATGGCCAAGTTCGCGCAAGAGGAGCTTGGAGTTCCGTACACGATCACAAGTCGCATGGTCAGTACCCTGTCGAAACAGATTGGCTGGCTCGACGCCCAAGATCTGAAGGCCATGGGAGTTTCTTTGGCGGGAATACCCGCGCAAACAAGACGAGTAGCGACAAACACATCAGCCGTTCAGCAGGCTTCAACCGGCGTACCGAGCTGGAATGAGTTCATCGACAAGGTTGGCAAACTTTCCGCCGACCAGAACGACGGAAAAATTGCCAGCTCTCGCCTGTGTCAGCCTGAGCTTAAGAGCTGCGTTTTAGGTCTGGAGTATTTGCTGAATGATGGAAGAAAAGGCCTCGCGGTAGTCATTCAGGACATGGACGGAAAAATGCTGCGGAGAGAAGTTTGCGAGTTTAATGGCTCCAACGATATTAGAAACTGCGTTGACTGGGATACCGGCGCTAAACACCGCGACTTAAAAAACGCTAAGGGCGATTGGGTTCAAGTCGCGGGCCAATGAACGTCACAACACGATACAAGCGGCGCCCCTCGGCCTCGTCACGCGCGGTCGAGTAAAGGAGCATGCCGCGCATCCTCGTGATTAACTCGGCCGCCCTGCCATCCCGCCTCCACAAGCCGTTGCAATCGCGATAAGAAATTGGGTTCGTTTGGCGAAAGACCGCGTTGGTGATCAACATGCTGTGAAATTCTGGTCACAGCAGACCACCGCAACTCAGCGACATCGCGGACCGAGATCCGCATCCCCTTCCCGAGATCAGGGACGCGATATACACCGGAGGAACTCGAAGCGGCGTATCAACAGTTCAGAAATGCCGGCCCGATTCTGAGATTGGCAAGTTCTGTCTCTACCGCAAGCAGACGTCCGCGCGCCTGCGATGCCGCCGAAGAATGAAATCTTCACACGACCAGCGGGCATTCGGCAATCACCAGCGTATTCGGGGTGTCTTGCACGACAGCAGCGCTTTTAACGAACGCGAATTCGGTACTGATCCCATAATTTTTGTCGAGCGGTTCGGACCGAAAAAAATCAAATCGATCGAACGCCCAAATGAAGGGCGATCGCAGTTCTCCCCTACAGGACAAAGCCAAGCCGTGGAGCGGCTGCAAGCATTCCAGATTTGTTGTTGCACCGCTGGCAGAACGTCACCGCGCGCCTGGGCGTTCCTCCTCGCGGGTCGCCGAATGTCCCTTACAACTCGAAGATGGAAGCGCGAGGGTAATTAACCGGGCTCGCCTCGGTCGCGACGTCGGAGCGGTTGCCGCAGGCGTACGCCTGGCCCTCCCCCGTTTTTGTTGATCAAGCTCGACACCGGCGGCCTCGAACGTTCGCCGGATCATGGTGAGGGTGGGATCGTCGCGGTTGGGCGGCGTTGGCTTCCAGTTGGCGAACCGTGGCGACGCCAACCTCGGCCGCTTTCTCTCGAGATCCTGCTGGCTCCAATCCAGCCAAGCCCCTCGCGGCCCTGCACTGCTCAGGCGTCATTCGTTCCTCGAACCGCAATCGCACAATTTCAGCGCATCTCTAGCGGAATCAATCGCTCTCCGGTCAAAAGAATCACAAATAAGATTCCGTTTACGAGTGAAAAAGCGTATTTATGGAGGATTTCATGGTCATTTTCTCCTCGGCCGACCGCCGCGGCTTCATCGGCGGCTCCGACGCCCGGATCATCATGGGCGACGACGAGGGGCGCTGTCCGGCTCTGGCGCGAGAAGCGCGGCGAGGTCGAGCCGGAGGACCTGTCCGGCAATCTGATCGTCCAGCTCGGCACCGTGACCGAGGACCTCAACCGGCACTGGTACGAGCGCAACACCGGCCAGTGTCACCGATGTGCAGCGGCAGGCTTCGCATCCGGTCAACCGCTGGATGGCGGCGACGCTCGACGGCATGGTGGAGGGGACCGGTGCGGTGTTCGAAGCCAAGTTCATGCTGCCGTGGACGTTCTCGGAGGAGGCGGCGGCCGAAAAAACATGGCGCAGCTGCAGCACAATATGTGGGTCACTGCGCCCGGATCGGCGGTGCTCTCCATCATTACCGGCGGCGGCAAGTGGGTGGAGATGACCATTCCGGCCGACCCGCTGTACCAGCACCTGCTGCTAACCGCCGAGA